>JADJTK010000024.1 GCA_016711225.1 Opitutaceae bacterium
GCCAATCTCGACTTGAGCTCGGCACGGATTTCGTCGTCGGTCCGTTCGTCCGGCGCGACGCTGGCGAGGAGCAGGCGGGCCAGGGTCTCGCGTTCTGCGGCGGGTAGCGCGAGGGCCTCTTCGGCGAGATAAACACTGGAGAGGGACATGGATGCACCGTAGTCGCGTGCCGCCGCGGGGCAAGGGCGCGCTTACCCCGGAGTCATGAGCCGTAGCGTCGTTCCAGTTCTTCCTCGGCCACCGCCCACGGGATTGACGCTTCTGGGTGCTTTTCGACATCGGCAATGCGCTCCTCGATGAGACCCTTCTCATCGGAGGAAAGCTCGCCGTCATCGAGCCAATCGTCGGGGGCGAAGCCGTCGAGCTGATCGAGCTTGGCGCGGACCTCCGACGCTCTTCCGGGTGAAGGAGCGCGAGGGCGGCGAGGATCTCGGATTTGCTCATCGGGTAGGAACCGAGCTGGTGGCTGGACGGCGGCAAGCCCCGCGGCAGAGCGCGGGAAGCTCAGGGCAATCGCGTGCTGACTTGGGTATCACGAGCCGCGGCTGTGTGATAGTTCCTCCTCGGCCACAGGCCATCATGGCGCGGGCTGTTTGTTAGGCGTCGTCGTTTTCTTGCGTTCTTCGAGTGCGTTCTGGATTGCATGCTCGATCATTGGGGACCGAATGGGACGATACTCGTGCTGTGGGTTGTTCAGTAGCTTGGCAAATGTGCCGGAAGCGACGCGTACGGCGATGCGTTCCTGATACTCCACTTTCGGGGAAAGATAGGTTCCGCCCCTGGTCGGCAGGAACAGCTCGAATTCTCTCTCAGCGTGCTCCTTTGGTTCGAGAACTTTTAAGCGGAGAAGATCATCGTAGATCTCCCAGCGCTCTCCGGTGGTGCTCTCGAACCAAGTCTTTGAAAGCTCGAGGATGTAGCCGATGACTTCAGAACAACGGAGACTTGCTCTGATGTCTTTGGAGGGGCTATGCCTTCCCTGCGCCCAAAGAAACACAGCTGCAAGAGACAGGAGGAGCAGGAAGGCGATGACTCCTCATCTTCGAAAAGGCAGCGTAGGCTTCGGCCATGGCGGAGCAAGGACGGGGTTCGCCAAGGTGGTGCCGCTGGTCGAGCGGTGTCAACGGACGGCGGCCCGTGCTTTCTTCGCGACGAAGAACGCGAGGCGCCGTCCCTACCTTACGAACGGCGCGTTGCGCGCCGTTCGGTTCACACCGTCTTCGAATAGCGGGCGGAGTCTTTCTTGAGATAGGCGTCGAAGGGCATCGCCAGATTGCGCACGAGCAGACGGCCGGCATCGGTGACCTGGAGGCGATCAGTGCTGAGCTCAATCAGGCCGTCGGCCTGGGCCTCGGCGAGCGAGGCGAGGGCATCGGCGAAGTAGCTCTTGAAGTCGATGCCGAGGCTCGCGGAGAGCTTGGCGTAGTCGAGCTTTAGGTCGCACATCAGGCGCATGATGACGTCGCGGCGGATGCGGTCGTCGGCGCTGAGGAAGAAGGCCTTGGTGATCGGGGCCTCGCCGCGGTCGACGGCGGCATAGTAGTGCGGAAGCACCTTCAGGTTTTGTCGGTAGTGGGTCTCGGTCTGCGAGATGGCCGACATGCCGAAGGCGAGGATGTCGGTGCCGCCGCGGGTGCTGTAGCCTTGGAAATTGCGCTGGAGGGTGCCGGCGGCCTGGGCGACGGCGAGCTCGTCGGTGGTGCGGGCAAAGTGGTCCATGCCGATGTACGCCCAGTCGCGCGAGGTGAGCGTCTCGACGGTGGCCTTGAGGATCTCGAGTTTGTGTTCGGGCGAGGGCAGCGCGGACTCGGGGATCACCTTCTGGCCGGGGCGCATCCACGGCACGTGGGCGTAGTTGAAGATCGCGAAGCGGTCGCCGCCCAAGGCGATGGCGCGTTCGAGGGTGTCGGCGAAACTGGCGGGCGTCTGGTACGGCAGGCCGTAGATGAGATCGAGGTTAAGCGATTCGAAGCCGGTCTCGCGCAGCCAGGTGATGGCCTGACGTACGACGTCTTCGGGCTGGATGCGGTGCACGGCCTCCTGGACCTTGGGATCAAAATCCTGGATGCCGAGGGAGGCGCGGTTGCCCCGGAGCTCCCGGAAGGCGGCAACGTGGTCGCGGGTGAGCCGGCGCGGATCGAACTCGACGCCGATTTCGGCATCGGAGGCGAAGGTGAAGCGCGAACGCAGGACGGCGCCGAGGCGGCGGATTTCGTCGGGCGAGAGGAAGTTGGGCGTGCCGCCGCCGAAGTGCAGCTGGACGACGCGCCGGGCGGGGTTGAGCGGGGCGGCGGCGAGCTCGATCTCGCGGATGAGCCGATCGAGGTAAGGCGCGGATTTGCCGTGGTCGTGGGTGGTGATCTGGGTGCAGCCGCAGAACCAGCAGAGTGTCTCGCAAAAGGGGATGTGGAGATAGAGCGAGAGAGGGCGGGTGGAGGCGTTGTGCTCGGCGAGCTCCCGGGTGAGGCGGTCGCGGTCGAAGGTCTCGGTGAACTGCGGAGAGCTTCGCTACAAGGCGGCGGAGGCGGCGCGGGCGAATGGGCGGGAATTCTGCCTGCGCGTTGGCGCGGCACGCTTCGGCGACGGCCAACGACGTTCTTGCGAACGTCGCTACGAGGCCGGCCAGAACGCAGGCGCGGAGGCCTGTGCTACGGACGGACGACGTTCTGGCGAACGTCGCTATGGCGTGGACAGGAACGCAGACGCGGAGGCCTGCGCCACCAGGGGAACGACGATCTTGCGAACTCCGCTACGCGGAGGGGAAGCGGTCCAGCGGCCCGGCCTGAAGGCACGGGCCAGGGGAGGAGGGCGCGTGCGAGCACGCTGCCTACAGGCGGAAGCGAGGCGGGCTGAACGACTTCGTCGTCCAGCTACGCGGACCTACGTGCCGCTGCCGCACAGCTGATCCACGATGGCGATGATCTCCTCGCCATGGGGCTTGCTGAGCTGGGCGTCGGCCCCGACGGAAACGCACTTGCGCGACATCTCGTCGTTGATGAGGGAGGAGTAGACGACCACGGCGGGGATCTTGTCGCCACCGCCCGACTTCACGTTCTTGCAGAGCGTGAGCCCATCCATCTTCGGCATCTCGATATCGGTGATGATGAGATCGACGTAGTCGCTAAGGCTCTTCTGTTCGGCCAGGGAACGCTTGCGCAGGCCGATCAGGTATTCGTTGGCCTCGAGGCCGTTCTCGAAAGATTGGATCTCGGCGAAACCGGCCGCCTTGAGCACATCGAGGGTGAGGCGGCGGATCATCTTTGAGTCCTCGGCATAGACGATCTTGATGTGCTCGCGGCTGCGGCGGGTCTGCTCGTCGGCGGGCGGAGGGGCGGCGGGGCGCTCGTCGTCGGGGGTGAAGTCGAGCATGAGGCGCTCGAGATCGAGCACGAGAATGATGCGCTCGGCGATACGGATGGAGCCGGTGGTGTAGCCGGCGGCCTCGCCGGCGAGGGTGGAGTTCATCGGCTCGAAATCCGACCACGAGGTGCGGTGGATCTTCGAGATGCCGTCGATGAGGAAGGCGGTGGTGCGCTTGTTGAAGCGGGTGACCATGACGAGCTGGCGCTCGGCATCGGTGGCGTTGCTGCCGGGCAGGGCGAGGGCGGTGTGCAGATCGACGAGCAGGACGGGTTTGTCCTGGACGTGGATGACGCCCAGCACGCCGTGCGGGGCCTGGGCTACCTTGGTGATGTGGCAGTTGTTGAGGGCAATGACGCGTTGAACTTTGGAGACGTTCACGCCGTAGCTTTCGCCGGCGAGGAAGAACTCGATGAACTCGACCTCGTTGGTGCCGGACTCGAGAAGGATGCCCTGTTTGGAGGAAGCGGCGGTGGCCATGATCGCGATGGTGATGGAGGCGCCGCGACGGGTGTGCGCGGGCGCTGGTTGTTCAATCGGCTGGGGACGCGGCGGCTTGATTGAAAACGAAGCGGCCCGCCGGAAGGGCGGGCCGCGGAAAACGGGGCGACGGAGGGTTCTGCAATAAAGGCCTATTTCTTCAGGCCGCGCACGAAGGGTACGAGGGCCTGCATTTCCTCGGCCGTGAGCTTCTCGGCGTAGGGGTTCATCGTCATCTTGCCGGCTTCGTTCTTCACGCCGTCACGGATGGCCGCGAGGGCCTCGGCGTCGGTGAAGGCGGCCTGTAGTTCGGCCTTGGTGTAGTCCTTCAGCTTGAGCTTCTGGCCGGTCTTGGTGCTGCCCGAGCCGTCGGCGGCATGGCATTTGGCGCAGTGGAGGTCCCAGTTTTCCTGGGCGGAGGCGGCGGAGGCGGCGGTCGCGAGGCAGAGCGCGGCGCCAGCCAGGAGGGTGGTATGGAGTTTCATGGTGAGTGGTAAGTACGAGGGCGACGAATCCGGTTCCGTCGCGGTTTAGAATCGGAACTGGACCTTGGTGTAGAGGAGGTGGGCTTCGTAGTCGTTGAGATGGGCGGAGGAGATGTCGTCGTTTCGGGCGTAGGCGTACTTGAAGCTGACGCTGAGATTACGGTTGATCCGGCGGGTGAGCGTGGCCTGCGCCAAGTGTTCCCGCGCGGAGCTCAGGTACGGCACGGTCTTGGCCGAGTTGTCGACCCAGTTGTCGATGAAGCAATGATCGTAGGAAAGCGTGAGGTCGGTGGTGTCGTCGAGCACGATGCCGGCGGTGAGATTGGCGTTCCAGTAGTTGTTCTCGCTGAGCTGGACGAGGCCAGCGGCGGTGCCGGTGATCGAATTGGCCGGGGTGTCGATTTCGTCGCTCACGTGGTTGATCGCGCCCTGTAGGAAGAGCCGGCTGGCGGGGCTCCACGTCAGGCTCTGGCTGAGGATGGTAGACTTGATTTTGGCACTATTGACGGTGGTGAGGCCGACTTCGTGCGAGGCGACATCGGTTTTCTGGAAGTCGACGCGGGTGACGGCCGTGAGGCCGCGAAGGGGGCGCAGGGTGAGCCGGACGGCGAAGTCGTCGGTGCTGAACTTCTGGCTCTTGACGAAGGCGGGGTAGCGGTCGCCCCCGCCGGCGTTGCTGGTGCTGTCGGCGGAGTTGTCGTAGTCGGTGTGGCGCTCCTTGCGGCCGGCCGAGAGCGAGACGTTGGCCCAGGTGACCGGGTACCAGTTGGCTGCGGCCGAGTATTTCTCGACCCAGCGCGTGTAGTCGCTGTCGCGCGAGACTTCCACGTGGGGAGTGCCTTCGAAGAGGGCCTGCTGCTCGGTGAGCTGGCCGTTGCCCTCGGCCCATTCGGCGCGACCGGTGAAGACCCAGCCCTTCAGGCGGGTGTAGCGGGTCTCGACGGCGGTGGTCCATTCCTTCCAATCGCGATCGCTTGAGTCCTCGAAGGCCCGGGCACGAAGCCGGCGATCTGGTTGGTCTCCTCAAAATCCACAAGACCCTCGCGGCCTTCGCGCTCGAAGCGGAAGGAGGGCACGATGACCCAGTAATCGTCGACCTCGTACATCAGGTTGAGGTTGGTGACGTGTTGTTTGGTGTCGGTGCCGCCGGTGAGGTCGAAATAGCCGTGATTGTTGCCGGTGCGCACGAAGGTGGGGTCGTAGAGGGCGTCGAACTCACGGCCGTAGATGCGGGAGCCGCCGAGGGTGGTGTCGATCGTGGTGTAGGCGTAGGCGGCGGAGAGGAAGACGCGATCGTTGATCCGGTTGGTGGTGATGGCACGGACGTGGAAGAGATCGGTGTCGGTTTGTTCGCGAGTGGTGACGGAGCGGTCTAGGGCCTCGTTGGGATTGTGGCGGATGTAGCGGGCGTTGTCGTTGTCGGCGTAGTCGAGGCGCACGGCGGTGGTGAGGGTGGCGTTCTCGTTGCGCAGGGTGGCGTCGAGATCGACGACGGTGCGCTGCTCGTCGATGTTCCACGCGGCGGGTACGATGTTGCGCGCACCGGGCCGGGTGTGGCTGGTGGCGCCCTGCATGGTGGAGGCCTTCATGCCGTCGCGCAGCGTGTGGGAGACCTTCAGGTGGAGGTCGATCAACTCGGTGGGCTTGAAGAGGCCTTCGGCAAAGAGCTCAGTGCGGTCGAGAGCGTAGAAATCGCCGCCCAGCCCGTAGGAGGTGAGCCCGCCCAGGAGGCCGGAGGCGGGGACCACGTCACCTGATTCATCGGACCAGAGGCGGAAGGAGCGCAGGCCGGCGCGGAAGTAGCCCTTGGTGTTGTGGTCGTAACGCAGGGAGAAGAGGTAATCGTGGTTCTCCCAGAGGGCGTGACCGCTGGTGGTGAGCGTGCCGTTGGTGGTGGCCTTTGAGTAGAGGAAATCGGTGATGCCGCCATATCCCTTGCGGGCGAGGCCGTGGCGCTGCTGGAAGGCGGCGGCGTCGCCGTCGACCCATGCGCCGCCGCCGCCGATTTCGATGTAGTTTTCGAGCTCGGGCTCGGTCGCGGCGGCCAGCGGGCCGGCGAGCCCGAGGGCTCCCGATACCGCGAGAATACTGACGGAAGTGGAAAGGAAACGGGTTTTCATCGGGCCTCCAAAGTCGGGGGTTAGAAGCGGAGCGAGGAACTGGCGTGGGAACCGTGGACGGCTTCGTGGCAACCACCGGTCCAGCAGGTGCCGCGGGTGAGGAAGGAGGCGTGGTCACGCCCGCCGATGAGGATGCCGCCGCCGGTCTGTTGTTGGAAATGGCATTGGAGGCAGAGATTCTGGTTACGAGTCTTGAGCATCTTGGCGTTCACCGAGCCGTGCGGGCTGTGGCAAACGACACAGCCTTCGCGTGAAGCTTCGTGCTCGAAGACGTAGGGCCCGCGCTGCGCGGAGTGGCACTGGTAGCAGGTCTCGTTGGGGCCTTCGAATGCGGTGCCGCCGCCGGTAATGGCGTTGCCCTTGTGCGGATTGTGGCAGTCGGTGCAGGTCATCTTGCCCTCGGCCACCGGGTGGGAGTTAGGCAGCGCGAACTCGCCGCGCTTGTCGAGGTGACACTGGTAGCACACTGCGGTCTCGCGGCCGGGGTTGATGATCGAGCCGCGTCCGCCGCCGGCTTGGACGTGTTTGCTCCCGGCGCCGTGGCAGGCCTCGCAGGAAATATCGATCTTCTTGGGCCCCTCCATGGTGAGGCCGCTGTGGGTAGCGTGCTTGAAGCCTTCCATCACCTCACTGTGGCAGGTGGCGCACTCGGCGCTGCCGACAAAATCGGCGCCCTCGATCTGAGTGGGGGCGACGATGGTGCGAGTGGTAGAGCAGGCGAGGAAGAGTAGGGACCAAGCGAGAACGGCTCCGAAGAGCCAGACGTTTCCGTGAGTGAGACGCGGGTGTTTTTTCATGCTACGCTCCAAGTTGCAGGGGCTGGTGTGGGCACACCCCGTCTGCCGTAGGCGCAATCGCCGGGGGAGAGCAGGAGAGGCGGCCGCAAGTCATCGGGTAGGGGACCAACGGGCCTACTATCGGTTGTCTTGGCCGTTCTGCTGCGCAGATCTTGCCGAGGCCAGCCCATCTATTGTCCCGTGGACCCTAAATCGATACGCCGGAGCGCGAAGGTGCGCCGTTTGGGCTGGGAATCGGAGAAAACCTTTGTGCGCGCCTCGCGACTAACGGTTTGCCAACTTCGCGCGCGCCGCGTTCTCCTCGCCTCCGACATGATCGCGAAGAAATCTCCAGTGACGAAATCCGAGCGTTCTTCCGTGCGACCAGCCGCCCCCGGACCGGATTCGGCCACCAAGCTTCGTTTGCTGCGCCTGATGGTCGAGAGCCGCCAGGGCGATTTGCGTCAGGAGAGTCTTAACCGCCAGGGCCGGGGGCATTTCCATGTGGCTAGCATGGGCCATGAGGCCCTCGCGGCCATCGGCCTGTTGCTCACCGACAATGATTTCACCTGTCCCTACTACCGGGATCGCGCGCTGCTGTTGGCCCGCGGCGTGAGCTCCTACGAGCTGGCGCTGGAGTATTTCGCCAAACGAGCCTCGTCCAGCGGAGGGCGCCAGCTCACCGGCCATTTCAGCTCCCGTGCACACAATGTCTGGAGCGTGCCCACCCCGACCGCCGCCCAGATGCTACCGGCCTGCGGTATTGCCTGGGGCCTTCAGCTTGACGGGAAACCCGGCGTGGTGGTCACCAGCGCCGGCGATGCCGCCACTCGGCAGGGCGATTTCTACGAGGCGGTCTGCTTCGCCCAGGAGCGCAAGCTGCCTGTGTTGCTCCTGGTGCAGGACAACGCCTACGGCATCAGCACGCCCACCCGGAAAACCAATCCCTACGCCCTCGGCGTGCTTGCCCGTGAACAGTGGCAGGTGATCGACGGTAGCGATCCGCTCGCCGTCTACGAAGCGGCCTCCTCCGCCATTGCCCGCCTGCGCGCTGGCGATGGGCCGGCGATGCTCTGGATCAACACCGAGCGCCTGGCCAGCCACACCAGCACCGACGACCACAAGCTCTACCGCAGCGCCGACGATCTGGCCCGGCTGCCCGACCACGACCCGCTTGTTGTCTTCACGCGGCAACTCTTCGCCGAGGGTCTGCTCACCGAGGCCGACCTCGCCAAGCTGGAGACCGAGGTGCGCGACGAAGTCCGCCAAGCTTATGATCGCGCCGAGAAGGCCGAGGAGCCGCGAGCCGAGGAGACGGAGACCAATGTCTTCGCCCCGAGCACACCGGAGCTCACCGGAGAGCTCTTCGCTCCGGGTCGTTATCGTATCGGCGATCTCGTCAACCAGACCCTGCGCGCCGGACTGAAGGCCGAGCCGCGCCGGATGATCTTTGGCGAGGATGTCGAGGACCCGAAGGGCGGAGTCTTTCGCCTTACCAAGTCGCTCTCCACCGATTTTCCCCGCCAAGTATTCAATTCACCGTTGGCCGAGTCCACGATCCTTGGGGTTGCCTGCGGTCTGGCCAGTTACGGCTGGAAGCCCGTCTTCGAGATTCAGTTCGTCGACTTCATCTGCGCGGGCTGGAACCAGCTGCTCACCAACCTCGCGACGCTGCGTTGGCGCACCGCCGGCCAATGGACCTGCCCGGCCGTAATTTACGCCCCGTACGGCGCCTACCTGCCTGGCGGCAGCCTCTGGCACAGTCAGGCCAACGAGTCCGCGCTCGCGCATTTTCCGGGCCTGCACGTCGTGGTGCCCAGCACCCCGGCGGATGCGGCCGGCCTGCTCTGGACGGCGATGCACTGCGAGGACCCCGTGCTCTTCCTTGTGCCCAAGCACATGTTCTGGGCCGAGGTCGAGAGTACCCAACCCGTGGTGCCGGTGCCCTTCGGCCGCGCGCGCCTCTGCCGCGCCGGCGCCGACGTCACCCTCGTCACGTGGGGCAATACCGTCGAGCTCGCCGAAGCAGCGCTCGCGACGCTGGGCGACGAGCTCAGTGTCGAGCTCATCGATCTGCGCACCATCGTGCCGTGGGATCGCGAGACGCTTTGCGAGTCCGTGCGCAAGACCGGCCGGCTGGTCGTCGTGCAGGAGGACACCGTGAACTGCTCCGTGGGCCAGATGATCGTCTCCCAGTTGTGCGAGCGCCCCGAGGTGTTCAGCCGCCTGCTGTGCCCGCCGGTGCTGGTTTCCAAGGGCAACGTGATGATCGGTTTCAACCCGGTGTGCGAATACGCCGCGTTGCCCGATGTGGCCCGTGTGCTCGCCGCCCTGCGCCAGACTATGACCGCCGCCTTCACCCGCGCCATCGTCGCGCCGCCGGCGCGAGCCGGGGGCATTTCGGCCGCTGCCGCCGCAGGGGCGCCCACCGTAGTCCAGACCACGGCGGGTGTGCCGCCGCTCGTGGCGGCGGAGCTGCTCAAGGTGCCGATCATGGGCGAGGGCATCCGCGACGCCCGGGTGGTGTCGTTGCTCAAACAGCCGGGCGACCCGGTGCAACCCGACGAGGCCTTGTGTGAAGTGGAGACGGAGAAGGCCGTCTATCCCATCGAGGCCTCCCGCCCGGGTACTTTTGTGGGCTGGCGTGTGCAGGTCGACGAGACCGTGCTCGTGGGGCAGGCGATTGCCGTGCTTGCGCCGGTCGGGGTCGATTGGCGTACGGTGCCCTTGGATGCCCTGGAGGCGCCCCCGGCCCGTCCGGCCGTGGGCACCGCTGCCGCCGCTCGGCCGCCCTCGCCCCCGCCCGAGGTGGCGGCGTTGGCGTCGCGCGTGGGGCTGGCCGGCGTGGTCTCGCTTGAGGAGATCGGCGCTCCGGCCGGGGCGGTGCGTCGCGAGGCGGTGCTGTCGCCGGCGATCACCCAGCGCTTGGAACCCGTCGTCCCTGCCACCATCGAGCTGGCGATCGACTGGAGTGCGGTACGAGCCGCCCGCCAGATCGCCAAATTGCGTGATCCCGCCCACGCCCCTTCCCCTTCGGCGATGGTCGCCTGGGCGGTGGCGCAGGTGATGGTCCTCAATCCGCCGTTTCGCCGGCTCGTGCTCAAGGGCACCCATATTGTGGAGGTGGTGGACTTTGAACTCGGCGTGGCCGTGGCGCTCGAGGGGGACCGCCTAGTCACCGCCGTGATCCCACAGGCCAACCGTCTCAGCTGGACCGAGTTCCACGAGACTTACGTGCGGGTGATCGACGAGGCGCGCCGCGGCAAGATTGTCGAGGTGCGCGCGCCGGTGCTGATCTCCAGCCTGGGCAGCTTCGGGGTGCGCGCGGCGATCCCGATCGTAGTGCCGCCCTCGATGAGCACGCTCTTCATCGGCACCTCGCACCACGAGATGGTCCGGGTGGGCAACACCTTCAAGGCGGCCGAAGTCGTCACCATCTCGCTCACTTTCGACCACCGCGTGGTCAACGGCGGCGGTGCGGCGATGTTCATGACGGATCTGCGCAAGGTGATGGAGACCCTGCAGCTGCCGGCGGTGGACTGAGGTTTTTGCGCGGCGCAAAACCTCGCATCGAGGGCGGGATTTTGCATCGGCGGCCCGAGTGCCTTGCTTGTGGGCCGCCCCGGGGTATTTCAATCCCCCTTCTCCAACCCTCACCCCCAGAGCTGCAGCCATGAAATTTCTCTTCGTTGGCGGTACCGGCAACATCAGCACTTCCTGCAGTCGGCTAGCGCTTCAGCTCGGTCACGAGCTCTGGCTGCTCCACCGGCCGGGTCGCCCCGGCATCGCGGGCGCCCGCGACCTGCCTTGCGATATCAACGACGAGGTGGCCGCCGCCGTGGCGTTGGCCACGCACCAGTTCGACGCGGTGGTGCAGTTCATCGGTTTCGAGCCGGCGCAGATCGAGCGCGATGTGCGGCTCTTTTCCGGGCGTTGCCGGCAGTATGTGTTTCTCAGCTCGGCTTCGGCCTACGCCAAACCGCGCATCTTTGCGCCCACTACCGAGCGTACGCCGCTGGAGAATCCGCACTGGCAGTATTCGCGCAACAAGATCGCCTGCGAGCAGGTGCTGCGCCGCGCCGGCTTGGCGAGCTTCCCGTACACGATTGTCCGCCCCTCCCATACCTACGACACGGTGATCCCGCTGCCGATCGGCGGCTGGACCGACTTCACCACCGTCGAGCGCATGCGTCGCGGCCAGCCCGTGATCGTGCCCGGCGACGGCACCAGCCCGTGGACGATCACCCACGCCGAGGATTTTGCGCAGGGCCTGCTCGGGCTGCTTGGCAACGCCCGGGCGCTGGGAGAAGACTATCAGATCACCTCCGAGGAGGCGCTCACCTGGGATGAGCTCTACACCCAGACTGCCGCCGCCGCCGGCGCGGCCGCCCCCAAGCTGGTGCACATCCCCTCCGATCTGCTGATCGCGTGGAACCCGGACCTGGAGGGCACGCTGCGCGGCGACAAGGCGCACACCGCCGTCTTCGACAACGCGAAATTGCGCCGGGCCGTTTCCGACTTTCGGCCACGCGTGGCCTACCGCGACGGCATCCGCCGCACGTTGGCTTGGTTCGACGCCGACGCGTCGCGCCGGCGTCTCCCGCCCGAGACCGATGCCTTCATCGAGAAGGTGCTCGCCGCCTACGCCAAGGCCTGGCCCGCGGAGAAGATCGGGTAGGGCGAACGGCGGAAGAGGCGGCTTGGATAGAGTCGACGCTCGTCGACGGACCGGCAGCGAATCCGCCTGGGGGTGGAGCTAGTTCTTTTGGTACAGAGACGGCATTTCACCGGAGGAAACGAAGGGGAGAAAAGCCAGAGGCGGGCTTGGCGATCAAGCCCGCCTCCGGCGAAACCACCGCCGAGCCATTCTTCAGAACGTCAGGCGCACACCGGCGGTGAGACTGCGGCCGGCGAGGGGCGCGTATTCCTTGAGGAAGGAGACGTGGTTGCGCGCCTCCGCGTCGGCGAGGTTGGTGCCGCGCAGGAACACCAGATACTCCGTCCGACCGACGGTGAATCGGTAGCCGACGTCGGCGGAGAGGAGCGTGTATCCGTCGGTCGCCTCTTCTCCGGGCGCGGTGCGCCGCTGGGCGCAGGCGTGGGTAGCGTCGATGCCGGCTGTGAAGGCGCCGCCGCGGTAATGCAACCCCGCGAGGTAGCGGTGGGGCGGGATGCGCGGGAGCGGTTGGTCGGCGTCGAGCTGGGTAGCGCGCACCCAGTCGGCGGCGAGGCGGAGATCGAGCGCATGGGCCTGCCCCTCGTGCAAGTGCCACCAGGTTTCGAGCTCACCGCCTTGGAAGCGGGCGTCGCAGTCCACGAAGGCATACACGGGCAGGCCGTCCGCGGTGGCGCCGGTGGCCTGCTCGAAGATGTAGCCGTCGAATTGGCTCCGGAAGGCGGTGACGACACCGGTCACCAAACCGGTGCGCCGGCGCAGCGAGAGCTCGGCGGAGGTGGCGCGCTCCTTGTGCAGGGAGGGGGCGCCCAGTTCGTAGGCGGCGGTGGCGGCGTGCGGCCCGTCGGCAAAGAGTTCGGTGGCGCTGGGCAGGCGCTCGGTGCGCGCGACGGAGGCGGCGAGTCCCCAGTTTTCGGCGAACGACCACACGGCCCCAAGCGAGCCGCTCAGGCCCTCGAAGCTCCTCGCGACAAAGCCGGAGCCGGCGACTGGCGCGACCCGCTGGTGCTCGTAGCGTGCCCCTGCCTGCCAGGCCACCGGACCGGTGACGAGTTCCTCGAAGGCGAAGCCGGCCCAGTTGGTCGTGCGCACCGTGGGCAGGTAGGCCTCGTCGCCTGCGGCCTTGAGTTCGGTGAACTGATACTGGGCGCCGAGTGCGCCGGTGAGGTCGCCGTACGCCTGCTGGGTGAGCTCGAGGCGCCCTTCGCGGCCCGTCTGGTCGAAACGCGTTCCGACAGCCTCGCCCTCGAGTTCGGTGTGATCGTAGTCGGCGAAGGCGAGTTCGAGATCGGCGCGGGCGAACGGGCCAAAGGGCTCCGTGATGGCTCCGCGCACGTCGACACGGCGCTGATGCAGATCGCTGCGGATCGGCTCAGCCTCGTGGTCGTGTTCCTCGTGAGCCTCCTCGTGGCCTTCCTCCTCCTCGTGTTCGTGCACGTGGCCGCCGGGCGGGATGCCGAAGAGCGAGTTGTGGGCGGTGAAGGCGGCCCCGAGGAAACCCGTGCGCCAGAACCAGGTGCCGCCGGCCGACCAGCCCTCGCTGTCGATGGCGGTGTTGGGCACCCGCCCATGGACGGCCTCGAGTTCGTGTTCATGCTCCGCGTCCTCCTCGTGGTCGTGCGCGGTTTCGTCGTGTTGGTGGAGGTTGGTGCCAGGAATGCGGAGGTCGCCGGTGCGGCGGGCAAAGGCGCGCGTCTGCCAGGCGAAGCAGGAGGTGCCGCCGTTGAGCAGCAGGGCGCCGGCGCGTTCCTCATCGGCGGTGTTGCCGCGTAGTTCGCTGCGACCGGAGAGTGCCGCGGTGGTGCGCTCGGTGGGCAGGCGTGCGTCGAGCACGTTGACGACACCGCCGATCGCGGCGCTGCCGTAACGCAGGGTGGCGGGGCCGCGCACGACCTCGATGCGGTCGGCGAAGAGCGTCTCGGTGCCGATGCCATGATCGGGGCTGATGTTGGAGACATCGAGCGTGCCGACGCCGTTTTCGAGCACGCGCACGCGATCCCCGCCGATGCCGCGGATGACCGGGCGGCTGGCGCCCGGACCAAAATCGGTGGCGGAGAGGCCGACCTCGTTGGCGAGCGTGGCCCCGAGGGTGCCTCGCTGTTGTTGGGCCAGCGCTTGGCCGCTGAGCACGGCCGTAGACTGGGCGAGGTCGGCCTGGCTGCGGGAGAGCGGAGAAGCGGTGACGACGAAGTTCTCGAGGATGATCGGTTCGGCGTTGACGGCCTGCAGTGGCGCGGCGCCGTGGGCCGAGGGGCCCGCTGCGGCCAGGGCCGCGGTGAGCAGGGTTGCGGAGGACAGACGGAAAGTGGACATGGTGATTCGAAGAATACGGACAGGATGCAGCCAAGAAGCTGCCGGCTGCGGCAGGGGGCTTTCGGGGGGGCGCGGCGCGTTGCGGCGCCGGCGCGGAACTCGGGCTCGAATCAGGCCCGGGGAGGTCCGCAGGTTGGCGGCAGCCGCAGGGCCGCCGAGGCGTCGACGACGTCGATCGCAGGGCGCAGCGCGCCCACCAGCGGCGCGATCGCCGGCGCGACAAGCAGCGGAGCCGGAGCCAGCGGGTCGACGCCGTGCGCAAAGAGCGTGGCGGCGCACACGTGGTCGGCGGCGGCACAATCGTCGTGGATGTGTGAATGCAGCCTCGGCGAGGCCGCGAGCAGCCCGGCGCACAACACCGCCAACGCCAGCATCCCCGCGCACAGGCGCAGCCGGAGTGGGAGCAGGTGGTGGCGGACGGCGGTCATCGCGGTGAGGGCTTGTGGGTAGTTATACAGAAGCCGTCAAGCGGCGGGGCTGGGGTCGGCGTCCGCCACGGGCTGCGCCGCCTGTCCCGCTTCAGCTCAACCAGAACTAGCTGCGGGACGGAGACCGGCTCCGCCGGCCCTGTCCGTGGCGCGGTCTCGGGGCTTGCCTGCGGCGCGGGTTCACTGCACCAATGCCGGCCCTTTCCCCAAACCCTACTGCTTGTCACCATGTCGCAAACCACCGCCATTCCTCCCACCGGCACCAAAGGCTGGGTCGGCTACCGTCCTGAACTCAAGGTGCTCGATTGCACCGTGCGCGACGGCGGGCTGATGAACGACCACAACTTCCCGCTGGAGTTCGTCCAGGCCATCTACCAGGCCGACGTTGCCGCCGGGGTCGACTACTTCGAGATCGGCTACAAGGGCATGGTGAGCATGTACCCGCGCACCCAGTATGGCGTGTGGAAATGCTGCTCCGAGGACGACATCCGCCGCGTGGTCGGCGACCAGCGGACCGGCACCAAGGTCTCGGTCATGGCCGACGCCGAGCGCACCGACTACCACAACGACATCCTGCCGCGCGACAAGAGCATGGTCGACATGTACCGCGTGGCTACCTACATCCACCAGATCCCGGCCGCGCTGGAGATCGTGAAGGATGCGCACCAGAAGGGCTACGAGACCTGCCTGAACATCATGGCCGTCTCGACGGTGCCGGAGAGCGAGCTCGAGAGCGCCCTCGAGGTGATCGTGCAGTCGCCGGTCAACGCGCTCTACGTCGTCGACAGCTTCGGCACGCTCTACAGCGAGCAGATCCGCGACCTCGTGCACCGTTTCCAGAAGTTCACCAAGCCGGCGGGCAAGGAGATCGGCATCCACACCCACAACAACCTCCAGCTCGCCTTCGCCAACACCATCGAGGCGATCGTGCTCGGGGCCAACTATGTCGATGCCAGCATCGGCGGGCTTGGCCGCGGGGCGGGCAACTGCCCGATGGAGCTCGCGCTGAGCTTCCTGCATAACCCCAAGTTTCAAATGCGCCCGATCCTCGACGCGCTGCAGAACCATGTGGAGCCCAAGCGCGAGGCGCTGCGCTGGGGGTTTGCCATTCCGTACATGCTGACCGGTTACCTCAACCAGCATCCGAAGGCGGCGATGGCGTTCATGGAAGGCGACGACTTCCGTGACATTGTGAAGTTCTACGACCAGGCGCTCGCCGAGCCCTGAGGCAGGACGTCTCCGCTGCAGGGGCGCCGTCTGGCGGCGCCCTCCGTTACTGATTTGGTGAGGCGCACTGCGAACACGGTGCGCCTCTTTCGTTCCCTGGATCGGGTCGTTGCCTAGCGTGGTTCGCCGGGAGAAACGCCGCGGCTGCCCTCGCCGTGGGCCAGGGCGTCGACCTGGCCCTTTGATGCACGGCCACCTCGCCGCGGTGGCCTATAGGCGCCGGTCCAGCCACGCTCCCTCACTGTGGCATTGCCCGGGCCTGCCGTCTGCCCTCACTCTGGCCGCAACCCTATCCTTCGCCCGCCTGTGCACCTCCGTATCAAACGTCTCACCCTCACTGCCAAGCTCCCCGTGCGCACCACCGAGCACGCCAGTTGTTTCGACGTCTATGCCGACATCGACGGCGTGATCGCTCCCGGCGAACGCCTGCTGGTGAAGACGGGGCTTTCTGTGGCCGTTCCTCCTGGATACGAAGTGCAGGTGCGCAGCCGCAGCGGCCTGGCGCTCAAGCACGGGGTGATGGTGCTCAATTCCCCCGGCACCGTGGACGCCGACTACCGCGGCGAGGTGGGCGTGATCCTCATGAACTTCGGGAAGGAGCACTTCGGCTTCAAACAGGGCGAGCGCATCGCCCAGATGGGCGTGTATCCGGTGGTGATGTGCCCGCTGGAGGAAGTGGAGACGCTCGACGAGACCGCGCGCGGCGCCGGCGGCTTCGGCCACACCGGGCGGTGAGGAGCGTGGCGGCTGCTCGAGCGCCGGCGGGGCCCAACGCACGGGCTTAAAGCCACGTGCCACGTGGCATGCTGCTTCAGCACATGCCGGCGGATGCCCAAGCGCCACTGGGCGCAGCAGTAGCATTCGGCACGGGCCGAAGCCAACGTTCCTTCGTTTCCAGATCCAGCCTTCACGGAGCGGAACCGCTTCCGGTTCCGGATGGCGCGGAAGCCGCGCCGCTACGCAGAGTCCGGATTCGGATAGCCGTTGGTATGAAGCCACGTGCCACGAGGGGCTGAGCGACTGCGTCGCCCAGCGACGACGGAATGCCCCTTTCTACCGGTACGGGTGGCCGAACTGCTGCTCGAAGGCCTGCCGCAACTGGTCCAGATCCCGGCGCTCGACGCGCGGCTGGTTCTCGGCCTGACGCAACCAACGCCGGGCCTCGGGCTCGTTGCCGCCCACGATGGCATTGAAGGTTCGGATGCTTAGGGCCGCCGGATGCGACGGCTCGGCGATGAGGGCCTGGTCGACGGCGGCGATGCCCTCTTCGTTGCGTTTGAGTGCGATGAGCGTGGTGGCGAGGCCCAGGTAGGCGTCGGCCTCGTTGGGGCGCAGGCGGATGGATTCGCGGAATTCGCGGACCGCCTCCTCCGGTCGCTTGTCGCGGACCAGCCAGCGGGCGTACTGCAGGTGCAGGCCGGGCGAGTCGGGGCAGTGCTTGAGCCCCTCGGAGAGGGCGCGGTCGGCGGCGGGGCGGTCGCCCACGGTCTCGCACACGTAGGTGAGCCGGGCCCAGCCGTCGCTGAAGTCGGGTTTCAGGACGGTGCACCGCTCGTAGCCCTGGCGGGCCTTGCCGTAGGCCTTCGTGTCCAAATACAGGTTGGCGCGTTGGAAGTGGAGGGTCGCCTGGTCGGGGGCGAGGGCGAGCGCTTGCTCGATGCGCCGCACGGCGAGGGGGATGTCGCTGTTGCGCTGGGCGGCGCCGGAGGCGAGGGAGAGCCGGTAGGTGTCGTAGCAGTCGTCGGCGAGCTGGTCGGACCAGGGGTCTACGGGGTCGCGGTAGGCGCCGGAATCGCGGGCGCGCCCGCGCACGGCCCGGGCCTGCTCCTCCATCCCGAGCCGCTCGAAGACGGTGACGATGAGGTCGTAGCCGAGCATGTAGTTGGTCTTTGCGACCAAGGGTTCGAGCAGCGCCCGCGCCTTCTCCCACCGGCCGGCCTCGAATTCGCAACGGGCCACGCCAAGCTGGGCGTAGGACTCGTCGGGGCGGGTGGCGAGGATGTCGCGGTAGATGCGCTCGGCGGCCGCGAAGTCGTTGCGTTTGAGGTACACGTCGCCCAGGCGCAGGCGGGCCGGAAGGTAGTCGGGGGCCAGCGCCACGGCGCGTCGCCAAAGCGGCAGGGCAGGTTCGGTGTCGCCGTAGCCGGCGAGGATGGTGGCGTGCAGATGGTACCAGCGGGCATCCTGGGGCTCGAGCCGCTGGAGTCCGGTGTAGCATTGCGCGGCCTCCGCGAAGAAGCCGTTGGCGTGATAGAGGCGGGCGAGCTCGGCGAGGCCTTCGATCGGGCTGGTGCTCAGCCGGCGCTCGGCGGCCTCGATGCGTTGGCGCATCGGCGCGGGCCAGGTGCTCAGGTCGGGCTGGGCGGGGATAGCCGCCGCGAAGGCCTCGGCCCGTTGCTCCTGGGCGCGCCACCACAGGAAACCGCCGGTGCCGCCGGTGGCCAACGTGGCGGCGAGGAGCCCGAGGACGAGGGTGTTTCGTTTCATGGATTCTTCCTCCAGAGGGTCACGCGGGCGATGCGCTCGTAGGGCGGGTAGACGGGGAAGCCGCCGGTGATCAACACGGGCTCGCCGGTTCCGTCGAAATCGCCGGCGGCGAGGGTGATCAGGTCCTTGGGTTCGCTGGCCAGTACCCGCTTGGTGAAGCGCTGCTGGCCCTCGTTGCGGAACCACACCAACGAGGCGATCAACGGGTTCATCTTGTCCCAGTCGGCGTAGGCGGCGACGGCCACGATGTCCATTTTCCCGTCACGGTCGAGGTCGACACCCACCGGGGCGTAGGCGCCAGGCAAGTCGCTGACGCGGTGATACCGGAAGGCGCCGCCGCCGGTGTTCTCCAGCCACTGGACGCCGTGCCAGGGCCGTGGGCCGGGGGTGGCGGCGGGGCCGAAACCGTCGCCGTTGGAGTAGAGCACGTCGGGGCGGCCGTCGCCGTTGAGGTCGCAGATGCTGATGCCGCTGCTGCCGTAGTCCTCGTTGGTGGAGCCCCAGATGAGTTTGCGGGTGAAGCGGCCGCGGCCGTCGTTCTCGAAGTAGAAGATTTCCTCCCACTGTTGGGAGATCAGGGCGACGATGTCCTGGTGGCCGTCGCCGTTGAAGTCGGCCACGCACACGTTGATGTCGCCGGAGAGGTCGGTGAGCGTCTCGCTCTCGAAGGTCCACGGACCGGTGCGGCGCATCCAACGGACCTCGCCCTGGTCGTAGCCGAACTGGCCGACGACGAGATCCATCTTGCCGTCCTCATCGAAATCGGCGGCGCGGATGTCGGTGACGCGAAAGGTGTTGGTGAGCACCTCGTGCCGGGTGAAGTTCTGCTTCCCGTCGTTCTCGAGGATGACGACGGTGCCGATCTTGTCGTTGTTGGGGAAAACAAAACCCATGGCGGAGACCAGCAGGTCGAGGTCGCCATCGCCGTCCATATCGGCCGCTTCAACATGGACCGGGGCCAGGCTTTCGTCGTCGACGACGGTCTCCACGAACTTGCCGCGGCTGACCTGGCGGATCCAAACAACCTTGTTTTCCTTGGCTTCGCAGGCGAGCACGTCGAGTAGGCCGTCCTTATCGAGATCGGCGGAGACGACGTGGGCCACCCATGGACCGGTGCCGGGGACGAGCGGGGTGCCGATCTCCTGCGGGCGCAGATACTGGAGATAGGCTGCGGGATCGGCGACGGCGGTGCGCGTCTTGCGCGCGGCGGGGCTGGGCGCGTCGAGCTTGCGACAGGCGCTGGTAGCGGCGAGGGCGGCCAGCAACAGGGTCGAGCCGAGCAGGACGGACAGGGGGCGGCGGGAGAACCGGGACATGGGGGCGGGTTTCGGGCTGAGGCGGACGGGCCGGTGAGCGGTCGCGGGTGGTCGCTGGCGGTGCGAGGGCCTTGATGCCAGCGGAGGCGCGGTGGCGTCAAGAGTGCGGGGCCGAAGCCGGCCAAGGCCGCCGCAGGCGCGCGGAGGCACGGAGTCGGTTCGGGGGCGGCTCGGCGCGGGAGCGGCGGCCGCACGGGTCCGCCGGGCGTGAGATTTGGCGGTTGCGCGGTATCCGCTGCTCAAACTCTCTTGGCGCCCATGCACCTTCTCGATCGTCAGCTGCTCTTTGTGCGGGAACACGTCGGCATGCTCAAGTTGACGGATCGCTACGATCTGCTCGATCCGGAGACCAAGCAGCCCGTGGGCATCGCCTACGAGAAGATCGAGGGCTGGCAGAAGTATCTGCGGTTATTGGTGAAGAAGCGCTCACTGCCCACCCGGGTGGAGATCGCTGTGGCCGAGGGGCAACCGGCGGTGCTGGTGCTCAAGCGCGGGTTCACCTTTCTGCGGGCGCACGTGGAGGTGACCGACGGTGCCGGGGTGAAGCTGGGCTTGCTGCGGGCGAAGTGGTTTGCGATCGGCGGTGGGTTTCATGTGCTCAGCGCCGACGGGCAGCCCTTCGCCGAGGTGAAGGGCGATTGGAAGGGCTGGAATTTTAAGCTGCTCGACCTGTCCGGGGGCGAGATGGGCACGGTGACCAAGCAGTGGGCCGGGCTGGGCCGGGAGTTGTTCACCAGCGCCGACAACTACGTCATCGCCGTGCGGGAAGCCGGGGCCGCCAATGCCCTGCTTCTCGCCGCGGCATTGGCCATCGACATGGTCTTCAAGGAACAGCAGTGAGGGGCCCGGGCCGCCGGCTGCGGCCCAATCCCGGTGCGCCTCGCGGCTTGGGGCGGCTGAACGACTTCATCGTGCAGCTACGGGGATGGAGCAGCTGAAGCGCAGAGCGCTGCAGCCGTCCCTTCTCACCGGCGCGCCCTCCGCTGCACTTCGCGGTTGCGCCACTCGGGGCGGGCGCATGTTCTCGGCTTTTTCCCATGATCGCTCCCGAAACCTTCACCCATCTCGAAAACCTCACCAAGCGCGCCGGTCATCTGTGGAGGTTTCTTTAACGGCGAACACAAAGTCCGTGAGATCGAGGCCCTCGAGGGCCAGATGGGTTCGCCGGGCTTCTGGGATCACCAGGAGCGCGCCCAGGCGCATATCGCCAAGCTGAACATCATCAAGCGCTCGGTCCTGCCCGTGGCCGCCTTCCAAAAGAAGATCGACGACGCCCAGGTGATGGTCGAGCTCATCGGGGCCGCCTCGGCCGACGAGCAGGACGCCTACGTGCAGGAGCTGGAGACCACGGTGGCCGCGCTGCAGACCGAACTCGACGAGCTCGAGATCTCCTCCTTCCTCAGCGGGCAGTTCGACAAGAACAACGCCATCTTCTCGATCCAATCCGGGGCCGGCGGCACCGAGTCCAACGACTGGGCCGACATGATGTTCCGCATGTACAACCGCTGGGCCGAGCGGCGCGGCTTCACCGTGGAGCTGCAGGACATCCAGCCGGGCGACCAGGCGGGTATCACCAAGGCTACGATGCTGATTAAGGGCGAGAACGCCTACGGCTATGTCAAGGCTGAGCGCGGCGTGCACCGGCTGGTGCGCATCAGCCCCTTCGACTCCAACAAGCGCCGCCATACCTCGTTTTGCGCGGTCGATGTGGTCGCCGAGATCACCGAGGACATCGACATCGATATCCCCGATACCGACATCCGGGTCGATGTCTACCGCTCCTCCGGCAAGGGCGGCCAGGGCGTCAACACCACTGACTCCGCGGTGCGCATCACCCACATGCCGTCAGGGCTGGTGGTCGTCTGCCAAGACGCACGTTCGCAGATCAAGAACCGCGCCAGCGCGATGAACGTCCTCAAGTCCCGTCTCTACGAGAAGCGGCTCGACGAACAGCGCAGCGAGATGGAGCGTTTCTACGGCGAGAAGGGCGAGATCGGCTGGGGCAGCCAGATCCGCAGCTACGTGCTCCAGCCCTACCAGATGGTGAAGGATCTGCGCACCGGCGTGGAGACCAGTAATGTCGACGCCGTGCTCGACGGCGACCTCGACCGCTTTATCAACGGCTGGTTGCGCGCCGGCAGTCCCCGCCATCGCAACAAGGACATCAAGATGGAGGACTGAGGCGGCGCGGACGCGCCGCCAATGAAGAACGCAGAATGATGAACGCAGAACTTTCAAAGTACCTCCGAGGAGGGAGCCAGTTCGAGGGCTCTGCCGTTCTGCCTTCTGCATTCTGACTTCTGCCTTCCTTCACCGTGCTTCCCTACGCCACCATCCGCGCCGCGCTTGAGGCCCAGCCGCTCTTCGAAGCGAAAAGCTGGCAGCTGGCGCCCGCGGCCTGGCCGCTCACCCCGGAGCAGGCCGCGGAGCTCGAGCAGATCGGGCAGGCGTGCCTGGAGTTTCACCAGGCGCTGGAGACGCTCTACCTGCGCTCCCACGCCGGCAAGAACCTCCTGCGCAACAAGCCGCTCCTGGCGCCCTGGGTGGCCGAATACCTCGACCGCGGCAAGCCCGTGGGCCTGCTCGCCCACGCCCGCGAGGCCCGCCAGCGCGGCGCCCTCCCGGTGGTGCTGCGGCCCGACCTGCTGCTCACCGACGACGGCTGGGCGATGACCGAGCTCGACTCCGTGCCTGGCGGCATCGGACTCACCGCCTTCCTCAACCGGCTCTACGCCCAGGAAGTGCCAAGTACCAAGGGCCACGTGTCAGGTGGGCCGGAGACGAGCCGCGCCGGTGTTGTCGCTTCAACTTCATCCGCCCAACCTCAACCCACTTCCGGTGCCTCCTTCGCCTCTGTCGCGCCTGCGGCCGGCGAGATCCTCGGCGGCGGCGATGCGATGCTCGAAGGGTTCCATGCCGCGCTCGCGGCGCTGGCCGTGGGCAAGGAGCGTCCCACCATCGCGATCGTGGTGAGCGAGGAGGCCGCCACCTACCGGCCGGAAATGGAGTGGCTGGCCGCGCAGCTGCAGCAGCAGGGCCGGCGCGTGTATTGCCTGCGGCCGGAACAGGTGTTCCCGCTCGGCGGCGCGGTCTTCTTCGACCTCGAGGGCACTCCGGAGAAGATCGACGTCGTCTACCGTTTCTTCGAGCTCTTCGACCTGCCCAACGTCGCCTGCACCACGCACCTGCTCGAGGCCTGGGCGGGCGGGGAGGTGGCGATCGCGCCTCCGCTGCGGCCCTTCCAGGAGGAGAAACTCGCGCTGGCGCTCTTCCATCACCACCTCTTGCAGGACTTCTGGGCGGAGAACCTCTCCCGCGCCTCGTTGCGTATCCTGCTTGGGCTCATCCCGGCGTCGTGGGCGATCGATCCGTCCCCGCTGCCGCCTAGCGCCGTACTCGACGCCCCGCAGGTGGGCGGGCGGCCGATCTACGACTGGCGTCAGCTCGCCGGCGCGTCGCAGAAGGAGCGCGACCTGATCATCAAGATCTCCGGCTACCATGAGACGGCCTGGGGCGCGCGCAGCGTCACCCTGGGCAGCGATTGCTCGCGCGAGGAGTGGCAGTCGGCGGTCGACGCCGCGCTCGCTCTCGGCGGCACCCACCTGCATCTGCTCCAGCGCTACCGCAAGCCGCGCCGGGAGCGCCACCCGCTTTACGACGCCCACGGGCAGGCGCATTCCCGCGAGGGACGCCTGCGGCTTTGTCCGTACTTTTTTGTGGTCAACGGCCGCACCCGCCTGGGCGGGGCGCTGGCCACCTTCTGTCCGCCCGACAAAAAGATCATCCACGGCATGCAGGACGCCGCGATGCTGCCCTGTCGGGTGGCGCCGCGGGCCCCGGCCGCCTCCGCTCCGGTTCCATGAAGCTTCCCCGCCCCGTCGCCCGCCGCCTGTTGATCGCCGCCCTGGTGGCCGCCGCGGCCCAGTCGGGCTGCGTGACGCCCCCCCGGCCCCCGGCCGCGCCGGCCGCCGCCACCGTGGAGGGCTTCCGTACTTCCCTCATCAATGCGCGCACCGAGGGGCGGCGCGAGGTGGAGGACATCATCGGCGTCTACGTGAATCTGCCCGCCGAGCATGGCCCGGGGATCGCGGCGCTGCGCCGGGATGTGGCCGAGGCGCTGGCCCGCATGAAGCGCGAGGGCCGCGAGCGGCTGAGCACCGCCGAGGTCGACCGGCTCACCGTCGACAATCCGCATTTTTGGGACGCCTGGTTCGAGTTCGATCCGCGCGACTCCAGTCTGTTGATGCTGCACGCCAGTCTGCTGATGGAGGCCGGCGAGCTGCTGCGCGCTTCCATGGTGCTCACCATCGGGGTGCAGACGCTGCCGCTCAACGTGTCGGAGCGCATGTTCTGGTTCACCCAACAGGCGCGGGCGCACTGGACGGTTTTCCGCCGCCTCGACGAGTTGCGCGAGCTGGAGAAGGGCTGGGGCGAGAGCCGCCGGCGCCGCGAAGCGGGCCTGGTCCGGGCGATGGCGGACTGGCCGGGCGACGGGCTCACCTTCGAGGCGCTGCTGCAGAGCCGCCTGGGGCTCAAGCCCGGGACAATCCCCGGCGAGGACAACGCGCCGATCACGATCACGCCGGCGGCGCGCGCCCGGGTCGCCAAGGAGTTGGCCCAACTGCGTCGCATCAATCCGGTGGCGGCGGCGCGCTATGCCGAGGACACCGCGGCGGCCGCCGAGTTTGGGCGGCTGTGGACGCGGCTGACCGACGAGAACCGCGCGGTCGAGCCGCGGGAGGTGGGGCAATTTGCCGAGCAGGCCCGGCGGCTGGGCTTTCCGGAGATGGCGTTGGTGGCGGGGCGCGCGTTGGCGGCCCAGCGCGGTTTCATGGCGCCGGGGGATCTGGAACTGATCCGCCGTTGCCTGCCTCAGCTGCTGCCGGCAGCCGACGCCGAGCGACTGCTTCTCCGTATCCAGGAGGGGCGCTTACCGGGGTTTCAGCTCACCCGCCCGGCCGAGCAGGCCACCGAGGTGCTCGAGGGCATGGATCCGCTCATCCATCCGTTGCTCGCCGACCATGCCGTGCGCGAATTCGCCCGGGAGACACTCTGGATCAATGCCGCCGCCGACAACGTCGAGCTCAGCTCCGAACATCTGCGGGCCCGGGCGTTGGGCAGCAGCAACGTTGGCCGTTTCGCCGCCGCCTTGGAGGATATCGATGCGGCATTGGCGCTGCAGCCCAAGGCTGTTCTGTGGCAGATCGACCGGGCGGTGATTCTTTCGAAGATGGGCCGAGCCGCGGAGGCCGACGTCGCCTTCGAGCAGGTGCGCCGCTTGGTCCCGCAGGATGATTTTCTGCGCTCGACGCTGGCGGTGCATCGCTACGGCGAGGGCCGCTTTCACGAGGCGGGGGCGCTTTTCCGGGCTGCCCGCCCCGACGGGGCGAACTTCGCCTACGAGGTAATCTTCGGCCATCTCTCCGGGTTGCGGCGCGGGGCTCCCGACCCGGCGTGGCTGGCGCGCCACCGGCTGAA
Organism: Opitutaceae bacterium; assembly: GCA_016711225.1. Classification (GTDB taxonomy): domain Bacteria; phylum Verrucomicrobiota; class Verrucomicrobiia; order Opitutales; family Opitutaceae; genus CAJCBL01. The sequence goes on from JADJTK010000024.1 coordinate 25,146, forward strand.
ATCCTCCGAATGGCCGGCGGCGATCCACCGCTTCCTGACCGGCGAGATCGACCGGGCGGCGTTGCTGCAGGCCGCGCGCGCCCCCTTCGACATGCGCACCACCGAGCAGCAGTGCGAGGCGTATTTCGCCCTCTCACAGGTGGCTTTGGCCGCAGGCGACAAGGACACGGCGCTACGCGAGTTGGAGAACTGCGTGCAGTCCGGGGTGGTGGGGTTCATCGAATACGATCTGGCCCGGCGCGATCTGGCGCGGCTGCGCCCTCCGCCCGTGCCCCCGGCGGAGGTGGTGCCCTCCGGGCCGGAGGCGACGCCGGTGCCCGGCCCCAAGCCGGATAAAGGGGATGCTGGTGATGGCGGCGCGGCGCCGGTGTGAGCGAGGGAGGTTGAATGCTCACTACCCGCTGCTCGCTCCTCGCTCCTTTTGTTTTTACCGCAAAGAACGCAAAGAGCGCAGAGGTTCGGAAAAACGGTCACGGAGGGCACCGAGGGGGAGGAGGCCACAGAGATCCTATTGCCTTCCTGCTCTTGCTCCTGCTCGTGCTCTTCCGTTCGTCGCGACGTTCGCCAGAACGTCGGGCTCCGCTCCGTATCCGTCGTCGATGGACAGCGCAGCCGTTCAGCCCCGCCCTAGCGAAGCCGCCAGCGCTTCGGCCGGAGTCCGTCCATGGTGTAGGCCACCGCGGTGAGGTGGCCTGTTCGTCTGGAGAGGGCGGATCTCCGCGTAATCCGAGGGAGTTTCCCCGATCTGCGTCTATCCGCGTTCATCTGCGGTTTCACTTCCTCCGGAATAGGAAACCACGGATTCACGCGGATGAACACGGATAAGGCATTCGGAGAGAGGTCACAGCAAGGAAGGCAAAGCATCGGAAGTTTCACCACAGAGGTCACGGAGACCACAGAGACTCGGAAGAGGTTAACCGCAAAGAACGCAGAGAGCGCAGAGGATCGGAATAGGTGCCCGCGGATTTCACGGATGGCGCGGATCGATCCTGCGACCAACTAAGGTTTTGCGCGGCGCAAAACCTGGGTCGTCTCCCTGCAGGAGGCCTGGCTCGGCCATTATCCCCAAGGCGCCCCGCGCGCCGACGGCTGATAAGGACCGGAACCGGACGGACCCGTACGCCGGGTGGTGTGGGGGCCGGCGGCTAACTACCGCCGGCTACCCGATTGGGCATCATTTTGATCCGAAGTTGGTTGTTTCGATCCAGAAGGTGGCTGGCCTTGATTGGTCTCGGTCAAGCCCCCGCCCGTCGCCATCGAACACAACGCTATATAGGTAAACGCCTGCAGGGACACCCGCCGCCCGGCCTTTTTTCGACATAGTCGCCAGCACCGATTTCTCGAAACCTTCTGTCGTCGCACGAAGGACCTTCCAAGCTGCCAAATGATGGCTCTCGTCGACAACAATCTCGAGCAGCACTTCACCGTAAGCCCCGGCACGCTTCTCCGAGTACGGATATCGCGGCGGCGGCAGTCCAAAGTGACCCTTAACCTCAAGCGGCGGCGGCGAGGCAGGGAATGGCGGAGGGCTCCACCGCGCCACACTTTGTTGCTCGTCGAGCACAGATGGACCGGACGCGTAGCCCGGTAGGACAAGGCTGAATATAAAGACTGCAACGATTGCTTTCATAGATTCTGTGCCGAACGCTCCGGATCAGCAACGCCGAACACCGGATACTGAGGTTGAAAGGAACATCGTAGAGGCGTTGCGCTGTGACCGCTGGTTCGGCCGTTTCATTGATCGCCGACTTTAACGACCCCGATGTAATCGCTGGGCTGCTCATGATAGTCGCGGGCAACGTAATCATAGGCGAACCATTCAAATCTCGGTAGGCGCATCGCTTCCGCAAACGTCTGCGCCGGCTGACTGTCGATCGCGGCGTCAATGTCAGCAGGATGCAGGACAGCTTCGATCGCCGCTATTGCTCGATCTGCTTCGACTCCGAGCATCTCTGCGATCGGCGCCTTCGCATAACGCGAAAGGTCGACGCGCACATCGTCATCCCATCCACAGTCGTAAGCACTGACTGCCTTGTCGCCTTCAAACAACGCGAAAGTCCATCCGTGATCCTCTGCTGACACGAAGTGCAATAGCGTCCCGGTATTTTGGGAGACAACGCGCTGATCGGGCGCGAAGGAATGATCCGCGATCACAATGGGAATCCAGCCATTCGCCGGAGGAAAGACATAGCCTTTCAGGCCAGAACGCCGGACTAGCGCGACGCCTTCGTCAATGTCGGTGCCACGTAGATGGTAGCTCTCACTAAATTCGCTCATGTGTTTTGCCGAACGCTTACGGATGAGGGACGGCGGCCCCCTGACTCGGATTGGAAGGCGGGACCTTTGCCGACGTTCCATCTGGCCGCTGGTGTGCGCCCGACATGACCGTGAACCAAGAAGTGAAAGTCTTCGATGTGCGAATCCAAAACTAAAGCATTAGACGAAAGCAACTGCGACGCCGCGAGGCGCCGTGGGAAGGAAGCTGGAGTCAAAACGGCGAGCCCACCATCAGCCGGCGGCGCCCTGCGCGCCGGCGGCTGATGGAGACTGGAATCGCCCGGTACGGACCCGTACGCCGGGTGGTGTGGGGACCGGCGGCTAACTACCGCCGGCTACCCGATTAGCCCTCCGTTTTTCATTCTTTCCGGCCTCCGGCGACGTATACCGCACTGCTCTTCTCGGGTGGCTCGATCCTCCAACCAAATACCGCGCACACCGCGACTGCAGCAATGCGCACCGCTTGCCAGCGCGGATCGTCTGCTAGGGCTGCGGCATCGCAAAACATTCGCGCATTTGCCGCGCCTGAATGGCGGGTGATGGTCTGATCCAGGACACCGATCGCCCTTTCTTTTTCTTCCGTGAAGCCGTCTGTCCGCTCGACGCGGTACAGGTCTAGCGCGTCGCCCCAATCGATAACGAGTTCGTCGCCGATGCAAACGAACGGTGGGCAAAGAGCGATCTGAGCCTTCGCGTCCGCCGCAAGGGCAAGCGTCGCGCGCCGAAATTCAATCTCTCGCCGGGTGCTCATTGTCTTTGGCCAACGATTCAGGTGTGCCATGCCGGGCGGCAGGCGGTGATTGAAAACCGGGCACTTAACCGGCATTGGCACTGGTGGCTGGTTGGCCCTCCGTTTCTCATTTTGCTCTGAGTTCTGCAATTCGGGGCTGCACCCTTTGCCAGTGCCGACCGTACATCCAACGATGGTGGAAGGACCAGATTCGAATCGGTGGCCGCCGGTCATATTTGGGCGCCATCTTCTCTCTGATCCAATCTGGATTAATCCCAGCCCACTCTCCGGCCATGGAAAACATGTTCACTTTGCAGGTCGGATAGACTTCGTAGACCAGTATCTCCTCCAGCTCCTTCGCTGAGTAACCGCTGGCGGCGAGGACCTGTGCGATCCTCTCGTGATCTTCAGCCTGCAATTCAGTATCGAGGAAGAATTCCGAGAACGCTTCCCAGACTGGCATGCGCTCTTCGAACTGTGCGTCAGTGGGCATTTTCTTCCGGCCAACGATTCAGGTCAGGAACGCCGGCCATCCGGCTCAGTCGAAGAGGACGGGGACTTTGCCGGCGTTCCCTGTAGTGGCTGGATCGGCTCCGTTTTCATCTCTTCTAGTCCCACCACGCGACCAATACTGGCTGCGGGTGCAATGCTGTCACTGCTGGCGGGACATTGAATCCGGATGCTGGCCCGACTTCATCAGGCTCAAGCCGAGCAAGCTGAGCTTTTAGCTCTCCTTCCGAAATGCTTCCGAAAACATACACGGTGTCCGCGAACGGCCACGAATCCGCACCCGGGTCTGGCTCCGCAATTTGCGCATAAATGGCGACGACATCTGGCCGCTGAGCGAGCGCAGCAAATGCCTTCCGGAAGACATCAATGCCTGGATGCTCGGTGAGATTGCATCCAATGGAACCGAGATCGTCATTGCCGTCGAAGAAACGGGCGATGGGAACCAACAGCGGTTCGTCTTTTCCGGAGAGTTCTTCGACAAGGGCGTTGCGTTTTGGGGTGTTCATTTTCTTCCGCCGAACGTCAGAGGTCAGGAACGCCGGGCACCGGGCTCGGTCGCAGGAGAAGGGACTTTCCCCGGCGTTCCCTGTGGTGACTTGTTCGGCCATCTGATTTTCCGGTCAAAACGGTTTGCGAGCCTCGCGTATATGCATGGAGGCACAATCAGCCAGCCAACTCCTACAGCCATCGAGATCCACCAAGGGGCAAAAAAGAACACGGCAACAATCACCCAATTCCAGAGTACGGTGAACGGGAAGAAGATGGTATAGAGCATCATGTCCGAAAAGCGGATCAGATTGCTTTGCTGATTGTAGTTTGGAACCAGGTGATCGAACCTCGAATAGAACCATATCCAGAGGGCGGCGAAGACCAGATATGGCATCAAGCTACGTATTCGACTCTTCTTAGGCGAAGCTCCGATACGGCCGCCAGCAAAGTGAACGACGAAAGGAGTGGCGAGAATCACGATGACGATGGCGATCGCCGCGATACGACCCTGTGGCGACGAAAATCGATCGAACTGCAGATAGGCCGAGTTGCAGTACGGACATGCGAGAAAGGGAGTCATCTTTATCTTCTGCCGAACGTTTACGGATGAGCCACGCCGGGTCCTGGTGTGGTAGGTGAAACGGGCTCTTTACCGGCGTTGGCCTCTGGCCGCTGGTTGGGCGTTTCTTCTCTGGTTCGAATGGCTCTAATCTCTGCTGATAACTGAAAGATCTCCTTCTGCTGCATCTCATCATTCATCTTGTGGTAACAGTAATGACGATATGTGCCCAGAAAAACGGTGAGACAGAAGCAAGACCAGGCTAGATGGACATGGAGCTTTTTCCATTTCCCAACCAGCACAATTATACCGCACAGCAGAATCAACAATGGAGCCGCGGATTTGCTCCCATGCGGCTCATCCAGATGGCCGACCGGCGCAGTGGACACTTCGGCTGCCAATATTAGGAAGAACACGGCGGTGAAGACCTTCCAGACGATATTTCGAATCTGAGCGCTCATGTATTTGGCCAACGCTTCATAGGTGAGGGACGACGGGCACCAGACTTTGCCGAAGGAAGGGACGCTTCCCCGGAGTTCCTTCTAGTGTCTGGTTCGGCCGGGTCTTCATTTCTTCAGCTGTGTCGCGAGCAGAATGAGCAGGCAGATTCCGGCAAAACTGCCGCCGAAGGCTTTCATGAAGAAGATCCAGCCGCTTTCAGGAATCGACCCGAAGCCCAGCTTGTCGCTCTGCGCTTTCTTTGCCTTCCCAAGCGGTCGCGCAAACACCACCAGCGCGATGCCGACAATCATCCCGAGACTGCCGAACCAAAACGGGAACGAGTCGAAGGTCATGGGCTTCTTCTTTCGCCGAACGTTTCAGGTGTGCCATGCCGGGCGGCTGGCGGTGATTGGAAACCGGGCGCTTCCCCGGCATTGGCACTGGTGTCTGGTTCGCCCTCCGTTTTTCATCTGCGTAATTGATTGGCGGCAACCTCGAAGCCCTGTGCTGCCGCATAGTCCGACGCTCGGGCCCCGAACGCATCGGATAGGGCTGGGTCGGCACCTGCACGCAGAAGCTTCTGAATGAGGTCAAGATCTCCGACACTTGCCGCTTCCATCAACGGTGTGGTGCCATTCGAATCCTTCGCATCGATTTCGGCGCCATGCGCGATGAGTAGCTCAACAATCGCATGGTGGCCGCCGACAACAGCCTCGTGTAGCGCTGTGCGACTCAAGGAATCACGAACACAGGGCGATCCATTTTGGGATAGATACAAGGCCACCGACCCGAGATCCCCATCCTCTGCAGATGTGATGAATGATTCTTTGGCTTCGTCGTCCATTGCTTGGCGAACGCTACAGGTGTGCCATGCCGGATACCGGACGGCGATTGGAAAAGCGACGTGATACCGGCATTGGCACTGGTGTCTGGTTCGGCCTCCTATTGAAGGCCATAGCCGTGAGGAGGAGTGCTGAATCGGGGGAGGTAACGGATCTCCCTGACTTCGATATAGTAAAAATAGAACGGCTGTGGGATCTCCTGTATCATGCCTCCGCTGGGCCAATGCGAAAACTTCTTCACGACTCCGGATACTGCGACCGCCTTCCCTGAGTCATTGAGCATCGCGTCGGTCGTCTTCCCGCGCAAGCTGTACAAGACTCCATCCAATGTGGCCACACATATGCCGCACGGCCCCTTTGTCTCTACCCAGACGACCCCTTCCACGGTGATGCTCTGGTCGAGCTGGTTCTCGAATACCAAGCGATGTTTTTCTTGTGTGTGATACAGCGGAGGATTCTTCCAGGGCGAAGGAGACGCGCACCCCGATAGCGCTATCACAGCGACGGAGAGGAGAATTGGCGTCTTCATTCTTTTGCCGAACGATTCAGGTGTGCCATGCCGGGCGGCTGGCGGTGATTGGAAACCGGGCACTCTTCCCGGCATTGGTACTGGTGGCTGGTTCGGCTGTCATTCTTTAGGGAACTCCAAGGATGCGATAACCACCGACCAAATCCTTCGGGCATTCTGCAGTGCCGGCTGAAAAATCCACTTCGAAGAAATCTCAGAGTGTGGCCTTCTCAAAGGCCGGGTCGCTTGCCGAGAGGAGCCGAGCCTCAACAACGTGCCCCGTGTTGTCGACCACGAGAACCACCCTCGATGAACCGCTCTTCCCTTCGCGAACGGCACGAGCGGGAGTGAGAAACAGCGGAGGGGACTCCGGGAACCTCGCTGGCCGGTGTAATCGCCGCTCAGGCGCCAACCTTCGCGCAGTCCCTCACGAGATCTGCTCGATCTGAGAACAAAGTCAGTACCTTCGAGATAGTCTCCCGGGATCGGCGTCATATGCAGGCAGAACCTCTTTGCACACGGCCGGCACTTCTCTGGGAAGAGGCTCTTCGTAGTGGGGCTTCTCGGTCGTGCTGCACCCGACGATAAGCATCACGCACAGGGAAGATATGAGGACGCTTCGCTTCATTCGCCGAACAGTAGGGATTCACCTCAGTTGAATGTAGCTTTAGCCGGAAGCGGTGGAGGAGAGGTTCTGGCCTGCAACTCGTTGATGGAGAATGATCGGATTGCGCGAATGTTGCTTTCGCCGGGTGGTTTTTGGGGAGCAAAAGCGACATTCGCTCTGGAGCCCATTTCGCCCACTTTTCCTGCTCGAAAAGCGACGCGCGCGTCGGAATGCAGGCGCGAGGTCGGAATTGGGAAAATCCTCAAAAAGAAGGGCGGAGCGATGAATTCCAACCAAGCTGGGCAGAATCGCGATAAGTTGATTCTTTGCTTCCCGAATTGGACTGCAGCGTTGGCGGCGGCGCTGGAACCCGCCGCGAAGGAGCGGTACCGGCGCGAGATCCTCGCGTTCCTGCACCACTGTAAAATCCACCATGCGGGGGCGAGCATCATCCTGGCCAAGGCGTATCTCTCAGTCGCCGAGACACAAGGACGAAGTGGAGCGGCGGCCTAAGGCGGAGTGAAGAAGGCCGAACGCCGGGGACACGGAGGGCTGGAGCTCAGCGTTCACAGGGCTGAATGGCTGCGCCATCCAGCTACGACGGAGATGGGCCGGACGATTGCACCACAGAGGACACGGAGGGCACGGAGGACGAACGAAGCTTTGGCGAGCTTCGCTACGGGTGGAAGACGCCCCGGCCACCTCGCCGCGGTGGCCTACACGGCGCCCGACGTTCTTGCGAACGTCGCCACGACCAGAACGCAGGCAGGGACGGCGCCACTTACGAATTTCTCCGTGACCTCTGTGACCGGCTCGGCTCAGGGTTTCGTGTTTCGATCCTGCCATTCTTTGCGCTCTCTGCGTTCTTTGCGGTTAACCTCTTCCGAACCTCCGTGGTGAGCCTTCCGATCCTTCGCGGCCGCACCTTTTTCTCGCAGCCGCGCGGCGAGCCTGCCAGTGGTAAGCCAATGGCCAGCATCGGAAAACTCGCGGAACGCCGCACCGTCGACATGCGCATCCTCGGCGAATGGGTCGAGGCGGGCAGCCGCGTGTGCGAACTGGGCTGCGGCCGTGGCGTGCTGCTCGAATACCTCGTGCACTCGCGCAAGGTCTTCGCCGTGGGCGTGGACCTCGACGTCGACAAGATCGCCGCCTGCGTGAAGCGCGGGGTCACCGCCTACCAGGGCGACATGATGGGCTTCCTGCGCAAACTGCCCGACGGCTTTTTCGACCGCGTCGTCTTCTCCCGCACCATCGAGGAGCTGCCGGAGCCGGCGGCGGTGCTGCGCGAGGCGCTGCGGGTGGGCCGCTGCGTGACGGTGGGTTTCGTGAACCACGCGTATTGGAAAAACAGGCTCGGAGCGTTTCTCCATGGGCGCAAGTTGCGCAACGAGGTGTACACCACCGCCTGGGCCGATACCCGGCCCACCAATCCGGTGGCGGTGGCCGATTTTGAGGAGTTTTGTGCGGCCCAGCAGATCCGCATCGTGCGGCGCGCGGTGTTGCGCGGCGACTGGGAACGGCCGTGCACGGTGCTGCCGAATTTCTTTGCCGGCTACGCGATGTACGAGATCGCGCAGTGAACGGCCCCTGCGGGCGGCCTCGACGCTGGAATCGAAGTTCCGCGAAGGGCGGGCGGGGGCATCCGTGTGGAGTGCGGACGCGTGCGGTGTTTTCCCGCTGGCCCGCCGGAGGGGTTGCGGCAAGGTTCGGCCTCCATGTCCGACGAGCCCGCGGCCACGCCCGATCCCACTGCCACTCCGCATCGCCGCCGGCCGCGCTATGCGGGCAAGAATCCGCGGCGTTTTGAGGACAAATACAAGGAGCACGATCCCGCCCGCTACGCCGAGACCGTCGCCAAGGTCATCGCCTCCGGCAAGACTGTGGCGGGTACGCATCGGCCCATCATGGTGGCGGAGATCCTGGAGGTGCTCGCTCCGGCCCCGGGCGAGATCGGCGTCGACTGCACCCTCGGCTACGGCGGGCACGCCCGTGAGATTCTGGCCCGACTGCTGCCTGGTGGACGCCTGCTCGGGCTGGATGCCGACCCGGTCGAGCTTCCTAAGACGGAGGCCCGCCTGCGCGCCCTCGGTCACGGCCCCGAGGTATTCACCGCGCATCGCAGCAATTTCGCCGGGCTGCCCAAGGTCCTCACCGCCGCCGGCCTGTCGGGGGCGGATGTGATCCTCGCCGACCTTGGGGTATCCTCCATGCAGATCGACGACCCGGCGCGCGGCTTCTCGGTGAAACTCGCCGGCCCGCTCGACATGCGCATGAACCCGCAGCGCGGGGCGCCCGCCTCTGCGTTGCTCGCCGGCCTCGCACCGGCGGCGCTGGAACAGCTGCTCACCGACAATGCAGACGAGCCGCGGGCCGCTCTCCTCGCCCCGGCGTTGGCCGGGCGGAGTTTCGCCACTACCACGGCGCTGGCGGAGGCCATTCGCGCGGCCCTGCCGTCGCGAGTGGATAAGGACGAGGCCGATCTTGCGGTGCGCCGGGTTTTCCAGGCGCTGCGCATCGCCGTGAACGACGAGTTCTCCGCGCTCGATTCCTTTCTTCGCCACTTGCCGGGCTGTTTGCTGCCGGGCGGGCGCGTGGCGGTGTTGACGTTTCATTCCGGCGAGGACCGCCGGGTGAAGAAGGCCTTTGCCGCCGGCTTGCAGGCCGGGCTCTACGCGGCGATCGCCGAGGAGGTGATCCGGCCCACGCCGGCCGAGTGCGGATCGAACCCCCGCGCGAGCCCGACGAAGTTGCGCTGGGCGCGGCGGGCGTAGGGAACGAAGGCCTGTGCGGGAATCGGCTCGGGCGGAGCCTCGCCCTCCAGCGGGAAGGCGGGGCGAACCACCTGGATGATGCCGCCGGAGATCTGAAGCGGAGACGCAACCAGGGAAGCGGTTTTCCACCTGTCCTTGATCAATCCCCCTGCGACCAAACCCTGCCGGGTTCAGGCGGCGCCAGCACCGCCCCTACATCGGAATGGGGGCGATCCCGACGTTCGGATGAGCGGACCACGGGCGCGCGGCCGACTTCGGGCCCTGGTGACAAGGGGGGGGGGGGGGGGGGGGGGGGGGCGGAAGGCGGGGCGGGGGGGGGGGAGAGGTGGGGGGGGGGGCGGGGGGCGGGCGCGCCGCCGCGAAGGTTTCTCATCTCCTTGCGGGTGGCCATCGAGGTGTCGCCAGGAGTCGTCGACGCGAGGGCGCCGTGGGCGGCGCCGTACTCCACGGCCTTCTGGGCGTCGTTGAAGGTGAGGAAGCCGAACTGCACGCCCGAGGCGAAGGAGTCGCCACCGCCCACGCGGTCGAGGATCTCGAGCTCCGGATACTTGCGGCTCTCGTGGAACTTGCCGTCGTGCCAGAGGATGGCGCTCCAGTCGTTCTTGGTGGCGGTGATCACGCGGCGCAGCGTGGTGGCGGCGACCTTGAAGTTGGGGAACTCCTTCACGGCGGTCTCGATCATGGCCTTGAAGGCGTCGGTCTCGATGGCGCTGATGTTGTGGTCCACGCCCTTGACCTCGAAGCCGAGCGAGGCGGTGAAGTCCTCCTCGTTGCCGATCATCACGTCGACGTACTTGGCGATCTCGCGGTTGACCTCCTGCGCCTTCTGCAGGCCGCCGATGGTCTTCCAGAGCGAGGGGCGGTAGTTGAGATCGTAGGAGACGATGGTGCCGTGCTTCTTGGCGGCTTTCACCGCCTCGATGGTGGCCTCGGCGGTGGTGGCGGAGAGGGCGGCGAAGATGCCGCCGGTGTGCAGCCAGCGCACGCCCAGCTTGCCGAAGATGTGCTCCCAGTCGAAGTCGCCGGGCTTGAGCTGCGAGGCGGCGGTGTTGCCGCGGTCGGGCACGCCGACCGCGCCACGGATACCGAAGCCGCGCTCGGTGAAGTTGAGGCCGTTGCGCACGGTGCGGCCGATGCCGTCGTCCTCGCGCCACTTGATGAAGTCGGTGGCGACGCCGCCCTGCATGATGAAGTCCTCGACGAGGTGGCCGACCTCGTTGTCGACGAAGGCGGTGGCCACGGCGGTCTTCAGGCCGAAGCATTTGCGCAGGCCGCGGGAGGTGTTGTATTCGCCGCCGCCTTCCCAGGCGGTGAACGAGCGGGCGGTGCGGACGCGGCCTTCACCGGGATCGAGGCGGAGCATGACTTCGCCGAGCGAAATCTGGTCAAAGGCGCACTGGGCGGCGGGTTTGAGGGAGAGACTCATGGTTTGGTTGGATGGAGTGGAGAGGGAAGGGGACGAAGACGGAGAGGCAAGCGTGTGGTGGAGGAGGCAGGCGGGGCGGGCGGCGGGCGCGGCCCGGGCGCGTGCCGGGGCGCAGTCGCTCAGCCCTTCGGGCCGGTGTAACCAAGGAGCCGGGAAAGCTCGGCGGCGGAGGCCTGCACGATGCCGACCATTTCCGGTATTCGTTCGGGCGTGAAGCGGACGCAGGAGGCGGTGATGCCGATCGCGGCGATGACCTGTCCGTCGGAGGCGAAGACGGGTGCGGCGACACAGCGGACCCCGGGGTGGTATTCCTCGTCGTCGAGGCTGTAGCCGCGGCTGCGGGTGAGCTCGGCTTCGCGTTTGAGCTTGGCCAGGGAGGTGAGCGAGTGCGGCGTGCGGGCGACGAGCGACTCAACGGGCAGCACTTCGGCGAAGCGGTCGGCGTAGAGGTAGGCGAGGAAGATTTTTCCCGTGGAGGAGCAGTGCAGCTCGGCGAGGTAACCCGGGCGTGAGGCGGCGCGGAGGGGATGTGGGCTGTCCTGTACGGCGACGATGAGCGAGCGGTCGTCGCAGGGGATGGCGAGGTGGGCGGTCTCGTCGGCGGAGGCCGTGAGCCGATGCAGGACGGGCAGGGCGAGGTCGCGGATCTCGGTGCCGGCGAGCGCGGCGGTGCCAAGTTGGATGAGGACCGGGCCCAGTTCGTAGCGGCCGTCGGATTTACGCGCGAAGCCGTCGAGATGCAGCGTGGTCATGATGCGCAGCGTCGTGGTAACGGGGATGCCCAGGGCGCGGGCGAGGTCGGCGGCCTTGAGACCCTCGGGGTGGTGGCCGAGGAGCTTGAGGATGCGGCAGGCGTTGCGCAGGTTGGGGATGACGTAGCGCTCGCTCGCTGGGGTGGCGACGGAAGGGGCGGGGCTGGCGCGGCGCGGGGGAGGAGGGCATGGAGGGGAGGGCAGTTTCCACGGGGCGGCCGGGAAATTTGTGTTGCACAAGGTCGGTAATAGTTCAGCTATGAAAGGCAAGTTCATTAGTGAAATCTCTGCCGCAGTGGCCGGGTCGCCCCTCGGCCTCTCGCTCTGCCCCGGTTCCGGCTTGTTTGCGGCGCCGCCCCTCCGATCCCGAAAGCCCACGGCCCGTCTCCGCTCCACCCCATTCTTTGTCTCCATACCATGAAAACGCATCCCAGTGTCTTCCCCCAATTCACCGCCAGTCTGCCTCCGGAGGCCCTGCGCCAGGAGTTTCTTGTCTCCGGACTCTTTGTCCCGGGTGAGCTCAACCTGCGCTGGTGGGAAACGGAGCGCACGATCGTGGGCGGCATCGTCCCGACCGACAAACCCCTCACGCTGACCAATCCGGCCGAGCTGCGCGCGGCTTTCTTCTGCGAGCGGCGCGAGGCCGGTATCCTCAACCTCGGCGGCGCGGGCACCATCACCGTCGATGGCGCCGTGCATCCGCTGGGCAAGTGCGATGCGCTCTACCTCGGGCGCGGCGCGAAGGAGGTCGTCTTCGCCTCCGCTGCTGCCGCCGAGCCGGCGCGGTTCTACTTCCTCTCCTACTCGGCCCATGCGGCGTATCCGACCAAGCTGGTCCCCTTCGCCGCGATGACGCCCACCAAGCTCGGTTCCCGCGAGAACGCCAACGAGCGCACCATCTACAAGGCGATCCACGCGCAGGCCGTGGACACCTGCCAGGTGGTCATGGGCTTCACCAAGCTCGAGACCGGCAGCGTATGGAACACGATGCCGCCCCACACCCACTCCCGCCGCTCGGAGGTGTATCTGTATTTCGACATCCCGACCGATCAGGCCGTCTTCCACTTCATGGGAGCCCCGCAGGCGACGCGGCATCTCATCATGCGCAACTTCGACATCGCCCTGTCCCCGCCGTGGTCGATCCACTGCGGCGTGGGCACCGCGGCCTACACCTTCGTCTGGGGCATGGGTGGGGAGAACCGCGACTACGCCGACATGGATCCGGCGCCCGTCAAAACCCTGATCTGAGCCTGCTCCGGTAGCGGCGCCGCTTCGGTGCCGCGCGGTACGGGAAGCCGCCCCGCCCCCGCGACCGCCGCCAGTTCGCCGTTCCCGTCCCTCAACCTAAACCTCCCCCTTCAACGTCAACCGCCCCGCGACTGTCCACAGTCCCCTGTTAACCGTCCACTGATTCCTCCCCCATGAGCACTATTCTCGATCTCTTCAAACTCGACGGCAAAGTGGCCGTGGTCACCGGCGCCGCCCGCGGCCTCGGTCAGGGCATGGCCCTCGCGCTGGCCGAAGCCGGTGCCGACATCGTCGCCATCGACATCCTGCCGGCCGATGACACCGTCAAACAAGTACAGGCGCTCGGCCGCAAGGCCGTGGCCATCGTGGGCAACCTCGGCGATCGGGACGCGATCCCGGCGGTGATCGCCGACGCCCGCAAGCACTTCGCCTCGCTCGATATCCTCGTGAACTGCGCCGGCATCATCCGCCGCGAGGACTTCCTGAAGTTCTCCGCCAAGGACTGGGACGACGTGATGGGCATCAACATCGATGCGGTGTTCTTCCTCAGCCAGGCCTTCTGCAACGACGTCGTCTCGCGCGGCGGCAAGGGCAAGATCATCAACATCGCCTCGATGCTCTCCTTCCAGGGCGGCGTGCGCGTGCCCTCTTACACCGCCTCCAAGAGCGCGGTGGCCGGGCTCACCCGCCTAGTGGCCAACGAGCTCGCGTCCAAGGGTATCAACTGCAACGCCATCGCCCCCGGCTACATGGCCACCGACAACACGGCGCCGTTGCGCGCCGACGAGAAACGCAGCGCCTCCATCCTCGAGCGTATCCCCGCCGGTCGTTGGGGCACACCGGACGATCTCAAGGGCGCGGTGGTCTTTTTGGCCTCGGCCGCCTCCGACTATGTCAACGGGTACACCGTCGCAGTCGACGGCGGCTGGTTGGCACGCTAATCCTTGGCCAGTTCTCCGAATGGTGGGGCGTGCTTTACGCCCACAGCCGCGCCCGAGCCGAATGGCGGGCATGAAGCCCGCCCTACCGCCAAACAACCGCCGTCCTGCCGACACCGCCCGCTTTTGCCATTCTCTCCGGTTCGTTGCCCCGATGATTAGTATTTTGTGACGCCAATGAAGCTCGCCTCTCTCGCCCCACTCTTCCTCGCAGCCGTCCTCGCCCCCGCGCTGGCCGCCGCCGAGCGTTTGAACGTCACCGTCACCCACGACCTCGCGCTCGCGCGTCCGTCCGAGACGATCACCGTGCCGTGGACCGAGGTGAACCGTGCCCTTCCGGGCGCGCTGCTGCAGAAGCTCTCCGTCAAAGACGCTGCCGGCCGCAGCCTCGCCTATCAGGTCACCAACGTCGCCCCGCTCGCCAAGGATCCGGAGAAGAAGGGCATCGCCTACGGCGAGTTGATCTTCCAGTACACCTTCGCCGCCGGCGAGAAGGCCGCCAGCTTCACTGTCGAGAAGACCGAGGAGGTCGCGCCGGTGTTCCCCGTCAAAGCCTTCGCTCGCCCGGTGCCCGAGCGCCTCGATGACTTCGCTTGGGAGAACGACAAGATCGGCCACCGCACCTATGGTCCCGCGCTGGCCGCCCCTGCCGAGCCCGGTTCGAACAAGGAGGTGCTTGTCACCAGCGGGCTCGATCTCTGGTGCAAACGCGTGAGCTATCCCATCGTCGATCGTTGGTACAACAAGGGCCACGATCATTACCACACCGACGAGGGCGAGGGCATGGACATGTACAACGTCGGTCCCTCGCGCGGTTGCGGCGGCACCGGCGTCTGGGATGGTTCGCGGCTCTATGTGAGCCGTAACTACAAGACGTGGCGGGTCCTCGCCAATGGTCCGGTGCGGGCCGTCTTCGAGCTCACCTACGAAACCTGGGCCGCCGACGGCGTCTTCGTCGCCGAGACCAAGCGCTTCATCGTCGACGCCGGCCACAACCTCGACCGTATCGAGAGCACTTTCACCAGCAAGACGCCTGAGCTCACCATCGGCATCGGCCTCAACAAGGCCCCCGCCGACAAAGGCCAGGAACCTCGTATCGAGTTCACTCAGAACGCCGCCGACGGCTCGATTGTCCAGTGGGTCGCCCAGAAGGCCAACGGCGAGCTCGGCACCGCCGTTGTCCTCCCCGAGGCCTTCGCCGGTTTCGTCGAGGACGACCGCAATCAGCTCGTGCTCGCCAAAGCCAAAGCCGGCGTGGCGCTGGTCTACTACGCCGGCGCCGGTTGGTCGCGAGCGGGTGAATTCACGACGCGGCAAGCTTGGCTCGACTACGTGGCCGTGTGCGCCGCGCGGGCCCGTTCGCCGATTACCGTCACCTGCAGCCCCGCCAAGTGATGCTGTCTGTCGCCAACACACCGACGGGTGGACCCGCTTGCTCCCAAGCGGGTCGGAGACCCCGCTTTGGGTGGTGGGGCGGGCTTTACGCCCGCCGTGCCGAAAGGAGTGTGACTGGCGGGCGTGAAGCCCGCCCCACCATTCCCGCACCGGCGTGCTCCGTGGTTTTCCTCGCTCTCGCCGTCCTGCTCTTCGCGCCCTTCGCGCGCGCCGAGGAGAAGCCGTTCCTCACTGTCGGTCCCGCCGCCGGCGCCGACTACCGCACCGTGCAGGAGGCGATCGATGCAGTGCCCGCCGACAACGCCGTGCCCAAGGTCATCCAGCTCCAGCCCGGCCTGTATTTCGGGCACACTGTGCTCGACAAGCCCTTCGTCACTCTGCGCGGTTCCGGTCCGGTTTCGCTTCTCACCTACAACCTCGGCCAGGCCATTCCCGGGGCCGACGGCCAGGAGATCACCTGGCGCGGCGCGGCGGCGTTGCACCTCACTCCGGCGGCGCACGACGCCGTGATCGAGGCCCTCACCCTCGAGAACACCTTTGGCAAGGGCATGCAGGCCCAGGCCTGCTCGGTCGAGGCCGACCGGGTGGTGTTCCGCCGCTGCCGTATCCTCGGATGGCAGGATACGATCCGGCTCGAGACGGGCCGCCAACTCTTCGACCGGTGTTATATCTCAGGACATGTTGATTTCATCTACGGCGGCGCCACGGCGTTCTTCGAGGCGTGCGAGATCCATTGCCGCGACCAGGGCTACATCACCGCACCCGCGACTCCTGCCGGCCGCACCGGCCTGGTGTTTGCGGACTGCCGTATCACCTTCCCGTATGGCAGCCCGCCCACCTACCTCGGCCGCCCGTGGCGCGAATCGCCGCAGGCCGTCTTTATCCGCTGCGAGCTCGGCGCGGGGGTGAAGGCCGAGGGTTGGAAGGATTGGCGAGTGGAGGCGCCCCTCGTCCGCTTCGCCGAATACCAGAGCCGCGGCCCCGGGGCGGAGAAGCCCGCGCGCGTCGCCTGGGCCACCTTTGCCTCCGAGCCCGCGCCCGCCGCCTTCGAGCGTTCCGCCGTCCTCGGCGACTGGACGCCTCCGGCCGTGGCCCAACCATGAACAGCGCACTCATGCCTCGTAGGACCGGTCTCCGACCGGTCGCCCTGGACTCTACCCAACCCCCTCCACCCGTGCCACTCCCCCACACCCAACGATCTGTCGACGCCGCTCGCGGCCGGTCGGAGACCGGCCCTACTGCTTTCCCGCCCGCCGGCTTGCGGATGGCCGCGCTTGCCCCCGAGCGGGTTGGTACTCTCGTCTGCCGTCGCCACCCGTTCTTCACTACGCTGTTGGTCCTCGCCTGCGCCACCCTCGCTGCGGCTTCCTCGCCCGCCGTCGATTCCGTTCCGACCTTTGGCGACGCCACGCCGCTGGAATGGTCCAGCCGGCTCGCGCGTTCCGAGCTCGCCCGCCAGGGCGGTGCGCTGGAGCGGGTGGGGCGCCCAAGGCCCGCTGGGACTATACCTCCGGGCTCTTCGCCCATTCGCTCCAGCAGCTTTCCGCGCGCGGGGGCGACGCCTCCTTTGGCGAAGCGGGCAACCGTATCGTCGAGTCCTACATCGGCGCCGATGGCACGATCGCGACCTACCAGATCGAGGATTACAACATCGACATGGTTACTCCCGGTCGCGCCCTGCTCACCGTTTACGAGCAGAAGCCCGAGGAGCGCTCCCGGATCGCGCTGGCCACGTTGCGCCAGCAACTCGCCCACCAGCCGCGCACCAGCGAGGGCGGTTTCTGGCACAAGCTGCGTTATCCGCACCAGATGTGGCTCGACGGACTCTACATGGGGTCGCCGTTTCTCGCCCATTACGGGAAGGTCTTCGGCGAGCCCGCCGCCTTTAACGATGTGGCCAAACAGATCCTTCTGATCGACGCCCATCTCTACGACGCCAAGACGGGCCTCTATTACCATGCCTGGGACGAGGCCCGGAAACAGAGTTGGGCCGACAAGACCACCGGCCTCTCGCCCAACTTCTGGGGACGCTCCATCGGCTGGTATGCCATGGCCATCGTCGATGTGCTCGACGACCTCCCGCCCACCCAGCCCGAGCTCGAGGAGATCAACGCTGTGCTGCGCCGGGTGGCCGACGGCATCGTACGTTGGCAGGATCCCAAGAGCGGGCTCTGGTGGCAGGTGGTCGACCAGGGCGCGCGCGAAGGCAATTACCTCGAGGCGACCGCCTCTAGCATGTTCGTCTACTCCCTGGCCAAGGCCATCAACCGCGGCTACCTGCCGCGGGAGAAATATCTACCGGTCGTTCGCCGCGGCTATGAAGGGATCATCCGTGAGCTGATGCGCACCGATACCGATGGCCGCGTGAGTCTCACGCGTTGCTGCTCGGTGGCCGGTCTCGGTTTCACCAATGCCGCTGGCCGCGCCCGTGATGGAAGTTTTGAGTACTACATCAGCGAGCCGGTCATCGACAACGATCTCAAGGGCGTGGGGCCGTTCATCCTCGCCGGTCTGGAGATGCAGCAACTGCTCTCGACCACGGCCTCCTCCGTCGTGCGCGGTTGGGGCGATGTCGGCGCGATCCTCGCACGCATCAAGGATCCGGTCTTCCCCGCCCGCGACTTCGCGATCACCGATTTCGGCGCGAAGCCCGGCGCGGATGCCTCCGGCGCGATCCGCTCTGCTATTGCCGCCTGCAACAAGGCTGGCGGCGGCCGGGTGGTCGTGCCGGCCGGTGAGTGGCTGACCGGTGCTGTCCACTTGCTGAGCAACGTCAACCTGCACGTCAGCAAGGGTGCCACCCTCCGCTTCAAAACTGACCCCGAGGCGTATCTGCCCGCGGTCTTCACCCGCTGGGAAGGCATGGAGTGCTACAACTACTCGCCGCTCATCTACGCCTTCGAGCAGACCGATATCGCCGTCACCGGCGAGGGCACCCTCGACGGCGCCGCCGACTGGGACAACTGGTGGAGCTGGAACAAGAAGCGCTGGGACCGGGCTTCCAAGGAGGAGCAGGAGAGCCGCGATCCGCGGTCGTTCATCCAGACGGGGGAGCCGCAGCAGCGGGTCGCCCGTAACCACCTGTTCGATCTCGCCGAGCGCGGCGTCCCTGTGACCGAGCGCCGGTTCGGGGCGGGCGATTTCCTGCGGCCCAACTTCATCCAGCCGTACCGCTGCCGGAACGTGCTCATCGAGGGCGTCACCATTCTCCGTTCACCGATGTGGGAGGTGCATCCCGTGTTGTGCACCAACGTCACCGTGCGCGGCGTGACCGTCTCCACCCATGGCCCGAACAACGACGGCTGCGACCCCGAGTCCTGCCGCGATGTGCTCATCGAGAACTGCATCTTCGACACCGGCGATGACTGCATCGCCATCAAGTCGGGTCGAAACAACGACGGCCGCCGCCTCGCGGTGCCCGCCGAGAACCACATCGTGCGCGGCTGCACGATGAAGGACGGCCACGGCGGCGTGGTGATCGGCAGCGAGATCTCCGGCGGGTATCGGAATCTCTTCGTCGAAGACTGCACGATGGACAGCCCCAACCTCGATCGCGCCCTGCGGCTCAAGACCAACGCCAGCCGCGGTGGCATTATCGAGAACATCTTCTTTCGCAACGTGACGGTCGGCCGCGTGGCCGAGGCGGTGCTCACTATCGACCTGCTCTACGAGGAGGGCGCGAAGGGCGCCTTTCCGCCGACGGTGCGCAATATCTTCATCGAGAACGTCACCAGCAGCGCCAGCCCGCGCGTGCTCTATGTGCGCGGTTTCCCCGGGGCGACCATCGACAATATCCGCTTCGCTGATTGCACGTTCCGCGGCGTGACCAAGACTGAGGTTCTTTCTGGTGCCGGCACCGTGATCTTCCGCAATGTCACCATCGAGCCCGCCCAGAAACCCGCGGCCCTCAACTCCGTGGCCCCGATCTCCCCCTGAACCGCCGCCGGCGCTCTGATCCCCTTCAACCACAGACCCCAAATACCCACCATCCGATGAGCAAGTTTGCCGACATCAATGAAAAGATCGGGCACTACCGCTGGACGATCTGCGCCCTGGTTTTCTTCGCGACGACCATCAATTACCTCGATCGCAACGTTCTCGGTCTGCTCAAGCAGACGCTCTCCGCCGCCGGCGTGTTCGGCGCGGACAAGGCGGATCAGGAGCTTAACTACTCGACGGTCGTCATCTGTTTCCAGCTCGCCTACGCCATCGGCATGCTGGCAGCCGGCCGCCTGATCGATCGGGTCGGCACCAAGTCCGGATACGCCTATTCGCTCATCGGCTGGAGCGTGGCCGCTATCGGCCACGCCTTCGGTCACCACACCTGGAGCTTCGGCTTCTGGCGCGCCGCGCTCGGTCTCGCCGAGGCGGGCAACTTCCCGGCGGCCAACAAGACCATGGCCGAGTGGTTCCCCAAGAAGGAGCGCGCCTTTGCCACTGGTCTCTACAACTCCGGGGCCAACGTGGGGGCGATCGTTGCCCCGCTCTGCGTGCCCTTCATCGCCAAGGCCTGGGGCTGGGAATGGGCCTTCATCCTCACCGGTGCCGTGGGTCTGCTTTGGTTGTTCTTCTGGTACGCTATGTATGCTTCGCCCGAAGATAAGCTGAAGAGCGGCCACCTCGGCCAGGCCGAGTACGACTACATCCATAGCGACAAGGACGAGCAGGCCGCGGCCAAGGCCGACACCACCGGCGCCCGGGTTTCCTGGGGCAAGCTGCTGACCTTCCGCCAGACCTGGGCTTTCTTCTTCGGTAAGTTCCTCACCGATCCGATTTGGTGGTTCTTCCTCTTCTGGTTGCCGGGTTTTCTCGGTGGGGAGAACGCCCGTAAGATCGCCGACTTCAAGGCCGCCAACCCCGGCTTCACTGGGCTCGATGCCGACATCCCGGGCATCATCAGCTGGCCCTTCGCCGTCGCGGTCGTCTACACTGTGTCCACCTTCGGCTCGATCTTTGGCGGATGGCTCCCAAAATATTTCATGAACGGCGGCATGAACGCCAACAAGGCCCGGAAGCTCGCGATGTTCATCTTTGCGCTCTTCCCGCTCGCGGTGCTTCTCGCCTCCCGGCTGGGCGAGATCAACACGTGGCTGGCTGTCGCCACGATCTCGATCGCCTGTGCTGCGCACCAAGCTTGGTCGGCCAACATCTTCACCACCGTCTCCGACATGTTTCCCAAGAAGGCCGTCGCCTCGGTCACCGGGATTGGTGGCATGGCGGGCGCTCTCGGCGGTATTCTAATTGCCCGCGCGGCCGGCAAGCTGCTCGCTCATTATACTGCGCTGGGCAAGGTGGAGCTGGGCTACGGGATCATGTTCATCATCTGCGGTTCCGCCTACCTGCTCGCCTGGGTCATCATGCACCTGCTTGTGCCAAAGTTTAAGCAGATCGAACTCTGAGGGCTGAATATGATCCGCATGCTGGCGCTGGTTTCGATGCTGCTGTTGTCGACCCTCGGGGCGGGGGCCGCGGCGGTGGGCTGGCGGGAGATCAATCGCCAGCCCGCGGAGTGGTATGCTGGCGACGAGGCGCGCGCCATCGCCGCCGCCGTGCGGCAGTACCAGACCGAGTCCGGGGGATGGTCGAAGAATCAGGATATGACGCAGTCGCCCACGGCCGAGTTTTTGGCCGATACCTCCTTCGACCATCGCCATCCCACGATCGACAACGGCGCCACGTATACGCAGATCCGGTTTCTCGCCCGGGTGGCGGCCGCGGGGGACGAGACCAGCCGCACCGCCGTGGTGCGGGGCCTCAAGTATTTGCTCTCCGCGCAGTACAAGAACGGGGGCTGGCCCCAGTACTACCCGCTGCTTCCCGGCTATTTCACCCACATCACCTTCAACGACGACGCGATGGTGAATGTGCTGCAGCTCTTGCGCGAGGTCGCCGCCGGCCAGGAGCCCTTTGCCTGGATTGAGGAGAAGCTGCGCACCCGCGCCGCCGCCGCCGTCGAGAAGGGCCTCGCCTGTATCCTTCGTTGCCAGATCGTCGTCGCCGGTAAGCGGACCGCCTGGTGCGCGCAGCACGACGAAGTTACCTTCGAGCCGGTGCCGGCGCGCGCCTACGAGCACACGTCGCTCTCGGGCAGCGAGACGGTCGGGATCGTCCGCTTCCTCATGGGCGTGGACCGCCCTTCGCCGGAGATCATCGCTGCAATCCAGGGAGCGGTGACGTGGCTGGAGCAGGCCAAGCTTACGGGTATCCGCCTTGATCAGCCGTCCGCGCCCGAGCTGCCGCACAAGCATGACCGGGTCGTCGTGGCCGATCCGAGCGCACCTCCGCTCTGGGCCCGGTTTTACGAGATCGGCACCAACCGTCCCATCTTTGGCGGGCGCGACACGGTGATCCGTTACAGCTTAGCCGAGGTCGAACCGGAGCGCCGGGGCGGCTACCGCTGGTATATCGACGAACCGCTACAGCTCATCGAACGCGATTATCCCCGCTGGGCCAAGAAGTGGGGAGTGGTCCTGGAGAAGCCGTGATGATTTGTCGGCGCCACAGTCGGAGCGCGGGAGGCTGGGCGGCTTGGGGTAGGAGCCTGCTTGCAGGCGATCTTGCGCCCGGATCGCCTGCAAGCAGGCTCCTACAACAGGCATCGTCGCTCGGCATTGCCGCGCTTACTCTTGTGGCCGCCACGCTCGCTTCGGCCGCCGATTTCACCCGTGAGTCTGCGCTCGCGGGCCTGCGCGCCACGTATCCTGCGGCTACTCTCCCGGCCGATGACCTGCCCTCCGGTCTTCTCGCCGAGGAGAACCTCGTCTACGCCGAAGCCTCCGGCCAATCGCTTGCACTCGACCTGTATCGCCCGGCCGCTGGCGGCCCGCATCCCGCTGTGCTCATCGTGCACGGTGGCGGGTGGGATTCCGGCGAGCGCACCATGGAGCGCCCGCTGGCCAAGCGCCTGGCGGCGCAGGGTTTTGTGGCCGCGCCCGTCTCGTATCGGCTAGGCGAAGCCGGGCGTTTCCCCGCGGCCTTGCACGACTTGAAGGCGGCGGTGCGCTGGCTGCGTGCGCATGCTGCGGAGCACGGGATCGATCCCGCTCGCATCGCCATCCTCGGCGGCTCCGCCGGCGGCCAGTTGGCTGCGTTGCTCGGGACGAGCAACGGCGTTGCGGCTTTGGAGGGCGAAGTGGGGGAGCTGGGGGCATCGAGCGCCGTGCAGGCCGTCGTGGATATTGATGGGCTGGCCGACTTTACCGCGCCCGCCCTGGTTGCGCAGCAGGTCGCCAAGCCCAGTGCGCCCACGCGTTTCCTCGGCGGCTCGTTTGCCGAGCGCGGCGAGGTCTGGCGCGCCGCCTCGCCGCTTACGTATGTCGGCCTCGCCAGTGCGCCGATCCTCTTCCTCAACAGCACCGCGCCGACACCGCTCCTGCCCGGTCGCGAGCAGATGGCCGGGCAACTCCGCGCGCTCGGCCTCGCCGCCGAGCTGGTGGTCGTGCCCGACACCCCGCACCCGTTCTGGCTTTTCCAGCCGTGGTTTGAGCAGGTGGTGACCGCCGTCGCCGGGTTCCTGCAGCGGCAGCTTCCCGCCGCAGGCCCGACGCTGCACCTGGCCGGCGATTCGACGATGGCCGACAAGCCCAAGCTTGATTTCCCGGAACGTGGCTGGGGCCAGCTCTTCCGCCCCTTGGTCCGCCCGCCGTGGCGGGTGGTCAACCACGCGGTAAACGGGCGTAGCACCAAATCGTTCCGCGATCTCGGCCATTGGCAACGCCTACTCAACCAGCTCCAGCCCGGCGATGTCGTGGTGATCCAGTTCGGCCACAACGATGCCAAGAAGGAGGATCCGCTGCGCTACTCCGATCCAGTCACTGACTACCCGGCCAATCTCCGCCGCCTTGTGCACGAGGTGCGCGAGCGCGGGGCGATGCCGGTGCTGGCCACCTCGGTCGTGCGCCGCGCCTGGGACGCGTCGGGCCAGCTTGAAGACACGCACGGCGCATACCTGACCGCGGTGCGCGCGATCGCCACTGAGGAGCAGGTACCGCTGATGGAGCTGGAGGCGCTCACGCGGCGCCTCCTCGTCGAGCTCGGGCCCGAGGCCTCGAAGACGCTCTTCGTCATCTACGCCCCCGGGGAGCACCCCGCCCTGCCCGAGGGCAAGACCGACAACACCCACTTCAACGAGACCGGCGCGCGCGCAGTGGCTGGTCTTGCTGTCGCCGAGATGAAGCGACTGCATCTCCCCCTGGCGACAGCCTTGGTCGAGCCCGCCGCCGGGCCAAGCGTTCCGTCCGACACCGCCCGTCACTGATTTTTCCATCCCTCTCATGAAACCGTTCATCCACGAAAACTTCCTCCTCCAGAGCGATGCCGCGCGCGATCTGTACCACAGCTTCGCCAAGGACGAGCCGATCTACGATTACCACTGCCATCTGCCGCAGAAGCTCATCCTGGAGAACCACCGTTTCGCCGATCTCGCCGAGGTCTGGCTCGGTGGCGACCACTACAAGTGGCGGGCGATGCGCTCCAACGGCATCAACGAGCGCTTCATCACCGGCAACGCCACCCCGCGCGAGAAGTTCGACGCCTGGTGCGCGACTGTTCCGAACACTCTGCGCAACCCGCTCTATCATTGGTCGCACCTTGAGCTGAAGCGCTACTTCGGCCTCGATTGCCTCATCAACCCTGCCAATGCCGATCGTATCTGGCAGGTCGCCAACGAGCGCCTCGCATCGCTGCGCATTCACGACATCCTCGCGGCCGATAAAGTCGCCGTGATCTGCACCACCGACGACCCGGCCGACCCGCTCGCCACGCACGAGCAGATTCGCCAGCTCGGGATCAAAACGCGGGTGTATCCTACTTTCCGACCGGACAAGGCCCTCATCGTCGACCAGCCCGCCGCGTTCAACACCTGGCTGGAGAAGCTCGCCGCCGCCGCGAAGCAGCCCGTCGCCACTTTTGAGAGTTTCCTCGCCGCGCTCGACCAGCGCCACGCCGACTTCCACGCCGTGGGCGCGCGCGTCTCCGATCATGGCATGGAGCAGTGCTTCGCCGAGCCCTGCACCGCCGCCGAAGCCAAGGCGATCTTCGACTCCGCCCGCGCCGGCCAAGCCGCCAACGGGGCCCAGGTCGCGAAGTTCATCTCCTACATGATGCTCGAATTCGGCCGCTGGGACGCCAAGCGCGGCTGGACCAAGCAGCTGCACCTCGGTGCCCTACGTAACAACAACACCCGCCTGCTCTCCGCTCTCGGGCCCGACACCGGCTTCGACTCGATCGGCGACTTCCCGCAGACCGTCGCCCTCTCGCGCTACCTCAACACGCTCGATTCCACCAACGAGCTGCCGCGCACCGTGCTCTACAACCTCAACCCGGCCGACAACTACGCCTTCGCCACGATGATCGGCAACTTCCAGGACGGCACCGTGCCGGGGAAGATTCAATACGGCAGCGGCTGGTGGTTCCTCGACCAGAAGGAGGCGATGGAGTGGCAGTTGGGTGCGCTCTCCAGCTTGGGCTTGCTTGCCCGCTTTGTCGGCATGCTCACCGACTCGCGCAGCTTCATCAGCTACGCGCGCCACGAGTATTTCCGCCGCGTGCTCTGCAACCTCCTCGGAGCCCAGATGGAGCGCGGCGAGCTGCCCAACGACCGCGAGCTCGTCGGCGGCATGGTGCGCAACATCTGCTTTGCCAACGCCCGCGAGTATTTCCGTCTCGGACTCGACCCGGCCTTTGCCGGGTAGGGCGGGGATGGCGGCG
Organism: Opitutaceae bacterium; assembly: GCA_016711225.1. GTDB lineage: Bacteria > Verrucomicrobiota > Verrucomicrobiia > Opitutales > Opitutaceae > CAJCBL01. The sequence goes on from JADJTK010000024.1 coordinate 50,350, forward strand.
GCTTGGTTCCGCTCGCGCGCAGAAGGCGCGCGAGTCGCGAGCAAGTTCGCTCCCACAATACGGAAGTGTGTCTCGCGCGGCGCGAGGCTGAGCGGCTGCGCCGTTCAGCTACGGACGAGGGCGCTTTGTGTGCGAGGCGCGCGGCGTTGCGAGTCGCGAGCAAGCTCGCTCCCACAACAAGAAAGCGGCTCGCCGGGAGGCTCGCCCTCCATACCGCCTGCTGCCGGATTTTCGTTGGCGCGGGGCGGAGGCGGAGATTGGCTTCGGCGTCGCAGCGACGTCTTACCCCGATGAACAAACAGGTGCGTTGGTTGTTGTCCGAGAGTGACCGGTGGGTGCGCGAGCGCATCGTCTCGCCGGAACAGGCGGAGCGAATCCGCGCCCTCTATCCGCCTCCGCCGCCGGCGGCGCCGTGGGGCATGATCGTCTTCTCCGGTCTCGGCGCGGTGATCGTGGGGCTGGGCATCATTCTCTTGCTGGCCTTCAATTGGGCCGAGATTCCGAAGCTGGGTAAGCTCGGCCTGATCTTGGGCGCGCTGGCAGGGGCGCATGGTGCAGGTCTGTGGCTACGCGGCCTGGACCGCTGGCGGCCGGCGTTGGGCGAGGTGTTCTTTGTTCTGGGTACGATGCTCTTCGGTGCGGGCATTTGGCTGGTCGCGCAGATCTACAATATCGATGAGCACTACCCCAACGGGTTCCTGCTCTGGGGGCTGGGAGCACTGGCGCTGGCTTGGGCGCTCGACTCCGTGCCCCAAGGCATCCTGGCCGCGGTGACCCTGACGATTTGGGGCATGACCGAGTGCTTCGACTACCATCGCGAAATGGGCTGGGCCCTCGGGCTGCTGTTGGTCGGCGTGGCGCCGCTGGTGTGGCGCAAACGCTCGGCGCTGTTGGCGGCGGTGCTGCTGGCGGCGGTCTACACTTTGCTCCTGGGCAACGCCGGACAATGGGGTGGCGGCAGCGCGGTTTTTTCGGCTGCGATGGCGTTGTCCGTGGGTTTGATCGCGGCCGGGCGCATGGGGCCGGTCGGGGATGAGTCGGGCCGACTCGAGAGCGTGCTGCGCTTCTACGGCTGGGCGGGATTTCTGGTCTGCGTGTACCTGCTGAGCTTTGGCCGGATCGCCGACGACCTCCTGCGTTGGCGCGAGGGACTGGGGGGCGACGGGTTCCAGTTGGTAGCCTATCGGTGGGGGCCGTTCGGCCTCGCGGTAGTTTTGTGGGGACGCCTGTTGATGCGGGCGATCCGGGGCGAGCCCACGCTGGTGCCGATCGAGAACTGGTTGTGCCCGATCGGGCTGCTCTACTGCAACCTGCTCGCCGTCACGGGCGGTCGCGGGGATTCCCTGTTTGTCGCCCTGGTGTTCAACCTGATCGGTCTGGGCATCGCAGTGATGTGGATGCTGCGCGGGTGCCGCGCGGGCCGACTGCGCGAGACGGTGCTGGGGTCGCTGCTGCTCACCGCGATCGTGCTGGGCCGGTACTTCGACCTCTTCGACAGCCTTGCGGCACGCGGTTTCGCATTCCTGCTGCTGGGCGGACTGCTGTTCGCCGAGGGCTTTTTCTATCGGCGCCTGCGGCGTGAGGACACGGACGAAGGAGGTGTGGCGTGAGAAAGTGGATGATCATTCTGGTGGCGGCGGCTCAGGTGGCGTTGCTGGCCTTCATGGCCGGTCAGCGCGAGTGGGTAGCACGCACGGGACGTACGGTCTGGTTGCGCACCATGCCGCTTGATCCCAACGATCCGATGCGCGGTGCCTATGTACGCCTCAACTACGAATTGTCCACGGTGACTCGGGAGCTTTGCCGCGACGGCCTGGCGAAGTGGATGGATGACCGGGCGAAGGGGATTTCCGAGGAATGGCGGGTGTCCCGGCGAAAAGAGCAGGCCATGCGCGATCGTCTGGTCTTCGCCGTGTTGAAGGTGGGCCCACACGGGCTCGCCGAACTGGTGGCGTTGACTGACCGCGAGCCGCCCTCCGGCTTGTATGTGCGAGGGCGGGTGAGCTCGATCAGAGCGGAATCGGTGACCGTGCGTTATGGCGTGGAGGCGCTGTTCCTGCAGCAGAACAAGGCCAAGCAGCTGGAGCTGGAGGCGGGGCGGCGCGGGCGTGAGGATGGGGTGGTGATGGATGCCGAGGTGGCCGTGAGCGGGTCGGGCCTGGTCGTGCTCAAGGGCTACCGCTGGGAGCCGCTGGGGCTCACGCTGACGACCGAGACGGCCCCGGTGCCGCCGGTCACGGTGGCACTGGCGCCCGAAACGATTGTGGTCGGGGCCATGCTGGAGCGCGCGGTCGCGCCGCGGCGGGAACGTCCCGTGGTCGCGGTGACGGTGGAGCTCAAGAACCACGGCGACCGGCCGGTGGCGATCTGCGCCGGGGGGACGGTGCGAATTTACGCTTGGTGCCGGGCGGCGGCTGGGGCGGGTCTTCGTGCCGCTGGGCCGGCGCCGACCGGCCACGGCCGAGATTGGTGGCCGAGGATATCCTGATTTTGAAACCGGGGGAGGGGCACAAGGTGCGCCTCGACCTGACCGCGCCGGAATGGGCGGTACTCGTGCGCAAGGACGAGAAGGGCGAGGAGCGCCGGAGCTCGATCCCGGAGTTGCTCGACGACGATCAGCGGGGTTGGAGTTTCCGCATCGAGTATGTACCGCCGTCGCCGGAGGAGAGCGCGGGGCTGCCCGGGGCGCAGGAGTTGTGGTTGAAGGAGCTGCGGTCGCGGGCGTTTTTCCCGAACGGGGGCGGCGACTAGCTTGGGAGGTTTCGGCGGCGGGTGGGCCGACCGGCGCGTCGCTGCCCAATTGGGTGTACGGCCGTACCATCGAAGTGTGCGAGGCGTAGTCGCGGGCCAAGGGTGGCGCGGGGCCGCTGGACTTCAGGGGCCGACCTTGAGGTAGGTGCCGTAGCCGATGACGATGGTGGAGAGGATCAGGGCCACGATGCCGCCGGCGATCAACCCGTGGGCCTTGCCGGAGGCGCCCTTCCACTCGTGGAGGATCCAACCCCACATCGTGGAGAAGATGATGATGCTGGCCATGTGCAGCGTCCACGAGGCGAAGCCGTATTGGCCCATCTGCGTTTCGCCCATCGTGTAGAAGAAGAATTGGAAGTACCAGGTGGTGCCGGCGAGCGCGGAGAAGAGATAGTTGGCCAGACGCGGTATCCGCGTGTCGGTCGCGGAGGCTGGCGTGGTGGCGGCGGGGCGGCGATGGGCGGCGAGGTACTCATAGCCGCTGCGGTTGCGGAGGTTGAGCGCCACGCACCAGAGGAAGTTCGTGGTGAAGCCCCCGAGGAGCACGACGACCAGTTTCGGCAGGCCGATCCAGATCGGATTCGTGCCGGCGGAGCGCGAGGCTTCGCCGATCGGCGTGCCGGCGGTGAGCGCAAAAGCGAAGCAGGCGCTCATGATGCCGGAGAAGGTTGCTACCAGAAACCCCTTCTTGAAGTTGAACTCGGCCACGGTCTTTCGCTTCTCCTCCTCCGGCATCTCGCGTTCCTTGGTCAGGCCGGCGAAGGCGGCTACGGCGATGCCGAGCAGGCAGACGCCGACGCCGGCGAGGGTGATGATCCCGGGCGTGGTCGAGGCGATCTGGATGAGCGTTTCGGTACCGGGAGTCGCGGGGAAGAAGCTCTTGAAGAGCGGGGGCAGCAACGTGCCGAAGGCGGCGCAGTAGCCCAACGCCACACCCATGCCCAGCGACATGCCGAGGTAGCGCATCGTCAGTCCGAAGGTGAGTCCGCCCAGGCCCCACATCGCGCCGAAGAAGTAGGTCCATCCGAGAGTAGAGGCGCTCTGCTGCTGGAGCACTCCGGGGAGGTCGTTGGTGAGCAGCGAGGCCAGCAGCGACGGGCAGATCAGCCAGGAGAATACGCCACCGACCAACCAATAGGTTTCCCAGGACCATTGGCGCACGCCCTTGTAGGGGACGTAGAAGGAGCCGGAGGCGAAGCCGCCGAGCCAGTGGAAGAGGACGCCGAGGAAGGGATTCATGCGTGCGAGGGCGGAGTTGGGCGACCGCGGGGAGGGCGGGGCGGGGGTGGGTGCGCGAGGGGTTCGCGGCCGGCAGTCACAGGGAGAGGAGCCCGGCAGGCAAGGGGGCTGCGGTTTTCCGCGTCAAGTGGGCGGTATGGCGGGTGTCGGGAGCAGTGCCTGTGGGTAGGTGGCGTGTTCGTGTGCTGGGCGAGGTGGCGTCCGCGCCGGGGAAGGCAAGCGGCTTCGCGCCAACCAGGAGCGGGTCGATTCGTGCTCCGGGCGTGTCGGCGTTGCTGATGGTGGTCTTACCGGCCGTACCCCCGAGCCCTGGCCGAAAGCGCAGAATGCTGTCGCGATCGCGACAGTGCTTTGCGCTCGCATCAGATTTTGAGTACGAACTGCCGGGCCACGGCACGACGGCCGCTGGCGGTGGAAGACGCAACCTGATGTCGCGATCGCGACAACGATCTGCGCGTGCGATCGAAGGGTCATGAGCAAGGGCTGGGCCGGGGTGGGGTACGGGAAGGATACGGGAGGCTCGCGCTGGATCGCGGGCGAAACGCGCCCGATCTGGACCAAGAGTCGCGACACCGTTCGCGCGAGTGAGGGTCGCACCCACACCAGCAACCAGGCGACGTTGTGGCGCTGGCGCGAAGCGTATCAGCACGACTTCGCCGCCCGGATGGACTGGTGCGTGAAGCCGTGGGCGGAGGCCAATCACATTCCTCTCGTCGTGGTGAACGGCGTGGCGGGCCGACAGCCACTGCGAATGGCTGCCGCGCCGAGCGGGATGGTCTTGTTGTCTGCTGCCGGCTCTAGCGATCCGGATCGAAACCGGCTCTCCTTGCGTTGTTTCTATTGCCTCGAAGCGGGCGAGCCGGGCCCGCGGCCGGCGGAGCTCTCGATCAGGCGCGAGACGACGGAAGTGGCGCAAGTGAGCGTACCCAAGGGCGAATGGGCGGACCTGCACCTGATTCTCGAGGTGCGCGACGATGGTGATCCGTCGCTGTGCAGCTATCGCCGGGTAATCATTCCGCGTCGCCCTTGAGGACCCTGCCCCTGGTTCCTCCTGCATCCCAACTGTGGTAGGGCTCGTGATGGTGGCGTGTGAGCCGAGTTGGCGCCGCCCGGGGTCTCGTCGCCCGCTCGCTCCACGGGGAGTGTCCCGCGCCCCCGCTTCCGGTCCCTTTCCGGATCGCAGTCCCCCTTTCGTGCTCCTATGCCCAAGGGAACTTAGGCGATCAAGTGCAATTCCGATCGGCCGATTAGGGGACTGCGCCGATGTCATCGTCTCGTTCCTCCGCATTCCGGAGCTTGTCATCCCGCCATCCGTTGGGGTGGGGCGGCTTCGCCGTGGCCGTCGCGCTGCTGCTCGTGGTGGAGGTCCGTGCCCAACCGGACTTCATGCCCGGCGCCCCGGACCACGTGGTGGAAGCCGGTTTGCCCAATTATGTCGTGCTGGGCCCCGAAGCACTGGGCCTCTCCGCCGCGCCCTCCGGCCTCGCGCGTTTGCCCGACGGGCGGTATGTGGCCTATGCCCAGCGGCAAATCGCCATCGGCGATGGCACCCGCTGGGAAGTCTTCGAACAGGATGCGGCTGATTCTTCCGGGGTGATCGAGAGCTTGATGGTCGACCGCGAGGGCCGGCTCTTTGCGAGCATGGGGGATGCGGTCGGTGAGCTCCTCGTGCTCCGTAACAACCGGTGGGTGCGCCAGCAGGTCGCCGCCTTCGCACCCACGGCCACCAATCAGCATCCGGGATTCGCGCACGCCGTCCAGGCGGCGGGCACCTGGTATTGGTACGGCAACAGCGGTACAGTCGCCGCTTGGCGTGGTCCGGCCGGGCTTGTTCCGGTGGGTGTCGTCAATGCCATCAGCCAGATTTTCGCGCTGGGCGACCGGGCCTTTGTCAGTGAGGCCTCCAGCGGCCGATTGTTCGCCATCACCGGCGACCAGCTCGTGCAGGTCGGCACCGCGCACACCAATACCGATGACGCGATCACCGGTACCGCTTCGTACGAAGGCGACCGCTTGCTCGTGGCCACCCTCGGCCGTGGCCTCAAGCTTTTCGACGGGCAGACCTTTACCCCACTGTCCCTGCCAGCCCAGCTCGACGGGAGCTGGCACCTCACCGACTTGTGCGCGCTGCCGGGCGGCTATTATGCCGCCGCGGTGGAGGCCTTCGGCATCGTGTTTCTCGATCGATCCTGCCGCATCGTGCAGACGCTGGACCGCAGCACCGACCACCGGCTCTCCCAGGTGCGGGGCCTCTATCCGACGGGCGATGGCGAGCTGTGGGCCGTGCTCAGCACCGGGGTGGCCCGCATCGAATTTCCCTCTCCGGTCTCGCGGCTGGAGCCGCTGGTCGCGAAGGGCTTCTCCTTCGCCCAACCATTCCGTCATGAGGGCCGCCTCTGGCTCCGAGCCGATCGCACCGCGCAACGCGGGGTCTACGACGAGACCGGCCGGCTGCTGCGTTTCGTCTCCGATTCGCCCCAAGGCTACAATGTCCACGCAATGCTCGCCGATCCGCTTGCGGGCCTGCTGTTCGCGGGCACCCGGGGCGGTCTGTTCGTGTATCGCAACGCCACTTGGGAGCTGGTCTTGTCCGGACCTTCACATCTGCGCCTTTTCAATCCGTTTCCGGGACAGCAGCGCTGGTTCTACACGGCCGACGGGGAGATCGGCTGGGTGCGCGCCGAGGGCGACCGTTTCATCGCCGAGCGACTGCCCACCCCGGAATGTGGCCCCACCTACGGCGGTGTCTGCGGCCCGGACGGCACCATTTGGGTCGAGATGGGGGCGGGCAAGTGCGGCCGGGTGGATCTCACCGGCCCGGTGCCCCAGTTCCAGCTTCTGGGGACCGCGCAGGGACTCGACAACAGTTGGGTCCAGCTCGCCCGGATCGGCGACGAGGTGCGCATGGTCGTGGCCGGCCGGCTGATGCGCTACAACGCCACCGAGCGGCGCTTCTCCTACGATACCGACTTCGAGCAGCGTCTGCCGGGGTTGGTGCCCACGGTCAGCGGCCGCCCCAGCCTCGACGCCCGAGGCCAGCTTTGGGTCACCGCCAAGGATACCATCTTCCGCTACGCCCCGGCCGACGATCCACCGCGCCGCCTGCCGGCGCTCAACCTCCCCGGGTTTGGCCCCTACTACTATTTTCCCCAGGCCGATGGTGTGGTGTGGATGCACCGCAACAAAGACCTGGTCCGCTACGACCCGGCTGTCCCTCCGCCACCGCCGCGCGCCTTGCATGCCCTGATCACCCGGGTGCAGCTCACGGCCGACAACTTCAACCTCACACCCACCCAGCACAGGATCGACCCGATCCGCTACGCCTCGAACTCGCTCGCCTTCTACTTTGTCGCGCCCGGTTCCCCGCTGGGCGCGCCGGTGGAGTTTGAGACTCGGCTGGAGGGCGGGAACCGGGAATGGGTGTCGGCCGGCAGTGGTGGCACCGCCTTCTTTCCGCGGCTCAAGGAAGGCGACTATGTACTGCAGGTGCGCCCGCGCCAGGGCGAGCGTGTCGGCGAGGAGGACCGGCTGGCGTTCACCATCTTGCCGCCGTGGTATCGCACCACGGCCGCCTCTATCCTCTACGGGGTCGTCGTTGTGGTCGTGGCCGGCCTCCTAACTTGGGCGGGTGCGTATCTGGAGAAGCGGGAGAAGCGCCGCCTCGCCCGCCTGGTGGAGGAACGCACCGTGGCCCTGCTGGCGGCCAATCGCCTTCTGGCCGAACAAAACGACGAGACCACCCGCAAGGCCGCCGCGCTGCAGGCCAGTGAGGAGCGGTACCGCCGCCTCAGTGCCGAGCTGGAGGAGCGCGTCCGCGCGCGGACCGACGAATTGGAGCGCCAGGTGGCGGACTCCGAGCGCCTCAACGCCGCGCTCCAGCAAAGCCAGCGGGAGCTGAGCCGCATCGCCGCCTGTGTGCAGGAGGCCAACGCCAGCCTGCTCTCGGCCAACCATGAGCTGGAGGCGTTTTCGTATTCCGTCTCCCACGATCTCCGCGCGCCGTTGCGCAACATCAGCGGCTTCATCGAGCTGTTGCTGCGCCGCCTGCAGGGCAAGGTGGACCCGGAATGTGATCGCCAGCTTGGCATTGTGGTGACGGAGGCCCATCGCATGGGCCGGCTCATCGACAATCTTCTCCAGTTCGCCCGGATCAGCCGCGTGGAGCTGCAGCGGCAGCCGGTCGATCTCGCCGTCCTGGTGGGCGAGAGCCGGGCTGCGCTTGCCGGCGAAATCGGTGGACGCCCGATCGAATGGGTGGTCGGGGCGCTGCCCAGTGTGCTGGGGGATCGAGGCCTGCTGCAGCAGGTGGTGGCCAACCTTGTCGGCAACGCGGTTAAGTTCACCCGCCGGCAGCCGCAGGCCCGCATCGAGATCGGCTGCTGCGACGACGGGCAGCCCGAGGGTCGTGCCACCTTCTATGTACGCGACAACGGGGCCGGTTTTGATCCGAAGTACAGCGACAAGCTTTTTGGTGTCTTCCAGCGTTTACATGCAGCCCGGGACTTCGAGGGCACGGGTATTGGTCTGGCCAACGTGAAGCGCGTTATCACCCGACATGGGGGCCGCGTGAGGGCGGAGGGCAGGCCGGGCGAGGGGGCGACGTTCTATTTCAGCCTCACCGTTGCTTCAGCAGTTGGGCCCAGCGCTCGTCGGGACAAGGCGTGAGCTCGGTCGGAATGGTCCATCGCGACGTGCGCAAAGAATCAGAAATGGAACCACAGAGGCGTTCCCGCCCGAGTTCTGCATCCAGCCGTCTCGGGTTAGGACAGCCATTCGAGGTGATCATCCGGGGGAGCCGAACTTGTGTCCGCAGTGCTACGATCGCAGCGCCCCGTCGTGGGGGTCGAGCGCGACGTCGTGGCCGGCGGCACTGCGGCAGAGGATGCGGGCGGGCTCGACGACGGCGGTGGCGTAGGAATCCAGCGGCGAGGGCAGTTGGGCGAGCCAGACAAGGCCGAAGTCTTCTCTCACACGATATAGATTGGGCATCCCGGCCAAGAAGCCGCCGGGCTGCTCGCGCACGAGCAGGTCGGCGCCGATGCGCTGGAACTCGAGCACGGCCAGGCCACCGAGCGGGGGCAGCCGTTTCACGACGGTGCCGCGGCGGTTGAGCCGGCATAGGGCGCTGTCGATGATCGCGAAACTCGGGGTCTCCAAGGGTGGGGCCATGGGTGGGGCCGTATCCCAAAACAGGCGGCGAGGGATGGCGAGAGCAAAGCGCGGTGGCGAGGCGGCCGCCGCCGACGTAAAGGCTCGGAAGGCTCACCACAGTGGACACAGAGAGCACAGAGGCAGAGGAGAGCGCAGAGAAATCTGCGGTTGGCGCGTCTGGGGCGGCGCAGGCGTCCCTGCCTGCGTTCAGGCCGTAGCGAAGCTGCCAGAGCTTCGTCAGGAATCCGTCCATGGTGTCTGGCCACCTCACCGCGGTGGCCGACACGGCCGGTCCGTCCCAAAGGAGCGGGCGCCGGCGGTCGGCGTCGGATGGAGTCAGAAAGTTGAATCCAGAATGCTCATGCGGAGGGAGGCCCGCGCCTCCCTCCATCGGTGCCGGGGCGGGGTTCCAGACTTGAAGCGGGCCAAGGAGAGACCGTTCATGCCCTCATGGAGAATCCACGTACCGATCCCGCCACGAAGGCCCACCCGCCCCCGCGGGCACTTGTCGTGCTGGGCTTTGCCACGATCTACCTCGTGTGGGGCTCCACCTACCTGGGCATCCGTTGGGCGGTGGAGTCCATTCCTCCCTTCTTGATGGGCGGCTCGCGTTTCGTGGTCGGCGGCGTGCTGCTGCATCTCTTCCTGCGGGCCCGCGGCCGGCCGGCGCCGACGTGGGTGCAGGTGCGCGAGGGCGTACTGGTGGGCGCCTTGCTGCTGCTGGGGGGCAACGGCCTCGTGAACTGGGCCGAGCAGTACTTGCCCTCAGGTCTCACCGCACTGGTCATTGGCTGCACGCCGCTGGTCTTCGTGTTGCTGGAATGGCTGCTGCCGCCGCACCGCCGGCCGGGCGTGGGGACCGCATGCGGGTTGGCGCTGGGCACGGGCGGAATTGCGCTGCTGCAATGGCCTGGGGCGGGGCAGGGCGGTGGGGTGCGTTTGGGGGCGTTGGTGGCAATACTCGTGGCCAGCGTGAGCTGGGCCTTGGGCTCGCTGTATTCGAAGCGCAGCCAGCGTGGGGGCGATCCCTTCATGGCCGCGAGCGTGCAGATGATGGCCGGAGGGATGATGCAGCTGCTGGTGGGCACGGCGCTGGGCGAGTGGCCGCGTTTCGCACTGGAAGCTGTGACCCTGCGCTCGGCGCTCGCGTGGGGGTACTTGGTGGTGGCGGGCTCGTTGATCGCGTTTGGCACCTATATCTGGCTGCTGCGGGCGAGCACCCCGGCACGGGTGGCGACCTACGCGTATGTGAATCCGGTGATCGCGGTGCTGCTCGGCTGGGCCCTGGCTGGTGAGGCGGTGACGGCCCCGATGCTCGGCGCGGCGGCCGTGATCGTGACGGCTGTGATCATCATCACGCGACAGAACAAGTGAGCGCGGAAGTCGGTCAATGAGGGGGCTGAACGACTGTGTCGTTCAGCTACGGGGAGGCGGAGACGGCGGTTTCCCGGAGCGCGTGCAAGCACGCTGACCTACGCGGTTGCGCCGCCCAGCTACGGGGAAGCCGGGGGCGGTGCCTCACGCGGAGGCGGCGAAACGGGTGCCGACTCCACCTGTGCCCACCTGGCCGCTGGCGCTGTAGGCGGACGATTGCTCGAGCGCGTTGAGCAGGGTGGCGACGGCGGCCTTCTCGGTACGCGCGGCGTTCACGGCAACGGCCACCTGCCGTTCGTTGGCGGTGGCGTTTTCGCGGGCCCCGACGACGGTCGAGATCATGGAAACGGAGTCCATGTCTGCCCTTATCGGCCGGAAGGCGGACGACTTTAGGCGGGGGACGGGCCGGCTCGACGCAGGTTGATGGCGTGTTTGAGCGTCGGTACATCGGCCTGCCAGCGGGGGAGCAGGGCGGTGATCGCGAGCTGTTCGACGACGGAGACAAGCGAGACAATGACCGCGGCCGTGAACAGGCCGGCCACGCCGGTGATAAACCACAGCACCATGCCGACGGCCATGAGCACGGCGGAGGTTTTGCCGGCCCAAGTGTGGTAGGCGGGCAGCTTGCGGAAGCGAAGTAGGGCCCAGGCGTGATTGACCCCGTAGAGACCGAGGGCGACGGCGAGCATCTCGAAATGGGTGTCGACGAAATCGGGCCACAGCCACGAGGCGGCGAAGAAGAGCACGAGGTAAGTGGCGGTGTCAGCCGCCGCATCGAGTCGGGCGCCGAGCACTGTCTGGGCGTTCAGCCAACGGGCGAGCAGGCCATCGGCCAAGTCGGAGGTGACGGCGAGGGCGAACATCCATTTGTAGACGGTCGCGTGGCCCTGGGCGGCCACCCATAACGCCACCGGTGCCGACAGCAGCCGGGCGAGGCTGATGGCATTGGGCAGGGTAAGCCAGGCGGAGGACACCGTCATGCGGACCGGACGATGAAGGGCCCGAGCGCGCAAGACAACCCGCCACCGTTGCCCCGGCAGAGATTTTCGGAGACTGAGCTGGCGACGCGGGCGGTTGGGCGCACTGTCGTGCTCCCAACATGGCCTCCCATCGTCGCTTGGCTGCGTGGTATTTTCAGCTCGGGCAGTCGCTCGAAGCCGGAATCCCGTTGCTGGATTCCCTGGTGGCGCCGGGAGGGCCGCACCCACGGGAGCGCGCCGTGATGGTGGGGCGCCTGCGCGACGGTGCGGTGCTGGCCGACGAGCTCGAGGCGGCCGGCGCCTGGCTGCCGGCGGTCGATGTGCACCTGCTTACGGCCGGGGCGGCAGCGGGGCGATTGCCGGCGATCTGCCGGCGGCTGGCGGCCCACCATGAGAACGTGGCGCGGCTCACGGGGCGCGCGGTGCTGGCGACGCTGTATCCGCTGGCGGTGCTGCATCTGGGCGCCGTGTTGATGCCGCTCAAGCACCTTGTCCTGGGGGCGCCGCTGGAGTTCGTGCGGCAGGTGCTGCTGGTCCTGGTCCCGCTCTGGCTGGCGACCGGGGTGGTGGTGGTGGCGCTCGGGCGGTATCCCGGGCTGCGCCGGCGGGTCTTCGGGGTAGTGCCGGGCGTAGCAGGTTATCAGCACGCGCATGATCTCACTGTCTTGGCGACGGTGCTCGAGGGCTATGTCTCCGCCGGGGTGTCGTTGGGCACCGCCTGGGCGGCGGCCACGCAGGCCACCGGATCGCCGGGGTTGATTGCATTGGGCGCGCGGGCGGTGGCGGAGGTGGAGGCCGGTCGGCAGCCGGGGCGTATTTTGGCGCTGGAGTCGCTGTTGCCGGCGGAGTTCGTCCAGACCTACCGCACCGGTGAGCAAAGCGGTCGGCTTGACGAGGGGCTGGCTTGGCTCATCCGTCGCCATTCGGAGGTGGCCGAGCGCAAGCTCACTCAGGTGAGTATCTGGTATCCGCAGTTGGCGTTGCTGCTGGTGGCGGCGTGGGTGGGGGTGGGCGTGGTGCGCCTGTACGCCGACTACCTGAAGGAGATGCTCAAGATGATGGAGTAGGGGCGCAGGCGTTGCCGCAGATCCGACCGATCGGTCGATCCGACGGGTCGCCGCCCACGCTCGCATTCAGGCTGCCTGCAGGCGCAGTCCGGCGTCGCGCAGCAGCTGGTCCCAGCCGCCGTGGCCGAAGGATTCTCCGAGATGGGCGTCGTCGGCTTGGAGCAGGTGGCGGAGCTTGCGCAGCGCTGCGATCTCGATCTGGCGCAGGCGTTCGCGGCTGATACACAGCTCCTCGGCCACGCGGGCGAGCGGCAGGCCGCCGCGGCCGTCCAGGCCGAAGTGGCGGCGGAGGAGCTTTTGTTCGCGGGGCGAAAGGCGTTCGAGGGCGTGGGCCAGCCATTCCCAGCGGCTCGAGGCGGCGGCGGTCTGGTCGGCGGCGGTGGCGTCCTCGTCGGCAAGCGATTCGTGGAGGTTGGCGCCCTCGTCGCCGTCCTCGCCGGAGTCGTCGAGGGAGACAATGGTGCCGAGGGCGCGGCGCACGATGCGCAGGCGGTTCACGCTCAGGCCGCATTCGAGCGCGATCTCTTCGTCGACGGGTTCGCGGCCCAACCGGGCGGAGAGGGCGGCCTCGGCGCGGGTGATGAGCAGCGCGTGGTAGTTGACCGACGAGGGCAGGTGAAGGAGCGAGCGCTGGGTGGCGATGAGCATGAGCATGTCCTTGCGGATGTGCATGCGGGCATGGGGCGCGAGCCGGCCGCGGTCGTGGTCGTAGGTGTCGACGGCGCCGATGAGGCCCTGCACGCCGCTGGAGAACAGATCGTCGGCGGGGATACCGCTCCAAGCGTAGCGTTTGGCGAGGTGCCAGACCAGCCGCAGGTTGGAGAGGATCATCAGCTCGCGGGCCTGAGCGTCGCCGGCGAGGCGGGCCTGGTTCAGCGCTGCCTCTTGTTCGGCGGCGAGGGGCGGGGCGAAGGTGAGTTGGCGGTGGCGTTCGAGTGCGATCACGACGCCACTATCGGCCGCACCCGCTTCGGGATTGAGCGCCTCAGTCGCAATATGATCGTAATGCCCGGGCGGCGGCAGGGGGTGTTTCCCCTAGTTGGCGACCGCCGATGCCTCTGGGGCAACGACCTAGCCACGGGGCCAGGGCGGCCGGGTTGTTTTCTTGGCCCGGGGGTGGGGTGTGGCCAGATTGGCGGGCATGGACGACAGCCCAGCCGCCACCTCTTCCCCTGCACCCGCTCCCGCACCGGGCCCCGGAGGGGCGAAGGAGCCGCCGGCGCGGCGCACGGCGGTGTTCCGCCTCGAGACGGCGCGGATCGATCCGGCCCTCGACGGTCGGCCGCTGGCTGCGCGCTGGCAACGGCTGGCCGGCATCGGTATCGACCTGGTGGTGGTGGCAGCTCTTTCAGTATTCAGTGGTCCGATGCTGGCGCTGGGCACCGGGGCGACGATCGCTTCGTTGGGTGGGCGCAACGTGAGTCCCACCCGCGCCTGGGCGGTGGTGCGCTGGGTGTTCATCGCCCTCGGGACGGGCGTGATGCTGGCGGCGGTCGCCCTGATGTTTGGGCGGCCGCTGGTGCGCACTGGGGCCTTCAACCTGCTGCGGGCTGCGCCGGCGGCGAGCCGGGCGGCCGCGGTTGAGCCATTGCCGTTGGTGCCGAGCAAGGAGGATTATCGGCGCGCCAATACCCAGCTCGCCGCGCAGGTGGTGACCTTGCAGGGCGAGAACGCCCAGCTACGCGCCAACCTGCGCGGCTCCTCCTGGCTCAACGCCGCGAGCGATTTCAGCCGCACGCTCGGTCTGACCTTCGGCTGGGCCGGGGTGTATTTCACCCTCTGCCTGGCGTGGTTGCGGGGGCGTACGCTGGGCAAGTTCCTAGTCGGCAGCCGGGTGGTGCGGCTCGACGGGCGGCCGCTCACCACGCTCGACGCGTTCACGCGGTACGGCGGATACGCGGCCGGTCTGGCCACCGGCATGATCGGTTTCGCGCGGTTGCTCTGGGAGCCCAACCGGCAGGCGATCCAGGACAAGATCGCCTGGACAGTGGTGCTGCGCGGGCGCTGAGTTGTATCTGCGCAATAGTCGCCACCGAACGCCCGATTCGGCGATCGCGTTGGTGAACGGCAGCTCAGCGAGCCTGCTCGTCCTCCGAAGGCGCGAGCAAGCTCGCTGACCTACACGGCGGAAGGTTGCGGGGTGTGTTCAGGTGGTTGTGACCACCGCCAGGGAGGCGAGCGCGGCGGCGGCCGCCGGGCTCTGGCGGACGACCTCGCCGATGATGAGCAAAGCGGGCGAGGGGACCTCGCGCGAGAGCAGCTCGGTTTCGAAGCTGCCGAGCGTGGCGACGATCATCTGCTGGTCGGGTAGGGTGGCGCGGCTCACGAGGGCGACGGGCAGATCGGCTTCGGCTCCGGCCGCGCGTAGGCGTTGGACGATGGTGCGCGCGGCCTTCAGACCCATGTAGACGACCATCGTGCAGCGCACGCGCGCGACGGCATCCCAGTCGACGGCGGTGCCGGCCTTCTCGGCGCATTCGTGGCCGGTGACAAAGAGCACCGCCGAGGAGACGCCGCGATGGGTGAGGGGAATTTGGGTGCTGGAGGCGACGCCCACCGCGGCCGTCACCCCCGGGACGATCTCAAAGGGGATGCCGGCTTCGCGCAGCGCCTCGGCCTCTTCGCCGCCGCGGCCGAAGACGAGCGGGTCGCCTCCTTTAAGTCGCACGACGAGGCGGCCGGTGCGAGCGTGGGCGACGAGGATGCGATTGATCTCGGCCTGTTGAGCGTAGTGGTGGCCGGCGCGTTTGCCGACGTAGACGATCTCCGCCTGAGGCGAGGCCCAGTCGAGCAGGGCGCGGTTGGCCAGTTCGTCATGCACGATGACCTCCGCTTGGGCGAGGAGATCGCGGCCGCGCAACGTGATCAGGCGCGGGTCGCCGGGACCGGCGCCGACCAGAAACACACGAGAGGCGGAGAAAGAGGTTGACGACATGAGTTTAGTAGTTCACCTAACTAACCAACAACGCAAGGCAAAATGTCTACCACAACCACTGGCGACGCTTCCATTCCCGCTTCGAAACTCGCGAAAAACGAACTCCTCAAGGAGGCGTATCCCGACCTTTCCGGCCACTTGGCCCCGACTCTCGCCGACCCCGCCGCTGATCACTTTACGGAGGATGATGAGCAGTTTCTGAAATTCCACGGGGCCTACCAGCAGGACGACCGCGACAAGCGCAAGACTGGCAAACAATACCTTTTCATGATTCGGGCGCGCATCCCGGGCGGGCGCGTGCCGGCGGCCCAGTATCTGGCCTTCGATGATCTGGCCGGCCGTTACGGCAACTCCACCCTTCGCGTGACCTCGCGCCAGACCTTCCAGTGGCACGGCGTGGTCAAGTCCGGCCTCGGCCCGGTGATGCGCGGCATCCACGCGGCTCTGGGTACCACGATCGCGGCCTGCGGCGATGTCGTGCGCAACGTTCTCGCCCCGTCCACCCCGTCGACCAACCCGTTGCTGCCGCAGCTCTACGCCGACGCTGCGCGACTGTCCGCCGAGCTTGCCCCCAAGCAGACCGCCTACCACGAGATCTGGTTGGGTGATACCGAGCTGAAGTTGCCGGCCGCCGCTGCTGTCGCCGTACCCGAAATCCAAAGCGTTACCCCCGAAGCCGCGACGCCGACCGGTGCCGCCGTCGATCCCCTCTACGGCCCGACCTACCTGCCGCGGAAGTTCAAGATCGCCTTCGCCGTCGCCCCGCTGAACGACACCGACATTTTCACGAACTGCCTGGGCTTTGTCGGCATCGCCGATCCCGCCGACCCGGCGCGCCTGCTCGGGTACAACCTGCTCGCCGGCGGCGGCATGGGCACCAGCCACGGCAACAAGGAGACGTTTCCCCGTCTTGCCGATGTGATCGGCTTCCTGCCTGCAGAGCGCGTGCTCGATGCCGCGCGCACCGTGGTGACGATCCACCGGGATTTCGGAGACCGCACTAATCGCAAGCATGCCCGCCTCAAATACGTGTTGGCCGAGCGCGGCGTGGAGTGGTTCCGCGCCGAGTTCGCCGCGCGCGCCGGCTTCGCCCTGGAATCGGCCCGGCCGGCCGTCTTCACCCGCCAGCTCGATCTCTTCGGCTGGCACCCGCAGGCCGATGGTCAACGCTTCCTCGGCGTCTACATCGAGTCGGGCCGCATCAAGGACATCCCCGGCCATGCCCTGCGCACCGCGTTGCGCACGGTCGTCGAACGCTTCGCTCCCGAGGTCCGGCTGACCGTGCAGCAGAATCTGATTCTCGCCGGGGTGAGCCCCGCCGACGAGGCGGCCATCACCGCAGTATTTGCGCAGCATGGCATCGATCTCGCCCACCAGGGCAGCTCGTTCCGCAAGGCCACGATGGCCTGCGTCGCGCTGCCGACCTGCGGCTTGGCGCTGGCCGAGGCCGAACGCGTGCTGCCGGTGCTCATCGAGCGCTTTGAGGCGTTGCTGGCCGAGGTGGGCCTCGCCGAGGAGGAAATCGTCTTCCGCATTACCGGTTGCCCCAACGGCTGCGCGCGGCCGTTCCTGGCCGAAATCGCCCTCGTGGGTCGTGCGCCGGGCAAGTACAACCTGCTGCTCGGCGGCAACGAGGCGAGCACCCGGCTCAACCGCCTCTACCGCGAGTCGGTGAAATTTGACGACGTAGTCACCGAGCTCCGCCCGCTGCTGCAACGCTTCGTGGCGGAGCGCCAGCCCGGCGAGCGCTTCGGTGACTTCATCGTGCGCGCTGTCTTAAACTGATCCGATCTTTTGGCGCCGGTCCGTGCCGCGCGGATGTCCTACCCGACACTGCGCGGCGCGCCGGGCGCTGCCATCCGCATCCGACCTGATCCATGCGTTTTCTCGATCCCTATCTCGCCGACACCGACCTGACCTCGCTCTCCGCCACCGATCGGTTGCGCTGGGCGTGGGATGCTTTCGGTGACAAGGCGGCGATCGGCACCAGTTTCCAGGGCGCCGGCCTCGTGGCGATCCACCTCGCCCGCAGCGCCGGGTTGCCGTTTCCGGTCTTCACTCTCGATACCGGCTTGCTGTTCCCGGAGACGGTCGCGCTGAAGAGCAACCTCGAATCCTTCTGGGGCATGACGATCGAGAAACTGGAGCCGGCGCTCGACGTCGAAGCGCAGGAACGCCACATCGGGCCCGAGCTCTGGCAGACCAATCCCGATCTCTGCTGCACGCTGCGCAAGGTCGAGCCCCTGCGCCTGCGGCTCGAGTCCGCCGATTGCTGGATCACCGGCCTGCGCCGCGAGCAGTCGGCTGTACGCTCCGAAACCGGTGTGCTGGAAAAGCACCAGCTCAACGGAACCGCGGAACGTTTCCTCTGGAAACTCAACCCGTTAGCCGATTGGACGCGCGAAGCCGTGTGGCAGTTCATCCGCACCCACGGTATCCCGTACAATCCGCTCCACGATCGTGGTTACCACTCGATCGGTTGCTCCGTCTGCACCCGCCCGACCGGGGCGGGCGGTGACGAACGCGCCGGCCGCTGGACGGGCTTCAACAAGACCGAATGCGGGATTCACACTTTCACCAAAAAAGTCGAGGCTCCGGCCCCTAAACCCGAAGTGCCGGAAGCTCCCTCGATCTGATCAATCCGTTCTCAACTCTGCTTCTTCCGCCATCCGTACTTTCCATGGACCATCTCACCAAGCTCGAACAACAGAGCATTTTCATCTTCCGCGAGGCCTACAACAGCTTCGACTCCATCGTTATGCCGTGGTCGATGGGCAAGGACTCCAACGTCCTGATCTGGCTCGCGAAAAAGGCCTTTCTCGGCCGCGTGCCGTTCCCGCTGCTGCACATCGACACGACTTACGAGTTCCCGGAAATGTACCAGTTCCGCGAGTGGGCGACGAAGTTCCACAACGTCGAGGTGAAGGTCGGCATCAACGAGGACGCTCGCAAGCGCGGCATCGGCTACGAGACGCACGACCCGGTGACCGTGACCCACGAACTGAAGACGCTCGCCCTCCAGCGCGCGCTGGCCGAGGGCAAGTGGCAGGCGCTCATTACCGGTATCCGCCGCGACGAGGACCCGACGCGCGCCAAGGAGCGCTACTTCTCCCCGCGCAATAAGGACAACGAGTGGAACTACAAGGACCAGCCGCCGGAGTTCTGGAACCAGTTCGCCACTCACGTCGGCCCGGGCGAAAACGTCCGCGTGCAGCCGATCCTCGACTGGACTGAGCTCGACATCTGGCTCTACATCCGCCGCGAAGGTATCCCGATCCCCAGCCTGTATTTCGCCCGGGAGGGCAAGCGCTACCGCTCGCTCGGTTGCTGGCCGATCACGCACCCGGTGGAGAGCAACGCCGCGACCGTCGACGAGATCATCGAGGAGCTGCGGCATACCAAGACCAGCGAACGCTCCGGCCGCGCCCAGGACCATGCCGAGCGCAACGCCATGCAGAAGCTCCGCGCCAAGGGCTTCTTCTAGATGCGGACTGCGGATTTCGGAGGGCGGATTGTTCAGACAAACAAAGCCGCGCCCGAAGCCCGCGCCACCCCCGCCCACTGACGACCGTCCACCGATCACCGACAACTGATCCCATCCCTTTCCCTCCGTGTCCTCCTCTTCCGCCAATCCGCAATCCGCAATCCGAACTCCGCAATCTGCCGGGCCCCTCGCGCCGGAGATCGGCTATGTGCCCACGCGCCTCGCGGCTGACTACTCGATCGCCACGACCGAGACAGCACGTCTCAACGTCGTCGTCGTCGGCCATGTCGACCACGGCAAGTCCACACTTATCGGCCGCCTGCTCTTCGACACCGGCTCGCTGATGAAGGGCAAGATCGAACAGGTGCAGAAGGCCTGCGCCGCCGAAGGCATGGAGTTCGAATACGCCTTCCTGCTCGATGCCCTGCTCGAGGAGCAGGAGCAAAACATCACCATCGACACGACCCGCATCCCGTTCCACACGGCCAATCGCGAGTACGCGATCATCGACGCCCCCGGCCACACCGAGTTTCTCAAGAACATGGTTACCGGCGCCGCGTCCGCCTCGGCGGCCTTCCTGCTGATCGACGCCCACGAGGGCATCAAGGAACAGTCGAAACGCCACGCCTTCCTGCTCTCGCTGCTTGGCGTCGGCCAGCTCGTGGTGCTGGTCAACAAGATGGACCTGGCCGCCTACGGCGAGGCGCGCTATCGCGAGATCGTGGCCGAGTATTCGGCCTTCCTGGTCACGCTCGGCCTCAAGCCCGCGCATTTCATCCCCGTGGCCGCCAAGCATGGCGACAACATCGCCACGCACAGCGCCCGCACCCCGTGGTACACCGGCCCGACCGTGATCGAGGCCCTCGACGGTTTTGCCGACATCGACAACCTCTCAGCCAAGCCCCTGCGCTTCATCGTGCAGGACGTTTACCGCTGGGACGACAAACGTGTGTTCGCCGGCCGGATCGAGTCGGGCACCGTGAAGGAGGGCGACCGCATCGTCTTTTCTCCCGGCGGCAAGACCTCCACCGTGGCGAAGATCGAGCGCTGGAGTTCACCCGAACGCACGGAGGCCGAGACGGGGGAATCCGTGGCACTCTCGCTCACCGATCAGATCTTCGTCGAGCGCGGCCACATCGGCACCCATGAGCAGGACGGCGCCAATGAGAGCCAGCAGTTCCGTGCCCGCATTTTCTGGATCCAGCAGGAGAAGCTCCGCATTGGCCAACCGCTGACGCTGCGCCTCGTTACCCAGGAGACGCAGGCCGAGGTGATCTCGATCGAGAAGATCGTCGATGCCACCACGCTCAGCGAAGTGAGCCGCTCCGGGGCCGACGCCCACGTGGCCCGCCACGAGGTCGCCGAGGTCACCTTCCGGACGAAGAAGCCGCTGGCGTTCGACGTCACTGGCTCGATCGCGCCCACCAGCCGTTTTGCAATTTACGCCGGCCGTGCCCCCTCGGGCGGGGGCGTGATCCTACCCGGCCGTTACTTCCAGCGAGGCAAGGAGGGCGGCGTGGCGGAGAACCTTTTCTGGTCCGCCGGTCGCATCACCCGCGCCACGCGCGAAGCCCGCAACGCGCACCCGGGAATGGTTATCTGGCTCACCGGTTTGTCCGGCTCGGGCAAGTCGACCGTGGCCACCGAGCTGGAGCGCCAGCTCTTTATCTCCGGCCGCCAAGTGTACCTGCTCGACGGCGACAACATGCGCCAAGGCCTCAACGCAGGCCTGGGCTTCAGCTCTGAAGACCGCACAGAGAACATCCGCCGCGCCGGTGAGGCCGCCAAGCTGCTGGCCGATGCGGGGGTCATTGTGATTACCGCGTTCATCTCGCCCTTTGCGGCCGATCGTGAGCGGGTGC
This sequence comes from Opitutaceae bacterium, assembly GCA_016711225.1. Lineage (GTDB taxonomy): Bacteria > Verrucomicrobiota > Verrucomicrobiia > Opitutales > Opitutaceae > CAJCBL01. The sequence goes on from JADJTK010000024.1 coordinate 71,193, forward strand.
GCTCGATTCTGCCGGCGAACCGGTTTGTCGAGGTGTACATCAACGCGCCCGTCGAGGTGTGCAAAACCCGTGATCCGAAGGGTCTCTACGCCCGGGCCGAGCGCGGGGAGATCAAGGAGTTCACGGGTGTCAGTTCGCCGTACGAGGCGCCGGTCAAGCCCGAGATCGAGTTGCACACCGACCAGGTCACCGCCGATCAAGCCGTCGAGCAGCTCCTCGAGTTCCTTGCGCCGCGTCTGGAGCTCAATCGCGATCCGCAGATCTAGAGAGGAAGCCGGCAAGGAATCCGGCGCAGGCCGGATTCCTCATTTTCTCCGAACGGCGCAGCCGTTCGGGGGCGCAGGGACGGAGCGCAGCTGCAGCGTTGCCGAGGCCGGTGGGCTGGGGTTGGCTTGCGGCCATGCGAATCCTCGATTCACGCGGGAGCAAGCTGCGGGCGGTGGTACTGCTGGCCGTGATGTGCGCTGGTTTGCCCCTGTTGCTTGTCGGCTGCGCCCGTTCGGCGAGGATTCGGCCGCTGCCGCCGGAAGCGGTGATCGTGGCCTTCGGCGATAGCCTCACGGCCGGTTTCGGGGCGGAGGCCGGCCAGGATTACCCAGCGGTCCTGGCCAAGCTTTCGGGCTGGCAGGTGGTCAATGCCGGCGTGCCGGGGGAGTTGTCCGCGACGGGTCGGGCCCGACTGCCCGGGGTGTTGGAGGAGCATCGTCCTGCGCTTGTCATCCTCTGCCACGGCGGAAACGACATTCTCACTGATGCGGCGGCGGAGACGATAGCGGCCAACGTCGAGGCAATGATTCAGCTCTGCCGTGCGGCCGGTGCCGACGTGCTGCTGGTCGCCGTGCCGCAGAAGGGGATCTCTCTAAGCGCCGCCCCGTTCTATGCGGAGTTGGCGAAGACACACGGCGTGCCGTGTGATGAGGCGATCATCGCGCGGGTCTTGCGCAAAGGCTCGCTCAAGAGCGACTACGTGCATCCCAACGCCGAAGGCTATGCGCACATCGCTGCCGCCGTCTTCGCCGACCTGCGGCGCGCGCAGCGTTAGCGCCGTTGGGTGGCGCCGTCTCAGTCGTCGGGCTTGCGCGAGCGAGGGTTTTCCGGTACGCCTGCCGCTCTCGCCAATCGGAACCAAACGGCGGCCCTCGAATCACAGCATCATGCACACGCGTTCACTCTTCTCTCTCCTCGTCGCCCTCGTGGCGATTCCGTTCTCCCTCGGCGCCGACGAGCGCAAGCCGCTCGTCACTCAGCTCGAGAGCTGCGAGGCCATCCTCCAGGAGTTTCAGGCTAGCCCAGAAACGGCGATCCCGGCCCAGGTGCTCAAGCAGGCGAAGGCGATCGTGATCGTGAACGAGTTTCACGCCGGCCTCATCATCGGCGGCAAAGGCGGCTACGGCGTCGCTTTGGTACGCCAGCCCAGCGGCCGCTGGAGCGTACCGGCCTTCCTCGATGCCGGCGAGGCCAGTGTTGGACTCCAGGTCGGCGCGAAGTCGGTGAATACCATCTACATCATCAACGACGACGCCGGTGCCCGTCTGCTCTACAAGCCGCGTTTCAACTTCGGCGTGGATGCCGATGCCGTCGCCGGCCCGCGTTCGGTCGACGTCCAGGAGGCTACGCAGATCATCAAGGCCCCTGTTTTCGTTTACCGGAAGAACACAGGGCTCTTCGCCGGCACCAAGGTGAAGACCGGCTGGCTTGCCGGGGACAACAACAGCAACCGCATCTATTATCAGTCGCTGCGCACCATGCCGGAGCTCCTTTTCTCCGAATGGGTCAAGCCGCCGCAAGAAGCGCAGGACTTGATGACCGATGTCGAGCGGTTCGCCGGCAACTGAGCCGCACGGCGCAGTTTCCGATTCAGATTTCGGGCGAGCCCTCTGCTGGCTCGCCCTTTTTGTTGCCCTCTGCGGCGGTCGCCGCCGATTCGGGGCTCGCGAGCGGGTGCACCTTCTTGGCGAAGGCTTGCCGTAACAGGCGCGAGAGCACCACCGCACCCACGATGCAGCCGAAGGCGGCAAGCACGTAGCCGGGGTGGTCTTGGGTGAGGGCGTCGCCAGCGAGGATGTAGCCCAGGGCGATCAGCACCTCGGCAGCCAGCGACACCCAGAAGTATTTCCGAAACGGTACGCGGGCCAGGCCCAGGAGGTAGTTTTGCACCATCAGCGGGAAGGCGGGCGTGAAACGCACCGCCAGCACGGCCCAAATATGCTCGTCCGCCGGCAGCACCGGTACGGCTCGGTCGCGGCGCGCAAACCAGCGCGAGATCCAGTTGTGCAACGGCCCCGCCGCCAGCCAGTAGCCCAAGGAAATATTGACCGCCATCGCCAGCACAATGCCCAACATGCTCGGGATGATGCCATGCACCGCTCCGGCCGAAAGGTAGAGCAGGCTGACCGGGAAAAAGGTGAAAGGCAGCAGCGCCACCGCCAAGTAGAACACCGGCCAGGGGAGTCCGCGCATCCATGCGGCGGTAGCGTGGAACACGCCCATGACCGCATCGTGGTTCACCTCGTAGGCCCAGAATCCCAACCCCGCGGCCGCCACTAGCCCGAGTACGGCGATCGCGATCGCGGAAGGTGGTACCAAGGGTTTGGGTGAATAGGACATAGCCCGCGAGCAAACGCCCACGGGTGCTTGGCTGCAAACGCCGTTTGTCGAGGTTTCCCAAGCCGCGCTGCGCACTCCCGTTTCTCATCAGTTCCGGAGGCTCCGCTATGGTCGTGTAGCGAAACGGCTTCCGTTCCGTGCGGAAGCGAAGCGCTTCGGCGAGTCTGGCCCGAGGCAGGCGGAAGCGAAGCGCTTCCGCTACGACGGATTCGCGCGATGCCCGATGGGCCCTCTCAGAAATGGAGATTGGCCCCCCGTAACTCGACCACGCAGCTGAGGGGCCTGTTCGAGCGAGGGCGTGCTTCTGGATAAGGCCTGAAGACAGCTACGCGGAGAGGCTGAACAGCTGCGCCGCCCACGAGGAGGGACTTCAGCGCGTGGGTCGTTCCTTGAGGGCGACCGACTGGTGTTGTTCCCGGCCCCGCGCAAGCACGACTTCACTCGGTGCGGCCTGAAGACGCGCACCGCGCGAGGCGACTAAGGGGTTGTCGCGCCGGGCGCCCCCGCCCAACCTCCGTCTCCGACTTGCCTCCATGACGATCTGCGACATCGCCCAATTCCACAGCCCGCTCGGCGGCGGCGTGAAGCGCTACCTGCACGACAAGCGTCTGCGCCTCGAAGCGCAGCCGGGCTGCCGACATGTCCTGATTATCCCCTCGTACCGCAACCACGTTACCGCCGGCCCTGGCCATGCCGTGTACGAGATCGAGTCGCTGCGCCTGCCCGGCTCGAAGAGCTACCGAATGCTGCTCGATAAGCGACGCATTCTCGAGGCGGTCCGGCGCGAGAAGCCGGATCTCATCGAGGTGGGCGACCCGTACCGTACGGCTTGGATCGGGCTCGAGGCCGGTCGCCAACTCGGCATCCCGGTCGTCGCGTTCTATCACTCCGACTTCCCCCGCGCGCTCGACCGTACCATCGTGCGCTTTTCCGGGGCACTTATCGCCCGAGCGCTCTCGGCCCCGATTCGCCGCTACATCCGCCGGCTCTACAACCGGATGGATGCCACGATCGTTGCCAGCCAGCATCTCACCGACACGCTGCGCCGTGCCCGCATCGAGCGCATCGCGCACATCCCGCTTGGCACCGACACCGCGCTGTTCCATCCGCGCGACTCCCGCGATCGCGTGCGCGCTGAATTTGGCGTAGCGCCCGAGGCGAAGCTGCTGCTCTTTGTTGGCCGCCTCGCCCGCGAGAAGGGAATCAAGAACCTCATCGGCGCGCTCGATCGCCTTTCGCCTGACTCGCCGCCGGTGCACCTAGCCCTCGTGGGCGACGGCGAGCTCGACAACTGGGTGCACCTCGAAGCCAACCGCCGCCCCAACCTTACTTGGTTGCCGTACTGCGAGTCGGCGGAGCGCCTGGCCGATTTCTACAGTGCCTCCGATCTCTTCGTGCATGCCGGGCGCTGGGAGACCTTCGGTATCGTCTCGCTGGAAGCGCAGGCCTGTGGCACGCCGGTGGTCGCCGTGCGCGGCGGCGGGCTGGAGGAGAGTCTCTCGTGCGAGAACAACCCGCTGCTCGCCGAGGCCGGCACGCCTGAAGCCCTCGCCGCGGCTCTCGACGGTGCGCTGCGTCGCCCGGCGATCACGGCGACCGAGCGCACTGGCCGCCATCACGTATTGGCCGGGCGCTTCTCAATCGACCGCACGTTCGAAAAGATCTTCGCCCTTTACCGGCAGCTGATCGCGGAGAATCGCCGCTGTGCCGCGAAGCTTCAGCCGGCGCCGGTTCGAGCTGAGGCAGCAGGCAAGTCGGCGAGGGCGAGTTGAGGAAGCCACCGAGGAGAGCAGAAACGATGAGCCGGCCCATGCAACGAGTCGAAAGGCTTCTGTTCTCCATCGAGCTGCCGTCTGGGTGGATGGAGTCGGCGATTCTTCCTGACAACGAAGCTCCCGAGCGGGACTGCGGATTCGAGAACGAGTATGGTTGCAGCTTCCGGCTGCTGATCGGGAACCGGGATTGTTTCCCCTCTGAAAAAGCACTTCTCGATGCGGCGACCCCGCACGCCCCTGATGCCTTTACGGACGAGTCGCGCGAGGACTTCGTGCTTTTGTATGGGCGAACCGGAAGCGGCAGAGTGGTCCGCTCCACCGTGGAGGGGCAGCGCGTCTTCTCCCTGCATTTCGCCTTCTACACCCAGTCCTCGCTATGCCTCTTGCAGGAGCTTCGACTGGAAGCTCATGCCGAGGTTTTTGGCCCCGATTTCGAGATCCTTGGGCGGTCGCTGGTTTTCAAAGAATGGGCGAGCCGAGCGCTGCAGGGCAGTGCGCCTCCAAGTACTGAGCCCGGAGATTCCTGAACCTGATTGAAGTTGTTTCAGCCTTCCGCCGCCTGCATTCAGCCGTCTTGCTTCGCCTCCCCGATGCCCTCCTGCCGAGTTCGTCCCTATACGCCCGCTGATCGCGCCGCCGTGCGGCGGATTTGCGCGGACACCGGTTGCATGGGCAACCCGATCGATCCGGTCTTTTGTGACCGCGATGTCTTTACGGACTACCTCACGCGTTATTACACCGATTGGGAGTACGATCATGCGCTCATCGCCGAGGACGACCAGACGGGCGATATCGTCGGTTACCTGCTGGCGTGCAGACGTTATCGGTACAACGCATGGATCAGTGCGCTGTTGCTGGCGTTCGTGATCGTGCCGAAAGGCCTGTGGCGCATCGCGACCTTCCGGTACAACCGCGCGAGCCTGAAGTTTCTGTGGTGGATCTTCACCCGCGCCGGCAAGGAGACTCCGGCGGCTCCGCAGCGCGCCGCACATTTTCACATCAACCTCCTGCCCGATTACCGCAACGGCCAGGCCACGCGCCTGCTGATTTTCCCGTTCGCGAAGGCGCTGGCGGCGCGCGGCGACGTGCGCGGCTTGTTCGGACAGATGCAGGTGCGCGACGACACGCGCACCGCGCGCATGTTCGAGCGCTACGGTTTCCAGATGCTGGAGCGCCGCCGGATTTCGAAGTGGGACCATCTCACCACCGAGCCGGTCTACCTTGCCACGGTGTTCATGGACTTCGCCAAGCACGACCCGAACAAGGGGCGGGTGTGAGCATGCCCGCCGCGTGCCAACTCATCGTCTCCTTCCACGACCTGCATCCTGGGTCGCGGGTGCAGTGTGATCGGTTTTTGGCGATGTGCCGCGAATGCGGGGTGAGGCGCACCACTTTGCTGGTCGTGCCCCGCTGGCACGGGGCGCCTCCATGCGACGAGGACCGCGAGTTCGCCGCGTGGTTGCGTGAGCGTGCGGAGGAAGGCCATGAGATTTGTCTGCATGCGTACCTGCACCGGGCCGAGGCCGTGACGGGCAACGCCGTGCAACGTGCGATGGGCAAACACTACACGGCCGGCGAGGGGGAGTTCTACCAGATCGACGAAGCGGAGGCGGCGACCCGGCTCCGCGAGGGCCTCCGAATCGTGCGCGATGGCTGCGGCGTGCCGGTATGGGGTTTCACCGCGCCGGCGTGGCTGCTGAGCGATGGCGGACGCGCCGCGCTACGGAAGCTGGGGTTCCATTACACGACGCGATGGGGACAGGTGGAATTGCTGCAGTCGGAAACCGCTGCCGCTGTATCGATCCCGGAGGAACCGGTCATAGATCGGTCCTATTCGCCGGCATGCCACCCCCGTAGGTCCGGTCTCCGACCGGACTCGCCCGCGACTGCCAAGGAGCAACCCGGAGGCGCCTGTCCGCAGGCGAGTTCGACGGCGATGGCAGGACCGAGTCCGGGTCGCTTGCAAGCAAGCTCCTACAACGGACACGGATGCAGGGGACGGAACATCGCCGCCCCGGTGTTGGTGTGGAGCACGCGTGCGGCGTGGCGGCGGGTGTGCTCGCGCAGTTGGGTGCGGCTGTGGGGTGCGTGGAAGCGTCGCTCCTCGGTGCTGCGCGTGGCGGTGCATCCGGTGGACTTTGCGTATCCGTCGATCGAGGCTTCGGTGCGCGAGGCGATCGCCCGCAACCTGTGTGGCCGTGAGGCGGCTTGCTACCGCGATCTGTTGCCGGAAGGCACGCCACCCCTGGGAGGTGGAAAGTGAGCACGCCGGGGAACGTGGGGCGTTGCTTCAGCACGCCCCGGCAGATTCTGGCCGGCTCCCGGAGGTGCGCCCTGAAGGGACGCACCACGGGCGGCCGGCGCGGCGCGGCCTCTCTGGAATCCGTCTACTCGCTACCCGCTACTCACTGCCCGCTACTCCTGGCATGACCGCCCCCTTCCATCTCGAACCACGCAAGATGCTGCGTTGGGTGTTGCAGGGCGTGGCGTTGGCGGGAGTGGCCACCGTTGGCGTCTTCTTCTTCACCGTGCGGCCGGAGACGTGGATTCAGCTGCGCGCGTTCAACCCGCTGTGGCTGCCGGTGTTGGTGGTGATGGTGTGCATTGCCTGGGCGTGCAACGGCGGGCGCGTATGGCTGTTCTGCCGGGCGTTGGGGTATCCGCTCGCCTACCGCACGGCGTTGCAGGCCTCCCTGTCGCAGGAGTTCGGGGTCGCGGCGACGCCGGCCGGCATTGGCGGCGCGGTGATCCGGCTCGCGCTCCTGAAACGCGCGGGTGTGCCGGTGGCACAGGGCGGGTCGATGCTGGCGTCGGACGCGGCCATCGACGTGCTCTATTTCACGTTACTTACGCCTTTTGCGGTCTGGGTGATGTTCCACGACGCGGTTTTCGCGCGGGTGCTGGAGCAGATGGACAGCCGGGTCCTGCTGCCGGGACTTGCCGCGGCGGGCGCGGGAGTGGCGACGCTCCTGGTGCTGTTGCGCAGCGCGTGGTTCCACCGACTGATCGAGCGGCTGGCCGGGGCGACGCATTTGGGCCGGAGCAAAAGGCTGCCGGCCCGGCACCGCTTCCTGCGGCGGGCGGCGGCGCGCACGCTGCGGCGGATGCGAGAGGCGTTGGCGCTGCTCTGGGGCCGGCGCAAGAGTGCGCTGGTGTTGAACTTTCTCCTGGCGAGCGTGCAGTGGACTTGTCGCTACAGCTTGTTGCCGCTGATTTTACTCGCGGTGCATTCGCCGGTGAACCCGGTGCCGCTGTTTCTCGCGCAGGGGCTGCTGTTTATGCTCTCGATGTTGGTGGTCGTGCCGGGTGGAGGCGGCGCGGTGGAGGTGGTGGCGGCGCTGATCTTGCCGGCGTTCGTGCCGCTGCCGCTGGTGGGCGTGGTGGTGCTGCTGTGGCGGATGCTGACGTTTAATCTGTACGTGCTCGGCGGTGGCACGGCGTTTTTCCTGGCGGTGCGGCAGCAGGGGTTGGGCCGTGAGCCGGCCGCCGGGCGCGAGGAGTATTAGCCGGCCGCGGCCTGGGCGCGCAGCTCGTTGTCGCGATCGCGACACCAAACTGCGCTCGCGGAGCGTGGCGCGACCGGGAACGAAGCGGGCAAAGACGCAAAAGCGTGTCGCGATCGCGACACGCTTTGGGTGGGCGCAGCGCAATGTGCGAGGGGGGGGGGTGCGCGGGGGCGGGCGACCTGGTTCACGGTTTTTGATCGAAAGCGGGGGCCGCGGCGCCACGCTCCGCCCATGGCCAAAGCCAACAAACGCCGCCACTGCCCGGCCCTTGGGGGGGAGATCACCCCCGTCGACTGCGGCGAGGACCGCAACCGCCGCCACGCTTGCCCGATGGAGTGCCCCCATAATCCGTTCAATCCGGACAACTACGACCAGTTGCTTGAGATCGAGGATCGGCTCGACGACAAGACTATGGAACGGCTTGCCAACGATTGCCGCGATCGCTTCGCCTTGCAGCGGGAGACGGAGGCCGTGCTCCAGGAAGGATCCGGGCATGCGATGCATGCCTACATGGCGCAAAAGTTCTTCTTCGTGCGTGACGCCGCGGGCCTGGCGTTTGCCCAGCGGTGGGAGAAGGCCGGCTACGCCGGGCTGCGCAACGATGAGCGTGCGCTGTTTGCCGCGAAATCCCAGACGCGCGTGGCGGCTCTGGAGGTTCATCGTGTCATCGACAGTCAGTTCCTTGAGGTAGTGGATCTGTTGGCTCCGGAGCGTGGGCCGATGCTGCTGCTTGATCGTAGCCTGGCGAAACGGGCCATCCGGTTTGGGGTGCTGGTCTGCTGGGTGTACCCGCTGCCGCATTTTTGGCGGCTGTCGGGGACGGCGATCCTGGTTCCGGATATGGGTGGCCCCACTCCGGAGGAGGTTATCGCCGAGACGCTGCGGCACCTGGGTGCCCCGACGGGCGATGCTGGCGCCCGGGGCCGGTGGCTCGCCGAGAATTTCCTGTGCATCGACGCCTCGATCACGGCGACCTCGCGTGAGCGGCGGCGATTGATGATGGAAGGCGCCGATGCGGAGTGGTGCGAGGCGACCTACGAGCTCACCGGGACGCCGGCCGCTTTCCGCCAAGCGCTGAAGGCGGAGCCGGAGGTCGACGGCGGGGATCTGGCCGACACGGAGCGCAATGCCGGTTTCAGCGAGGCGTGGGTTTGGTTCGACGATACGAAGGCGGCCGCGGCGGCCACGGTGGCGGGCGGCCGCCAACTGCTTGGAAATGTCCTCCTCGGGAAGGGAATCTGCCGGATCGATGCGATGGGGCGGGCCCGTTACGAGGAGTTGCGCCGGCGTTTCGAGGCCCGAATGGGGAAAGTGGCGCGTTTTTCCGGCGAACGGCGTGTCAACCAGGGGGCGCAGTTGGCCGCGAAGAGCGTGTCTGCCGATCTGGCATTAGTGCCTCCTCGGTTACTCGAGAACCCGATGCAGCTCCAGCTCGCCACTTCGCGGATCCCGGGGCCTGGTCCCGGTGAGACCCTTGCGGATGTACAACGGCGTGTCGTGCAGGAAGGCCTCCTCCGTTTCCTTGACGAAGCGATCCCCGCACTTGAGGCGCGGACTCCGCGGCAGGCCGCGGCCGACCCGCAACTTCGGCCCAAGTTGGTTCAACTCGTGAAATCGCGAGTGCGTCAGCTCGACGAGGACAATCTCCGCACCGGACGCAGCGACGACATCAATGGGGCGATTCGTGAACTCGGGTTGGTCGAGATTGATTTCCCGGCGCCGCCCCCGCGCGACCCGCCGCCTGCTTCGGATACCGGCGAAGACGAAGAGGATGACGAGGATTTTGACGATGAGGACGACTCGCTGATCGACTTTCCGAGTGCAACTGAACGGCGGGCGGAACCACCGCCGCCGCGCTTGCGGCCACCAGGGTCCAGCAAGGGGCAAGCCACGGGCGCCATCACCGGCGAACTGTCCATCGGCGAAGCTGCCGATCGGATGGCCGAGGCCATGGGACGGTTTGAGACCCCGAGCGAGGCGCTCGCCGAGCTGGAGGCGAGCGGCTCCGAGATGCTGGAGGATCTGAGCGCACTCACGGCCGAGCTGATCAGTCCCGACGAGTTCGGGATTCTGATCACCCTGATGTTGCCGGTGTGGTTTGCGATGGTGCCGGCCGGAAGTCCGACTCCGGTGCTCGACTACGACCGGATGGAGGAGGCGTTCGACCGGGATTACGACGCTGTCGAGGACGGCGACTTCGCGAACTCGGAGGAGCTGATGCAGCTGGTGCTCAAGGATTGCCCACAGCCGGGGATGCTGATGCAGGCGTTGGGTCATCTTTACAGCACCTCCGGCCGGTTGCCGAAGAAGCTGCGCCCTGGCACCGCGGCGATGGGCGTGATGGCGCTGGCCGTCAAAACAGTGCTCACCGAGCTCGACCGCAGCCAACGCGGGTGAGCGGGCTGAAGCCGCGCCCCACGCGCAAGCGGCGAGCGCGGTGCCAACAAAAGGAAACGGCCGCGCTTGCGGCGCGGCCGTCGGAGAGACGAACGAAGGCGGAACGGGAAGCCGTTCCGCTACGGGAAAAGGACGAAGCTCTGGCGAGCTTCGCTACAGGATACGAGCGACGAGAGCGGGCGAGCTACCCGCTACTCGATGCTCGCTACGTCCGGATCAGTGCGCCTTGGGGCAGGCGGTCAGCGACTTGAAGAAGTCGTTGCCCTTGTCGTCGACCAAGATGAAGGCCGGAAAGTCCTCCACCTCGATCTTGTAGACGGCTTCCATCCCAAGCTCCGGATACTCGATGAGCTCCATCTTCTTGATGTTCTCCTGGGCGAGGATCGCGGCGGGCCCGCCGATCGAGCCGAGGTAGAAGCCGCCATGCTTCTTGCAGGCGTCGGTGACGGCTTGTGAACGGTTACCCTTGGCGAGCATGAGCAGCGAGCCGCCGTTGGCCTGGAAGAGCTCGACATAGCTGTCCATGCGGCCGGCGGTCGTCGGACCGAACGAGCCGGAGGGCAGCCCCTTCGGGGTCTTGGCCGGGCCGGCGTAGTACACCGGGTGATCCTTCAGGTATTGCGGCAGTCCGAGGCCGGCATCGAGGCGCTCCTTGAACTTCGCGTGGGCGATGTCGCGGGCGACGATGATGGTGCCGCTGAGGGCGAGCTCGGTGGTGATCGGGTATTTGGAGAGCTCGGCGAGCACGTCCTTCATCGGCCGGTTGAGGTCGATCTTCACGCCGCGGGGTTTGTAGACGCCGCGGTATTTCTCGGGGATGAAGCGGCCGGGGTTGGTCTCCATCTGCTCGACCCAGAGGCCGTCGCGGTCGATGCGCGCCTTGATGTTGCGGTCGGCCGAGCAGGACACGCCGATGCCGACCGGGCAGGAGGCGCCGTGGCGGGGGAGGCGCACGACGCGCACATCGAGGGCGAAGTACTTGCCGCCGAACTGGGCGCCGATGCCGGTCTGCTGGGCGAGCTTGAGGAACTTGGCCTCGCTCTCGAGATCGCGGAAGGCGCGGCCGCCCTTGCTGCCGGTGGTGGGCAACGAGTCGTAGTATTTTGTGGACGCGAGCTTCACCGTCTTCAGGCAGGTTTCGGCGGAGGTGCCGCCGATGACGATGGCGAGGTGGTAGGGCGGGCACGCGGCGGTGCCCAGGTAGAGCATCTTCTCGAGGACGAACTTCTCGAGGCTGCTCGGGTTGAGCAGGGCCTTGGTCTCCTGGAAGAGGTAGGTCTTGTTGGCCGAACCGCCGCCCTTGGCGACGAAGAGGAAATCGTAGTGGTCGCCCTTGCCGGCGTAGAGGTCGATCTGGGCGGGGAGGTTGTTCCCGCTGTTGACCTCGTCGTACATGTTGAGGGCGACGGTCTGGGAATAGCGGAGATTCTCCTCGGTGTAGGTTTTCCAGATACCCTTGGAGAGGTGCTCGGCGTCGTTGGCGCCGGTCCAGACTTGCTGGCCTTTCTTAGCGACGACGGTGGCGGTGCCGGTGTCCTGGCAGAAGGGCAGGATGCCGCGGGAGGCGACGTCGGCGTTGCGCAACATGGCGAGGGCGACGCCGCGGTCGTTGGGCGAGGCCTCGGGGTCGTCGAGGATGGCGGCGACCTGGGCGAGGTGCGCGGGGCGCAGCATGAAGGAGCAGTCCTTCATCGCGTGGTTGGCGACAATCGTGAGGGCCTCGGGTTGCACGACCAGCATCTCGTGGGCGCCGAACTTCTCGACCTTCACGAGGTCGGGCGAGACGTCGAGCTTGCGGTACTGGGTCGTGTCGGGACCGAGCGGGAAGGGTTCGTGGTATTCGAAGGTGGGAGTGCTCATGAGTGGAAAGGGACTGAGGGAGAAAGGGCGTGAGGGAGATCGGTCAGGAGCGCCGGAAGGTCGAATGAACGTTGATTCAGGCAGGGGACAGAGTGTAGGTCGGGCGGAATCGAGCCGACTGAAGGCGCACTAGCGGATGAAGGAGAGAAGGTGGTAGAGCTAAAGGCGGAAACGGGCGGGAGGAAAGTCCGGGGAGAGGCTGCGCAAAGATTGCCAAAAGATGCACAGGCAGGGCCGGCGCATCCCCGCTCAAGCTCCGGGCCACTGGAGCCGATAGGGAAACTTCCACGCTATTCTTGCCTCCTGCGGCAGCCGCCGCGAACCTCGCGTCGCTCCTCTGTCCGCCCCCCAACGCGCATGCAGCTTCCCGACTTCGATTGGATCTTCTTCGACTGCTTCAATACGCTGATCGACGACTACGATGCGGCGGGTGAGGAGGGGCGGTTTGCTGGAGGTACCGCAGTTGACGGTGGCCCAAGGCTTTTTCCCCAGCACGGAGGCGTTCCGCGCCGCCTATGAGAAGGTGCGGGCGCAGACGCTGCGCATGGGACGGGAGACGGTGTTGGGCGAACGACTGCGACAGACCCTGCAGAGTGCGCCAGCTCCGCGCAGCCGTGAGGAGACCTCCGCGGCTGCGGAAGCGCTGCTGGCCGCTTGGACGGCCGACTACGAGAAATTGCTCCGACCTACCCCCGGAACCCAGGAGATGCTGGCGTTTTGGTCGGCTCGGCGCGCGCTCGCAGTGGTGACCAATTCGCTGGTGCCGGGGCTGCCCCAGCGAACGCTCGAACGCTACGGTCTGAGCCGCTACTTCCGTTTCGTGCTCGATAGCGCTTCGCATGGCTACAAGAAGCCCAATCCCCTTTTGGGCATGGAGGCACTTTCGCTGGCGGGGATGGGCCCGTGCGATGGGAATCGGGTGCTCGCCGTCGGCGATCGGCACGACATCGATATTCCCGCAGCTCTCGATCTGGGAATGCATGTGCTGCATTTCAATCGACGCCCGGGTCATACCTCCGGGTCGGTGGCGAGCGATGGAACTCCCGTGATCCATGAGTGGAGTGAGTTTCGCTGACCATGGGCCGGGCAAAGGCCAAGTCGGACGGCGGGGCGGCGCGATTCTCTTCGTCCTGGGCGACTGCGGAGCAGGTGCAGGCGGCTCTGGCTCGGCTGGCTGACCCGACTCGGGTGCCGGGGTTGATGCGTTTCTTCAAGACTGGGCCGGGCGAGTACGCCGAAGGCGACCAGTTCCGTGGATTGAAGGTACCGCAAGTGCGCGCAGTGGTGCGACAAGCGGAGGGGCTTCCTCTTGAGGCGATCGAGCGGCTGGTGGCGTCGCCATGGCATGAGGATAGACTGGCGGGATTGCTGGTCGTGGTGCGGCAGTTTCCTCGCGCCGCGCCGCAGAGGAGGCGGGAACTGTATGCCTTCTATCTCGCGGCCGCGAAGGCCGGGCGGATCAACAACTGGGATCTGGTCGATGTGACCGCCGAGCAGGTCGTGGGCGGCTGGTTGCGCGAGCGGCAGGATCGCGCGCAGGTGTTGGACCGATTGGCGGGGTCGAGCTTGTTGTGGGAGCGGCGGATAGCAGTGCTGGCGAGCTTGCATTTCATCCGGTGTGGCGAGTTCGCCGACACGCTGCGGCTGGCGGCGAGGTTGCGCGAGGATGCGCACGACCTCATGCATAAGGCGGTGGGCTGGATGTTGCGCGAAGTCGGCAAGCGCGACCGGGTGGCGTTGGACGATTTTCTGACGCAACATGCGGCGCGGATGCCACGCACGATGTTGCGCTACGCGATCGAGAAGCACGCACCGGCCGAGAGGGAGCAGTGGCGGGCATTGCGGTAGATCGGGCCGTCGCTGAGGTCGAACCTTGGCGGCACGAGGACCCGCGCTCTGGCGGGCAAGTCTCGCGGCGAGCTGTGGCGGCCGTGGCAGCGAGATTTCCCTTTAGCCAAGCTAACGTTCCGAGGCTGTCGAAGGAGCTCGCGACAACTCGCGTGGGAGTCGGGTGCAAGCACCCTCTCCCAGAAGAATGGCTCCGAGCGGCTCAGGCGGAGCCTCGCCCTCCTTGTCAGCCTCGACTAAAAGTGAGTGTACTCACGGAAACCCAACGGTGCGGGGCGTTGGGGCATCGGCAGGGAGGCAGGCCGAAAGGTGACAGCAAGAAGCCCGAGCGGGGAGCTCGGGCTTTTGTTTTGATTATGAGTACTGCGATCAGTTGCGGAAACCCAAGGGGCGATCGTCGATCTGGGGGGCGGCCGGTTTGATGTCGATCGGGATGGGAATCATGATGCGCATGTTGACGGGTTGTCCGGCCTTGCTGACCGCCGGGCCGAACTTCCAGAGGTTGATCGCCTTGAGGCAGGGATCGGTGAGGGCGGGGTTGGTCGACTTTTCCACGCGGATATCGCGAATGGTGCCGAGCTTGCTCACGACGAGTGAGATGACGACTTCGCCTTTGATTTCCCCCAGTTCGGGCGGGATCGAGGGCATGGCTTTCTGCAGCACTTTGGGCGGGCTCTTCACTTCGGAAATCTTGGCGATGCGGTCGACATGGAGCATTTCGGCATGGAGACGCAGGGTTTCCTTGCTCGTGATTTCTCCGGAAAGCTTCAGCGGCTCGTGGTTGGGCAGGCTGAACTCGAAGGTGGCACGGCCGGGCAGCAACTCGGGGCGGATGATCGGCGTGATGCCGAGGGATTCGCCATTCATGCGCACCGTGGCGCCGACGGGATTGCTGGTGATGGAGACGCCTCCGACGATGAAGGTGCTGTTGACGTCGATGATGTCCTTGCCGGCGACGGTGGCGTGCTCGGTGGTGGGCAGCAGACCTACGCGCGTGAACTTGATCACGTATTCGCCGGGCAAGAGGCTGTCGACGCGGCTAGGGGTGCGTCCGGTGCGCAACGGGGTTCCCTCGGTCTGATCGGCGGCGAACACGGCGAACTCGGCATCGGCCGGCTCGCTGCGCAGCATCAGTTCACCGTAGAGGCGCTGGAGGGCGATGGTGCCCAGGTCGACGGTCTGCATGCCCTTGATTTGGGCAAGTTGCTCGACGGTGTCGTAGCCAGGGAGTCGGACGGTGATTTTGCGCAGACCGGGAGTGACGTCGATAATGGTCGCGGGAGTGACTTGCGGGGTGGCCCCGTCGACACTGACTTCGGCGCCTTCCGGCTCGGTGTTGATTTTGATCACACCAGGGGCTTTCGCGACGGCATCCTTGGCGGTGGCGATTTCCTTCTCCTTTTCGCGGATAAGGCGCTCATTCTCGGCCCGATCAGCGTCGGCCTTTTCCTTGCTGGCTTGAATCTCCTTGTCGCGGGCTGCCTCTTCGGCTTTCGCCTGCTGCGCCCGTAGGGCCTCGGCGGCCACGCGCTCGTTTTCGAGTTTGGCGACGAGCTCGGCTTGTTGCCGGGCATTGGCCTGGCCCTGTTGCCAGAAAAAGAAGCCGCCTGCGCAGATGGCAACGACGGCCAAGAGGCCCCCGATAAGGGCTACCGGCGCCTTTTTCTTGGCGCCGGGCTGGGCGGCGGGAGCCGGGGCGGCCTTGGCCGGCGGGGGCCGGAGTGGCGACTTTGCCTGCTTGCGCGGGCTGTTGGGCTGGCTTGGTGGGCTGAGGGGCAGGTGCCGGGCTCGGAGTTTTGGCCGCAGGAGCAGATTGCGGTGCCGGAGTCGGAGCCTTGGCTGCGGGGGCAGGCTGCGGCTGCGGGGCCTTGGCTGCAGGAGCGGGTTGCGGAGCGGGGGCTGGAGCTTTCGCTGCAGGCTGGGGCACCGGCTGGGCGGGTTTGGCGGGAGCAGGGGCCGCCACAGGAGCCTTGGGTGCTTCGGCGGGCTTGGCCGGCTGCGGTGCCGGCACGGGAGCCTTGGCGGCGGGCGGCGTTGCCGGTATCGGAGCTTTAGCGACAGGGGCGGGGGCCGGCTGGGCCGGCTTGGGGGCCGGGGTCGGCAGCGGGGCCGGCTGCGCGGGGCGCGGCACAGGCGTGGGCGCCTTGGGGGCTGGGATAGGAGCCGGGATCGGAGCGGGTTTGGGAGCCGGGGCCGGTGCGGCGGGCTTGGGGGCCTCCACCTTGGGCGCAGGGGCGGCGGCCTTCGCTGGCTCGGGGGCCTTGGGGGCCGGAGCGGGCGCTGCGGTTTTCTGCCCCACGGGAAGGGCGATTCGGAAATTGGCGGCGTCGGCCGGGTGCCAGACCGGTTTCCAGGCGGTGGTGCCCTTCGATTCCACGGCGGCGCGATGCAGCAGGCCGAAGGTGGAGGGGGTGAGTTGGCCGGGGAGGAGATCACCGGCGACGTGCAGGCCAAGTTCGCCCAAGATCGTTTCCGGGTCGGGCTGCCAGTTGGTGGTGCCCAGCGAGGCGGCCAGATGGTTGACCAACCAGTTTTGCGTGCCGGTGAGGCCGGCGCAGGCGAGGGCGGGCTTCGGACCTTTGGCCGGAAGGGCCGAATAGGCGCTGGTCAGGGCGGGAAGAAGCTGGCCGGCGATGCGCGGGGCGGAGTCGGAGAAGTCGAAGAGATCTCCGTAGAAGAGGCGCGCGGCGGCGAGTTGGTACTTGAGGTTGAGCTCGGTACGAATGGTCTCCCAGACCTCGGTGAGCTTGAGCGCGCAGGGGACCACCGCTTCGACGCCGTTGACAGTGATCAGGAAGAGATGGGAGCGGTCCAGCCCGAGTTCCCAAAGAGCGACCGACTCTTGGCCGGTGACGCGCAGCAGGCGGCTGATGGCGCCGATATGATCGAGCACGCCCGGGCCGATGGGGTTGGGGCGAAGTTTGCAGCGCTCGGTGAGGGCCAAGGCTTTGTCCAAGCCTTCGGTGGGCGCTACGGCGATCAACCAACGATTTTCCCCACCGATCTCGACCGGGGCTCCTTTACCGGCGGTGCAACCGGCGACCACGGTGGTGCCGCCAAAGCCGTGCTCGAGGCTGTTGGAGAGGGCGCCGAGGGTGGCATCGCCGCCCACAGCCCGTACCTGCTCTTCGGTGACGAGGTGCCAAGATGTCGCGGGCAGGAAGGTGCCGACCGCCCCGGACCAACCGTTCTCCTGCCAGTCTGAGGCCGCGTCGTTGAGCAGCAGCTCGAGGGTGGCTTTGTTGTCGAGGGCGGCGTTGCGCGACATGGACACTGCGCCCGCATCGACCTTAATCACCTGCAGGGTGTTCGACGTCAGCTCGACGAGGTGGGTTGCAGGTGTGTCTCCGCCTTGGCTGCTGGCGGAACT
>JADJTK010000025.1 GCA_016711225.1 Opitutaceae bacterium
CCCGTGGGTTCTTTATCCGGGTTTGCCGCGCACCGCGCCGTGGGTTTGCATCGCGGCGATGTCGTCCGTCCTGCCCCTCCCCGTCTGCATCCGGGCGCTGGTGAAGCGCTACGGACCGACCTTGGCCGTGGACGGGCTGGACCTCGAGGTGGCCCCGGGCGAAATCGTGGGCCTGCTCGGCCCCAACGGTGCAGGGAAAACAACCACACTGGAGTGCCTGCTGGGCCTGCGCCCCCCCGACTCCGGCGAGCTCCGCCTGGGCGGCCTGGACGTGCGGACCCGGCTCACCGAGGCCCTTCGCTGCGTCGGAGCCCAAATCCAGCCCGCCGCCTTGCAGGGCAAGATTACCCCGCGTGAAGCCCTCACCTTCTTTGCCTCGTTCTACTCCTTCCCGGCGGATACCGAAAACCTCCTCGCCCGCTTCGCCCTGGCCGAAAAGGCCGACGCACCCTTCGATTCGCTCTCCAGCGGACAGCGCCAACGCCTTTCCGTGGCCCTCGCGTTCGTCAACCGCCCCGCCCTCCTGGTGCTCGACGAACCGACTACCGGACTCGATCCGCATGCCCGCCGCGAGCTGCACCGTATCCTCACTGAACACCGCTCCGGGGGCGGCGCCGTGCTGCTGAGTACCCACGATCTCGACGAGGCCCAGCGCCTCTGCGATCGGGTGGCCATCCTGCACCGGGGACACCTCATCGCCACCGCCACCCCCGAGGCGCTCATCGCCCGCACCGGCGCGGCCACCCGCATCGTCTTCCAGACCGCGCGACCCCTCGAAGCCAAACTGCTCGCCACGCTGCCAACCCTCTTGGACGTCGCGCTCACCACCGTGCCTGAGAAGCCCGCCCGCACCGGCACGGAAGCCAGCCCTCCGCAGCACGAACTTCGCACGACCGCGCCCGCCCGTACCATCGGCACGCTCACTGCGTGGCTACAAGCCGAGCACCACGAATTGTCCACGCTCCAACTCCTGCCCCCAACCCTCGAGGACGCCTTTGTCGCGCTCACCGGTGAAGGCTGGGACGGCGCCACGGAGGCCTCCCTGTGACCGCGCCCCTCGCCCTATGCCGCGCCGTCGCCCGCCATGCGCGGGTCACTCTACGGCTCAACTTCCGCAGCCCGCAGGCCATCGCCTACGGCTACGTCATGCCGGTGCTTTTCCTCTTCGCCTTTGGCGGCCTCTTCCGCGCGGGCGTGCCGCCGCTGACCGCACAGATGGGCCAGTTGCTCACCATCACCTTGCTCGGCAGTGCCGCCATCGGCTTGCCCACCACGCTGGTGGCCGAGCGCGAGCGCGGCGTCTGGCGCCGTTATCGTCTGCTGCCCGTGCCTCCGGCCGTCTTCCTGGCGGGCGCCCTGGTCGCCCGGGTCGTCATCCTCGCCGGGGCGGTGCTGCTCCAACTCGTCCTCGCCTGGGCCGTCTTCGGAACGCCTCTACCCCAACAACCGGGGGTGCTGCTCGCTGCCCTGGCGTTCACCTCGTTCACCTTCATGGGACTCGGTCTGGTCATCGCGGCCCTGGCCGACGGCGTACCGGCCGTACAAGCGCTCGGACAATGTGTCTTCCTGCCGATGATCATGCTCGGCGGCGTGGGGGTACCTCTCGCCGTATTGCCCGACTGGGCGCAACGCTTCGCCGGTTTCATGCCCGGACGTTATGCCGTGGCCGCGCTGCAGACGGGCATCGACGCTCGCCCCGGGCCATTGGGGTTTGGCTTCGCGCTGCTCGCCCTGGGGGTGATCGGCACCGCCGCCACCACCGTCGGCACGCTGCTCTTCCGCTGGGACGACGCCCGCCATACCGGCCGCCGCACGCGATTCGGCGTGGCCGCCGCCCTCGCCGCTTGGCTGGTGGTGGGCACGATGGCGGCCTTCACCGGGCGATTGCGCCCGCTGTTGCCGCCCGGTTACGCGTGGCAGGAAATCACCGCCGCCCAGATCGCCTCGATCACCTACGAAAATCTCCCCGGCGACTCCGATCTCGTCACCCGGCTCGCCCCGCCCCTGGCCCGGCCTTTCGTCTCCGGCCGTTTGGACGCCATCGCCTCGCGCCTCACTATCTGGGCACCCGCCCAAACCGACAATGCCGGCGAAGCCATTCGCCACCTTGTCTGCCTCGCCACGCTCGCCGACCTCGCGCAGGATCCCCAGGAAGGCGAAATCGCCCGGTTGGTTTACGAGCACGTCCGCCAGACGTATCCAAGCGACACCCTGCGCCGCGGGCTCGCGTGGATCATCCTCCGCCCCGACGACGGCACAGTCGTCACCTCAGCCCCTTCCTTTTCGCTCCATCGCGAGATCGACGGCAACGCGGTGCGCAACCGCGCCCCGCTCTACGCGCAAAAGTTCCTCGCCCGCGAGCTCGGCACGATCCGGGAACCATGAAACGCCTCGCGGCGGACCAGGCTGGGAGCGCGCGCCACGCAGTTGGTTCGCCGTGGCCCACTGCTTCAGCAGGGGCCACCAGCTTCCCAGGCCGACAGTATCAATCGAGCGGGGCTTCGGCGCGCACCTTGGCCTCGTCGGTGAGAGTCTTAAAGTCCTCCTCGTCGAGGATCGCCTCGGCGGCCAGCTGGAACGCCTCCAGAAAACCCTGCGCCGCGCCGCCCTTGAGTCCTTCCTGGGCCGACTCGCGGATGTTGGCCACAACATCGGTCGGCAAGCGCTCCTCGGCCACCTGCATGAAGAGGAAGCGGGTGCTGTGGTGCCGACGCACCGGCCGAGTGCTGATCGAGGGCTGGGGAATCGGCTTGCCCGCCTCGCCGTAGAGTCGGCGATTGACGGCATCGATGGCCTTCTGCGCCTCGTTCCAGAGGGTCTGCAAGTACGCGAAGTCGCCGGGCTGCGGATGCTCATGGAGCGTCGGCCAGTCGCGTACCGCGAAAATGAACTTCAGCAACTCCTGCCGATGCACGAAATCCGACTGTGTGGTCTTCACGGGCACCTTCATGCTCGCCAGACTGGAGGACAGCCGCGCGCTCGGCGGTACCGGTTTGGGCAATGCGCTGGGAACGGAGGCCTTGACTTCGCTACCCGGTGCGGGTTTCGCGAATGCGCTTGGGGGGACGACGATAGCGGGTTTCGGCGCCGGAGGTGGGACCGCGGCGGTCGACTTGGCGGCGGGCGCAGAGGCGACCACGGGCGCCGCTGGAGTCGGCGCTGGAGCGGCGGGCCGCAGCAGCGCGGTCAATGTCTTCACCTCCTCAGCCGATGGCTCGACGTATTGGTTCGCGATCCGGCTCAACCGGGTCGGTTCAATGCCCGCCTGCCGTGCTGTTTCCGTCAATGCGCGCACCTTGCGCTTCTCCGCCAATGCTGTGAGCAACCAGTCGTCCATGTTCGTGTTAGGTGTAAGTCGCCGGAAAGGATAGTCCTACTGGCGGAGCCATTTGTGATGGGCCAAAACGCTCCCGCCGGTCAACCTAAACGACAATTTTCGGCTGAACTTGAACCAAAAAATGACTTTCGCCGCCGCGCCGTCCCTCTCCGCCAACCCGTTCGCGGCGCCACTGGTTTGCCAAACGCCCGGCCCTCGCCACGCTGCGCCGCTCCCAACCATGAAGATGCTTCATCTCCTCCTCGCCTGCGGGCTGCTGCTGCTAGCCCGCAGCGCCCCGGCCGCCGAGCCGCTCGACACGGCCGCCACCACCTTCCTCTCTGGCTACGAACAGATCCGCCTCGCCCTCGCCAACGACCAACTGCCCGCCGCTCGAGACGCGGCAAAAGCCCTGCCGGAGGCCAAGGCCATCGCCGAGGCCAAATCGATCAGCGAAGCCCGCAAGGCCTTCAAGGCCCTCAGTACGCGCGCCGTCACCCTCGCCCGGGGACAGCCCGGCTACTTCATCGCCCATTGCACCATGTTCCCCGGCGGCGCCGACTGGGTACAGACCACGGATGCGATCTCCAATCCCTACTGGGGCAAGAGCATGCCCCACTGCGGAGAGATCGTGAAGTGAGGAGTGAAGCCAGTTGAATGAATACCTGTGAACGCCCCGGCCCGCCCAGGCGGAACCGTACCGCTCGCCGACCATGACTTCGCCCGCCTACCGCGGCCGCCTCGCCCCGTCCCCCACCGGGTATCTGCACCTCGGCCACGCCCGCACGTTCTGGATCGCCCAGGGGCGCGCCCATACCGCCGACGGCACGCTGCTCCTGCGTAACGAGGACCTCGACCGCGCGCGCTGTCGGCCGGAATACGCGCAGGCGATGCTCGAGGATCTGCGGTGGTTTGGCTTCGACTGGCAGGAAGGGCCCGACTGCGGCGGGCCGCACGCCCCCTACGATCAAAGCGCTCGAGTGGAGCTCTACCGTGCCGCCTTCGAACGCCTACGGGCGACCAGTTTGCTCTACCCCTGCCTCTGCTCGCGGCGCGACATTGCCGAAGCCGCCGGGGCGCCGCATGAGGGGCCAGCTGCGGGTGGCGGCGACGAACCACTCTATCCCGGCACATGCCGAACCGAGGTTCTTCCGGCCGCAGAGCGCACACGGCGCGAGGCACTCCCCGCGGCGGATACAATTGGCGCTTCCGGTACCCGATGGCCGGCGGCTCGTGTTCCACGACAGCGCCTGCGGGAAGCAAGAGGCCGAATGCGGCGCGGCTTTCGGCGACTTCGTGGTCTGGCGTAAGGACGACCTGCCCAGCTACCAACTCGCCGTGGTGGTGGACGATGCCGCGATGGGTATCACCGAAGTGGTGCGCGGTGCCGATCTGCTGCAATCGACCTTTCGGCAGTTGCTCCTCTACGACGCGCTGCAACTCACCGCGCCCGAATTCCACCACTGCCCGCTCATGCTCGATGCCGCCGGGGTGCGACTCGCCAAGCGGCATGACGCACTCAGTCTGCGCACATTGCGCGCCGCCGGTTGCACCCCCGAATCGCTGCGCGCCGAATGGGGCAAGCAGGGAGTTGCCAGTTGATCCCAAGGGCGCGTCCCAGGTGGGGACCGCGGAGCTCCGTCATCGCGCCCGATTGCCCACTCCGCACGCGACTTGACGCCCCCGGTCCTGCCTGCAACTTCGCCCTCCTTTGACCATGGCCACCTACGTCTACGAGACCATCCCACAGAAGCCCGGCGACACCGCCACCCAGTTCGAGCTGCAACAGAGCATGCGCGATGCAGCGCTCACCACGCACCCCGAGACGGGCGTCCCCGTACGGAGAATCATCACCGGTGGTTACGGCCTGATTGGCGCCAATACCGGCCGCAGCGGCGAAGGTGCGAGCACCACCCCAGCAGCTGCGCCCGCGGAAGCCAGCCACTCACACGGCGGTGGCGGTTGCTGCGGCGGTTCCTGCGGCTGCAAGCATTGACTTCCCTAGATCTTGCCCTCGGTCCGCAACCCGAGGGCTGCATGCGCGTACGCAGGCCGGCGTAACAATCGCGTCATTCGGGCCGATCCATTCCACCCACACGCCGGCCCAACCGCGGCCCGAGCCGGACATGGCTCCGACCAATGATGCACACCGGTCGGTGCAAACACGAGGCGTGGCGTTTGTGCACGCAGCAATGAACTTGTCCCCCGGGCCGCGGTCCCTAACGAATCAACCCATGCGTTCGACGACCCGCGCCGGCCTTCTCCTCTCCTGCAGCGTCCTGTTTGCCCTTTCCACCTGGGCACAGGCCACACTCCCCACCGTCACGGTGCCACTGCCCACAGTGACCACGACCGTCGGTGCGACTGGCTCAACGATCGACTTGAAGGGACACTTCGGCCTCGCCGGGGTCACCAACCAGATCGTGCAGTTCAACACCACGATGGGCACCTTCAACCTCGAGGTGCTCCCTGCCGCCGCCCCGGCTTCGGTGCTCAACTTCCTGGGCTACGTGGGTCGCGGCGCCTACACGAATACCATCATCCACCGCTCAGTGCCGGGTTTTGTCATTCAAGGTGGCGGGTTCGCACTCACCGGGACCACCCTCGATGCCATCCCGACCGTTGCTCCCATCGCGTTGGAATACAACCTACCCAACACGCGCGGCACACTCTCGATGGCCCGGACCGATTCACTCAATAGCGCCACCAGCCAGTGGTTCGTCAATACCGTGGACAATACCACGACGCTCGGGACCTCCAACAATGGGGGCTATGCCGTCTTCGCCCGAGTTCTCGGCACTGGAATGACCGTGGTCGACGGGATCGCAGCCTTGACGGTCTACAACGCTTCCGCGGCACTCAATTCGGCTACTTACACGCAGCTTCCTCTGCGCGGCCCAGACCTCACAATCGACAACCTTGTCATCGTGAATTCCGCCCGCACCGCGTACGTGATGCCGGACGGATCGACCACCCCCGCCGTGCTCACCCTCACGGCCTCCAGCTCCAATCCCGCCGTCGCCACCGCAGCCATCGCCGCCAGCACCCTCACGGTCACCCCCGTGGGCGGCGGAACCTGCACCATCACCGTGCGCGCCACCGACACCAACGGCAACTTGGTCGAGGCCACCTCCGCCGTCGCGGTCTCAGCCCGCCCCGCGATCGCCACGCATCCGGCCTCTCAAAACGTCGCCGCGAACGGCTCGGCCCTCCTCTCGGTGACCCCTCTCGGCTCGACCGGCGGATTCTCCTACCGCTGGTTCCGCAACGGCATTGCGATCGATGGAGCCACCAACTCCTCACTGCAGCTCACCAACGTTCAATCCGCGCAAGCGGGTCTGTATGACGTGGAGGTAACTGCGGGCGCCAACACCACCCGTAGTCGCCCCGCCGTCATTGGCGTCGTGCCGGCAGCCGGAACGCAAACCGCCGGGGCTATCACCACCCGGGCGGAATGGCAGAGCATCCACCACCCCAACGGCAACATCTACGACCAGTTCCTGCTCACCGGTGCCTCCGGCACGATCACCACAACCGGGGGCAAGATCGCGCGCGTCTCGTTGTTGGACGAACAGAACAACATCGTGCAGTTCGAGATGTCCGGCCCCGGCTCCCTTACCGTCGTGCTTACCAACCCCTCCGGCCCGAAAGCGCCGGCGCTCTACAACCAAGCGGGCGTCGAATACATGCAGGGCACCCCGACCGTTGTGCTCGCCGGAGCCGACGCCTCCACCCATATGTCGATCTACTCGGTGGGCACAAAGACCAATCCTGGGGTCACCCGCACCGACGTCGTCTACAACGGCTGGGCGAATGTGTGCGCCGTCGGTATCCAAAGCACCACCGGCGGGCTGGGCGGGCTGTATTACGGCAATGTGCTCTTCGCCTCTGCCGCCGGACCGGCCGGGATCGTCGCCCCCAGCCTGCGCACCATCGGCACACTTAACTTCCACGAACTCACCACCACCGCTGCCGGTGAGCCGATGATCCTGCTCGCCCCCGAGGGCCAGGCCAAGATCAAGATTACCGGAGGCAGCCTCGCCCAACCCGCCGGCATCGGGATCGACGTTTCCGGTCTAGATACCGTGCAGATGGTCGCCGGCGAGGACTCCTGCGGTCGGCCCGCCCCGGCTCAGGCCAATCAGGGCCGCCTGTACTACGAGGGCATCGATATCACCGCCGAACTGATCGTCGGGCCCTGAGCCGGTTGATCGTAGGGTCCCCAGCCGGGCGGCGCAGCCAGCCGCCCTACTTATTGTCTTCGCGTAGCTGGACGCCGATGTCGTTCAGCCTCTCATGCTCGCCCCTCCCCGTAGCTGCACGGCGCAGTCGTTCAGCGCTTGGGCCAGCCACGCCAATCGCCTCCCTTCCGGAACACACCTCTTGCAGCAGGAAAGTGCAGGGAGTGGGCAGCCTTGTAGGCCCGTCGCTTGCCGCCGCGCCGTCTGCGATCAAACCGACACGGGGTCCGTCCCTACGGTCGGATTACATAGTTACAGTTAGGCTGAGGTACAGAGGTGCTCCGCTATTCAGCACGTCGGCAGGGGCGTGCTCCGTCTCTGCAACACTCCGGCCAAGTTCGAGGAGCGTCGCAGTGCCGCAAGCGCCTACCGCCATCCTTCGCCGGTTCGAGCGCCAAGCTCCGCATCAGTCCTTGGCCCGCCCCACGTCCGCGCCGGCGCGAGCGATGGCCACCAAATTCTGGCCAAAGGGAGGAGCACACAGCCGACTCTCGCACCAGAACGCGACAGGAAAGATGTAGCGATCGAAGAACCGCACTGCTGAAGCCGTAAACCCGCGCCGGCGCAAAACCCGAAAGGATAACAACCAAGCGAAGTAGCCGGGCAGGTTGTAATAATAGAGCCTTTCAACCACAAAGCCGGCGCGCTCAAGCTTGGCTCGGAGTTCCGGACGGGTGTAACGCCGGAAGTGTCCAAAATCACGATCGAGCGGGGCGTACAATTCAGGACGGGCGGGCACAAAGAGGCAAAGATGCCCGCCCTTGGCGGCAAGCAGTTGGTGGAAGCGCTGAAGCTCCTCCTGATCGCGCTCGATATGCTCCAAAACGTTGATGCTCACGAGCGCGTCCCAGCCCGGGTCGACGGGCACATCCGCCGCGACCCCGTGGACGATGGCCGCCTGGGGCAGGAACGCCTCCAGTTGAGTCACAAACCGCGCCTCCGGCTCCACCGCGACGATCTCCGTGACTCCCGCCAGGGCACGGAACTCGCGCGTCATCTGGCCGATGCCGGCGCCCACCTCGAGAACTCGGCCCTGCAGATACGGACGGAAGCCCTTCGCCAACGCCCGGCGATAGTTGGCCGCCTCCCGCAGTCCGGCGAATTCGAAGTCCGCATTGGTGGCGGCGCTGTTTGGCCTCGAGGGCATCAGGCTGGCGGCGGGGGGCATTCAGCGGAAGAGATTGTATTTGGCGATAGCCCAGAGCGCACGGAAGCCGTCGCGCCAGCCGATCTTCTTTCCCTCTTCGTATGTGCGGCCGAAATAGCTGATGCCAACCTCGTAGATGGGAACCCGAAGCTTGGAGACTTTCGCCGTGATCTCCGGCTCGAAGCCGAAGCGGTTCTCCTCGATGCGGATTCTCGCAACGACCTCCCGACGGAACACCTTGTAGCAGGTCTCCATGTCGGTGAGGTTGAGATTGGTGGCCATATTGGAGGCCATGGTGAGAAAGCGGTTGCCCATCATGTGCCAGAAATAGACCACACGGTGGGCATCTCCGCTGGTGAAGCGGGAGCCGAAAACGACATCGGCCTTACCGTCGAGGATGGGCTTGAGGAGCCGCGGATACTCCTGCGGATCGTACTCGAGGTCGGCATCCTGGATGAGCACAATGTCGCCGGTGGTGGCGGCAAACCCGGTGCGCAGCGCGGCGCCCTTCCCCTGATTCTTCTCGTGGTAGAGGATCTTGGCGACCAGCGGGGCTATCTCGGAGCGAAGCAGGTCGCGGGTGCCGTCGGCGGAGCAATCGTCGACGATGATGATCTCCTTCTCCAGCCCGGAGGCTGGGGCGGCGCGGACCGCCTCCACGATGGCACGGATGGTCGTGGTCTCGTTGTAACACGGAATGACAACCGAAAGCGTCAGCGGTCGACGGGCGGGCACGGAGGAGGAAGGAGTGGACACTGCCAAGATCCGTACAGGTGCGGACGTGATCTGCAATTCAGGAAAGCCGGGGTGACGCAGCTGTCCCTGCGGGGTGCAGCGAGGTTCGCCAGAACGTCGTTTCCACCTGTCGGCCACGGCGGCGAGGTTGCCGGTCCGGATGCAGGCCCGTCCGCCGCTTCGGCTCTAGCGACGCTCGCCAGAGCGTCGCCCCCGCGCCTGCCTCCGTCGTAAGCTGAATGGCGCAGCCGTTCAGCCCTGGGGGCGCTGAGCCCCTGCTTGGCTCCGCCCTAGCGCGTACTGCCATCTGCATTCTGCGTTCTGCCATAGGCCTGTTGCCGCTTGCCGTGGCCCACTCCTTTAGGACGGGGATCCGGGTCTTGCCCCCTCCCGAGCGCAATTCGCTGTCGCGATCGCGACATGGGGCCGCGCGGAGCTGGCAGCGCGCGAGGCGGGAGACGAGTTCCCTCCGTCACGCTCGGAGCCACGGGAGAACGGCCGCCACGACTTCGCCACCCACGAATCCCTCTGTGTTCTCCTCCCCCTCTGTGCCCTCAGTGACCTCTGTGGTGAAAATTCGGTTCTCTGCGCTCTCTGCGGTGCCCCTCTTCAGAACCTCCGCGCCCCCCGCCGCCTCTGTGCACTCCTTGACCTCCGTAAGGATACTTCTGAGTCCTTCACCATTGGCTACTGGCTATCGTTCAACCCCGAACGGCACGTCGGCAAGCGACGGCCCTCCAGCCGGAGTCTTGGCGGCACTCCACTCCGGCGCTATGCGCTCAGCGCCGCGCCTCGACTTCGGCGGGCTTAGCCTCGGCCACCGCACCCGGCTCGTCGAGCCGGCACAACAGATCGATGCGCCCGGCACAGACCCCCAGCAGCATCCGCCGATCGCCGTAGGTCGCCACCGCGAGAAACTGCTTGTTGCCCAAGGGGCGTGTCTCCTCGATCATAAGACGCTGGACGAACTTCGCCCCAACCCGCGGGCCAAGCGCTCCACGCTTGAGCAGATAAATCCCGCCGGCGGTGAGCACGGCGATCACCCCAAGCGAACCCCAGAGTGGATATGAATCGTCGGCCACCGGGTGCTGCCGGGCCTCCGGTGAATTGCGCGGATAGATCACTCCGGCGGGATCGACCGGGGCATCGGCCGCCGCCAACGGCAGCGCCGGCATAACCAGCCACAAGGCGAGCCGAAGTACCTGCGAAACATAGCGCATGTGCGATCAGCGGGCGACGCCCACCAGTTCGGTGATCTTGATGCCGAAATTGTCCTCGACGACCACCACCTCGCCGTAAGCGATGAGCTTGTCGTTGACGAACAGGCCCACCGGATCGTTGGCCGTCTGGTTGAGCTGAATGACCGAGCCGGGCTGCAGCTCCATCACCTCGCGCATGGGCAGCATGCTGGTACCCAACTGCACGGTGATGTTCACCTTCACATCGAGCAGGATATCCAAATTTCTGTCGTCCATGGTGGGGCGTTAGCGGCTCTTTTCGTTGGTCAGGGTTTCGATCCGGCTGGTGAGTTCGACGGCGACTTTGCCATCCTCCTGACCGGCGCGGCCGTTGAATTTGGCGGTGCCCGCGAGGGTCACCCGGGTCTTGTCGATGATGTCGCGCGGCAGCTCGACGACGTCGCCCACCCGCAGTTGCGAGAGCTCGCGCGCGCTGAGCTGGAAGGCATCCCACTCGGCGCGTACCGGGACAGTGATCACGTCGTAGGAAGCCAGCCACGCGGCCTTCTTCTCGATCTGGGAAATCTCGGTCTCCTTCTGGCGGCGGGCCTGCATCTTCTTCACCACCGGTTCGATGGTGTAGTAGGCCACGCCGATCTGGATCTGCTCGGAGCAATCGCCCAGGGAGGCCTCGAGAGCGAGCACCAGCACGATCGCGTTCTTGGGCGAAGTCTGGAGGAAACGGCCGCTGTTCTCGTGGCCGATGATGAGGGGGCGCAGCTCCTGCTCGGTGCGCCACTGGCTGCACCATTCCTCGAGCAGGATCATCAGCACGTCCTCGATGAGGGCGATTTCGATCTCGGTGAGGTAGCGCTCGACCTTGATCGAGTGGCCGCGGCCCCCGAGCATGCGGTCGGCGATGGTCAGAGCCAGGCGGGGATTGACGTCGATGATACCCACGCCGAGCAACGGCTCGGCCTTGAAGAGGGAAATATGCGTCGGGCTGGGAAGACTCTCGGTGAACTTCTCGTAGGTGAGCGTGGTCAAGCGGGCCATTTTCAGCGAGAACTCCATGCGCAGGAAGAGCGAGAGCCGCGCGGAGAGATAGCGGATGAAGTCCTCATGCAGCATGCGCAGACGGCGCAGCTCGACCTCAGTGAGGAAGACCGGATTGCGAAAGTCGTACGAATCGATCTTGAGACCTTCGAGTGTGGTGTACGGCGTGCCGTCGTGCTTGAAGACCTTGAACTGAGGCACACTGACGGCCTCGGCCAGCAGCTTGTCGATCTCGGACTGGTCGAGGATCTCGGAGGGGGATTTGCCTTTGTCGTCGGGCACGGTGGGAAGGGGGCTGTGGTCGGTGGGCGGTAGTCAGTTCGCGCAGATCGCCGAGGGGCAACCGGTGGCGCACGTCTTTCGATACGAGGTGCCTACTGCACCACGAAGTCGGAGAAGAAGATCTGCTCGACCACCCGCACCCCCAGCACCTCGTTGTAGGCGGAGATGAGCCGGGCGCGGATGAGATTGCGCGAGCCGATCTCCTCCAGATCGGCCAGCGAGAGCGAGCCGAGGGTGTTGAGCGTGGCGTCCAGCAACTGGGGTTGGCGTTCCTCGAAGAGCTCGCGCAGGTTGGATTTGCCGGTGAGGAGGAACGAAGTCTTCAAATAGCGGGTACCCATGGTGCCCGAGAGGTTGACCACGACATTGTCGAACTTGTAGCTGCCGGGGCCCTCGTTGCCGCCGCCGGCCGCCTCCCCGTGTTTGCCCTCGCCCTTCTTGGCCTCGCCGTGCTTGGCCTCCTTCTTGGCCTCCTTCTTGGGGCTTCCGCATGCGCCGCTGGAGCAGCCGCGTGCCCGGCCGGAGCCGCACCGTGCTCGCCAGCCGCCGCGCCCGCGGGCGCCAGCGCGGCGAGTTGGCTCTTCATGCGTGGCAACAACACAAATTCGGCCACCACCCACGAGATGACCGGTGCCAGCACCAGGGCGAGGATGAGTGGGAGGAATCCCATCACGCCGCCGCCCTTCGGGGCGGCGTCGGCCGCAGCGGCGGCGGGCGCCGCAGCGGCCTCGGGTTTCTCGGTCTTCTCGGCTGCCATGGTGGATGGGGCGGCTTACCGCTTGAGGTTGACGATGTCCTGCAGGATCTCGTCGGAGGTGGTGATCAGTTTCGAGGCGGCCTGGAAGGCGCGCTGGGTGGTGATCATGTTGGCGAACTCCTCGGTCATATCGATATTGGCCATTTCCAACGAACCGGAGATCACCCGGCCGTTGCCGTTTTGCGCGGCCGCCAGCGGACCGGAAGTGATGGCGGTGGAGATCACGCCGGCCGCGCGGGTCGCAGGCCAGTCTTCGGTGGGACCGGCGTCGTCGATACCGCTGAAGAGATTGTTGCCCTCCTTCACCAAGGCGGCGGGATCGCTGAAGCGTTCCAGCAGCACCCGGCCACGCACGAACGAAGTGCCGTTGCTGAGGAAGATGTTGATGTTGCCGCCCTGATCGATCTGGAAGGTCTCCATGCGCGGGGGCGGCAACGTGCTTTCATCGATGCCAACGGTCGCCGGATCGTCCGGCACGGTCTCCGGCCCCGCGATGCGGATGTCGCGCAGGTTGGCCGTATCCAGGGTGACCGAGGCCGGGTTGTAGTTGCCCGAGGCCTCGGTGGCGTCGTCGAGCCCCAGGCCCTGCACCTTGAAACCGGCGTTGGTGACCAGGAAGCCCTGGTCGTCCACGCGGAAGTCGCCGGCCCGGGTGACGTACTCCAGGCCCTGCAGGGTGTCGCGCACCCGGAAGAAGCCTTCGCCCGAGACCGACAGGTCGGTGAGCCCGCCGGTGGTCTGCAGGGCGCCTTGGGTGAACTGAGTCTTGATCGTGGCGATCTTGGCGCCGGTGCCGATCTGCTGGGTGACGGTGTTGGACCCCAGGGCGGCGCCGCTGTTGCCGGTGCCGCGCTGCAGGGTATTGGAGAACGTATCCTCGAAGCGAGTCCGCGCCCCCTTGTACCCCACGGTATTGATGTTGGAGATATTGTTGCCGATGACTTCGATGCCTCGTACGAACGAGCGCATCGCTCCCACTCCGGCGGTCATTGATCCGATCATGGTGATTCCTCTGGGTTGGCGGTTTCTTGTTTCGAAGGCGGGTTCAGCCGGGGCCTGGACGTTCGTGTCCGGGGTCACGGGCGTGAGATTGGGGGCTCGGTCTCGGCGGCCGGAGCAGTGGAGCTCACCGCCGTGACGTCCGACGGGCTGAAGCTCTTGTCCCCGATCTTGATCACCGAGACGCCGTGCTCGTCGTAACCGACCGAGGTGACGATGCCCGAGGTGGCGACCTTGTCCTTGGTGACGGTGACGTACTTACCGAGCATGGCCTGGGCGCTCGAGAAATCCTGGGTCACAATGAATGCCTTCAGCGTCTTGACCATGTCGCTCATTTGGGCGCTCGAGGAGAAACTGGACATTTGGGCGATAAAATCGGTGTCCTTCTGCGGCGAGAGTGGATCTTGATTCGCCATTTGGGTGGCGAGCAGCTTGAGGAAATCACTCTGGTCGAGGTTCTTTTTCACCACACGGTCGAAGCCGGGCAACTTGGCCAGCGCGGCGGCCTGGGCCGGATCGCTGGCGGTGGGGATCGAGGAAACGGAAGCGACGGTGCTCATGGCGGGGAGGCTTAGGCCCACACCCGCAGACCGCGGGCATCGGCGAGAGCGGAACTGGGAGTGAGGGGAGCAGCGGCCCGGGGGGCGGACCGGCGGGAGGTGCCGGCCACGCTCTTAACCGCGGCCGCACTAGGAAGGTTGAACGCCTGGCGTTCGTCGGCATCGGCCGAACGCCCACGCGGCTGCTGCCGTTGTTGGTCGAAGGAGGAAGCCGACTGCCCGGGTTGCTGCTCGGGCTGCTGGCCGTTGCGCTCGAAACTTGGATCGGAGAACTTCAGCCCTCGTTCGACGAGCCGCGGCGCCAGCGTTTCCCACTCTCGGGACAGCGCCCGCTGCAGATCCGGGGTCTGGGTGACAAACTTCGCGTGCACCACCCCATCGCGCCAGTTGAGGTGGATACGCAGGCTTTCGTTGTCCTTCGTCTCCAGGCGCAACTCCACGTGCGAGCGTCCCGTCTCCTGGGCCTTCTCGGCCACATCCATAACCTCACGCACGGCAGCCGCCGCAAACGAGCGGGTGGCGGCGACCTCCGCGGGCGGCTTCAGCGCCGTCCCTGCGATTCCACCACCGGTCTGTGCGCCAACCGCCGGCAGCTCGAAAGTATCGAGGGCGACATCGGCAGGCGGCAGTACCGGGGCGGAAGCGGTCATGGGTTGGGTCCTATTTGCAATGCTCGTGCCAGTATCCGACTCCAGAGCCCCTACCCTCTGCCTATCAACCGGTTGAAAGTTTCGCGTCCCCGCCTCCTTCCCGCTGACCCCCTCCGGGCGCGCGGTCTTGCCTGTGCCCGCGGCAAGAATTTCCCGCAGCCCTCGCATCGGCGTCTCCGCCCGTTGGACGTCCGCTCCAGTTGTGCGAACACCAGGTTCATCACCGGCCGTGGAGACATCAGTTTGCGGCGCCATCTCGACGTTGGCCACGCTGCCTGCCGCATTCGCCTCGGCCGGGACGACCGGGGTGGCCGGGCTCACCACACTCGCAGGGGTGACCACGACAGGAGTAGCCACCACCACCGGCGCCACAACCGGAGCCGTCAACGATGCCACAGCGGCACCTACCGGCACCTTTCCCGCCGCCGACGGCAAGGCAGGACGTGGCGCGTTCGCCGTAGCCGTCTCGACCAGCATCTGGGCCAAGGTCGGCATGGAGACCACCGGATTGGCGACAGCGCCCACCGCCGCTGCGGTGGCCACGCCGGCCGGAGCAGCCGCGATGGTGGCCTTGGTGGGTTTGGCATTCTCCGTGATGATCTGGGCTCCGGTGGCCCGAGCCTGCTCCGTTACCCGCCACGACGGCCGGCTCCGCCCGCGGGTTGGATCTACGGCCACCGGCGCTGCCGCCGGCACCGCCGTCATCAACGCTTGGGGTGCTGTCCCCAAGTCGGCTACCGGCTCCTCGATACCGGCCTCCGAATCGGCCGGTGCGACCCCGGCCCCGGTGGCGGCGACCGGTAGGGCCGCCGGCAGCGGCATAGGCTGCCGCCTGCTGGAAACCGAACGCAAAGTCGGCGCCTTGTCCTCGGCGGCCGGCACCACGGACTGGTTCTCTGGTGACATCTCACCCGGGACCAGCCCGGCGGCAGCGGCGACGGCCGGTTCCGCTACGGAAGCGACCGGCACGGCCACCGGCGCCGCCGACGTATCCCCTCTGGGCGCCACAGCAGGGCTGGTCGTAATGGCTCGCGCAGCCGCTGGGCGCGACACCCTCTCGGTCGTCGGCACTTGCGCTTGAGGCGAGACCACTTGCGCTGGCGAAGTCTCGGGCAAAGGCGTTGAGGGAAACGTCGACGGAGCCACGGCGACCGCCGGTGCCGCAGCGGGCGACGCCTCCGTCGGGGTGGGCCCACTTGGGACGACCACCTCGGCATGCGCGCTCTTCGTCGCCTGAGTCGCAATCGGCACCGGAACGGCCGAAATCGCGATTGGCCCCTTCAGGGCCGGCTCGGTGACGTTGGCGGTGGGAACCGGAAACACTGTAGCCTGAACCGGGGCTGCGGGCGTCCTCGCTGCGCCCGCCTTGACCGGGGCCAGCGATACTTGAGGGACGAAGGCGGGCGTCGAAGCAGATGCCGGCACGACCGCTGCAGACACTGCGGCAGGGCCGCCCGCTGCTGCGCCATCGGTAGACGCGCCACTCCCTCGGGGCAGCGCCAAAGACGCTACCGGTGCAGCCACTGGGGGCATCGCCGGCGCCAATTCCGCGGGGACGCTGACCGCAGCCGGGGCTCCGTCCGACGTCGTCGTGGCCATAGCCTGCGCCGCCATCGCGACAGTTGCCGTGGCCTTCTCCCCCCTCGGCGGCGGGCAGCTCGGGCCCGACAGCAATCGGTCGCATCTGCCTTCGTACCAGATCCACAGGTACAGGCAGCGGTGCCAACACCGCAGCGCAGGCCATCTGACTCCAGTCAATCCCGCTGTCGTCCTCCGGCGGAAAACCGGTATCGATCTCCATCCCCTCATCCACCGGTGCCTCGCCTTCGGCAACGACGGGCCGCTCCTGCACTGCGGTTGGAGCCGGGGCGGCTGCACCTGCCGGCCCGAGGCCGCTACCGGGCGCTGTGGGCGTACCACCGGGTTGGGCATCCAGCAGCGAGGCGAAGGAATCATGGGCGACGGGCACGCCAACCGGCGCAGCGGCCGGAGCGGGAGCGGAGGATACGCTGGGCGCAAGCGAAGGAGCGGAAAATAGGACCTGCATGGGACACCTCGACGAAGAGCGCCGGCGGCAATCGGCGCGGGAAAGAAAAGGAACGACGTCGCGCGGTCAGGGACCGGCGGCGGGCTTGGCGGCGCGCATCAGGCGCAGGCGGTCGGAGAGTTTGGCGGCACGCTGGGCCTGGTTGTTCTTCTCGCTCTTGTCCTTGGCCATCTCTTCAAAGACGGGACCCACGATATCGGCCTTCATCAGCGAGAGGATTTTCACTACCGTGGGGTCGTCCATCTCGGAGAAGATGACGACCGCAGCCTTGGGGGTGAGCGTGGAGTAGGTCTGGGCGAGGCTCTTGAGGTTCTTGAGTTCATCGGTACCCACGACGGTGAGCAAATGCGTGATCTCCTCCCTCTGGCTCTCGATCTCCTTGCGGGTACGGGCGAGTTCGGCGACCTCGGCCTCCAGCCGGGCTTCGCGCTGCACCACCGCCTGCTCACGCTCCTTGAGTCCGTCGCGCTGGGCCTTCAGTTCCTGGGCGAGCTTCTCGATCTCGGGAGTCCACATGTCCCAGGGCGCCCGGACCTCGCGGGGGCGCAACACCTCGGCGGACACTTCGCCGGCCTGGGCGGCAAACGACGCGACGATGGCGGAGGCGCTTTTCATCACCAGAAAGCAGCTCACCGCCGGCTGAAGCAATACGATCAAGACTGCGGCAAACCAGGGTTTGGTCAGGATGTTCATGACGGAGAAAGAAGGCTTCCGCGAGGCAGACGGTCATCGAGTTGGCGCTGTTCGGCATGGATGACCTCGACCTGGAAATGCTCGCGGGCGCGCCCGCGCAGCTTCTCGATGAGCTTGACCTGCCGGTGGGCCTCAACCCAGAGCAGCCGGGCCGCCTCCTGCTCCTGCGCGGCCTTGGCCAGCGCCACTCCCGCCGCCTTCTCCTCGTCGAGCTCGGTGCGATACGCCCGCATGAAGGATACCTGCATCGAGCCCGGCAGACCGGTGGCGCGCTGCACGATCAGCGACTCGACAAATTGCGCCACACGCAACTGCTGGTGCCGCAACGCGCTGTCGCAGGCCGCCCGCGCCCGGTTGGCCCGCGAGAAGACCTCGCTAGCGCGCATCTCCTGGAGATTGCGCAGCGTGCCAACCGGCTCGAGGGCGAAGCGGAATTTTTTCATCCAACGATGCGCTTGAGCGCGGTAAAGGCGTCGGTGCGCCGGGCAAACTCGTCCACGCCCTGCCGCAGGAACTTCGTCAGCGGCTCGCGCAGTTCGATCGCCCGGTCCACGGCCGGGTTGGAGTTCTTCGGGTAAGCCCCGATGGTGATGAGGTCCTCGTTTCTTCGGTATACAGCCATGGTCTCGCGGGCCCGCGCCACGGTGTCGACCTCCGGCGGGGTGCAGATGTCGCGGATCAGGCGCGAGACGCTGTCGAGCACATCGATGGCCGGGTAGTGGTTGGAATTGGCCAACGCGCGGGAGAGCACGATATGGCCATCGAGGATACCGCGCACGGCGTCGGCGATGGGCTCGTTCATGTCGTCGCCCTCGACCAATACAGTGTACAGGGCGGTGATGGCGCCGCGCTCGCTCGTGCCGGCTCGTTCCAGCAGCCGCGGCAACATCGAGAAGACAGAGGGCGTGTAGCCACGGGTGGCCGGCGGTTCGCCCACGGCCAGACCGATCTCGCGTTGGGCCATGGCGAAGCGGGTCACCGAGTCGAGCATCAGCAGCACGCTTTTACCCTGTTCGCGGTAGGCCTCGGCGATAGCCGTGGCGGTGAAAGCGCTACGCACCCGCAAAGGCGCGGGCTGGTCCGAGGTGGCCACAACGACCACGGCACGCTTGAGCCCTTCCGGCCCGAGATCCTTCTCCAAAAACTCGCGCACCTCACGACCGCGCTCGCCGACCAGTCCGACCACAACCACGTCGGCCTGCACCCCACGGGCCATCATCCCGAGCAGCGTGGACTTGCCCACGCCCGAGCCGGCAAAGAGGCCCACGCGCTGGCCCCGGCCGAGCGGGGTAAAAGTGTCCACCGCCCGGATTCCGGTGGGGATCGGGTCCTTGATGCGCTCACGGCGCAAGGCGTTGGGCCGGGCCATGCTGGTGGGCATCACCGCAGGCAGGAAACGACCGCCGTCGATGGGCCGGCCGAGACCATCGAGCACACGACCGAGCAGGTTGGGCCCGGGCTCGGGCAGCAGAGGCCGCTCGCCGGCCACCACCTTGCAGCCGGCATGCAGCCCCTCCATGTCGCCCAGGGGCATCAGCAGCACGGTATGATGGCGGAAGCCGACCACCTCCGCCTGGAGGGTGGAACCGTCGCGCTCCGACTTGATCAGGCAGATGTCGCCCAGCCCAACGTTGGGGCCGTCGGCCTCGACGATGAGTCCGGCCACGCCGGTGACACGGCCGGCGCGCTCGATCGGCACCGTACGTTGGATGCGTGCGGTCAGATCGTGGACGAAGGGTTCGAGGTTGGTGCTCACCGGTGTGGGGGGGACGGGAGTAGCGGGTTTCGCGTTGCGGGTGACGAAAAGGGGAAAGGCCGTGCGTCGCGCTCAGGCGTGGGCGAGACTCTCGTGCAGGGCGTGCAGCCGGGTGCGGCCGCGCGAATCCACCACGCCGAAGCGGCTGCGCACCAGGCAGTCGCCGGCCGCCAGATTGGCATCGGTGGCGATCTTCAGGCCGGAGAACTCGGAGAGCCAGCCGGGGTTGAGCTGCTCGAGCAGCCGGGCGTCGCGGGCAGAGACGACGAGCTCGAGCCCGGTGGTCTCGGGGAACAGCTCGTCGAGGGCCTCGTGGCAGATGCGGGCCACCGTCTCCGGGGGCGGCTCCCAACCGGCGAGCAAGCGCCGGCCGATCTCCAGGGCCAGGCCGGGCAACGCGGCGCGCACTTGGTCGGCCAACCGCGTCTCGGCCTGCCGGAGACTGTCGAAAAGCCCCTCGTTGAGCTGCTGCACCTCGGAGCGCATCTCCACCATCTGCGAATCCGCGAAATGGCGCGTCTCCTCGGAGCCCTCACGGCG
Organism: Opitutaceae bacterium; assembly: GCA_016711225.1. Lineage (GTDB taxonomy): Bacteria > Verrucomicrobiota > Verrucomicrobiia > Opitutales > Opitutaceae > CAJCBL01. The sequence goes on from JADJTK010000025.1 coordinate 19,958, forward strand.
GGCCTGCTCGCGCAGGTCGGCCAACTCGGCCTCGGTGAGGGAGCGGGAGCGCGCGCGCACGGCGGCGGTGGCGCCAAGCAACGGACGATCGAAGACGACGAGTTTAGACAACGACATTGGATTCTTGGGCTTCGAGGGACACTTCGCCTTCCTCCTCCAAACGGCGGACCACCTGGATGATCGCATCCTGGGCCTGCTCGACATCGCGCAGGCGCACTGGCCCGAGCATCGAGATTTCCTCCTTGAGGCTCTCGGCGGCGCGCTTGGAGATGGCGCCGTAGATCTTGTTGCGCAGGCCTTCGCTGGCCGACTTCATCGAGACCGCCAGGTTCGAGGAATCCACCTCGCGCATGACGCGCTGCAGATCCTGCAGGCTGAGGCGGTTGAGGTCCTCGAAGCCGAACATCTTCTTGCGCACCGCGGCGCCCAGGCCGGCGTTGCGCTCCTCGATCTTGGCCAGCAACGTCTTGGATACCTCCTTGTCGAGGGCGTTGAGCACGTCGGCCACGCTGCGCACCCCGCCGCTGCGATGGAAGGTGGGGCGAGCCTTCACGTCGAAGTGTTTGCCCAGGCTGCGCACGACCTTGCCGACCAGCTCCAGCGAGGTGCTCTCGATCATGCCGAGGCGCTCGACGACCTCCTCGCGCATTTCCGGGCTGAGCATGGTGAGAATCTCGGCGGCCTTCGGCGTCTCGAGATAGGAGAGCACAAAGGCGATGGTCTGCGGCTGCTCGTTCTTGATGAGATTGCAGATCTGCCGCCCCTCCATCTCGGCGATGTCCTTGATGACGTCGATGGAGGTGCCGGTGGGGCCCACGCGGCCCATGATCGAGGCGGCCTTAAAGTCGCCCTTAGCCAGCTCGAGGGTGCGCTGGGCATAGGGGCTGCCGCCAAGCACCCCCTTGGTGCTCTCCAAGATCACACTACTAAACTCCTGGATCGCCGAGCGCTGGTGCTCCACCGGGATGAGCCCGAGCTGGGTCATCTCCTTGGTGACGGCCTCGACGGTGTTGTCGTCGAAATGCTTCATCAGCTCGGCGGCCGACTCGGGGCCGATCGTGACCAGGAAGATACCCAGCTTCTTCGCGCGGGAGAACTTCTCGAAGTTCAGCGGCGCGGCATCGGCCGAGGTGGCGGGGGCTTCGGAGGCGGTGGACATGCGTCAGGATTGTTTGTTGATCGCCACCCAGTCGCGCAGGGCGGTGCCCACGTTGGTGGGCTTCTGCCGGATCAGCTCGTTGATGAGCTCGGGGGTGATCGAGCCGGGATTGCTGCCGACGCTGCGTCCGTCGGGCGAGGGCAACTCGCGTAACAACTCCACGGGCACAGCCTCGGGCTTCTCGCGGCCGAGCCGGCGCAGGAAGAAGAGCACCAGCGCGGCGGCGGCCAGCAGCGGCAGGAAACGCAGCGCAGTATCAGCATAGGGCTGCCACTTGTTCTGCTGGCGCAGCTGTTCGGCCTGGATGGCCAGCGGCTCGGCGGGGAAAGCAACCTCCTGCAGGGCGACGACGTTCTCGGCGGTGACGCCGGCGCCGAGCTTCACCCCGAGGGCGTTGACGACGAGTTGACGCAGCGTAGTGAGCTCGGCCGGGGTGCGCGGCTGGGGTTGGGGATTGGCGGGATCGGCGCTCGGGCGCTGGTTGAGGAAAACGGCGGCGGTGATCGAACGGATCGTACCCGGGGTGCGCGTGATCGAGGTACGCGTGGAATTGATCTCGTAGCTGGTGGTGCGGTTCTTGCGCGTCTGCTCGGTGCGCGTCTGCGGGGCGGCCGCCCCTCCGGCGGTGGCCGCTCCGGCCGCGGCGGCATCGGGCACGTTGGCGGCGGTGCCCGCCACCCCGCCGGTGCGCCCTTCGGCGGAGGCACTGTTGTCCTCGGTGTTGGTCTGGGAGCGCACGACCTGCCCCTCGGGATCAAACTTCTCCTCGGCGATAGTGGTGGCGTCGGTGTCGACTTCGGCGGAGACGCGCACGATCGCGTTGCCGGCGCCCACGGCCGCCGAGAGCATCGACTCGACCTTGCGCGCGAAGTAGTCCTCCACGCTCTGGCGGTAGCGAATCTGACTCGACGCGGTGGTGAGCAGCGGGTCGCTCTTGAGCTCCTCGGAGAGCACCCGGCCGCGGTTGTCGACCACGGCGACCGCGTCGGGCAGCAGGCCCTGCACGGAGTTGGAGACGAGGTGGCGGATGGCGTTGACCTGGTCGGCCGAGATGCGGCCGCCGCCCAGCTCGATGAAGACCGAGGCGCTGGGTTTGATCGACTGGTCGACGAGCAGCAGACGATTCTCGGGCTGCACGATGAGCACCCGGGCGCTACGCACACCCTCCAGTTGCGAGATGGTGCGGCTGAGTTCGCCCTGCAGGGCGCGCGCGTAGTTGGTACGCTGGACAAAGTCGGAGACGCCGAAGTTGCCCTTGTCGAAGATCTCGAAGCCGATGCCGTCCCCGCTCGGGATGCCTTTGCCAGCGAGATCCATGCGCAGGCGGTGGACCTGCTCGACGGGCACATACACCGCCCCCCCCTCGATCCGATGCGGGATGCCGCTGGCCTGCAGCTGGCTGATCACCGCGGAGGCGTCCTTCTCGCCCAGTCGCCCGTAGAGCAACTGGTAGTCGGGGCGGCGCGACCAGCTCACCAGGGCGGCGAGGCCGGCCACCACGACCATCGCGGCGATCGCCAGCGACACGCGCTGGTTGGCTCCGAGGTGGCCCCAGAGGGCGAGGAGTGATTGGTAGAAAGATCTCATTCGGGGGAAGGGGGGAAATCAGCGCGGTACGGCCTCACACCGGCATGCGCATCAACTCCTGGTACGACTCGACGAGCTTGTTACGCACCTCGACCATGAGGTTGAGGGCCAGCGAGGATTCCTGCAGCGAAATCATCGCGTTGTGCAGCTGGTCGGACTTCCCGACCATGACGTCCTGGGTCGCGGCGGCAGCGGCTTGCCGGGTGCTGTCGACCTCATCGACCAGCTTGGTGAAGAGGCTGCCGAACTGGTGGGCGCCGCCGAGGGCGCCGGCCTGCTCCGGGCCGGCCGGGCGGGTGGCCCGGTCGAGCCGGGACGGGGCGATGGTCGGGGGGGCGACAGGAGTGAAGCTTGAACCGATGGGGCTGATCATGGCGCGGAGGGCGGGGGTTACGCAGCGGTCATTTCAGCGGCCGATCTCGAGGGTGCGGGTGACCATCTCGCGGCCGGATTTCACCACGGAGAGATTGGCTTCGTAAGCGCGAGTGGCGGAGATGAGGTCGACCATTTCCATGGCCATATTCACATTGGGCATCTGCACGAAGCCGGCGGCGTCCGCGTCGGGATGGCCGGGATTGTGCACCCGCGGCCCCTGCTGCGGATCGGCGGAGACGCGCGAGACATGCACGCCGCGCAGGGCCGGGGAAGTGGCGCTGTCGCCCACCCGCTTGATCAGCTCGGCCTCGAAGGACACGACTTGGCGCGAATACGCGCGGCCGTCGCTGCCGCGGGTGGTCTGGGCGTTGGCGATGTTCTGCGCGATGACATCCAGCCGCGTGCGCTGGGCCTGGAGGCCGCCGGCGGCCGCTGCGATACCGGGGATGATGTCCATGGCTTGGGGGTGAAGGGGTTGGGGACCGTGGGGGGCGATCCACGATGGGCTCAGCCGGCGGCGCGACCGGTGATGGCAGTACGCAGCGAGCGGATATCGTGGGTGATCACCTGCGAGAGAAACCCGTGGTCGTTGGCGTTACGCCCGAGCAACATCAGCTCCTTCTCCACCTCGACGTTGTTGCCATCAGGCCGCTGGGACTTGGCGGTGATGTCCTCGACCAACTGGGGCAGCAGTTTCTGCAGCTCCCCAGGGCCGCGCTGGATGGCCGCTTGGAGCTGGGCGGAAAACGAGGGAGCGAGATCGACGCGCTTGTAGCCGGGGGTCTCGGCGTTGGCGATGTTGGCAGCCAAAGCCTGCTGGCGCAGCACGGTCGCATCCATCATCTGACGGGCGACCTGGTAGTTCTGGTTTTTGAACAGGGCTTCGATCATGCGGAGGCTCGTTTAGCAATGGTGGTGCCAACGCCCTCGGCGCTGCCACAGCTTGCTGGAGTTGTGCAAGTTAGGTGATTCGCACCCGGGATGAAGGCCAGGCTGGTGCCGCCGGCTCCCTCCTGTGTCGGTCCGACTGGAACAGCCCCCGGCAGAATCTGCCGCCGCCGGCGCCCAGGACCGCCGCAGGTCGACGGATTTGCACAAACTCCCCAAGCTCGCGCTTCATTCCCCTCCATCCGCGCCGATAGCACCCCATTACCATGATTCGACGGGAGGACTACGAGTTCATCCGCACGCTGGTCTACGACTACAGCCGCATCAATCTGGGCACCGACAAGCAGGAGCTTGTTTCGGCCCGGATCGGCAAACGGCTGCGTGCACTCAATCTGCCCAGTATCACCGAATACTGCGAATTGCTGCGCCGCCCGGAAGGCGCCGAGGAGCTAAGCAACCTCATCGACGTCATCTCGACCAATCACACCTTCTTTTTTCGCGAGCCAGCGCACTTCGAGTTCGTCGAAAAGCACATCGTACCGGAAGCCACGGCCGAGAAATCGCCGCACCGGCGCAGCACTTTCCGCATGTGGAGCGCGGCCAGCAGTTCGGGCGAGGAGGTCTACTCCATCGCCATTCTCCTCGCCGAACTCAGCCTGAGCCGCCCTGGTTGGAACTGGCAACTGGAGGCCACCGACATCTCCACGCGCATTCTCAAACGCGCCCGCGAGGCGATCTACCCCGAGGAATCGGTGGCCAAGGTACGCCCCGAGCTCATCAAGAAATACTTCCAGAAAGGTCTCGGTCCCCAGGAGGGCAACTACCGAGTCAAGACCGAACTGGGCAACCGCGTGACCTTCCGCCACCTCAACCTGCTCGGCCCCGCGTATCCCTTCAACGAGCCCTTCCACGCCATTTTCTGCCGCAACGTGATGATCTATTTCGACCGCCCCACCCAGGAGGAGTTGGTCCGCCGCCTCTCCGAACGCCTCGTGCCAGGCGGCTACCTACTGGTGGGCCACTCCGAAAGCCTCACCGGCATCCACCACCGTCTCAAAATGGTTAAGCCGGCCATCTACCAACTTCCCGCCTGAGCTCCGCGCCACCATGGTCTTCGATTCCAACCGCCGGATCCGGGTGCTCGTAGTCGACGATTCGGCGACCGTGCGACGCATGGTCACCGATGCCCTCAGCACCGACCCCGAAATCGAGGTCGTGGGCACGGCGATCGACCCCTATATCGCCAAGGACAAAATCCTCTCCCTCAAGCCCGATGTGATCACGCTCGACTTGGAGATGCCGCGCATGGACGGGCTCACCTTCCTGCGCATCCTCATGGAGCGCCATCCCATCCCCGTTGTCATCATGAGCTCGCTCACCCAACCCGGCTCGGCCAAGGCGCTGGAAGCCCTGCAGGTGGGGGCCATCGAGGTGCTCGGCAAACCGGGCTCCGCGTATTCGATCGGCGACCTCGGCCCACAGTTGATCCAAAAGATCAAGGCCGCCGCCCAAGCCCGCCTGCGGCGCCCTACGGCCCAAGTGGCGGAGCCTCCTCCCCCGCCCCCTTCGGCCCCCGCCGTGCCCTCTGCCGGAGCCCCGCCCCCGCTGGCACCCCGCCCTCCCACGCCTCTGCGGCCGCCCTCGGCCCCCGCACATGCACCTTCCGCCTACACCCCGCAGCGGGTGACAATTGGAGCGCCCATCATCAAGGCTCCCCTCATCGGCGGCCCGCCCGCCGGTTCCCGCAAACTCATCCTCATCGGCGCCTCCACCGGCGGCACCGAGGCCATCCGCGAAGTGCTGCAACGCCTGCCGGCCAACCTGCCGCCCATCGCCATCGTCCAGCACATCCCCGCCACCTTCTCACGCGCCTTCGCCGACCGTCTCAACGCCCTGTGCGAGATGGAGGTACGCGAAGCCAAGGACGGCGATGAGTTCCGCCCCGGCTTGGCCCTGGTGGCACCGGGCAACTTCCACCTGCTCATCCAACGCGTCGGCGCCCGCTACACCGCCCGCGTCACCACCGGTCCGATGGTCTGGCACCAACGCCCCGCCGTCGACCTGTTGTTCAAATCCGCCGTCGACTCCGCCGGGCCGCATGTCGTGGCCGCGTTGCTCACCGGCATGGGCAAGGACGGCGCCGACGGTCTCCTGGAACTACGTCAACGCGGCGCGCGCACCTACGCCCAGGATGAGAACTCCTGCGTCGTCTACGGCATGCCCAAGGCCGCCCATGACATCGGCGCCGCCGAGCGCATGGTCCCGCTCGACCGTATGCACGAGGCCATCCTTAGCGGCTTGGCCCAAGTGACCGACTAGGCGTGCCGATCTCCGCGACTGGGCCCCAACGGCCGGCTTCGCGTTTTTCATCCCTGCACTTCCCTTTTGAACGAAAGCTTGCACACTCCCGCGCGGATGAGTCCTACCCCCACGACGGTTGCCCCAACGCCGGCCTCCGCGACCAATCGGCCCGTCTGCGAGTTCGCCCAATTTGTCACCGATGACCTCGGTGTCGTGGAGCGTTGTCGTCTCATCGGCACGGAGGCGATTTGGGGCGAACCCGGCCAGGTCGTGGGCCGTGACCTCCTCGACCTGCTCCGCCATACCAACCCCACTTGGGTCGAACTGCTGCCCACCGCCCCGGGCGAGGGGCCCGACACCGTTTTCCTGCCCGTCCCCACCGAACAGGCCACCGGTTTCGGCTACCGCCTGCACCGCCTCGCCTTGGCCGAGGGCTACGTGTTCACCATCTCACCGGAGCTCTCCCCGGCCGCCTCGCTCGGCCGCGAAGGCTTCGCCGGCCTCGCCCAGCGCCCGGATACCTTCGCCCAGCTCTTCCTGCGTCATTGCCAGCTGGAGAGCCGGATGCAGAACTACTTGGTCAACTTCCCCGGCGTGGTCTTCAGCCAGCGCAGCGACCTCTCCTTCAGCTACCTGGGCCCCCGCGCCGAGGAACTGACCGGCATCCCCCCCGCCCTGCTCAGCAAAGACGGCCACGCCTTCGAACAGCTCATCCACGAGTCCGACCGCGAGGCCTACGCTAAGGAATCCACCGCCCACTCCGCCGGGCGCGCCTTCGCCCTCACCTACCGCATCCAGCACGCGCGTACCGGCCAAGTCCGCCACATCATGGATGTGCGCAACCCCGTGCAATCAGCCAGCGGCCTGCCCCTGGGCTGCGACGGCATGTGGCTCGACATCACCCGCCAGAAGGTCGCCGAGCTGCGCCTTAACGAGAACGGCTGGAAGGAGACCCTCGCCGTGCTCACCAGCGGCCTGCTCCACGATTTCGGCAATCTGCTCAGCGGCATCTATTCACTCAGCGAGCTCTACCACGCCCAACTCACCAACGACCCCTCCATGTCCGAGGGGCTAGGCATGATCAAGGAGCACGCCCGCCAGGCCCAGGTCCTGGTGCGCAAGATCAGCTCGCTCAACCGCGACACCATCGGCCGGCGCAACTACTACTCGCTCAACCGCCTCACCCGCGAACAGCTCGAGCTCATCGGCCCCATCCTGCCCAAGGGCATCAAACTCTCCACCAGCTTCCCACCCGAGGAGATCCCCGTCTACCTCGACGAGGTCGCCTTCCGCCAGGCGTTGGTCAACTTCGCCATCAACGCCCGCGACGCCATGGGCTCCCAAGGCGGCATCTGCATCCAGCTCCACGCCCCCGCCCGCGCCGAGGATTTCGCCGACGTCACCTTCCGCAGCCCTCCCAACTGGCGCCGCCACTACACCGCCTTGGTTTTCGGCGACAGCGGCTGCGGCATCCCCACCGAGAAGCTCTCCAAGGTCTTCGATCCCTTCTATACCACCAAGCAGACCGACCGCGGCACCGGCCTGGGCCTCTACACCGCCCAGCTCTTCGCCGAGAACGAGCGCGGCCACATCGGCGCCCGCAGCCGCCTGGGGGTGGGTACCGACATGGTTCTCCTGCTGCCCATCGCCACACTCAACGACGACGGCTCGCCCGCCCCCTCCGATGAGTCCGAGGAACCCGTCGTCGAGACTCCCGCCGCCCGCCGCCCCTGTGTGCTGCTGCACACCCCCGGCCAGATGCCCGCCGCCCGCCTCGAGGACGCCCTGCGCGCCCGCGATTGGGAGGTGCGCAACACCCTCGCCTTCGAGGAAATCCGCGTCTTCCTCGCCGAAAAGGGCGCCGGCCTCGATCTGCTCTTCATCAACCAGCCCGAAACCGACGCCGAGCTGCCCCGCCTGCTTGAGCTCGTCCGCCACGAGCAACCGCGCCTGCGCATCGCCCTGGAAATCACCGGCCAAAACCCCGACGAAATCCCCTCGGAAATACGCCGCCGCGTCGATGTGCTCTTGCGGCCCAATCGCCCCGAGACTGAGATCGTCGCCGAACTGGCCCGACACCTCCCCCCCCGATGACCCCCGCCTACGTCAAGCCGCCCATTCTCATCGTCGACGACGAGCCCATCGTGCTCGCCGCCCTCAAGGAGACGCTCCTGCGCGAGCACTACGATGTGGTCGCCACCAACAGCCCGGCCCAGGCCCTCGACATCCTCCACCAGCGCCAATTCACCGTCATCATCTCCGACCACCGCATGCCCGAGATGACCGGGCTCGAGTTCCTCGTCGAGGCCAAGAAGATCCAGCCGCAGACCTCGCGTATCCTCATCACGGCGGTCCTCTCCCTGCCCACGATCATCGACTCGATCAACAAGGGTGAGATCTTCCGTTTCCTCGCCAAGCCTTGGCTGCGCGAGGAGCTCACCGCCACGGTCAAGAACGCCGTCCAGCGCTACGAACTGGTCAACCACAACCAGCAGCTCCAGGTCGAGACCGCCGACCTCAACATCCGCCTGGCCGAGGCCAACCGCACCCTCGAAGGCCAGATCCGCACCCTCGAGCAGCAGAAGATCGCCCTCGACCGCGCCAACGCCTCGCTGGGCACCAATTTCGGCAAGTCGCTCGACCTGGTCTACCGCATCCTCAACACCTACGACCCGCTGCTGGGCAACCAGATCAAGACGGTCACCGACATCTGCACGAAGATGGCGGATACCGAGTATTTCACCACCGAGCAGAAACATGTGCTGCGCACCAGCTCGTGGCTCTACGACATCGGCCTGATCGGCGTCTCCCGCGAGCTGCTACGCGCCTTCCGCACCGGCCAGGCCCTCGGCGAGAACGAGCAGATCATCATCCGCAACCACCCCATCTACGGCCAAGCCCTCGCCTCCTTCGTCGACACCCTCACCACCGTGGGCGACACCATCCGAGCCCACCACGAGCGCTGGAACGGCACCGGCTTCCCCGACGCACTCAAAGGCGAGACCATCCCCTGGACGGCCCGTTGCCTCGCCGTTGCGGTGGCCTACGTCGACAGCGGCCTACCCAAGGAGCAGGCGATCGAATACATCCTCAGCGAATCCGGCAGCGGCTTCGACCCCGAGGCCGTGCGGCTCTTCCTCAAGGTCACGCATCTCATCCAGCTGCCCCGGCAGGTGAAGGAAATCATGCTCGAGGAGCTCGCGCCCGGCATGATGTTGGCCAACGGCATCTACAATCCCCACGGCCTGCTACTCATCGGCGAGGGCCAGGAGCTCACGCCCGCGATGATCGCCAAGATCCGCAACTACTCGCAGATGCACCAGATCACGCAGCAACTCCTGGTCTACACCTGAGCGATTGCGTAGAGGCAGCGGGCTCGCACGCGCCCTCTGGCCTCTGGCGGCCACGCCCCCAATCCGGTCAGCCCGATCCGCCCGATCCGACCGATCGGTCGGTCGGATCCTACCGCCGCGGCGCCCCCCCGCCAACATCCGGGTTGAACTTTCCCCGCTTTCCCGAACCTTCGGCCCCCGATGGTCCCTCGTAAACCCGACTGGCTCCGCGCCAAGCTGCCCTCCGGCCCCGCCTACGGCGCGGTGCGCCAACTCGTCGAGGCCAGCCACCTGCACACCGTCTGCCAGAGCGCCCAATGCCCCAACATCGGCGAATGCTGGTCGCGCGGCACCGCCACGGTGATGATCCTGGGCAACATCTGCACGCGCTCCTGCAACTTCTGCGCGATCCAGACCGGTCGCCCCGCCCCGCCCGACCTCGGCGAACCCGCCCGCGTGGCCGACGCCGTCGCCAAGATGCAACTGCGCCACTGCGTGCTCACCTCCGTGGCCCGCGACGACCTGCCCGACGGCGGCGCCGCCGCCTGGGCCGCCACCGTGCGCGCCGTCAAACACCGCAGCCCGACCTGCGCCGTCGAGGTGCTCATCCCCGACCTCAAGGGCCGCGACGACCATCTCGACGTCATCCTCGCGGCTCAGCCCGACATCCTCAACCACAACGTGGAGACCGTGGAGCGCCTCCAAAAACCGGTGCGCGTGCAGGCCCGCTACGACCGCAGCCTCGGCGTGCTGCGCCACGCCAAGGCGCGCGGCTTCACCACCAAGAGCGGCCTCATGCTCGGCGTGGGCGAACGCAAGGAAGAGGTCGCCCAGACCCTGTGCGACCTGCGCGCTGTCGGCCTCGACGTGCTCACCATCGGCCAGTATCTCCAGCCCACGCCCCAGCACTTGGCCATCGACCGCTGGGTCACCCCCGACGAGTTCCGCGAGTGGAAGGAATACGGCCTGTCTATCGGTTTCGGCGTCATCGAGTCCGGCCCCCTGGTGCGCTCCTCCTACCACGCCGACGAACAGTCCGCCCGCTACACCGGCGCCGAGTCCCTCCATACCGCCGCGCCGGATTCATCAAGCGGCCAAGGCTGAGCGTTCCCGCCGGCAATCCCGGGTTGACCCGCCAGTTCGCGACCTCGCAGCGTCGGCGCCGCCGGCGGCTCGGCCGTCGCCTCGTCTCCGCACCTCCGCCCCACTGATTGCTCCTGCCCCCCCTCCTGCCCCCCGCTCCTACTCCTGCTCCTGCCTGCTCCTCATCGCCCCACAACCATGACACCCTCGCCGCGACTGCCCTTTTCGGCTCTCCGATCACTCCTGCCGGCCACACTCCTTTGCACCCTCCTGGCCGCCGTCGCCTCCGCCAGCGGCGACCCTGTGCAGGACGCCGCCATCCGCCAGCACCGCATGGGCAACCTCGTGATCACCGCCGCCCCGGGCACGCCGGTGGAAGTCGAGCAGGTGCAACACGAGTTCTGGTTCGGCGCCGCCTTGGCCAACCAGGCCTTCGACGGCGGGATGCCCGCCGCCGACGCCGCCCGCTACAAGGAGGTCTTCCTCGCCAACTTCAATTCCGCCGTCTGCGAGAACGCCCTCAAGTGGCTGAGCATGGAGCAGCAGCGCGAAAAGGTCGAATACGCCACGGTCGACGCCATGCTCGCTTGGACCGACCAGCACTCCATCCCCCTGCGCGGCCACAACATCTATTGGGGCTCGCCGCAATGGATCCAGCCCTGGATGCAGCGGCTCAACGACGCCGCGCTGCGCGCCGCCCTCCAGGCGCGTGGAAAGGACATCGGCCGGCGCTACCGCGGCCGCTTCGCCGAATACGATTTCAACAACGAGATGATCCACGGCAATTTCTACGCCGACCGCCTCGGCGCCGGAATCACCCGCGAGATGGCCGACTGGGTGCTGGCCGAGGACCCCGCAGCCAAGCTCTACGTGAACGACTACGACATCCTCACCGGCAAACGCCTAGCCGACTATGTCGCCCATATCCGCAAACTGTTAGCGTCCGGAGTGCCGATCCAGGGCATCGGCGTGCAAGGCCACCTTCACGGCGACTCCTTTGACCCCGCCGATGTGCGGGCGGCCCTCGACAAACTCGCGCAGTTCCACCTCCCCATTCGCGTCACTGAATTCAACTTCCCCGGCCAACGCTCAAAGTTTCTCCAGAGACCCAAACTCGCCATCACCCCGAAGGAGGAGCAGGCCAAGGCGCGTGCGATCGTCGAGTACTACCGCACCTGCTTCGCTCATCCCAGCGTCACCGGCATCCTGATGTGGGGCTTCTGGGAAGGGGCCAACTGGATCCCGCAGTCCTCCCTCTTCAAGAAGGACTGGTCGCCCACCCCCGCCGCCCTCGCCTACCGTGACCTCATCTACCGGGAATGGTGGACACGCTGGTCCGGCGTCGTCGGTGCGGACGGCCGCCTCGAGGTCCCGGCCTTCTTCGGCACCCATCGGGTCAGCGTCGGAGGCAAGGTCTCCACGGTGGTCCTGCCGAAAGGGACTGGCACGGCGACCGTGGCATCGCCCTGACTCGGCAGTGTGCCGTAGCACGGGCCTCCCGTCCCGTTGGTCGGAAGCCCCGCGTCCGATCCAAGCGCTCGGCGTGTAGACCGCGTGCTTGCACGCGCCCCACTCGCTCAGCCCCGCTTTCGCATCGCCAGAGGCCCGCCACCGCGCACGATCACCGGCATGGAATCCCGCGAGGAGATCGTGGAAAATTGGTTACCCCGCTACACCGGCCTGCCGCTGGACAAGTTCGGACACTTCATCCTGCTCACGAACTTCCTGCACTACGTCCAGCTCTTCGCACACTGGCACGCCGTGCCCATCGTCGGGGCCGACAAGCCCATGCCCAACGCCACCGCCGGAGGCATCACCATCATCAACTTCGGCATGGGCAGCGCCAACGCCGCCACGATCATGGACCTGCTCAGCGCCGTGCAGCCCAAGGCCTGCCTCTTCCTGGGCAAATGCGGCGGCCTCAAGGAAAAACCCGGGATCGGCGAGCTCATCCTCCCTTTGGCCGCCATCCGCGGCGAAGGTACCTCCAACGACTACTTCCCGCCCGAGGTCCCCGCCCTGCCCGCCTTCGCCCTCCAGAAGGCCATTTCCACCGCCGTGCGCGACCACGGACGCGATTACTGGACAGGCACCGTCTACACCACCAACCGTCGTGTCTGGGAGCACGACACGCACTTCAAGGACTACCTGCGACGCACCCGCTGCATGGCGATCGACATGGAGACGGCCACCCTCTTCGCCGTGGGCTTTTTCAACCACATCCCGGCCGGCGCGCTGCTGCTGGTCTCCGACCACCCGATGGTGCCCGAAGGGGTGAAGACCGCCGAGAGCGACCGCGAGGTCAGTGCCCATTTCGTGGAGCACCACCTGCGGATCGGCCTCGATTCGCTCAAGCGGCTGATCAACGAGGGGGTCGAGGTGCGCCACCTGCGCTTCGAGAAATAGCACTGGGAAGCGCTGAACCGGTGGGCGCGGCCACCGGCCCGAAGTCCAATCGCAGAGGGAGCGATGCCTCCTCACCCCCCGGTCGAGCGCACTTCGATCACCACCGCTTCAAACAGATTGCGCCGCAGATAACCGATCTCGGCAAAACCGTAGCCGCCAGTTCCCCAGCGTACGCCCCAAGAGTTCTTGAAGATGAAATGCACATCGGCGGCCTGCCCGGTCTTCGAGTAATAGCCCACCAAGGTCACCGCATGGGAGTAGCCCTCCATCGGCGCCTGCTCGCTCAGGGTGGGGGCGCGCAGCGAGCGCCAGTGCGGCCAGCCCAACCCGATCACCACGGGTACGCCCTCATTGAGCGCATGCATGATGTTGGCAATCTTCACGTCGTTATTGACCCCTGGCACCATGTAGGTCGAGACCTCGCGACGGCTGCGCGCGCTCGCGATGACTTCACTGTCGGGGTCGGGGATGTTCTCCATCGCCAGGCCGAAGCGATTGGGCAGCTCCGACTGGAGGGGTATGCCGTAGGCCCGTACCGCCGAGAGCACTTCGTCGAGCACGAAGCCAGCGTCACGTTCATCGTCCTCGCCCGGCCCGAGCCTGACCTTGCGCGCCTCACCGGCGGGGATGCCCAGCGTGCGCCGGGTAGCCCAGATGAGATACTCTTCGGAGAGCTTTTCCGCGTGGCCCACGGCCGCCGCGTTCTGGAACTCCAAGGCGCTGACCACGGCGAACACCGCGCAACTGGGCCGCTGCCCCTGGCTCTTCGTGCCCAACTCCAGCTCCCGAAAGCGCGGCCGCAGATCCACCTCCCCCAGCTTCGCCTGCGTGCCGAAACGGGCCAGCGCCCGCCCCACCGCCGAATCGCTCCGCGCCGCCGGCCTGGGGCTGGCTACCGTGCGGGGCAAGGAAGCTTGTGCGGCGGCCTGCTGTTTTCTCTCGGTCGACAGCAGCAACTCCCGCAGGTCCTCGGCGGCCTGGCTGTATCCGAACCGTTGCTGAAGCTCTGGTCCAAGCGAGCGCAACGCCAGCTGGGCGATGCCGTCGCTGTGGCGGATCGTCACCGTGGAGGACGATACCGCCACCACCTTCACCGAGCGGTAGACGACGCCCTTGACCTCCAGCAAATCGAAGGTGGCTCCCACCTGGGCGCCAGCCGGGTGCCCGAGCAGCCACGACAGCGCCAGGGACGCCGCCGCGAAGTTTCGGAAAAGTTTCCGAAAATGCCTCTTGCCATGTACCGGACCCGCTTGAATATCCGCCTTTCTCATTTCTAGCCCTCATCGTCTAACGGTTAGGACGGGGCCCTCTCAAGGCCCAAATCGGGGTTCGATTCCCCGTGAGGGCGCCATCTCATAGGAGATGGCGCCGAGTGAGAAGAGCAGGTTTGCGCTAGTTTCTGCGGTCTGTTTGTTTGAAACCGTATGAAATCGCCAGACTGGCCAAAGGTCCTCAAATCCGGGGCCTCCAGCGTCAAGGTTTACCGCGGCGCCCACCCCAAGACGGTCTCGGGCTACGTCTACACGGTCGCTTTCGTCGATTTGACCGGCAAACGCGTCCTTCGCCAACGCGCCACCATCGAGGCGGCCATGGAGGAGGCCTCCACCACCGTCCAGCGCTTGGCCGAGGGCCGCCCGGAGGCCGCTGCCCTCACCCGGTCCGACCGCGACGAGCTCGTGGCCTTGCGCCGACTGGCCTTCCCCACCCCGCCCGTCCTAGCCCTCCAGGAATGGGCGCGAGCCCGCGATCTAACCGCAGGCAAGGTCCTGGCCTCTGCCGAGGCCTGGGCAGCCGCCCACGCCGCCGGCAAGCCCACCGGAGAGACCGAGGTTGGCAAGATCGTCGACGATTTCATACAAGCCAAGGAATCGGCCGGAAACAGGGTGAACGGACCTACCGGGCCAAATTGAAGCCGCTGGTGGAGTGGTTCCAGGGCCGCGACCTGGGCAGCCTGGGCGCCGGGGAGCTCGGGGAGTACCTGGGAAGCTTCGCCGACGGGGTCACCCGCAACGACCACCGAAAGCGCGCCGTGGCCCTGTGGCGCTGGGCCCAAAACAACCGCAGAATCCCGCGCGGGGTGCAGCTTGAGATCGAGCTGACCGAACGCGCAAAGGAGAACGCAACCGAGATCGGGATCCTAAACGCCGAGACCTGGGCCAAGCTCCTGCACTGGTGCCACGAGAAGAAACCCGAGTACCTCGCCGCCCTGGTCCTGGCAGGCTTTTGCGGTCTTCGCGCTGACGAAATCCACGGCAAGCGCGCCGACCGCGGCGTGCGCCAATCCTGGGCCGACGTTCACCTAGACCGCGGCTTTGTGCGGGTCACCGTCGCCAAAACCAATACGCCGGCGTGGCGCATGGTCCCGCTTTGCCCCGCCGCCATCGCTTGGCTTCGCCTCTGTCCCGGGCAACGCGCCGGCCCGGTCTGCGAACCGGCGGCCCTAGAAAAGCTGCGCTGGCATGCCAAACGCGCCGCCTTCGCCCTGCCGGAGAATTGCCTGCGCCATTCATTCATTTCTCACCGGATACCGGTGACCAAGGGCAACAAGCCCCAGGTCGCCAGCGAGGCCGGCAACAGCGTGGCCGAGATCGACAAGCGCTACCGCGTGCCCCTCACCCTGTCGGAGGGGCGAGCGTGGTTTGCGGTGACGCCATAAGCGCGAAACTACGCGCCGGTGCGCCATTACTGCGACCGCGCCACCAAGGCGCAGTCCGCGCGCTTCTTCGGGTTCCGACCACCGCGCAAAAACTTGCGACCAGATCGGGCTCGCCCTAGTATCCCGATATGGATGGCCAGCCCGAGACCTACGAGGAGAGAGTCCACCGGGTCCTGGCTGCGTCGGCGCGCTGCACATCGCGCAGCCTCGAACTTATGACCCGGGACCAAGTCGTGGCCTTCCGAGCTCGGGTTTTGGCATTGGATTACCCTGGGGGCAAACCGATCCCAATTCTTGGCCCGATCGACCGGCGCCTCGCTCAGTTGGACCGTGAGGCGAGCGCGCCACCAAAGCCCGCCCGGCACCGATACTTGGCGGCGGACCCACGCGGTTGGTTTTGGTAGGGCGTTATTGCCCCGGTTTTCATGCCGTGAGTCTGCGGAAGGTTTCGAGCGCACTCTTCAGATCGTGGCAGTCGATCCGCTCAATAGGCATATCCCAACCGCCATCCTCAACGAGCGACACCAAGTAGCGGTCTCGGTACCAACCGAGATCCAGAACCCTCCTCTTTTCTGGGCTCAGGAATTCGGCCTGGAGAACATCTTCGCCCTGCTCACGCGCCATTTCTTCAAATAGAGTCGCAGCAGGCTCTCGCTCGATCAAGCGCAGCGAATCATGAGTGATTTTCCAGCAGGTCTTCATCTTTGCCCCAGCGATACAGGTCAGCCACGGTCGTTGTGCTGTAGCGCCTGATTGGGCTCCGTTTTTAACACCCTTCGATACACCGACTGTGTCTTCGAGGAGGAAAAACCGAGAGCAGGATAAAAGATATGGCTCTCTACACGCTTGGTGTTGCTGCGCACGACGAGAGCTTCTGCACCAATCTGGCTGGCCCACTGTTCAGCTCGGTGGACAAGACTCCGCCCTACTCCACAACGCCGAGATTCCTCACTGACTATGAGCCCAACGATCTCGACTCTAAATCCAGATTCTAGAACTACGGATGCGTGTGCCTGCAGCCAGCCAACGATTTCTTCTTTCAAAACTGCGACGATCAAAAGGTCCTCTTGACGACCGGCGATTTTCGCAAGCCGATAGGAAATGGCTTCAGCATCGCCGGGATAGCCGAGCAGATTCGTGAGCCGTGCGATGTCAGCCGAATCGGAAGAAACTGCGTCGCGAATTATCATGCTGTCTTTTGCCCAACGTCGGCGGTCAGGGACGCCGGGCCCCAGCTCAGTCGTAGAGGACGGGGCCTTCCCCTCCGTTCCCTGTAGTGGCTTGTTCGCCTTCCGCTTCATTTTGCCGATCTGCTGCGGGGTTCCGACCCGCGCCATGTACAGTATCGAAGCTCGGCATCCACGAACCCATCTGGGCCGAACTCGACTATCAACTCAGCCTGCCCCTTCTCTTCTTTCGTGGTTCCGAGCTTCCTGACCTCCGCGTGAATCCAGAGTCTCTTGGCTTCAACTCCGGGTGTGAAGATCCAGACTTGGCTCCCTGGATAGAATGCGAGCCGCTTGCGCATCTCATCGTCTGGCTCCCACACATCGGCGCCGATGCATGCGCTAAACCGAACATCGAAGATCTTCGGATCAGCCGATAGCGTGCTATCGATCCGTAAGACGACCGGCCCTAACGGCGACCACCCGTAGCGCTTCTCAACGGAGTCAGGCAGAAGCATGGCATCTTCATCTGCACGCAAGGGACCGGCAGCGGTGGCCAAGAAGAATGCGAGGATTGCCGTGATGCGCATGACTTTCGGCGAACGTCGGCGGTCAGGGACGCCGGGCCCCGGCTCGGTCGTAGAGGACGGGGCACTTTTCGGCGTTTCCTGTAGTCGCTGGTTCGGCTGATTCTTCACTTTCTCAGGGTCGATGAGCTTAACCTTCCCCATAAGCTCGAACGTCTTCTCGCAGGCGGACCATTCTTCGTGTGGCGAGCCCATGACGATAGCCACAAACATATCGGCATCATCGTTCCAAAAAAACGAATATATGACGTGGTACCGCGCCTTCTTACTTCCTTCTATAGGTTCGAGGACTTCAACACCGATTCTACGGAAGAACCCGTGGTCTTCTTCTTTCCAAGTCTTCAAAACCTTAATCGCGTTGCTCGCGACGTTGGAGAGATTGAACTGCGCGTTCTCTTTCGCGGTATGGCCACTACGCTTCGATATCTCCATCACGCCAGTGATGCGGCAACCTGTGTCGTAGTGCCCGTCTGCGAAGTGCTCCTTGGAAGAGACAAATTCAAATCCCGTGGGTGTCATGCCTCCCTCGTAATGCCACGCTTTGGGCATGATCAACTCGCCCGCGAGCGGTGCCAGTTCCTGCCGGCAGTATCCGTCCGGGATCTCAGCGCCGTATGCGGGGATAACGCTGAGCGCCAGCGCGATTAGGAGGGTGAGGGGTTTCATGGTTTGCCGAACGCTAAAGGTCTGCCGCTCCGGGCAGCTGACTGTGATTGGAAGGCGGACACTCTCCCGGAGTTGGCAGTGGTGGCTGGTTGGGCTGCCTTTCTGAGAACGCCCAGCGCAATGCACTCGGCAACGTCTTCGCCCATGCCTCGAACGCATGGTCTCCATCGAACTCGACATAGACCGGATCGTGTCCGACCTCTGATAGCACGTCACGAAATCGTCGGACACCATCAATCTGAGAGATGATTTGAATCACATCCTCTTTGTGGGTGACGTTCTCCTGGGTCTCGCGAACACCAACGTCCAAATAGAACTCCGCTGGAAGTCGTCGCTTCGCGGATCGATACTGATCAATCAGCCAGCAATCGTTCGACCAGAACGATCCCGACTGGGCGATGATCTTCGTAAAGCGGTCCAGTGCAACGAGCGCGATGTAGGCCGCCGTGAGTCGGGTGAAGCTGAGGCTCGATCTTGGAGAGTGAGACATCCGGGGATCTCCGCGTCGAGCCGTGCAAGCACCTCATCAGCGACAAACCTCACAAACGGAGGGTAGCATGGACACTCAACCCAGCGAGCGTCGGGACTCTCATACGAGATGAATGCGACTATCGAAGGCGGAATCCCACCAGACTCACCTAGAGCACGAACGACCTGCACGCCATCGACCCGATCACGGTAGAACTCTCCGTCGAGAAATACCAGCAGGCCCTCAGGCACGCGACCGTCATCCGGTGTGAGGATCCACATGTGCCCGCTCTTGTGCACGTGCTCGCTCGACATGATAAGCTCTCGCTCTTTCATGTATTGCCCAACGCTACAGGTGAGGGACGACGGGCACCAGACTTTGCTGAAGGAAGGGACGCTTCCCCGGAGTTCCCTCTGGCGACTGGTTAGCCTTCCGATGTTCTGATGAAATCACGTGCTTGCCGCCTCACTCTTGAACTCGGTGAGATCATCGCAGGGAGCATGTGCTTGGATGTGGGCCTTGATGCGGCGCCGCAATGCCTCTGCATCCTCTTTCGAATCAAAACGGAAGATCTGAGGTGACTTTATATCGCTGAAAAAAGTGAGGCTAACCGCAAACGGTTTGGAAGCATCAAACGCGGCATATGCGTTCTCTTTGATTTGGACGCGTGCAAGGTCGCGGACGCTGACGATGCTCTCGTCGGGGAGAATGAGGAATGACTCGTTCATATTGGTTTTTGGCTAACGATTCAGCTCAGCCACGACGAATCGCGGACGTTGATTGGAAATCGGGCATCATAGAGTCGTTGGATGTGGCGTCTGGTTCGCCTTCCGTTCATCTGTGACTTTTGGCGACAAAGAGGCGACTGGTCTCAAGATCGTAGATGACGGTGACTCCGCCAGTTGTTTGAGTGGCGCTTTTCGTAGAATAGGGCCTTCGCGACTGAATCGATCTCTCCGTATTCCGTCGTTTTCAGCGAGGGCAGACCAAGGTCTCTTCGCAATCCCGTACTCACATCGCTCTTCGGCTCGAGACTCCATCCTTCCTTTTCGGCGAGACGGTCGAGTGCTACTCTCGGCAGGCTACACTCGTAGCAGATTAACCAACCGAACCCTCCCCGTTTGAGATAGGTCACATCGCTGGCCTCAGTCGGTAGCCAATCAACACGAGCTAAGTGCTTTGCGCTTTCTTCGCGTCCCGGGCTGAACGCAAGAAACATGAAGGCAACAACGGCCAATACTCCAGCAAGGCCAAGACCAATGATTACTTTCACGGTACGCCTCATCTTTGGCCAGGCTTTCAGGGTAACCGCAAGAACGGCGCCAAACAGCAGGATGAGTATCGCGAACTTCATTTGGCGAACGCTGTTTATGCCACGGTGAGTGGCTGATCCAATCTCGGATCCAGATGGCCTGGGCTTAGTTGTGGGAAAACGACCCCCGTTTGAAACCCGACCTGCGCTATTTTCGTGGATATGCCACGGTGCACGGCTGATCCAATTTGGCTAGTCGTTGACCTGGATTGAGTTCTAGGAAAACGACCCCCTTTGAAAACTGGGGTACTGATCAAATCCGATCTTCGGGCCCACGCGCCCGCCATGCCTTTGCCGCGGGTCAAAAGTCGCCCGATCTGTCGTGTTCGGCACAGGCTCTTCGTCGCAGGGTATCGCGACCAGATTTGTAAACCAGTCTCCATCGGAGAACGACGCTGAGCCGCCGGGCGCTCTCAAGCAAGGGCAGAAACCGGATTCGCTGGCACTGGGTTTGTGAACAAGTAGCGAACAACTACCAGGGGGGTAGGACAGGCATTGTCGGGCCCTGGTAGTATCGTCTCAACCGATGGAAAATGAAGCTATCAGTTACAAGCCGGGGGCTTGGTACTATCGGAAGTCCCTGCGGGACGCGGCGACAAAGAAGGCCGCGATGGAGGTTGGACTGGCGGCGGTGTTGGAACTGGAACAGCTCCGCGCATGGGTGCGCGAGCAGGGGATGATTCCGCCGAAGTGGACTGCGACCGAGGCCGAGCTCCTCGCCAAGCTCACGCGCTCGCGTCCCGGGCCTTCCTGTCTCGTTCACTTCCGGTAAGCTTGCCGACGTCCGCCTGTCTGACGTGCGTGCTCATCCCGGCGTGAATGGCGGCGTTGAATGGGACCTTCCCGATTGCCGCCGCTTTCTTGGCGGGCTTCTTGACGACCGCCTCACTCGTTGCAGCCGCATCCGTTGCTGCAAGTTTCTTGAGCTGAACCCGGAGGTAGTCCGACAGCTTCCGGTCATCGTTCTTAGCTAGTTCCTCAAGCTTCCGCTTCAACTCAGCAGGAACCCCGAACGTGATGCTGGTAACCCCTTCTGCGCGGCGCGCGTGTCTGCTCATGTTTTTCTAGAGTACAGGTGTAAGACACCAGCGCAAGTAAGAACGAAATTCCTTGCGGTGTGAGTAATCATCTTGGATTTACTTACACCACATGAGCAAACCCCCACCGCCAACACGGCACGGAAAGCGTGCTATTGGGACTACCTCCATCACGGTCCCGGTCCAGACCTCCCTAAAGCACCAGCTCGAAGCGATGGCAGCGCAGGACCACCGCTCCCTCGCGGCTTTCCTCCGCATCAAGTTTGCGGATGTCGTCCGTCGCTCCAGCGCAGTCCGTCGCGGAACCGTCGAAAGGGCCACCGCATGACCACCGGCGACGTCTTCGCCCTGTCCGTTCTCGCCGTCGGCTGCATCGCCTGCGCGTTGCTCGGTCTCGGCCTGCTCGGTCTGGCGATGACCAACGAGGAGACCAGCGGCGACGTGCACGTCCAACGGCTACCGCTAACTCCCCCGCCCCGGGACCGCACGGCCCCGAGTTGGATCCGCCAGGAGGCCTTCAGCAAATGACCGACACCCCAACAGTCCCCGCCGTGGTCACCTTGTCCGATGCCTCTGTCGACGCCATCGCCCGGCGAGTGATCGAGCTTCAGGGAACCGCACCAGCCGCCGCCGCAAGTCTGCCCCGGATGATGACATCGGATGAAGTCATGCAGGTTCTGGGCTACTCCCGAAAGGGATCCTTCATGGCCGCCGCGCGAGCCGCCAACGTCCCGATGGCGCGGATCAACGCGCGCAAGTTCGCCTTCGCCCCCGCAGACGTCGCCGCGTGGCTTGAGCGCGCCAAGGCGCAACGCCACGCGGTAACCGTCACCACCGTTGCAGCCGAACGCCGCCGCGTGAGGGCCGCCGCATGACTACCACCTTTCCCGTCGGCATTCGCTTTCAAGGAGGACCCACCATGGCGGCCGGACGTACCTCCCCAGGCATCAAGGAGACGCTTGGGGCGGGCCCCGGCCCTACACAACACCACAGCACCGCCGGGGGTGCGACAGCCCCCGGCGCCTCCTGCACTGACTGCAACGACGCGCTCCGACTGCGGGCCGCGCGAATTCTCTTCCCGCCGCAGGCCTCCCGGTAAGCCGGAGGCCGCCCCGTATCGTAGCGGGGGCCAAAATACTACGACCACCACTCTTCCCGGGCGCTCCGCGTCCGGACCCACAAATAAAAAACGCCCTCGGCCGCTAGCCCGGCCAAGGGCGTTCCGAGGAACAAGAAAAAACCTACACCGATACCATGAGCACATTAGCCCGAAATGAAAAGCGCGAATCCCTCCGCTACGCCTACACCAAAGAAGAGCGCGGAGAGCGCGGTCAGCAGTTGGCCGAAGCCCACATCCGCCTCGACGCGGTGACCGAAGAAGAGGACCGCGTGAAGGCCGACTTCAAGGCCCGGAAATCCACGATCGAGAACGAGATGAGCACACTCTCCACGCAGGTCTCGACCGGCTACGAGATGCGGGAATACGTGTGTTTCTACGGGTACGACGCACCCGCGCCGGGCAAAGAAGACACTCCGCCGCAAGGAGCCGCCGTGCGACGTGGTCCGCGTGGAAGAAATGACCGAATCCGACCGGCAAACCGTCATGGAGAGCATCGAACAACAGGTGGACGAGCAGCCGGCACAGCCCGGCGCCATCGTGCCGTTCGTTCCGCGCGACGTAACCCCGGCCACCGAAGACGACGAGCTCTCGTGGTCCGCCCAGCTTGAGGCGCAACGCAAGCAGCAGGCCGCCGAGGCGGCGGAGAAAGCCAAGGCCAGCAAGGGCAAGGGCCGCCGAACCTCAACGGGTGGCGTAGTCGCCACCGAAGCGGACGGCCGCGACCTGACCGACCCTGACGAATCCAAAAACCAGAACTGACCCGCCCACCATGTCCGAACAATCCAACACCTCCACGCCGGCCGCTCCGGCTCAACAGCAACCGCCCGCCGCTCCGGCTCCGACTCGCGCCCCTATCGCGTTCGGGCGCCAGGGAATCGAGCTCGCCACCCTGGAAGACGCCTACCGATTCGCCAACGCGGTCGCGGCCTCCGGCTTCGCGCCGAAGGGCATGGACAAGCCCGAGAGTATCATGGTCGCAATCCAACTCGGGGCAGAGCTCGGGCTCACGCCCATGTCCGCCCTCCAGAACATCGGCGTCATCAACGGACGCCCCGGGATCTACGGCGACGCCGCTCTCGCCCTCGTTCGCTCCTCCGGTCTGCTTGAGTCCTACGAGCAGGCCTACACGGGCGACGGTGACAAACTCACCTGCAAGGTGACCGCCAGGCGCAAGGGCGACCCGGTCGCGATCACCACGGAGTTCAGCGTCGGTGACGCAAAGGCCGCCGGGCTCTGGGGCAAACAAGGCCCCTGGTCGCAGTACCCGCGCCGCATGCTCCTTTTCCGGTCCCGCGGGTTCACCCTGCGCGACGGCTTCGGGGACGTCCTCAAGGGATTGCGGACGACCGAGGAGCTCGCGGACATTCCCGCCGAAATCAACGTCACGCCCGGCGGCGCGGTACGCGAGGCGCGCGTCCCGGCCGGCGCCGCGACGATGCTTGACCTTGAGGCCCCGGCATCCGCCCAGGCGGCCCCGGCCCAGACCGAGACCCCGACCACGTCCGGAAAGCCCGAGGCGGGGCCCGCGGATCCCGCCGTTGACCTCGCCCCGACCGAGTCGCCCGCCGAGCATCTCGTCCGCCTCGCCGCGCAGGCGGGTATCCAGTTCGACCAAGTTGAAGCGTGGGCCGCCGCTCGCCGACTGAACGCGTCCAAGGACGCCGACGCTCAGAAGATCATCAACGCGTGGAGCACCGTGGCCCGCACATTGCAGATGGCTGGAGGTGCCGCTTGATCGCGCCCGACCTCTCCGTCGCGGTCGCCCTGCCAGCGTCGCCCATCGTGCTCCTTCGCGGCGAGGTCATCGCCCGCATCGATGACCTCGTGGCGACCGCGGCCGTGATGACGGTTTCCGACGCCGAATCCGCACAGGCGGCCGCCGGATACATGCGCGCCGCTACATCCCTCGCGAAAGAGATCGAGGCCGCCCGGACCGAGGCCAACGCCCCGGCGCTTGCGCTGCAGCGTGCCATCAACACCGCGGTCAAAGCTCCGGCCGATCGTCTCGACGGCGCCAAGCGCGACCTGCAACGCAAGATTGGGGACTGGCAAGCTGAACAGGACCGGATTCGCCGCGAAGCGGAGGCCGCCCAACGTCGCGAAGCTGCCCGGGTGGCCGAGGAGAACCGGAAGGCCGAAGACGAACAAGCCCGCCGCACAGAAGAGGCCCGGCTTGCCAACCTGCCGCCGCCCCCTCCGCCGGTACCTGTCGCTCCCCGCGTGGTCGCGCCCGCCCCGCTGGCGCCGCTGCCCGCGAAGATCGAAGGCGTCCGCATGCGGTCGACCCTCGTGTTCGAGGTCGTCGACGTGTCCAAGCTCCCCGACGCCCTAACCGTGCGCCTCCCCGACCCCGCCAAGATCCGCGCCGCCCATTGCACGCTCTGGCGCGACGGCGACGCCGTCCCCGAAGTCCCCGGTCTGCGGTTCTCAGTTGATAGAAAGGCCGTCGCAGCATGAACACGTCACCCGACAACGAGCGGGCCGGCATGCCCAGCGGGTCCGGCGCCGAGCGCTGGTTGACCTGCCCGGGGGCCCAAGCGGCCGAGGCCGGCAAGCCCGACCCGCAAACCGAAGACGCCGCCGAAGGCGACTTCCTCCATGAGGTCATGGCTCGCGGCGTGTCTCCCGTAAAGGATGAGCACCACCCGCTGATCGACTTCTGCCGCGAGACTCGCGACCGCCTCGTGGTCGATCTCCTCGCGGCCGACCGCGGCGCGCCAATCATTGAAGAGCGCCTTTGGCTCCGCGACGCCGACCTTGAGCCCGTGGCGTCTTGCCGCGTTGATTACGCAATCGGGGGCTTGCACGCCGCGCAGGACGGGGCCGCCATGCTCGCGATCGACTACAAGTTCGGGCGCCGCGGCGCCGACTCCGCCGAGATCAACGCCCAGCTCCGTTTCACCGCGGCCGTCCTCGGGCAAGAGTTCTCCCCTGACGTCGTCTTCGTCGCCATCGTCGCCCCGCGCGCCGAAGGCGAGCGCGTCACCGTCGCCAAGTTCACCGGCCAACAGTGCGCCGCCGCACACCGCGAGATGGTCGCCGCCGCCAAGCGCGCGATGCTGCCCAACCAGCCCCGAAATCCGAGCCCGAAGGCCTGCCACTATTGCCGGGCCCGCGGAACGTCCGCCTGCCCCGAGTCCATAGCCGCGGCAACGGCGCTCTCCATCGTCCCCGGCGCCGAGCTCTCGTCTGACGTCCTGGCAACCCTACTCGACCGGTGCGACATGGCCGACCGTGTCATCGATGCCATGCGGACCGAGGCGAAGCGCAGGATCGAGGCCGGCGCCGTCATCCCTGGGTGGCGACTCAAGCCCGGCGCCACTTCCAAGAAGGTCTCCGCGAAGGACGCGTGGGCGAAGATCGGTCAACAAATCGGCGGTTCCGCCTTCGCGGAATGCTGCACGGTAAGCTTTGCCGTCCCTCGCCTCCGCCTGGAAGTCCCAGACCGGGGCCAAGTCGGACAAGGCAGCGCGGGACGATATTGAGCGCCTGCTTGGCGACGCCGTAACCGCAAAGCAAAACGCGCCCTCGCTTTCGAAGGCAACCGAGACCGGGACCAGGACGGAGTGCGCGGCATGAGTACCAACGCAATCGCGCTCGCGTTCTTCGCTTCGCAGCGCCTTCCAAATCCTGTCCCCGAGTACAAGTTTCACCCGACGCGAGGCTGGCGTTTTGACTACGCGTGGCCGGACGCCAAAATCGCCCTGGAAGTTGAGGGCGGAATATGGATGGCCTCGCACGGGAAGAAGTCCCGCCACTTCACCGGATCTGGCGCGAAGGCCGATATGGAGAAATACAACGCCGCGGCGTGCCTCGGTTGGCGGGTCCTGCGGTGCACCCCGCAGCAGCTCATCACGCTACAAACCGTCAACGCAATCAAGGAGGCCCGTTGCGCGTGAGCCGACACAACAAGACCTGCCCTGAGTGCGGGCACTTCGCTGGCAAACACGATGCCCGGTGTCCCGAGGCTCCGGACATGGACAACTCGGCCGAAGGCGGCGACCCGGAAGTCGCAGTGCAAGAGCCCGATCGAGACGAAGACCGATACCCGGCCTCCTAAACATCCCGCCATCCCTCCCCCGTGCCCAACCGCTACATTCGCGCGTCCGCCATTGAGTCGGAGGCCGTTAACTCTCTCTCGTGGCAAGCCGAGGTCTTTTACCGCCGTCTCCTCAATCGAGTAGACGACTTCGGCCGGTTCACCTCCATTCCTGCCCTTCTCCGCGCCGCCACGTTCCCCCTCCAACTTGATCGTGTCCGTGAGGCCGACATGCCACGCCTGCTCGCCGAGTGCGAAAAGGCCGGGCTGCTGTTCGTCTATACGGCCGAAGGCAAGCGCTGCTTGGTTGTGAACAAGTGGGAGCAAGGTCGGGCGAAAGGGAGCGAATACCCGGCGCCGTCCGCCGACGTCTGCGAACAGATGCGAACATATGTTTACGGATGTTTACAAATGTCCCCGACTCCGACTCCGACTCCGATACCGACTCCGATATCCGACTCCGACTCCGATACCGTACCGTCGATTGTTTCGGCCGGGGCCATTTATGAAGCCTTCCCGAAAAAGGTTGGACGGGCCGAAGCCGTGAAGGCGATTGAACGCACGCTGAAGGCCGGAACCATCACCGGGCCCGCCCTGCTCGCCAAGGTCCAAGCCTACGCCGCGGCCGTCGCGACATGGCCCGAGGCCGACCGGCGATTCGTCCCGCACCCGGCGACGTGGTTCAACCGCGGGTCGTTCGACGATGACCCCGCGACCTGGGCACGCGGCGACGTCCGGACCGCGAACGGCGGCTTTGCCGGCGAGGTGGCGAGCGTCCGGCCGCAAGGCTGGGGCAACGAGCTTCCCCTCAACTCCAACGACGACGGGAGGTCCGCGTGAACTCCGCCAAGCCCAAGAGCCACGGCGAAGCCCAGGCCGCCAACGTCAACGCCGCGATCGGTCACACCATCCCGGCCTTGCCGTCACAGCGCGACACGTTCGAGGCCCGCCTCGCCCAGACCTGGGGCGACGGCTTGCGCCGCTGGCAAGAGGGCGACTGTCGCGTCTGCGGCCGGAACATCGGCCTCGAATACATCGCGGTCGGCGTGGGCGACGCCTCCACCGTCGACGTGCTCGTCACCAACTGCGCCCAATGCGAGGAGGTCGTCAGCGCCCACTACCACCCCGGCCGCGATCTCACCCGCGAAGACCAGAGCATGCACCCGCGGTGGGACAAGGACTGCCCGCCGGCCTACCAGCGCGCCATCCTTGCCGACGCTGCAGCCCCAACTCACTGCGACGCCGCCGCGTCGGAGCGCGTCCGCTCCTGGCGCCCACAGCAAGGCCGGGGGCTCGTCCTCACTGGGCCGTCCGGGATCGGCAAGACGCACGCAATATGGCGCCTCGCCCGAGACCTCGAGGACGACGGGCGCAACCCGATCGTCATCTCGTCCATCGAACTCTTCCGGGTCCTCGCCCGGTCCGCCAAAGAGCTGGAGTCCGCCAAGTGGTTACTTCGCTGCGGGGTCCTCGTCATCGATGACCTGGGCAAGGAGCGGCTCTCGCCCGGCGCCTGCGCCACCCTCCACGAGCTCATTGACGAGCGGGTCAGCTACGACCGCCCCACGATCATCACGACGCGATACAACGGCCCGGCCTTCGTCGCCCGCTTTGCCGAGCCCGAGCTTGGCGAAGACATTCGCGGGCGCATCGCCCAGGCCTGCGACCATGTCCACTTCAAGGCACGCGAACAAAGGGAGGCGGCATGACCACGCAAGCGCATCCCTCACGCCCTCCGTATTCTCTCGGCCACGTTTTCGATCGGTCAAGCCCGCAGATGGGACATGTTTGGACACGGCGAACTCTTGATCACGCGCCGGCATCACCGCGCCCCGCCAGCGCGCGCCAAAGGCATCAACCGAGCCCGGCACGGGTAAGGACGGTGGGCAGCACCCAGAGGCCCGCTAATGCGCCCGCAGGGGCCAAGGACGAGGTGGTCGAATTCGCCCAGGGGAGGGGGTATCCTATCTCTGGGGGTAAAATCCAATCCACCGATTCGCCGTCCTTCATCCAAAACGCGCGAGGTTTCGCGAAACCTTGCCAGCCCGCGCCGCGGGGGCAACGCCGCAAAGCGAGCCCCCTCCCCCATCTCCGGCCGGTCCTTGTGCCGGTCTGAATTCCGGCCCCCGCAAATCGCCCGCAACCGCCCTCCCTCAATCCTGATTTTGAAAAGCCCGATGCCAACGCAACCACCCTACGCCCAATCCGCGCGCAAGCCGGCGGGGCCCAACCTCGCGCAACGCCGATACGATCGGCGCCGCGCCGACACGCCCGCGCTCGCCTGGGCCGCTGCCTTCCGTGGTTCGTTTCCGTGGAAGCAACTGCGCGCCGCCTTCCTGGCGCTTCATCCGATCTGCGGAGCGTGCCTGAACGCCCTCGCCCGTCAGGTCCACCACGTCGTCCCGCTGGAGAAGGATCCAAGCCGGGCCCTGGACTGGGACAACCTCGCGCCGGTGTGCACGCGATGCCACGCGGACTGCAACCGGGACGAGCGCGCCGACCGCGAGACCGCGCCGCGGTTCGCCAACTTCAAACGCCGTTCCATTTCCGGGGATCGCCTGATGGGAAGTCGTGGTCCGCTCCAAAGGACAAGCCGACCGTGTCATATCGCGTCGGCGTTCGCTGCCCCTCCCGCTTGACCGGCGAGGCCCGCACGGAATTCCGACGCGTCGTCCGGATCCTGACGGCCGGCGGGGTCCCGCCGATGGAGCCCGACGCCGACGCGATCGAACGATACGCCCGCGCCACGGTCAAGGAGCGCGAGCTCTTCGTCGCCCTCGAAGCCGCCGACTGGGTCACCGTCGGGGACCGGGGCGGGATCAAGCAGCACCCCAAAATCGCCGCGTGGAACGCGTGTCGAGCCGTATGCGATACCGCCGCGGCCGCCTTCGGTTTCACCCCGGCCGCCCGGAGCCGCCTCCCCAAGGCTGGCGCATCCGGAAAATCCGACAACCCCCTCAAGGCCCACCTGCAGCATGCCCGGTAAACGCAAAGCATCCCGCCCGCCCAAGGACTCCGCCACCGCCTACGCCCGCAGCGTAGTTGACGGCGAGGTCCCGGCTTGCCGATGGGTCCGCCTCGCGTGCGAGCGCCACGCCCGCGACCGCCTGTCCGGGAAATGGTTCTGGGACGTCGCCGCCGCAGAGCGCGCCATCTCCTTCTTGAAGCTATTGCGCCACTACAAGGGCGAGTTCGCGGGGCGCCCGTTCGAGCCTGAACCGTGGCAGGCCTTCATCGTCGGGTCGGTCTTCGGCTGGAAACTGAAGAAGGGCGGGCTTCGCCGGTTCCGTTACGCCCTCGTGGTCGTCCCGCGCAAATGCGGGAAGACCTTCATGGGCGCCGGTGTCGGGTTGAAGTTACTCTGTGATGACGACGAACCGGCCGCCGAAATCTACTCGCTGGCGACCAAGGAGGCGCAGGCCCGCATCCTCTGGAAGGACGGGCGCCAGATCGTCCGCCGGTCTCCGGGGTTCGGTGAAGTCCTGCGGTGCAGTATCAGCGAAATCAAACACGATGAGTCCGTGTCGGTCTGGTCCCCGCTCGGGGCGGACTCGCAGACCCTGGACGGGCTCAACCCCGCACGGGTGCCTGATTGACGAACTGCACGCCTGGAAGGACCGCGGACTCTGGGACGTGATGGATTCAGGCCTGGGCGCCCGGCGCCAACCGCTGATGTTCCAGATTTCGACCGAGGGCGAAGAGATCCCGGGATCCAATATAGAGGGGCGCAAGTCGATCTTCGACGAACAGATGGCAATGGTGAAGTCGATCCTTGAGGACGCCACCTTTGCCGACAGTACCGGGGCGGACTACTTCGGCGTGATCTATACAATCGACGATGACGACGACCCGATGGACGAGGCGGCATGGTTCAAGGCCAACCCAAACCTCGGCGTCTCCAAGTCCATCGAATACATGCGAGGGCAGGCAATGAAGGCGAGCCAGTCCCCCGGGAAGCTGCGCGACTTCATGATGAAGCAGCTTGACAAGAGGAGGGGGAAGTCCGCGGACGGGTGGCTTTCGCTGGAGAAGTGGGACGCCTGCACCGGCGTCCGGTTGTCGCAGTCCGAAATCCTCGCCCGCGTCGCCGGTAAGCGGGTATTCCTCGGCTTCGACGCCTCGCGCTCGCAGGACTTGGCGGCGGTGGCGGTGCTTTGGTTCGAGGGTGAGAACGCGTGCGTCGCGTGGCTGTTCTTTACCCCTGGTGACACGTTGGCGGAGCGCGAACGCGCCGACCGGGCGCCCTATGCCGAATGGGTGAAGGCCGGGTGGATGACCGTGACCGAGGGCAATATCACCGACTACCGCCGCATCGAAGCCGACACGATTGCGCTACTCCGCACGGCAAACGCCCAGGCGTTCTGGTACGACCCAAGCCATGGCCACGAGTGCGCCCTGGAGATCCGGGACGAAGTCGGAATGACCGACACACTCAAGAGGGAGGACGGCAGCGAGTGGCACCAAGTATCCGCGCTCGCGCAGACGTGGGGCAACTTTTCCCGGCCCTACCGTGAGATCGAGCGGCGTGTGATCGGCGGGACGCTGCAACACTTCGGCAACCCGGTCGCCCGATGGAATGTGCAGAACGCGGTCCCGCACATCGGACCAAGCGAGAACATCATGCTTCACAAAGGCCGAAGCCGCGGGCGAATCGACGGAGCGGTGGCGCTCGGGATGGGGTTCGCGGCCCAGCTCACCATGCCTGTGATCGAGGAGAACGCCTACAGTAAGCGAGGGATTGTCACGCTATGAACACCGCCGGAGACCATCTGTCGCCGAAGGATCGGCGACGCCCGCCTCGGCGTCTGACCACGACAGAACCATGGTCATAGCGCGGATCGTTGTCGGGGAGGTTCGCGCGATTCTCCGGCAACGTTGCGGCGGTCGCTGCCCCAGGTACCAATATCCGGGCCAAGGCGAGGGGCGGCTCGGTCAAAATAAGTCATCCGCGTGCTGTAACGATTTCGCATCGTCCGCGCAGCCTGTGATGCGGCGAGCATCACAGGAATCCTGGCCGCCCTCTCACGACTGAACCCCTTCCGGTCCGGAAAGCCTGTCGCGTCTACCCTCGCCTCCCCTGAGCAATGGCTGGTTGAGGCGCTGCTCGGCAGCCTCCGCACAAAGGCCGGAATCAGCGTGACGCAGGAGAACGCCCTCGGCGTCGCCACCGTCTTTGCGTGCGTCAACAAGATCGCGCAGACGATTTCTTGCCTCCCCTTCCAGGTGTACCGCCGACTCCCAGGAGGCGGCCGAGAGCCCGCCGCGGACCACCCGCTCTATTCGATCCTGCATGACGAGCCCAACCCGGAGATGACCTCGGTCGACTTCCGGACGGCGATGCAAAGCAACCTGACGCTTCGCCGCAACGCCATCGCCCTCATCGTGCGGGACGGCTACGGCCGCGTCGCGGAGCTTTGGCCCGTCGAATCTATCGACTATCAGCTCCGCCGGGACGCGGTGACCAAGCGCCTCGTCTATACCATCGCCGGCAAGGAGCACGGCCCCGAGGACGTTCTCCATCTGCGCACCGCCACCTTCAACGGCACGGTCGGACTGGACGCGATGACACAGGCACGCGAGGCAATCGCGCTCGCCATCGCCCTCCAGGACAACGCCGCCCGCTTCTTCTCCAACGCCAGCCGGCCCGGCGGCTTTCTCGAGTATCCCGGCGCACTCAAGGATGAAGAGCTCACCCGCCTGCGGGCCTCTTTCGAGCAGTCCTACAAGGGAACCGAGAACGCCTACAAGGTCGCCATCCTTGAGCACGGAATGAAGTTCGTCGCCTCGCAGGGGAACAACGAGCAGGCCCAGTTCAACGAGTCGCGGATCTTCCAGGCCAAGGAGATTGCCCGCATCTTCGGCGTCCCGCAGCACAAGGTCGGGATCCTCGACAACGCGACCTTCTCGAACATCGAACACCAATCGATCGAGTGGGTTTCGGATTCCCTTCTCCCCATCGTCACGGCCTGGGAATCGAGCTGCAATATGCGCCTCCTGACAAAGGAGGAGCGGGTGACGTACTTCGTGAAGCTCAACCTGCAGGGTCTCTTGCGCGCCGACATCAAGACGCGGTTCGAGGCCTACGGCATCGGGCGGCAATGGGGTTGGCTCTGCCCGGACGAGATCCGCGAGCTCGAAGACCAGAACCCCCTGCCGGGCGACCTCGGCAAGATCTACCTTGTACCCGGAAACATGGTGCCGGCTGAGAACGCCAAAAACCTCGGCGCCGCTAAGCCCTGACGCATTTCGCCTATGAAACTCCAACGCAAGACCCCGCTCTTCTCCGCCATCGCTGGCGAGCCTCAGTTCGCCGGCCGGGAGTGGTTCCGGACTCACGTTGACGCCGCAGACCCGGACACCGCGCACATCTATTTCCAGGACGAAATCGGGTTTTTCGGAACGACGCCGTCCGCCGTGGTCGCTCAGTTGAACGCGATCAAGGCGCCCCGGATCACCATGCACATCAATTCCCCGGGCGGGTCGGTGTTCGACGGGTTCGCCATCTACAACGCCCTCCGCGCTCACCCCGCCGAGAAGACCGCCGTCGTTGAAGGTCTCTCCGCCTCCATCGCAACGGTGATCATGCTCGGGGCGAACAAGGTCCGGTTCGCGAAGAACGCGCAGATGATGATTCACAACCCGGCGTGCGTGGTTTTCGGTGACTCTTCCTACCTTCGCAACCAAGCGGCAGTCCTGGACGACCTCCGCGACTCCATCGTCGAAATCTACCGGGAGAAGACCGGCAAGACCCGCGGAGCTCATCAAGGCGATGGACGCCGAGACGTGGTTGACCGCGAAGGAAGCCAAGGACTTTGGCTTCGCGGACGTGGTGTCGGACGACGTCGCCACCCCGAAGAACACGTTCGACACGTCGGGGTTCAAGAACGCCCCGGCCCCCGCGGAGGCGCCGGCCGTCCCGCCGCTCTCCCTGTTCCGCACCCGGCTTGACCTCCTCGCCCGAGGGTAACCGGAAAGCACTTTCAGAGGCGCGCGTCTGCGCCGACGCAAAACAAGCAACTCGAACAGACACACCATGAAGATCAAAGAACTGTTCACTCAGAAGGGCGCCATCGTTACCAAGATGCGCGCACTCCTCGACACCGCTTCGGCGGCCAAGCGCGACCTCACCGCCGACGAGTCCGTCGCCTACTCCGCCATGGAGAAGGACCTGGACGCCGTCACAGTCACCATCGACCGGGAAATGACCGTCACCGCCGCCGAGGCCTCCGTATCCGGTTTCCGTGACGGCAGCTACCGCCCCGGAGTGGCTACCGCTGGCGCCGACGCCCCGAAGACCGGCCGCGCCTCGGCCGCCTATGCCGACGCGTTCATCAACGGCCTGTGCCGTCGTGGTCGCAACGGTCTCACCACCGACCACACCAACGCTCTCCAGGAGGGGACCAATTCCGAAGGCGGCTACCTCGTCCCGCAGGAGTTCGAGACGGCAATCTTTGGCATCTTGAACGTCATCGATCCCATCCGCGCCGCCGCTACGGTAATCCAGACCGCGAGCGAACGGAACATCCCGATCGAAGCCGATTCGGGTTCCTTCGCCTACGTTGGCGAGGAGGGAGACTATGGAGACGGAGACGACCCGCCTTCGGCCGCGAGATCCTGAAGGCGTGGAAGTTCGGCGGCATCGTCAAAGTTTCGGAAGAGCTCCTGCAGGATTCGATCTTCGCCCTCGAACCGTACCTGCGCGGCCTCGCCGCTCGCCGCCAAGGCAAGCTTGAGGGCGTGTCCTTCGCGACCGGCAACGGAACGACGGCCCCGCTCGGTCTCTTTGCCGCTGCGACCGTTGGCGGCGTCAACCTGGGCATCGTTACCGGTGGCGTCTCCGCCACCCCCGCCATCACCGGGGACGACGTCATTGACGTCTTCCACAAGCTCGCGGTCTCGTACCGTGCGCGCGCGTCCTTCGTCGCTGGCGACGGTCTCATCAAGTTGATTCGCAAGCTCAAGAGCACGGACAACCAATACCTCTGGCAGCCCGGCCTGTCGGCTGGCCAGCCCGACCTGCTCATGAACCGCCCGCTCCTCGTTGCCGAGGGCGGCCCGGCTCCGCTCGCCGCCGCCAAGACCTTGGTCTTCGGTGACCTGAAGACCTACGTCATTGCCGACCGCCTCGGGTTGGCGATGCAGCGCTTGAACGAGCTCTACGCCGCCAAGGGTCAGATCGGTTTCAAGTTCAACGGCCGCCACGACGCGCGCCTGACGGACCCCAAGGCCATCGTGCAGTTCAAACACGGCGCCGCCGCGTAAGGCATCCCGATACATCCTCGCCCAGGCGGGCGCAGTGTCCCCGCCTGGGCTCTCCCGCAGCACTGCGCCCCCTTCCACTTTTCGCCCATGAAAGTCCGTTTCCTGACTCCGATGGCCACCGCCAGCGATTCATTCGACCAGGACGAGGTCCGCGACCTCCCCCAGGTCCAAGCCTCGCAACTCATCGCGGCCGGCATTGCCGAGGCCGTCCAGCCCGCAGCCGACCCGCGCAAGCTCGGGTTCCGCCGCCCCGCCTCCGCCGCGTCCGCTTCCTGACATCCCCATGCATTGCACCCGCCACGCCCAACGGGTCATCCAGGTCTCCGACGTCGGGAGATCGGCTTTGCCGTCGCCGCCCTTGAGCCCGTGTCGGTCGACATGGCGCGCGCCTATCTGCACAGCTCCCCGGAGGACGACGCCGTTCTGGCCTCCTGTGTCTCGGCGGCTCGCGTCGCGTGCGAGACCTATACCGGCCGCACCTACGCGCGGCGCCGACTTGAGCTCCGTTGGTCTGAACTCGGGCCCGTCCTGAACGTCACCCGCGCGCCACTCGTTGCCGTGGAGGCATTCGGATACATCAACACCGCTGGCTCGGAAACGCTGTTCACTGGAACCGACTACATCGTCGAGGGGCGGACCTCGCACACCACGACGCTCCGCTTCTCCTCCGCCTTCATCGCGCCCGCCGACGTGGCGGCCGATCGCAGCTCCCCCATCTTCCTCCGCGGCGTGTTCGGCCCCGACGCCGTCACCGTTGGCCCGGTCCCCGCCGACGTCCTGCAGGCGATCCTCTGGACGGCCGCCCACTATTTCGAGAACCGGACCCCGGTCATGACTGGGACGACCTCAACGGAACTCCCGCGCGGGATTGAGAACATCCTGCGCCCGTATCGCCAGAATCCCACCTGACCATGAACGAGCGCGCACAAACCCTCGTCGCAGTCGCGGGCAGGGCCATTGGCTGGTTTGCCACAATCAACCTCACGGACGCCGCTGGCGTGTTCGCCGCCCTGGCGACTGCCGCGTGGTTCATTTCCCAGACCTGGTTTCTATGGCGCCGCGAGCGGTGCACGAACCGGACCTGCCTCAAACGCCGGAGCTGAACCCATGAATCCCGGAACCCTTGACCGCTGGACCTCGCTCCGCCGACTGGAGACGACCATCGATTCCATCGGCGGCGTCGTTTGCGGTTGGACGCACGTTGCGTTCGTCTGGGCCCAGAAGCTTCCAGAGAAGGGCCGCGAGTTCACGGCGGCCCAATCCCGCATCGCGGAGGCCGTTGGCGTCCTTCGGATCCGTTACCGCTCTGACGTTGCGGCGACGTGGCGCGTTTTCGTAAGGGGGTTAACTACGAAGTAGCGGCTCCGCCGGTCGAAATCGGCCGGCGGAGCTTTCTCGACCTCGTCCTGACGTCGGTTCCGTCGTCTGAATCGACGTGGCCACTTTCGAACGTGTTCGACGTCTCGCTCTCCACCGGTGCGATAGCCCACCAAGTGGCCTACCCCGCGGCTTTCCGCTCGGTCCCCGCCGGCCTTTACGTCCAGCTCGTGGCGCCGGCCGGCGCCGCGTCGTTCCCGTTCACGGTTTCCAACGAGACCGCGGCCGGCTTCCTGGTCGACTTCGGCGCCATCGTCCCGGCCTACGGGTACAAACTCAGCGTCCAGGCCTTCCAATACCAGATGGCGTTCACCGTCGACTTGCTCGAGGGCGCCGCGTCGCAGGCCGTCACGTTCTCGACCGAGTTCCCGTCCGCCCCCCGGCTACCCTGCTCCCGCCTCCCGACGGCTACGACTTCACCAACGCCCCTGGTCGCAAAGTCTCACCGCGGCCGGCTTCAATCTCGACTTCGGCGCCCTCGTCCCCGGCCCCGGATACAAGGCACTCGTCCAGGTCTCGCTATGAAAAAGCTCCTCTCGCTCCTCGTCCCCTGCCTGCTCTTCTCCTGCTCCCCGGCGCGTGCGCAGAACACGATCGCGGGCAACCTGACCGTCCAGCAGGCGGCCCGATTCACCGGGCAGATCACTCCGCCGGTCCTCGCCGCGGACGTCAACGACTACGCCCCCGCGGGACTCGCTGGCGCGTTCTTCCTTCGCGTCCAGGCGGACGCCCCCCGACTCATCACCGGCCTTGCCGGCGGGGCCGCGGGCCGTGTCCTTTGGATTTCCAACGTCGGGGCGTTCCCGGTCACCCTGGCCAACCTCTCGACCGCGTCCGCTGCGGGAAACCGTGTCGACGTCGGCGGGGCCAACTACGAGATCCCGGCCGGCATCGCCATCGGTCTCTGGTACGACGCGCCTCGTTGCGCTGGCGCCCGCTCTCCAGTCTGTCCGCCGGTGGCGGAGGATCGGGGACCGGTAGCGTCACCTCAGTTTCGGTGACCTCGTCCAACGGCATCTCGGCCACGGTATCCAGCCCCACCACGACCCCGACATTGACCTTCTCCCTCGGGGCCATCGCCCCCGCGTCGGTTGCGGCCTCGGGCAACATCACCGGCGCCAATCTCTCCGGAACGAACACCGGCAACCAGACCGACGCCACCCTCCCCTTTTCCGACGTCACCACGGGCGACGTCTCGACGGCCCGCCACGGGTTCGCGCCGAAGCTGCCCAACGACGCGAGCAAGTATCTCGACGGATCCGGAGCCTGGACGACCCCGGCCGGCGGTGGCAGCACCGTCGACCAGACCGCCCGCGACTCGGCCGCCGCTGCCCAGGCTACGGCCAACGCCGCCGAGACTCCGACGGGCGCCCAGGCGAAGGCCAGCGCCGCCCAGGCCGCCGCCATTGCCTCGGCCGCGGGATCCCTCTCGGGGCACGTCTCGGCCGCGGATCCCCACGGGGACCGCACCTTTGCCGTTCAGCGCGCCAACCATACCGGCACCCAGGCGGGCGCCACGATCACCCAGGACTCGACCCACCGCTTCGCCACGGATACCGAGAAAGCGGCCTGGAATGCGAAGCCCGACGCCCCCGCCAACGCCGCGACCCTTGCCAAGGTTTCGGAGTCCGCGGGCGCCCCCACCTGGAACGGCGGAGCATGGCCCGGCGGTGGCGGTGGAAGTGGCACCGTGACCACCGTGTCCATCACGTCCGCCAACGGCATCTCCGGCACCGTGGCGGCCCCGACGATCACCCCCGCCATCACCCTGTCCCTTGGCGCGATCACCCCCGCCAGCGTCGCCGCGGCGGGCACGGTGACCGGGTCCAACCTGTCGGGCACGAACACCGGTGACCAAACCAGCGTCACGGGCAACGCCGGCACGGCAACCGCGCTTGCCACCGCCCGCACCATCAACGGCGTCTCGTTCGACGGGACCGCGAACATCACCGCCCCGGCCGCCGCCGGCACCCTGACGGGCACCGCCCTGGCGTCTGGCGTCACCTCGTCCTCATTGACGAGCGCCGCGGGCGGGTCCTTTGGCACGGCCGCCTTCACGGCCGCCACATCCTACGACCCCGCGGGCGCCGCCGCGGCAATCACGCTCTCCGGCCTCTCCGGTCCCGACCTCCCGCACCGTCAACGGGCACGCCCTCTGGGAACGTATCCATCACCGCGGGCGACGTCGGGCTCAGCTCCGGTCAAGAACGTCGCCCTCTCGACCTGGGCAGGATCCGCCAACCTCACCACCGCCGGCACGATTGCCTCGGGAACGTGGCACGGGGCCGCCATCGCGGACGCCTACATTGCCGGCGCCGCGGCCTGGAATGCGAAGACCTCGTTCCCGGGGTTCGGCACAACCGGGACCACGGCCGCCGCCGGCAACGACGCCCGCCTATCCAACGCCCGCGCGCCGCTCGCCCACAGCCAAGCGGCCTCCACAATCAGCGACTCGACCACGGCGGGCCGCGCCTTCGTCACCCTCCCGAACCCTGGCGCCGTCTCCTTCATCCGGGCCAACGCCGACAACACGGTCTCGGCCCTCTCCGCATCCGACTTCCGAACCGCAATCGGCGCCGGGGCGTCTTCTTTTGACGGCGCCTATTCGTCTCTGTCGGGGATCCCGTCAACCTTCACCCCGGCGGCCCACAATCAAGCGTGGTCGACCATCACGGGCGCGCCGACGACGTTGGGCGGATACGGTATAGCGGACGCCCAACCGTTGAACGCGGCCCTCTCGTCAATCTCTGCGCTTTCCGATTCCGCTGGGGTGTTGACCAACAACGGGGCGGGGGTGCTGACGTGGACCGCTGGGGGCGGTAGCTTTGACGGCGCCTACTCGTCATTGACTGGCGTCCCGTCGACGTTCGCCCCGGAAGCCCACACCCAAGCGGCCTCCACAATCAGCGACTCAACTACTATCGGGCAGAACCTCGTGAAGCTGGCGAACCCAGGAGCGATCACCTTTCCCCGCTTCAATGCGAACAACACGGTCACCGCGCAAACGGCCGCCAACTTCCGTTCCGATATTGGCGGAACAACCGTCGGCCAAAGCCTGTTCACGCTCGCGAACCCGAGCGCGATCACGTTCCTTCGTATCAATGCTAATAATACTGTTACTGCGCAGACTGCCGCCAATTTCCTGACCGATATTGGCGCGGGGAATGTGACAGGCGTTGCAAGCTCGACCCAATACCAACTCGCCCGATTCTCTAGTACGACGGGCAAAGCGATCAGCAATGGCGGGATGTTCCTCAACGCTGCGGACCAACTGGTAGTCGGTTCTAACACGTCGGACGTACACCCCGGCAACGCCAAGATCCAAGTCAAGAACATGTATGGAATCGCAGCTACGGTGTTGTCGGCTAGTGCAACGTCGTTGCCTGAAACCCCTTTCCCCGGGGTGTATATCACGAAGAGCGAAATCGCGTCATACGGGGACAGCGGCGCGGGGACGGACCTAACGATCCGGTGGGGTTCGTCCTCCAGGGTCAGAATCGCCAACACAAGCATACAGCTATTCGCATACGGCGCCGGAACGCTGGTAACCGATTCGAGCGGCAACGTCACCACGTCATCCGATAAGCGGCTGAAGAACGTGACGGGCAAGTTCACTCGGGGACTTGAAGCCGTCGCAGGCCTACAGCCCAAGACCTTCACCTGGAAGCCGGAGAGCGGCATGAACCCCGAGGACGAGAACGTCGGGTTCATCGCCCAGGACGTGCAAGAGTTCATCCCGGAGGCCGTCGGCGCGACCAAGACAAACGAGTACGACGAAGAGGACCCGAAAACCGGGGAGAAGGTCAAGGTCCGCAAGCGTGAAGCCTCCCCGATGCTCACCCTTTCCGACCGCCCAATCATCGCCGCCCTCGTCAACGCGGTGAAGGAACTGAAGTCGAGAAATGACGAGCTCGCCGCGCGTATTGTCGCGATCGAGTCCAACAAAGCGAAGGCGACCAAATGAAGAACCGCCCCGACGTCCGCGGCCTCATCTATTTCGGAATCGCGACCATCTCCGTTTGGACCGGCGAGCTGGCCAGCCTCGGCGGCACCAGGCTCTTCGCTCGTATCCGCGACCGATGGCCCGCCCTGGCCCTATCCTCCCTTCTCTCGCCGGCCTCGTGGCCGTGCGTGCCTACATCGACCAACACCTCTCCCGGAACCCATGAAGCCTATCCGCCCCCTTCTCCTGCTCTCCTTGGCATCCCTCGCCCTGCTCCCGGCCTGCGCCTCCCGTCCGGCGCCGCCCACCGTCGACACCAAGGCGGCGGTCGTGAACGCCGCGAGCGTTGCGGCCCCGCTTATCGAGGGATCCGCGCGAATCGCGGTCCCCCTCATCCTCACCCGGAACCCGGGACTTGCCGACCGGTTCACCCTCACCACCACGGCCGCGGCGACGATCCTCTCGGCGGCGCGTCCAACTGCAGAAGGCTTTGCCGCCGCTCTGCGGGTGGCGTTCCCCGACCTCGCCCAGGCCCAGGCCGTCCAGATCGGGGCGGCCCTGGAAAGCGCCTACGCCGCGGGCGCGGCCCTCTTCCAGGCGCAGACCGGCCGCCCGCTCGTCCTGACATCGATCCTCCAGGATCCGCAGTATCAGGCCGCCGCCGACGTCCTGATCACCTCGCTTGTCCGCGGGGTCACCAACGGCCTTGCCGACTACCGCGCCACCCTCCCGGCCTCCTGACCATGGCCCTCCTGACCTCCATCTTCTCCGCGATCGGCAACGTGTTCGGCCTGCTCACGGGCCGGAGCGCGTTGCGCAACTCGCCGGCAATGCAGGCGAGCGCGTCCGCCAAGACCGACGCCGCAATCAAAGCCGATTCCGCCCAGGCCGTCGCCCAGGCGAAGACCGGGACCGCCTCCGCCCTGGCCAACCTCCGCAAACTGACCGCAGAATGAAGCCCTTCC
This sequence comes from Opitutaceae bacterium, assembly GCA_016711225.1. Taxonomy (GTDB): domain Bacteria; phylum Verrucomicrobiota; class Verrucomicrobiia; order Opitutales; family Opitutaceae; genus CAJCBL01. Next base: position 60,688 of record JADJTK010000025.1, read on the forward strand.
GCATCGTCCTCTTCTCCCTTCTGCTCGCGCTCGGGATCGTAGCCTGTACGACCGTTGCGCCTTCGCCGGCCCCGGTGCCCGCGGTGGCCAGTTGGGACGGGACTGAGCAGACCAGCGGCATCGTGGGCGTCCAGGCCGACGGCCTCTTCCTGGTAACCTCCCACCTTCGCGATCGGGCCAACGCCCTGATTGCCGACTACGGCCGCGAGTTCGCCCCGGCCCTCTCCGTCGACGCCGGCCTCTCTCGGGTAACCGGGTCCGGCCTCTGGACGATGACGCCCGAGGCAATGGCCAACTTCGCCACCATGTGCCAGTGGCGCCGCAGGAGGGGCAAGCAATGACCGTCACCCTCGCCGCCTCCATCGTCGCCCCTACTCAAGGGAACGCCCTGGTTGCCGCCCGCAGCGGTGGGCGGATCTATCCGGACACGGCCCCGCAAGGCGTCGCCGTTCCGTACGTCATCTATTCCGAAATCGCGACCACGCCCGAGGAATCGCAGGACGATTGCAACGGCCTGGACACGACCGAGATTCAGTTCGCGGCCTACGCGGACACCACGCTTGCCGCGGTCTCCTTGCGCCAAGCCCTGCGCGCAGCCCCTCACGGCCCCCGGCGCCCTCCCTGGCGTGGTCGTCATGACGCCCAGCCTTCGCACGCAACCGGCGAACGACCTCCGCCTAGCCAACGCCTCTCTCGACCTCACGTTTATTCACCACCCAAATACATAAGGAACCATGTCCACCGTCTACGCCAACAAGGGAAAGAAAATCAAAGCGGGCGCCGCCCGCTCCCACCACCGTCGTCCCGCAGCTTCTCGACTTCGATATTGCCGAGGGCGATCGGGAAATGTTCGACACCACGAACCAAGCGACGACCGGATCCAAGACCGCCCAGCCCGAACCGCTGCGCGGCCTGCGGAAAGTCGACGTGAAGCTGCAGTTCGATCCGAAGGACACCGAACACGCCCGGCTCTATGCGGCCTACATCGCCGGGACGCTGGAATATCAAACCTTCATCCTGTCCAGCGGTTCCACCATGGAGCTCCACGGGACCATCACCTCGTTTCAGATCCCGGGCGGAATCACTGGGGCGGCCGAGGCCTCCTATGTGTTCAGCCCCCAGGCCGACGAAACCTTCACCGCGAGCCCCGCCGGCTAACCGCTCCGCCATGACAACCCCCGGTCAAGCCAAGTCCGCCACCGTCCATCTCGACCAGGAACGGACGATCACCTACAACGAGCGCGCGGAGTTCCGCATGGGCTCACTCGATCGACCCTTCACGGTGGCCGACCTCCGGGCCCGCCGCCGGAGTTGGGCGGCTCTGGTCGCGTGGACCTGGGCGTGCCTCTCGGAGCAAGACGCCGCCGACTTCGCGTCCCCGGAGTCGCTCGCCCCGCATATTCAGGGGGAAGCTACGGTTAAGGCCGTGTTCGAGGCCTTCCTCGACTGCTACATCGCCGGGCAGGAACCGGCCTCAAAAAACGCCGCGGGTTGATCGAGCGCTGGGCGTTCGCCCGCATCAACCTCCACCTCTCCGACGAAGAGTTCGCCGCTACACCCCGGCCCAAGTCGCCGCCCTCACCAAGGTCTGGGAGGACGGCAAGCAATGAATTCGCTCTGGCAACCGCATCCGCACTGAATTCAAAATGGAGTCACGCCGACAAAGCCCTGCCCTTCTCGCCGCGGGATTTCTTGCCGAAGACGCCCGCCCAGGTGAAGGCAGAGGAGAAGGCGCGCGCGGCCGCCCAGGAGATGCGCGACGGGATTCTGGAAATACAGTTTGCCGCCTTCGCCAAGCAGAAGAAGGGCGGGCCGAGTAATGGCCAAGCCGAAGAGCGACCGAGTCGCGCGGGCTGAATTCGACATGTCCCTCGTGGACGGACTGGTCGAAACGTTGAAAGGCATCGCCGCCGACGTCCAAGCCGACGTCATCGCGGACATGGTCAAGGAGGGCGCCAAGCCGATCGTGCGATCGATCCGGGCGCGGGTCCGCGTCCAGGACGGCAACCTGAAGAAGAGCATCGTGGCAGTGGTCCGAAAGAGGAAGCGGAAGGGCACGGCCATTGCCGTCATCGGCCCGGAGTCGGGGGGGCAATACAAGGGCGGGAAGCGCCTCAAGAAAGGACACGGGCAGAACGACGCGGCGGGCCCCTCCCGTTACGCCCACTTGATCGAGTTCGGGCACGTCGACCGCAAGGGCGGCCGGGTGAAGGAGTTCCCCTTCATGCGTCCTGGCACCGCCGAGGGACAGGCGACCGCCTCGGCCATGATGGAAGTCGGATTCCAGAAGGGAATGAATCGAGTCCTGGCAAAGCGCACCAAGAAGCTACTTCGGCAGAAATAACACCATGGCCAAGAACATCACCATCGCCCGGCTCAATACGCTCGTCACGGCCAACGCCGTCCAGTTCACCAAGGAGCTTGACCGCGCCGGGGCCGTTGCGAAGTCCAAGGGGAAGGGCATCAACGACGCCCTCCGCGGCATCGGTGGAGCGCTCGGGGTTGGCCTTTCCGTCGGCGCCGTCGTGGCCTTCGGGAAGTCCGTGGTCGATCTAGGCGGGCAGATCACGGACCTTGCGTCGGTCGCCAACCTCACGCCGCGAGGCCTCCAGGCCATTTCGGCGGCCGCCATGCAAAACGGCGTATCCATGGAGGAGGTCGCGAAGGCATCGGAGAAGATGCGCGAGGGATTCGAGAGCGCCGCCACCAACGGAGCGGACCCGCTGAACAACAGCCTTCACAAACTCGGACTTTCGTCGGAGGGGTTGAAAGCCCTCTCCATGGAAGAGAAGTGGCAGGTCGTGGCAAAGAGCCTTTCCGGGGCGAGAAACCAGCAGCAGGCAATGAACATCGCCTCCGAAATCTTCGGAACGAAGATCGGCCCGAAGCTGCGCACGACTCTTGCCGACATCGCGGCAGCCGGTGGGGTGGAAGGATTGGCCCGAAATAGCGCCGGAATGATCATCACCGACCAGCAACTGAAGCTGCTCGACGATTTTGGAGACAAAGTGGACCGCTTGGTCCTCAAGTCCAAGGTTCTGGCAGTTTCATTAATCGACCCCACCCGCGGATTTCAGGATCTCGGGGAGGCCATCGGCTGGGGGAATATCGACAAGGCCATCTCGCATGGAGCTCTGGGACTTGCCGGCAAGGCCGCCCAGAAATTGGGCCTAATCCCGAAGCTCGAAGAAGCGAAATTCAAGAACGACATTCGGAACAGCGAGCCCAACGGGTTCATCCTCCCTGGAAGCAAATTGGGCACGGCCGAGGATCCGGTGATGGCCAAGATGCGGGCGGCCGAGAAGAAGGCGTGGGACAAGCAGAACACGGACTATTTCGCCGCGATGAAGGAGCGCGAAGACAAGATTGCCCGCCGCAATGCCGACCCGTTCTTCCAACTACAGAAGGAACAGGACAAGGCAAAGCAGGTGGAAGACCTCCTCGACCTCTATTTCGGGGACCACGACAAGCAGCAGAAGCTCAACGCAGACCTGCGCCCGAAGCCCACCTTGACCGCACTCGAAACCCCGAGCGACAGCTACTCACGAATTGGCCTCGCGACCGGCGCCCAGGTCCAACCGGAGCAGCGCCGGCAAACCGACCTCCTGAAGGGGATTCACGAATCGCTGAAGCAAATCAGCGTCAACACCCGCAACCAGAAAGCGGCCACGCAAGCCGCCTTCGCCAACTGAACCCATGCCACTTATCGACTACCTCCGCCCCGACTACCCCACCCAGACCGTCGACTCCGGCGGGATCCGCCGGACGTACGCGATGCGCGGACCCACCGCTACGCTCGCGCCGTTGGTCCCTGGCATCGGCGCCGCGTTCGAGGGGAACCTCGTGGAGGCGACTAGCTCGAACAAGATCGGGACCTCGGCGTTTTCCGACGTGATTGTGTCGACGATGCAGTCGTTCGCGACGGCGACCGCAGAGGTGACCGACGACCAGTACCCGTTCTTCGAAATCGACCAAGTCCAGATCGAGAAGAACCTACGCCAGCACCCCGTCTTCGCCGGATTCCAGGCCGGCGATTGGGCGGCGGTCACCGCCTGGGAAGCCGAGCTCGAAGCGACGGCGAAGAGCAACTTTCAGTTCTATTTCCGGACCAACGAAGGGCAGCCCACCGGCTCCCTCCTCACCCTGGCGGGAACAGAGACGACAGGTGCGAAGGCGTTCGCCCGCCTGCGCCTACGCGGCGTCGAGTCATTCCTGGACTTCGCCCCCGTGGTCCGCCGGACGACCCGATACCGCGGGAGCGCCGCGCCGAGCTCCGCCGACGCTGGGCAAAAGTCATCCGCCCCACCCTACGCCCCGGCCGGATACGAGTGGCTGAAAACCACCGACCGCGTTTCAAACAGGGAACCCGGTCAACCGACTGGACGCGCCAAGAAGAATGGACCGGCGCCCGGAAGGTCCTCCTGGACAAGGACGAAATCTTCTCCGCATGAACCTCCCCAACGACGTCACCCCGGGCCAATCGATCAGCGCCAAGGACTGGAACGCCCTCCTCCGCTACGTCCGCTCTCTTGAGGTCCGCGGCGGGCCTGGGGTGCGCGTTCAGAGGTCAACGGTCGGCACGACCGTCTCGGCGTCCATCCCGCCCCAGGGGTCCCCGCCGGTCACGCTCAACCACCCGTTCAGGTCTCCGACGCCTCGGCCGGGGTTGTCGCAAGGTGAAGATCCAGGCGGATCCGTAAACGACACCATCCCGACGGGGTCACCCCGACCGAGCACGTTGACGAGCGCGGGGACATGGCGGGTTACCTGGACGTGACGCTGTCCGCCGCCGCGCCATCACAGCCACCACGATCAGCAAGACCTCCGGCGCCCAACCGGCGAACACCAACACGCACGCCTACCTCACCCTCGCGACCGTTGCCGTTGTCGCAATCGACGGCGGCTTCGCGGCCGGCGAGATCACCCAACTGGCAACCCACTCCTTGCGGTTCTACGCGTGCGGCCGGACCTGGACGGGGTCGACGGTGACCGCGGCCGGGAGCTATAATTTTTGGGGGTTCTGACGATGAAATGGCCCCCCCAGGACACCGGCCTCTTCGCCGTCGCCTTCTGCGCGCAATGCACCGTGCCGGCCGTCGACATGGTCGAGTTCAACTTCCTGGGGCAAGGATACCGGGAGGCTGGGTTGCCTCCGTTCACGGGCGACAACAGGTTCGACTTCTACCTCTCCCCACAGTTGGAGCGGGTCGTTGACATCGAAAGTCTACACCGCGGGCGACTGCGCCGAGGGTTACCTCGGCCAAGACGTCTACACCTACGCGGGGGCGTGCGTTTTCGACCCCGCGACCGGGACGTGGTCCGGAGGCGTCACGGTCAACGGCGCGGATAACGGATGCGGGAACCCCGGCCTGAACATGCCCAGCGGCCCCGCCGCCGGAAAACTACACCGAAACCACCACCGCGACCGTGCAGACATGGCCGGCACGGGCGCCTGCTACGAAGTCCGGCGGCTACGGCTACAAGGTGACCGGCACCGCCACGGCAACGCTCGGGACCAAGTGGACGGAGGCCGCCGGGATCGCCCTTTCCGAAGCTCCAGGATGGACCGGGTGGGAAGCGCAAGGACAGTTCCCCGACCCGCTCGCCTCGCAAGGGGCGCTCTGCGAGGCCTGGGCGGGGCAAAGCCCTACGGGCAGGGGTACGAGTACCACCGCGCCCAATTCAGGCGGACGAAAAACGGTTTCAACCCCGGCGCCGCCTACGACGTCACAATGGAGCTTCACCGCAAGGCCTACCCGGCCGGCGCCTGGACCCTCTACGCCACCCTGACCGATACCCTCACGGCCAGCAGGACTGGGGCTCTGGTCTGGTCGGAGATCCCGATTGCCCGCGGTTACTCGTCATGGGTCAAGGCGGTCTCCTTCTCGACTACCCCCGCGGCGTGAAGGTGATTGTCCACCGCCCAGACCTCGATGCCCCGCCAGCGGATCCCGCCGCGCCGGTCCTGCCGGCAATGACACCTGCAGCGCTCAAGCTGGCCAACCTCAAGCGCGCGGTCCGGCGATGGGTGGCGGGCGGATGCGAGTTGGCGCCTGGGGCCGTACGCAAGGCCCGCCGCGGGGCCTGCGCCGCGTGTCCCTACTGGTCACCGGCCGGGAATTGGGGCCTGGGCGAATGCAAGGCGCCCGGCTGCGGATGCACCAGGCGAAGGTTTGGCTCAGCAACCGAGGCCTGCCCGCTGGGGGAAGTCGGCAAGGCTAAACTGAAGCCAAGCCTGCGACCCTCCTTCGTCTCGGTTTGGTTCATTCACAGGAATGGTTTCCACGTTCTTCATTCCCTCATTGCCCAGCCAATTCTTCCTTGTGTCTCCCGGAATGAGCGATACGCCTTTCGAGAGATGATCCTCGCCCCCACATGGTGGATTCAGCAGTGGTGCAGGAACGCGAGGATCTCGCGCCGGCACCCCACTGTAGCGGCCGGTGCCAGGCTGCTGCCCGACAGCCCTTGCTTCCAGTTCGCGAACGAGGCGGACGCCGTTCCCGGTCTGCGTTTCCCCCGTTTTTAGCCATGCCCGCGCGGTTAACGATTCTGCCGGCGCCCTTTCAACGAGGCAAACACATCACCGAGCTTCTTCCCGCCCCCGCCCGAGCTTTCGAACTGTTAGTCAGCAATAACTTGCGTCCACCGATTCCAGTTTTTCTCCCGCCCCAGCCGCCTCGGCACCTTCCGGCAAAGCGTTACCAGTGCTGGGTAAATCTCACTGTTCGGCAGAAGATGAAGATCCGCACGTTCATTACCAGTGCAGTTGCCGCTGACGGGGGCACCGTGGCGTCCTGAAGTGGTTCTCGATGACGGTCGAGGAATTCGACATCGAGTCGACGGCCGCATCCCGAAAACAAAGAACGAGCGAGTCGTGTTTGTCGGGGCCGGCTATCCCTCGTTGCCTGGCGCCCGAGCTCTTTCGCGCGAATCGCCCGAAGAAAAAGAAGTGATCGAGGCCATCGCGGAGTTTGTTCGTCGTGCTCCGTCAGAACCTGCCACGATGCTTCTGAACGCCATCACAGATCGATGAAAAGAATGGCCGAACCAGTCACCAGTACCAATGCCGGGGAAAGTGCCCGGTTTCCAATCACCGCCAGGCGCCCGGCATGGCACACCTGAATCGCTCGGCAAAAGAAATGAAAAAGATCCTATTGTTCATCGGACATCGGCGCTGCCATTGTCATCTGGATGGCTGTAGATTCTGCCAAACCAAAACTCCTCGCACGCGTTCAGATCGGCCATGAAGTTGTTAGCATCACGAATGGGAACGATGCCCCGTGGAATAGCCCGACGGTTATTCTTAATGATGCATTCAATGGTGCGATCCTGGAGATTGCTGGTGTGTGGACACCCGGAGAAAAGAAGGAGCTTCAGCTTAAAGAGTTCAGGGGACGAATGAATAGGCAGGCGTTCAAGCCGGACTTCGAAAGCGTCAAAGAAGTGATTATTGATGCGAAGGGGTTCCAGTTGGGAATCTATAAATGAAAGCAGAGCCGAACCAGTCACTACTGCGCAACGCCGGTAGAAGCGTCTATTCCCCCATCGACGTCCACGGTTCGTCTTGAATAAAAGGATGCGCTAGGCAAAATACATAATACATGTCCGACCGAAAACACATCCCAATCGATATTACCACTGCGGTGCTGACCCAAGCTGGCTATCGCTGTGCAGTGCCGACCTGTCGCGGAATACTGGCGCTTGATCTCCACCATATTGTTGAGGTCAGCGAAGGAGGCGGCGACACAAGCGACAATCTTTTGGCTCTTTGTCCTACATGCCATGCGTTATACCACAGAAAAGTTATACGCAGAGAATCAATTAGAGCATGGAAGACTACGTTGATGGCGTTGAGCCACGCTTTTGATAAGCGAATCGATCGATCTTTGCTTTTCTTGGAGTAATCCGCAGTCGGCAAGTTTGCGGGTTAGTGGTGACGGTGTTCTTAAGTTCGCCAGATTGATTTCTTCCGGCTTAGCTGATTTTAGTCTATTTATGCAGAATGGACCTATTCTCATTTATATGGTCTCATTAACGACCAAGGGTTTTGATTTGTTACAAGCCTGGAAAGGCAGTGACTCAGATAGTGTTGTCGCAAGGTTGAATAGCCCGATCACATGAACCAAACCACGGAGCCTAACCTGAAGTGACACTAGAGGGAACTCCGGGGAGGAGTCCCTTCCTACGGCGGAGCCCGGTGCCCGTCATTCCTGATCTTTAACGTTGGGCAATAATATGAATTGGCTCCGGAGTATTTTTACTAAGTCGAGAACCGCGCAAGCTATCCTGCCGCCCGCCGGAGATAAGCGAATCGCTGTAAATCTAGATGGGGTTCGCGCTGGAACGAAAATAATAAACCTAGAAGTAATTCTCTGGCACACAGCTGATACACGTCAGTTTACAACATCCGACGACACAAACCACGAGATCTTCGACTATCAGATGGAGGGCATCGTGTGCCGGTTAGCAGACATCACGAACGACGTCATTCTGAGATTTACCATAACGGCGCTACGTCGCCTGGAACTTGAAAGCGAGATAGGTGGACGAATTCGCACTCGGCTGGGCGCATTGAAAGACTCCACCGTAAAGATATCTGATGATGAGATTTCACAGATTGAAGATCTGTTAAGCTATAATTTGTCGAAGCTAAGAACTATCGCCAAAGAACTAGGATTTCCGCTGAGCAAAGGTCCTGAAGCGCTTATTCTTTTGCGGAACTGCCTCGTTCATAGGGATGGAGTATACGACGAAGATATGCTCCTAAGCCTAGCAAGCATTTATCCTAATCCCGCCTCACTATGCGTTGAAAACAGAATCAAGATCTCTACAGAGTTTATTGACGCCGCGATTACGAAAACTCGAAGCTTCATCCACGAATCAGAATCCATTTTACATGAATCATTCGGTGTCCCTTGGACTCTTATGGATATGCGTAAATCGACACGCTTTCGAAGAATCAATGAATGGGCATACAAAGAAAGAAAATGAGCCCAACCAGTCGTTACAGACGATTTCGTGCAGTGCCACAGTCGCGGCGGAGCCGCTATGTGTGCCACCGCACGAAAGGTCTGATCTAAGGCGTTAGGTGTCATTCCATGCACATCGCTAGAACTATTGCGCGCATGATTGTCTTCCCGATGGGCCTCTCCTACAGGAGGCCTATTGAAATCGTTTGGCTGGTGTTGGCCGTTCTCACCTTGCTATCTTGCGCAGCTTTATCCCTCCCCGATGTCGTTGACCACGTCGTGTCAGATAGGTTTCTTCCGTCCCTTCACTCGGTTCTTCATCAGCATCAGCTTTGGCTAAGTCGCTGGGCAGCGTCGCTTCGGCTCGTATTTGAGGTGTTCACAGCTCTTTTTATCGGCGGGTCAGTTTTTGCCAAGTCGGCAGCGACATCGATCGAAAAACGCCTTGAGGCATACCAGGCTCGGCTACTTGCTAAATCCCACGTTAACCGGACCGCTATAGAGCGCAGCACTTATCGAGTGATGCGCAAGACACACTATCTCGTTACGACCGCCACGCTCAAGAATGTTTGGCGGCGTATTCCAAGATTGATACGGCTATCGTTCGATTCATATTCCTTGATCACGCAGCGGTTTTTCTGGTCATACGTGCGGTTCGTTTTTGTCGCGCTTCTTACGAGTTTCCCTGGCGGCCTGTATGGTTTCCTTGCGTTCGTATTTCTGACCCTCGTATGCGCGGTCAAGCTGATTCAAATTTATCTTACTGCAATGAATTTACAATAACAGCCCACCGGCCGCCAGAGCCAACTCGGCTCTATGGGCCGAGTGGCACATTTTGAACGTTGGAAAACAATGAAACCAGAGAAGCTACTCACCTCGCCGGATCTCGACCTGAATGCCGACAACCTGAAGAACGAACTTGGGCGTTGGTTCTCGATCTATGAGACACTCACTGAGACGCTGTCCACCCCCCCCTATGACATCTCACCTGAGTGGCGGTTCTACAGAGATGGTGGAGCATGGATCTGCAAGATGACCCGTAAGGAGAAAACAGTGTTCTGGATTTCAGTTTGGAAACAGTTTCTGAATTGTGGGTTCTATTTCACACAGAGATCAGGCGATGGTATATCCGATCTCTCGATCGACCAGTCATTGAAGTCCTCTTATGCTAATGCCACTCCGGTCGGAAAGCTTTTTCCTTTGATCATCAACCTTACAGCAAAGAAGCAACTCGATGATCTTTACACTGTTGTGAGCTACAAAATCTCCCAGAAGTAGCCTAACCAGACACCAGTGCCAATGCCGGGATCACGTCGCATTTTCAATCGCTGTCCGGTGTCCGGAATTTAACACCTGTAGTGTTCGCCTAAAGCCATGAGACACCCCGCGATCATTATCCCGCTTTTGCTCTCGCTCGCCCACTTTGCCTATGCCGGCGAGAAGGCGCCATTCACCGCTAGAATTTGCGAGACGCTTCGTATCGAGAGCTCGCTCTACCCAGGGACGGCCGAGTTCGACAGTAAGGCGTTGGCCAGCCTGCAAGCGATGGGCGAAAGACCAAAGATTTTAGAGACACTGTTCGCCAGAGGTGACCGCTGCGATGAGTCGTTCAGCCTGCGCGCCGTCCACTCACATGTTTTTGGGATGGAAGGATCGGAGGGAGATCAGATTATCTACGTCACCTGCAAATTGGGCTAGATGGGAATCACGCCCGGTGAGCATGATCTCGTCCGTAAGGAAGGAGAAGCTTCCGCCGGAAGATCCATCAGTGCCGATACGAATACCAGAGAATCGGCCGAACCAATAGCCACTACAGGGAACGCCGGGAACAGTCCCGTCCTCTTCGGCCGAGCCGGAGGCCCGGCGCCCCTGACCTCAATCGGTCGCCTCCATCCTTCCCGCTCTTCTACCGACACCTCGGGCATCGCCCGCACGCTGCCCACTTCCCGACCAAGAGAGAGCCCCCGGTGTGAGTCCGGGGGCGATCAGCGCGAACGTCTTGCGGGGGTTGGAACGTAGGCGAGGCAGTCGCGGGGTTCAAGGGCTCGAAAGAGGCCTGTTTGAGGGCCTTTTTGTATGAATTCTGTTGGAAACGATTTTGCTCCTCCTATGTAGTGGGCGCCCCGTGAGGGCGCCACTTTCATAGGAGAGTAGCGCGGCGCACTCGATGCGCACCCAGTACTTCACCTTCGAGTGACAAAGACACCCCGGAATCCCCGGGGTTTTTTGTTGGCGGCCTGGCTCAAGGCTCATGGATAAACGCTCCCTTGATGGCACCCGTGGGCCCGTGTCGGCCCGTCACCCGGTCCGGTATTTCGCTTCGCCGCGGATCGCCACGATCTCGCCAAAATAGACCGTATGGTAGTCCTTCTGCGGGTAGTTCGCCTCGATCTTCGGGTCGAGAAAGGCCTGCGCTTCGAGGGGATCGCGGTACAGCTTGCGGCACTCCAGCACCAACTCCGCCTCGGCGAACGCCGGCGCCGCGATCTTTGTCGACACCATCGGAGTGAGCCCGGCCTGCGCGATCTTGTCGCCATCGCGACCCGACTTCACGCCCAGCAGGTTGAGGGCCCCCCGGTACTGCTCCGGGAAAGCCGTCACCGTGAACGTGTCGAACCGCTCCATGAACTGGTGGGTATGACGCGTCGGCCGCACGAGCACCTGCACGAAAGGCCGGCCCCAGACGATCCCGAGGCTGCCCCACGAAATCGTCATGGTGTTGAACTCACCGCGCGCAAAATCACCGCCGGTCAGCAGCATCCACTGCCGGTCGAAGAGCTGGAAGACGCGGGCGGAGAACTGGGTGAACTCGATCGCTTGGAGGGCCATACCGCCCCCAGATTCGGGCACCGACTGCGGTGCGGCAACATTTCTGGTGAAACCGTCGCCCCCAGGCCCCGGCGCCCCTCAGCCGACCAACCCGGCGCCCTCGTCGAAGCCGAGCATGAGGCTCATGCACTGCACCGCGGCGCCCTCGGCTGGCCGCTGCGCGCGTTTGAGGCCTTCTCGTCCTTGGTGCCTAAAGACAGGCGGGCTCCCCTGCGCATCATCGGCGGCTTCGCCTTGCTTCTGCGCAAACAACCCGCCGACCGGCTCGCATCTTCTTCGCGGCGCTCCGTTGGCCTAACCCACCATCGGCCGGTGCCGGAGGAACATTGCACTGGCACGGGGGTTCGCTTCTGCTCGTCGCCCGAACCCACCCCATGAACGGACGCGAACGCCCCCCCCACCCGCCCCAACTCCCGCCAAGCCCGCCGTGGGCGCCATTCCGCGAGAGAAAGGTTGGCTGCCCGACTGCGTCTACACCGGCGACCGCTTCGAGTCCGGTCTGGCCTTCTTTGCCGACGACCGGGGCCGGATCACGCGCTTCTCGCGCGAGCCGGCCGACCTCGCCACCGCCCACCGCCTGGCGGGGCAGGCCGCCGTGCCGGGACTGGTCAACGGGCATTCGCACTGCCTGCACCGCCTCCTGCGCGGCCGCACCGAGCACCGCTCCCACGCGGAACGCGACTCGCTCAACACTTGGCACGCCGCACACGCGCGCCTCTCCGGCACCCTCACCGCAGCCGACGTGTACGACACCGCACGCATGGCCTTCATGGAGATGCTGATCTCCGGCATCACCTGCGTGGGCGAGTTCCACTCCCTCCACCACCAGCCCGATGGCAGCCCGTGGCCCGAGCCAAATCCCCTCGCCCACCAGTTGCTGCGCGCCGCGCGCGATGTCGGCATCCGCCTGACCCTGTTCCGGACCGCCTGCACCCGCGAACTTTCCGAAGGGACCCTCGAATCCGACCATCCACGACAACGCGACGCCTCGGTGGAACACTACCTGCGCGAGGCCGAAGCCCTTCGGGTGTACGTAGAGCGCCACCACCCCGGCGACGACGTCTGGACCGGGATCGCCCCGCTGACGCTGGGCGCCGTGTCGACCGACGAGCTCAAGGCCATGGCCGCCTATGCCCATGCCCAGCGGCTGCGGCTGCATGTCCCCCTGCCGCAGTTGCCCGCCGAGCACGAAGCCTTCCTCGCCGCACACGGCCGCAGCCCGGTGGCGCTGCTGGCCGAGCACGGGCTGCTCGGCAAACGTCTCACCGTGGTGCACTCGCACCCCCTCGCCGAGGAGGAGATCCGGCTGCTGGCTACCGCCCGTGCGGGGGTTTGCCTGTGCCCGACCACGGCGCGCAACCTCGGTACCGGGCTGGCGCCGGCCGACCTCCTGCTGGCCGCCAACGTCGCATTCTCGCTCGGCACCGGCAGCCAGATCCAGATCGACCTGCTGGAGGAGGCGCGACTGGTCGACTACCAACTGCGGCAGGCCCGGCCGCTGCGTCCCGGCCTCGCCCCCGATGTGACCCTGCCGCTATTGCAGGCGGCCACCGCGGCCGGAGCCCGCAGCCTTGGCGCCACCAGTGGCGCCATCGAGGCCGGACGCCCCGCCGATTTCCTCACCGTCAACCTCTACGATCCCTCCATCGCCGGGGCCGAACACGGTGCGCTCGCCAGCAACCTGCTCTTCTCGCTGGAGCGGCGGGCAATCCGCGAGGTCTGGATCGGCGGGCGCCAGATCGTGGCCAACGGCCGCCATCCCGCCCACGGCCCCATCGTCACGCGCTTCGTGGAACTGCAGCGCCGCCTTTGGGGTGCCCACGGTGGCGCGACCCCGACCGCCACCTGAACCGTATTCACGCATTCCAGCTGCGCAGTCCGGCCGTGGTCGGCGCCACCGCCGGGGACGGGCAAACCCCGCGGCCGCACGCCACGACCGGGCCGGAATCCGGTGATTCACGGCAAGGCGGCTCCCCTTCCGGCAATCACACCACCGCAAGCCTGATTGGATTCGCCCCGATGCCCCTTCCCCGCTTCTCCCTCCGCGGTTGCCGCAGTGCCCGCAGGGCCCCGGCCCCCGTTGTCGGCACCGGAACCGTCCTCGTATCGCCGGACCGGTTGCTGCGGTAGAGGCTCGGGCTCTTGCCGAAGCGGCGCTTGAAGCGGTTCGTGAAATAGAAGGGATTGCGGAAACCGACCATCTCGGCGACCTCGGTGACCGATTGCGCCGTTGTGCGCAGATAATACGCCGCCATCTCCAACCGGCGCTCCTCGATGTACTGCTGGGGCGAACAGCCCGTCCCCCGCCGAAACAGCAGGCAGAACTGCGAACGGGACAACCCCGCCGCCCGGGCGAGCGCACCCACGTCGGTGTTCGCGGCGATATCGCAGTGGAAACGCTCCAGCACGCCCTCGATGCGCGTGTCGATCAAGGGGGCCGGCCCTCGCTGGGAATCCGAGGCTGCGATACGGAGCATCACCGTCTCCAGCATCGACTCCAGGATCGCCTCCCGGCCGGGCAGATCGGGGCTGCCGAGGTTGAGATGATGGGCCTCCTCCAGCGTCGCCGCGATGCGCACCCGCAGCGAGACATCGGCCACGGGATGGATCTGCCAGGGCTTGCGCCGATCGAACCAGTCAAGCGTGTGGTTGAGGCGCGGAGTCGCCCGAAAATGCAGCCAGTAAAACTCCCAGCCCTCCTTCGGGAGGGGGACCCGGTACGTACGCGGCACGCCGGGCGCGAGCAGCAGGAACTCCCCGGCCTGTGTGCGCACCTTCTCCCCCGAAAACACGATTTCTCCAGTGCCGCGGAGGGTGAAGTAGCCGTTCCAGTTCTCCAGGTTGCCCTCGGCCCACTCGTGGGCGCGGCCCCGGCCATTGTAGTAGCCGGTCATGGGCATCAGCGGGGCGGCAGAGCCGATGATGGAGCGCATCGGCCGATATCGTAGGTATTTCGGCCCGCAGGCAATTCATTCCCCACCAGTACCGATGCTAAGCTCACACCGTTCGCTCGCCCGGCTTCACCGGTCCTGCTCCTCCTTCTCAATCGCCTCCGTCCATGCTCCTTCCCCGACTCGCCCCTCCCGCGCCACACCCCCTGCGGCGCCGTTTCCAGTTCGCCGCCCTGGCCTTTGCCGTTTGGTCGGCCTGCGCCGCCGCTGCCCCGCTCCAGTCCGCACTCGTCGCCGATGCCGAGGTCGACCGCCGCGTCGAGACCCTGCTCGCGCAGATGACCCTCGCCGAGAAGATCGGCCAGCTCACCCAGATCGGGCCCAATCCAGTCGCGCCCGAGAACCTCGCGCCCGAGGACCTCATCCGCAACGGACAGGTGGGCTCGGTGCTGTGGACGGTCGATGTGGCCGTGATCAAGCGCCTGCAACAGATCGCTGTGAAGGAGAGCCGGCTGAGAATCCCGCTGCTCTTCGGTTTCGACGTGATCCATGGTTACGCGAATACCTTCCCGGTGCCGCTGGCGATGGCGTCGAGTTGGGATCCGGCGATGGTCGAGCGCGCGCAGGCGATCGCCGCCAAGGAGGCCTCGGTCTCGGGCATCAACTGGACCTTCGGGCCGATGGTCGACATCGCCCGCGACGCCCGCTGGGGCCGCATCGTCGAAGGGGCTGGCGAGGACCCGTTCCTCGGGGCCGCCATGGCCCGCGCGCAGGTGCTCGGCTTCCAGGGGCCCAAGCTCGGCACGCCCGGTCGCATCGTGGGCAGCGTGAAGCACTTCGCCGGCTACGGCGCGGCCGAAGGTGGGCGAGACTACGACTCCTGCTATCTCTCCGACGGCACATTCCGCAACGTCTGCCTGCCACCCTTCCAAGCCGCGATTGATGCCGGGGTGGGCACGGTCATGTCAGCGTACATGTGCCTCAACGACGTGCCGGCCAGCGGTAATGTCTGGCTCATGCGCGACATCCTCCGCGGCGAGCTCGGCTTTCGTGGCTTCGTCATCAGCGACGCCTGGGCGGTGCACGCGCTGGCGGTGCACGGCCTGGCCCGCGACCAAGAGGACGCCGCCCGCCGCGGCCTGCTCGCCGGCGTGAGCATGGACATGGGCAGCATGACCTACCACAAGCATGCTGAGAAATTGGTGACAAACGGCAAGATCCCGCTCACCGTGGTCGACGCACTCGTGCGCGAGATCCTCTCGGTCAAGATTCGTCTCGGCTTGTTCGAGTCACCCTATGGCGATCCGGATAAAAAGGCCGCCGTCTGCGGCGCTCCCGCCCACCGCGCCGCCACCCGCGAGGCCGCGCAGCGCTCGATGGTGCTGCTGCGCAACGAGGCCGGCGCGCTCCCGCTCGCCAAGACCCTGCGCTCCGTCGCGGTGCTCGGCCCGCTCGGCGCCTCGGTCGACGACATCAAGGGCTCCTGGGCGGTCGAGGGCGGCCCGGCGGTCTCTGTGCTCGAGGGCATCCGCGCGAAGCTGCCCGGCGCCTCGGTCGAGTTCGCCCGCGGCGGCGACATGCAACGCGCGTACCCGATGCCGTGGGAAGCCCGCGAGGGCAAGAAGGCCCCGGCCGGCCTCTCCGCCGGAGAGATGCAGCAGGAACTGGAGCGGGCCGTCGCCCTGGCCCGGCGCAGCGAACTGGTCGTGTTGGTGCTTGGGGAACGCGCCAACATGAGCGGCGAGGCCGCCTCGGCCTCCACCCTCGCGCTCCAGGGCAACCAGCAGCTGCTGCTGGAGGCCGTGGTCGCCACCGGCAAACCGGTGGTGCTGGTGCTGCTGAGCGGCCGGCCCTTGGACATCACCTGGGCTGCGGCCCGCGTGCCTGCGATCCTGCAGGCGTGGTTCCCGGGCACGGAGGGCGGAAACGCCGTGGCCGACCTCCTCTTTGGCGACGTCAACCCCGGCGCCAAGCTGCCCGTCACCTGGCCGCGCAGCACCGGCCACTGCCCGCAGTACTACAACCACCCCGCCACCCACTCGCGCGAGGACGACGAGTTCTTCACCTCGCGTTTCGCCGACACGACCTCAGCCCCGCTGTATCCGTTCGGTTACGGCCTGAGCTACACGACCTTCGCATACTCGGATCTCGCGCTCGACAAGACCACGTTGAAGGACGGGCAGTCGCTGCAGGTCGCGGTGGCCGTGCAGAACACCGGCAAGGTGGCTGGCGACGAGGTGGTGCAGCTCTACCTCCACCAGAAGGCCGGCAGCACCGCGCGTCCGGTGCGCGAGCTCAAGGGCTTCGAGCGACTCCACCTCGCCCCCGGCGAGAAACGCACCGTGACCTTCACGCTCAGCCGCGCCGAGCTCCAGTATTGGAGTCAGGCGACGCGCAGCTGGGTGCTCGAGTCGGAGTCCTTCGATGTGTGGGTGGGCGGAGACTCGCGCGCCACGCTCCAGGGTTCGTTCACGATCGTGGAATGAGCAAACGCGGCCCGGCTTGGCGTTCGGACTCACCACCATCCCCCGAGGATCGTGGCGCTGTCGTCAACGAATGCGCTGCACGAGACGCCCCGGCAGTGACCGGCAAACCACCAGCAGCAGAGGGCCGCGACACGCCTACACCGACCGCTTAAGTTCACGACCGTGAACTCAAGCGGTTCCGGCCCGACGAAGCGGGCGCCATGCCCCGGATACCAGACAGCGACCGCTTATCCTAACGGCCGTGAGGATAAGCGGTCGCACCGGCCACGCCCAGAACGCCGTCGCATCGTCGTGGTTCACCCACAACCGGATGTATCGCGAAGAACAAAGTCAACGATGGCGCACGCTCGCCCTAACACTCACCTCGCTCAATCGCCGCCATTCCGGGATGCCGCAACCTCATCAACCGTCACCACGCTCGACCCTCGGCCGCCGCCGTCAGCGTGAGCGACGCACCGTTAGCCACAATGACCGAAGCCGGCGGCTGCCTCTTGAAGACCGGCACCGTTGCGCCCGGCACACCAAAGGCGATGCCCGGCGCGGACACGGTCACAGCTCCGATCTCCGAACACGCCCGGTGGCCACGCAGGTCGTTGACCGAAGCAACAAACGTCAACTCCTCCCCGGGGGCCAGATCCGACGGCGGCCGCCAGAACACCCGGTACGGCGCGGCGTCATCGGTGCCGAGCAGCTCGTATTTTCCAACCCGTGAGGCGCGCTGCAGCAGGAAGGTGACCTCGGCAACACCGTCGCCCCCGGTCACCTCCGCGCGAAGCTCCTGGCGAGACGGAAAGACCTGGCCATCGATCTCGTGTGTGGTGAACGCCAACACGGCGCCGGCCGCCGGCTTCACCAGGGCGACCTGAGGCGCGGTCGCCAGCACGCGCAGGGCCGCCGCGGCGCGCCACACCGCAAACTGCAACGGAGGCAAGGTGACGCGTACTTCCCCATGCGTGCCGACCACCAGGCTCTCGCCCCTCGCCGCGGCGTCCGCGACCGAGCTGAAGATCTGTTCGAACCGCGCTCCGGTCGGCTGACTGGTCGCCACCGCGCCAGTGAGCGAGGCAACGCGGGAGTTGTTCAGCGCAATGAGATACTCCACTCTCTCGCTCCGCTCGATCCGGGAGAAGGCAAACAGGCCCGGCTCCGCCGTCGGCCGGGGCAGCATCGCGCCGGTACGCAGCGCCGGGTGGGCCGCACGCAAGGCTCCGAGTTGGCGGAACAACCGGAAGAAGGGATGGCTTTCGTCGAACTTGTCGTCAGCCCCGGTGCGCGCAGTGCCCAGCAGAGCGGCGGCTCTAAAATCCGGAGACTGTGCGGCGAACATGTCCTCGCGGGCCTGCATGTCGACGCCCCCGCGACCGATCATTCCCTGCTCGTCACCGTAATAGACCACTGGCTGGCCGCGGGCCAGATAGAGCAGCCCATGGCCGAGGCGCGCTAGCGCCTCGATCTGGGCGGACGACGCCCCGGGATTGTCCTGTTGCAGCAGATAGGCGAAACGCCCCGCGTCGTGATTGCCCAGGAACGTCGTCGTCGCATGGACATTGCTGTCGTGGTCGGTGTAATAGTCGTCGCGCGCGAAAAAGTCGGCGAGAGCGGAGGCCGTGCCGCCCTGTGCCACGAAACGACGCGCCCCGGCGAAGAAACCGAAATCGAGGGTCGTATCGATCGGGATCCCCGTGGAGAACTCGCTCAGAAACGCCGGATCGCCGGCCTCGTTATAGACCTCCCCGAACTGGAGGAAACCAGGCCGGCCAAGTTCACGCGCCCGCGTCCGAAGCGCGGGGCTGAAGGCCTGCCAGAACGCCGCATTGACGTGCTTCGCGGTGTCGATACGGAAACCGTCAACGCCCGTCCCCTCCAGCCACTGGATAAAGATCTCGATGAATCCCTGCACGACGCGCGGGTTCTCGGTGAAGAGATCGTCCAACCCCGAGAAGTCTCCGAGGGTAGAGTTCTCGCCGACGAAGGTCGCGTCGCCGCGATTGTGGTAAAGCGTCACGTCGTTGAGCCAGGCCGGGGTCTTCGCGGACGCCTCCGCGGCGGGCACGATAGGCCTCCGGGCAAAGCTCGTCTCAGCGGCGAGCAGGGGGAACGAGGCGGGGGCGTTGAGGCCGTTGAACGCCACCGCCCGCTCGTCGAAGGGGCGGCCCGCCGCATCGCGATACGGCGCGGTCGCCCTGTCGAGGTAGGCGGTGCCGCCGGTGGGCTGGATCACGTCGGCCGTATGGTTGACGACGATGTCCATATAGACCTTGAGGCTCCGCGCGTGGGCCTGGCGGACGAATTCTCGGAACTCGTCGTTGGTGCCGAGGTGAGGATCAACCTGCAGGAAATCAAGAATCCAGTACCCGTGATACCCCGCCGAACCACGCTGCATCGGCTTGTTCTTGAACGGCGGAGTCACCCACACCGCCGTCATCCCGAGATTCTTCAGATAGTCGAGTCGCCCCGTCAGGCCGGCAAAATCGCCACCGTGGAAATGGGAAACCCGCGCGGGATCGAAGCCATGGTCGTCGGGCCCGCCGGGCAGACCGCCACGGTCATTGACGGCCGAGCCGTTGGCAAACCGGTCGGTGAGCACGAAGTAGATCGTCTGTCCGGCGCCAGGATGGGTGAGCCGCGGCACCGTGACCACTGGCGGCGCCTCGGGGGTTTACGCCAAACCGCAGAGCCGCCAGACACACCACCAGGCAGAAGATACGAAAAGTCGCCGTGTTCATGGGAGCCCCACTGTGGCCCCACCTCGGGCGCGGTCAAACGGTCGGCCCGGGAGAGGACTTGCATGAACCGGACAAAACTTGGGGCGGACCGCCACGCCGGCGACTGCCCACCTCCACCCAGGCAACCATTCACCGACGCCCCGTCGCCGGCAGATGACCACGGTCGCCCCGGTCCGCCGACCACGCTGGCCCCCGCAGTATCCATGTTTTTTCCGGTTCATCGCTGTTTTCTCAAGAGGTTGCCGGTCGCGAAACCGCGGATGCCCGCCACTTTCTCGACCAGCAACGGAGGACGGTTGTCCGTTCCGACCGGCGACCCCGCCCCTCCTCGTCGCACTGTTCCCCAACCCCTCAGTCCTGCCTCCGGTTCACCCCGATCCTCATGAATACACCCGACAACCCTGTCCGCTCGCGCCACCTCGCCCGAGGTCTCGCCGCTTCGCTCCTGCTCCTGCAGGCCCCACTCGCCGGCCTCGCCCAAACCGCCACCTCCGCCACTCCGGCCAAGCCCGCCGACGAAATCATCCTGCTGGATGATTTCACCGTCACCGCGGGCTTCGCCGGCAGCCTGGCGGCCGCCGCCGAGATGAAGCAGAAGCAGACCGTCGTCACCGAGGTCATCACCGCCGAGGACATCGGCAAGCTGCCCGACATCAGTATCGCCGACGCCCTCACCCGTCTGACCGGCCTGACCACCCAACGCTCCAATGGTCGCAGCCAGGCCATCAGCATCCGCGGTCTCACCGGCGACTTCAGCACCGGCCTGCTCAACGGTCGCGAGCAGGTCTCCACCGGCATGAATCGCGCGATCGAATTCGACCAGTACCCCGCCGACCTCCTCAGTTCGGTGGTGGTCTACAAGACGGCCTCGCCCAACCTCGTCGGCCAGGGCCTCGCGGAACCATCGATTTGCGCACCGTGCGGCCGCTCGACAAGTCCAGCCGGGTCATCGCCGCCAACGGCTACTATGAGTGGAACGAACTAGGCGCCCTCACGCCGGGCGCCAATGCCACCGGCAACCGCTTCAACGTCTCCTACATCGACCAGCTCGACAATGGCCGCGTCGGCATCGCCCTCGGGTTTTCCCACTCGAGCAAACCCTTCGCCGGCGAGCAGTTCCAGGCGTGGGGCTATCCCACCGACGCGGCAGGCAACCTCGCCCTCGGCGGCACCAAGTCGTATGTACGCAACAGCGTGCTCGACCGCGACGGCATCATGGGCGTGCTCGAGTTCAAGCCCAACGAGAATATCCACAGCACCATCGACGTATTCTACTCCCAGTTTGAGGAGAACCAGCTCCTGCGCGGCATGGAAATCCCGTTGTGGTGGAGCTCAGCGGCGATCCAGTCTGGCTATACCACAAAGGATGGGCTGATCACCAAGAGCACATTCACCAACGTCCAGCCCGTCGTGCGCAACGACACCTTCGTGCGCAAGGACAAGCCCTTCGCGCTCGGCTGGAATCTCGAGCTGGGCAAGAAGACCGACTGGCCGGTTACGCTCGACCTCAGCTACTCGTATGTGTCCAGAAATGACGTAAATCTGGAGCTCTGGAGCGGCGTGGGCTCCCTCGGCACCTCCGCAGCTCCGGATACGATGACCGTCCAGCTCATTCCCGACTCCATTCCGGTCATCACCTCCACCCTCAACTATGCCGACGGCAGCATCCTCCGGCTCTCGGACCCGCAGGGCTGGCAGTCGTGGAGGTTCCCCACCACCGGCGCCCCGGGCTACTACAAGGCGTTTCAATCGAAGGACATGCTTGGCCAAGCCAAGCTCTTCACCCGCCATGAGCTCCCCAGCGGCTTCTTCTCGGCCGTCGAGATCGGGCTCAACTACACCGATCGCTACAAGAAGGACGGCGAAGGTCCCTCCGGTTTCCCGGTCCTCAAGAACGGTGCCTCCACCGCCCCGCTCCCAACCAAGGTCGGCACCACCAGCATGGCCTTCCTCGGCCTGGGCGACATCTACGCCTTCGACCCGCTCGCCGCCTACGCGGCCCAGTTCGACTTCGTGCCAAGCACCGGCACCGACTTTGTCGCCCGGCGCTTTCAAATCTGGGAGAAGGTCAGCCAGCTCTACTCGCAAGTCGAAATCAAGACCAAGGCGGGCGAGATTCCCGTGACCGGCAATGTGGGCTTCCGCCTCATCCACACCGACCAGAAGTCGAAGGGCTACTCGGCCAATGGCAACACCGTGGCCGCAGTCGAAGACGGCGACAAGTACACGCAGTTCTCCCCCAGCCTGAACCTCAACTTCGAGCTCACAGACAGCAGTGTCGTGCGCTTCAGCGTCGCCCGCCAGATCGCCCGCCCCCGCATGTACGACATGCGCGCGTCGCGCACGTTTGGTTATGATCCGACCAAGGCGGACTCCACCGACCTCTCCCAGAGCCCGTGGAGTGGCGGCGGCGGCAACAGCAAGATCCGGCCGTGGGTCGCCGATTCGGTGGATCTCTCCTACGAGCGCTATTTCAAGGACAGCAAGGGCTACTTCGCCCTCACGGGTTTCATGAAGAAACTCCGCAACTTCATCTACGAGCAGAACTCGCTGGCCGACTTCTCGGGGTATCCGTTCACCACGACCAGCGCTCCGTCGCTGCAGCAGGGCGCCGTCTCTCAGCCGATGAACGGCGACGGCGGCATCATCAAGGGCCTCGAATTCTCGCTCGTGCTCGCCAGCGAACTCTTCAACGAGAACATCAAGGGCTTCGGCCTCCAGTTTGGCGCCGCGCTCACTAAGAGCACCGTCAAGCCCTGGGGACCGACCGGAGGGGACGCTCCCCTGGCCGGTCTCTCCGAAAAGGTCGCGCAGTTCACGGTCTACTACGAGCGCTACGGTTGGTCGGCTCGCGTGAGCAACCGCTATCGTTCCGAGAATCGCCAATACATCACCACCTTCGGCCCCCCGAATCCCGGCGGTGATGTCAGTTCCGGCGGCGGCTTCTCCATGGCCCAGCCCGAGAGCGTCTTCGACGCCCAACTCAGCTACACCTTCCCGAAGGCTAGCCGCCTGCGGAACCTCTCGATCTTCCTCCAGGGCTACAACCTCACCAACGAGCCGCTCATCACCTACAACAACGACGATCCGCGACAGGTCATCAACTTCCAGGAATACGGCGCCTCCTATTCGTTCGGCGCCGCCTACAAGTTCTGATCGAGACTGTTCGTGATCGTTGGTTAGACGTTCTCGTCCTGCGGCCGCCGGGTTGTCCCGGTGGCCGCAGGTACCAGCGCGCGGATCGGTCCGATCCGCCGCCCATCCCTCTCCTCTCCATGCGCGCTTGCGTTTCGTTGCTCACGGGCCTTGCGGTCTTCACCTGTCCTGCACTCCTCGGCGGGATTGCACCCCAACCCGTTGGCGACGTCCTCGCGATGGTCCGCCACGACCGGGGCCTCGAACTTACCTGCACCGACGGCACTACGGTGCGCATCAGCGTGCTCGCCCCGGACCTCGTCCGTGTGCGCGCGCTTTTCCCCGGGCAACTCCCCTCCACGGATCACTCGTGGGCCATCGCCCGCACCGACTGGCCCGCCCCCGCGTGGCGACTCGCCGAAGACGCCGCCGCCATCACCCTCACCACGGCGGAGCTTGAGGTCGTGGTGCAGCGCCAGCCCCTCCTCGTCTCCTTCCGCGACGCCCTCACCCACCGCACCCTCAACGCCGACCAGCGCCCCATGGCCCGTGATCCGGCGACTGGCCGCATCGCCGTCGCCAAACGCCTCGGGCTCGAAGAGCGCTTCTACGGACTCGGCGAAAAGGCGGCCCGCCTGGAAAAGCGCCGCGGCCGTTTCACGATGTGGAACTCGGATACCCCGGGCTACGTCGAGGGCACCGATCCGATCTACCAAAGCATCCCCTTCTACCTCGGAATGGAGGAGGGTCAGGCCTACGGCATCTTCCACGACAACTCCTTCCGCAGCACCTTCGACCTCGGCTTCACCGGCCAGGACTCGACCGACTTCACCGCCGAGGGCGGTGCAATCGACTACTACTTCTTCCACGGCCCCTCGCTGCAGAAGGTTCTGGGCCGCTACACCGAACTCACCGGCCGCATGCCGCTGCCTCCGCTTTGGGCGCTCGGCAACCAGCAGTCGCGCTACAGCTACTACCCGGCGTCGATGGTCGAACAGATCGCCGGCCTCTACCGCAAGCACGACCTGCCACTGGACGTGCTCTACCTGGACATCCACTACATGAACGCCTACCGGGTGTTCACCTGGGACCCGGTACGCTTCCCGGACCCGTCTGCCCTCACCGCGCACCTCGCCACCCAGGGCGTGAAGGTCGTCACCATCGTCGATCCGGGAGTGAAACTGCAGCCGCCGGCCGCCGGCGCGAGCGATGCCGCCAGCGCCCCCGAGCTCGCACCGCAGGACCGCAGTTACTACGTCTTCAACGAGGGTACCGCCCACGACTATTTTCTCCGGCGCCTCGACGGCTCGCTCTACGTGAGCGAGGTCTGGCCGGGCAAATCGCTCTTTGTCGACTACACCCGCGAGGACGCCCGCCGCTGGTGGGGCGGCCTGCACCGCGCCCTCACCGACCATGGCGTCGCCGGGATCTGGACCGACATGAACGAGCCGTCCGACTTCATCGACAAGTCCGGCGCCACGCAGCGCGACGTCGTTTTCGACGATCGAGGTTCGAAATCCTCCTACGCCCAGCACCGCAATCTCTTCGCCCTCAACATGGCCCGGGCCACCTACGAGGGCCTCGAGCGTCTCCAGCCCGACCGCCGCCCCTTCGTGATCACCCGAGCCGGCTACGCCGGCATCCAGCGTTTCGCGACGGTGTGGACCGGCGATAACAACGCCACCTGGGAATCGCTGCGGCTGAACATCCCGATGTTCGCCTCGCTCGGGCTCTCCGGCGAGACCTTTGTCGGCGCCGACCTACCCGGTTTCATCGGCCGTGCCTCGCCCGAGCTGCTCGTGCGCAACTACCAGCTCGGCTTCCTCGCCCCGTTGCTGCGCAACCACGCTGCGATCGACAACTACGACCACGAGCCGTGGCGCTTTGGCCCGGTGTACACCGACATCATCCGCAAATACCTGCAGCTTCGCTACCGGCTGCTGCCCTTCCTCTACACCACCCTGGAGGAGGCTCACCGCACCGGCATGCCGCTCTTCCGCCCGCTGGTGTTGAACTTCCAGGACGATGCCAACACCGCCACTCTCGACGACCAGTTCATGGTCGGCGACGCCCTCCTGGCCGCCCCGGTGTTGCACGCCGGCGAACGCGCCCGCGAGGTCTACCTACCCGCCGGCCGCTGGTACGACTTCTGGACCAACGCCCCGCTCGACGGCGGCCGCCTGCTCCGCGTCGACGCCCCCCTCGACCACGCCCCGCTCTTCGTGCGCGGCGGCAGCGTGATCCCCTCGACCGTGGCGATGAACCACGTCGGCGAGAAGCCGTGGAATCCGCTGCGCTTCGACGTCTATCCCGACACCGCGGGCACCGCCTCCGGCTCGCTCTACGAGGACGATGGACTCAGCCCCGCGTATCGCACCGGCGCCTTCCGCCGCACCTCCCTCCACTTCGCTCCGGCCACCTCTGGCAGCGTTCTCTCTCTCGACGCCCCCGTTGGCCCCTACCAACCGCCGGCGCGCAACTTCGAATTCCGTCTCCACTCCTCCGCCACATTCACCGGCATCACCCTCGACGGCCGACCGCTGGCCGCGATCGCACCCACGGCCGTCACCACCGGCTGGTATCGCGATGCCGCCGGCACTGTGACCCTGCGTCTGGCCGACGACGGCCGCGCCCACACCTTCGAACTCCGCTGAGCCCGCCGCCCCCGACCCCATCCCTCTTCCCCATGGACTCTTCCCCTCCCTCGTGGCTGACCACCCGCAGTGCCGGCGTGCTGGCCCATGTATCCAGCCTTCCAGGCGACCACGGCATCGGCGATCTCGGCGCCGGCGCGCGCCGCTTCGTCGACTTCCTCGCCGCCGCCGGTGTGCGCCATTGGCAGATCTGCCCGCTGGGCCCCACCGGTTACGGCGATTCCCCATACCAGCTTTTCTCGGCCAACGCCGGCAACCCCTACTTCATCGATCTCGGCGAGCTCGCTGCCGCGGGCCTGCTTCACCACGACGAACTCGCCCCCCTACGCGAGCTCTCCGCCTCCGGCATCGACTACGGCAAACTCTACGAACTCTTCTGGCCGATCCTGGCCAAAGCCCACGACCGCTTCGTAGCGACCGGCCGCGACTGCCTCCTCGATGGCGATGCAACGCTCACGGAGTTCGCCCAACGCCATACCGGTTGGCTGGAACCCTACGCCGAGTTCATGGCCCTGAAGACCCACTTCGGCGGGTATCCTTGGACGCTCTGGCCGGCTCCTTACCGCCAGTGGACACCTGAATTGCGCGCCGGCTTCTCCGAATCCGTGCGCCGCGATACCGCCCGCCACACCTTCTACCAATACATCTTCTTCGCCCAGTGGCACCGCCTGCGGCACTACGCCGCCGAGCGCGGGGTGGGCATCATCGGCGACGTGCCGATCTTCGTCGCTCTCGACAGCGCCGACACTTGGCAGAACCGCGCCGTCTTCCGCCTCGACCCCCACGGCTTGCCGCTGGCCGTCGCCGGCGTGCCCCCCGACTATTTCTCCGCGCTGGGCCAGCTGTGGGGCAACCCACTTTACAACTGGGACTACCTCGCCCGCACCGGCTACAGCTGGTGGATCGCGCGGTTGCGTGCCGCCTTCGAATTGTACGACATCGTGCGCCTCGACCATTTCCGCGGCTTCGATACGTACTGGGAGATTCCCGCCGGGGCGCCCGATGCCCGCAGCGGCCGCTGGCTCAAGGGCCCCGGCCTCCCGTTCTTCCAGGCGGTGCGCACGGCCCTTCCGCAGGCGCGCATCATCGCCGAGGATCTCGGCTACATCGGGCCCGAGGTGGTGGCCCTGCGCCGCGCCGCCGGGCTGCCCGGCATGCGTGTGCTCCAGTTCGCCTACGGCCACGACGCCAACAGCGTCAACCTCCCCCATTTCTACCCGCAGGAGAGCGTCGCCTATACCGGCACCCACGACAACATCACCACGCGCGGCTGGCTGGAGAGCCTCCCGGAGCCCTACGCCGCACGCGTCGAGGACTACTTCCAGCTCCAGGGCTCGCGCTCCGCCTGGCCGATGATCCGCGCCCTGCTCGCCACCCCCTCGCGGCTGGCGGTTGTCCCGATGCAGGACTTGCTCGACCTGCCCGCCTCCGCCACGTTGAACCGCCCCGGCACCACCGACGGCAACTGGCAGTGGCGCTTCACCACGGCCGAACTCGACCGCCTCTCCCCCGCCCGCACCGCCAAGCTGCGCCATTGGATCGAACTCTACGAACGCACCGGCGACCGCGCCTTCCGCGACTACAGCGAACCCATCGTCCCATGACACCGACCCGTCCCCTCTCCCTGCCGGCCATCTGGAACATGAGCTTCGGCTTTCTCGGCATCCAGTTCGGCTGGGGCCTGCAGATGGCCAACATGAGCGCGATCTACCAATACCTCGGCGCCAGTGAGAGCGACATCCCGCTGCTTTGGCTGGCCGCCCCGGTCACCGGTCTGATCGTCCAACCCATCATCGGCTACTACAGCGACCACACGTGGACGCCGCTGGGCCGGCGGCGCCCGTATTTCCTCGTCGGTGCCATCCTCGCCAGCTTGGCCCTGATCGCGATGCCCAACTCCTCCTCGTTGTGGATGGCGGCCGGGCTGCTCTGGATCCTCGACGCCTCCGTCAACGTGAGCATGGAACCGTTTCGTGCCTTCGTCGGCGACCTGTTGCCCGAGCGGCAGCGCAAAGTGGGCTTCGCGATGCAGAGCCTGCTCATCGGGCTTGGCGCCGTGCTCTCCTCGGCGCTGCCCTGGATACTCACCCATCTCGGCATCGCCGAGGGCGTCGCCGCCGGTTCGGTCATCCCGCGATCGGTCCACCTCTCCTTCTACCTCGGCGCGGCGGTCTTCATCACCGCCGTGCTCTACACCATTATCACCACCAAGGAGATACCTCCCGACGGCACCGAGCCGCGCGGCGAGCTCAACCTCTTCCGCGGCATCTGGGACGGGCTTAAGGAAATGCCTCCCGTGATGCGCCGCCTCGCCGTGGTACAATTCTTCACCTGGCTCGGGCTCTTCTGCATGTGGATCTACTTCACCCCGGCGATCGCCCGCAGCATCTTCGGCGGCACTCCGGGCTCGCCCGAATACCAGCGCGGCGTCGAGTGGGGCGGCGTCTGTTTCAGCACCTACAACGGCCTGGCCTTCGCCTTCTCCTTCGTCCTCGTCGCCCTCGCCAAACGCGGAGTCTCCGCCCGCGCCATGCACCGCGTCGGTTTGCTCTGCGCTGCCGCCGGGCTGCTGTCGGTGGGCCTCTGGCGCCAACCCGAAGCCCTCCTGATCTCGATGGTGCTCGTCGGCCTCGGTTGGGCCACGATCCTCTCGATGCCCTACGCCCTGCTTGCCAACGCGATCCCGGCTCATCGCATGGGATTCTACATGGGCGTGTTCAACTTCTTCATCGTACTTCCCCAAATCCTCGCCGCCACCGTGCTCGGCGCCGTCGTCCAGCATCTGCTCGGCGGCCAGGCCATGCCGGTGGTGATGGCGGCGGCGCTTCCTTCCTGATCGCGGCGGTGGCCCTGCAGTTCGTGCCGAACGAAACCGCTCCCGCCGAAGCCTCCTGACCCACCGCCTCTCATGCGCACTCCTTCTCGCTGCTCTCGCCGCGCTGCTGCTCGCCGCCCCCGCGCTCGCCCGCGACACCGCCCCAGCGCCGCCCCGGCGTTGCCGGACCGGTACCAGCCTGTCCCGTACGTCAGAGTCATCCACCCGGAGTGGACCAAGAGCGCGGCGCTCTACCAGATCAACCTCCGGCAGTTCACCGCCGAGGGCACCTTCGCCGCCGCGGAGCAGCAACTGCCGCGCATCAAGGCACTTGGGGCCGACATCGTCTGGCTGATGCCCATCCACCCCATCGGCGAAAAGAACCGCAAAGGCTCGCTCGGCAGCCCCTATTCGGTGCGCGACTACCTCGGCGTAAACCCCGAGTTCGGCACCCTCGCCGATCTCAAGCATTTCGTCGCTACCGCCCATTCGCTCGGCCTCTACGTCATCCTCGATTGGGTGGCCAACCACACCGCCTGGGACAACCCCTTGGTGGCCCAGCATCCCGACTGGTACCAGCGCGACTGGAAGGGCGAGTTCCGCCCCACCCCCTGGTTCGACTGGACCGACATCATCAACCTCGACTACCGCCAGCCCGCGCTCCGGCACTACATGACCGACGCCATGAAGTACTGGGTAACCGAGGCGGACATCGACGGCTACCGCTGCGACGTGGCCGGCTTCGTGCCGCTCGACTTCTGGAACAACGTCCGGCGCGAGCTCGACACCATCAAACCCGTGTTCCTGCTCGCCGAAGCCCAGTCGCGCGACCTCCACGCCGAGGCCTTCGATGCCACCTACGCTTGGGGCTGGTACGAAGCCATGCACCAAGTCGCCGCCGGGAAGGCCAACGTCGGAGCGTTGATCGGCTACTACTCCGAGAACGAGGGGCTCTTCCCAACCGGTTGCATGCGGCTGACCTTCGTCTCCAACCACGACAAGAACGCCTGGGACGGCACCCAGTCCGAGCAGTTCGGCGACGGGCTCGCCGCCGCCATCGTGCTCTCGGTTGTCGGCGACGGCATCCCGCTGCTCCACAATGGCCAGGAGGCCGGCGAGTCGAAGCGGCTCAAGTTCTTCGAGCGCGATCCCATCGAGTGGAAAGAGCACCCGGTGGGCGAGCTCTACCGCCGGCTCTTCGCGCTGAAGAAGGCCAACTCCACACTCTGGAACGGCCAGTGGGGCGCGCTCATGGTCCACGTGCCGAACAACGTCCCCTCGGCGGTTCTGAGCTTTGTGCGCCGCAACGAGACGGACAAGGTCTTTGCCGTCTTCAATTTTTCCAAGGAGCCGCAGAAGGTGAAGTTCGAGGAGGCCCTCTTCCCCGGCACCTACACCGAGTATTTCAGCGGCGCCCGCATCGAACTCTCCGCCACCACCGAGCTGGAGCTCGCGCCCTGGGCGTATCGGGTGTTCGTGAAGTAGGCTGCCCTCGTCGAGGGAGTTGCTTCAGCCGGAGACCCGTCCGGAAGGAACGCTGGGCCTCGTGGCACGGAGCTCGAGCCTGCCTGCGCTCGGCTCGCGCAGGCGACGCCCGCCCGCGCCATGCCGAGCGCCCGCGGCGGTTGGCGGGTTTAGGAACTCACTTTCGTGTCCCGACCGCGACACGAACTTGCGCTCGCCCATTCGGACCGGCCCCACCCTCGTAAACCCGCGCGGCGGCCACCACGCGGTTCCCCAAAAACACCAGTGTCGGGGGCGGTCCTGCCAGCGTGGCCTTGCGCCGGCCTTCCGTGCGCCCACCCGACGCAGCCTGCCTTGCCTCAGTCCGTCTTCGGAACCTCGGCCTTCTTCTTGACGAACTTGCTCTCCTTACCGGCGAACAACCGCGCGATGTTCTCGCGATGACGCAAAATGATGAACACCCCAAGCAGCCCGAAAAACAGGATCAGGAATTGCGTGCGGTGCAGCAGCAGCGCGGAGACTGGCAGGCTCGCCGCCAGCAGGATCGAGGCGAGCGAGACATAGCGCGTGGTGTAGAACACCACCACCCATACCGCCACGCCGAGCAACGCCACCGGCCAGCACAGCGCCAGCAGGCCGCCGATGCTCGTGGCCACGCCCTTACCGCCGCGGAACCCGATCAAGCAGGAATACGAGTGCCCCACGATCGCCCCCACCATGCCGGCCACGGCCATCCGCTCGATCTGCTCGGCGTCGCACGCACACCCGGGCCCGTCGAACCACGCAAGGGCCAGCGGCCAGATCGTCGCGAGCGCGCCCTTCAGGAAATCGAGCAGAAAGACGAGATTGCCCGCCTTCTTGCCCACGGAGCGCTTCACATTGGTCGCCCCCGGATTACCCGAGCCGACATTAAAGATGTCCACCCCGTGCGCACGGGCGACCCACACGCCGAACGGCAGCGAGCCGAGCATGTATCCGGCGAGCAGGGCGATGAGGATCGGGAGAATCATGGTGGAGTCGGCGCCGCGGGTAGCGGAACGGCTTCCGTTCCGCGCGGAAGCGAAGCGCTTCCGCTACGGAAAAGATGGGCCTCGTCGAGGGATTTGCCTCAGAGCTGGACGAACTTGGCCAGCTTGATGGCCGGGTTGTGCTTGATCTCGCGGCGGGCGAGTTCACTCGGTTCGGTATCCACGAGCACCACCATGTAGGCCGTGCCACCGGGGGTGAGGCGGGAGAGCGACATGTCCGCGATGTTCACGCCGTCCTTGCCGAGCAAGGTCCCGATCAGACCGACCATGCCGGGCTGGTCGACGTTCTCGAGCACCAGCAGCTTGCCCTCGGCGGGAACTTCGACGTCGCGACCGTTGATCGTGATGATGCGCGGCTGCGCGTTGCGCCCGATAAGCGTGCCCTGCGCCGAGTGGGTCTTGCCCGCGGCATCGATCGCCTCGACGGCGATGAGCTCGGTGTAGTCGCACTGGACGTTGGACTTCACAACCTCGACCTGCACCCCGAGGCGCTGGAGCAACATCGGAGCGTTGACGTAGTTGACCTCCTCACCGCTGATGCGGCGCAGGAAGCCGCGCTCGATGGCGCGGGTGATGGCGTTGGAGTCGATCTCGCAAACCTTGCCAAAGTAAGTGAAACGCAGCGACGCGATCTGCTCCGGGGCGATCTGCTGCACGAGCGTGCCGAGCTTGGTGCCCAGGTCGAGATACGGCCCGAGGATCTTCAAGGCCGCGGCGTCAATCGAGGGCATGTTGACCGCGTTGCGGATGATGCCGTTGCTCAGCACATCGGTAATCTGTTCGGCGATCTCGATGCCAACCGACTCCTGCGCCTCGGCGGTGGAGGCACCGAGATGCGGGGTGAGCACGAGGTTCGGCAGCTGGCGGAAAGGATGGTCGGCAGGAAGGGGCTCCTCCTCGTACACGTCGAGACCGGCGGCGGCGACCTTGCCGCTCTTGAGCGCCTCGACCAGCGCCATCTCCTTGATGATACCACCGCGCGCGCAATTGAAGATACGCACACCCTTCTTGCACTTCTCAAACGCCGCCTCGTCGATCATGTCCTTGGTGGCGTCGGTCAACGGCATATGGACCGTGATGTAGTCGGCCTGCTTGAGCAGTTCGTCGAGGGTCACGCCCTCGACCTGCATGGCCTTGGCGCGGCTGGGAGCAAGATAGGGATCGTAGGCGAGCACGCGCATACCGAAGGCCTGGGCGCGCTTGGCCACTTCGCCGCCGATACGGCCGAGGCCGACAACGCCAAGGGTTTTGCGGAAAAGCTCGATACCACCGTAGCTCTTGCGATCCCATTTGCCGGCCTTCATCGAGGCGGCGGCTTGGGGCACCGGGCGGGCGCCGCAAAGCATGTGGGTAAACGTGAGTTCGGCGGTAGCGATGGTATTGCCCGAGGGCGTGTTCATCACCACGACGCCGCGTGCAGTGGCAGCTTCGACGTCGACATTGTCCACGCCCACGCCGGCGCGGCCGACGACCTTGAGCAAGGGCGCCGCGGCGATGACCTCGGCGGTGATCTGCGTCTCGGAGCGGACCGCGATCGCATGAACATCCTTCACCAGAGAGAGGATCTTCTCCGGGGTGGAATTGTAGGCTTCGATGACTTCGAAACCTGGCTGTTGGCGGAGCAGTTCCACGCCCTTGGGCGAGATCTTGTCGGCGACGAGGATTTTCATGGGTTGCGAACGGTCAGCGAACCCGCCCGCTTCCCCGCCCGCAAGGAAAAGCTTAGGTTTTGCGCCGCACCAAAGCTCCGCCTTTGATCAGCCATCTTCAATTCCTCCGTCGCGCCGCAAGGCGCCGCAGGTTTTGCGCCGCGCAAAACCTCTGCATTTCCTCCGTCAGATTCCGCATACCGCGAAAACTCCGCCCTCAGCCTCCGGCCTCAATCCCTCCGTCGCGCCGCAAGGCGCCGCAGGTTTTGCGCCGCGCAAAACCTTTCCCATGAGCCGCCTCGCCCAGCAGATCGCCTTCCTCCTCGAGATCGACCGCCTCAAGGAGATCCGGCGCCAGAACTACACCTTGATTGGCCGCCGCCAAGAGACCGATGCCGAACACGCTTGGCACGTCACCATCATGGCTGTGCTGCTCGCCGAACACGCCAACGCCCCCTGCCTCAACCTGCTGCGCGTGGTGAAGATGCTGCTCATCCACGATCTGGTGGAGATCGACGCTGGCGACACCTTCGCCTACGACACCGCCGGCGCCGCCACCCAGCATGCGCGCGAAGCCGTCGCCGCCGACCGCATCTTCCCCCTCCTGCCGCCCGACCAAGCAGTCGAATACCGCGCGCTCTGGGATGAGTTCGAGGCACGCACCACCGCCGAAGCGAAATACGCTCACGCCATGGACCGAGTCCTGCCGATCTTCCTCAACGCACACACCGAAGGTACCGCCTGGCAAAAGCACGGTGTGACCGCCGACCGCGTGATCGCGCGCAACCGCCATGCCGCCGAAGGCTGCGCCCCGCTCTGGGAACACGCACTGCAAGTTGTCGCCGAAGCCGTGGCCGCCGGGCACCTCGCCCCGGCCGACAAGTAGGCCAGCGTGCTGGCCCGCGCCGCTACCGCCGCTCCAGCGCCAGCCCGGCACCGAAGCCCACCAGCGTCGCCCCCACCCCGCGCTGGAAAGCCGCCCGAAACCGCGCCCGGCGAAACAGGCCCTGGATGCGCGCCCC
>JADJTK010000026.1 GCA_016711225.1 Opitutaceae bacterium
GCGCGAGTAACCGACCCACAGATCGATCCCATCTTCCGACGGGCCATAGAAGGGCTTCGTCAGGTCGTAGGTACCATAGTTGCTGCTAGTGCCATAGACCATCGGATAGCCGATGATATTCTTGCTCTGCCAGCGATAGCCACCGCCGACAAACGCCCCCTTGAGCGTGCCGTCGAGGAAGGTGTAGTTGGCCACCAGATTGAAGCGCCACTTGCGGAGCTCCGCCACCGCGGCCCCATCCTGAAGCTTGGAGAGCGCGTACTGCCCGCGCCATCCAGCATAGGTCTGGCGAATCTCGTTACCGCGCACGTAGGCACCGTTGAACTGGCGCATATCGCCGGCGACGCCCAGCATCTGCGCGTCCATATAGGCCACGGTAGCGTCAAGGTCTGCCGAACCGACGTTGCTGCGCACGCCGGTGGTCTTGGCGGCATTGAAGGTGAGGCGGAGGCTCCGTGTCGGGTTGGCCGTGAACTCGAATTCATAGCCCTTCGAGAGGTTGTCGGAGGTCAATGAGAGGCCCGGAGGAGCGATCCGACTGTACGACTGCAGCGAAGCCGGGACCGGGGAATACTGCGGAGCGTAGATCAACAGACCAGCAGCGTCGACTCCGGTAGCAGTGGCCTCAAGGGTGGCCCGATCCGTCAGGGCACCCGCGGTCGTCGGCTGGCCCTGCGGGTACTGCCACGCGGAGAAGTAGCCCTTCTCAGTCATAAACTTTTGGATGTTGTTCCACGCGGTGATGGACGCATCACGGTGCGAGGCGGCCTCCGCGGCCGTCTCCAGTGTCGTGTTGGCCGGCTGCGGTGTGGCCGCCGGGTTGGTGTCGTCGAAGTCGGCGACCACCTTGCCGGTGGTGTTGTCGCGGAATCCTGGGTACCACTCGTACCGCTGGCCGTGGCCGGTGGTCACCTTCTCGCGCGAGGCCCAATCATAACCGCCCAGTCGGTACAGCAGCACGTTGCGGAACTTGATGCCCTGATTGATCGTATTGGAGAGCCCGTCGAGGGAGGTGTCCATGCTGACATTCTTGCCCGAGGTCTCGTACTTCTGCAGGCGCATGGAGTATTTGCCGTCCTTGGTGGCAAGCGTGATACCATATTCCTTGGTCTCGCCGGAGGGATTCCCGATGACATTGCCGTAGAAATCGCTACGCGTGCTCGTCACCTGGAAGTTCTTCGACTTGTTGAAGGAGAGGCTGACGTTGAGCGGTAGCGGGTCCTTCCCCAGAAGCTTGTTCAAATGGACGACCACCCCGCCGGCGGTGGAGTGCGACTTGAAGATCTGGTCGGGCCTGTAGGTCGACGCCAGACGCCAGACACTGGGGTCTGTATTTAGGATACCGCGGTTGCTGCCGACTGCCACGGCGTCCGCGGACGTGCCATCCGCATTCTTGCCGGACAAGGTTTTGACCTCATCGAAGCGCCAGCCGAGGGTGGGAACAATCGCATCATTCCACAGGTAGGCCTGCCACGTACCGGCATAGGACTTCACCTTGCGCTGCGCCTTGGAAGCACTGGTCAGCAGGCGCTCGTCCTTCCCGTCGTCGTAGCTCAGCAGGTCATCCTGGAAGTTGGAGTTCCAACCGACGTAGTTAGCGGGATTTGACGCCTGATAGGTGGGAGTGGCGTTGCTGATCAAGCGGGTCAGGCCAGCCGGCACCGTCCACGGATCACCGAAACCGACCGTCGATGCGGCATTCCAGGTGGAGTTGAAGTGATAGATCTTGCCGGAGGTGAGCTCCACATCCTGGGTGATACCCGGAAGATTGGCCGCCACGGCATTGGCCGAACCGAGGTAGATGACAGCCACCGGCGGGCGTTCCTTGATGCTGACGCTGCTGCCACTGTTCTGGTTCCAATAGCCCGCCCACTCCTGACTGTGGGCATACATCTGCCAGGCGCGAGTTTCGGTGTCGAAAGTATCCTTGCTATAGACTCCATTGAAACGATGCCGGCCAAGCAGCTTCGTCATGAAGCTGTCCTTGCCGAACAGGTCCGCCGCCCGGAGCTCGCCGAAGAGCGAGGCCCGGAAGGCCTCGCGGGTGCTCACGTAGGAGTTGCCACTGCCGGGCCCGCCCACGACATACGCGCGGCCGAAGTTGGGATTGGAGGCTGACGCCGAAGCCTCGACGTCGGGACGATCCCCGAGGTTGCGCAGGATGTCGATGCCGAGAGCCGGATTGCTGAGCAGCGACTGGCCGCCGTTCTTGTACCACTGGCGGTCGTAGGTCACCTGAACACCGACACGATCACCCCACCCGGTCTGGGAGAAGTCGATATTGTAGGCGTTCCAATGGGCGAACTCCTTCTTGGTATCGCCATCAATCAGTTGATTGTAGAAGTCGAAGGTCGACGCGTCAGTAAGGGACTTGTCGCGGTACTGGCCATCCTGATAACCGGGAAGTGCAGCCTGGACCGCATAGGAGGCAAAACCCCGAATGCCCGGGAACTCATCCCCGTACCGCTGGCTGACGAGGGAATTGGAAGCGCCTTGAGCAACGCCGGTGGTAGTACGCGCACCGCGATTCACGAATCCACCGTAGATCTGGTAGAGCTGGTTGCTGTTGCCATCGATGAACCAGATGGGCTGCTGCTGGTTGCCCGCCACCTGCGAAATCCAAGGATTGGAGGACGCGCCGACGTCGGTTGCATAATTGACTCCCGTCTTCCCCAAGCCGCTGGCGGCCGTGTACGAACCGTTGGCGTTCTGCTGCACCGCCCCATACCAAGGGGAAGTGTTGTCATAGGGGGTAAGGGTGCGGGGCCGGTTGGCCTTGATCTCACCGGCCTCATACTTGACCTTGAAGCTCGTATTGAAACCTTTGGCCTTGATCAACTTCGGATCGAAGCGAAGGGCGAGGGAGAGGCGGTGGTCGTTCTCATAGGCCGGATCCTGCTGGAACTTCTTGTTGTCCAAGAGACCGGACACACGGAGGGAGAGCACCTCGTCGAGCAGCACGTGGTTGTAGTCGAGGCTGCCCCGCATGCTCCCGTAGGAACCGTAACGCAGATCGACTTGGCCCCGGTTATTGAAGCCCGCATTGTTCACCGAGGCATTGATGATACCAGCCGGGCTCCCCAGACCGAACATGATCGCGTTTGCACCGCGCTGAATATCGACGCGCTCCACATTGTAGGAGTCCCACGGAATATCC
The DNA here is from genome assembly GCA_016711225.1 of Opitutaceae bacterium. Classification (GTDB taxonomy): domain Bacteria; phylum Verrucomicrobiota; class Verrucomicrobiia; order Opitutales; family Opitutaceae; genus CAJCBL01. The sequence continues at coordinate 3,158 of JADJTK010000026.1, forward strand.
GTGGTGAAGAAGTCGCGGGTATTGTCGGCCGAGGACAAACCGCGAACCCGCTGGTTAGCACTTGAACGACGAAGCGTGTCCGTCTCGCTGAGGATCTGGCCGTTCCCCAAACCGGAGTACGTGCCAAGGGTGCCGGCCACCTCGGTATTGGTCGTGTACTGCAGCAGGGTGGCGTTGTTGGTGGCGCCTACGTCCTGGAGGAACTCCTTGGTCACAACGCTGATCGAGGAACCAACGTCACGGAGTTCCGTGCGGATGCGGGTGCCGGCCAGCGTGTCGGTCGCAGCATAGCCCGAATCCGCGTTGGAGGTGACTTCGAAGGGCGAAAGCACCACCACCTCTTCTTCGGCGGCGGGGGCGGCGGCGGGCGCGGGCGCGGTCTGCGCGGCAAGCGGCCAAGCGCCCGTCAGGGCGAGCGCGGCATACACAGTCTTTTGTTTGGTCGGGTTCATGATGGGAGTCTGGCCTCCGCGCCTAGGGTCCCGGAGTTTCCGAGGGCTCTACGCGGCGAGGCAGGTTCGTGGGCGATTGCTCTCTGGGGGTTTGGGTTAACGGACAATACCTGGGGATGTGAGGAACCAATCCTTCCGTCACATCGAGCCGGCAAAGGCTTCCGCAGTCACCGTTGACCAGTTCTCGCCACCACTCCCTGGCGCGACAGCCCCGCCAGGATCCCTTCGCCCCATCGTATCTGTTGGCAGAATCCCCCGCTCCACTGGACTTTCCCGATGGCCATCCGCCCACTACGGCTCGACGCCGCGGTACGGCCCCCTCGGCGCCCCTGGCGCTCGCGCGCGACGGATCGTATGCGCAGCCCGCTGGCCGCAGTGGTGACTGAGAGTCACGCAGCGCTCGCGAGCGAATCGGCGCGGGCCGGGATTCAATCAAGGCAGCTTGAGCGCCGTGCCGATCTTGAGCGGCGAATTGCGGTCGGAGAGCACGCCGCGGTTGGCCGCCACGATATCGTTCACCCGGCCACCATTGCCGTAGTACTGCCGGCTGATACTGAAAAGCGAATCGCCCTTCTGCACCGTGTGCACCCGGCCAGAAGTGGCGGGCGTGGTCACACCCGCTGGGGAGTTGGCCGGCGGCCGCACCGTCGCCACGGTCGCACCCGCTGGCGGACGGGTCGCCGGGGCCGGGGCGGCGACGGCCGGAGCGGGTTCGGGATCCGGCTCGGGCGCCACCTCCGGATCGGGCTCCGGCGCGGTGGAGGGGACGGCCGCGGCCGACCCGAAGCCACCCGGCGGCTGCGTCGGCGCGGGCAGCCCTCGCATCTGCGCGACCTGCGTCTTGAGCTGGAAGTTCTCTTTCTGGAGACGCTCGACCGACTCCGTCATATCGAGCATGCGCATCTGGCCCTCATAGGGGCGGGCGGGCAGGGTCCGGGCGAACTCCTTGGTCGCAGTGTCGATCAGCTCGCGGGTGCGCGAGGCCTGCGGACTGTTGGGACGGAGCGCCAAGTACTTGCGAAAGTGATAGATCGCTGCCACCGGATCCTTGATATGCTGGAGATAGAGGATACCGCACTCGAGGTGCGACTCGGGGGCGTCGCCGCCGCGCCGCTCGACCACCTTCAGGAAGGCGTCCAGGGCCTCCTGCGTGCGCCCGCTGCGCAGCAGCTGGGTGCCGCGCCGGTAGTGCGGCTCGTCGACCTCCGCCGCGAACGGCAGGCTGTCATTGGGCCGGCACCCGGGCAGCACCAGGACGCCGGTGATCACCAGCAGGACCAGCAGGAAGGCTGCAGCAACAGGACGCATGACGAACTGGGGACAGGAAATTGGCTTTGAACGACGGACAGGGAACCGTAGGTTGGCCCGCGAGTCCTGCGACTCAATTCTTGATGAGCCTCGACGCCGCCACCGTTCTCGCCAAAGCGCGAGCCTGCCTGGAAACCGAAACTGCCGCCCTCACCGCGACCGCCGCCGGCCTGGACGGACGCTTCGTGGACGCCCTGCGCGCGGTCGAGGAAACTGTCGCCACTGGTCGCAAACTCATCTTTTCCGGCGTGGGCAAGTCGGCCCACATCGCCGAGAAGATCGTGGCCACGCTCAACAGCATCGGCGCTCCCGCCCTGTTTCTCGACGCCACCCAGGCGCTGCACGGCGATCTTGGCCTCTGTGCCGAGGGCGATCTGGCCGTGCTGATCAGCAACAGCGGGCAGACCGAGGAGCTCCTTCGCCTGTGCCCTTTGCTGCGGCGCTTCGGAGTGCGCCTGATCGCCCTCACCAGCCAAGAATCCTCCCCCTTGGCCCAAGCCTGCGAGCAGCACCTGCTCTACAAGGTGCCCAAGGAGGCCTGCCCCCTGCGCTTGGCCCCCACGGCCAGCACCACCGCAGCCCTCGCCTTGGGCGACGCGCTCGCCATGGTCCTGCTCGAGAGCCGCGGGCTTACCCGCGAGGACTTCGCCCGCTTCCACCCGGCCGGCAATCTCGGCATGGTGCTCCTGCTCAGGGTCGACGACATCATGCGCACCGGGGAGCGCCTGCCCGTGCTCGCGCAAACCGCCACCACCCAGGAGGCCATCCTCGCAATGACCCGCGCCAAAGCCGGCAGCCTCGCGGTGACCAATCCGGCCGATGGCCGATTGACCGGAATCTTCACCGACGGGGACTTCCGCCGCAGCGCGCTCACCGGCCCGGACTTCCTGCAACGGCCCGTGTCCGACTTCATGACACGTTCGCCCAAAACGATCGCTTCGGGTCTGCTCGCGATCGAGGCGCTGAAGCTCTTCGAGCAGCACAAGATCGACGACCTGCTGGTCGTCGACGCAGCGCAGCGCCCGGTCGGCCTGGTGGACAACCAGGACCTGCCAAAGCTGAAGTTCTATTGAGCGGCTCGAGCGAAGCCTCGCCCTCCGGGAGCTCCGTCCCTCCATCAGAAGCGCCTTTCCCGGCGCCGGGGCTCCGGTCGACCTGTCCGTACCACGGCTTCTGAAATCACTCGCCCAGGACAGTGACGATCAAGCCGCGCTGGTGGGACCCGGTGCGATGCTCCCACAAAAAGACCCCTTGCCAGGAGCCGAGCATCAACCGCCCTTCGGCGAACGGCACCGACTCCGACGTGCGGGTGAGCGCCATCTTGATGTGGCCGGGCATGTCGTCGGGGCCCTCAGCGGTGTGGGAGAAGCAGGGATCGTCGGCCGGCACCAACCGGTCCAGCCAGGCCTCGAGATCGACGCGCGCCGACGGGTCGGCGTTCTCGAAGATCACCAGACTGCAGCTGGTGTGCCGGCAGAAGAGATTGACCAATCCGCGCGACAGCCCGCTGCGCCGCACCTCGGCGGCGAGACGGTCGGTGATCTCATAGGTTCCTGGGCCCTCGGTGGCGACTGTGATGGAGGCCTGGTGGACGGACATGGTGGAATCCACAAACCAACAGGTCGGGGCGTCCCCGGCGAGCGAAACCAGCGGCTGGCCCCGAAAGTCCCACCTCCCTATGCCCCGACGCCGATCAGAACTTGATCGAGACGCTGGTGCCCTTGACGCCGAACCGCGAATCCAAGTCACGGAGCTGACGGTCGCTCAGGGTGCGTCCCGAGCGGTCGCCTCCGGCACCCGCGCGCAGAGCGCCGCTCTGGGCCGTAGCCACCGCATGCTGGTTCGAAACGGGGAAGTCCATCGAGGCGAGCTGCAGCACCCGGGCATCGGATTGCTCGGCCGAAAGCTCGCGCACCATCTCACTGAAACGCGAGGTCCAAGAACTGTTGGGCGGGCGAGTCTCCCGGGCGACCGAGCGCGAGGGATACACTGCACTGACGCGATAGGGTGGCACCTCGCTGTACGCGAGAGAGGCAGCCGACCACGGCAAGGCGTGCTCGACGGCCTGCACCACCTCCGTGCGCGCCGACTGCGGCAAAGAATCGGTGTGGGTCTCGGCCAGAGCGGGCGCCATCTGCGAGCCTTCGTCGTACTGCTGCTCCGGAGCCGTCGCGGCCACCTGCACCACCGGCAGCGGTGGCGCAGACTCGGCCACCGGAATCGTCCGGGGCGGGAGGGCGGCTACCTGTGTTTCCGGCTTGGAACGGCCGGGAATCTGCAAAACCACCAGCGCCACTGCGGCCGCGGCCGTGGCGGGCACCGCCCAGCGCATCCCACGGAACAGCACCGGCCGCACGCGCGCCCAGCCCTGCGGGCGTTGCATGAGCGCGGCGAGCTGCTTCTGGCGCAGCCCCCGATCGAATTCCTCCCAAAATTCCGGTGACGGCCGCTCCGCGCGCTTGAAACGCAGTAGGTCCTCGAGCGTCGGGCGGGGGGGCGGTTGGTGCGGTGCGGAGCTCATGTTCAACGTTTCAGCAGATCCTGCAAGTCAGCCTGCAGCTGGAGTTTGGCGTAGTGGAGACGCGAGCGCACCGTGCCCTCGGTGCTGTCCATGACGTCGGCAATCTCGGCGTGGCTGAGTCCATCGATCTCGAATAAAGTAATGACGGTTCGATGCTTGATAGACAGTTTTTGGAACGCCTCGTTCAATCTTTGCTGAAGATCGCGCGAATAGATCTCCTTTTCGGCGCCGGCCTCCACTGCCAACTGAGCCAGCCACTCGGGGGTCTTCTCCTCCTCGGAGGCCTGCTCGATGCTGAAAAAGGTCCGCAGGCGGTTCTTGCGCAGGTGGGTGTGGGCGGTGTTCACCGCTATCCGATATAGCCAGGTGAAGAACGAGGACTGCCCCCCGAAACGGTGGATCGACTGGAAAGCCTTGATGAAGGCGTCCTGGGTCAGATCGGCGGCATCCTCCCGGTTCGAGGTCAGATTGTAGACGATCGAGTAGATACGCTCACGGTACTTGCGCACCAACTGGTCGAAGGCCGCCACGTTCCCTGCCCGCACCTCCTGCACGACCAACGCGTCGACGTCGGCCTCCGCCTTGCGCTCAGGCGAGGCGACCAGCAAACGACCGACAGCTTTGATCAGTTCCATGAAGAGAGGGAGGCGGGGGCGACAAGCTAGGGCCGGACGCAGCGCTGGCAAGTCCGGGAACGCAGGCAAAGGATCAGACGGGAGCTAAAAGTTTGTCGAGTTGACCCTCAAGATACGCGGCGAGTTCCCGCAACAACCCCACAGCGGGCAATTCCGACCAGTCGGCCAGCTCGGCCAACGCGGCCGCGATCTCGGCCCGCCCCTCCTCGACCACCGATCGAAGGACCCCGGTCTCGGCCATCCTTGCGGCGATGGTGGCACCAGCCTCCGCCGCACCGCTGCGCAGCTGCTGTAGGAGCCGCTCGCGTTCCGCCGCCCCGACCCGCTCCAACAGGCACAGCACCGGCAGGGTGAGTTTGCCGCTCGCCCAATCGGTACCCAGCGTCTTGCCGGCCGCCTCGGCCGAGGATACAAAATCGGTGAGGTCGTCGTAGATCTGGTAACCGATGCCTAGGCGGCGCCCGAAGCGACCAGCGGCCTCGACAAAAGCATCGGGGCTGCCCCCCAGCCGCGCGCCAAGTCGGCACGACACATGGAAGAGCTCGGCTGTCTTCAAGTCGATGATTCGCCGGTAGCGTTCCCGCGACGGCTCCGCCCCCGGGCCGCCGAGCGTTTGCACGATCTCACCGGTGCAAACCTGCCGGGTGGCCACCGCCACACTCTGGCAGACCTCGGTCGTGGGAAACTGGGTCGAAAGCCACACTGACTGGGCGAACAGCGCGTCGCCCAGCAACACCGCCACATCCGGCCCCTCCTTGGACGACACCGTGGCGCGACCACGGCGTAGAATCGCGTGGTCCATGATGTCGTCGTGCACGAGCGTCGCCAGATGCGTCATCTCCACCACCGCGGCCACCCGTACCAGCAGCGGCTCCGGCGTGGGGCGACCGCTCCAGCCGGCCATGAAGACCAGCAACGGGCGCAGCCGCTTGCCGGTGGACTCGAGACAGTAGGCGGCCAAGTCGCGCACCTCCGGTTCAAAATGAGCCACCTGCTCCCGCAACACTTCGTCGAGGGCGCGCATCCCGGGCCGAAGTAGCTCTAGCAACGCCGCGAAGTTGCGCGGCGGAGGCTGCTTTGGGCTCGACGAATTCGGCACCGACATGCTCGCTAGGTTGAGAACGGGTTTGGAAATGGCTAACCAATACTAAGCACGATGAGCGAGAACCCCCTGGCAGTAGCGGCGATGATCGCGGTAGCCGCGGTGATCCTCCATATCTGGTGGGGGGACCTGCGCGCCCACTACTCCGGCAAACCGAACGCCCGCGCCTTCCCCGGGGCCGTACCCTGCAGCCGGCAGTCCGTGCTTCTCGCGGTGGCCGGCGCGCTCTTTCTGCTCGCCTTGGAGACCGGCGGCGAAGTGGTGCTGGGCTTGGACGGCCAGCAGGGTACCGTCACCATTCTCTGGAGCGGCTACACACTGATGGCGGCCTTCGTCGAGGAACTCACCTTTCGCGGCTACCTCGTTGTGGCCGGACGCGGCCGCACCTGGCTTTGGGCCAGCATCGTGGCCTTCTCGCTGCTCTTCGCCCTCTGCCATCCCTTCCTCTGGTCGTGGGAGGAGGGCCGCCTGCTGACGCACTTCACCACCAAGGGCTGGTTCAGCACGGCCACGGTCTTTCTCTGTTCGCTCTGGTTCTACACAGTGCGCTTCTTCCCGATGAATCCAGAACGATCGCTGATCCCCTGCATCGCGGCGCACCTCACGAAGAACCTCGGGGTCTTCGCCCTGAAGGCGTCCTTCGGCTTCGTGTCGGGTTGGTATTGAGGGCAGCGATTCGGAGCGGGGCCGGCGCACGCCCCGCCGTGCAGGAGGGCGAGGCTCCGCCCGAACCGAGACGACACCCGACGAGACTCCCAGCCCCAAGGCACGCAGTCCGGGCCCCGTTGTGCGCCGCATTGGCTGGGCGCAGCTTCGCCCGAGCCGGCTCAACACCGGACGCGGTCCTGCCTCGTGGGGCGCCGTACCAGCGTGCTTCGCTACGACGCACACGAAGCGACGCCTCCCGACGCGGCTCGGAGGCTCGCCACGACTGTTCGCCCGGCCGCAAGCCCGGTGCCAAAGCCATCTTGCGCAGCGCCAGCGGTGTTATTTGCGGCGCCAGCGCCCGCAGGCCGCTCAGCCCAGCTTGGCCTCGCGTAGCTCGCACGCCGCCGTGTCCATGCTTCCGATGCCGTGGGCGGCGGCCGCCTTGATCACGCGAAGGTCGGCCGGCTTGCGCTTGTGCAGCTGCGCGCCGAAGGAATCCAGCAGCACCGGATCCGTGCCCGCGAAGACCTTGTCGGCCTTGCCGATCTCCCCCGGACCCGCCGGCCCGTTGTTGAGGAGGAACTCGGTGGCATCGACCACATACAGGTCAGCCTTGCGCACCAGGTTGGCGTCGGCGATCGACTGGGCCAGGAAATCGCGGTCCTCCTTGGCCTTGGCGTCCGTCGAGCCCGAGTGGAAGAACTTGTTCGTCTCCCGCGCACAGGTGCCCATCACATTCTTGAGGCAGCCGGAGAGGGTCGTGCCGCCATGGTGCTTGAAGATCGGCACGTTGATGACCACATCGCACTCGAAGAGCGCCTGGACCATGTCGGCCTTCTTGATCGCCACCCCCTTCGGAATCTCCTTCGTCACGAACGGGCCATCGACGTCGGTGATTGAAGCCGTCAGGTCCTTGTGTTGCTCGCTGAGCGGGCTGCGTGTCCAGATGTCGGGTGCGATTTTGAGCAGGAAGAAGATCTTCTTCGCCCCGGCGTCGGCCGCCATCTTGGCGACGGCGAGCACGATCTCCGTGCGGGCGTAGGTGCTTGGGCGCTTCAACCAACCCGGGGCGTTGACCAGCAGGCCGACCGTGGCGCCGGGTTTCACAAACTTGCCCATGCCACCGAGCAGTTCGACAGCCTTCACCGCGCTGGCGTAGGCGTCCGGGCCCTCGACGCAGGCGACCACCGGTTTGGGCCCGGTGGCGGCGGGGGCGTCCGGAGCGGCGAACGCGCGGGAGACGATGGCTTGGGAAGCGAGAGCGGCGGCGCCGAGGGCCGCGGAGGTTTTAAGGAAAGAGCGACGTTGCATAGGGGTTGCCGCGACATTGGGCCGCCCTGCGCCACCACGCAAGCGCAGCGCAAGGACAAGTGGTCTGGCTTGCAGCCCGGCGCACCCGCCAGCCCTCCCTTTTCATTGACCCGCCCGCTGCGTCGCCGGTTTGATCGGGCGATGCCCGAAGCCGAAATCATCCACGTCGCCGAGCCCGCGCTCCAGCCGCTCGCGGCCCCTTCGGCACGCCTTAGCGCCCGCACCACCCGCCCAGCCACGCCCGTGCCATGCCTTTCCTGTCGCGCCACCTCCGTCTAGCGCTCCACCGTACCTGGTGGAACCGCTTGGCCCACGCCGACCCGTATTGGGCCGTGCTGACCGAGCCCGGCAAGGAAGGGCGGAATTGGGACCCTCAAGCCTTTTTCCTCACCGGGACCGAGACGGTGGCCGCGGAGATCCATCACCTGAAGACTCGCGGCATCGAGCTGCGTTTTGACCACGCGCTGGATTTCGGCTGCGGCCTTGGCCGCCTGACCAATGGGCTCGCCGGCCATTTCGCCCAGACCACCGGCGTCGACATCTCCTCGACGATGCTCAAGCAGGCCCGGCAACTGAGTCGCCACCCCGACCGCATCCGGTTTGTGAAAACCGCGGATCCGCGGCTGCGCAACCTGCCCGACAACGCCTTCGACTTCGTCTACAGCGAGATCACCCTGCAGCATATTCCTCCGGCCGAATCCGAGGTCTACATCGCCAGCCTAGTGCGCCTGGCCCGGCCCGGCGGCGCGATCTCCTTCCAGCTGCCGGCCTCCCTCCCGCCGCCGGACCCGGTCGAGCAATTCAGGTTTTCTTCCTGGCCCCCGACCCTGTGGCGGCGACTCCAACGCATGGGAGGCCGCCTCTGGAGGCAATCGCGCCATTACTGGCAACCGCACATGCCGATGTACGCCGTCCCTCGGTTGCGGGTGATTGCCCTAATCGAAGCAGCCGGAGCCCGGGTAGTTGAAGTTGCCCCAAGCCCCTCCGCAGGCCCCGCCATCGAGAGTTTTCACTACCGGGCGGTAAAGGTGGCGCCCTCGCAGTCCGCAGCCGGCAAATAACTACCGCTTGCATGCTCCACCTCGGCCGCCGCCCGCCGGGCATGGACCGGGCAGCGCGCTTCGCCCTTTTCGTTGACCCGCCGGGCGCGGCGCCGGTTTGATCGCGCGATGCCCGAAGCCGAGATCGTCAACGTCGCCCGCCACCTCTGGGCCCAGGCCGCCCAGCAGCCGACCGCCCCGGCGTTGCGCATCCCCACCGGCACCGCACGCGACGGCTCCATCCGCTACACCACGCTCTCCTTCGCCGAGCTTGCCGCCGAAGCTGACGCCTGGGCGTGGCGCCTCGCCCGGGCCGGCGTGCAACGCGGCGACCGTGTGCTTGTCCTGGTGCGCCCGGGACTGCCGCTCATCGCTGCCGTCTTCGCCCTCTTCAAACTCGGCGCCCCTCCCATCGTGATCGATCCCGGCATGGGCCGCAGAAATCTCCTCGAATGCGTGCTGCGCTCCCAGCCGCGCATCCTCTTGGGGATCACGCGGGCCCAAGTGGCATCGTTGCTCTTTCGAACCTCCTTCCACTCCGTACGCCGCCGCCTCTGGGTGAGCGGCAACCCCACGCACCGACTGGCCCGCGGTCCGATACCGGTCTTCCCCTTCGCCCCCACCCAGGCCGACGACCTCGCCGCCATCCTCTTCACTTCCGGCTCCACCGGCGCCCCGAAAGGGGTGTGCTACGAACACGGGATGTTCGAGGCGCAGGTACGGCTGGTGCGGGCCACTTACGGCATCGCCCCCGGCGAAGTGGACCTTTCAATCCTGCCGGTCTTCGCCCTCTTCAATCCCGCGCTGGGGATGACCACGGTCGTGCCCCGACTCGATCCCACCCGCCCCGCCGCCGCCGATCCCGCCCATCTCGTGCAGGCGATCCGGCAGAACAAGATCAGCACCAGCTTCGGCTCGCCCATCATCTGGTCGAAGATCGCCCGCCACTGCGCCGACCGCGGGCTGACGTTGCCCGGCATGCGGCGTATCCTACTGGCGGGCGCACCGGTGCCGCCCACGCTCTTCGCCCTCCTGCGCCGGGTGTGCCCCGGCGCAGCGTTGCACTCGCCTTACGGGGCCACGGAAGCGCTGCCGGTCACCAGCGTGAGCGCCGACGAGATCATTGGTCCGAGGGGAGCAGCCCAAACGCCTTCGACGGAACCCCAAATCCCAGAATCCAAAATTCAAAAAAAGCCGAACCGGGAGAACCCGATACCGGGCCAGAAACCAGCGGCCTCCGCATTTGGTATTGGTGATTTGGAGCCCGGAATTTCCTGCGCCGCGCAGCTGACGTTGCGCGGTCGCGGCACTTGCGTGGGGCGCCCTGTCACCGAGATGCAGGTGCGCGTGATCGCCATCGTCGACGGCCCGATCGCCACCCTCGCCGAGGCGCGCGAACTCCCCCGCGGCGAGACCGGCGAGATCATCGTGCGAGGCCCGGTAGTCACCACCGCCTACGACCTGCTGCCCGACGCTACGGCGAGGGCGAAAATCCAAACCCCAAACCCCAAACCCCAAATTGCTCAGGAATCGGGAAGAGCTCCCGAAACACAGCCGCCACCCGCCGCCGGCTTTGGTGTTTGGGATTTGGCCCTTGAGATTTCCGCGCCGTCCGGCGCGGCGATATGGCACCGCATGGGCGACGCCGGTTACCTCGACGCCGACGGCCGCCTCTGGTTCTGCGGCCGCGTGGCCGAGCGTATCGAAACGCCCCACGGTACGCTCTTTGCCGACTGCGTGGAGCCCATCTTCAACCAACACGCGCGCGTCTTTCGCACCGCGCTGATCGGCTTTGGCCCGCGCGGCAAACAAGTCGCCGCGCTCGCGGTGGAATGCTGGCCCGACCAGCGGCCCCGCAGCACCGCCGCGAAACGGGCCCTCGGCCGGGAACTACGCGAGCTCGGCGCGGCGCATCCGCACACCAACCTGGTCCGCCTCTTCTACTTCGTGGACCGTTTCCCCGTGGATGTGCGCCACAACGCCAAGATCCACCGGCACCAGCTCGCCCGCACCCTTGCCGGCCGCCCCGGCCTCGAGTTCGACAAGCGCTGAGCGGGATGCCGCGCCGCCGTGAAGCGCGCAGCTCAGGGCCGGCCCCGACCACCCTCGCCCACCCCGAAAATTCGTACCCCCGTCGTCTCCGGGTTTGAATCCTGCGCCTAGCTACGCGAACCTCTCTCTTTGCGCCCGGTCCTGAGGCGCCTCCTCGCATCCATGAACCACTCCTCCCTCGCGCTCCTCACCGGGGCCAGCGGCTTTGTCGGCGGCAAGATCGCCGAGCGGCTGCTGCGCGAGGGTCGCCGGGTACGCGCCTACGCCCGCCGCCCCCTCCCGGAGCTGGAAGCCCGTGGGATCGAGATCGTCGTCGGCGAGCTCACCGACCCCGCCGCTCTGCGCCGGGCCTGCACCGGCGTCGATACCGTCTTCCACGTCGCCGCCCGGGTAGGTGTGTGGGGCCCGGCCGAGGAGTTTCGGCGTGTGAACATCGAGGGTACTGCAGCGTTGCTGACGGCCGCCCGTACCACGGGGTGGCGCGTTTCATCTTCACCAGTTCACCCAGCGTGGTCTATTCCGGAGGCGACCTGCGCGGCGTGGATGAATCCGCCCCGCTTTGCACCGCGGCGCCGTGTGCGTATCCCACCTCCAAGGCGGCGGCCGAGCTCCTGGTGCGGGCGGCCAACTCGCCGCAATTGCGCACCGTGGCACTGCGCCCGCATCTGGTCTGGGGCCCGGGCGACCCCCACCTTGTGCCGCGCATCATCGCCCTCGCCCGCGCCGAGCGGTTGCGCATCGTGGGCACCGGGGCCAACCGCATGGACCTCACCCACATCGACAACGTCGTCGCCGCCCACCTGCTGGCCGAGCGCGCCCTCGCCACCCCGGCGGCGCCGGCGGCGGGCCGCGCGTATTTTATCACCAACGGCGAGCCCGTCGCTCTCTGGCCCTGGACCAACGAGCTGCTCCGGCGCCTCGGCGCCATGCCCATCCAACAACACATTTCCCGCCGTCGGGCCACGGTGGTCGGCGCCGTCTACGAGGCGCTCTGGTCCCTGTTCCCGTTGGCCGGCGAACCGCCGATGACGCGCTTCGCCGCCAAGGAACTGGCCACCGACCACTGGTTCTCGATCGAGGCCGCCCGGCGCGACCTCGGTTACTCGCCGCAGACCACGATGGTGGCGGGCCTCGAGTCGTATCTCGCCGGCCTGCACGCCGAAGCGGCCGGCGCCTGAGAGGCGGCCGGCCCGGCGAGGGTTCTGGCGGCGGATTGCAGCTTGCCCCCAATGGCCGCCGTAAAGCCCGACCCACCACCGGAAAACGAACCCGATCCTGTTCCGCGAACCCGTCCCCCGCCGCGCAAAGGCTCGCCCGCCACGGCACAACCTGCTCGGCTCGCGGTCTTCCCTCGCCTCGCGATGAAACGTCTCCTCTCCCTCTGCCTCGCCCTTGCCACCTTGTGCGCCCCGTACGCCGCCCACGCCGCGGCCGAGTCCATGTCGGAGCGCGAGCTCAAGCGCATCCTCCAGCGCGAGCGCACGATCATTGCCGCCGCCCAATCCGCCGGCGAAGCCATGGACCGAGGCAACACCGAGATGCAGTTGCGCGAGGTGGTGCAGGAGTACGAGTCGCTCCTGCGTCGAGATCCGCAGTTCATCGCCGGCTTCATCGCCTACGGGCTCTTTCTCAACAACGCCGGCGAGGCCAAACGCGCCTACGCCATCTTCAAGAAGGCCGAGAAGATCGAACCCGAGCTCGCCGTCATCAAAAACCAACTAGGCAACCACCACGCCGAAGAAGGCGAATACGAGAAGGCGCTCACCTATTACCAGGGCTCCGTCGCCCTCGAGCCCAAGGAGGCGCTCTACCACTACCAACTCGGCACGCTCCTCTACGAGTTCCGGGAGTTTTTCATCGACGCCAAGCTCTTTACCCGCGACGCGCTCCTCACCCGCTGCGGCGAGGCCTTCGCTCGGGCCGCCGAACTGGCGCCCGACAACATCGCCTACACCTACCGCCACGCCGAGAGCTTCTACGACCTGCCCACGCCCGACTGGCCCGGCGCCCTCGCCGCCTGGAAAGCCATCGAGCAGCGCACCAAGGCCGGGGTCGAACAGGAGACCATCCTCCTTCAGGAGGCCAACGTCCTCATCCAGCTCGGCCAGCCCGACACCGCCCGCGCCGTGCTCGAGCGCGTCACCGCCGAGCCGCTCCAAACAAACAAGAAGAAGCTGGTTGATCAGCTCGGCGTAACCCCCGACAAAGCGCCCTGATGGAAAGCTTCGATCCGACCTTCCTCCGCAACGGGGTGCTCTTCTTCCTCATTCTCGTTAGCAGCCTGTGCGTGCATGAATGGGCCCACGCCTGGACGGCGTGGAAACTCGGCGACGACACCGCTCTGCGAGCCGGCCGGGTGACCCTGAATCCGATCAACCACATCGACCTGGTCGGCACGATCATCTTCCCGCTGGTCTGCATCTTCCTGCTCCAGGGAGTGTTTCTCTTCGGCTGGGCCAAGCCGGTCCCCGTCAATGTCACACGGTTCAAGAACCTGCGCTTCGACGACTTCCTCACCACCTTTGCCGGCCCATTCTCCAATCTGCTCATCGCCGTCGGTGTGGCGATAGTCGGCGGTTTCGCCCAGCGCCTCGATCCGCTCTTTGCCGAGCTCACGATCAAGACCATCGCCGTCAATATCACGCTGTTCCTCTTCAACCTCCTGCCGATCCCGCCCCTCGACGGCGGCCGCATCCTGCGCGTGGTGATCGGGATGACGTGGGAGACTTTCGCGCGCATCTCCTCCTGGAGCATGATCGCCCTGATCGTCGCCTTGAACCTGATTCCCGGCCTCTCCAATGGACTGGGGATGCTCATGTCCCAGCTCGCCCACCCGCTCATCCTCATCTCACTGATGATCGGCCGCGCTTGAGCGCGCCGTGATCCAACGGAGAGGGGGACCGCTCAGTCCGCCTCTGACGCAGTGCCGGCATGGAGGCGGATGCGCACTCGGCCCGGGCTCCGAGCCCGTGTGAACGCGCTCCTGCCTGCGAGTGGCCAGCACCGATGCCCGGCCCTGGCACGAGGCATCCGCTCGACCGATCCCGCCGGTTGGGCCGCCCCACGCTGCCCCCGACGCACAACCACCCTCCCCGCTTGCGCCCCCGGCGTTTGCCCGCACGTTGCCGCCCCTCCTCGATGAATACCATCACCACTGATCAGCTACTCGACGTCCTCAACTGGCGCTACGCCACCAAGGCCTTCGACCCGGCGCGCAAAATCTCCGCCGCCACCTGGCCGCCCTTGAGGACACACTGGTCCTCGCTCCCTCCTCCTTCGGCCTCCAACCCTGGCGCTTCCTCGATGTGCGCGACGCCGCCGTCCGCGCCAAGCTCCGCCCCCACTCTTGGAACCAGTCCCAGGTGACCGACGCCGCCCACTACGTCGTCTTCACCGCGCGCACCGAGATCACCGCCGCCGACATCGCCCACCTCATCCAGCGCACCGCCGAGGTGCGCGGCCAACCCGCCTCCGCCCTGGCCAGCTACCAGCAGCTCATGGAGGGCAACCTGCTCAACGACGCCCGCAAGCCACACCTGCACGACTGGGCCGCCCGCCAGGCCTATATCGCCATGGGCCAGCTCATGACCGGAGCCGCCGTGCTCGGCATCGACACCTGCCCGATGGAAGGTTTCGACCCGGCCAAATACGACGAGATCCTCGGCCCCCGCAAGGACGGCTACGCCTGCGTTGCCGCCGTCGCCCTCGGCTACCGGTCGGAGGGTGACAAGTACGCCGCCCTGCCCAAGGTCCGCTACCCAAAGGCCGAGGTGATCAAGGTCGTCTGAGCGCGTGGCGCAGGCCTCCGTGCCTGCGTTGCCGGATTTCGCAGGCACGGAGGCCTGCGCCACGCTTCCCCGCCCCGATTCATTACCGCGGGTCCCATCTGCTCCGGCCGCCCCAAGGGGCGGCCTTTTGCTTTGCCCGCCCTGTTGCCGGCCGGCACAAGCCCGTTCTCCCTATGCATCAGGCCACCTTCCGCCGCTTCCTCGCTCTCGCCCGCCCGCAGCGCGGCAAGATCGTGCTGGGCATCGCCCTCATCCTCCTCGCCACCGCGCTCACCCTGCCGGCGCCGTGGATCCTCAAGCTCATCATCGACGAGGCCCTGCCCACCCACAACGTCCAGCAGCTCCTTTGGCTGCTCGTCGCCTTCACCGCCATCTTCGTGCTGCGCGCCGGCATCACCTTCATCCGCAACCGGATCCTGCAATACGCCGCGATGCGCCTGGTCTGCGATGTACGCATCCAGCTTTTCGCCCACCTCCAGACGCTCTCCCTGCGCTACTTCGACGCGAACCAAACCGGCAAGACCGCCTCACGGATTTCCCAGGACACCAACGAGGTCTACGCCCTCACCAACGGCTTCCTCATCACCGTCATCTCCGACGCCATCACCCTGCTCGGCGTGCTCGGTTTCCTCTTCTGGATCGAATGGCGCCTCGCCCTCGCCGTCGCCGCCGTGCTCCCGCTCTTCCTCTTCAACCATTTCTACCAGCGCACCCAAATGCGCGAGGAGAGCCGCGTGCACCGGCAGAACTGGGACAACGTCGTCGGTTTCCTCCACGAGAAGGTCGCCGCCGCCCGGGTGGTGAAATCCTTCACCAAGGAGCAGGACGAGGTCGCCGCCTTCGCCGCCGGCATCAACGCCGACTACTACCACTACTCCCGGATCGTCATCCGCTACACCAAGATCGGCATCATCGCCGACGTGCTCGGCTCGCTCGGTGCGTTGGTGGTTCTCGGTTACGGCGGCTGGCTCGTGCTGGAGGGCCGCATGGCCGTGGGCACACTCGTGGCCTTCAACAGCTACATCGCCTTCATCTTTCCGCCCATCGTGCGCTTCGCCGATCTCAACCTCATCTTCCAACGCGCCACCACCGCCCTGGAAAACATCTTCGGATTGCTCGACACCCAGCCCGAGGTGGCCGACGCCCCCGGCGCCCCCGCCCTCCCGCCCGTGCGCGGCGAGGTCGAGTTCCGCGACGTGTGCTTCGACTACGACCGCGAGCCGCCCGGCCAGGGCCGCCCGCGCACACTCACCAACGTCGCCTTCACCGCCCCCGCCGGCCAGCTCATCGCCATCGTCGGGCCCAGCGGCTCGGGCAAAAGTACGCTGGTCAACCTGCTGGCCCGCTTCTACGACCCCGCCTCCGGCCAGATCCTCGTCGACGGCCACGATATCCGCAGTGTGGCCGCGGCCTCGCTGCGCCGCCAGATCGGCATCGTGCTCCAGGAGAACATCCTCTTCTCCGGCACATTGGAGGAAAATCTCAAATACGGCCGGCCCGACGCCACCCGCGAGCAGATCCTCGCCGCCGCCGAGGCCGCCAACGCCCACGAGTTCATCGCCACCCTGCCCGACGGCTACGCCAGCACCGTGGGCGAGCGCGGCGTGAAGCTCTCCGGCGGCCAGCGCCAGCGCATCGCGATCGCCCGCGCCATCCTCAAGGACCCGCGCATCCTCATTTTCGACGAGGCCACGAGCGCCCTCGACACCGCCTCCGAGCGCCTCATCCAACAGGCGATGGAGCGGCTCATGCACGGCCGCACCACCTTCGTGATCGCCCACCGCCTCTCGACCATCCAGAAGGCGGATATGATCCTGGTCATGGAGCAGGGCCGGCTGGCCGAGCGCGGCACGCACGCCGAGCTGCTCGCCCGCGGCGGCCTCTACGCCCGCCTGCACGCCCTCCAGTTCCAGGACGTGGCGTAGGTCCCCGGCCGGCGTGCTCCGGCGCCGAGGGGCGGCGCACCGCACCCCAGCTTCAGCCCTCACCAGCGCAGCGTCGCCCAGCGGAAGCGATGCATTGACCGATCAACGCGATCGAGAGCCGGGGGGCGGCCCAATTGACAACGCGCTGCGCGGGGCGTTCTTCATCACTCGTCGAGGGTCGACGCCGGCAACGGCTCGAAAATCGACCGGCCGCAGCGAGCGCTGTCATCGGTTTCCTTTTCAAGATTACCATATCCCCTATGCGTAACCTTACGGCCGCCCCGGGTAACATCGGGGCGGCCGCCTTGCTTTTCGGGGGGCGGCAGCGTTGGTCGCGCGCACCACAGTCCATGGTCGCGGGTAACATCGGGGCGGCCGCCTTGTTCTTGGCGCGCGATGGCCATCCCCGCGAACCACAAGCCCTGGAAACGGCGTTGCCAGATCGGTCGGATTCGGGCCCGATCGCCCCACCCTGCTCCCGGTGAAATCCAACACCGCCCCTCCGACACCGTCCACCGGCCCGCGGACTCTCTCCGTGCGCCAAGTGCTGTGGTTGGCGTTTTCCGCCCTGCTGCTGCTCGTAGTCGCAGCGCTGCTCTTCGCCTCGCTCGCGGGCACCTCCCGCCTGGCCGGCCAACTCGCCGACCCGCTCATGGCCAGCATCAACCGGGAGACCGCCACCCAGCTCCACCGGATGTTCGACCCGCTCCGGCAGAAAATCATGGAGGACTTCGCCTCCATTCAGCTCGGACGCTTCTCCACCAAGGACCCCGTCGCCCAGAAGGACCGGTTTCTGCCGGCACTGCACGCCCTGCCCCTGGTCGATTCGATGATGGTGGGCGACCTCACCGGCAGCCAGTTCCTGGTGATGCGCTACACCCCGGCGGCGTATCGCTCGGCGCTCTTCGCCCCGGTCGCCGGCCAATTGCCGCCGCCCACCAGCGATCCGCACCGTCTCCAGTTTTTCACCCGAGAGTTCCGTCCCGCCACCGACGGCGTGACCAGCCGCTGGACACTCTGGGACGACTCGGGCCACACCGCCATCCACCACTGGGAGCTGCCCCTGCCTGGCTTCGACGGCCGTCTGCGACCTTGGCACCGCGCGGCGATGGCCCAGTTCCGCGATTGCACCCTCGACGAGGCCCGCGCCATCGACACCGACCTCGTCGCCTGGACCGAGATCTACCCGCTCTTCACCACCAAGGTGCCGGCCATCTCCGCCGCCGTTGCCGCCCGCGATCCCAAGGGCGAGGTGCTCATCGTGGCCTACGACCTCGCGCTCGACGAGATCGCCCGCTTTAGCTCCCAAGCCCGCCCCACCCCCAACGGGCAGCTCTTCATCCTCACCGACGACGGCCGCCTGCTTGGTCCGCCCAACGACACGCATCCCGAGGCCTCCGCCCGCCGCTCCGCCGCCATTCTGCAACCGCCCGCCGCCGGCACCTACCCGGCCCTCACCACCGCTGTATCCGCATGGAAAGGCGTCCACGCCAACCGCACAGCGCGTTTTCCCGTGACCATCGAAGGGGCCCGCTGGTGGGCCGACTTCTCCCCGTTCCTCATCGGCCGCAACCGCCCCCTCTGGATCGGCATTCTCCTGCCGGAGTCCGACCTGGTGCCCGCCGCCGAGGACCACGAGCGCCTCATCCTCGCTGTCGGCGGTATTGCCCTCCTCCTGTCCGGCTTGCTGGCCGCCCTACTCGCGCGACTCATGTCCACCCCGGTCACCGCCCTGGTGGCCCAGGCCCGCCGCCTCGCCGCCCTCGACCTCACCCCGCAACCCGTCATCCCCTCCAGAGTGGCTGAGCTCGCCCAGCTCTCCCGCACCCTCCAGCAAACCCGCGCCTCGCTCCACCAGCGCATCCTGGAACGGGAGACCGCCCGAATCGAACTGGCGGAGAGCGAGCTCCAGCTCCGCACCCTGGCGGAGAACACCCCCGACGTCATCGTCCGCTTCGACCGCGACACCCGCCACCTCTACGCCAACCCTGCGTTCGCCCTGGCCACCGGGTTCGCCGTCGCGTCGGTGCAGGGCCGCCGGCTTGACGAGATCGCGCACCCACCCGAGCTCATCCGCGACCTCGGACAGACGCTCGCCTTGGTGTTCGCCGACCAACGCGCGCGCACCATTGAATTCGACTACCCCACCCCGAGTGGGCCGCGCCACTTCGAGAGCCGGATCCTGCCCGAGCCCGCGCCCGGGGCGCGGATCGTCACAGTCCTGACCGTCTCCCACGATATCACCGAGCGAGTCCAGGCCGCGGAGGCCCTACGCCGGAGCGAAGAGCGCCACCGCACCCTCATCGAGGCCGCGCTTGTGGGAATCGTCGTGCACCAGGCCGGCATCGTGCGCTACGCCAACCCTGCCGCGATTGAACTTTTTGGTTACGAGGAGGCGCGCGAAGTCCTCGGCACCCTACAATGGGAATCGTGCATCGCCCCCGCCTACCGCGAGCAACTCCAGGCACGCACCGCCGCCGTCCTTCGCGGCGAAACCACCCCATTGCATCCCGGCTGGGAGTTGGTCCGCCGCGACGGTAGCCGCCGCTGGGCCCAGTCCAACGCGACCATGATCGAGTGGGATGGCTCCCCCGCCCTGCTCTCCTTCATCCGCGACATCACCGACCTGCGCACCGCCACCGACCGCCAAGCCGCGCTCGAGGAACAGTTGCGGCAGGCACAAAAACTCGAGGCTGTCGGCTTGCTCGCCGGCGGGGTCGCCCACGACTTCAACAACCTCCTGCAGATCATCGGCGGCAACGCCACCCTCGCCGGCGACGCCTCCCTTCCAGTCTCCACCCGCCACGGCGCCCTCGACCAGATCGCGGGCACCGTCGAGCGCGCCGCCCAGATGACGCGGCAGCTCCTCGCCTTCGGCCGCCGCCAAGCCCTCCAGCGCGAGGATACCGATCTCAACGCACTCGTCACCGACCACGTCCGCATGGTCCGGCGCCTCATCGCCGCGAACGTCCACATCGAGCTCCGCCCCGCCCCCCTGCCCCTCGTCATCCACGCCGACCGCGGCCAGTTGGAGCAGGTACTGCTCAACCTCTGCATCAACGCCCGCGACGCCATGCCCCAGGGCGGCCGACTCACCCTGCAGCTGGAGGCCGTCTCCCTCGACGCGCCCGAGGTCGCCCGCCTCGGGCTGACCCGTGGCGGTCCCTACGCCCAAATCACCATCTCAGATACCGGCACCGGCATGGACAAGGCCGTGCTCGACCGGGCCTTCGAGCCGTTCTTCTCCACCAAGGCGCGAGGCAAGGGCACCGGCCTGGGGCTGGCGGTCGTCTACGGCGTGGTGCGCCAACATGAGGGCCACATCGCCGTAACCAGCCAGCCCGGCGCCGGCACCGTTTTCACCGTCCTCATTCCCTCCCTGGCGGGCGCGGCCGTCGCCGCCACACCGAACCCCTTGTCCGAGGCAGCGCCCGCCAGTGCCGGCGGCACCATCCTGCTCGCGGAGGACAACGAGCCGATCCGACGCCTGGCCACCCAGACCCTACGCCACGCCGGCTACACGGTGTTCTGCGTCGACGACGGGGAAGCGGCGGTGGAGCACTTCGCGCGCGCCCCCGAAAAGATCGACCTGCTCCTCCTCGATGTGATGATGCCCAAGCTCGGCGGTTACGAGGCGGCCCGCCAATGCCGTGCGCTGCGCCCCGGAATTCCGGTGATCTTTGCCAGCGGTTACGCTGCCGATACGATCAACGACGGCGAGGCCGTACCCGCCGGCGCGCTGTTGCTCCAGAAGCCCTACCGCACCGACAACATGCTACGGCTGGTTCGCCGCCTGCTCGCCCCCGCGCGCAACTGAAACGCGACGCCCCGATTCGGCAGTCGGCGCCCTTCGCGGGGCCACGGACAAGCCCGGCTCACCGGGAGGCTCGCCCAGCGATGCCGCTCCCTCGATCTGAAGAACGAGGCTCCGCCCGAGCCGGTCCCGTGCTCGACGCGGCTCGACGGGAGGCACGCCAAGACGGCTCGCCCCGCGACACCCACGCGCAGCCGGCGAGGAACGTCACTGGTTCACTCGCCCGCTCCGCCCGCCTCCGCCGCGGTGCGGCCAGCCTCGACTCCCTCGGCCCGGAAGGCCGGGCAGCCCTGCATCAGTTTCGCCTGCCAAGGGAGCAGGATCTCGCCGAGCCGCTCCGGCTCGCGGGCCAGCAACGCCAACTGCGAGCGGCTGGCGATCAGCGTGGGATCGAGATTAAGCCGGCGAGCCTCGTGGTCGCGGTATTCACGAATTCGCTCCTGGCGGTCCAACTCGCGCGAGTTGAGCGGCTGGCGGTCGCCGCCGCCCCCGCGCCGGCGCGGCAGCGTTTCGGGATCGCGCTCCAGCCCGGCGCGCAGCGCCTGCTCCAGGGTCTCGCGAATGCGCTCCCGCTTGCCCAGGCGCAGCGACTGGAACGCGTTGTAGGCGTCGCCCGCCTCGGCGGCGGCGGCCAGATGCAGGAGCAGGTCGTTGCCCACCACCTTGAACGGCGGGGCGTCGAGACGCTCCGCCTGTTTCTCGCGCCAGTGCCAGAGATCGTGGAGCACGCACAGTCCGCGGCCGCGCAGATGCTCCGAACGGCCGATACGCCACGAGTTCTCGTCGGGCTTGGGGAAGCCGGTGAGCCCGGCCCGGATCTGCCAGTCGCATTTCTGCCGCAGCCAGTCCACCCGGCCGCGTTCCTCGAGCTCGGCCAAGAGCAGGTCTCGCAGGCGCGGCAGGTAGATCACATCCTTGGAAGCGTAGCTGAGCAGTTTCTCGGAGATGGGGCGCTTGGACCAGTTGGCCTTCTGGCCCTCCTTCGAGAGGGTCACCCCGAAGTAATCCTGCAACAGCGAGGCCAGGCCGAAGCGCGGGCGATTGAGCAGCTGGGCCGCGAGCATCGTGTCGAACATCGACGTGGCCACGAACCCATACTCCTCGTACAGGAGGCGCAGGTCGTAGTCGCTGCCGTGCATGATGATGTGCTTGTGCTTGAGCCGCTCCCAGAGGGGATCGAGGGGCACGCCGGTGAGCAGGTCCAGCAGGAACGTCTCCCCGGCGGCGTGGATCTGCATGAGGCAGACCCGCGTGCGGTACCGGAAAAGATTGTCCGCCTCGGTGTCGATGGAGACCTCCGGGGAACGGTCGAGGGCGGCGAGCAGGGGGGCGAGCTCCCCGGGCAGGGAGATCAGGGTGAATTGTTCGTTATGGGACACGGGCAGAAGCGGGTCAGCGGGGCGGCGCGGGTTGGGTGTCCCACGCGGAGAGAAAGGCGTCGACGAGAAACGGCAGATCGGTGCTGTAACCGCCCTCGAGCAGCGCGGCGGCCGGCACGCCGGCCTCTCGTACCCAGCGGCCGAGGATGCCGAAATCGGCCGTCTCGAGGGTGAGGTGGGCCACCGGGTCGCGCACGTAGGCGTCGAAACCGGCGGAGACCAGCACCAGGTCGGGGTGGAAGGCGAGCAGCTCGTTCCAGGAGGTGCGCAGCGTCTCCAGCAACGACTCGCGGGGTTCGCGCGGCGGCACAGTGAAGTTGGCGCAGTTGTCCTCCGGCCGCAGCCCGGTCCCGGGGTAGCAGGGGCTCTGATGCACGGAGACGTAGAGGGTGCCGGCCACGCCGGCGAGGATCTCCTCGGTGCCGTTGCCGTGATGCGCGTCGAAATCCCACACCGCCACCCGGGCAACGCCACGGCGGCGCGCCTCCAGCGCGGCGATCGCCACCTGGTTGAGATAGCAGAAGCCCATCGCCCGGCTGCGCGTGGCGTGATGGCCGGGCGGACGCATCAGCGAGAACGCTCGCCGGCCGGCGAGCGCATGGTCCATCGCGGCCAGCGCCCCGCCCACGGAGGCCAGGGCGTGGTCCACGATGCGCGCGAAGTGCGGCGTGTCGTTGTCGAAGTCCTCGGCCTTGCGCAACCGCGCCAGCAGTGCCGCGTCGTGGGCCAGCAAAACCGTCGCCTCGGCCGCGCACACCGGCAGCTGCCACTCCCAATCGGGATGGGTGGCGCGGAGGTGTTCGGCGGTCTTGAGAACCCGGGCCGGTTGTTCGGGCCGCTCGGGGCTGCCGAACTCCGCACAAGCCGGGTCGTGGATGACGATCATGACACCGTGAAAATTCGACTGCCCAGCGCCGGAGTAAATAGCGAAAATGGAAGGTCGTGGGCGTGCGCCCGGGCAAACCACACCGGAAGGGCACCGCGTTGACGCGTCCGTTTCGCCCGTTTTCACTGGCCGCACCGGTGGCCGCCGCTACGGTCCGCGCCATGAAGGTTATCGTGCTCTGCAGCGGCGGCATGGACTCCGTCACGGCCCTCCACCGGGCCGCGCACGAGCATGCCGTGCTCGCGGTCTTGAGCTTCGACTACGGCGCCAAGCACAACCCCCGCGAACTGCCCTTCGCCGCCGAGCACGCCCGGCTCGTCGGCGCGCCGCACACCGTCATCCCGCTCGATTTCATCGCCCGCCACTTCACCTCCGACCTGCTCCAAAGCGGCGGCGCCGTCCCCGAAGGCCATTACGAGGACCGCACCATGCGCCAGACTGTCGTGCCCTTTCGCAACGGCATCATGCTCGCCGCCGCCGGCGGGCTGGCCGAAAGCGTCGGCGCCGAGGGCCTCGTCATCGCCGCCCATTCCGGCGACCACGCGATCTACCCCGACTGCCGCGAGGATTTCATGCGCGCGATGGGCGACGCCCTGCGGCTCGGCACCTACGCCGAGGTGCAGCTGTTGCGGCCGTTCATCGCGATGACCAAGGGCCAGATCGTCGCCGAAGGAGCGCGCCTCGGCGTGGACTACGCGCGCACCTGGTCGTGCTATGTCGGCGGCGACATCCACTGCGGCAAGTGCGGCACCTGCGTGGAGCGCCGTGAGGCCTTCCAGGTCGCCGGCCTGCCCGACCCCACCGTCTACGCCGACCACGGCCCGCTGCCGCCGCGGCCATCCCGGATCGAGTAACCGGCCTGCCGCTCCGCCCCATGCTGATCTCTGAAATCTTCCACTCGCTGCAGGGCGAGGGCGAACTGGCCGGGGTGCCGTCGGTCTTTGTCCGCACCGCCGGCTGCAACCTGCGCTGCACGTGGTGCGACACCCCGTACGCGTCGTGGACGCCCGAGGGCACGCAGCGAAGCGTAGCGGAGGTCGTCGCCGAGGTTTTGCGTCACCCGGCGCGGCATGTCGTGCTCACCGGCGGCGAGCCGATGCTCGCTCCCGAACTGCCGGAACTCGCCGCCGCGCTGCGTGCCGCGGGCAAGCATCTCACGATCGAGACGGCGGCGACCTTCGCGCCGGCCGGCATCGCCTGCGACCTCGCATCGCTCAGCCCCAAGCTGCGCAACTCCACCCCGCCGCCTGCTCAGTTTGGCCCGGGCTGGAGCGAACGCCACGAGGCGGCGCGCTGGCAGCCGGAAGTGGTTGCGGCGTGGCTTGGCGAGTACGATTGCCAGCTCAAGTTCGTCGTGGCGACCGAGGACGACGTCGCCGAGCTCGAGTCGCTGCTCGCCCGGCTTCCCGCGCCACCGCCGCGCCACAAGGTGCTCCTCATGCCTGAGGGCACCACGCCCGACACCCTCGCCGTCCGTACCGCGTGGCTCGTCGGATTGTGCCGCGATCGCGGTTACCGTTTCGCGCCGCGCCTGCACATCGCGTGGTTCGGCAACAAGCGCGGGGTGTAGGGAAGGAACGAGACGCGGGTGGGGCGAGGGCATCGCCGCAGCCGGCCCGCGATCGCCCCCTGCACAGCCGCGTGATCCGGCCGCACCACGCAAATGTGCAGCTACCGGCAACACACCCGCCCCAGCCCCCTGCGGCCGCCTTGCGGTGCCCCTGCCCTCGACACCTCCACCCATCAGCGGTCCAACCTCCAGCCACCGGCCAACCGCGGTCCGAGCTGGCGCAAAACGGATTTGCCACGCCGCCCCGCCACCGCCTCGCTCGCTCCATGCCTGATTTCCGCGTTTTTTGTGCACCGCCGAGTCGCGAACCGGCGGAGATCGTCCTCGACGAGACGGAGGCCCACCACCTCGTCTCCGTGAACCGGGCCCGCGAGGGCGACACCGTCGTCGTCTTCGACGGCGCCGGCCACGAGTGGATCTGCGAGCTGGCCGCCATCGGCAAACGCGACGCGCGCCTGAAGGTGCGTTTCCCCCAGCAGATCAAGCCGCTGCCCTATGCCGTCACCCTCGGCCAAGCCTTGCCGAAGGGGAAGTACATGGACGCGATCGTGCGCAAGGCCACCGAGATCGGCGTATCCGGCATCGTCCCGCTGGTGAGCGAACGCACCGAGGTGCAACTCGAGGCGGACCGCGAGGAGAACAAGCTCGAGAAATGGCGCGCCGCCGCCGTCGAGGCCGCCAAGCAGTGCGGCAACGCCTTCCTGCCTGAGATCCAGCCGGTACAGCGCGCCGCCACCTTCATGGAAGAGGCGAAAGGCTACGATCTGAAGCTCATCGCCAGCCTCCAGCCCGGGGCCAAGTCGCTGAAGACCGTGCTCGCCCGTTTCCGCGAGGAGAAGGGGCGGCCGCCGCAGAAGGTGCTCTGGTTGGTCGGCCCCGAAGGCGACTTCACCCCGGCGGAAATGAGCATCTCCAAAAACACCGGGTTCGAGCCGATCACACTCGGGCCGCTCGTGCTGCGCTGCGAGACGGCGGCCGTGTACGCCCTGAGCATCCTCAGCTACGAGCTGCAAAACTAGACGTCCGCGTCGCCGCGGCCCCCTCACTCCCTCGCGGCGCGCCAGATGGCGAGGCAGCCGTCGAGGAGCGCGGCAAGTTCGGCAAGCGGCACCATATTGGGGCCGTCGGAAATCGCCTCGGCGGGATTCGGATGCGTCTCCAGGAAGAGACCATCCGCTCCCGCGGCGAGAGCCGCCTTCGCCAGGGGCGCGACGAATTCGCGCTGGCCGCTGCTCTTGCCCCCACCGGCGCCGGGCAGTTGCACGCTGTGGGTGGCATCGAGAATCGTGGGAAAGCCGTTGGCCTTCATCAGCGGAAAGCTGCGCATGTCGACGACAAGATTCTGATACCCGAAGGTCGTGCCGCGCTCGGTCTGCCACACCTCGGCCGCGCCCACGAGCTTGCTCAGCACAAAGGGCATTTCCTGCGGCGAGAGGAACTGGCCTTTCTTCACGTTGACCACGCGGCCGGTCTGCGCGGCGGCCACGAGCAGGTCGGTCTGCCGGCAGAGGAAGGCGGGGATCTGGATGACGTCGCACACGGCGGCCACGGCGGCCACCTGTTCGCGCTCGTGCACGTCGGTCAACACTGGGAACCCGTAGTCGCGTTTCACCAACGCCAGCAGGGCCAACCCTTCCTCCATCCCGGTGCCGCGCGGCCCGCCGAGGGAGGTGCGGTTGGCTTTGTCGAACGATCCCTTGAAGACGATGTTGAGCTAGGGATGCCACGCCCGGATGTCGGCGAGCTCGGCCGCGACCGTCCGACAGACCGTCACATTCTCGAGCGAACACGGTCCGGCAATGAGGAGCAGGCGCTGGGGATCGAAGAGCATCGAGGCGCGATTGTGCCGTCGCCGGTTTGCGGGACACAAGACAAAGGTTCAGCCCAAGGGAGGGGCGGCGGGCGGGGTGAGCCGCAGCCGCGCCGTGTTCGTCGCGGATGTTTCTTCCCGGACGGATCCATCGCCAGGCCAGTCCTTCCCATGGAAAGGATCGGACTGGCCTGCATCGACCAATCACCCGCCGGGCAACCTTGGTTCCGGTACTGCGGCGCCCGCCTCCCCTCGCCCCGGGGATTGCAAAGACCAACCCCTCGCATTCAGATCCGCACCATGTCGCAACGCCTTCTTGTCACCGGTTCTTCCGGCCTCATCGGCTCCGAGGTCTGCTCCTACTTTTCGCGACAGGGCTACACCATCCACGGGGTCGACAACAACCAGCGCGCCGTCTTCTTCGGTCCACAGGGAGACACCCGCTGGAATCAGCAGCGCCTGACCCGCGAACTCCCCGGCTTCGTCCACCACGAACTCGACATCCGCGACCGCGCCGGCGTGCTCGCCCTCGTGCGCGAAGTGAGACCCGACGTCATCGTCCACACCGCCGCCCAGCCTTCACACGACCGCGCCGCCGCGATCCCGTTCGACGACTTCGACACTAACGCCGGGGGCACGCTCAATCTCCTCGAGGCCAACCGCCAGGTGAACCCCGACGTACCGTTCGTGCACATGTCGACCAACAAGGTCTACGGCGACGCCCCCAACTGCATCGCCCTCGTCGAGCAGGCCACCCGCTGGGACTATGCCGATCCGGCCTATGCGCACGGCATCCCAGAGACCTTCACCATCGACCAGTCCAAGCACTCGCTCTTCGGCGCCTCGAAGGTCGCCGCCGACGTGATGGTACAGGAATACGGCCGCTACTTCGGCATGCCCACCTGCTGCCTGCGCGGGGGCTGCCTCACCGGGCCCAACCACACCGGCGTCGAGCTGCACGGCTTCCTCTCCTACCTCGTGAAGTGCAACCTCGAGGGCCGGGAGTACCGTGTCTTCGGGTACAAAGGCAAGCAGGTCCGCGACAACATCCACGCCCTCGACGTCGCGCGCTTCATGCATGCCTTCGTCGCCGCGCCCCGAGTGGGCGAGGTCTACAACCTGGGTGGAGGCAAGGCCAACTCCTGCTCCATTCTCGAGGCGTTCGCCATCGCCGAACAGTTCTCCGGCAAGAAACAGGTCTACACCTACGTCGAGCAGAACCGCCTGGGCGACCACATCTGCTACTACTCCGACCTGCGCAAGATGCGCGCCCACTACCCGGCGTGGGACCTCTCGGTGAGCCTGGAGGAGACCATCCGCCAGATCGTCGAGGCCTGGCGCGGCCGCAGCGGCACCTGACCCTGGGCGGATCGGCCGCGGCAGGGCCCCTCAATCCACCGCGGCCGTTGCCCCACGAAAAAGGCACACCGGCGACGGTGTGCCTTGGTTCACGGAACTGCTCAGGGCCGGCGATCAGGGAAGCACTTCGACCATGCGGGGGTGCAGCGGGAAGGTGGCGCCCTCAGGGAAGACTAGGCTGGACGAGCCTAGGTGGGACCACTGATTGTCCGCGCCCAAGGCGAACGCATCGACCTGGTAGGGCAGTTGACTGCCGGAATGACTGGGGATGCGCACCCGGTCAAAATCCCAGGAGTCGGCCGCCGCGTTGACCACGGCCTCATGCCAGTATTCGGTGTGTTGTCCGTTGGCTTCCGAATGGACGCAAAAGACGACCCGCAGGGCATTGCGCACCTGATTGACCCAGATGATGCTTTCATTGTGCCCCGTATTCGAGCCGATCGAGCCGCTCGTGGGCTGCTGCTGGATCGGAACCACCAGCCAATTGGGATTGGATTGAGCGAGCGGTACCTGGAGCACGGGACCTCCCTCGGTGGCGTAGTAGCGCCATCCGGGCGTCAGTGCCATCCCGGTATTGACGCTGTAGAGGAGCTTTTCGGTGAAGGCGACGGTGCTGAAATCCCACATCTGGCTGACGTCGCCCCAGTTCAGGGGCGCGACGGCGATGGGGGCGTCGGGGGTGGTGTTGGCGGAGGTGAGCGCCATCGCGTTGACGACGCTGTACACGTGGTAGGCCCCGCCCCCGGCATAGTGGAGGGTCCAGTACTGGTTGTTGCTCCCGACAAAGTCCTTGAGCACGACGGGCGCGGTCGCCGCGCTCGTGCTGTCCTCGAGGGTGAGAACCTTGTGGGAGTGTTTCGAGACCAGCACGACGAGGGTCTGCGCCGTGGCTTGGGAAAGTGCGGCCACTACGGTGATGGCGGCAAGGAGGAGACGGATGAGCTTCATGCAGTTTTCTACTGGGTGTTGCTGAGGTTGCGCCCGGTCCCGGAGGTCCGGGAGCTGTGGTTGGTCGACGACAGAACCGTACCCGGTGCAGGCCGACCGCCGCGGAGGGGCGCATCGGGGAGTGCGCGCGGCGGGATGCTGACACCGTCTTCGATCGCGGCGGGACTGTCGGCTCCCGGATCCGGGGTCGTCCGGGGGCCTTCCAGCCTGCACGCGCTTCTGTCGTCAAAACATCGATATTCCGGGCAAAAGGCCGGTCAAGCCCGAATCTCGGATGCAGGCTCGGGCCGTGTGGCGGGCGCGGGCGGACGGCGCGACGGTCGGGCCGTGCCGCGGGCGCGTAGCGGTGCCCCGGATCGCCGTTTCCTGGCCCTCGGCGTGCGAAGCGCGCGCCGCGATGGCAGGCGGCGACCGGGCGCGGATCTTCCACCCGCGCCGAGCCGGAGCCGATCCCCGTGGGGGCTCAGCCCACCAGCCCCGGGTACTCGAGCGTCGCGAAGTGGTCGGCGAGCGTCTCCGCTCGGCGGATGACCCGGCAATTGGTCCCGCCCTGCCAGAGCACCTCGGCCGAGCGCAGCTTGCCGTTGTAGTTGAAGCCCATCGCATGGCCATGCGCGCCGGTGTCGTGAATCACGACGAGGTCGCCGATCGCCGGAACGGCGATCTCACGGTCGATGGCGAACTTGTCGTTGTTCTCACAGAGCGAACCGGTGACGTCGTAGACCTTGCGCGGGCCGCCTTCCCGCGCAGGCACCGTGATGTGGTGGTAGGAGCCGTAGAGGGCCGGGCGCATGAGATTGGCCATGCAGGAATCGAGGCCGACGTAGTCCTTGTACGTGGCCTTCTTGTGCAACACCCGGCTCACCAGGTAGCCGTAGGGACCGGTAACCATGCGTCCGCATTCCATGGTGATGCGCATCGGCGCGAGGCCGGCCGGCACCAGGGTGCGCTCGTAGGCGGCCTTGATCGCGTTGCCGACGTGGGCGAGGTCCACAGCCTGCTGGCCGGGACGGTAGGGGATGCCGATGCCGCCGCCGAGGTTGAGCAGCTCGATGCGCACGCCCAGCTTCTGGAAGACCTCCACCGCGAGATCGAAGAGCATCTGCGCGGTCTCGACAAAGTAGTCGGGGTTGAGCTCGTTGGAGGCCACCATCGTGTGCAGGGCGAAGCGCTTCACGCCCTTGTCGCGCAGGAGGCGGTAGCCCTCAAAGATCTGGTCGCGCGTGAAGCCGTACTTGGCCTCCTCCGGCTTGCCGATGATCGCATTGCCCGCCTTCAGCGGGCCGGGGTTGTAGCGGAAGCAGAGGAACTCCGGCAACTTGCCGCCCAGCGCGCGCTCGAGGAATTCGATGTGGCTGATGTCGTCGAGGTTGATCAACGCGCCCAACGCGTGGGCTTTCTGAAACTCCTCGGCCGGGGTGTCGTTAGAGGTGAAAACGATGTCCTCGCCGCGGATACCCACGGCCTCGCACAACTGCAGCTCGGCGATCGACGAGCAGTCGCCGCCGAAACCTTCCTGCTTGAGCGCGGCGAGGATGTGCGGATTGGGCAGCGCCTTGACCGCGTAGAAGTTCTTGAAGCCGCCGGGCACCCAGGCGAAGGCCTGGTTGAAGGCCCGGGCGTTGGCCCGCAGCGCCGCCTCGTCGTAGAGGTGGAAGGGCGTGCCAACCTTGGCGGCGATGCTTTCCAGTTGGCCGAGAGTGAAAGGAAGAGTTTTGGCGGGCATGGGTGCGAAAGCGTCCACCACACAGAAGACCCGCGCCCCTAGTCAACGAGGGAAGCGGCGGATCGGCGGTCGGGATCGAACGCGCAGTTCGGGACGCGGAACCGGCGCGCCACATGAACCAAACTACTACCACCGCCCGGCCCCCCGATTTCACCGGATTGAAGCAGCTCGCCCATTGACCTCGCGCGAACCGCGCGTCTGGAGTGAGCCCGCCATGTCTACCCGTTGGCTCACCCTGCTCGGTGCGCTCGTCGCCTCGGCTCTGCCCGCAGCGGCCGCATCCGCCCCAACCACTCCCTTTTCGGCGTGGCGTAGTGCCCACTTTACGCCGGCACAGATCGCCGCCGGCCTCGCCGCCGACGCTGCCTCCCCGGCGGGCGACGGTGTGCCCAACCTCGTGCGCTACGCGCTCGGACTCACGCCCTGGGAGAACGCGGGGGCGGCGGTGAGCGGCGGCGAGACCAGCGACGGCTTCGGCCTGCGGTACCCGCTCGTGGCGGACGCGAGCGATGTGGTTTGCACCGTCGAGGCGTCCTCCGACATGCGGACGTGGACGGCGGTCGGTGGGGCGACGCCACTGCCGGTGAAGACGCCGCTCGATGCCGATCGCGTCGAGTGCGTGCTGGCGGACCGTTCGGCCGCCGGTGCCGCGCGTCGCTTTCTCCGGTTGCGCGTGCAGCGGGTCGAGGCACCGGAGCTGGTGCGCTTGCCGATCGAGATTCTCGGCGAACCCGGCACCACCGAACCGGCGGCCATCACCGTCTCGGGCAACCCGGCCGATGCATCCTATCTTTGGTTGCAGACACACCGGCTCAGCTGGCGCGAGGACGGCGAGTTCGCCCGCCTCGACAATCCACGCAACACCGTGCGCCCCGGTTCCAAGGGGAGCGTACGCCTCAACGGCGGGCCATGGGTGGGGCTCACCAACCAGACGGTGACCAGCGAGCAGCACGAGGCCGAGTTCGGCGGGTTGAACGGCTCGTACATGACCGTGCGTGTGCGCCTGCCCCTGGCCGCGCTCGGCAGCCCGGGGCTGCGGGCCGGCGGCAACCTGCTCGAGTTCCGGTTCGACGCCACCGACGGCATCTCGAGCGGCTGGCGGGTGCTCGCGCTCGATGTACGCACGGCCGCCGGTGCCTCGATCCTGGCGCCCAACTTCGTGCGCGACAACCCGGACGGCTGGTTGCCCCCGCGCCACACGCCCGCCGACATCGCCGCCGGCAAGGTCTTGTGGGAAACCGCGCCGCTCACCGATCTCGGCTTCTCCAACACCCAGCATCCGATCCGCGGCAAATGCGCCAGCTGCCATTTCCGCGACGGCCAGGATCTGGCGTATTTCAATTACTCCAATAAATCGATCATCGCCCGCTCGCGGTTCCATGGGCTCAACCAGACGCAGGCCGAGCAGGTCGCCTCGTACATCCGTTCGCTCGATCTGAAACTGCCGGCCGGGTACACGCGGCAGGATGCGGGCCGGCCCTGGAACCCGCCGTACCAGCCGGGCCCCGGCCTCGACGCCCGCCCGGTCGAGCTCTGGGCGGCCGGCGCCGGCCTGGACGCCGTGCTCGAACGCGACGCCGACATGCAGGAGTACCTCTTTCCCGGCGGCGAGATCGACCCCGGCATCACCGGAGCCACCGGATTCCTGAACCCGCGGGAGACGCCGCAGGCTTTTCAATACCCGGACTGGAACGCGTGGCTGCCGACCTTCGCCCTCGAAGATCTCGTGGCCGATCCGTCGGTGCTCGCCACCTCGGAGCCGGTGGTGAACCTCCGGACCGCCGAGGACTGGCTGACCGCCTATCGGTGGAACCAGATGGAAACCGATGGCTGGTTCATGCGGATGGGCCGCTGGTACGTGCAGGTGTTCGACGAGAGCCGGGTGCGCGGCAGCGGTTTCCCGGGCGAATACTGGTACACGGATCGCACCCAGCCGGGGCGCACCCTCGAGCTTTCGCTCGCGCAGGCCCGGCACAACCTGGCCCGCAGCGCCTGGTTCAATCTCCGGCTGTTCGAGCTGCTGCAGAACTACAAGCTCACCGGCCTCACCGAGCGCAGCGGGGCATCGGGCACGCCCGTGGTGCCGACCGGCTACCGTAGCTGGGCGGTGATGGCGCGCACGGTGTTCGAGACGGCGCCCCATTTCATGTCCGACCATGCCGGGCTCGATTTCAACTTCACGCAACCCGGCAACTATCTCTCGACCGCCTGGTATTCACTCGAACAGGTCTTCAACGGCGGCTACCACGCCGCCGCCTTCAGCATCGACTGGAACTACCACCCGTTCCACATCATGGGTACACACCGGGGCGGCACCGGCTTCTACAACGACGGGCCGATCCACGCCTATCGCGCCGCGTGGTCACTGCTCTGGATGTACCAGTCCATCCCGACGATCGACCTATCCAAGAATCCGCCGCAGCCGTGGACGCCGCAGACGTTCGGGTTCTTCCAACGGCAGTTCGGCCTCGGGCTCGATCTCGCCTTCGGTGCGGCCGAGCTGGAGGCCCGCGGCGACATCACCCGCACCGACCGCGCGCGGCTGCAGGAGGCGCTCGCGCAGGCCTTCCTCGGCATTGCCGAGCGCTATACGCCCGACCAGTGGCTGCGCCGCGCGGTCGACGACGATGCCCACCGCACCTCCGAAAACTTCGAGACGATGGCCTACGCGCCGCGCTACAACCCGAACCATGCGTACGACCTGCCCGAGCGCGGCTACCAGGCCGACGCCTATTACCTGCGCATCAAGCAACTCAAGGAGAGCGGCCTGCTCGAGCCTGCCACCGTCACCCGGCTCGTGAACTGGGGCAAAGGTGTGTGGCCGCTGGGCGAGTGGAACCTGCTCGAGCCGTGATCGGCACGGGCGGCGCCGGCGCTAGCGGCCGGCGGCCAGCAGCGCCGTCTTGGCGAACTCACCGGAGGGGGTGAGCTCGTAGTCCCAGTTCTGGATGAGCGTGGGACCCCATTCCGGATCGAAGCACCACACCGTCCAGCTGATGCCCTTGCTCTCCAGGTAGGCGATGATCTCCGGGCCGTAGGTGGCATTCCGCACGGGGGCGGGCGCGGGGCTCGCTCCGACGGGTGCCGGCGGTTTCGGGAAGCCCCCGAACTCAGTGGCGATGACCGGGTACTTGTCGGCGACGAAACCGAAATCGAGCTCCCATTTCGGCGCCCACGGCTGCGGTCGCTTGTTGGCGTAGGGATGCACCGAATAGGCGATGCGCTCGGCGGCGATGGGCTCGAGGCGCACGGGCGTGAGATCGTAGGCCCAATCGAAACCGGCGACCACCGGGATCACCTGCGGGTTGGCGGCGCGGATCATCGTGATCTGCGTCTCCACGAGTCGCTTCCATTCGCTCCAGGCAATCGGCCCCAGCTGCTCCCGGTAGGTGGTGGGTTCGTTGAACAGCTCGAAGAGGGCGACGGTGTTGTGGCCCGCGTAATGGCGGGCCATCACCCGCCAGAAGTTGTTGGTCTCCTCCCGGGTAGTGTCGTACATCGGGTCCTGGAAGACCCCGGTCGCCAGATTTCCGATGCTATGCCAGTCGATCATGACGTACAGGCCCAGTTCGGTGCACCAGCCCACGGCCTGGTCGAGCAGCCAGAGGTATTCGGCGGGCGTGCGTTCCCGCCAGGCGACGGGGTGGACGGGGATACGGACGAGCTTGGCGCCCATTTCCTTCACCTTCACGAAATGCTCGCGGTTCCAGTGGCCCTGCATTTCAAGTTTGTCGGGGTCGGAGAGGCACAGGCCGCGGAGCAGAACAGGGGTGCCGGCTGGGTCCACGAACTTGTTACCGCGCACGGAGAGCAGGGGCAGCTTCTTGGCGTCGACGGTATAGACGCGCTGGCCGACCGGGCGGTCGTTCCACCACGTGTGGGAGCGCGGCGGCCGGGCAGGCGCGGGCGGTTCCGCGGCAATCTTGGTCGGCTCGTTGCCGGCGCGCCGCAATTTCAGCAGAGCACCATCGCCGACCCCGATCACGTCCATCTCGATCTCATCGTCGGAGACGATCCGGCAGCGATGCTCGATGAGTCCGTCGTTGAACGGCACCGAGAAACTGAGCGTCGCCCCGTCGATGCGGCCGTCCTTGAGCTCGTTAACTCCAAACGGCGACTCGACCGAACCGGTAAGCTTGGCGCCCTCGACCTTGAAGGTGAAGACCATCTCCGGTCCCTCAGGGCCCCCAAGATTGGTCTTCCACCTACCCTCGACATCGATGGCGAAGGCGGCGCAGGCCAGAAAGGCACAACAGGCAGCAAGCAGGAGGCGGGGAAATGGGGATATGCGCATGTTCGTGGAATCTCAGGGGAGACGGCTGGGGAACTGGAGCCGTACTCTACGCTTTCCCACAAGATCGTGAAGAACCGAATGCGGGAGACACGCCGAACGGCGGGCGCCTAAACCCCAAAGAGAGCGGCGGTGGGTGCAAGCAACGGGGCCCCTCGCCGCTCTCGACATCGGGGCGGTTTCGCTTTCCCATCGCCAGCTCCAATGAGCGGCGCGCGTTTCACCTTCATCTGCGGTCCCGACGACTTCGTCGTGGGCCGCATCGGCAAGGATCGTTTCTCCGCACTGGCGGCCGATGCCGCCGACGACTTCTCCCGCGAGACGATCAGCGGGTTCGCCAACAACGTGGCCGAAGTCGAGGCCACCGTGAACCGTTTCCGCGACGCGGTGCAGACACTCGGTCTTTTCGGCGGCCGCCGCTACGTTTGGCTCAAGGACGTTAATTTCCTCGCCGACACCGTGACCGGCCGCTCCGAAAGCACCCTCGCGCAGGTCGAGGAGCTCAAGACCATCCTCGGCGGCCTCGACCCCGAACAGGTCGGCGTCGTCGTCACCGCCGCGCCGGTGGACCGGCGCCGGGCCTTCCTCAAATGGGTCGAGGGACACTCCGACTTCACCCTCGCCGCCGGCGATGCGGGCGACGAGGCCTCACTGCAGGAGGTCGCGCTCAGCGAAGCGAAGCTCCAAGGCGTGCAGTTCGGCGAAGAAGCCCTGCCAGTGCTCATCGCGAAGGTTGGCAGCAATACGCGCCTGCTCGTCGAGGAGGTGCGCAAGCTCGCCGCCTACGTCGGCGGCGACGGTGCCACCATCAAGGAGGCCGATGTGGCCGAACTCGTGGCGAATACCGCCGAGGGCGACTTCTTCGAGGCCGCCGAGGCGTTCTTCTCCGGCGACCTGCAATGGACCATCGCGGCGCTGCACCGCCACTTCTTCGCTGGCGGCGACGCCCGCCCGATCCTCTCCTCGCTGCAGAACCGCAACCGTCTGCTCATCCAGGTCAAGATGCTCATCGACGCCGGCGAGACCCGCCTCGGGCCGGGCGGGCTCGACAAGGCCGGCTTCGCCCGTGCCCAGCAGACGTATGGAAAAGCCTTTGGCGACCTCACCGAGAAGTCGTCCTGCAACATCTTCACCCAGAACCTCTGGTATCTCGGAAAACTGGCGACCTCTTCCAAGTTGCCTTCGCTCAAGCGCATGATCGACAACCAGCAGGAATTCTATGCCGCCTTCCAGCGCCTCCTCGACCGCCCGCACGACCAGGAAGAGATGTTGCGCGAGATGGCCGTGCGCTGCCTGAGCTAAGCGGAGCGCCGTCCACACGCGGCCGGCCCGCACCCTACAGCCGCCCCGCGTCACTTCGCGGGGCACTCACTGCGCCAGCAATGCCTGCGTGGCCGGCTCCTGGAGATTCTTCTTCGTCACCACAAAGAACTCGGTGGTAATCGTCTTCGGCACCGGCTCGCCCTTGCACAGCGCCACCGCCGCCTTCACCGCATCGAAGCCCATCGCCCCGGGCAACTGCGCCACCCAGCCCTGCAATACGTCCTGCTCGATCGCCGCGGCCACGGCTGGAGTCAGGTTGAAGCCGAAACCGACGCTCTTCACGGTGCCGCCCAGCTTCCGCTCCTTGAGCACCTCGATCAGTGCCAGGGTCGCCGGAGTGCTCGAGGCCAGTACCGCCTTCGCCTCGGGATGCTGGTCAAAGAACGAGGCAACGCGGTCCTTCTCCGCCCCCTTCTCGGTACCCACATACATGCTGCCGCAGAGAGCGAAATCCTTGCGCAGCTCGCGCATCCGTTCGAACGCCCCCAGTTCGCGCTGGATCGTCGCGCCACTGGTCTGATTGTGCTTGAGAAAGCCCACCGGCGCCCCCTCCGCCATGAGCGAGGCCAACAGATCGCCCGCCGCCTGACCGGATTTGCGCTGATCGGTTCCAACAAAAACATACGGCTGCTCGCCCTCCAGCCGGGTATCGAAGACCACAATCTTGGCCCCCTTCGCCGCCGCGGCGGCCAACGGAGCAATCAGCGTATCCTTGCTGCCCGGAGCGATCACGATGGCCTCGACACCTTGGGCGAGCAACCCCTCGAGCAACTGGATCTGGATGCCCACGTCGCCCTCGTTGATCGGGCTTTTGACAATCACCTCCCCGCCGAACTCCGCCCCGGCCTTCATCGCCCCGGCCTCGGCCGCAGACCAGAAGGCCGACTTGCTCTTCAGCAACACACCGATCTTGGGTCCGGCGCCGGCGACGTTCCCGAGGACGAGCACGGCGGTTGAGAGGACCAAGGCACGAGCGAGGGCGCGAAGTCTCATGGATCGAGGCATCTACCTGTCTTGATCGGACGGCCAGCCCGAAAGTGAAGCTTCGTCTCCAGACGGGCGAACGGTGACATCCGCCCGCGAGCCGCCGCCGCGACGCCTGGAGCCTGGACCGACGGAGCGGCGGACCGGCGATCGGCTTCCGTCCACCGCCGGTGCCGGTGGCCCCAGCACGCCGGTCGCTCCGCGACGGCGCTCCGCCCCCAAAGAAAACGGACCGGGCGAGGTCATCCCCCGGATGACTTCGCCCGGCCCAACCCAGACTACCCAACGAAACTATTTCAGCACAACCTTACCCTCGAGGGCGACCGCGTCGGAGGCCCCTCCGGCCAGGAGGCGGTATTCACCTGGCTCCGCCTTCCACGCGTGCGAGGCGCTGTCCCAGAAGGCGAAATCCTGTGCGGTGAGGCGCAGGCGCACCACGCAGCTCTCGCCCGGGGCCAGCTCGAGCTTGGCGAAGCCCTTGAGCTCCTTAAGTGGGCGCGGCACCGAGGCCTCGACGTCGCGCACATAGAGCTGCGCCACCTCGGCGCCGGCCACCTTCCCGGTATTTGTCACCGTGAACTCAATGCTCACGCGACCGTCGGGCTTGAACTCGGCGGGTGTGACCTTCAGGGCCGAGTAGGCAAAGGTCGTGTAGGAGAGTCCATGACCGAAGGCGAAGAGCGGCTTGATCTGCTTCGACTCATACCAGCGGTATCCTACAAACACCCCCTCCTTGTAATCCACGTTGCGGATGGGCTGGGACATGTCGCTGTCCGGCCCCCAGCCGGTATAAAACACATCCGTGGGAGAGAGGTAGCCGAAGGCGGGCGAGTCCTCGAAGCGGCGCTCGATCGACATCGGCAGCTTGCCCGAGGGGTTCACCTCGCCGCAGAGGATCTCGGCCAGCGCCCGGTTGCCGGCCTGGCCCGGATACCAAGCATAGAGGATCGCCGCCGCGCGCTCGCTCCAGTCGGTCATCCTGATGCCGCTGCCGGAGTTCACGATCACGACGGTGCGCGGGTTGAGGGCGAGCACGCGTTGCACGTTCTGTTCCTCGCTCGCCGGCAGGGCAAACGGGCGATCACAGCCCTCGCTGTCGGAGGTGCCGGTGCTCAGCAGCACGACGTCGGCGGCCCGGAGCTGCTCGTCGGTGGGCTCCTTCACATAGGTGGCGGCCTCGCCGTAGGTATCCTTGATCGCATGCCCGAGAGTGACGACGTTGTAGCCCTCGACATCCGCCGCGCCGCCGCCGCGGGGCAGCATCTCGACGAAGAGCCCGGTGAGCAGGATCTTCTTGGGGGTGTCCTTCTTGAGCGGGAGGAGGGCCCCGGTGTTCTTCAGCAGCACCACCGACTCGCGCCCGGTCTGCAGGGCCACCTGCTCGTGTTCGGGAAAACCGGAAAGAAAATACTCGTCGCGTACCGGGCGGTCGTAGAGGCCCATCGCGATGCAGGTGCGCATGATGCTGCGGGCCATGCGGTCGACCTGCTCGATCTTCACCTTGCCGGAGAGCAGCAGGCGCTCGCCATCGGCCTTGATGAACTTCTCGCCTGGCATCTCCAGATCCTGGCCCGACTTGATGATCTGCTCGGCGTCCCAGACGGACCACCAGTCGGTCATGACGAGCCAGCGGAAGCCGAGCTCGCGGCGCAACAGCTGGTTGATCACCTTCTCGCTTTGACCGGCCCACTCGCCATTGACCTGATTGTAGGAGGTCATCACCGCCATGGCCCCGGCGTCGATGCCGGCCTTGAAGGCGGGTAGGTAGATCTCGCGCGCGGTCCGCTCGTCGAGCACCGAGTTGGAGGTGCGGCGATGGAAGTCGGTGTTGTTGGCGTAGAAATGCTTGAGGGTCGGGATCGTACCGGTGTCGAGCACGCCGGCCACGTAGCGCTCGATCATGCGGGCGGCCAGGTACGGGTCCTCGCCGAAGTATTCAAAGTTTCGCCCACACTGGGACTGGCGGTAAATGTTCATGCCCGGCCCCAGCAGCACGGCCACGCCGGCGGCCCGGCACTCCTCGCCCACGCTCTTGGCGTAGCGATAGGAGAGGGCGGTGTTCCAAGTGGAGGCCAGCGCAATGCCGGCGGGGAACGACACCGACTTCTCGAGCTGGTTGCTGAGGTTGCGCCGGATATTCACCCCCTGCGTGGCGTCGGCCAGATACAGCTCGGGCATGCCGTATTGAGGAAACCCTTTTATGAAAAATGTATTGCTGCCGGTGATCAGCAGGAGCTTCTCAGCCGGGGTCATCTTCGCGAGGATTTCACCAGCCCGTCGGTCGGCGTCCTCGTAGCTCACGGGGGTTTTGAAGGACGGCTCGGCACACATGGACGAACAGGCCACAAGGGCTGCAGCAAAAGCGGTGCGAAAGGTCATGGTCGCGGGAACAGGGGTTGTTGACCAGCGATACCGCGCGGACGGGCTGGGTGACGCAATGCCGGTCCTCCCTTGGTCGTGAACTCGTCGCGCAAATGACGCATCAACCGCCCTACCGCGTCGCGCCCGCGAGGCGCCCTGCAGTTGTGCCCCGGCTTGCGCGCGCCAACCTACCCACCGCTACCATGAACAATTTCACTTTCCACAACCCCACCAAGCTACTCTTCGGCAAGGGCCAGATCGCCAACCTCGGCGCTGAACTGCCGGCCGGCGCACGCATCCTGCTCACCTCCGGGGGCGGCTCGATCAAGGCCAACGGCGTCTATGATCAGGTCATCGCCCAACTCCAGGGCCGCACCTTCTTCGAGCTCTCCGGCATCGAAGCCAACCCGCGCTATGAAACGCTCATGCGGGGCGTCGCCCTTGTTCGGGAACACCAGCTCGACTTCCTTCTCGCCGTCGGCGGCGGCTCCGTGATCGACGGCACCAAGTTCATCGCCGCCGCCGTGCCCTTCACCGGCGGCGACCCGTGGCGCATCCTTTCCGACGGCGCCAGCGTCGAACGCGCTCTCCCTCTCGCCTCCGTGCTCACCCTGCCCGCCGCCGGCTCCGAGGCCAACGGCGCCGCAGTCATCTCCCGCGACGACCAGAAGCTCGCCTTCTGGACCACCCACGTGTATCCCGTTTTCTCCGTCCTCGACCCGGAGACCACCTTCAGCCTCCCGCCCCGCCAGATCGCCAACGGCGTGATCGACACCTTCGTCCACGTCATGGAGCAGTACATGACCTATCCGGTCCAGGGACTGCTCCAGGACCGCTTCGCCGAGTCGATCCTCCAGACCCTCGTCGAAATTGGGCCCAAACTCCTGGCCGGCGGCCGCGACTACGACTTGCACGCCAACTTCATGTGGTGCGCCTGCATGGCGTTGCAGGGCCCGGTGGGAGCCGGCGTGCCCGCCGACTGGTCCTCGCACTGCATCGGCCACGAGCTCACCGCCCTCCACGGGGTCGACCACGCCCGCACCCTCGCTGTCGTCCTGCCCTCGCTACTCGACGTCAAGCGCGAGACCAAAGGCGAGAAGCTCGTCCAGTGGGCCGAGCGCCTCTGGGGCATCCGCGAGGGCACGCCCGGCCAGCGCATCGACGCCGCGCTCGCCCGCCTCCGCGCCTTC
Organism: Opitutaceae bacterium; assembly: GCA_016711225.1. Taxonomy (GTDB): domain Bacteria; phylum Verrucomicrobiota; class Verrucomicrobiia; order Opitutales; family Opitutaceae; genus CAJCBL01. The sequence goes on from JADJTK010000026.1 coordinate 43,581, forward strand.
TTCGAGCAGATGGGTGCCCCCACCCGCCTCTCTGGCCACGGCATCCCCGCCTCCACAGCCGATGTCGTCGCCCAGCGCCTCGCGGCCCGCGGCGTGAATACCATCGGGGAGCGCGGCGACATCACCCCCTCCGTCGTCCGCCGCATCCTCGCCCGGGCGGCCTGAGCGCGGCCTGTCACGGGGGCCCTCGCCCCGAGCCCTCCCCCTGCAAGCTCCCGGTTTTGCGTCGTCCCGGCGCCGAAACCGGGGCTCGCTCCCGCTGCCCCCGCGGGTTCTAGTGCGGTACTCACCCCGATGGAACGCTCCTCCCTCACCCGCTACGCTTGGCTCTCGATCGCCGCCGCGCTCGTCACCATCGTCCTCAAGACGACCGCCTACGAGCTCACCGACTCGGTCGGCCTGCTCTCCGATGCCGTCGAGTCGCTGGTCAATCTCGCCGGCGGGATCATGGCGCTCATGATGCTCAAGATCGCCGCCCGCCCCGCCGACGACGACCACGCCTACGGCCACGGCAAAGCCGAGTATTTCTCCAGCGGAGTCGAAGGCACGCTCATCCTGCTCGCCGCCGGCAGCATTGCCTACGCCGCCGTGCTGCGCCTCCTGCACCCCAAGCCGCTGGAACAGGTGGGCGTCGGTCTGGCGGTCTCAGCCGTCGCCTCGCTCGTCAACCTGGGCGTCGCCCTGATCATCTTGCGCGCCGGTCGTCGCCATAACTCGATCACTCTGGAGGCCAACGCCCACCACCTCATGACCGACGTGTGGACCTCCGTGGGCGTGGTGGCCGCCATCGGCGCCGTCGCCCTCACCGGTTGGCATTGGCTCGATCCCGTCGTGGCCCTCCTCGTGGCCGCCAACATCGTATGGACCGGCGTGGGCATCGTGCGGCGCTCCGTCGCCGGGCTGATGGACATCGCCCTGCCTCCGGACGACCTGGAGAAGGTCCGCGTCGTGCTCACGGCCCACACGGTCGGCGGCGTACAGTTTCACAACCTGCGCACGCGTCAGGCCGGTGCCCGCAAATTCATCACCACCGACGTCCTGGTCCCGGGCGCCTGGACCGTCCAGCAAGGCCACGATCTGGTCGAACTCATCGAGAACGACATTCGCCACGCCATACCCGATTCCGCCGTATTCACCCACCTCGAGCCCGTCGAGGATCCCGCCTCCTGGGCCGACACCGCACTCGACCGCCCGAGCAGTAAATAGCCAAGCGAAGCGCTTGAGCTCCGGCCGTGGCCCGCGGCTTCGGCCCGGGCTGGTACGCTTCGCTGGCCCACGGATGCCCAATCGAAAGGATCGGGCTACGCCAGGCACCAGCGCTCCGCCGAATTCGCATTCCGCGATTCCGACTCCACATTCCGCACTCCGCACTCTACCGTCCGCAATCCGGAGATTCCGTTCAGCTGCCCAGCCCGAGCACGACCAAGGCCGCCAGGGCCACACCGATCAGACTCTCGCCGGCAATGAAGCCCGAGGACACCGGCACCACCGTACGCTCCGCCTGCGCCGCCCACCACTTCTCCAACACCAGCGCCACCGCCGCCCCGGCGGCCATCGCAATCGAATTGTGCGCCGGAGTGGTGAACCCCAGCCCGAGCGCCGCCGCCGAGGGTATGAACGGCCGCGCATTCGGCCACCACCGCTCCGCCAGCACCATCAGGATACCCAGGGCTCCCCCCACGGAGAGCGCCACCTGCGCCGTCGGGTGCAGCGTCGCGAACCCCTTCGACAGCATCTCCGCCACGGCAGCCACGACGCGTCGCGCAAAAGCCCCACCAACGCCCCAGCCACGCCCCCTAGCCCGAGCCAGCGAGCCTTCTCGGCGCCGCCCGCTCCCTCGCCGTGCAGCGCGCGCAGAGTCTCGGCGGCGGCGATGCCGGTGGGGAAACGCAACTGCTCCACGTTGATCATCTGCTGCTTCATCGGGATCGCCATCACCACCCCGAGCAGCGCGATCGCCGTGATCCAGCCGAACATCTGCCAACCACCCATCACCTGCCCGGTGATCATCATTAGGGCGGGAATCGCCGCCACCGTGCCGCCGCCGGTCATGTAGCCGGCGGCACTGGCTCGGCTGCAGCGTGAGCATTGGCTCTGGCCGGAGGGGCGCTGGCGCCCTACTCCTCCCTCGCCCCGCTCTACGAGCGCCGCGCCCACCTCCGGTTGCTCGCCCCGCAACCGTCCTTGTCCTGCGGCCAGCTTGCGCCATCTTCGTTTGAACAAATTCCGCTCTCTGCGAGTCCCACCGGTATCTTCCCATGCGCGCCTCCTCCTTCCTCGCCCTGACCTGCTCGCTTTTTGCCGCCTCGCTATTCGCAGGCGAACCGCTGCGTTTCTCTCAGTCACTTACGCCCGAGCAGCGCAGTTCCGCCGGTATCGATCAGCTCAACTCCGACCAAATCGCAGCGCTCGACGCGCTCGTACGTCTCGATGCCCGCAAGGCCGCCGCCGCTGAAAACAAGGCCGTGCTGGCCGCGAAGAAGGCCGCTCCCGAATCCCCCGCCGCCCCGGAAGCCCTCGCACTGCCCGAGCCCGCACCCGGCTCCTTTACCGGCAGCCTCTCCGTGGACCAACGCAGGGCCGCCGGGCTGGACACCCTCACCCCAGAGCAGCAGGGCACCGTCGATACGCTTGTCGCCCAGCAGGTCGGCGCCAGCCTGATGCGCCATGAGCTCGCGACGACCTCACCGATCCAAGCGGTCGAGTTCTTTCCGAACCGTTACGAGGTGCATGGTGAGGTCGGCTTCAGCCTGGGCGTCGGCAGTGGCGGCTACAACTCCCGCGAGGCCTGGATGAGCACCAGCCTGCTCGACACCAAGACCGGCACCGAGTTCAGCGTTGGGGTATCCACCGGCACCGAGAAGTGGAAGGGTCCCTACCGTTACCGCGGTTACCGCAACGAATGGGACGATATCGGTTTCGGTTTGAGCGCCCCCCTCTTCCGCTCGCGCTGAGCCATTCCCCTTTCCTTCCGCCACAGACCGCGTCGCCGACGCGGTCTTCGCATTTTGGGCCGGTGCCGTGCGGACAGAGGGAAGCACCGCGGAGGGCCATCCCAAGACGGACCCAAGCTCGAGGCTGGCATTGATCACGAACTCATTCTTCGTCGCTTGGGTCAGGAGACGTCCACCAACTGCAGCCCGCAGTTTGGGAACTCCCGGCGTCCCGCAGGGATCGTTAGACCGCATTTCTGGCAGTCGCTCGAGATCGGGAACCTCTCCGGCCCATTCTGCCACACCGCCGGTCTGGCGACCAACCAGAAGAGGATCCCGACCGGCCAAGTGATGAGCGCCAACAAGGCCACCAGCCAGCCAGCCTTCCCGCGTTGTTCAGCATCCTGGGAGGTCCACCACACTCTCCAAGCGACAAGGACAATACCGGCGATCTGCAACAGGATGAGGACAAGGTCTGCCATGATTTCCGGAAGAGCACTAAATGGTCAGGGGCTCCGGGCCTCCGGTTGAGCCACAGAAAGCGATTCGCCCTTGGCACCCCCTGTAACGGCTGGTCGGGGGTTCCGACTCTCTTTCCTCTCAAACTTCGCGGCCAGCCTGAGATCAACCATGGTAAGCATTGCGGCCTGATGCCCATCGTTGCCCTGCCCTACGAAACGGAGGCCACCTGTCGCCGGGTCAAGCTCGCTGTGAATCGTGAACGCCAGATCGAACTGCGCGAAGTGAAAGCACTTCCAAGCTCGCTCCTCCTCACTCCAGACGTAGGCCCAAATCCGCGCCGTATGAAAATTGCTGGGGCCGAGTAGCCCGTTGTCGACCGCGGCCACATACTTGCGGCCCGCGAATGCATACTCTTGAATTTCAGGTCGAAGCGGACTCATACGGCCATCTGGCGCACCAATCTGAAAATCCGGAAACGCGATACCCTCGATCGTCGATGATGACCAGGGTAAATCGAATGAAAGCACCAACGGCCCGTTGTCAGCTGCGACGCCAACTGCCACCGTCGCGAGGACAAATACCGACGTGATTGTAAGTTTCATAACTGCTCCGCCGACCCTCAAGTTAAGTGTTACTCAGTACTGAGAACTCAGCGCGAATGCTGGCTCGGCATATCGAAACACCTCCAGGGCGATTCTCGCGGCACTCGGCAACTCCGCATGCGCGCTCGACTCCGAGCGTAAGGCCGAGCCCGGGCCGGGCAAGCGCTGAAGCGAGCGGCCCGCCTAGCACCGCCCACGTGCCCTTGCCCTGCGGCGACCTGCACCAGCCAGGCTCCGTGGATCAGGAAACCCTGGTGGCAATCCATTTTCCCGAGGTTCCCACAAAACTCCGACAATGGTGCTGGAGGTGACTACGGCTTCACCGCGCACACTGCGCGGGTCGGCACCAACGCCGCCCTCGGAACCAAAATACTAAGACATCATGCCCAACGTCACCAAAGACCAGTTCATCGCCGTCCTCGACGAGGCCGGCATCACCGCGGAGCAGAAGGCGCGGCTGCACGCCGCCTTCGAGAAGCGGTATCCGGAGGCCCACCAAAGCTTCCTCGAATGGCTCGGCTTCCCCGCCGACGCGATCCGCGATATCCGCGTGCGCAGCCGCGCCTGAGCCCTCGCCCCGCCTCGGGCCGGCGGCCCATGCCGCCGGCCCGTTGCCACACCCCCGCAAACGACGGAAGGAGCCGCAGCGTACAAGGCTGCGCCGGACAAATGGGTAGCGGTGCCCTGCCCGGGGATCTCCCTTGTCCTGCCTGGGAAGGCCCGTGTCCGCGCATTTCAAAAACCGACTCGCCCCTCCTTCGGTCTCTTCGTTCCCTTCTGTCGGCCGCCCTCTAGCCTCCCCCCTTCCCCGTGAAGACCATCCGCCAGCTCGCCAGCCAGTTCGGCCTCTCCCGCTCCGCCCTGCTCTACTACGACCGCCTCGGGTTGCTGCGGCCCGACTACCGCACCTCCGCGGGCCATCGCCTCTACTCGGCCGAGGACGAGGCCCGCCTCGCGCGCATCTGCGAACTGCGCACCGCCGGCCTGCCGCTGAGCGAGATCGACGCCGTACTCGAGCCCTCACGCCAGTTGCGCGCCCCGCTCGGGGCCGCCCTCAACCGCCGCCTCTCCGAGCTCAACCACGAGATCGCCGCCCTGCGTCGCCAACAGCAGGTGGCCATGGCCCTGCTCTGCGACCAATCCGCGGCCGGCCGCTCGCGCATCATGACCAAGGAGCGCTGGGTCCAGCTCCTGACCGCCTGCGGCCTCGATGAGGACGACCGGGCGCGCTGGCACCGTGAGTTCGAACAGCTCTCCCCCGAGGCGCATCAGGACTTCCTGGAGTCGCTCGGTCTGCCCGCCCCCGAGATCAAGGCGATCCGCCGGTGGTCGGCGTCCGTGCCCGCCCAACCCTCCCAAACGGTCAAACTCCCGAAGCGGCCCGCGCCGCCATCGCCGAAGTCTTGATTCTCCTCGCCGAAATGCCGGCCGCGTTCCGTCGCGAGGGCGACGCCTTGCTCACGACGCTCCCGCCCACGAGTTGTGCGCTTCGTCCACGTCGCGGGAAAGGCTGCGAACTGCGGCCAGTTTCAGTCCGTCTGTCTCTTCTCCGGCAGCGGAATCGTCAGGCGGAATCGGCTACCCGTGAGGCCACTTTCCTCCAGAGTCAGTGCTCCGTCGATCTGCGCAGCGAGCAACCGCGAGATGGCCAGCCCCAAGCCCGTGCCTCCAGCCCGCCCCGAACAACCCGGCTCGAACAGCTGCGACCGGAGACTCTCCGGCACTCCCGGCCCACAGTCCACAACTTCGACATAGAGGCTCGGCGCGGTCCCGGCCCCCGGCCGTAGGTTCACGTCCACGCATTGGCCGGCCGTGCTCACCGCGATGGCATTCTGGAGCAGATTGCTCGCAATCAGGCACACCAGACTACCCCGAACGTTGTCCACGAGACCGGCGAGCCGGCTCTCGACGCGCACGGTCACCGCCCGATCGGTCGCGGCCGACTCGCTGTGGTGTCGGATGAGCTCCGCAAGATCCTGACCAGACAACTCATAGGCGAGCGAGGTCCGGCGATCGTTGAGCAACTCCACCGTCTCTTGGACCAACACCTGCACCCGCCTGGTGTATTCCTGGGCTGAACTCCAATCGGGGTCCCTCCCACCTGCGCCCACGGCCGCCTGCAACCCGGCCACCGAGCCCTGCAAGCTGTGCATCAGGTGCGAGGTGATCTGGCCAAGCGCCGACGCCTTCGTCGAGAGGGTGAGGTGGCGCTCCGCCCGAGCCAGACTCGCATTGCCCTGTTCGATTACTCGCCCCGCGCGGCGAAGCCGGGCATAGGCGAACGCGAAAACGCCGGTAATCACCAACCAGCCACCTCCAATGGTCATCCACGTCTGGCGTTCCATCTGCCGGTCGATTGCCCCGAGCTCCTCGCGGAGCAGACGCGCATCGAAGTGATAGCGTACGAAGCCGAGGGGGTGGGGCCGGCCTGCCTGGGCGATCGGCAGGAGCACCTCCAGCACCGGCGAGCCCGGCCCTTCGGCGGATCCACCCTCCTGCGCCAGCTGCGGCAGGTTGAAGGCGGCGTGATACCGGCTGATGGGGGCCCCCGACACCAACCGCAGAAAATCCCCCATCGGGAGTTCGACGAACCCCTGCCCGACGGGAATGGCTTCCACGGCGAGGCCGTCGGAGTCGAACACGGCCAACGCCAGCAGCCCCTTCTGATGTGCGTTGGCCACAAGTGCCTGGACGAGGCGTTGGCCCGGCGCCACCTGCGCATCGGCGCCCATCGCGACATCCACCTGATTCTGGACCATCGGTTCCAATACAACCGCCGCCCGCTCGATCATCCGGGTCCGAACCTCCTCGTGGGGCCCGCGGCGTAGGTACAGCGCGCCCACCACCAGGAAAGCGGACACCACCAGCCAAAGGGCCAACGCCCCCCAGGTCAGTCGGCTCACCGACGGCCTAGATGTGAAGGTTCGAGTGGACATCGATGTTGGTTAACGGATGTAGGGCCCAACGAGGGATTCGACCGCGGAACTGAACAGCAACCGCCGCTGCCCGTCGGACAAGCCCGGCTCCAATACCGCCTGCCGATACGCCCAATATTTGTTCCACGTTTCCCGCTGCGCTTGGGCCAGAGAGAATTCCTGCAGAAGCGCATCCACCGAGCGATCCGCAGCCTCCAGTGGCCGCCCCGGACCCTCGGTCAGGGCCTGCACCAGCGCCTTCTTCTGGGCCACCAACCCCGTGTACCGGCGCGCTTGGGTCTCATGAAACTCCGGCAACGAGTTCAATACAGTGACGTCCGCATTGGCCGAAACAGCCGACCCGCTGACCTGGATCTGATAGCCACGCGCATAGGGGACGATCTCCGCCTGCCCTTGCGGCACCGCAGCCCGCACCTCCGCCAGCTTCGCGACAAACGCGCGCTGTGTCTCCACCTTCGCCTTCAGGTAATCCGCGATCTGCGGTGCCAGACTCGGGGGGATGAGCGAAGTCGGTGGTTCGTCGGGATAGACACTCCCGACCAGACCGACCCGGATTTCCTCCGCCAGGCTTTGAAGCCGAACAATCCGCGCCGCCTGCGCCTCGCGCAGAGCCTGGAAAGTGGCCGCCCGTTCCCGGTCTTTGCTCTTGTCGTTGCCGAAAACGGCGGCACACAGCTCGTCCTTCAATGCGCCCTTCAGCTCATGATAGGCGGCAACCCGTCCCTGTAGCGCCGCCGGCATCTCCGCTGGTAATCGGATACGCGAGGTGCTGGGGGTGAAATGGACATAGGTCTCGGACAGCGGGGATGCGGAGGAATCGGCGGCAGCGGGCCCAGGACCCAAGGCCTCCGTCGCCGCTTCCTGGAGCAATCCCCGTTGCTCACCCGAAAACTCCGCCGCGAATGCGGCCGCAGCCTGCAGCACGACAAACCGATCCTGCCCCGGCAGTTCGCGGTTGGCGTCGCCCAAATGCCAGTTGCGGGTCTCCTCCCAATCGACTCCGTCTTCCAGGAGTGTCGTTTTGCAGAGGTTCTGACGTATCTCCTCCGCCAATCTCTCCACCTGTGCCACCGCCGCCGCCTGGCGCTGCGCCAACGCCACCAGCCGCTCCCTACGCTCCGCTGAGGTTGCGTCCTGGGCTGAGCCGATCTCGGCACACAGGCTTTCCACGACCTGCTGCTTTGCGGTTCGATATCGTTCCAGCATCCCCAACCGTCGTTTGGAAAGCTGTCCCTCCTCCATGAACGCGCTCAACGGGGCGAAAAAGGGCTCCGCGAGATAGGGCAACAGGCGCGCCACTGCTTTGCCGGCCTGCCCCTCCGGCAGCGGCGGCAAGAACCGGCCAAGCGGTGGCGCTCGTAGAGGGAAACAAATCCGTAGCCCAGGGCCTCCATCGCGCCCCTGGGCTTTTCCCGGCATCTGCGCCCAATCATATTTGTAGCTATAGTACGAAGACTGACTGAGGGAGCTAGGGCCGAAGAAGTGCTCCTGACTCGGACTCCCCACAGGGGAGGCCGAAAGGTAGTTGGATTGCCCGACTCCTGGAGTGAGCCCGACTATCCGCTCTGCAACCGCTCGCTCCCCAGCCATGCATCCGAGCATGATGACAAGAAAGAGTGGCCGACCCAGCGATCTGTCATGCCTGCAGATTTGCATATTCATCGAAGTACTTGGTTCACGGTTCAGCTTGAGATTCCGCTTCACTAGAGAAGCGGTCCCCTCTTTGCCTGCGGCGTGCCAAACATGCAGTGACGACGCTATGCGTTGGAGTGCAGTCGGTTAGCGAACGACTGGCGCCAATCCGGGGTGCCGCCAGTTCGACGATTTCGGTGCATTCACCCAACCGCCCGGCCTGTGTTGGGTGCTTAGCCACAGGACTCCGGCCGCGAAGGAGTTCCTTTCCCCTCGCCCTCCATCCGGCCACCGCCCTGATGATACCGGAGATAGTCGCGGGTCACCCCCAGCCGCCGGGCCGCTGCCGAGATGTTCCCCTCCGTCTCCCGGAGCGCGGTGTTGATCAGGTCCGTGATCACCCCGTCGATGCTAAATCCGGTTTCGGGCAGCTTCCACGCCGGGTTCAGCCAGTCCGCTACAGATCGGCTCGTCCCGTCGCCAAGCCCTTCGAAGTCGATTGTCTTGCGCTTATTGAAGATGACCGCGCGCTCGATCACGTGCGCCAGCTCGCGGATGTTGCCCCGCCACGCTTGGGCCCGCAGCCGCGCCTCGCCCTCGGCGCTGATCGTCAGCGTTCCCAGCCGGTAACGATTCGCGAGACCCGCAAGAAGCTGCCGGGCCAGCACCACCAGATCCGCGCCGCGCTCGCGCAACGGAGGCAGCAAGAGGCGCAGGAGATTCAGGCGATGGAAGAGATCTTCCCGAAACAATCCCTGCGCGACCAGCTCGCCCAACGGACAGTTGTTCGCCGCAACCAAGCGCACGTCGACCGGCGTCGTCTTCGTGCCACCCAGGCGGCGGATACTCCCTTCCTCCACCGCGGTGAGTAGCTTCGCCTGGGTCTGCGCCGACAGCGCCCCAACCTCGTCGAGGAATAGCGTGCCACCGTCTGCCGCCTCGAACAAGCCCACCCGGGCCTGCTTGGCATCGGTGAAAGCTCCCCGCTCGTGCCCGAAAAGCTCGGACTCCGCCAGCAACTCCGGCAACGCTGCGCAATTAAGCGAGACAAATGGCCTATTCGCCCGCGGGCCGCGCCGATGCACCCAGCGCGCCAGCAGGCTCTTGCCGGTACCGGTTTCACCCTCGATCAGCAACGGCGGCAGGCGCGTGAGCAGGCGCCGCTCGGCCTCCAACATCTGCTCCAACTGCGAGCGCATCTCCGCCAGGCTTTCGCCGAAAAAGAGTTCCGGTTCGCCATCCCCGCCCCCACTGCGTTGCTCGTCCCGCCGCGTCGCCCGCCGCAGCGTCCGGCACCGCAGAAAGGCCAACGGCACCGCCTCCAGTTCGAACGGTTTGGTGAGGTAGTCGCCCGCACCGAGCCGTACGGCGTCAACCGCCTGCGCGATCCCACCGTAAGCAGTCATGGCGACAACACCGGTGTTTTCGGAGAAGACTCCGTCGCGCAGCAGCGCCAATCCGAGTCCATCCGGCAAATGCATATCCACCAGCGCGTAATCATAACACTCCTCGCGCACCAACCGCCGGGCCTCGGCCAAGTTTCGCGCGATGGTGACCTCCCCTCCCCTCGCTTCCAGAAAGGATACGAGGCGACGGCTCAGAACGGCATCATCCTCCAGGAGAAGTACCGTTGTGCCGCGCGGAAGAGCCGACTCGAGGGGCTGGGATGAAAGCCGATCCACGCCGCGGATTATTCCGCGGTTTGGCCTCATGCCCAGACAAATACCAGGCAGAAGGCTGAACCAGGAGCCTGGGCCGGCGACAGGGCAATCGGACAAAGGGTCATCACCGACTCCTTGCGCACCAAAAGCATCTGCGGCGCAAGCCCAAGAAGCTCCGTAACCTGCCGCGCCGGGCGGCACCGATGTGCACTCTCAGCGCAGCGCCTCGACCCCGCCCCGGGCGACTCCGCATCGCTCCGCCGAAAATCGTGGGCCCCTCGCGTCGTCCACGCCTCGTCCCCAACCGGCCACCGGCCCGCATCAACCGCTGATCACAGTTGAGCGGACACACCGGCTCCCTGGTGCCATTCTTGGGCAATACCACGGGCGGAGCTGGCTTCGCCCGGGCCATCACACCATGCAACCCATCCTGCGCTTCGCCTCCTCCTCGTGCCGTCGCAGCCGGCGCACCCACGCCGCCCTCCTCGCCGGCCTGCTCTTCGGGCTCGGCGCTCCCGGCGCGGTCGCCGGTGTTCCCGGCACACCGACAGTGCGCGCTTTGGCCGGCGATTCGAACCTCTGGGCCACCGCAGCCCGGATCGCCCTCGCCTCCCGCTGGATCCTACCGGGCCGCGCCACCATCGACGAGCACTCGTCCCAGGACGCCGCCACCACCCACACCGCGATCACCGCCCGGCTCGAAGATGCCGGCGCCCGCGCCCCCCGCCTGACCATCGAGGCGGTACGGATCAACAACGAGGACAAGACCCAGGCGACCGCCCAAGAGATGACCCACGGTCTGAGCGAACTGGTCGAATCGCTCTACAGCCCCGACCATCCGCTCGGCCGACACTCATCGAAGGAGATCCGCCCCGCCGGGGAGACACTCATCGACGGCGCGCGCTGTCGTGGTTTCGCGACCCATACCACCACCGACGGGCTGAACCTCGAGTCCACGACATGGATCGACGTCGCCCTTGGTTACGCCCGCCGCATCGACTACCGCGCGCTCAACCTGCCGCTGCGCAGGGACGGCGCCACCATCCGCGCGCTCAGCGGCAGCTCCGACTACGCTCTCGACGCGCGTGGCCGCTGGATACTCGTACGTCACAGCGAGCGCAGCGACCTCAAGGCGTCCTCGTTCCTGGGCAGCATCGAGTTGCTCTCGGACAAGACGATCCGCTGCGAGCACCACTGGGAATACACCGGCCCGCGGCGCAAGGCGCTTGCCCGGCTAACGGGCCCCTGAACACCCCGGGGCACCCCGGTCGGCCTTCGTCCGATCGCGGGGCCCCGAGCGTCACCAAATGTTGGGGCGCTGCTCGGGGGCGCGCCACATCGGATCGCCCTCCCGGATACCCCAGGCCGCGAAGAACTCGGGAAGGTTCAGCAACGGCCCCAGCGCACGGAAATTGCCCGGAGCGTGCGGCCCGGTGACCAGTTGCCGCTCCAGCGCCTCGGGCCGGTAGAGCGTGCGTCCCCAGAGCTGCGCCCACGAGAGGAAGAAGCGCTGCTCCGGAGTGAAGCCGTCGATCGGCTCCGGCCGCGGCTTGCCGGCGAGCGAACGCTGCAACGCCTCGTAGGCCACGCTCACGCCGCCGAGATCGGCGATGTTCTCCCCGAGACTGAGCCGGCCGTTGACGAACTTGCCCGGCAGTGCCTCGTAGGCGCCGTATTGATCGACCAGATGCTGGGCCCGCGCCTTGAACGCCTCCTCGTCGGCTGCCTGCCACCAGTCGGCGAGGTTGCCGCGCCCGTCGAACTTGCGGCCCTGGTCGTCGAAGCCGTGCGTGATCTCATGGCCGATCACGGCGGCGATCGCCCCGAAGTTCACCGCGTCGTCGGCGGCCATGTCGAAGAACGGCGGTTGCAGGATGCCGGCGGGAAAGACGATCTCGTTGCGCGTCGCGGAGAAGTAGGCGTTCACCGTGGGCGGGGTCATCCCCCACTCCTCGGGGTAGACAGGGCGGCCAAGCTTGGCCAGCGAGTAGTTGTAGGCCCACGCGCGAGCGCGGCGCACATTGGCGCCGAAACTGTCGCGCGCCACGACCAGCCCGGCGTAGTCCTTGAGCCGATCGGAGTAGCCGATCTTGGCCCGGAAGGCGGCGAACTTCGCCTGCGCACGGGCGCGCGTCTCGGGCGTCATCCAGTCGAGCCGCTCCAGCCGCGCCCGGAACGCCGCCTCGATGTGGCCGACCATCGCCAGCATGCGCCCCTTCGCCGCCGGCGGGAAATAACGGTCCACATAGAGCCGGCCGAGCGCATCTCCAATCTCCGCATTGACCATCTTCGCCGCGCGCCGCCAACGCGGTTCCGGCTCCGGCGTGCCGCGCAGCACCGTCTCGTAGAAACGGAAATCTTCCTCCTCGAACGCCGCCGGCAGGCAGTCGGCGTAGTTGCGTACCAAGTGCCACGACAGATAGGCGCGCCACTGGCCGACCGGGCGCGTCGTGAGTTCGGTGCCAAGGGCCTCGAGAAACGGGGGATGGTTCACCACCGCGGCCTCGAGCTCCGGCACGCCGAGTTCCTTCAGCCAAGGGCCCCAGGGGAAGGCGGGCGCCAGCCGCGCCAGCTCGGCGGGCGTGAGGCGGTTGTAGTTGGACACCGGATCGCGCAGCTCCACCGGGCGCTTCGAGGCGCGGGCCAGCGCGGTCTCGATCTCCATGATGGCCCCGGCGCCGACCGCCGCCGCATCGGTGGTATAGCCGAGCCGCTCGAGGGTTTTCTGCACATGCGCGAGGTACGCCTCGCGTTTCGAAGCGAAGCTCTCCTCGGTGTAGTAGTCGCGGCTGGGCAGCCCGAGCCCGCCCTGGGTGAGATAGAAGGCGTTGCGGTCGCTTTGGCGCGCATCCGGATAGACGCTCACGTTGCACAGCGCGCCCACCCCGACCCGCTGCAACTGGCCGGCCACCCGCACGATCTCCTCAACCGAGCCGAGGAACCGGATCCGGGTGAGCAGGTCACCGATTGGCCCGAGCCCGGCGGCCTCGATCCCGGCGGTGTCCAACGCGGTGGCATAAAAGGTGCCGACCCGGCGCGCGGGGCTGCCCGGCGCGGCCTCGGCCTGGGCCTGCGCCGCCTCGATGGTGAGGCGGATCTTCTCCCAGTTGGCCCGCTCCAGCGCAGTGAAGCTCGTCCAGCGGTATTGATCCGCCGGTATCTGCTCGCGCCCAAGCCAGGCGCCGGCGGCGAACTTCACAAAGTCCTGCCTTGGATCCACCGCGCGATCCATGTCGGCCACCGAGAAGCGCAACTCCGAGAGGAGCGAATCAGGGGAAGCAGGGGCGACGGGGTCCGCGGGCAAAACCGCAGCCAGGGAAGAAAAGCCGATGAGCGGGAACAGACGACAGCGCAACATGGCAGGCAGACTGGCGACAAGCCCTCGCCGCGCAATCCTCGGGCAGTCTCGCCTGCCGACCGCCCGCTCGCGTGCGCGCTAGGGGTGCAACGGTCCGAGGTCGACCGCGTTGGCCTCAACGTATTGAGGCGCGACTAAGGTCAATCGTTCCCACCGGCCTCAGCTCTCTGCTGGTGGGGCAGGCTTGGCCCCCGCCGCCCCCTCCCAAAGACAGAGGGTGTGCGTGAAGTCCGCCCCACCCTCCGGAACCGACCCGCATCACCACCGGCGCTTGAATACAACGCCTCACCCTGACCACAATCAATAAGCGACACTCTCCAATCCATAGTCCGGATCGAGCGGCACGGACGAGCGGAGAGAACATGACCAAGCCGGGATGCCGCCGGCCAGCTAGACGGATGAAAGATCCGGACTACACCTCCCGGCGGGACCACCAAGCCACGGCGAGCGCGCCGATCAGCACCACGAGGGAGCCGGCTGTCGCCAGCGTCTCCATTCGCGGGATCGGGCGCACACTCCACTCGGCCGCCCACGACCAACCGGCCGAAAGAGCCGCTGCCAGATCATGGCCGCCGAACACCCCGGCTACGGCTCCGCCAAGGAGCACAGCGGTGCCAAGCAGCAGCCACCGGCGCCGCTCCCGCTGCCGGCGGGCAGCCGGCAGGCGGCCGAGGACACGGGCGGTGAAACCGGCGTCGTCGAGGTAGTCGGCCGCGCCGTCGCGAAAGACTTGTTGCAGGCGTCGTTCCTCGGCGACGGAGACGGGATCGGGTTCGGGTGGCAGCGGGGCATTCATGGCGATCGGAACAGCAGCGGCTTCAGGACGGGGCCCAGGCGTGCAGCAGGCGGCGGAGTTTTTCTTTCGCGCGCAGCACATGGGTTTTCACCGTGCCCAGCGGCGAACCGAGCACGGCAGAGGCCTCCTCGTGGGTGAGCCCCTCGGTGTAACAAAGATGGATGGCCGCGCGCTCGTCGTGGGTGAGCTGCGCCAACGCGGTGGCGAGATCCTGCTGCAGGTCGACGGTGGCCGCGGCGGCCGGCGCGGTGCTCTCGTAGCCGGGCAACGCCTCGGCCGCGGGCACCTCGCCGGTCCACTCGACCGTCCCTCGATCGCGGCGACGGGCGGAGCGATACTGGTTGTAGGCAATACCGAGCAGCCAAGTGGAGAAAGCCGAGCCGCCCCGGAAGCGGGCGAGGTCACGGTAGGCGGCAAGAAAGGTCTCCTGGGCGAGGTCGTCGGCGAGCGCGTGCCGGCCGCCGCTCAGGCGTCGCAAGAAGTTGCGGACAGCGGACTGGTGCTGACGCACAAGCTCGCCGAAAGCGTGCCGGTCGTCGTAGGCCAGCACGCGGGCGATCAGGTCGATGTCGGGCAGGCTCAAGGTTTCGGGAGGGGCGAGGGTGGGCGGCCTGCGGATCAGGGCGTATTCTGCCCGTTGGGTGCACGGCGTTCCAGCGCCCAATTGAGCAGAAGCGCCACACCGATGAAACCCGGGATGAGCGCGACCCATTTCACGCCATGCTCGGGCACAAGCGCTCCCAGGAAAAGGTAGAGTGCGGCACCCACAGCGAGAGCAATCAGGCCGCCTCGGCGGTCATCGCGTCCGCGCTTCGCAGGCGATTCCTCAAGCAACTCCGGCGGCAGCGGCTGGCCCTTTTCCAGCGCCACGCGCATCAACTCGTGGCGAAGCCGGCGTTTCTGCATCTTCTCGATCGAGCCGAATATGATGCACACCAAGCCGAAGGCCATCCCCGCCAACGGGATCAGGAAAGGACCGAGCCCAAAGGGCCCTATCTCCGCCAGCGGCAGAGATACCGAACCGATACTGGCAAGAAGCGAAGGGAGTAGTGTCATAGTTGGTGGTGGTTGCTACTGGTGAGTGGCCGGGAAGTCGGCAGTTGGATTCATGAAATTCGCGAAAGCGCCTTCTCGGAAGAAGGCCGACGCGCAGCCCGGTCCCGGCTCAGCCCGCCCCTGGGTTCAGGCACTGTCACCCAACTCCAAAAACAAGCGTTCCAATCGCCGTTTACATCGGGGCTTGAACTGCATGAGGGAGTCGCTAGGTAGTTTTTCGAATCTCGTATGAAGACAAAACCTGCTTACTCGCGCCGCCTTGCCTTGCTCCTTGGCGCATTGGTCGCCCTGCCCGGCGTCCTCTCCGCCCAACCTGTGGTCGATCCTTCGACCGGCCATGCCTACCAGGCCTTCGCCAGCACCACCCTCACTTGGGAGCAGGCGCTCAACGCGGCCGCCGCGATGAACTACAACGGCACGCCCGGTCACCTCGCGACCCTGACGTCCGCACTCGAAACGCAGTTTGTCTTCACCAACCTCGGTGGCAACACCTTGGCCGGCTACAGCATCGGCGGCTTCCAACCGGCCTCTGAAACGAACGCTTCCGCCAACTGGCAGTGGGTGACGGGTGAAGCCTGGTCCTACACCAACTGGGCGGCCTCCGAACCCAACGACTAGTTCGGCAGACCTTCGACCTTGGAGAATGCGCTGCAGATCTATGTTAATCAGCCACAGGGCTCCACCAGCCTGTCGTGGAACGATATTTACCGCTCGACCAGCACCGTCGACACCCGCGGCTACCTCGTGGAGTTCTCCGTGATTCCCGAGCCGAGCACCTACGCCTTGTTCGTCGGCCTCGCCACCCTCGGTCTCGTCTCCTATCGCCGTTTCCGGCGTCGTTGACCTGTCCCGTCCCAAAGCCAGCAGCCCGGCCTAGTGGCCGGGCTTTTTTGTGCCCAGCGCCGGCCCACTGCGGCCGCGAATAGACTACAACCCATGCCGCTCTCCCCATCCGCGAGAGTGATCCCGCTTCCTCCGACCCTCGACCGCCCCTGTTTCGAAGACTACCCTGAACCCATCAACCGAGGACCGGCCCGCTCGCCTCGGCCCTGACTGCTGCGCCCCCACCTGCCTACGGCCACCGTCACTGGTCCCCCCACGCGCCTCCCCCTGCTCTCCCTCTCGCTCACCGCTCTCTTCCTGGCCTCCGTCGTTGCCGCCAAAGACATCGCTATCCTCGCCAAGGGGGAAGTGGTCGAACTCGGCACCACCCCTACCACAGAACAGCCCTGCGCCTGTTCCGCTCCAGCCAAGGCTGCGTTCCTGCGGGGTTTCGAGAAAATCGTCGCCGCGCACCAACCACTTGAGGGCGAACTCACCCTCGGCAACCCGCCGGCCTGGGGGAAGACCATCGCCGCAGACACCCGCGGCGTGCTCACGTTCGAACGTGCCTTCGCCCATGGCTTTGTTGGCAGGTTGCTGCTCGAAAACTTGGTGCCAGACCACGAGTACATCCTCACCCTCAACGGTAATCCCAAGCTCGCCGGCAACCTGTTGCTCCCAGATGCAGTGCCCGGCCTAAAGGAGGAGAAATACTACGACTTTCTGCACGTGCGGACCGATGCCGCCGGCCGCTTCGAGGGCATGTTGGGCGTGCACCTCCAGCCCGGGAGCTACGCGGTGCGGCTCTACGTCAAAGACGCCGACGATTTTAAGATCGTGCTCTACCACGACTACTTCCCGTTCACGGTGACGAAGTATGAGGGCGTAACGTGGTAGCGCAGGCCTCCGTGCCTGCGACGTTCGGCCCCGCAAGTAGCCCAGGGTTCGGTAACGAGCGCCCGTCCCGAAGGTCCGCAGGCCTGCGCCCCCCAACGACTCCGTCATGCTGTATTGAGCCGACGACCGGCGCGGGGCCGGGCACGGTCCGGCCGCCCCTAGTCACTCGATCCTTGTTCTACCAACGGCCATCCGAATTTGGACTTTGCGTAGCGACGCGACTTGCGCTCCGTCCGGAACCGGAAGCGGTTCCGCTACGTGGAGGCAGAATCTGAGAACAAGGGAGCGTTGGCATTACTTGGCACTTATCCCTTGCTACGTGTCACTTCCACCGCCTGCTGCCTTCTGCCTTCCCTCACGGCTCCACGTACACGGGCAGGCCGTTCCATACCAGATCGAGCAGCGTCAACGCATCCCAGTTGGCGAGACGGAAACAGCCGTGCGACTCCGTGCGCCCCACCTGCTCGGGATTGGGCGTGCCGTGGATGCCGTAACCGGGGCGGTCGAGCCCGATCCACGCCAGCCCGACCGGGTTGTTCGGCCCCGGCGGGACGATCAGCTTGCGGCCAAGCTCGCGCCCTTCGGCCGACTCGGGAAACACCTCGGGGTCGAAGGTGTAGTTAGGATTCGGTGCCACCACGACCACGTGCAACTCGCCCACCGGCCGTTTCTCAACCTTCTTCGCGATGCTTACCGGGAAATGCGCGATCAGCCGTCCGTCGCCGTCGCGCGCCTGCAGGAGGCGCTCGACGAGCTGCACATGCAGGCTCGCCGCCTTGGCGCGCGGCGCGGTGCGGGCCGCGGCGGGCACCACCACCGTCGTCCCCGCCACCGGTTGCGCCCAGTCGAAATCAGGGTTCAACTTCCGCACCAGGGTCGGATGGGCGCGAGCCCTCTCAGCAACGAGCTCGAGCAACGTTTCGTAGTCGAGGGCACTCTGCTCGGACTTTCCCAGCCACGTTGTGCTCAGCGGCTGGAGCCGGGCCAGATCGGCCACGGTCACGGTCACCTTCGCCGTCGCCGCAGACTCGAGCTGGAGCGCGGAGCAGGTACGCTCGTCAAGCCAACTAGTCTCCGCCAGCCCTTCCTCCGCCTGGAAGGCATGCCAAGCCCATGCCGTCTGGGTGCCGAAGA
The DNA here is from genome assembly GCA_016711225.1 of Opitutaceae bacterium. Lineage (GTDB taxonomy): Bacteria > Verrucomicrobiota > Verrucomicrobiia > Opitutales > Opitutaceae > CAJCBL01. The sequence goes on from JADJTK010000026.1 coordinate 61,870, forward strand.
CCCCATCGATCGAGCCGCAGGAATAGCCCCGCCGTGCGAGCGCAACCTGCGCCTCCAGCCACGAAACCGGGCTCCGCGGATAGGCGTCGGGAGCCTGGAACTTCAAGGTCGTGGCAGCAGCCGGTTTGCCCACCGTAAGCGGCTCACCAGTTCCGGCGTTCCGGCCGGCCTGTTTCTCCCCCTCCATCGGTGCCGGCTTCGCCACTGCGCCAATCGGCCTGGGCCCTGCCGCGCTCAGTCTCGCCGGCACCGCCTTCGCAGCGGTCGCGGCCGACGAACGCGCCGCCGGTTTGCGCCCTTCCCCTGCATCCGAACGAAGGAAATACCACGCGCCCGCGCCGCCGGCGGCCAACAGCAGCAAGGTCGCAAGCCACAGTCCCAAGGCACGCTTCGCGCCGGGGCCGGCTTTGCGGGAACGAGGGGATTTGGTTCGGCGTTTGGCCACTCACCATGAGCAACACCGCCCCAGACGTCGGATTCAAGCCTTGAGCGGGAAAACGCTGCGGCCCACGGCCCTCGTCGTTGGACCCGACCCGACCGGCCTCCACCGGCTGCAAAAAAGGCGCGGCCCAAACGGCCGCGCCTGAACAAAAAGACTGTCCCGACTCAGATCTCGTAGGTCTGGAGGAGTTTCTCCACCGTCACCTTGTCGAGCTTCACGAAAGCGGGCAGACCGTTCTCGAACGGAACCTGCACCTCGCCCTGGATCAGCGGCAGCGCATAACGATGGAACTGGAAGTTCATGCTGATGCCGTCCTCATTGATCCATTCCTTCGGGAGCATCTTCACCCCGTTGGCGATCTCGGACAGCGGCACGAGCGCCGTCTCGCAGGAATATTGCTCGGTGTCGCCACGGACCAAGATCACGCACTTGTCGTTCTCGCCCGCCACCGCGGCCTTCACCGCAGCCTGGCCGGCCATGAACGCTTCGTCGCTGTCGGCCTTGGAGGCTCCCACGGCGGCAGCGCGCTGCGCGATGCCGAGCTTGACCGCGCGAGACTTCACCCCGGGGATACCCTGGTCGACGAGGCTAGCGAGAAACTCGCCGGCGCCGCCCAGCTGGGCATGGCCGAAGGCATCGGTGCCCTCGGCGGTGGCAACGTAGTTGCCATCCTTGTCCACCAAGCCTTCGCCCACGACCACGAGGCAGAACTTCTCACGCTTGAGCACGCGGCGCACGTCCTCGAGGAACTTGTCGTTGTCGAACGGCACCTCGGGCAGGAGGATGATGTGCGGCGGATCGTGCGGGTGGTCGCGACGCTTAGCCAACGCGGCGCCAGCGGCGATCCAACCGGCCGAGCGGCCCATGACTTCAAGAATCGAGACAAGGTCGCCCTGGCCCATGGCCTGGTGATCGCAGGAAAGCTCACGCACGATCGTCGAGATGTGCTTGATGACCGAGCCGTAGCCGGGGCAGTGGTCGGTGGAGACCAGATCGTTGTCGATGGTCTTCGGCACGCCGATCACGCGCATCTCCCAGCCCTGTTCCTGGGCGAGCTTGGAGATCTTGTCGGCGGTGTCCTGGGAGTCGTTGCCGCCGGCGTAAAAGAAATAGCGGATGTTGTGGGCCTTGAAGACCTCGATCACGCGGTCGAAGTCGGCCTGCTTCTTAAGCTTGTAGCGGCAGGTGCCCAGCGCGGCGCCGGGGGTGTAGCGCAGGCCGCGGATGGTCTGCTGCGACTCCGAGGCGAGATCGATGAACTCCTCGTTGAGGATACCCAGCACGCCGTTGAGGCCGCCGTAGATCTCCTCGATGCAGGAATGGTTGAGGGCCTCGCTGACGACGCCGGCGATGCTGGAATTGATGACCGCGGTCGGTCCACCGGATTGACCCACTAAGAGATTGCCGACGAGTTCAGCCATGGCAGTGCAAATTAGGTTGTTGGAGTTGCGAAAGAGAGCGAAGAAACCCCTCGAAAAAAGGGGTGGCAACCCAATTCTCAGAGACGGAGGGAAACCCCTCGTGCCGCCCCCGGAGGATTGCGGCGGGCAACGGGCAACTCCTCCATCAAGGGGCGGCGGCGAAACAGCCCCGCCAGCGGGGCCGACTCGCAGCCACGAGCCAGAACCGGAATCGCCCGGCCTCCCCCCCGGTTGCGCCGCGCGGAATGGCCCAGCGGGCGGCGCACTCCATGCCGACTAGCATTGCCCCGCTCGCAGCGTGCGTGCACGCGCCGCCCCGCCCTCCGCAGGCGGCAGGCCGTCGCGCGCCCCCGCATTCAGGACGAGCCTCCCACGCCTGATCGTTTGACGTTTGCTCTCCCTGGCCCGGGTGCCCGGTATCCAGGCTATGCCGTCCCTGCTCCGCGCAGCCCCGAATCCCTCGCCCCTCCCCCCCGCCTTCCGCCGCGCGCTCGTGCTGCTTGCCCTGCTCGCCCTTGCCGGCCAGGCCGCCGGCGCCGCCAAAAGCATCGTCCTCACCCACGTGCCGGCCATCCGCCAGTCCGTCGACAAGACGCTCGCCGGCCGCATCTACGGTATCGACCCGGCCACCGTGCGGATTGCCCTCTACATCCAGGTCGGTGAGGCCTGGTGGACCAAGCCGTCCTTCAGCAAACCGCTCACCGCCATCGCCGCCGACGGGTCCTGGAGCGCCACCATTGCCCCGGTGGCCAGTGACACCTCCGCCACCCAGATCGTCGCCCTTGTCGTTCCGGCCGGCTTCGTCCCGCCCGATGTCGCCGGCGAGCCCTGGCTGCCCGACACCGTCACCCAGGCCGCGCTTGCTTCGGTCGCGGTGGTCCGCCCCGACCCCTTGCGGCACAGTTTCCATTGGTCCGGCCACGACTGGGCGGTGCGCGACAGCGGCGGCCAACGCCAGGGCCCCGGCGACAATCTCTTCTCACCCTCCAATGCCAACGTCTTCGTCGACGCCGCCGGGCTTCTGCACCTCCGTATCACTGGCTCCGCCACAACCTGGGACTGCGCCGAGCTCCAACTGTACCGCCCGCTGGGCTATGGCCGCTACCGCTTCCGCACCGCCAACGCCTGCGACCCGCTCGACGCCAACGCCGTCCTCGGCCTCTTCACCTGGTCCGACGGCACCGCCGATCCCAACTACCGGGAGATCGACATCGAGTGGTCGCGCTGGGGCGAACCACGCGACCCGACCAACGCCCAGTTCGTCGTCCAGCCCTATGAACCCGCCGGCCATCGCCAGCGCATCACCATCCCCGCCGCTGTGACAGAGCTCGCCCAGGAATTCACCTGGCGCACCACCGGGGTCGACTTCCTCGCCACCGGCGCCGGCTATTCCGCCGCCTGGAGCTATCCGCCCGCCGGAACGGCCTCGCCCAACCTGCCCGAAAGCCGCGACGAAAGGATCCATCTCAACCTCTGGCTCAACCGCAACACCGGCCCGCGCAACGGCCAACCCGTCGAGGTCGTGCTCCGCTCCTTCTCATTCCAAGGCGTGGACACCGACGGCGACGGCGTACCGGACGCATGGGAACGCGCCCACGGTCTCGAGCCCGCTGTCGCCACCGACGCCCTCCGCGACGACGATGGCGACGGCGCGACCAACCTCGACGAATACCTCGCCGGCACCGACCCGGCCGACGCCGCCAGCGCCTTCCGAATCACGCGCTACACCCGCTCGGGCACCACGCACGAGCTCACGTTCACCGCCCGCCCCGACAGACTCTACGACATCGAGACCTCTGCCACGCTCGCTGCCGCCCCCTGGGCGACCGCCATCACCGGTCTGTCCGGTTCCTCCGCGACCATAACCACCGCCCTCCCCGATCCCGGCCAGGCCCCACACGCATTCTATCGCGTCCGTATCCAACCGCAGCCGTGACACCCCGGGAACGCCCTGCCGGCGGGGCCAAGCCGTCTCTGTAAGGGCGTCGCTTGCCACGCCTTACGAGCCTGCGCCTGCCGACAAGTAGGGCCGGTCTCCGACCAGTCACGCACGCGCCGCCTCACCCCCATTCTCGCCACGATCTCGACCACCGTGCCGGCAAGGGCGGCCTATGTGCCGCCCCTGCGTGAGCCGCAACGCCTCCGGTTCCAAAAAAGGGCTCAGCCATTTGGCTCAGGCCACCGGCGGCGCAGCCCGTCGAATCCCTAGCGCACCTTCCCGGCGGCGTTTTCCAGCACAACCTTGCTCGCCACTCCGGTGTCGGAGGTCGCGGGCAGATGAGAGGTGAAGCCGATACCGACATAGAACGGCGCATCGAACTTCAGGATCACGGGCTCGCCCACCTGTTTCATCGAACCATCGGGCTGGCCGACGAAGAGCGTGAACGAATCGCCGTGTTTCTCGAGGCCGAGACGCACCGCCTTGTTGCCCACCGCACCGGTGCCTTTGTCGCGGCACGCCTCCTCCAGATCGGCGCGTTTCGTTGGGCGCTGGGCCATGTGGATCAACCCGGCACCGTGCAGCCCGGCCATGATCTCCTTCGCGTCGTCGTCGAGATCCTGGCGGACGATGAGGACAATCTTGCGGTCGTCGTAGCCGTCCGGCTTCGGGAAGGTGATATCCGCCGCCAGCGACACGTCCCCAGACATCTTCTTCCAGAGGAACCGGAATTCATCGCGGAAATACCAGATATTATAACCGGCGGAGTGGATCGTGTACTGCCCGGTCTTTCCGTCGAAGCCGGCGCTGCCGGGCACCACCGCGGTGCCGACATCGGACTGGCCCTCGAAAATGCCGATCGGCGTGGCGAAGGTCGTGGTGGCGCGGCGGAAGTCGGCCGGCGGCGGCACTTGGGTGTGCGTGGCGGAACCCGGCTGGGCCCAATCCGGCACTACGGGGGATGGGGGCGCGGCGCGGAGCAGCGGCGTCGCCGCTCCGAGCAACAGAGCAACAAGAGCGAGGCGACAGGAGGGGTTCATCGTGAGGCGTACGGTAGGGGTGACCATGCGAGAAGCCGACGGCTTGATTCCGGAGGGGTCAAACGCCGAAGCGGCCGGTCGCGCTGCCGGCCACCATTCCGACGCCCTGTAAACGCATCAGCCGGCGCCCCGCGCTACCGCACCTTGCCGGCGGCATTTTCGAGCACCACCTGCGAGAGCACGGCGGTGTCGGACTTGTCGGGCAGGTGCGAGCAGAAGCCGATGCCCACATAGAAGGGCTCCGTGAACGGGAGTGTGATCGGCGGGCCGAACTGGTGCATCGGCTCGCCTTCCAGACTGACGAAGAGGGCAAACGCCTCGCCGTGCTTCTCGATGCCGATGCGCGTCGCGTGCACGGTCACCAAACTGTCCGGGCTCTCGCCACCGGGTCGTCCGCGGCCGCCGATGCGGTACTCCAAGTCCTTCACCCGGGCGCCCTTCTCCGGACGCTGCGCGAGGTGGATCATGCCGTCGCCATGCAGCGCGACCAGCACGACCTTCGAACCGTCGTCGAGATCCTGGCGGATGACGAGCAACGCCTTGCGATCCCAGAAGCCCGTTGGGTCCGGATACGCTATGTCGGCGGCCAACGACACGTCGCCGGAGAGCTTCTTCCAGAGGAAACGGAATTCGTCGCGAGAGTACCAAACGTTGTAGCCCGCGGAATTGATCGTGTACCGCCCGGTCTTCGCATCGTAGCTGGCGCTGCCCGGCACCACCGCGCTGCCGATATCCGATTGCCCCTCAAACACCCCGAGCGCCACCGGCAAATGAGTACTGGCCCGATGGAATTCCGTCGGCGGCGCCACTTGGACCCGCGTCGCCGAGCCCGGCTGTGCCCACGCCGGCACTTCAGGGGCGGGCGGTTCCGCGCGCAGCAGAAGCGGCGAGGCACCAAACAACAAGACAACCAGCGAGAGGCGGCCGGCGCCGCACGGGGCAAACCGAGCAGGGGAAAAGCTCATACCCCAAAGCCGAGCGGAGGCCCGGGCGCGGGTCAAACCGCGAAGGGGCGCCGGCCAACGCACCGTGGGTACCGCTGAGCCGCACCCCGCGGGGTGCGGCTCCGGCGGCCACCGCCTTAACGCCCCACTGGCGCCGCCCCGCTCGCCCGCGGCCCGGGCGATCTCTCCAGCAGGTCGATCAACCCGAGCAGAAGGCGACGCGACATGGACGAAGCGTGTGGTGCAGAGTAACAAATGGCGATGCCGTGAAGCGCACCTCACTCAACCATCGGCCGGTCGGGCGCCGAGTGCCGCCCTCGCCCATCCGCCGGCAACAGAGGCAACTGCCACCTCCCTTGCTGGCTCCGGGCTTGCTCGCCCATGCGGCGGCGCCCTTATTGAGAGCAACCATGGAACTACCCGACAAAGTCCACTACGGCTGCGGAGGGAACGTGCTCCCGGGGTGGATGAATACCGATGGCTTTGATGCCTGTTTCCCCTGGGACACGGTCGCGCCGGAGGTGAAGAGCCGGATCGTAGCCCTGGATCTCGTGGGCCGCCATCCGTTCCCGGACGAACAGTTCCGCTTCGGTTTCTCGGAGCATTTCCTCGAGCATCTCGACCAGGCGGAGTCGCTCCTCTTCTTGGCCGAATGCTATCGGACGATGGCACGAGGCGGGGTCCTCCGCTTGGCCTTTCCCGGACTGCGCGGGGTATTGCGCCGGCACTATCGGCGCAGTGATTTCGAAGGCGCGACGCTAGGCCGGCAGGAGGCCTACACGATGTGGAGCCACAAACACTTCTATTGCGAAGAGAGTCTGTCGCTTGTCGCGGGCCATCTTGGTTTCTCGCGGGCCGATGTTGTGGCGACGAGCTGCTCCGAACACCCTGAGCTCCGCAACCTGGAGCTGCGCAACAAGCCTGAGCAGGCGGCCTTCAATTTGGTGATGGAACTCACCAAGTAGGCCACACCCGTGGTCGGTGGGGCTTGTCCGCGGCCTCATCGGAATGGCCTCCGACCTCGGTAGCACGCTGGACCTTGACCCCGCCGCCGGCCCCCACTGCGCCACGCAAGTCAGCCTCGCCAACCTTGCCCTCGGCTGAATCAGTGTGCCACTGGCCGACTTCACCCTCGCCGCCGCCAAGATCTGGTTACTGCGCGCCGACTGGCCGGTACCCACGGAGAAATCGCCGCACAAATGGCGGCACTTACCAAGCACAGCGGGTCGGGGGAAGACACCGCGCGAATGGCTTGAGCCGTTCGCTGCCTCGGTGACTCGAACCCCGGCTTGGGGAAGATCACGTTTCCTCCGGTTCAGCTCTCCGGCACGCCGCCCCCCCCCCCAGGGCCCTCTGTGACCAACTGCCGCTCCAAAACTCAGCATTCCGGCACGATTCCGCCCGCTGGCCATCGTCGCCGTCAGCCCGACCACGTGAGTCGCTCCCCCACTCCTCACCGAACTCGGACTCCGGCATCTGGTTCAACGGCCGCGTAGTTCCCGTAGCAACCACGCCCGCGAGAACGCCCACCACCGCTTCGCCGTCGACTCCGAAATCCCGAGCACGGCCGCAGACTCGAGCAACGTGAGACCGACAAAGAAGCGCAGCTTCACCAACTCCGCCCGGTTGGCGTCCTCGGCCGCCAACCGCCCCAACGCCTCGTCGACCGCGAGGAGATGCTCGTCCTCCCGTTCGGCGGCCGGCTCGTCGATGACGTCAAGGGCGAGGGGGCGCAGCCCTCCGCCCCGCCTTTGGCGACCGCGTTTGCGAGCCCGATCAATTAGGATACGGCGCATGGCCTCCGCGGCCGCCGCAAAAAAGTGCGCCCGGTTCTGCCAGGCCGACGGCTGGTCGCCGCCCAGGCGCAACCACGCCTCGTGCACGAGCGCTGTCGGCTGCAGAGTGACGTTGTTGCGCTCGCCCGCTACCTTCGCCGCCGCCAGCGTGCGCAACTCGCCGTAGACAGCCAACATCAGCCGGTCTGCCGCCCCGGGATCGCCCTTGCCCGCTGCCAGCAGCATGAGGGTGATGTCGTGCACAGGTCGCATGTTGGTTGAGCACTGAAGTGATGGGAAGCCGAAGTCCAGTGATCCTACGCTCCCATCGCCTCACCGTGTCGCCGGCCCGGCCACGCTCGCGCGACATGGGTGTTCCGGGACCCGGCATCACGCCCGGAATTGAGCTCTGTTTCGGTCGGGCAATCGGCGGCGCTCACCAGCGGGACGGCGGCTGCGTTGGTTGTGCGTTATCACCTGATACAGGATCCGGGGCCGGCGGCGGTTTCAATCGCCGCTGCCATTCGGCAACGAGATTGAGCTTGGACTCATCCGTCCGCGCCCACGCGATGTAAAGGTCGATTCTCTCCCTGACGTTTTCTGCGACAACCTCCGCTTTCATCGCCAGGTCGGTAGTGTCGAGAACCTGCGAGACGCTAGCGAGAAGCCTCTCTGCCTCGGCAAAACGGCCGAGTGAGACCAGGGCTGAAGCGAGGCCGTGGCGAGCGCGGAGAGAATGGTAGGAATTTTCGCCAATGCCGGGGTGTTCGGTCCAGCCGCGGATCGCCTCGCGAAAGAGCGGTTCGGCCGCGCTAGAATCGCCGCGTTTCAGCAGGCAAACCGCTATTTGATACCGGCACTCGCTAATCAGGAACGAAACGCCCCGTGGATGCTGGATCGCAAGATCCAAGGCTTCGCGCCACACCGGCAGCGCTGCGGCGAAATCGCCCCGCTCCGAGAGAATTCTCGCCAGTACGCTGATGCATTCGCTGAGAAAGGCCGGGCTGCACCCCGGTACCTCGTGAAGAATAGCGAGCGACTGTCGCGCATTCCGTTCCGCCTCGTCGAAATCACGGGCGAGCATGCGGCACAGGGCGATACCATCAAGTGGCGTTCCACGGAAGCGGACTCGGTGGAGCGTACGGGACCTCGTGCGGATCTCCAAGCTCTCGCGAAATAGGGCTTCCGCCTGGCTCGTATCCGTCCAGAGAATAGCCCAGCCTAGGCTCTCGAGAGCGGTCGGGAGATCAAAGTGGTCCCCAGCCGACGATTTGCGCCGGATGGAAAGTTCCTGCCGCCAATAGCGACTGGCACCTTCGTTGTCTCCCGCAGAGAAGTGGGCCCGACCTAACACGGCCAGGACATCAGCCTCGGTCCGGCTGTCTTCGCCGTAAATGCGGCGGGCCATGATCAGCGCCTCCTGCAGACAGGCTTCGGTCTCAGCTTGTTTGCCTTGAACGAACAACACCACCCCAAGGTCGGTCAGGGTCTTCACCAACACCGGATGTTCCGATCCGAAGATCCGGCGCCGAATACCAAGCGAGGTCTGCAGCATGATCTCCGCCTGTTCGGGCCGGTTCAGCGCGAGGTAGATCCGCCCGAGAATGTTCCGGAGCTCCGCTTCAACCTCGGGCTGGCGTCCGAAGTCCCCGGCAAGACGCGCCGCCGTTGTGTCCACAATATCGAGCCATGGCTGGGGAACATTATCGAGCCCCGCCACAATGCCGAAATCGACCATCGGACCCATGCCCTCGAGCATATTCTCGAAGAAGCGGACCATCTCTTGGGCCTTTTCCTCCGCGGCCACCGCCTGCTCCCTGGCCGTTCTCTCGCGGGCATAAAGTGTTAAGGCAATCGCCAGTCCCGCCATCAAAGCCGCCGTGCTTGCGGCCGCGGATGCAAATGCGAGCTTGTTGCGCCGGATTATCTTTCCGAGCCGATACAGGGTGCTCGGGGGACGGGCCTCCACCGGCTCATGGCACAAGTGCCGCTCGAGGTCGAGAGCAAGCGCGTTCACCGTCGGGTACCGGCGTTGCCGTTCCACCTCGAGCGCCTTGGTCACGATGCAGTCGAGATCGCCGCGCAGCGCCCGCCCCAGGCCGGCCGCCTCCCGCCCGCGCCGTTGCGCCACCTCGCCCCTCTCCGACTCCGGATACGAGGCGAAGTCGGCCGCAAGGCTGGGCGTCCGCTGCTCGCGCAGAAGCCGACGCAGTTCCTCTGGGGCGAGCTGGTGCAACGGGACCGTCGCCAGCGGCGTCCGCCCGCAGAGCAGTTCGTGCAGCACCACGCCCAGGCTGTAGACATCGCTGCGGGTATCGACATCGGGCGCCCCCCACTCCGCCTGCTCGGGGCTCATGTACGCCGGCGTGCCGATGAGCTGCTCCATGGTGGTCAGCACGGTCTGGTCGGTCAGCAGTCCCTGCCGCGCCTTAGCGATGCCGAAGTCGATCACCTTCGGCACCGGCTGCCCGTCCTGCACGGTCACCAAGATATTGGACGGCTTGAGGTCGCGATGGATGACCCCTTTCTGGTGCGCATGCTGCACCGCGTGGCAGACCTGCACAAAAAGCCGCAGCCGCTCCCCCAGCCCAAGCCGTTCCCGGTCGCAGTACTCAGTGATCCGCACGCCGTCCACCAACTCCATCGCGAAATAGAGCCGGCCCTGTTCGGTGGCGCCGGCATCGAACACCCGCGCGATGTTCGGGTGCTCCATCAACGCGAGGGCCTGCCGCTCGGCCTCGAAACGCACCACCGCGGCCACCGTGTCCGTGCCGGGCTTCATCACCTTCAACGCCACCCGCCGCCGCACCGGCTGCTCCTGCTCGGCCTCGTACACCACGCCGGCGCCGCCCTCCCCGAGTTTCTCCCGCAGCGTATAACAGCCGATACGCGCCCCGGGCTGGTCCACCGTCAGGTACCGCGCGCCGGCCAGTTCCGGCGCCAGCGCCGCCGCCAGCTTAAACGCCTGTGTGGCGTTCCCCGCCGCCTCCAGCAATTCCTCCATTTGCCGCCGCAACGCCGCATCGGCACCGCAAGTCCGCTCCAAGTAGGCCGCGCGCTCCGCCGCCGGCAGGGCGAGAGCCTGCGAGAACAACGTCTCCTGGCGCCGGAGCAGCTCGTTCATACGGAAAGGGAGGCCGGACCCTCGCCCGACCGAGAACCGATGCTGGAGGCTGGGGCCCGTTCTGTCAGCCGGAATCCCTGACGCAGCTCCCCCCTCCGGCAAATGACCCGTTCTGGCGCAAAACGGCGTATGTGGGTCCGCCGGCCAGTCCGTGTCGCCTGCCCCACCGGCAGCGGTCTTGCCCGGATCTCCATCCAACCCTCGAAACGCACACGACCATGCAACCTATCGCCAGACTTCTCTTCCGAGCGGCCTTCGCCGCGCTCGTTTCCCTCGGCCTCGCCGCCGCCGCGCTCGCCTGCCCACGCTCCTTCCACGCCTCGTTCACCGACACCTGGCTATCGCAACCCGTATTCGATTCGTCCGGCATGGTGGGCATCCAGCTCGACATCGCCGCGACAGGGCTAGTCACCGGGATGAGTTATCCCGCCGTGATGTTGACCAACGACCACACGATCAAATTCCGGCCGTCGGCCGAAGTGCTCCCGGAACTGCAACCCCGCGAAGCTGCTCCCGGGGCCTTCATCCCAGCCGGTGCCGGCACCTACACGATTCGTGATCGGCACGGAGACACCCTGATCGTCTTCATGGAAATGGAGCAGGCACCCGTGGGGAGCGACGGCATCCTGCGCTTCAGCGGCGAATGGACCGTCGTCTCCGGCACGGGGCGCTACGCGAAGGCCAGCGGGGGCGGCACCTGGACCGGTTGGGCGAAGCCCGACGATCCCGTCACTCAGGCCGCCGGTGCGGGTGGCGCCGAGATGCGCGGCAGGGTCGATCTGGCCGGCAAGCGCTGACCGCCAAGCTGTTCCCAGTGTGCTCGGCGCGGCTCCCGCTTGTCTGCTGCACCGAGCAGCACGGTCTGAAGCCGCTTGCGCCTCAGCGCTCTCCGCTGATCACCGTCAAGCGCTCACAGCCCACCTCAGCCGCCGCGGATGAACTCGAGCATCGTCTTCATCCGGTCCACCTCGACGATCGTCGCCATCGTGATCTCCTCGAGCTGCTCCTCGCGCAGACCGGTCTTCTCGAAACGGGCCGAATCATCGATCCACAGCATCGCCTCGCCGGGAAGCCCGCGGTCGAGCGTGGTGGCGATGTGGCCGGCCAAATTGAGCTGATGCGCCAGCGCCAGCGCCGCGGGATTGGCCGTGGGCCGCAGGTGGTCGCGCAAAGCCGACACGATGCTGCGCGGAAAGCGCCAGACCTCGCACAACGCGGCCCCGACCTGGGCGTGATTGGCGGTGAACAGCCCGGTCTCCCAGGCGGGCAGCGACGTTCCATCATTGGGATACGGAGCGGGCGCGGTCGGCGCGGCACCCGCATGCCGGGCCAGCACCATCTTGCCGATCGAGCGCAACAGCCCCGCGGTGTAAGCGAGCGCGGGGTCGCCGCCGGTCCAGCCGGTGAGCTTCTCCATCGCCACGGCGGTGGCGACGGCATTGGCCCAGACGTGTTCGGCATCCGTGGCGTAGAGGGCGAGGTCGGCCTGAAATACCAGGGAGGCCGAGCACAGGCCGACGATGCGATGCAACTCCTTGAGCCCCACCCGCGAACACGGCCTCTTCGACGTTGCTTGCCTGGGTACGAAAGCCGAAGAGCGCGCTGTTGGCCAGGCGCAGCAACTGCGAAGTGATGGCGGCGTCCATGCGCACCAACTCCGCCATCCGGTCGAGGCTGCTGTTGCCGTCGTTGATCGCCGCGACCAAGCGTCCGAACACCTGGGGGGCGGGCGGAAGCTTGGCGGCATGCGTCGCCACCGACTGCATGGAAAACGGAATGATTGCCGGAGATGCGGCCATGGAAGAGCAGGTTCCTATCGCCCGTTCGGGCCGCAGCTGAAATACGAACTGCGCAGGGGCGGAAAAGAGCAGGAAAGGCGGCCACCCAACGCCGACGCAACCCCCAGAATCTGGACCAGTGCAAGGAGCGACACGATCGGCCGACTCAAGCCACACACCGCGCCCCGGCTTAGGCCAGCGAGACGGCGGACTTCAACACGCTCAGCTCGGCGCCGACCTCCTCGACCACCGCATCGAGCACATCGGGCAGGATCGCCGCCCGCTCGCACTTGGCCGGGTCGCGGCGCCAGTAGGCGGCCTCGCCGGGCAGGCTCTTGCCCAACTGATGCACGACCCAACCGGCGCAATTGAGCATCGCTGCCTCACGCGGCGCATCGGCGGCGACGAGCGGATCGTACTGGCTGCGTATCGCCAGACGGATCGTGGGATCAAATTTCCAATGCTCCATCAGCTCGCAGGCCGCCTCGGGACTATCCATCCCGAAGACCCCACGTTCCCAGTCGCCCAGATGCGGTTCCATTTCGGCCCCGGGATACGGCGAGATCTTGAGGCCGGGCTGAGCGGCCAGGCGGGTGAAGAGCACTTTACCGGCAGAACGGAGCAACCCGATGGTGTAGGCCGCCTGTTCATCCTCCGCACCTTGGCTGCGGGCGAGCCGTTCCATCGCCAGAGCGGAGGCTAGGGAATTCTCCCAGACGAGGTCTCCCCGCACGCCATAGAGGGTGAGCTCCTTGGGAAAGAGCTGATTGGTAGCCGCCAGGCCGACCAGTCGATAGACCTCACGGAACCCCACCCGATTGATCGACTCCTCCAGCGAGGTGCTGGGCTCAGCAAAGCCGAAGAGCACACTGTTGCTCAGGCGAATCACTTGTGCGCTCATGCCGGGGTCCATCTTCACCAACCCGACTACCTGATCGACCCCGGTATTGAGATCCTTCAATACCGCTGCCAGGCGCGAAAAGATGCGCGGCGAGGCAGGCAACTGCTGGCCGACGCGAATAATATCCGGTTTTCCGACTTTCACGTGAGTAACAGCGGGGCTGGAGGTAGGGGGGATCACGGTGTCAGGGGTGTCTATCGGCCACTTGGCGCCAGACCTGAGCGCAAGCCACCGCGCCACAGTGGAAAGTGGATGGGCGGACGATCCCCGACCGAGGGGAAAGACGGGGCGGCATACCCAACATTAGGCCCCCTAAACACTGCGCCCCGTCGTTCCCTGGCCTTGCCTCGCCTTGCCGGGCTGGTTTCATGGGTCCCCCGCTCCTACCAACTACGAGCAGACTACTACCATGAACACACGCAGACTCCTCACCGCTCTCGGCCTCGCCACCGCGCTGGCCGGTGCCACCCAACTGACGGCCGACACCGTAACCACCAAGGACGGCTCGACCATCCAGGGCAAAGTCCTCCACGTCTCCGGCGGCGTCGTTGAGATCGAAACCGCTTTTGCCGGCGTCCTCAAGGTCCAGCAGGCCAGCGTGATCAGCTTGGCCACCGATTCCCCGGTCTACCTGCGCTACCAGGGCGGCAACACCGTCCAGGGTGCGGTGTCCACCGCAGGCGGCGAAGTCCGCGTGGCCGGCCCCGGCGCCTGGGGCACCGGCACTGTAGACAAGGTCGAGTCGGTCTGGATCAACGACTCCGACAGTCCCGAGGCCAAGGCCGCCGCCGCCGCCAAGCGCACCTGGGCCTTCGAGGCGTCGGTCGATGTGATGGGCACCACCGGCAACAGCACCAGCATGGCCTCCGCCGTGGGCTTCGCCGCCACCCTGGCCGGCCCCGAGGACAAGCTCGCCTTTTACGCCGCCTACACCAAGGCCGAACAGGGCAAGGGTGCGGCCAAAACGACCACATCCGACAGCGCCAAAGCCGGCGTCGACTACTCCGCTTACTTCACGCCCCGCGCGTCGTGGTATGTGCGCGAGGAGATCGGCACCGACAAGGTCAAGGACCTCGACTTCTACTCCAATTCCGCCGCCGGTCTCGGCTACGCGGTCATCCGCAAGGCCAACCAGGAACTCACCTTCCGCGCCGGTTTGGCCTATCGCTACGAGGCCTACAAGGACGACAATGATCCCACCACCCTGGGCAACGACAACCTCAGCACCGCCGCCCTCGACCTGGGCGTGGCGCACAGCTACACCGCCGCCACCTGGCGCATCGGCAACAAGGTGACCTTCATGCCCTCCCTGGAGGATTTCGCCAACTACCGCATCCAGCACGACTCCTTCCTCGAACTCCCGCTGGCCTCGACACAGTGGAAGGTCCGCGTCGGTGTGGCCAACGACTACAACAGCGAGCCGCAGCCCACCAAGAAGAAGCTCGATACGACCTACTACACCAAGTTCCTCCTGAGCTGGAAGTAATCGGCCGCCGGCGACACGCCGCGCGATCCGCTCCCCTCGCCTTGCGGCGGGCTCCCCCCGGAGCCCGCCGCTTTTTTGTGCCCGGGTCGCCGAGCGCGTCCCCCACCCCCGTCTGCCTCGCTCGTTGCCCGCCGCTGGCCCCTTGTCACTTGTTCCCTGTTACTTGTTCCTTCCACTTATCACGGCTCCTTGTCACCACGTGCCATTGCCCCCTGGGCCCGCTCATCCTTGGTCTCTGGGTACTATACCCCGCCCGTCCTGCCGGCCCGCCTGCTCTTTCCCGTGTTCCACCAGCCAGGGTTTACGGCCGCCACCAGATTTGATGCATCAGCCCGGCGCCGCGCGGCGACAATCGGATTGCACCGCCCCGCCCACCGCCCGAGCCTCGGGTTCCCCTACCCGTGAAAACCAACGCCGTACTCCGCCCGGTCGACAAAGCTCTGGCCGGCTATGAGGCCCTCATCCGCGAAGCGGAAGGGCGTCGTGGCCACCCCTTCCCTACAGAGAAGATCCTCGCCTCCCAATGGGAGGTGAGCCAGGCCGCCGTCAACCGCGCCGCCCTGCGACTCATCGCCGCCGGTCGCCTGCGTCGCGAAGGCTACAAGCTGCTGCCGGTCGCCAGCACCGCCGTCTCCCTGGTGGGTGCCCGTCTGGCGGTGCTCTCCCACCGCGTCACCCGCTTCCCCGGCATCCCCGAGGAGGCCGCCCGCCGCGGCGTCCGCGTGGAGGAGTTCTTCTTCATCGGCCGCGACACCATGCGCAACGCCCTCCAGAAGGTGCTCCAGCACCGCTTCGACGGGGTGATCATGCGCATCACCGACAGCGGCTGGGAATGGGACAACGAAGCGGCCGAATTCGACCGGCTGCGTATCCCGTATGTCGTGGGCGAAGAATGCCTGCCCGGCCACAATCTCGCCGCCGAGGATCTGCGCGGCGCCGCCGCCCAACTCGTCTCCCATCTCATCGCCCAGGGCCACCGCGAGATCGCCTGCCTGTGCTCGCTGCGCCGGCTGCTGCGCTCGGCGGCCGTGCGCCAGGGCTACGAGGAGGCCTGCCTGCGCCAGGGCCTCACCTCCGCCGCCCGCAATGTCTTCGAGTGCACCGCCCACACCACGGAGGCCATCCGCAACGAGTTCCAGCGCATCCGTCGCGAACAACCGGCGACAAGCGCCGTCGTGCTCTTCGACACCGACCTGCTCAAGGGCTTCCTTGCCGCCATCCGCAAGGACGGCCTGCGCGTGCCCCGCGACATGTCCGTGGTGGTCATCGGCGACTCGGCCGACGCCCGCACCGCCCAGCCGCCCATCACCTGCATCTCCTTCGACGCGCGCTGCACCGCCCACCTCGCCCTCGACCTCGCGTGCCAGCAGATCTTGGAGGTGCGCCGCATCGGCCGCCTGCCCGCCCGCCAGCGCCTGCGCCTGGAGGGCACCCTGCGCACCCGCGAGTCGGTCAAGGCCCTCGAGGCACCGCCGGCCGCCGGCGCCGACCATGCCGCCCGCGGCACCAACCGCCTCGCCCGGGTGTGGCCCCACGCCATCGAGCAGCGCCTGCGCGAGGCCGCCGAAACCTGGCAATGGCCGCACCGGCTCGTGGAAGCCGCCCCCCGGGACCCTTCCAACCGTTGGATCTGCGCCCCGTGGCCAACCGAGCCCTGCGCCGCCCGCACGGCTGGCTGGGCCACCTGCCGCTGCTGCACGTGGGCACCGGCCTGTTGCGCATCCACGGGGTGGACTTCGACCTGATCGACGAGCGCGCCAACCGCGGACGCAGCGTGCTGGTGCTGCGCTCCAGCCGCTTCCCTCCAACCTCCCGCCGCTCCCTGCCTGACGAAGTCACCCTGGCCGTGGGCCGCAAGGTGCGCGCAGTCTATTTCCTGCACGGTTGCGGCTACGCGGGCGAGCGCGTGCCCTTCGCCTGGTACGATTTCCGGTCGGAAGGTCGGCCGGTTGCCTCGTTGCCTTTGGTGGCCCGCGGCGTGGGTCCGGCGCACAGCCCCGACACCCCGCCGGCCAACATCCAGGACTGGTGGCCGGAGTTCCCGCAGTTCAATACCGACAACGTGCGGCATGTGACCGTCACCGAGCACGGGGATCCCTTCGCCTACGAACGCTATCTCTACTCGCTGGAGTGGGTGAACCCGGCCCCCGAGGTGCCGCTCACCGAGATTCGGGTACGCTCCAACCCGATGGTCCCCACCACCCTGGGCCTGCTCGCCGTCACCCTCTTGCTAGCCTGAGCCGGGGCGGCAAACGCCGAGCGCCCACCCGTGATCTTCAATCGGTGGGCGCTCCTCAATGGCCGGCGGTCGGCCACCCGTTGGTTGGCCACCAATCTCGGGTGCCCTTGGCTGCCCCCTGCACCATCCGAGGGGCCCGCCTCGAGTTGGGCACCCGTTGGCCCAAACGCCACAGCGGGCGGCGCGCCTCTATGGCAGGTGGGGCCAACACGCGGGCGTCCTAAGCCGGCACCTTCGGGCGCGGCTGACGCGGGGGGAGCACGGAGTCGCGGTGCACGATCTCCACGGGAAACACGATCGACGAAGGGGCCTCCGGCACGGTCTGGTCCAAATGGGACTGGATACGCTCCAGCAGCGTCTCCACCGCCCGCATGGCCATGGCCCGGATCGGCTGGCGCACGGTGGTCAACTGCGGCACGGTGGTACGGGCGGCCAGCGTGTCGTCGAAGCCCACGATCGAAAGGTCACGCGGCACCACCAAGCCGGCCGCCGACAACGCCTCCAGCGCCCCGAGGGCGATGGCATCGCTGGCGCAGAAGACGGCGTCCGGCAGCGCCTGGCCGGCATGGCGCTGCAACCACGCCTGCATCACTTCACAACCGGCCACGGAGGAGAAACGACCGGCAACAAGCAGGTCCGGGTCGAAGGGGATCGACGCCGACTCCAGCGCCCGCCGATAGCCGCTGATGCGGCGCTCGGCCCCGACCAACCCCCGGTTGCCGGTGATGTGCAGGATCCGCCGATGGCCCGCCGCGACCAGTTCGCGCACAATCTGGAAGGCCCCGGGCTCCTCGTCAGTATCGATGCCCACCACCCCGGGCAGCGGCCCGTTGGCGTGCATGGCCACCAACGGCGTATGCAGGGGCAGGTAACGCGCGGGGTCCTCACCCAAGATCGGCGCGATCAGGATGAGCCCGTCAATGCGCCCGTCGCAGAAACTGCCGATGCGCCCGGCATCCCGCTGCCAGTCGTGCAGGGCAAAGACGGTCGTAGTTTGGTTGTGCAGAGCGGCGCTGTGAATGACGCCGTTGAAGGCCTCGAGGAAATAGTGGTCGAACTCGCCGCCCTCGTTGATGACCGCCGCCACGCCGATGGTATTCATGCGCCGCTGGGCCAGCGCGCGGGCGGCCGCGTTGGGCCGATACTGCAGCTTGATCGCTGCCTCACGGATACGCGCGCGGGTCTCACGCGAGATGCGCGTGGAGGTGCGCGCGCCGTTGAGTACGGCGGACACCGCCATGGCGGACACACCGGCTTCGCGGCCGACATCGGCCAAGGTGGCCGGGCGATTGGAACGTTTTCGGGGGGCGGAGGGCATGCGACAGATGGGGAAACGGACGAGGGCGACGCGTCACCACAGCGCAGCGATTTAGCGCCGGCAAGCCCGATCCCCACCGGAAGGCGACATGAGTGCGCTGGCACCCCGCCTACCGGGGCTCGCTTCGGCACCAGGCGGAAAAACGCCACGCCCGGTCCCATGTCGTGGCTACGCCCACCCGCCCAGCGACGCACCGCGCCTCCACTGGCCCCCCCCTTCGGAGCGAGCGGCCGGTCCACTCACCCCGCCAACATCGTCGCAGGACGCAGCCCTCGGCTGGCCGCAGGCCGGCAGCGGGCCCCTTCCTGCTCGGTCTCGAAGAACTCCACCGCTCCGAGCAGTTGCCTCGCCTGGCCGGCGAGCTCCTCCGAAGAGGCGGCTAGCTGCTCGGAGGCCGAGGCGTTGCGCTGCACAACCTTGTCGAACTCCTGCACGGCCTTGTTGACCTGACCGAGCCCGGCGGTCTGCTCGGTGCACGCGGCGGCGATCTCATGGACGAGCTCAGCTGTCTGGCGAATCTCGGGCACAAGACGCCCGATCAACGCTCCGGCATCTTCGGCGATCTGCACCGAGGCCACGGAGCGCTAGCCTATCTCGACCGCCGCGGTGCGGCTGCGCTCGGCGAGCTTGCGTACCTCGGCGGCCACCACGGCGAAGCCCTTGCCATGCTCGCCGGCACGCGCCGCCTCGATCGCTGCATTGAGCGCCAGCAGATCGGTGCGCCGCGCGATTTCCTCGATCACCGAGATCTGCTGGGCGATCTCCTTCATCGCCGCGACGGTCCGGCCGACTGATCGCCCGGCGGCGGCGGCATCCCCCGCCACCTTGGTGGCAATAGTCTCGGTACGGCGGGCATTGTCGGCGTTCTGTTCCACCGACGCGCTGGACTGCTCCATCGAGGCGGAGATTTCCTCCACTCCCGCCGCCTGCTCGGAGGCGCCACTGGCGAGCCCCTGCGCCGTATCCGTCATTTCGGTAGAGCCGGAGGAGACATTCTCGGCTGCGCCGCGCACCTGCGCCACGACCTCGCGCAACTTGGCGACCATCTTCTGCAGGGCCAGCCCCAGTGTGTCCTCGCTGGAGGCGAGCACGACTTCCTCGCGCAGGTCGCCCCCGCTTGATTTGCAGCGCCACATGTGCCTTCGCCTCGAGGGGCGCCGGCCATCGCGTTGGCCGCCCGGGAGAGCGCTCCGATCTCGTCGGTCGACTCCACGGGCACCCGCACGGACAGATCACCCGCGGCGATCCGCCCGAATCCACGCACGAGCGCGTTGACCGGGCCCAGAATCGAGCGCGCGATGCGCCACGAGGCCAACAAGGTGAGCACGAGAAGCGCGACG
Source organism: Opitutaceae bacterium (assembly GCA_016711225.1). Classification (GTDB taxonomy): domain Bacteria; phylum Verrucomicrobiota; class Verrucomicrobiia; order Opitutales; family Opitutaceae; genus CAJCBL01. The sequence continues at coordinate 81,617 of JADJTK010000026.1, forward strand.
GTTGCCATACTCGAGAGGGCAAACTGCAGCCGCGCGGCGCGTTTGATGCGCTCTGCGCTCCGGGCGTAGTCGTCACCGAGCCGGTCTTCCACCTGCTTCATGCAATCGATGCGCCCGGTGCTGGCGTCAAACCACGTCTTGGGGTGACGCCGAACCTCCCCGGGCCGGCCTTTTCCAAGGCCACTTGGCGCAATTGTGCCACCGTGGCGACCGCCGGGCCCTGCACCGTATCCTCATTGAACCGCCGCTGCTCAGCTGTGGCGAAACTCTCAAAGACCCGCAGGTAGGTCATCTGCGCCGCGAGCACGGCTGAAGCGGCTGTAGGATTCGGGAGTAAAGGCGTCGGCGGCGAACACCCCGGTGAGGGTCGCCCGCTCGATGCCGGCCTGCTCCTTGGCCTGGAGGTAGTTCACATAGCAGGAAATGCCATTGCCGATGTCGGCATCCTTGCTCAAGTGCGACATTGCTACAACCACGTCGAGCAGCGCGGCGATGGTGCGAGTGTAGTAGCCAGCGAGTCCGGAGGCGACAGCGCGAGGGCGCTGATCGCGGCGCGCCGGTTGGCCAGGTCCTGCACCGCCCCTGCCCAACCCGGAGCTTGTCCTGGAAATCTGCGCCGAAACCCGAAGGATCAAAGACCCGAAGCAGCTCCTGCAACCTGACCAGGGCCGCATCGGTGGCGAGGCGTTGGTCCCGAAGCTCCACCGCAAAGACCGTTCCCTTGCTGCCGAGAAAACCGGCCGAGCGCCCACGCTCCCGCTGCAGCTCGTGGGCGGAAGCGCCGATCTGCTGCAACACCGCAGAATTCTGCTCGAGCGCAACGTTGTCACGGAACAGCTGCCACCGGCCCAGGGACACCCACAGCCCGAAGAACGCCAGCCCCGCCAAGGGCAGCGCGATGAGGACGAGCAACTTGGCCGTGACGGAGAGGTTTCGCATAGGAGCGTGGGGTCGAGGCAGCCACTGCAAAGTGAACGCACCGAATCGGTCGACTCCCTCGCCGCTTCAGTCGCTTCGCCCCAAAAGCATGATCTGGATCAAGACTGGCCGGGGGTGCCCCGGCGGGATAGGTCAGGACTCCTGCCCACGTTCGGCAGGTAGAGCCGCGCGCGGTTGAGCCGCTGCGCCGCCAGGCCCCGTGCTCCACCGAGTTGCGCACCCGTGCGAACGTCGTGCCAGCGCCAGATTCCCGGCGGCGCGAGCCGCAATCGAGGCCATCGCTGGCGGCACCGTCACCGGTCCGTCACGACTATCGATGCGGCGAATCCGCCTCAGTGCCCCGGCCGCCGCGTTGTCCGGCCCCGGCCCCGGCCGCCGGGGGCCGCATACACCTCCAGAAACGCGCCCACCTCGCTCCGAACTAGGTCGCGATGCGTGAAGAGCGAGACATGATCCCCGCCCTCCACGGTACACACCCGCACACCGGGCAGCCGTGCCGCGAAAGCCGGGACATGGCGCGCATAGGGCACCACCCGGTCCGCCGTGCCGTGGACCACCAGCGTGGGGACGCGGAACTGCTCCAGCGGCGGCTCCGTCGTTTTCGTAATCCGGATATCGTTGGCGGTGCCGGCGATCCGCTCGGCCATCCGATGAAAGGTACTGGCCAGCAGCGCGGTGTAGAGCGCCATGACCTCGGGGTTGTCGACCAGTCGCTGGCGCGCCGCGGGATCCGCGATGGCCCGCGACAGCGCGAGCACCCGATACCCCGCCGGCACTGCGCACTGGGCCAGGATCAAGCCCTGGTCCCAGCCTCCCAAGCCCCCGTGTAGGGCCACCACCACCGGACCGGCACCAAAGTCCGCGTATTCGACCGTTCCCGCCGCCGTCATGCCGTTCGTCGGAGCGATGGGCGCACAGGCCGGGGCTTCAAGGGTACCTGGCGATTCCATACCGGGCCGAGCAAACCTCCACTCCGCCCTGCGGCAAGAGGGGGAGGCCAACACGGCTCCGCAGCGGGATGGACGGCGCAGCGCAGGGCGTGGACGGCGGAGCGGGGTGGGCCCCTTTTCGATCCCACAGCCTCGAGCAGAGCCCACACCCGAGTCCCCTCCCAGTAGTGGAGCCGGCCCGCGCACTTCAGGCGTCCAGCCGATCAAGCGCCTGCTTCAGGCAGCGCTCAAACTCCACATAGGCGTCAAGCTGCCGAAGCGGCGAGAAATCCCGAATCCGTTCGGCCACCAGACCAGCCGCGGCCGGGATTCGGAACTTCTTCAGCCGTCGTCCACCGAGATCCGATGCCGTGCGCAAGGCATCATGCAGAACCTCCTTCGGATCGGCCACCCGCTCAATGCCGCCAATCTTCGGCTAACCCCAACGCCATCGTTCCACGAGGATTTCCCGCCGCCTCGCGAATCGCATCTTCATCAATCAACAACCACGCTTCCATCATCCGTACGGGAACAATCGGAACATGGGGTGGAGTCACCCCCTACAAAATCGATGGCCTGCCGAACCTCGCACCTTCGCACATCCGGAGGATCCTTATCCGAGTCGCGGTGAACAAAGAGCAAATCGGCCGGATAAAGCGCACAGGCCACGCGAATCCGTTCCGCCAACCGGGCCCTGGCCGGTGGCAGCTCACTGGGGCGGACAAACTGCGCTTCCACCTCACGCACCCGCGCATCGGCGCGCAGTGCCCACCGCAGAATCGGCAACAACGCGATGTCCGAGGAGCCTTCGGAAACGAGCGTGAAGCGGATGTTCATTCCTCGGCGACAAGCCGTTCAAGCCCGGGAAGAAACGACTGTCCAAGATCTAACCGTTCTCGAATTCGCCGCGGCTGACC
>JADJTK010000027.1 GCA_016711225.1 Opitutaceae bacterium
GTGCCGGTCATGGTCCGCGCCAAGCCCGGCCGCTCGTGTTTGGCCAACCGCTTGGCCGCGCTGAAGGCGATCGAGGCCCCGAGGCTCAGCCAGATGTCGTATTCGTAGGTCCAGAAGCTGAAATGCAGGAACAGCAGCCGCCGCAGGAGTATCCACGCCCCGGCGAGGCTGAGCACGCTCAACGCATACGGCACCACGCCGTCGCGCCACTGTCCCTCGCGAAACCACGCCGCGCACCCCACGCCCCAGACAAACGCCAACGCCAGCATCATCCCCAGTGAACCGTGGCGCGCATACGGGTGCAGGAAGGTCAGCAGCCCGAGTCCGGCGAAGGCGACCCCCAAGAGCGTGCGCGCCACCATTTCCTCGTTACTCCGGCAAAACGCGAGGAACTCGTGGGCCAGCCGCCGCGGAGTGATCGGCAGCTCCACTCCGGCCGTGAGCCGCGCGAGCACACCCGCCCCCAGGAGCGCCGCTCCCGGCCAGCAACGGCCGGAAGCCGTCGGACTCGTCTCCGGTCAGCCAACGCGTCCCGAAATAGGCCAGCCACGGCGCCGCGCCCAACAGCAACGCCGCGATCCCTCGGGCCGCCGGTGCCTCGTCGCCGAGCGGAGTCGCAAGCGCCGCCACCAGCATGGCCGCAAAAATGAGCAAGCCTCCGCCGGTCTCCGGGCCGTGATAGAACAGATGCCCGGTGCCGAGCACCGCCAGCGCGACCGCCACCGTCCCCATCGTGCGGACATCCACTCGGCCCTTGAGCTGACTCCACCCCAGCACCGCACCCAGCCACGGCCCCAACAGGAACCACACGACCACCTTGGCGGGGATGAGCCCCGGGGCGTTCGCTGGAAGCAAGAAGTCGAAATGCAGGGCGAGGAAGAGCTCGAGCCCTGCCAGCCCCCAGTACGCCCGCGCCCATGGGGCGCCGATCAGAGCCTGGTGGATGAGCACGCTCGCCAGCGCCGCCAGCAGCGGTGTCGTTTCCAGACTGTGAGCACTGAAGTCCTGCACCAGTCCGGACAGGACGGCAACATGCACCGCCACCGTCAGGAAAAGCCCCCACAGCCGCCGGTGCGCATGCCACTCCTCTGCCCCAATACCGCCGATGTGCTGGATCAGGCTGCGCACCGGCGATTGTTGGAAGCTCAGCAGGATGAGCAGGTGCGCTGCGCCCACGGCCGTCCACGCTCCCGCCATCGGGAAATCGAAGGGCGAGAGGCCCGGCAGCCAGGCGACGTTGAAATAGAATCCGACCATCAGCGCCAGCCCCCCGGTCAGCGCCGCCCACGGTGCGCCGCCCAGCCCGCGCAGCCGGATCAGGATCAGGCCCATCGCGACCACCGCGGCCGCGCCGATGTGATAGTGGTCCAGCCCGAGCGGTTCGTTCGGGAAGAGCAGCATCTGGAACGGCAGACGGAAGACGTAGAACGCCAGGATGAGCGTGGCGAACCCCGTCGCGCTGGCGCGGAACCGCGCCCCGGTAAAGCTCCGCTCTTCGGCCCGCCCCGCGCTGGCGAGGAACCATTCCGCCGCGCACCAGCAGGCAGCCGCCGGCAACGCCAGCGCGTAGAGCGCCGCCTGCGGGGTCCGCAGTTGCGGGATCGACAGGGCGCCGCACCAGAGCGTCAGCCCGAGCGCCACGTGCCAGAGCGACTCCAACCACACCCCTTCGTTCGTCCGCAGGTTCTCCTGACGCCGCGCGGCCAGCCGGAAATAGACCCCGGCGCCCAGCGCCAGTAGCCCCGATACGACAAAACGCACGACGGGGATCTGCTCCAAGTCCGGGTTCACCAGATAATTCACGCCCAGCAGCGCCAAGGTCAGCCCGGCCAGCGCCACGCAGCCGCCATGCAACCACCGCCCTGCCACCCCAAACAGCGGGAGCCGCTCCTGCTCTCGCACCAACCACCACCGCACTGTGGCCAACTCCGCCACGGTCAAGACCGCAGCGATCGCCCCGATATGGAGCGGCGTCAATTGGGCATCGAGCAGATCGCGCCCCCAGAGCACGGAGACCGCGAACAGATTCGCCACCGGCAGCAGGCACGCCGCGCCCATCCACAGCACGAACTCACGCCAATACCAGCCGGCCAGGGCGAACGCGGCCACCGCGGCGAACGGCGCGAAGATCTGCACCCAACAGCCGTCGAGCGTCTGTCCGGTCGCCGATGAGACGATCTGGGCGGTGGCGGCACCGACGGCCACCACCAACGCCGGCAACACGAACCACGGTGCCTGCGGCAGGACCGCCACGCCGGGAATCTGCGGCGTCGCGCCCCGCAGCAGCCGTGGCCAGCGCGCCAGCAACTCACGTCCAAGGAACGGCACTGCGCACAGCGCCAGCGCCACCTCCGCCAACCGCCACGGCCGCAAAAGCTCGTCTCCGCCACACGGCAACAAGCACAACAAATAGGCGAGCACCGCCACCGGCAGTGCGAAGCCCGCGCAGGCCTGGGCGCGCGCCGCCAACAACATGGCGGCAATCACCAACAGGAGCTCCGGCCGCGTCCAAGCGAAGTCGAAGCCGACACCGGCCACCGGTTTGAACAACATCAAGGCCGCCACCGCCAAGATCGTCGCCAGTACCGTCGCACCGGCGACAAACGGCGCGCGCACCGGGGTCAGGAAGACCCGCGCCCGGCTCCAAAACTCCAACGCGACATCCGCCGCCAACACCACGACCAGGAACACCGGGAGATACCCGGGCGTGACCGGCAAATTGCGCCAATAGCACAACCACGAGACGACCAGCGCGCACAGCACCGAGCCGAAGAGGCGTGGCGATCCCCGTAGTCCGTGCCAGAAGAGCTGCCCACCAACGAAGAGCGCGAGCCATTGCAGCGCCACCCGGTGATCGGCCACCGGAAGCTGGATCCCGAGGGCGAGCACGCCGCCGACCACCGCGCTGCCATAGGCGAGCAACCCGAGACGCGGGCGGAACAGGAACGCTCCGGCCCACTCCAGCCTCCGCGCGGCCTCGTATTCTGCCGCCAGCAGCGCGGTGAGCGCGAAGCCGGTCCAAAGCAGCGGATACTGGATCATCTCCAACCCGCGGCAGCCGGCGGCGTCGCAGACCATCGTCACGCCGGCGCCCAGCAACAGCCAGGAAAGGTGCCACAAGGCGCGCCCGGCCGGTAACCCTCGGAAAAACACACCCGCCGCATAGCTGGTCGCGGAGACCAGCAGGATCGAAACGACAAACGGCGTCTGCAGCGGATGGGCCTGGCATTGGAGCACCAACGCCATCCCGGACAACCACGCCAATGCCGCGAGCGTCGGAGCAATGAAGACGGCGACCGGCCCACGGTCCCCCTCCTTTGCGGCCGCATCCCCCGCGCCCCGGACCGGCTGCGCACGGGAACGCAGCGCGAAACAAGCCAGCATCAGCGCGAGCGCGATCGCGGCGCTCGTCAACCCCGAGCCAACGTACAACCAGCCCGGCACCACACCCGCCGGAACCGGGAACAACGGCAGCAGCACGGCGAGCAGTCCGGAGGCCATCAGTCCGGGCACCTGCGAGCGCGACTGCCACGCCGCCACCCCTAATGCGCTTGCCAACAGCACTCCGCCACCGAGTTCCGCCGCGGAGAGTTCGGGACGGCTCGCCAGCAACAGTCGCAGGACAAGCCCGAGCATGCCGGCACCACCAAAACAGGTGACAATAAACGCACCGCTCTCGCGCCACAGCGCGCCCGGAACCAGTCGTGCCACGCCCAACCAAGCGACAGCCAGCAGACCGAAGCCAAGCCCCAGCGTATTGCCGCCGAAGCGATACAGCGCCATGTCCGCACAGCCAAGGTACGGCAGCGCGAGCCCGGCGCAGGCGGCCGCGATCGTGAGCCAGTCGCGACGCGCCTCCAGCGTGGCCCGCACCGCGAAGAAACCAGCGGTGACAAGCAGGACTAGGCCGGCCTGCCACGGCTCCGAACGCAGGTGGTACTGCGAAAGCACGGCCACAATCGAGGACAGCAGCAGGATCGGCGGCTGGATTTCGAGCGCGACCTGACGCAGCCGCGTCTCGCCGTAGCGGCCGGCCAGTACGCGCACGGCCCCGGCCAGGAGCGCCAGCGAAAGCCCGAGCGCCGGCAGGAGATTGAGGTCGGCGTTCTTCGGAAAAGCGTCGAGCAGGCCGACCGCCGCACCGCCAAGCAGGCAAAGGGTGGCCCCGATCCAGTAATGCACCACCCCCGGGCGCCGCGGGGCCTGCACCAGCCAGATGGCGCCCGCCAACAGCAGGGCGACGATCCGCAGCCCTTCGTGGCCCGCGGCCATCAGGATGCCGAGCAACAGCGCGGCGTACCCAAGAAACGATTCGCCGCCGTAGGCCGCGCCGTTGTTGCGTAGCTCGCCGGCCCGGCGCTCCCAGCGCAACAGCGTCGCTCCGATGAGGATCGCCGCCAAGGCGTAGTCGCGCGGGTGCGCATTGATCCCGAGATGGAAATGCCGCCACACGGCAACCTGCGCCGTGGTGGCCACCATGGTGATACCGAAGAACCAGGGCACGACCTTCGTCTCCAGCAACTCGCGGGTGAGCACCAGCCGCAGGAAACGATTCGACACCGCCAGCAGCAGCAGCACGGCCCCGGTGAGGGTGGCAGGCACGAGCATGGCGCGGTGGCCCGCGGCGGCCTCGCGCACACCGGGCATGTCGCCGAGCACTGCCAGCAGATTCACCGCCAGCAGCGGCAGACCGAGCAGCACGCGCAATTCGCCCCTCACCGCGCCGCACCAACGCCAGAGCCCGAACCCGGCCAGCGTCGCGTACAACGCGAGTGCCGGCAGCAACAGCCCGGCAGAACGCGTATCTTCTCCGGCCCGGCACAACACCATGAAGTTCACTGGCAACAGACAGACGGCGCCGCCGAGCAGAAAGGTCCCGGAGCCCACCAGATCCTCATGCTTGCGCGACAGACGCAGACCGAGCTCGGCCATGCCCCCGGTGAATCCGGCCAGCAGGACCGGCAGGAAGAGATAGCGTACGAACACGCTCTTGTCCCAGGTGAAATAGGCCAGCAGCGAAGCCCCCGCCACGACCATGAGCAGACCGGCCACGATGTACCAGTTCGCCGCGAGGAAGGGCCGGATATGCTCGTCCCAGACGGACGGAGGCGGCGGCTCGGGCGGCGGCGGCGGCGGGGCAAGCGCGGCGACCACCGCGCGTGCGACCGGAACCTGGCGCACCGGCAACTCAGGCAGCTCCAGCAACGGCGCGCGCCGCGCCGGCGCCGGCCGCGGCAGAGGCGTCTCCGGCGGCAACGGGGGCGGCTCCAACGATGACTCCAACGGCAGCGGTGGCGGTTCCGCTTGTGCCCGGGGGGCGGCGGCCGCGGCCGCCGGGCCGCCCCCGAGCCGACGCACATCGGCCGGCGTCAGCACAATCTCCCAACGCCGAACAAAACCTGCCAAGTCCACGCTCCGCGTGGCGTTGGCCGCGATGGCGGAGCGCAGCGCCGACTCCAGCCCGGGGTCGACCGCACCGGGCTGCGCCCGCAGCCAAAGCAGGCGCAACTCGTCGCGATAATCATCCGCCAGTCGCGCCGCGGCCGCCCGCAACTGCACCGCTCCCGCCTCGGCGCACCGCAGCCAAGCCGTCCAGTCGGACCAGTTGAGATAGCCGCCCCCCGAACGCAGCGCGAGGGCGTGCATCGCATAGGCCTGCACCGCCGGCGTGACACAGGCCTGCAAGAGATACGGAGCCGAAGAGGCATCCTGCCACGCAACGAGGCGCCGCAGCGCCTCGCCACCGGCCGGGCTCGACGGAGCGTCTGTGATACACTGGGCGAGCGCGGCCAACTCGGCGTCGCCCGCCGCCCGGGCGTCGACCCCGGCTGCGGCCGGGAGGGCCGTGCCCGCCGGCGGCGCGAACCCCGCCCAGAGCTCGGCCGCCGAGAAATAGCTCCAGCGCGGGACCTGCCGACGCAACTGCTCCTCCTGGTGGGCACAGGCCTCGTCCAAGGCACGGACCGGGCCGGCCAACTCCGGTGCCTTGGCCTGCAGATACGCGCGGTCGCGCTCGAGTTGTGCCGCCTGCCGCAAAAGGTCGAGGAACCCCTCATCGTGGCGCCACCCGGCCGAAAGGTCCCGGGGCAGATGGGCAAGCGCTGGAACGACGCGCCAGTCGTAGTCGGGATTGCTGCGCAAGTTCCGCCCGGCGGCCACCGCCTCCCTCAGGATCCCGGCATGAATGCGCGGCAACAGGGTCCGCGCTTCCGGTTCACCGCTCTCCAGCAAGAGGGAGAGCAGCGCGTAGGGCGAGTGCTCGGCCTCCGTCCCCCGGGGCAGGAGACGCTGCATCAGCGGTTTCATCTCCGCGTACGAGAAGAGCTCCTCGTGGACGGTCTGCCGCGCCAGTTCAAGGGCGAGCGCCTGTCGCCCTGCCCCGGGAGGGGCGGACGGACCGGACACCGGAGGGCGATTCGCGTCGAACGAAGAGGCGTCGGAGGAGAGGGGCATACGCTAAGTCTCGAAGGAAGGGGACATCCGCCACGAAGAGCGAGGCGGCCCAAGGGCACGCCCGCCGGTTGCCGATCAGTAGTTGCGGGACAATCCCAGCAGCCGCTCGCTTCCGGCGCAAGACCTTGCGCCGGGTCCAGCCCACTGCGATGGCGGCGGCCGTGCGTGCGGCGACCACGGGCCACCCGCGACGTCCCCTTTTGCTACGCACCGCGGCAGCGCATTGGCTACGCGGCACCATCGAGCACTGGGTCAATAGGCTGATCGGCGCCGCCCACCGTGGTTCACCGGAAAGAGCGAATCGGCGAGCCAGGCTGACACCCGCAAAGGTCGAGAACAGGGGCAGACCGGCCCCTCTCCTAGGGCCTCTGCGGTGGCACCCTACGCCGCCGCGCCCGTCCCCTTCTGCCCGCCACAGGCGCCAACGCTGGCGCCCGTGACGACGCCGCCGAACCACAGACGGTGCGACGGCCGTGTCTTAAATTCAGGGATTAACCACGAGGGCCGACGTCACATCGGCGTCCGCATCATCAACCAGTCGGCCTTGGATCGCGCGCGCCGGCGCCGCCCGACCGCAGGAGTCCTGGCCGGCCCCCATCTGCACCTGCGCAAGCCCGCCCACCAAGATGCCGTCACCGCTAGGCTGCGCGAGCGCGCTCCCCGCGATTCTCACGACCACCGTCCCGCCGGTCCCGAAATAGAGATACGGAAAGGCTGCCCCGTCGGCCGTAATCGAGTGCACCACCCCCAGCCCGCCCACCGCAGTGACACTCGGCGCATAAATGCCGGTGAGGCCGGCTGTAGCGGCGTACGCCACGTTGCCTTGGTGAATACCGCCGAGCTTCCCGTCTGTGGAAACGATCCCCGCCGCAGCCACGTCCGCCCAGCCCGCGTAGGCCACATCGGGACGGGTCACGCCGGGGTTGGTGGCCGTTCCCACCGAGTAGATCGTGAAGTGGGTCGTGGCGTCGGCCCCGGAAAGGATGACCGTCGCCTTGCCCTTCATATACTGGATCCCAGGCTGATTGTAGAGGGCCGGGGCCAGCGGCCCGCTGGCCCGGGCCAGGACCACGGTAATTGCGCCTGCACCCGACAGCTCCACCTGGACGATGCTCTCGTTCTCATCAAGGTAGGACAGTCGGGCCACTTGGCCGGCGTCCGCCGTGATAGTCCCGGCCGCCCCGGTCAGCAGAAACTGGTCGCAGATGACGCCGTTGGCGTGCTGCAGGTCCTGCCACTCGGCCCGGGTGGCGACTTGGCCGGCCGTGCGCGCGCCAGCGGCGGGAACCACGCCCACCACGACTGGCGCCGAGAGGGTCTCGCCGCTGGCGCCCGTGGCTGTGACGTCGTAAATGCCAGCGTCGGTCGGTTCGAGGTTGGCGAAGGTGAGCGTCGCGGCAGTGGCTCCGGCGACGGTCGCCCCTCCCTTGAACCATTGGTAGCTCCAGGCCCCGGTAGCTTCCACGCCAACCGCGCCCGTTTGCCCAACGACACCACCAAGGGATTGCGGCTGATTCACGATCACCGGAGGCACGGGCGAACCAACCGTCAACGTCGCGGTGTGGCTGGTCGTAGTGCCGTAGGCATTGGTGACGACGCAGGCGAAGGTATATCCATTGTGATACGCAGCCAGGGTAAACGGGCCGAAGCGGGGCGCGGTGTGCCCCGCGGCGATGGCGCCGTTGAGATACCACTGGTAGGTCGGAGCAGGCTCCCCGGTGGCGGCGACGGTGAAATCGGCGATGGTGCCGATATCGCCCAACAAATCGGCGGGTTGCGTGGTAACGACGGGCGCGGCCGGAATCCAAACAGTAAGCGTAGCGGTGCGACTGGCCGTGGCTCCCGCGCTGTTGGTGGCCACACAGTGGAAGGTGGCCCCGTTGTGGTAGCCCTCGGTGACAAACGCGGGGAAACGGGGGCCGGTCAGACCGGCCACGGCCTGCCCGTTCAGATACCACTGGTAGGTCGGAGCCGGGATGCCCAGGGCGAAGACCTCGAACCCCACCGAGGTACCTACCATAACCGTGATGTCATTGGGCTGGGTGTGAATGACCGGCTGGTTGCCAATGGTCAGAGCGGCAGCCGCACTGGTGACCGAACCAACGACGTTGGTGACCACGACGCGATAGATGCCAGCGTCCCCAGTTTGCACATTGCTCAACGACAAGGAGGCCTGCGTGGCCCCAGGGATGGGGGCATCGCCCTTTTTCCACTGGAAGGTCGGAGCCGGTGTGCCCGTGGCGGTGACTGTGAAGGTCGCCTCACCGCCGACACCGACGGACTGCGGCACGGGCTGCTCCACGATTGCGGGCGGCTCATTGACGGTGAGCACCGCCGCATCACTGGTGACTGAGCCGGTCCGATTGGTGACCACCACGCGATAGGTACCGGTGGCATCGAGCTGCAGATTGGCCAAGGCGAGCGAGAAGGTGGTGGCGCCCGGAATTTCCACCCCATCCTTCTGCCATTGATAGGTCAGTGCCGGGGTGCCGCCAACGGCGGTGACGTAGATCGTCACGCTTGCTCCAACAATGGCGGTCTGCGTCATCGGCTGGCCGGTGATGGTGGGCAGGGGCGGGGCGGCATTGACGGTGAGCACAGCGGCGTTGCTGGTGGCCGATCCGGACGGATTGGTGGCGATCACCCGATAGCTGCCGGCCGCCAGGGCTTGGACATTGGGGAGGCTGAGCGTCGGCAGGGTCGCACCCGCGATATCGACCAAATCCTTCTGCCAGCGATAGGTGGGTGTTGGCGTACCGGCGACAGTGACCGTGAACACCGCCGTGCTCCCGGCGAGCACCGCCAGGGGCTGGGGATGCGTGGTGAACACCGGGGCCGAGGCCTCGGAACTCACTGCCAAGGAGACATTAGAACTGGTAACGGTGCCGATGGAATTGGACACGCGCACCCGATAAAAACCCACCGCCGCCCCCTGGGCGTTGGGGATGGTAAGAGTCGCCTCGTTCGCCCCGGGAATGTCGACATAATTCCGCTGCCACTGATAGGTCGGATCTGGGGAGCCAGTGGCGGTAACGGAGAAGACCACCGTGGTGCCGACAAGAACCGACTGCGCCGTCGGAGGCACGGTGATGACCGGAGCTGAAGTGGCGGCGGTGAGAACCACGGCATCGATTGCTGGTGTGTCGAGCTCCAGCGGGGGGCTCGCCAGCGCATCCGCCACAGTCACGGCCAACACGAACAGGGCGGCGAACACGGAGGAGAAGGGAAGTTTCATGGAGATCGGGATCGAACGAGCTTGTGGGATATCCGGTGCGACGTCGAGGAAAGCCGCGAATGGCGCCGGCCGGTTCAGTCCGTTACCCTTGGTCGCACGGCGTCGAATTCGATCTCGACGACCGCACCGCGGCGCCCGAAAAGCCCCAGCGAGCAGGGCGCCACACTACCCGCCACCGCCACGCACGGAAGCCAAAACCCCGACCGCCAACTCTCGAACGCCGTTTTTACTGAGAGTCGCGCCCCCCGGCCAGCGTCTCCCCACGACCGCCCTCGCCCATCGCGGAGGGCCTGCGCCGGCCCGCCTCAGCCTTTCTCCGCCTCCAACCACGGGCGCCACCTGCGGGACCCATGGCTAGGCCGTCGAGCGGAAACCGCCCCAGCACGGCCTCATTTCAGGGTCCGACCACCAGTGTCGCGGTCACGTCAGCGCCGGCCTCGTCGGTGAGGCGGCCTTGAACCGGCACCGCGCCAACAGCCCGACCACAAGAGTCCTGACCGGCCCCCATCTCAACCCGAGCGAGACCGCCCACCGTAAGGCTATCGCCGGAAGGCTGGGCAAGGTCGGTGCCGGCGATCTTCACAGCCACCGAGCCGCCGACCCCGAAGAACAGATAGGGCACCGCCCAATCGGAAGCGGCGATCCCGTGCACCACTACCGGCCCGCCCACCGTGGTCACGGTCGGTGCGTAGAGTCCGGTGAGGCCGACGGCCGCCTGATAGGCAACGTTGCCCTGGTGGATACCCCCGAGCTTACCGTCCGTGGAAATGATGCCGGCGGCCGCCACGTTCGCCCAGCCCGAGTAGGGCGCATCGGCGCGGGTGACACCCGGGTTGGTCGCCGTACCCACCGAGTAGATGGTGAAGTGGGTCGTGGCATCGGCTCCGGCAAGCACGATCGTCGCCCGGCCCTTCATGTAGACAATCCCGCGCTGGTTGTAGAGGGCTGGGGCCATCGGCCCGGCGGCGTTGGTCAAATTGACGGTGATCGCGCCGGCGCCGGACATTTCCACCTGCACGATGCTGTTGTCCTCATCGAGATACGACATGCGGGCGATCTGGTTGGGATCGGCCGTGAAGGTACCGGCTGCGCCGGTGAGCAGGAACTGGTCGTAAATGGCGCCGTTGGGGTGATGGATATCCTGCCACTCGGCCCGGGTGGCAACCGCGCCGGCAGTGCGTTGCCCGGCCGCCGGGACGACACCGACCACAACGGGGGCCGAGAGGATTGCCCCGCCGGGCCCCGTGACAAGCACATCATAAAGACCAGTCTCGGACGAGCCAAGGGAAGGCAAGGTGAACGTCGAACCGATTGCCCCGGGAATAGCCATGCCGCCCTTATACCATTGATAGCTTGAAGCTCCGGTGACCCCAACCGCCAGGGTGCCCGACTGACCGGCGCCAAGCCCGAGGGACCGGGGCTGGGTCGTGATCACGGGAGCCGCCAGCGAAGCGACGGTGAGGGCGGCGGCTTTGCTCGTAACCGTGCCGGCGGCATTGGTGACAACGACACGGTAGTCGCCGGCATCCGATTTTTGGACTGCCGCGAGCTTAAAAATCGCCGCAGTGGCTCCCGCGATGTTCACGCCGGCCTTTTGCCACTTGTAGGTGGGCGTCGGTGACCCGGTTGCAGTGACCGAGAACTCGGCGATGCCGCCGACATCGACGGTCTGTGGCGTCGGTTGGCTCGTGATGACCGGAGCGGTGTTGACCTGTAGCGAAACCACATGGCTGGTGACATGGCCCGCCGAATTGGTGAGGACGACCGAGTAGTCCCCGGCGTCCCCGGACTGGACGTTGCGCATCGTCAGTGAGAAGCCGGTAGCGCCCGACACATCCACACCACCCTTCTTCCATTGGTAGATCGGCGCAGGGTTGCCCGTCGCCAACACAAAGAACGACACCGTTTCACCGGAGAGGACGGTCTGCGGCACCGGTTGAGTGGTGATGACAGGCGGAGTAGGAGCCGCCTTGGCGGTGAGTGTAGCAATGGCGCTGGTGATTGTACCAAGGGTGTTGGTTATGTTGACCCGATAACGACCCGCATCCGACAGCTGAACACTCTTGAACGCGAGAATCGGAAAGATCTCACCCGCAATATCCACAGAATCCTTCTGCCACTGATAAGTCGGCCAGGGGAACCCGGTTGCGGCGACCGTTAGCGCCACCGTCTCTCCGACGATCACAATCTGCGACACCGGCTGATCCAAGATGACGGGGGCAGCGTAAACGGTGAGAATTGCGGCGTTGCTCGCGACGGAGAATTCCGAGTTGGAGGCAATACAGCGGAACGTGTCGGAATTCATGAGGGAGGCGGCCGCAACGGTAAGCTTGGCTGTAGTCACCCCGCCGTACACGGCATCATTTTCGAGGTCGGACCAGAGGCCAATACCAAGCGGACTGCGCTGCCACCTGAGGGCGGGCGCTGTGCCGCCCGAGGGCACGACAGTGAATACGGCGGTTTGGCCGGCATTGACAGCCTGGTCGACCGGATGGGTGTTGATCACCGGTAGCGGCTGCGTCTGGAAAATGGCGCCGCCAGCGCCCACGAACACAAATGTGCCATTCCCTTCCGCAACGGCCCCCCAGCTTAACCTCCTATCGATCACCAACGGTGCCGACCACGTGAACCCATCTTTCGAGAGCGTAACTGTACCATCGTCTTGAGGCATCCAGAACCATTGCGCGCTCGCCCCCACGCGGCCCCAATCATGCAGCATCGGCGCTGTGCATACCCAAACAATGCTATCAGTTGAGATCCAGGTTTCCCCCCAAGCGTCAGCACACCATATTCCGCTCACCCACGCCAGCCCCCGAAAACTACCTGGAGGGGTCGCCGGCGTGCGGTTGTTCCAGGCTATTCCGTCCGACGACGTGAGGATCCGTCCGTCGGCCCCGACCGCGACGAAAACGCCGCCCCCGAAACGCACGGCACACAGGTCGTCAGTAACTCCCGAAATTGCTTCGGTCCAAATCTGGCCATCGAGCGAGGTATAGATTCTGCCTCCCGCCCCTACGGCCACGAACCGGTCCGCGCCAAAGGCGACTTTCTGCAGTTCGGCTGCGTCCGCAGGCAGAGTGCCAGCGTGCCAAGAATACCCATCTGAAGAATAGGCGACACGGCCGCCTGACGAACCGAGGCCGACTACCACGTAACGCCCCGCTCCGTAGGCCACACCAAAGGCAAAGGACCACTGTCCAAGGGAACCGGCTTCCCAATTTTGGCCGTCCGTCGAAACCGCTGCCGAGCTACCACCAATCGTCACAAACCTTCCCCCGCCATAGACAATATCGCACAACCCATCGGCCACCAAGCCGGTCGCCCGACGCGTCCACCCGAGCAGCGGATCGGCGACCTTGACGGACAAGGTCTGTTTCGCCTGCCCTCCCTTACCATCAATCGCTGTGACGGTCACATCGTATGTCCCGCCCACCAGCCACCGATGGTTGACCCAGGCCGCAGTAGAGTCGATCTGCCCATCACCGAAATCCCAATGGTAGTAGACAGTGTCACCGTCGGGATCGCTGCTAGCCGCCGAAAATATTGTGTCGGTCCGCGCCATCAGCGCTCCCGACGGTGCCGACAACGTCACAGTGGGATCATGGTTGCCACTTGTGTCCCCCAACACCACCAGCACGTCGATCCAATGATTCGGCTCACTCCCTCCGACCGCTATTGGGGTGATGGCGATTCCATAGACCGGATCAACCAAGGTCTCCCCCGGCGCCAGGGGAGCATCCGTCGTATACCCGGCAGGAACCGGGGTCGAATCGAGCAGGTAGGTACCACCGCCCCATAGGATAGTACCGTCGAAAGAGCTGGGACATTTGTCCCAATGCAAGTCTACCCCTACGCGCCGCCTTTCCGGAATATGTCTACGAAACCCCGATTGGCGTCGATACGAAATCCAATATTCATAGTCAGTTCCTGACGACACTGCCACGGCTTGAACGCCGGCGGCGCCTCGGGTGTCGTGCCGATAAATGCGGTAGACACCGCTGCCGGTTACCGTCGGCGTCTCGCTCTGAGCCAGATAGCCGAGCTTCGCCTTCTGCTTGGCATTA
Source organism: Opitutaceae bacterium (assembly GCA_016711225.1). GTDB lineage: Bacteria > Verrucomicrobiota > Verrucomicrobiia > Opitutales > Opitutaceae > CAJCBL01. The sequence continues at coordinate 13,753 of JADJTK010000027.1, forward strand.
AAGTGGCCCACCGGAAACGAGAAGGTGGTTCCCATGACATCAAACTCATCGCCATATTCGACATGATCGCCGGGAGCAATCGTTGAGGACCCTGTGGGCTGCCAGGCATGCGAATGAAGCAAGCCTTGATTATGTCCAAGCTCGTGGGCAACTGTTCCGGGAGCGGTCGTTCCATTGAGCCAAAGGCCAGGCGCACCAACGCAGCCCAAACCGGACCAGAAATAGGGTGAGGCAACAGGCAGAAGAACCACCGTGCGATCATAGCGGTCAGGATCGTATAGCCCTGTCGCTCCGTGAGCGCTGTCATACCTCCGAACAAGGGCGAGCGCTTCGGCATAAAGCGCGCTTTCAGAGCCGACAACATCCGCAAGTGCAGCCTTGGTCCCCGTCAGCCGGAAGGCTCCAGGGACGATGGTGGTCTTGAACGAGCAACGATCCCGGGAGACGTCCCGGAAATACTCGCTGACCTTCGCCATCGAGTCGTTGATCTCCTGGTCGCTGGCCGGCAACCCAGGGGCATCGGAGAAATCCACGCGGATCCACAACACACGTTTCTCGCCAAAAACCCAGCTAGACGGATCGGCCTGCGGCGTCGCACTGTTGGTCGCCGTATTGGGGCCGACACTGGCCTCGGCCACTCCGACCGTTGCACTCCAGGCCTCGAGTTCCTCCGGGGTGGCGAAGGCCATAGTTTGATCGCCAACCGCCACGCGCAGGCTCTCGTTGTCGGAGTCGTCGAGAATCGCCGCGGCGGCATCCAACCGGCGATACGGATTCTCGGACACCGCCAACCGATCATCGACCGCGATCCCGTGGATGGCCAAGTGCTCCTTCGTCAGCGCTTCGAGTCGCCGGCCGTAGACATGGGCCTCGTACGCGGTGGCTCCGATCACCACTCGCCGCTCGATGCGACTCTCCATGGAGGCGCACACCGCCAGGACCTCCAATCGACCAAAGGCATCGACCGGCGTTTCCAACTCCGCCGCAATTTCGGCCGGCAGCTGGGCGCGCTGTCCGCGCGGAATCGCCAGCTCCAGTGCCAACCGCGGGTCCGCGGCAATGAGCTCTTTCATAGCCGCCCGCCGCGCTATAGCGAGTCCCTGCCCACGAGCTAACGACGGTGCCGCCCCCGGTGCACTCCCCTGCCAAGTGCCCAACCAGTCGTTGAAGGCGACAACGGGCGCGGGAACTTCGGCGCTACTGGCCGTTTCAATACGGGAGTTCCGGCGTCCGGGAGCGCCCGTCCGCTCCTTGGGCGCCGGCTCGTCCCGTCCCTTGAGCGCCAGCCCAACCGATGCACCAACGGCTGGGGAGTGGCCTTCGGCGGCATGAGTTGGGGGTCGCCCCATCGGTGCCCCCACTCTGGTCACGTGGCGACCGGGTGCATGCCATAAGCACGCGCCAACAGTGAACAATACGGACGCAACGGCCACAGCTGCAATACTTCGAAAGCCCATTGCCTGCGAGTGTTTGAAGCATTCCGATACGGAGGCAAGCACTCGGCACCACTATCCCTCCTGCGGCGCCCGCACATCTCGAGCCGAGCGCAGTCCCTGGCAAAAACCCGATCGTATCCGCCCGCACCAAGGCTCCAAATCCGGTACGCTCGGACCCAAAGCCGCCCCGAGGCGGCGCCACGCCGAACCGCTCGGAATCTTCGGCGGCCCACGGCCCGGCCTCGACCCTCCCCCATCCACGGGCGCCAAAGCTGGCGCCCGTTATCGTGCCGCCGGACCGTAGCCGGTCCGGCGGTCGCATCCTAGCCTCAAGGCCCGACTACGAGGGCCGCCGTCACGTTGACGCCGGCGTCATTGGTCAGCTCGGATTGGATCGCTTGCGCGGCGGCGGCCCGGCCACAGGAGTCCTGGCCGGCCCCCATTTGCACCTCCGCGAGACCGGAGACCGCGACGCTGGCGCTGTTGGGCTGCGCCAGGGCGCTGCCGGCGATCTTGACCTTCACCGTCCCGCCAGGCCCGAAGTACAGATACGGCGCCGCCGCTCCACTCGCGGTAACCCCATGGACCACCGCGAGGCTGCCGATCGTGGTCACCGTGGGCGCATAGATCCCGGTGAGTCCCACCGCCGCGTTGTAGTTGGCATTGCCCTGATGAATCCCGCCGAGCCCGCCGCTCGCGGAAATGATGCCGGCGGCCGCCACGTTCGCCCAGCCCGCGTAGATCACCTCCGGACGGGTGACGCCGGGGTTGGTCGCCGTACCCACCGAGTAGATCGTGAAATGGGTCGTGGCGTCGGCCCCGGAAAGGATGATCGTCGCCTTGCCCTTCATATACTGGATCCCGCTCTGGTTGTAGAAGGCCGGGGCCATCGGCCCACTGGGACTTTCGAGCACCACCGTGATCGCACCGGCCCCGGACATTTCGACCTGGACGATGCTGTTGTCCTCATCGAGATACGACATGCGGGCGATCTGCTCGGGATCGGCCGTGAAGGTGCCGGCCGCGCCGGAGAGCAGGAACTGGTCGTAGACCGCGCCGTTGGGGTGATGGATGTCCGTCCACTCGGCCCGGGTCGTAACCGCCCCGGCGGTGCGTTGGCCGGCCGCCGGCACCACGCCCACGACCATCGGATACGACAGCGTCTCCCCGCCCGGCCCGGACAGGAAGGCCTCGTAGATACCCGCCTCCGCCGGACCGACGGCGGGCCAGGACAGCACCGCTCCGGTGGCGCCGGACAAGGGTAACCCGCCCCGATACCACTGGTAGGCAGAGGCCCCGTCCACCACGACTCCGATCGCGCCAGCCTGCCCGGCCACAACACCGAGGGCGCGCGGCGTCGCCGTCGTGATGACCGGGGCGGTTGAGAAGCCCACACTCAGGCTCGCCGCCGCACTGACCACCGGCAGTCCCACCCCATTGTTCACCACGCAGCGATAGCGATACCCGTTCATGGCCGGGGTGATGGCCGCGAGGCCAAGCGTTGCGCCATCCACCGCCGAGTAGCTGCCGCCGTTGGCGAGCGCAGTCCAGGTGTCGCCATTGTTGGTGCTGACCTGCCACTGGTAGGTGACATTGAACGCCGAACTGACCGCGACGGTGAAACTAGCACTCCCCCCGGAGGTGGCGGCGTAATTGAACGGTTGCGTGGTCACGTTAGGCGTGCCGGCGTAGGCCCGCAGCCACAGCATCGCGGGCCGCTCGGTGTTGTCGGCCAACACCAGATTGGCGCCCTGCGCGTCGCGCCACAGCCCGGGCCGGTAACCCCAGAGCGTGATCCCGATGACCGAGGGATGATTCCACAGGAGGGGGAAGACCCGCATGTACTCGCCCACCTGCACCGAGTCGTTGGGCCCGTCGATATCCATCTCGGTGATCATGATGGGCAGTCCGGTGGCGGCGAGGGTCGCCAGATTGGCCGCAATGGTGGAAGCGGAGGCCCCCGAGGTTTCGAAGGCGTGGGCCTGGGTCGAAATCACGTCGACGAGGTTCTCGGCCTTGAGCAGGTTGACGATCTGGACGTAGCGGGCCGTCATGCCGCCGTCGTTCAACAAGCCATACTCGTTGAGGACCAGGTCCTTGCCCGGGAAATAGCGACGGGCGAGGCGGAAGGACTCCACCAGCCATTCCCACCCGGAGGCACCGGCGCCGCCGAGCGCGTCCGAATAATTGGCCGCCCGCGTGGTGGAAAAAGCGATAACCTCGCCGTTGGGCGGGGCATGAAGCGGCTCATTGACGACTTCAACGTAATCGAGATCGGGATAACGGGCGGCCACCGCGGCGAACCATTCCTCGATTTCCGCCCTCTTTTCCTCCGTCGTAAGCGCGCTGATCCAGGAAGGCTGTTGGCTGCCCCAGACGAGGATGTGGAAACGGACGAGGAGGCCGTTGGCCTTTGCGTAGTTGTACGCGGCGTCCATTTCCCCCCAGCTCATCACATCGCGCGTGCGCTCCACGCTGCCCCATTTTCCACCGTTCTCCGGGGTGACCTGATTGAAGTAGGCCGCGAGATTCGGCGCCTGCCCTGAACTGTACGCGCACCCCAGAAAGAGGCTCTTGCCTTGGGCGATGGGCGGCCCCACCGGGGTAAACGCGGCGGCGAGCGTCGAGGCAAGACAAGTGGCTAGCGCCAGAGAAAGCGCGGTAAGGAGGGGCAGCCGTGCTGCCGGAGTGCGGCAAACCGTGGCGGAAGTCGGGGTGACGTTCGGATTCATGGGGTGAGACGGGGTAGGTGCGGGAGAAGGAACGGAACAGGCTCGAAAGGTCGAGCGCAGGCTTGCGGAGGTTCTAATATTCGTACGGTTTCGCGCCTGAAGGTTCCCAGCCAGCGGACGGAGGGCCGCACACGGGCACTCCCGCCGCCCCGGCACAGGGCGGAGCCGGGCACCCACGATGGCTCTCAAGTCGGAGTGCGACCAGGTGTCGCATCAGCCGAACGACGGTCAACCAGCGAAGGGGCGCGCGAAGGCCCGCCGGTTCGCGCCGCCTCGCGCCGCCGGAGAAGCGCAGCACTGCGGTCTTCATCGCTCGCCCTCAGAGAGCACTCGCCCGATGCATTCCATGAGCTTCTCTACCGCGTAGGGCTTCTCGACCCTGCCGCGGAAGCCGTACTCCCCAAAATTGGCCATCACCGGATCGTTCGAATAACCGCTCGAGACGATGGCCCGAATCGTCGGATCGAGCCGGCGCAACGTTTCCATCGCCTCCCGTCCGCCCATGCCGCCCGGCACCGTGAGGTCCATGATCGTGAGAGCGAACGGCCGGCCCTCGTCGCGTGCCTCCGTATACGCCCGGATCGCCGCCGCGCCATCGGCCACGGCCACTGGGTCCAGGCCGAGGCGGCGCAGCAGTGACACCACCAACCGACGGATATCCTCCTCGTCGTCGAGCACCAGCACCCGCCCGCTCAGGCGGGTCGGCACGACGGCCCGCGCCGTCGCCGGCTCCGCGGCCTCCCCGGCGGCCGCCGGCAACCAGATCCGGAAGACGGTTCCGTGCCCCAACGTCGACTGGACCTCGATGTGCCCGCGATGGCGAAGCACAATGGAATGCACCGTCGCGAGTCCGAGCCCGCTGCCGCCCTTCTTTGTCGTGAAATACGGATCGAAGAGCTTCGCCAGCACTGCCACCGCCATGCCCGGTCCGGTGTCGGCCAACGTCAACACGACGTAGCGTCCAGCAGGGAGCGCGGCGACCTCGTTGGCCGCGAGGGTCGTATTGCGCGCCTTCACCCGCACGACACCGCCTTGGGGCATCGCCTGCGCGGCATTGAGCACCAGGTTGTGCACGACCTGCCCGATCTGGCCGCGATCAACATCGGCCGCCCAAAGCCCGGCTTCGAAATCGTAGTCACACTTCACCGCCGAACCGCGCAACACGAACTCCGCGGCCTCGCGCACGATCTCCGGCACCACCTCCGCCGCCCGCAGTGGGTCGCCACCTTTCGCGAAGGTCAGCAACTGGTGAGTCAGATCGCGGGCGCGCTGGGCGCCGCGTTCGGCATCGCGCAGGCAATCGCCGGCCACTGCCATTGCCTGCTCCTCAAGCATGGTCAGCGTGATGTTTCCCATCACCACGGTAAGCAGATTGTTGAAGTCGTGCGCAATGCCGCCGGCCAGCAGACCGAGCGACTCGAGTTTGGCGGCCTTCTGCAGCTCGGCCTCGAGCTTCGCCTGATTTTCGAGCTGGGCGCGAATCTGCTCGGTCTGCGCGCGCACCCGGCGGCGCAGAGTCGTCGCCCACAGCAACGCGAGACCGGCGCCGACACCGATCACTGCCAGTGCCCCCAGCGCGCGCCCGCCGGTGAACCACGGCGGGCCGGTGAGCTCCACGAGATCGCCCGCGTCGCGCAGCTGCAGCAGAAAGCCGCTCGGTCGCCCGTACACGTCAAACTCCATGCGATACACACCGGTGAACTGCACAGTGCCGCCGCGCCGCAGCGCGGAGCGAACGCCGGCGGCCTGCGGCATGATCGCCATGAACCGCTCGTCGCCCGATTTCAGCAGCAAATGCAGTTCGTCCCCGGTGCCGAGAATCTCATCCAGCAGCCCGATGCCGCGCACGAGCTGGTTGTCCCACGCCGGCGTCGGCTTCGGCCCTACCGGCAACTCCAGGGGCACCGGGGAGCTCTGGTCGGCCACCCGCCGCACCTGCGCTTCGCGCAACACGATCCGGCTCCCTTGGCGCCCTGGAAAACCGACCACCTCGACACTGTCGCCCGGCGACCACTTCGCTGGCGCCCGCGCGAGCACCTCCAGGCCGGCGGCACCGTCCTGCACCACCAGCCAGCGGCCGGGATCCGCATAAGTCACTACTCCCAGGACTCGCAGCCGCCGATACGGCGTCTGGAGCGGACCGAAACGGCGCAGCGACGCCATCGGCACCACCGCCCCGGCAAACGGATCCGCGGTGGCCGGCTCTTCGACCGCGATATCGCGCCGTGTCGCCACCAGCAACTGGATGCCAGCGAGCTCGCCACGTTCGTCTGCCACGGCCGTGCAAACCCCGCGCAACCGCACCACCGCACCCTGCAGTTCATCCAGCGAGGCCGGGGTGATCATGCGCGCGGTGAATTCACCAGCTGGTGTCGTGAGCTCCAGCTCCGTCCACGGCCCCTCGGTCCGCACCTCCCGCAAGAAGCCGCGCAGCTCCAGGCGGCAGGCCTCCTCCGCTCCGCTTTGCGCCTGATCGAGCGTGATCAGCCGAGGTTCTGGCAACTGCATCGACCCCTCGGTGGCGAAATTCTCGAACTCAACCAACGGAGCAAAATCCCCGGCCCCGGTCCGCCCTGTCACCCGCACCGAAGTCCCGAGCAAGGGCGGCCGCAGCGTCCACGGCCCTTGGCTGCGGATGCACACGCCTCGCGTCGAGTCCTGAATATAGAAGTACGGTACATCGGGGCTGGACCACGTCACTACGCCCCACAATTCAACGCGGTGGCCGCGGCGCGCCTCGTCAAGTCCCAGTTCGAGCACCTGGGCGATCCGGCGCAGCTTAAACCGCACCCCGTCCTCCGGCGTCGGAGCCGGGCCGCGGCGGCGCCAGAGCCCCTCCGTCAAGACGATCTCCGGCCCGCGGCGTTGCAGGCGACCGACCACCTCGACCTCATCCCCGGGCTGCACCGGCCCGGTCTGGGCAGAAAGGACCAGGATCTGGTTACTCTCGTCCCACACCACAATGGAGCGGCCGGAATCGGTGGCCCGGACTTCTCCGCGCACCAGCACCACTTCTCCCTCCGGCTGGCTCCGCAGGCGCTCGCCGCCCACCTCCTCGCGTTCAAACCGCGCGTCGCTGGCGAACGATGAGAGCACGCGCGTGGCGGCGAAACCACCCACCCAAAGATCATCTCCGCCGATCGTCCCGTCGGCAGTCTTGCGAAGAAAAAGCAGACCGGTCACCTCGACGACCTGCGCGGTGTAATCGGGGATGGCCGCGCCCTCCTCGGCTAACACCGTCGCCAAGGCCGCCCGACCATCCACCACCATGCTGAGCCGCACATGCCGCGAATCGACCTCAACCTGCTTCTCCACCAAGCCCGCCACCGTCACGAGACTCTCATGATAGCGCTCGGCCAGGTCCGGACGGCCGGTGATGACCGGCGGCTGGCGTGGCGGGGCTTCGCCGACCACCGTCAGCCGAAGGTCCTCCGGCTCAAAACCGCGGGTCGGCAGCACGCGGCACTCGAGCCGCACGAGTTGACCCACCCGTACCGGAAAAGTGGCTGTACCGAGGTTGCAGTAGAGCGGCATCCCCTCGTTTTCGAGCCACATCACCCGCCACAGCGGATCGTAGAAGAGCACCTCGGCCTCGAACCGCACCTCGTGTTCCCGATGGCGCGCCGCCTCGTCGAGATTCCAGAAGCTGCGATAGTTGACCAGCACCGGCCGGGGCTCGGCTGGTGCCACCAGCGGCACCGCCTCGGCGTCCGCGCCGCAGCCAGGCGCTGCCCCCACCGCCACCAGCGATAGCAGTAGGAACAAACGGCTGAAAGAAGAGGAACAAGGCGACATGGCAACGAACAGGCGGAACCCGTCGACATCCCTTCGGCCGTTTTGGGCGGGAATTCACCGTTTCGTGAGTTGGCCTCATTTGGGCCCACGCTTGCCCCCGCCGATTCGCGCCCCGGGTTTCGGTCGGCAAAGGGCGCGTCGCCCGAACGGGCCAGCCCCACCCTGCGCGGTTCACACCCGCTGCCCCGCGGGCATCGCACCCGGGCTCGGCCGCCCAGCACGAGGCTCCGCGTCATCGGAACTGCCGCCGCAACCTGGTGTCGCTGGGCCACCACCATGCGTATTGCCCTCCTCCTGCTCCTGACCGCCTCAAGCCTGCGCGCCGACTCGCTCTCCGCCCTGCGCGATTCGCTGCGACTCGCCGGCGACGATCCGGTCAACGCCGTCATCGACTTCAGTTTTGCCGAAACCAACGGCGACGAGAAGAAGCCAAACACCGTCGAAGGCCGGGCCTGCGCCACCGTCAGCCTCGGCGCTGCGGGCCTGAACGTGGCATGGAGCCCCGAGCAACTTGACGCCGCCGTACGCGAACAACGGGAAGGAGCCGGCAAAGCCCACCATCCCGAGCCCACCCGGCAGGCGATGTCCCGGCTGGGGGCGACCCAGATCTACGACTACATCGATGCCTCGGGCGGACTGTTGCAGCGCCTCGAGACGGCCACGCTGCAGGGCGAAAAGGAAGACAGCTGGCAGGGGCAACCTGCCCGCTTGCTTACCTTTAGGATCGATCCGCCGCTCAGCGCGGAGGACCGCAAGATGATCAAGCAAATCGAGGCCAGCGCCAAAGTCTGGATTGCCCCCGACGGCACTCCCCTCGCGGCCGAAAGTGCGCTGCGGCTCAAGGGACGGGCGATGGTCGTGATCAGCTTCGAGCATTCCGAGGCGGAGCAGTTCACCTTCGCCCGCGCCGGCGACCGCCTCGTGATCACCTCCCACCAGCGTGAAACCGCCGACAACGGGGGAGGCCAGCACCAGAAATCAAAGACAACCGCGACCCTGCAACTCGCCGGGCTCCCGCTCGCGGCAAAGTGAGCCCCCGCCCGGGCAAATCCCGGCCGACACCCGAGCTTCGAAGCGCCAGAATTCATCGCCTCCCGCGCGGGTGAAGGTGGATCGCGTTGACCTCCAATCGGTTGCCGAGTTTGGGCGGTCTGCTGCTTGCCCGCCGAACGCTCGGCCGGGGCAATCCGTCGCGAATCTAAAAACCGGAGCCAAAGCCAACACGAGGCAACGAAGAGTGTCCAAGTTGGAAGACCCGAATCCCAGGCCTCGAGCTTCAGCTGCCCGGCGACCGGCCATCTCCCTCGCCCGGAGGGCGCTGATCGCCCTTCTTTCGAAGTTCCTTTGTTCCTTTCGTTGCCTTCTGTCGGCTGCGAGGTCCGGGATGAGCGCATGCCCGATCGCCCGTCTGGGACGGGCCCGCAGTGCTCGGAACGGAACGCCGGTCGCCGACCGGCGCCCCCCTCGCCCATCAAGGCCCAACCACGAGCGCACTGGTCACATCCGTGCCAGCGTCGTTGGCGAGCCGGCACTGAATGGCCTTCGCGGCAGCGCCCCGACCACACGAATCCTGTCCGGCGCCCATCTGCACCTCAGCCAAACCACCGACCGTGATGCTGTCGCCGCTAGGCTGCGCGAGGTCACTGCCGGCAATCTTGACCTTCACCGTCCCGCCGGACCCGAAGTAGAGATACGGTTGCGCCGTGGCACTGGAGGCAATCCCGTGGACGACCACCAACCCGCCCACACTGGCAACATTGGGCGCATAGATCCCAGTGTAGCCCAGCGTGGCATTGTAGTTGGCGTTACCCTGATGGATTCCGCCGAGTGCGCCGTCCGCGGAAATAATACCTGCCGCCGCCACGTCAGCCCAACCCGCGTAAGTCACGTCCGGGCGGGTCACTCCAGGATTAGTGGCCGTGCCCACCGAATAGATCGTGAAGTGGGTCGACGCATCAGCGCCGGCGAGGATGATCGTCGCTTTGCCCTTCATATACTGGATGCCGCTCTGGTTGTAGAGAGCCGGGGCCATCGGGCCGGTGGCGTTGGCCACGTTGACGGTGATTGCACCGGCACCTGACATCTCCACCTGCACGATACTGCCGTTGTCACCAAGGTAGGACATGCGCGCGATCTGGCCGGAGTCGGCTGTGAAGGTGCCAGCCGCACCCGTGAGCAAGAACTGGTCATAGACGGCGCCGTTGGGATGACGGATATCCTGCCATTCAGTCCGGGTCGTGACCGCACCGGTGGTGCGCTGGCCCGCAGCGGGGACGACCCCGACGACGACGGGCGCCGACAGCGTATCCCCGCTGGGCCCAAAGAGCTGCACATCGTAGAGCCCCGCCTCGGACGATCCGACACTGGCAAAGGCAAGCGTAGACGCGGTCGCGCCGGCGACCGGCACCCCACCCCGGGACCACTGATAACCATTGACTCCCGTCGCCGTGACCCCAACCGAACCCGATTCTCCGGCGACCAACTCCAGCGTTCGTGGCTGACCCGGTGCATTCACCGTCAAGGAAGCCGGCCGAGACGTGATAGAGCCGAAGGTATTCGACACCTCCACCTCGTAGGCGCCCGCATCCTCAAGGGTAAGCATGTCGATAGTCAGAGTCGGCGCGATTGCGCCCGTGACCGGCGTTCCATTCCGCCGCCATTGATAGGCAAATGGCCGTGCCCCCGAAGCCTCCACGGCAAACGCGACCGATTGGTTCACGGATCGACTCGCGCCTAGAGGTTGAGTTACGACCACAGGGGCTGACACATCCTGAAGTACGAGGTTGAAGAATCCATTGGCGGCCATCGCGAATACATTCGCTGGTTGTACAGCTGGTGTGGTCTGGCCGTCATTGTTCGAACCCCAACAGTGGACAAAGCCATCCGCATCCAGCGTCATAGCATGGCCGAAACCTACGGCCACCCCAGAGGCTCGCGGAAGGCCTTGCGGAACAGACGTCTGGCCGTAGCTACGGTCTCCCCAAACGACCACCGTGCCATCGCCTTTCAGTGCCGCCGTTTGGTTTCCGGCAGCGGCAATTGACACAACCCCGGTCAGTCCAGAGGGCACATCGCACTGCCCCCTGCTATTGTCTCCCCAGACAGCGACAGTACCATCACCCCGTAGGGCCACGGAATGATCGACTCCGGCGGCAATCGCGATCACTCCCTGCAATCGATCGAGATTCAGTAAAGCTCCAGTGGATTCGCGGCCCCATCCTGCAACAGTCCCATCATTGCGCAGCACGAGGACATGCGCATAGCCCGCGGCTACAGCGACGACATTGGATAGCCCCTGCGGGACTACTGACTCACCATGTTCACCAAAACCCCATCCACGCACTGTCCCATCTGAACGCAGAGCCATGGAGTATTCGCCCCCGGCCGCGACTGCGACCACATCATCGATCTCGATTGGAACCCTCGCTGCGGGCGTTCCCGGCGTATTCCATCCGACGACCGTACCGTTACGCCTAAGCGCGAGCGAGTGGTAGAGCCCCGCCGAAACTGAAACCACATCACTCAACCCTGAGGGAACACCGATTTCACCTTGGGAGTTCGCACCCCATGCGCCCACGGCAGTGAGAGCCGGTGTCACAGTAACAAAGATCGGGACGCTCCGACCGGTTCCGTAGTCGTCAGTAATCCGAGCAATGTACCATCCACTATCAGCCAGCCGCGCACTGCCAATCGTGTAGCTGCTAGACGTGGCACCGGAAATCGGGATCCCGTTATGGACCCATTGATAGCTAAGCGGTCCGGTACCAACCGCCGCCACCTCCAGCCTGGTCGGCTCGCCAGGGCCCACCACGTTGCGAGTAGCCCCGACCGAAGCGGCCGTTGGAAGAGGGTTCACGACCAGTGGCGCTGGCGCACTCGCGGTCTGGCCCTTGTAGTTGTCGATCAGCACATCGTAGGTCCCTGCGTCCGCCAGCTTGACCCGATCGATCGAGTAGGCCGAAGCAGTCGCCCCTTCGATGGCCACTCCATTCTTGCGCCATTGGAAAGTGAAGGGCCCTCGCCCCGTCGCAAGTACGGACCAAGACACCGGCTGCTCTTCAGCGGCGGCGAGGCGGACTGGCTGTTGCACGATGGCCGGAGCCCGGTCAGATGTCGCATCCCTTAACGCCAAGGAGAAGCCGCTCCCCGCCGCGATCTGGAAGACGTTCGGAAGCTCGGAAGGCACTGTCGCTTCGCCCGTGAGGTTGGAGCCCCACGCGACCACCGTACCATCCGCTTTCAAGGCCAGCGAATGCCGAGCCCCGCATGCGATTGCCACGACACCCGACAAGCCCGCTGGCACATTGGTTTGTCCGTCGGTATTATCTCCCCACGCCACGACGGTGCCATCCGCCTTCAAAGCCAATGTGTGCTTGAAGCCGCAGGCCAAAGCCGTGACACCTGCAAGGCCGGTAGGAATGGACAATTGGCCCGCTTGATCATCGCCCCAAGCCACGACGGTCCCATCGGCCTTGAGCGCCACGGCAAACCACTCGCCTGCCGCCAGTCCGACGACTTGCCGCAAATCCAAGGGTATCTCTTCTGTCACGGCGCCCTGAGCTCCCCATCCCGTCACCGTGCCATCCGCCCTGAGTACGAGCCAGAAGCCGTAGCCGCCAGCTGCTCCAACGACGTCGCGATTGCCCTGCGCCGGAATTCGATTCTCACCGAAGCCTGATTGCCCCCAAATGACCACGGTTCCGTCTCGTTTGATTGCGAGCGAGCTGTAATGACCGGTGGCAATCGACACGACATCCCCAAGAGCGGAGGGCATAGTGTCCAATCCATAATAGTTATTGCCGTAGGATGACACCGCCCCCTCTGAGGTCAGAGCGAGAGCATGCCAGCTCGTGGCTGCGATCCGCGTTGCCGTGGTGAGAGTATTCGGCGGGTTGATAAGGTCATTCCCCCAGCTCACCCACTGCGTTTCGCGCGGCGCAACTGTCACGAAAAACGTCGGGCTTCGCCGCGTGCCGTTGTCGTCGGTAATCAGGACATTGTACCAACCACCGTCCTGGTAGCGCACCCCGGTTTTCGCAAATGCACTACTATTTGCACCCACGATCGCGCGCCCATTCCGGCACCACTGGTAACCGAGTGTCCCGCCCCCTGTCGCGGAGACGCTCAACTGAATTGATTGCCCAGGATTCACCACCTCACGTGTCGAGGAGAGGCTCCGGATCACCGGGACCGGCTTCACCGTCAGGTCTGCAACCCCACTCTCGGTTGAGCCGAGGTAGTTGGTCGCGACCACGGAATAGCGCCCGGCATCCGTCAGCGCCAAATCCACCAGCGAGAACGTCGCGGAGGTAGCTCCATCAATATCGATGCCATTCTTACGCCATTGGTAGCGAATAGGAGTCGCCCCAGAAACAGCGAATGAGAACGTCGCCTTCTGCGTTTCCGCAATGCTTTGACTGGACGGTTGAGTGGAGAAGACTGGGGCGGTGTCCGTTGATGCGTCCGAGAGCGCAAACGCATAAGACGGGCCGGCAGTAATAGCATAGACCTTCTGCAGTCCCGGCGGGACAGCGAGGTAATTGGTGTAAACCGACCCGGCGGTGCCCCATTGGACGACCGTTCCGTCACTCTTTAGCGCAAGCGAGTAGTTCGACCCCGTTGCTATGGCGATTACACCGCTGAGCTCGGCCGGGACATCGCATTGGCCGAAATAGTTGTCACCCCAGGCAACGACCGTCCCGTCACTCTTCAGGGCGAGCGAGAAATTATCACTAGCTGCTATTGCGCAAACCCCGGTCAGCCCCACCGGCACGCTGCCTTGTCCGTAAGAATTATCTCCCCACGCAATCACTGTACCATCGCTCTTTAGCGCCAGCGAATCGTAGGTACACGCGGCAATTGCGACCACGCCACTGAGCGCGGATGGAACATTGGATTGCCCGTAGGAGTTCCCCCCCCACGCTACGACCGTCCCATCGCTCTTCAGCGCCAGCGCGTGGCGGTCGCCTGCGGCAATCGCCACGACATTCGAGAGGCTCGAGGGAACAATGCTCCCCCCAATCTCATTCCACCCCCAAGCGACGACGGTGCCATCGCTTTTCAGCGCCACCGAGTCAAAGCCAGCAGCGATCGCCACGACACCAGACAAACTGGTTGGGACGATGATTCGTTCTTTCGCGTAATAGTCGTGGGTCCAAGTAACAACTGTCCCATCGTGCTTGAGCGCCATCGCGTGGCTGGAGCCGCAAACAATTGCAGTCGCATCCGTCAGATCCATGGAATCCGACGCATAGTACGAGTGCGGCCCGCCCCACTCGACCACGCGCGTGGGGCTTGGGCAAACCGAGACAAAGATCGGCGCGCTGCGCGTCAGGCCATCGCTATCGGTGACTTCGGCTACATACCACCCTGCGTCCTCGACGGTCGCAGTCGCCAGAATCAACTTCACCCCGGAAGCGCCCGCAATCGACCTACCGTTGTGGATCCAGCGGCAACCAATGCTCCCATTGCCCGTGGCCGACACGCCCAATTCAACGCCCTGCCCAGGGTTCACCACCTGGCGAGTTGGGCATGCCACTGCGACGCTCGGTACGGCGGAACCCGCCGCGACCACCCAAAGGCTCAGCAGCATGCTGCAGATCCAACGCCCTCTGGTCCAAACTCGACGAAACCCCATCGTACCGAAATCCAAGCTCATCCACCGATCTGAGATACAAGACTTGAAGAGGTCAATACGCGGTCCGTTCGCCGACCGAGAAGGGATGCCCTTGCCCATTTAACGCTATCTCATTGTCGAGCCCGCCGCCGCCGGTCATTGCTGCCCTTCCCATGAACAGACGACTCCTGCTCGCCCTGCTGCTCCTGTCCCCCCTCCCGCTCTCAGCCCAATCGGCTCCACCCTCCCGGATCATCGAGGCCAACCTCGCGGAGGTCGCCGGGCCCACCAGCCGCATGTACAACTTCTGCGTGGGGGCCGGGCGCGCCAATGAAGGCCTGCGGGCCGACTGGCAACGCCAGCTCCGTCGCGCGCATACCGAGTGCGGCTTCCGCTACATCCGCTTCCATGGGCTGTTCGGCGACGACATGGGCGTGTATCAGGAGGACAAACAGGGACGCCCGGTCTACAATTGGCAGTACGTCGATGAGCTCTTCGACTTCCTCCACGGCCTCGGCATGAAGCCCTTCGTCGAGCTCGGCTTCATGCCCTCGGCCCTCGCCAGTGGCCCGCACACCATCTTCTGGTACAAGGCCAACGTCACCCCGCCCAAGGATTACGCGAAATGGGAGGCCTTCATCGCCGCCTTCACCCAGCACTGCACCGAGCGCTACGGCGCCGACCAGGTGCGCAGTTGGTTTTTTGAAGTCTGGAACGAACCCAACCTCACCGGCTTCTGGATGGGCACCACCGGCGGCAAGACCGACGCCGAGTTCGCCCCCATCGCCCGCGCCGAATACTACAAGCTCTACGCCTCCACCGCCCGCGCTGTAAAGTCGGTCGACTCCACCTACCGCGTGGGCGGCCCGGCCACCGCCGGCAGCGGCTGGATCGACGAGACGCTCGCGCACTGCGCCGCCGAGAAGCTGCCCCTGGATTTCGTCACCACGCACTGCTACGCCACGATGAGTGGCTACCTCGACGAAAACGGCAGCGCCGGCACCGTCTTCTCGCCCGACCGCGGCGCGGTCACCAACGAGGTCAAGGGCGTGCGCGCCAAGATCGACGCCTCCCCCTTCGCCCCGGTCGAGCTCCACTACACGGAGTGGAGCAGCTCCTACACGCCCTTCGACCCCATCCACGACAGCTACCACAGTCCCGCCTTCATCCTGGACAAGATCCGCCACATCGGCGGCGCCGCCGCCTCGATGTCCTACTGGACGTTCACCGACATCTTCGAGGAGGCCGGCCCGCGCACCACCCCGCTGCACGGCGGGTTCGGCCTCTTCAACTACCAGGACCTGCCCAAGCCCTCCTACTACGCGTACCAGTTCCTCCACCGCCTGGGCGACACCGAGCTGAAGAACAGCGACCCCGACTCGTTCGTCTGCCGCCGCAACGACGGCGCGGTGCAGGCCCTCCTCTGGGACTTCACCATCACCCACCCCGGCCCCTCTGTCATCAACCAGGAGTACTACGCGAAGGACCAGCCCGCCAAAGGCAAGGGCACCGCGGAGCTGCGCCTCGCCGGACTGAAGCGCGGCACCCACTTGCTCCGCGCCACCAAGGTGGGCTACCGCGCCAACGACCTGCAATCCGCGTATCGTGATCTCGGCTCCCCCGCCCAGCTCACCCGCGCCCAAGTCGCCACACTGCGCGAAAAGACTGCCGGCCAACCCGAGGTCATTGAGAAGGTGAAAATCGGTCGCGACGGCCGATTCACCCGCAGTTTCCCACTGCGCGAAAACGACGTGTGGATGATCGAGCTGCACCCGGAGTAACGCACGGGACAGATCCGGCCACCCGGGAAGCAACGGGTTACGCCCGCCTACGCCAGTAGGCACTGAACACCGTATCCGCCGGGGACGACCGACCACCCCGACAGCCTGGTCGGTCCCGAGCGGGGGTGCAATTTTCGCCTCCCGTCGGGGAAACGTACCGTTAGTGGTGTTTTGCGCCCCCTCCGCCAAACCCTGAACTCCGCGCCATGAACCTTCGTCTCTCCGCCCTGTTCGCCCTGCCGCTGCTGCTCACGCTCCCAGCGTTCACCAAGCCACGCAGCCGCTACCCGCCACCACCCCGGCCGCCGCCGGCGTCTCCGCCGAGCGGCTCGCCCGCCTCCACCAGACGCTCGACCGCACCGTCGACGACGGCTCGCACGCTGGCTACATCCTGCTCCTCGCCCGCGACGGCAAGATCGTCGACTGGCGCGCCCACGGGTTCGCCAACGCCGTTACCAAAACGCCCATCCAGAAGGACTCGATCGTGCGGCTCTTCTCGATGACCAAGCTCG
This sequence comes from Opitutaceae bacterium, assembly GCA_016711225.1. Taxonomy (GTDB): domain Bacteria; phylum Verrucomicrobiota; class Verrucomicrobiia; order Opitutales; family Opitutaceae; genus CAJCBL01. The sequence goes on from JADJTK010000027.1 coordinate 30,625, forward strand.
TCACCTCCACCGCCGTGTTGCAGCTCATTGAGGAGGGGAAACTGAAGCTCACTGATCGCGTCGACCAATACCTGCCCGCATTGAAGAACCCCAAGGTCTTCACCGGCGGCACCGCTGATGCGCCGGTGCTCGCGGACGCCCGCGCTCCGATCACCATCCACGACTTGCTCACGCACACCGCAGGCACGTTCTACGGCTTCAATGAACCGCCGGAGCTCGTGAAGCTCCAGGAGCGCGCCGCCATCTGGAGCGCACCCAACCTTGAGGAGTTCGTCGCCCGCGTCGCCACGATCCCGCTCGCCGACCAGCCCGGCACCACCTTCCACTACGGCCTCAACACCGACATCCTCGGCGCCGTCATCGAAAAGGTCTCCGGCCAATCGCTCGATGCCTTCTTCCAGCAGCGCATCTGCGGTCCACTCGCCATGACCGACACCGCCTTCTGGGTACCGGAGGCGAAACGCAGCCGCATCGCCCGCATCCACATCCGCGACGCCGCCGGACAGCTCGTCCTCGAGCCGGTCGAGAATAGCGATGAGCGCTGCGGCCCGACCCACGGCCTACGCATGGGCGGCGCCGGGCTCTACTCCACCGCCGGCGACTACGCCCGCTTCGCCCAGATGCTGCTCAACGGCGGCCACCTCGACGGCACCCGCATCCTCGGCCGCAAGTCGGTCGAACTCATGACCCGCGACCATCTCGCGCACCTCGCCCAGCCGCACCCGTTCGGGGCGGTCGAGCAGGGCTTCGGCCTCGGCGTGCGTGTCGTGACAGATCTCCGCCGCAGCCCCACCCTCGGCAGCGAGGGCTGCTTCGGCTGGGACGGTTACGCCACCACCACCGTGCAGATCGATCCCCGCGAACGCACCGTCGCGATCATCCTCTACCAGCATCTGCCCTTCAACGACGGCGACGTCTTCCCGCTCTTCACCAACGGCTGGTACTCCACGCTGGAGAATTGAAGCGCCCGGAGACGAGCCGCGCGGCACCGGCCGCCACCGCGGTGAGGACCGGCGCCGGCCACGCCAATGATCGAGCCAACGGGCAGGGCGAGGGAAACCGGGCCGGTCGCGCCCGCTCCCGGGCGCGTACCCCGCTTGGCGCCCCGCAGCTCAGCCGTAACGATGCAATCGATAGTCGTCCCTCTCTTTTCGGAGCAGCGTTTCGGTGTCGGGGGTAGGAGCATGCTTGCACGCGATTTCCGCGCGGGATCGCGTGCAAGCACGCTCCTACAACTGAATAAATACGGCTTAGCGCCCCAGCCCCACGCCCGCCGCGAGCAAACCGCCGAACAGCGCCAGGTGCGCGGCAGTGCGGGCGAGCAAACCGATCAACGCCGGCGCCGGAGCGGTGGGCCGAAGCCGTCGCCAGCAATCAACTCCGAGCGGCAGCGCACCGAGCGCGAGCAACGCCCCCGCCCCAACGCCCCGCACCCATAACACCACCGGCACCGCCCCGCTGAGCAGCACCGCCGCGCCGTACTGCCAGCGGCCCGCGCGCTCGCCCAGCCGGACCACCAACGTGCGTTTGCCGGCCACCGCGTCGGTGGCCCGGTCCCGATAGTTGTTCGCCACCAGAATATTCGCCGCCAGGGCGCCAATCGCCGCCGCCGCCAGCAGCACCTCCACCGTAAGTGTACGTGCCTGCACCCAGAAGGTGGCGCCCACGGCCACCAGACCGAAAAAGAGAAAGACGAAGATGTCGCCCAGCCCGTGGTAGCCAAGCGGGTACGGGCCACCGGTGTAGGCGATGCCGCACACGATGCTCAGCAGCCCCACCGGCAGCAGCCACCAGCCACCGAACGGGATCAACCCGAAGCCCACGACCAGGGCGAGAGCGAACACCAGCACCATAGCCGTGCGCATGGTGGCCGGCGCCACCCACCCCGAGGCGACCGCGCGCGCCGGCCCCACCCGCTGCGCGGTGTCCGCGCCCTGGACATAATCGAAATAGTCGTTGGCGAAATTGGTGCCGATCTGCACCAGCAGCGCAAAGCCCAGGCAGAGCGCGGCCGCCTCCCACTGGAAGGCGCCGGCCCGTGCAGCAAAGGCCGAGCCGACCAACACCGGCACGAGCGCGGCGGGCAAGGTCTTCGGCCGCGAAGCCAGCAGCCAGATACGGAAGGTGGAGGGACGCTCGCTCATGCGCCCAACAGGATTGGTCCAGCCGGACCGCCGAGCCAAGCCTCGTGAAGCCGCTGGGAATGATTCCTCCGCGTTCTCCGTCAAGACCCTCCCCGCCCTTTTTCGTTGATCCACCCCGTCCTCACCGCCCTGATTCCCGTCTCCAATCGCACGGCCGGTCGTCCTCACCCGGTCCCCCACATCCCATCCCCATTCCTTTATGAACATCAGCGTGCTGAGCGACGGCGGTTGGTGCACAGCCCTCGCCATGGTCCTGTGTGAGAACAATCATGTGGTGAGCCTCTGGGGCCCCTTTCCCGACTACCTCGCGGAAATGGCAAGCACCCGCCGCAACGACCGCTTCCTCAAGGGCGTCGGCCTGCCGGCCACCCTACGCTTCGAGCCCGATCTCGCCCTCGCCTGCGCCGGTGCCGATATCGTGGTGCTCGCCGCCCCCAGCCAGTACATGCGCGGCCTGCTCGGCAAACTCGCCGCCGTGCCCCGCCCCGCCAACCTCATCTACGTCAACGTCGCCAAGGGCATCGAGACCGGCTCCTGCAAACGCATGAGCGAACTCGTGGCCGAGTTGCTCGGCGACGTGCGCTATGCCATCCTCTCCGGGCCCAGCCATGCCGAGGAGGTCGCCCGCCGCGTCCCCACCGCGGTGATGACCGCCTCCCGCGACCCGCAGGCGGCCACCGCCGTGCAGCAGGCGTTCATGAATGAATACCTGCGCGTCTATACCTCCGACGACGTCGTGGGCGCCGAGCTCGGCGGCGCGTTGAAGAACGTGCTCGCCCTGGCCGCCGGCATCCTCGACGGCATGGGCATGGGCGACAACACCAAGGCCGCCCTCATGACCCGAGGCATCGTCGAGATGGCCCGCCTGGGCGAGTCGCTCGGCGGCCGCCCCGAAACCTTCTCCGGCCTGAGCGGCATCGGCGACCTCATCGTCACCTGCACCAGCAAGCACAGCCGCAACCGCCACGTGGGCGAGGAGCTCGGCAAGGGCCGCAAGCTGGTCGAGATCCAGCAGGAGATGGGCATGGTCGTCGCCGAGGGGGTGACCACCGCCAGCGGCGCCTATCAGCTCGCCCGGCGCGCCGGGGCGACCACCCCGATCATCGACGAAGTCTACGCCAGTCTCTACTCCGACAAGGATCCCCGCCGCGCCGTCCGCGATCTGATGATGCGCGACGCCAAGCCCGAGATCCATCGCGCCTGAGGCGTGACGGATCACCTGTAGGAGAGTGCTTGCACGCGATAGGTCCGGCGCTGTGGAGGAGCGTGCTTGCACGCGATAGCGCGTGAGCAACCCCTCGCGCTCGAAATCGCCTGCAAGCAGGCTCCTACGACGGACAGCCGGATCAGATGGAGGAGCGTGCTTGCACGCGATTCTGCGCATCGCCCCTCTCACGGGCCGGCGGCCTGCAACTGCGCCAATCCCGTCCTTGCCCGCTCCATATCGGGCTGAAGGCGCAGCGCCATTTCGTATTCGGCGATCGCTGAGGCACGGCGGCTCGGGTCCGACGCCATGGCGGCGGCGAACGCACAATGGGCCTCCGCCCAATCGGGCCGCCCCCACACCGCCAGCCGCAGCGCGGCGATTGCCTCGTTGCGCCGCTCCGGGAGCTGCACCAGAGCGTTGCCCAGATTGTACTGAGCCTCCGGAAAGTCGGGCCGGTAGTGCAGCGCCGCCTGGAACTGGGCGATGGCCTCCAGGAGCCGGCCGGGCGTGCGCGCCAGCACCAGGCCGAGGTCGTTGCGCGTCTCCGCCGCATCGCCCTTGACTCGCAACGCCTTCTCCAACGCGGCGATGGCCTCGGGCTGGCGGTCGGGCGACTGGGCCAACGCCAGCCCGCGGCGGTGGTGCCGTTCGGCCAACCCCGCGATGATGTCGACCATTCGCCGGAACGCCTCCTTCGCTTCATCGGCGGTGCGCGCGGATTTCCCGTACGCCAACGACAGGTTGTAGTACGCCATCCAATTGTTCTCAGTCACCGCCACCGTGTGGCGAAACAAGTTCACACTGTCCCGCCACAGGCTGAGCTGCCGCGAGGTCAGCACGCCGCAGGTCAGGACCACCGCTCCGGCGACCGCACCCAGCACAGCCCGCCGCTGCGGCAGCCGCTCCGGCAGGTCCGCCACCGCCCACACCGCCGCAATAAAGATACCCACCAGGGGCACGTACGAGTAGCGGTCGGCCATCGTCGCCCCGCCCACCTGCACCAGCCCGATGACCGGCACCAGCGTCCCCAGGAACCAGAACCAGCCCACCGCCACCGCGGGGCGCCGGCGCTGCCACAACACCATGGCGACAATGCTGATCGCCGCCAGCAACGCCCCGGCGAGCGCCGTCTGCCACCAGGGCGGCAGTTGACCGAAGTTCGGATAGAGCACGGCGAGACGCGTCGGCCAGAAGCACTTCCCCAGATACTGACAATACGCGAGGAGCGCGTTGGCCGCGCGCTCCAGCAGGGTGAAATCCTCCAGCGTCTTCACCGCACCGCCCTGCTGCTGCGCGAAGTAAGTGATGACACAGGACACCGCCGAGAGCACGAAAAACGGCAGTTTCTCCACCACCAGAAAGCAGCGGCGCGACACCGACGCCTCCGCCCACCGGCCCAGCGGCCATCCATCCAGCAGCAGCAACACGCACGGCAACGTGACCAGCATCGGCTTGGCCATCAGGCCCGCGGCGAGCGACAGGAAGGCCAGCCCGTAGAAGACCCACGCCCGGGGGCGCTCGGCGGCACGGTGCTGCACCCAGACCACGTAAGCCCAGAGCGTGAGCATCCAAAACAACGTACTGAGCACATCCTTGCGCTCCGCAATCCAGGCAACGGATTCAACATGGAGCGGATGCAAGCCGAAGAGCGCCGCCACGAACAGGCTGCGTCCCACCGCCCCCGTCGCGCGCCGCAGCACCACGAACAGCAGCAGCGTGTTGCAGGCATGCAGCAGCAAGTTGGTGAGATGGTGGCCCCACGGCTGCAGACCGAAGAGCTGGCAGTCCAGCATGTGGGACAACCAGGTGAGCGGATGCCAGTTCGACACCTCCACGCTAGCGAAGGCCCACTTCACATTTTCCCAGGTCAGGCCGGCCTGCACTTGGGCGTTTGCCGTCACGTATCCGGGATCGTCGTAAGTGATGAAATCATGCCGCAGGGACGGGAGAAAAACCGCAGCCACCACCAGAAACAGCAGCGCGCCCAACCACACCGGCCGCCGCGTTATCCGGCCTGGTAGGTGGACCGCGTTGCCCTCAACGCGGTCGGCAGGCTCCGACGAGGGGGCGGATCCAACCTCCGCCTGACTCTGCGCAGGCAGTCCTGCCTGAACTCCAGCGCCCGCGGCCACATTCGGCAACGCTCCGCGCTGCGGCTGCGGCGAACGGGAACCGGAGGAGCGAGGTTTGGCCATCGCTGCGATGGGAACGCATCCGCCCCTCATACCGCCACACCATTTTCAAGCGCCCCCGCGTACGGCGCGACTGTGTGCTCCCAGGCGGCGCAAGCGCCGCCCCTACGATTCATTCCCGAGACGACGCGGCAAACGACGCCCGTGCCTTGTTGTAGGGGCGCCGCTTGCGACGCCCTCCTCGTTCGCCCCTCCTGCTCTTGCTCCTGCTCTCCGGAAGTTCTGCCGCACGACGTGATTCGTCTCCCCTCTCCCTCCCCACCGCACCGCTCAGTAACGCGGTCCCCGGGGAGCCCGCGGCTCGCGAGGGGGCCTGGCCTCACGAGACGCGCGGGGTTCACGCGAGGGTTGCGGATCGATCGGCGGTGCCGTCGGCCCACGCCCGGCCGAGCCCTTCGGCGGCAGGCCCAACGCAACGCGCATCGGATCGATCTCCGCCGGGGCCAACTCCCGCCACTGACCAGAATTCAACCCGTCGAGCGTCCATTGCCCGACGCCGACGCGGCATAGGTCGAGCACCGTGCGCCCCAGCACATCCATCATCCGGCGGATCTGGCGGTTGCGGCCTTCCCGCAACTCCAACAACACGGTGCGGCCCCGCTGCTCCACTGCGACCGGTTTGAGCGGCAGTTCATCGGGAAGCTCGATCCGGCCCTCCCGGATGCGCGCAAGATCCGGAGACGAGAGCGCGGCGTCCAGCTCGACCACGTAACGCTTGGGATGGTCCCAGCGCGGATGGGTGAGCCGATACAACAGCTCGCCGTCGTCAGTCAGAATCACCAGGCCGCGCGAGGCGTAATCCAGCCGCCCGGCATAGACCAGCCACCGGAACGAGGGCGGCACCAGATGATAGATCGTGGCCCGCCCTTCCGGATCGTCACGGGTGGTCATGACGTTGACCGGCTTGTGCAGGAGCACGACCCGCACGCCCTCGCTCGAAAGCACACGTTTGTCGTCCACCTCAACTTCGGAGTCGTCGGTCACCTGCAGGGACAGGTTCTCCACCCGCACGCCGTCGACCTTCACGCGACCGGCGAGAACGATTTCTTCGACGGCTCGACGCGAACCGAGTCCACAGGCGGCCAGATATTTGTTGATCCTCACGTGGCCGACACCCTTCCGTCCCTCGGCGGCAGGGCCAACCACAAACTTCGCCAGTCCCACCATGCGGGTGGCCGCGAAATGAAAGCCGTCTCACTTGGCACTCAGGCCGGGAATCATGTGTTGCTTCATCGGGGAAGTTGTCTTGCTTGGCACCCATGCAGGTTGAGACGCTCTCCATCCGCCTTTCCAAAGCCGAACGCACTGCCTTACGGCTGGCGGCCAAGAAACAGAATCTGTCGCAGGGCGAGATCGTACGGAACGCCCTGAAGGCCTACGGAGTCGCGCCCGAGGTACCGGCCCCCCCCAGCGCCTATGAGTTGGTGAAACACCTTCTTGGACGGCAGTCCGGCGGACCGAGTGATCTATCGACGAATAATAAGTACATGGAAGGATTCGGCCGGTGAGTCCGGTGCTGCTCGATACCGGACCGCTCGTGGCGTTGGTGGTCGGGACCGACGCCCGGCACGGCTGGGCGATCGACCAGCTCAAGTCGATGGCGCCTCCGCTGATCACTTGCGAAGCCGTGATTGCCGAGGCGTGTTTTCTCCTCAAGCGGGAGAAACTCGATCCCACCGAGGTGATCCGTCTGGCCCGCGCCGGGCTCTTCGAGGTGAGGTTCGATTTCGGTCGCGAAGCGGCCGTACTCCAGGAACTGATGACCCGCTATCGAGATCAGCCCATGTCGTTTGCCGACGCCTGCCTCGTGCGCTTGGCGGAATTGCACCCCCAGAGCTCCGTCTGGACCCTGGACCGCGACTTCAAAATCTACCGACGCAACCGCCGCTCCTCCATTCCGCTCATCAGCCCGTTCGACTGAACGGACCGAACAGGGACAAGTAACGGGATCGCCCTGGGAACGCCGAGTGCCCGCGCGGCTCGCCCTACCAGACCGCCAGCGCCTTCCGCCTACTTCGCCCCAGCACGTTTCGCCGTAGGATCTTTCGTGTACACCAGCGTCAGTTCCTTCGCCGCAGACAGGGCCTGGGGCGTGATCATCTCACGATCCTTGGGAATGATGCCCTCGATCGAGCGGATGAACGCCTCGTGCGGCTCCCAGTTCAGATCGCCGAGCCGCTCGACCTTGCCGAGCTGCCGGCCAGTCACGGTTTTCACGGCCTTGAAGATCAGTTCGGAACAGTAGATCCGCTTGTCGTCGAAGCTGTAGTGGATGTGGTCGAGTAGCGACAGGTCAGGAAGTTCCACCACAGACGACACCGAGCCCACCGAGAACGGACGGAAGGATTAACCGCAAGGAACGCAGAGAGCGCAAAGAATCGGGAATTTCGTCACAGAGAGCACTGAGGCAGAAGAGCGCACAGAGAAGCGCGGGCAGCCCGAGGTTGGGTCGCCATCAAGCGGCGCTCCGTGTAGCTGGGCGGCGAAGCCGTTCAGCTTCCGCATTCCCCGCCTCCCGGTGGGGCGGGGTTTATCCCCGCCATCTTCGTGCACTACCAAACTGGCGGCATAGATTCCGCACCATCACCGAGCGGTCGACGATTACTGTAGGGGCGGTGCTTGCGCCGCCCTTTCGGCTTTTTGAAGAAGGTATCGAGGGTCATGGGGCGGGCGGAGGTGGTGCGGACACGCCTTCGGCAATGCTCAGGCCGGGAAGATCCGGCCCTTCAGGAAATGGCGGGTGAAAAGCCCGCCCCACCGTTTCCGGATCAGTGTGCATCAGTGTGTATCAGTGGTTTCCAACCAACCTCTCGGCTGGCGGCCGGCGGCCAATGCAGTCTTTGCAGCGAAGACTGCGAGGCGCCAGCCCTACCGGGCTTTTGGATCAATTGGCGCGCCGCATAGTTAGGCGACGGTGACGGACGGCTGCGGAGAGCCGTCCCTACCCCTTGTCAGCGCGTGCTCCAGCTCGCGCTTCAGGATATCGCACGTCCGCGCGATATCCTCCAGGAGCTTCTCGTACTCAGGCAGGAGGTGCTCGACGTCGCCGGGGCCAGTGTCGGGGCTATGCGGATTCTTGAGGTCGAGGTTGAAGCTGCCGGCCTTGATGGTGTCGACCAACCACGAATACGGCAGCGGCTAAAACAAGATGTCACCCTCCTGCACCGCGCTTTCGCGGGGAATAGCGGAGCAGGCGGCTAAGAAGATGACCACGAACGACCCGAACCATGCGGATGTCAGTAGGAAGACCCATCCGTTGGCTGGACTTCACGATTGCTCAATCGCCCTGCGAAAGCCCTATCTGCTTCCGCAGCCGTAAGGTCGTAGTGCTTCCGGTTCTGGAAGTGCAACAGACGCAGACTCGGAATCGCCAATAGTGCCCGAATTGCACCGTCCGCAATCTTTGTATGCTCCCAAAGTCGGACGTCCTCCAAGTTCGTCAGTGCAAGCAACGGCTTCAGCGATGCGATCTTGGGACACCCCTCAAACATGAGGTCTCGCAATTCCCACGCATCACCGAGTGCGGAAATGTCCGAGAGCCGTCCACAACCGCCGACATCCAGATGTCGAAGGCGCCGACACTTCTCCATTCCAGCTAGGCTCGCCAACCTCGGCATCAAAGAAAGTGAACACCACTCGAGATGCGTGCAGCAGGCCAGAAACTCCAAGTCGACCGTCTGGAGCCGCGCGACCCCGAAATGGCGAAGTTCCACCAACTCCCTAATAGCACCCAACGAGGGAACGCGCACAGAACCCAAACAAAGCTTCCGCAGCGATCCGAATCCCCGCAGGTCAAGGTCTCGCAATTGGCATTCGGCGAGGGCAAGCGATATGAGTCTCGGGCAAAGCGACAGGCTGCGAGGAATGACGATCTGATGCGCCAACGCACATTCACGGAGGTCCCCGAAGATGGAGAAATCAATACCCTCTGCGGGGCGGTCGAGATGGATGCTTCGCGCCAATGGGAAATCTAGTATGAGCTCATTCGGCGCCTCGCAATCTTGGATCCAGACCTGATCTATTCGGTCCGCCAGTGAAGCACCCGCCCCTGGTCTCCACGGGCGGTATCTTCCCACGATCAGACGATTGATCTTCCGTGCGGAAATCTCAGCGGCCACCCCATCGTTCAATGCCGCAGTCAGGTAGATCGCCCTATTCCCGTCGGGGTAGAAATAAACCGTACCGAACGCGTGCTCCGTGACCTCGGTCGCAGCATTCAGTTTCATCGTCACCTGATTGGCCCCCTTACAGCGTGATCTTGATCCCCTTGCGCAGATAGGTGGGGACGTCGAGGTCCTGGCCGTCGTAGAGATTGCGATCGGTGCTCTCGAACCAACCACGAGTGTCGGGTTCGATCCCGCCGAACAGGAACTCCTCCTGCTTCACCGGCACTTTCGCCGGGGCGGCCGCGCCGACTCCGGCCAGCTCAGGCTGCGTCACCTCGGATGGCCGGCGCCCGGGCACGCCGGGACGGGCGCGCTGCGGCGTCTCCGCAATCCCGAGCTTCTCGGCAGGCTGGGCGGTGCCACGGCGCACCGTGGTGCGGCTCACGTCGGAGGTGCCGATGATGCACACCTCCACCCGACCGGCCAACTCCTCGTCGATCACCGCGCCCAGGAAAATGTGCGCATCGCGTCCGTACTGTTCGGACACCGCGGCCATGATGTCGTTGACGTTGGCCAACGAGAGCTCCGCACCGCCCACGATGTTGACCAGCAGCCGGTCGGCCTTGCGGGAAAACTCGGGGTGTGCAGCAACGGGCACTGCTTGAGACTTTCGATCACCTCGGCTACGGCGTTCTCGCCGGAACCGGTGCCGAGACCGAAGAGCGTCTTGCCGCTCTTCTGGGCGAAGGCCTGGCGGAGCGTGGCGTAGTCGAGGTTGATCAGGCCGGTGCGGTGCAGCATCGACCAGATGCTCTTCACCCCGCGGCCGATCCACTCGTCGGCGAGGGCGAAGGAGTCGAGCGCACTCTGGCCCTCGGCGCCCACCTGGATGAGCATATCGTTGGGCAGCGGAATCACCGCGTCGCAGCAGCGGCGCAGTTCGGCGAGCCCCTCCTCGGCCTGCTTGAGGCGGCGGCCGCCCTCGAAGCTGAACGGCAGGTTGGCAAATGCGATCACGAGCGCGCCCGCCTGTCGGCAAATCTCGGCGACAACGGGGGCCGCACCGCTGCCGGTGCCTCCGCCCATGCCGGCGATGAGGAAGACGAGGTCGGTGCGCGCCACGAGCGCGGCGATCTTCTCGCGGTCGGCCTCGGCGGCGAGGCGGCCCAGCTCGGGGTCGCCGCCGGCACTGAGGCCGCGGGTGACGCCTGCGCCGATCATGAGCTTGGTCTCCACCGGGGAGAGAGCGAGTGCCTCGGCGTCGGTGTTGAGCACCGCCAGCGCGACGCGGCCCAAATTCTCCATCTTGAGCCGGTCGACGGCGTTGGCACCGGCGCCGCCAATACCGATCACCTTGATGGCGACGGTGCGGTCGGTGAGCATTTCCTGCCCGAGCGGCAGGGTGTTTTCGGGTTGCTGGGACATGGCGCTCAGGAGTTGGCGAACATCCGGGTGAAGCGCTCCATCAGGCCGCCCTGGGCCCGTGGGGCCGCCGCGATGGGCGAGCGCTCATTGATCTGGTTGAGTCCGTAGTAGAGCAGGCCGAGCACGGTGCTGTAGCCCGGGTCGCGCAACTCGTCGGCGAGATTGGTCGGCAGATCGCCACGACGCGCCGGCAGACCGAAAACCTGGGTGGCGGCCTCGTCGATGGCCATGAGCTTGGAGGTTCCGCCGGTGAGCACGACGCCCGCGCCGAGCATCTCGGGCACAAAGGCCGGACCGAGCTTCTTCTTCACGACTTCGAGCAGCTCGACGATGCGCACGGCGGTGATCTGTTCGACGGCCATCCGCGGGAAATGGCGGTCGCCGATGGCGAAGTCGCCGTTGAGCCAGACCTTCTCGTTGCGGTCCTTCGAGGTGATGACCGCGGATCCATGGCGCAACTTCATGGCCTCGGCCTGGCCGCTGGTGAGCCGCAGCCCAAGCGCCAGGTCGTTGGTGAGATGGTCGCCGCCGACGGGAATCGCGCCGGTCATCCACGGATACCCTTCGCGATAGAGGACGAAGTCAGTGGTGCCGCGGCCGATATCGAGCACGAGCACGCCATTCTTCCGTTCCTCGATGGTGGTGACCATCGTGCCGGAGGCCAGGCTCGCGAGGATGATCTCGTCGACCTTCAGGTTGAAGCCGTTCACGAGATGGATGCCGTCGGAAATGCGGCGCTTGTCGCCGTGCACCGCCCAGAAGCCCACCTCCAGCTTGCGGCCGGAGAGCATCTCGGGATTGGGCACCGTCTGCCCGTCGAGCCGGTAGGGCCGGCGGAGGAAATGGACCATGGTGCGCTCCGCGGGCAGCTCCTTGCCGCGGGCGAGCTTGCCCACCGTCTCGATATCCTGGCGACCAACGAGATTGTCGGTGCTGCTCACGTTGACCGAGCCCTCGTGGTAGAACCCGTCGAGGTGCGCGCCGGTCTGGGCGAGATAGATGCCGTCGATGCGCGCGCCGGCCTTGCGCTCCGCGGCCTCGATGGCGGCATGGGTGCAGTCGCTCGCGGCCTTGAAGTCCACGATCGAGCCCTTAATGACGCCCTGGGAGGAGCAGGAGCCCAGACCCACGATGTTGAGGCGGCGGCCGCCGGCGAACTCCCCGACAAGCACAGAGACCTTGTGGGTGCCGATTTCGACCGCGCCGATGATCCGGCTTTTAGAGATCACGACTGGTTCTCGTTTTGGAGGGTTTGACGGAAGAGGTTGGAAGAAGACGGGAGGCCGGATTGTCGAACGACACCGGGACATCGCCCCCGAGCGAAAGATCGATCCGCTGCACGGTGGCTTCGGACTGAGTGCGGGCGTAGTCGGCGATGTAGTCAAGCCGGGCGAGCTGCTGCGTGAAATCCAACTTGCGGCTGACCACCACCTGCGGGATCGCCCGCGCCTTCACCACGATCTCGTCGTAGAGGCCGAGGCGCGCCAGCGAGATGCTCTTCCAGTCCGCGTAGAGCCCCGGGGCGGAGTTCTCGGCGGCCTGCAACAGGTTGGCGACATCCTCCATGCCGTCGACCGCCTGGTACCCACCGAAACGGTTGTGCGCCAAGCGCACGCCGTCGAGGTACGGGAGCCGGGCCAGCCGGGAGGGTTCATAACCAAACCCGTCGTACACCACGCCGTCGCGCGCCACCAGCATTGTGCGGCTCTCGCCGTTGCCGGGCTGCACATTTACCCGCAACACCGGTTGGCGCTCGCGCAGGGTGACCGTCAGCGTGCCGGGGAAATCACGACGCAGCTCGACCGCGCGCACCTGGCGCACGCGCAGCAGGCGGTCGCGCAGCTGGCAAAGGTCGACCTCGAGCAACGGAGTGCCCTTGCGCACCTTGAGCGTGTGCTCAAGCCATTCCTGGCCGAGCACGCCGTCGGCGTCGTTGATGAGCACGATCTCGCGCAGCGGCGCGGCCTGCGCGGGATCGCGCATCGCGCTGGCGTCGCTGGTGAGGGTGTGGAGGATCTCGGTGACACCCCAGAGGATGCCGGCTGTCATCGTGCCAAACAGCGCCAGTCGCAGCGCGGCGAAGGCGAAGCGGCGGCGGCCCGAGGCCGACATCGTGCGCGGATTGACGGTCTGGTCGACCTCGCGCCAGGAGCGCTCCTCGGGGGTTTCCTTCTTCTTGAGCTTGGCCATGGTCGGTCAGGGTTGGTTTTGTTGGAAACGGCGCAGGGCCGGGGCGAGCATTTCGCGCACGAGTCCGGCGTAATCGAGCCCGATGCACTTCGCACTCAGCGGCAGCAGGCTCGTGCCGGTCATGCCCGGCAGGGTGTTGATTTCGAGAAAGTAGGGCTCGCCGTCGGCGGAGAGGAGGAAATCGGCGCGGGCAAAATCGCGGCAGCCGCAGGCGGAGAACACCGACTCGGCGAAACGCTGGATGGCCGAGGCCGCCCCCGGGGCGATACGCGCCGGAGCGAAGTATTCAGTGTTTCCCTTGGTGTACTTGTTCGTGTAGTCGTAGACGCCCGTCTTGGGCGCCACCTCGACCACGCCCATCGCGCGCCCCTCGAGCAGGCCCACCGTGAGCTCCGTGCCGCGGATGCGTCGCTCGGCAATCCAACGCCCCGGGGCCAGCCGGGCCAGGGCGACGGCGATCTCGTCGCGCCCCGTGCAGAGGGAGAGGCCCACGCTGCTGCCCTCGTTGTTGGGCTTGATGACCACCTCGGTACCCAGGCGCGCGGTGAGTTCGGCTGCCAGCGGGGCGTCGCACGCCTCAAAGACCAATCCTTCCGCCATGGGTACGCCAACCTTGGCGGCAAGCGCCTTGGTGGCGGCCTTGTCCATCGTGCAAGCGCTGGCGGCGGCGTCGCAGCCGGCATAAGCGAAGCCGGCGGCCTCGAGCAGGCGCTGCATGCCACCGTCCTCGCCGAAAGTCCCGTGCAAGGTGGAAAGCACCACATGCACCCGCGGGTCGAGCCCGGCCGGCAACGCCTCGGTGTCGACCTGGCAAAGCACGGTGGGCAACAGGCACGCGGCGGCCGCGGCCACATTGGCTCCGGAACGTAACGACACTTCGCGCTCGCGCGAAGTGCCGCCCGACAACACTGCAACAACGGGTGGTTTCACAAGACGTCCCTCCAATCGCGGCCGTAGAGCAGCACTTCCGGCTCCAGCTCGATGCCGTGGGCGGCCTTCACCCGCTCGCGCACGCGTCGCATCAACGCGATCACGTCGGCCGCGGTGGCCTGCCCCCGATTGACAATGAAATTGGCGTGCACCGGCGACACCTCGGCGTCCCCCACCCGCTCGCCTTTGAGGCCGAGCGAGTCGATGAGACGGCCGGCCGAGTCGTTGGGCGGATTCTTGAACATGCAGCCCGCGCTCGGGTCGCGCGGCTGGCTCACCAGCCGCCGCGCCTGGAAGGCCGCGATCTGCGCCTGGATCTCCGCGGCGGGCACCCCGGCGGACACCGGCCGCAGCAACGCGCCCAGCGCGATCGCCTCACCCAGCTCCCGACAGTCTCGATACGCGACATGCAGCTCATGCCGGCGCAGCGTGCGCACCGTGCCGTCGCGCAGCACCAGGCGCACGGCCTCGACGAGGTCGAACATCCAGCCGCCCATCGCCCCGGCGTTCATGCGCAGGGCGCCGCCGAGCGTGCCGGGAATGCCCTCAAGAAATTCGAAACCGCGCAGCCCGCGCGACGCCGCCAGCCCGCAGAGTTCCTTCAACCGCAGCCCGGCACCGGCCTCCACTCGGCCGTCGGGCCGCACGTCGAAGCGCTGCCACTCGCGACCGGCCAGCCGCAGCACCAGTGCGCTCACCCCGTCGTCGGGTACCAGCAGGTTCGAGCCGCGGCCCAGGATGAGCACCGGCAACGCGCGCCGCTGGGTCTCGCGTAGCAGCGCGGAGAGGTCGGCCTCGTTGGCCGGCTCGACGTAGTAGCGCGCCGTACCGCCCACGCGCATCGTGGTCTTCGGGCCGAGCGGTTCGTTCTCCAGCAACTTGGTCTCCGGCGTGAGCACACCGCGCAGCGCCCGCAAGCACTCGGCCCAGCGCGACTCCACCGCCACCTCGCCCTGCAGGTCGCGCACAAACTCGGCGGCGCACTGGTCGATGTCGCCCGCGCCCACGAAGAGCACCAGGTCGCCCTCGCGCACCCGTTCACGCAGCAAGCGCAGGAAGCCGGGCCGGTCTCCAGGAAGATAATGAACGCGGGTGCCTGCGCCGTTGTGGGCGAGCTCCGCGTAGATGTCGGCCGTGGTGCCCCCGGCAATCGGCTGCTCGCTCGCGGCGTACACATCGAGCAGGAAGAGTTCATCGGCGCCGAGCAGCGCCCGGGCGAAGTCGGCCTTGAAGCGCGCGGTGCGGCTGTAGCGATGCGGCTGAAACGCGACCAGCAAGCGCTTGTGGGGCAGGCGGCGCATCCCGCCGATCAACGCCGCGATTTCCGTGGGATGATGCGCGTAGTCCTCGATCACCTGGAGTCGCTCGGTCTCCAGCAGCACCACCTGGCGGCGCTTCACCCCGGGATAGTCCGCGAGCAGGTCGGGCGTCACTGCCACTCCTAAATGGACACACACCGCCAGCGCCACCGCGGCGTTGAGGGCGTTGAAGTCCCCGCCGGCGCGCACCCGGGCGCTCGCGGCGCCAAAGGCCGGCGCGAGGTCGAGCACCTGACGACCGTCCATCATCCCGACAATTCGCACACCAAACTCGCCCTCGAAGCCGAAACGGTGCACCGGCGCCAGGAAACCGCGGTTGGCCAGCCGCGCCGAGAGCGCGCATGCCGGGTTCACGTAGATGGCGGTGCGCGTGCGAGCGAAGAGGGCGGCAAACGTCGCCTCCAGATCGCCGATCTGGCGGTAGTAGTCGGGGTGATCCCAGTCGAGATTGGTCGCCACCGTGATCTCCGGCGAGAAGCGGTCGATGGTGCCGTCGCTCTCGTCGATCTCGGCCACCACCCAGCCATTGGAGTCGACCGCGGCCGGAGGCACGGAGTCGTCCTGGAAGAGTCCTCCGAGCAGCCAGCCGGCCCCGAAGCCGGCACGGCGCAGCGCGGTGATCAACAGCCCGGTGGTCGTCGTCTTGCCGTGGGCCCCGACGACGGCGATCAGCTTGCGGTCGCGCAGCAACTCGGCGAGCAGCTCGCCGCGGCGCACCTGCGGCAGCCCGAGCCGGGTCGCGGCGGCACGCGCCGGATGAGCCGCGGTGATCGCCGAGGAATAGACCAGCAGATCCGTCTCCGCAGGAACGGTACCAACCGGGCCAAGCACCACGCCCGACTGCTCGAGCCAACGTTGGGCGGGCGCGGTAATCGCATCGTCCTCGCCCGACACCGACCAGCCGCGCTGCACCAGCAGCATGGCCAAAGGCGTCATGCCCGCACCGCCCACCCCCACGAGGTGGCAGTGGCGCACGGGACGGCTGAAGAGCGACGGAAGCTGGGGCAGATCGGTCATGCGGGTTGGAGGGCCACACGAGGGCGGGCCGGCGTCGTGGGGCCGGCGAGCAATTGCAGGTCGTCGATCATCGCGTCGAGCGAGTTCTCCTGGTCCATCCGGTGAAGATTGTCGCGGAACTTGTGAAGCAACCAGTCGTTGAACACGAGTTCCTCCACCTCCTTGTGCAGCCCGCCGAGGAAGCGTTGGTCGACGACCATGCCGCCGCCCTGCTGCTCGAAGAACTGCGCGTTGGCAGCCTGGTGATCGTCGGCCGCGTGCGGGTACGGCACGAGCACCGCCGGCGTGCCGGTGCGCGCCAGCTCGGCGAGGGTGCCCGCCCCGGCGCGCGAGACGACGACGTCGGCGCAGGAGAGCAGTTCGGCCATGCGGTCGCAGAACGGGACAAAATACGACTTCACCTCGCCGCCCTCGCGGGTGCGCAATACGCGTTCCTCGCGGGTCGTGCGTTTGCCCGGACCAGACACACAGAAGACCTGCACGCCCTCCAGCGCCAACGCCTCAAGGTTGCGCTCGACCCAGTCGTTGAGCGCGGTCGCCCCTTGGCTGCCGCCGAGCACGGCCACGAGCCGGCGCGCCGGCTGGATCGCGAGGGCTTCCAGCGCGGGCCCGCGGGCGATACGCTGGAACTCCTGGCGCACCGGCAGTCCCTGCGGCCGCACGGTGCCGCCGCGGGCGCGGGAGAGATGCACACCGGGCGGCAGATAGAGGCGCCGCGCGAAGCGGCTGAGCAGGCGCACGGCGCGCCCGGGCACGCGGTTGGCCTCGTGCAAGGCGACCGGGATGCCGCTCATCCGGGCGGCCAGCACAATGCTCGCCGTCGTGAAACCGCCAAAGCCGACCACGACGTCGGGCCGCAGTTGCTGCAGGTGGCGCAGGCCAAAGGCCAAGCCGGCAGACTGGTGCCAGACGAAGCGCGCGAAATCCATCGGGTGCACCGAGAGCGGCGCAGCCGGGATGCGCGCCAGCTTCAACCAAGGATACTTCTCGACCAGTTTGGTATCCACCTGCTTATGCGAGATCAGCAGGTGCGGCTCGTGCCCGCGGGCGAGCAGGCCCTCGGCCAGTGCGATGCCCGGGGCGAGATGGCCGCCGGTGCCGCCACATGCGATAAGGAAACGGCTCACGCGCTCACCTCCATCAGGGCCCGGCGCGGGGCGAGGTTGGGCCGGCTCCAGGCACGGCGCGTATTAAAGAGAATACCGATGACCAGGCCCATCAACACGAGGTTCGAACCGCCGTAGGAGATGAACGGCATCGACATGCCCTTGGTCGGGAACGATCCGGTCACCACCCCCAGATTGATGATCGCCTGCAACGCCAACAACAGCAGCGAACCGACCACCAACAGGTAACCGAAAAGATTGGGCGCCCGGCGCGCGTGCGCCAGCCCGGCCCCAAAGAGTCCGGCAAAGGCGACGACGGTGGCCAGCGTGTACCAGAGTCCGAGCTCCTCGCCCACGATCGCAAAGATGAAATCGGTATGCGCCTCGGGCAGGAAGGCCATCTGTTGGCGGCCGTTGCCCAGGCCGGCCCCGTCGAGCCCGCCGGAAGCGAAGGCCAGGATCGCCTGCCAGAGTTGATACGCACCGTCGGAGCGATTGCCTTCAACATCAAGGAAGGAGGTGATGCGCCCGAAGCGCACCGGGTCGTGCCAGACCGCCAGCGAGAAGACTCCGAGGCCGGCCAACACGGTGGGCACCATGTAACGCAGGCGCACCCCGGCCAGGAAGAGCATGATGAAACCGACCGCCCCCGTGAGCGCGGTGGTGCCGAAATCCGGCTCGGCGATGATCAACAGGCAGAACAGCCCGATGCCCCCGCAGGGAATGAGAAAACCACGCTTGAAGCTGGGCATGTGCCGCTGGTTGATCCCGCAGTAGTGGGCGAGGGCAAAGACCATCGCGATCTTGCCGAACTCCGAAGGCTGGATGCGGGAGAACCCCAGGTCCACCCAGCGGCGCGCCCCGTTTACGGTTACGCCCACATGCGGGATCAGCACCGCGAACAGCGCCGCCAACGCGACCCCGGCGAGGATCCAGGCGTAGCGGCGGAAATACTCCAGATCGAGGCGGCTCACCAGCCAGCCGGCGGCCACCGCCGCGCCGAGCCAAATCACTTGGCGCTTGAGGAAAAAGTACGGATCGGCCCGCAATCCCGCGGTACTGCTGAAGAGGATCGTCAGCCCGAGCACCGACAGCGCCAGGGCGCAGATCAGCACGATCCACACCGGCTGAAACAGCGCGGGGGCGCGCGGCGGAGCGGTCTCCGAGGAGAGGGATTGAGCGGTGGTCACGGGTGAGCGGGAGAAGATGGCCGATCAGTCGATCTGCGGGGCGGGCACGGCCGGGGGCGGCTCGTCCACAGGAACCACCGGAGCATCCGCGTCGCCCGCGGGCGGGAGGACGTCGGGCACGGCAGGGGCAGGCTCGATCATGGCGGGCGGGGGCTCGACCGGAGCCGGGGTGCGGGGGAGCTCGGGCACCAGCGACGGGGCGGGCTTGGCCGCGGCGGCAGCACCGGCACCAGGAATGGTGAGCAACTGGCCGATACGAATTTTGCGCGGATCGGTGAGCTGGTTGGCGCGGGCGAGTTCGCCCACGCTGATCCCATATTTGCGCGCGATCGATTCGGCACTCTCGCCCTGGCCGACGGTGTGCACGCCGGGAACGGCGGATGCCTTGGACGGCCCGGAGACGGCGCCGGGGGCGGCCGCCGGCGGCGGGGCCGCCGGGGCGCGGGAGGCGACAGCCGCTCCGTTGCCCGGCACCTGGAGGAGCTGGCCGATCTTGAGATTGTCGTTTGACAGGCCGTTTAGGATACGCAGGGCCTTGGCGTTCGTGTGGTGCCGTGAGGCGATCTTGGAGAGCGTGTCGCCGGACTTCACCGTGTAGGTACCAGCAGCGATGGCCGCGGAGGGCTCGGCGGCAGCCGGCCCGGAGGAAAGGTCGCCGGCGGCGGCCTTCGCCGCCTTGTTGGGGATCACCAGCTTCTGGCCGGGGCGCAGGGTGGCGTTCTTGGCGGTATTGTTCGCCGCGGTGAGCTCCGCCACCGTGATGCCGTTCTTGCGGGCGATGAGGGCGAAGCTGTCGCCCTTCACCACCGTATAGGTACGCGCAGGCTGGACCTCGGCGGCCTCCGGAGTACCCGGCCGGGTCGGGGCGTACCGGTCGCCGGCCGGCGGCGGAGTCTGGGCGAAGGGCAGGCGCAGCCCGATGGGAGCAAGTTCGGCAGCACCGGGCTCGAGCTCGCCGGCGGAAACCGGCGGGGCGGCCGGGGCGGCGGGCGCCGGGGCGGTCGCGGCGACCGGTTCGGACCGGGCCGTGGTGGACTTGCAGCCCGGCTGGGCGATGAGGAAATAGGCGACAACGTGGATTCCCACGACAACACCGAGCACTTTGAGGATATTCATGACGGGAAGACGAGAGGTTGACTGATGATCAGGCGGTGGCACCCACCGGACGGCGGGCGGCGGCGAGCTCGCGGACAACGGCCTCGAAGCGGTCGCCGCGGTCCTCGTAATTGCGGAACATGTCGAAGCTGGCGAAAGCTGGGCTGAGCACGACGTGGTCGCCGGGCCGGGCTTGCGCCGCCCCGCGACGCACGGCCTCGGGCAGGGTGGCGCAGAGGGTGTGGGGCACCCCGGCGGCAGCCGCCCCGGCGGCGAGCTCCCCGGCGGTCTCGCCGATGAGCAGCAGATGGGCGACACGGCCGCGCAGCGAAGTCGCAAAGGCACGGATATCGCCGCCCTTGGCCCGCCCGCCGGCGATGAGCAACACGGGGCGCTCGAAGCGCCGCAGCGCGCCGTGCACGGCGTGGAAGTTGGTCGCCTTGGAGTCGTTCCAATAGCCCACTCCGTCGACGTCGGCGACGTGCGCGAGGCGGTGGCGGCCGAGCGTGAACGTGCGCGAGGCGGCGATCAGCGCGGCCTCGGCTAGGCCGGCCGAGTGCCACCAGGCCTCGGCGAGCACGAAGTTTTCCCGCTGCGGATACTCGGCGAAGACCGTGCCGGCCAGGCGCGGGTCGGGCAGCAACCCCTCAGTGGGCACGCAGGCCTCGGGCGGCAACGCGCGGCCGAGGCGCACCGCCCAGGCGGCCACGGAAGTGCCGACCCAGAACCGGCCGCTGGGCGTGCGGTGCACCAAACGCAACTTCGCGTCGAAGTAGGCACCCATGCCCAGATGCCGTTCGAGATGATCCTCGGCGAGGTTGGTCCACAGGGTCGCCTCGGCGCGGAAATGCCGGAAGGTCTCGGCTTGGAAGGAGCTGACCTCACAGACGGCGACCGTCTCCGCGGTATGCGCGGCGGACGCGGCCCTGGAAAAGGAGTGGCCGACGTTGCCCACGGCGAACGCCGGAACACCTGCGGTGCGCAGCGCGTGAGTCAGGAACTCGGTGAGGGTGGTTTTGCCATTGGTACCGGTGATGGCGACGATGCGCCCGTGCCAGAACTGGGCGGCGAAATCGAGCTCGCCCAGACAAATGCAACCGGCGGCTTGAGCCGCCACCAGCCACGGATGATCGGACGCGAAGCCGGGGCTGAAGACCACGAGGGAGTGGCCGGCCGCCTCGGCCGAGGTAAAGTCCGCGCGCCCCAGTCCGGCCTTACGGTCGTAGACCACTGCCTGAGCCCCGAGCCCCCGCACGAGCTCCACCACGCCCTCCCCGCTCACGCCCGCGCCAAACACCGCGACCGGGCGGTCCAGGAGCGGGCGAAGGAAATCGGGGACGAGGGGCGACATGGTTCAGCGGAGTTTCAACGTGGCCAATCCGGCCAAGGCGCAAACCAGAGAGAGAATCCAGAAACGGGCGACGACCTTGGTTTCCGGCCAGCCGAGCTTCTGGAAATGATGATGGATGGGGGCCATCTTGAAGAAGCGCTTGCCCACCCCGTCGGGACCCTTGGTGGCCTTGAAATAGCCCACCTGGATGATGACCGAGAGCGCCTCGGCCACGAAGACCCCGCCCACGATGGCCAGCGTCACCGGTTGGTGGACCATGAAGGCCATGATGCCGATCAGTCCGCCGAGGGCGAGCGAACCCGTGTCGCCCATGAAGATCTCGGCCGGATGGGAGTTGTACCAAAGAAACGAGATGCACGCGCCGATTAGCGCCCCACAGACCACCGTGAGCTCGCCCACCCCGGGCACATGGCTGATGAGCAGGTAGCCGGAGAGGATCGCGTGGCCGGCCGCGTAGGCCATGATGCCGTACACCAGCACCACGGTGATGGTGCAGCCGGTGGCCAGGCCGTCCAGGCCGTCGGTGAGGTTGATCGCATTGGAGAAGCCGACCACCCAGAGGAACATCAGCACGAAGAGCAGCGCCACCGGCATGCCCACCAGCACCGGGGTCTTCACGAACGGCAGCCACAGCTCGCGGATCTTGTTGGCACTCTGCGGATGCAGCACGAGCGCCACCAACGCCACCGCGGTGATCAGCGTCTGCCAGGTCATCTTTTCGGCGGAGGAGATGCCCGCCTTGCTTTTGTGAACGACCTTCAGGTAGTCGTCGCGAAAGCCCACGGCCGTGAGCGCCGAGTAGACGAAGAGCGCCACCAGCACCCAAACGTTGGGTTCAGCCCAGAGGAGCGAAGCGAGCACCACCGAGCCGGAGATGAGCAGCCCACCCATCGTCGGGGTGTTCTGCTTATCGAAACGATGGGCGAGATCGCCGGTGCGCGGATCGGGGCAGTTCTCGCCGAACTTGAGCCGGCGCAGGCGGGCGATCAACCAGGGGCCGATGACAAAGCCGATCAGCAGCGCGGTGACGGCGGCGCACAAGGTGCGCACCGTGCTGAACCCGAGCAGACGCAACGGGCCGTAGACGGATTCGTACTTGGCGAGAAGGGAGAGCATGGCTCAGTGGGCCGCCGCCGGAGCGGCCGCGTCGACAAAAAGGGTTTCCAGCTGGAAGCGCCGGCTGCCTTTCACGAACACCGCACCCTGGAACTGCGCCAAGTGCGCGCGGATCGCGTCCAGTCCATCGGCAGTGCGCACCTGCGAGCGGGTATTGCCAGCGGCGAGCATGCCCTCGGCCACGGCCGCCGCATGCGGGCCCACCGCGAAGACGAGGTCGCCGTCGCGCATCCGCAGCCCCGCCCCGAGACGGCGGTGGTAGTCGGCCGCGTCGGCGCCGAGCTCCTCCATGCCGCCAAGCACAAACAGCCGCGGCAAGGCGGCCGGGGCGAGCTGCTGGAAAACGGCGAGCGCGTCGGCCATCGAGGCGGGGTTGGCGTTGTAGCAGTCGAGGTACACGTGCTGGGCCCCGATCTGGCGCAGTTCGCCGCGCAACCGGGCGGGCGTCCAGCCGGACAGGCGCTGTTGAAGCGCGAAATCGTCAACCCCGAGCGCGGAGGCCATGAGCAGCGCGAGCACGGCGTTCTGGGCCATACCGTCGGAGACGCGCCGCAGCCGGAAACGCCGCGAGTGCCCGCCGTTGCGCAGCACCAACTCGGTGTGCTCAGCCCCATGCAACACGGTGTAACCAAAGAACTGGCCGCGCTCGGCGCCCGCCTCGGGCTCCTCGCCCGCCGGCACCGCCACGCAAACATCGGCGGCGAGATGGCGGAAGGGCGCGTGCTGCCAGGCCGACCACGGGAAGACGGCCAAACCGCCCGGCGGCAGCCAGCGCAGCAGTTCGCACTTCTCGTGCGCGATCGTCTCAATCGACCCGAGCCGCTCGAGATGCGCCGGGGCCACCAGCGTGACCAGCGCGCAATCGGGCTGGACCATCGCGGCGAGTCCGCGCATTTCCCCGGGCATGTTGATGCCGGCCTCGACCACCGCGTAGCGGGTCACCCCCGGCTCCAGGCGCAGCAAGGTGAGCGGCACGCCCAGGTGATTGTTGAGATTGCCCTCGGTGGCCAGCACCGCCGGGGCCTCGCCGAGCAGGCGCGCAAGCAGATCCTTGGTGGAGGTCTTGCCCGCGCTGCCGCTGATGCCGATGGCCTTCACGCCGGAGCTTTGGCGATGCAGCCGCGCGATCTGCTGCAGGGCCCCCAGCGGATCAGGCACCACCAACTGGGGCAGCTCGACTCCGTCGACCGGATGCGCCACGAGCGCCGCGGCGGCGCCGGCGGCCGCGGCCGCCGCCAGGAAGTCATGTCCGTCGCGGGCCTCCGTGCGCAGGGCCACAAAGACCTGCCCCGGCTGCAGCGTACGCGAGTCGGGGTTGAAGCCGCGGATGAGGGCGGCCGGCAGCGAGGTCCAACGACCTTGGGTCCAAGCGGCGAGTCGATCTGGCGGGAACAACGGCACGGGAAAAGGCGAAGGCGCGGGACACAGGCCAAGGCCGGTCGCGCGCGGGTGGACGGTGGAAGTATCCTCTCTTAGGGTTTGAGCTGTTTGACGCCGATGAGCTCGCGCACGACTTGGCGGTCGTCGAACGGGATCACGGTGTCGGCGAATTCCTGGAAAGTCTCGTGGCCCTTGCCGGCGATGAGCAGCGAGTCGCCCGGGCGGGCGGCGTCGAGGGCGAGCGAAATGGCGCGGCGGCGGTCGTCGACGAAGGTAACCTTGTCCGGGGCGGTAACCCCGGCGCGCATGTCGGTGAAGATCTGAGACAGGGCCTCGGCGCGCGGGTTGTCGGCGGTGGCCCAGGCGAAATCGGCGACCTCCTGCACGGCGGCGGTCATGAGCGGACGCTTGGAGCGGTCGCGGTTGCCGCCGCAGCCGAAGACGACCAGCAGGCGGCCGGGTGTGATGGCGCGCAGCATACCGAGGGCGTTGCGCAGGGCATCGTCGGTATGGGCGTAGTCGACGAGCACGTTGAAGGCCTGCCCGGCCTCGATGCGCTCCATGCGGCCGGCCGGCGCGCGGAAGCTGGCGAGGGCGGCGACGGCCTCGCCGAGATTGCGGCCCACCGCATGCAGCGTGGCGAAGGCGGCGAGAAGGTTGCTGACGTTGTAGCGGCCGATGAGCGGGCTCATCACCGTGAGCTCGCCACCAGGATACACCAAGCGGAAGGCGGTGCCCTTGAAGCCGAGCTCGATGGCCTCGGCACGCACCTGCGCCTCCGGGCTTTCGCCGAAGGTGACCAGCTCCACGCCCGCCGGGAGGTCGGCCGCCAGGCGCCGGCCGTAGGGATCGTCGAGATTGATCACAGCCTTCTTCGGCATCACGCCAACCTCGCCGTTGAACAGGCGGGTCTTGACCGCGAAATAGGCCTCGAGGGTCTTGTGGTAGTCGAGATGGTCGCGGGTGAGGTTGGTGAAGACGGCCACCGAGAACTCCATGCCCTGGACACGCTGCTGGTCGATACCGTGGAGCTCACCTCCATCACCGCCTCGGCACAGCCGGCGGTGCGCATCTGCGCGAGCATGCCGTAGATGTCGAGTGATTCGGGCGTGGTCTTGAACGACGGCACGGTGCGTTGGCCCAAGTCGTAGCTGACGGTGCCCAGCATACCCACCCGGCGCGCGCCGGCGCCGGAGAGGAAGTGGCGCAGCAGGTGGGCGACGGTGGTCTTGCCGTTGGTGCCGGTGACGCCGATCACGCGCATGTCGGCATCGGGGGCGCGGAAATACCGGCGGGAGACCACCGCGAGCGAGGCGCGCGCATCCGCCACCTGGATGAAGGTCACCTTGGAGTGGGCCACGGGGGGCAGCGTGGTGGCCACCACCGCCACGGCTCCGCGCTGGATGGCCTCGTCGATGAACCGGGCGCCGTCGGAACGCAGGCCGGGCAAGGCGAAGAAGAGATTGCCCGGAGCTACCCGCCGGCTGTCCATCACGATGCCCGAGATCGGGCGGTCGAGCGTGCCGCGGACGGCCAGGGTCTCACCGGCGGGGAAAAGTTCGGAGAGTTTCACGGCGGATTTGAAGATGCGGGCGGAAGGAGCAGCGCCACCGCCGGCCGCACCGCGGAAGCGGTGGACACGGAAGGCCTGCACGAGTTCGTGATTGTGGGTAAGATAGCCGATCATCGGACGAGTCCAGTCATGGCGACCACCGGACGCGGCACCGGGGCGTCGGCGGGTTGGATACCGAGGTAGGGAATGAGTTGTTCGCCGATCCGCTTGAACGACGGGGCAGCAACGGTGCCGCCGTAGGCGGGGCCGCCGGTGGGCAAATGGCCGTCGTTGACGACGACCGTGATCTGGACCTGGGGACGGTTGGCGGGAAAAAAGCCGACGAAGGAGCCGATGTGGTGCCGCTCGGAGTAGCGCCCGTCGATGATCTTCTGGGTGGTGCCGGTCTTGCCGGCCACCTGGTAGCCTTCGATGGCGGCGGCCTTGCCGGTGCCCTCGGCGCTGGCGGCTTCGACGAGCAGGCCGGCCATGGTGGTGGCAGTCTGGCGGGTGACCACCCGGCGCTTAGGCAGCGGCTGGAACACCGCGACCTGCCGGCCGAGGTTGTCGCGGATCTCGCGGATCACCCACGGGCGCACGAGCACCCCACCACTGGCGACGACGCCCATGGCGCAATGCACCTGCATCGGGGTGGCGGAAATGGAGTGGCCCATAGGTAGGCGCGTGATGGTGAGCCCGTCCCACTTGGCCACCGGATGGAGCACCCCGGAAACTTCACCACCGAGCGGATATCCGGTTTCGAGGCCAAAGCCGAAGGCCCGGGCGTAGTCGTGGAGCCGCTCGGCGCCAAGGAGCACGCCCAGGTGCGCCGCGCCGCGGTTGGAGGACTTGCCCACGATCTCGGCAACGCTGAGCCGGCCGTACGGATGGGAGTCGCGCGGCAGCGAGCGGGGTTTGCCCGCGTACTCGATACTGGTGAGGCTGCAGTCGAACACACTCTGGGGAGTGACCAAGCCCTCGTTGAGCGCGCCGGCGGAGGCCACGATCTTGAAGGTCGAACCGGGCTCGTACACGTCGGTGACCGCGATATTGCGCTGGGAGGCGAGCGGCGCGGTGTTGAAACGGTTCAGGTCGAAAGTCGGCCAGTTGGCCAGGGCGAGGATCGCGCCTGTGGTGGGGTCGCTGACGATGATCGTGGCGCTCTCGGGCTGGTACTTCTTGGCGAGCGCCTCGATCTCCTCCTCGACGATGTGCTGCACGAACATGTCGAGCGTGAGCACGACGTCGTAGCCGTCGGTGGCCGGGATCTCGCGGCTGCGGAACTGGGCCAGCTCATGGCGCCGGCCGTCGCGCTCGGACTCGCGCCAACCGGCCTGCCCGCGCAGATAGAAGTCGAGGTGGCGCTCGATGCCGGTGACCGGGGAGTCCTCCTTGTTGATATACCCGAGGATGTGCGCGGCGAGCGTGCCGCCCGGGTACACGCGACGATAGTGGCGCACGCCGTAGATGCCCTTGATGCCCAAGGTCTGGATGCGCAGGTAGGCGGACTCCTCGACCTCCTCGCTCAGCTTCACCCAACGGATGGGGCGACCCTGCGCGGCGGCGTCGACACCTTCCCCACCCGCCTCCTGCGGGGTGGCGAAACGGCGGTGCAAGAGCGGCTCGATCTGGGCGAGCGGCACGCCGAGTTCGCGGGCCAGCTCGGGCCATTTGCGCTCGTCCTCCTTGCGCAGGTCCTGGGGATCGGCGCCCAGCTCGATGAGATTGCGGCTGGTGGCGAGGCGGTTGCCCCGCACGTCGAGGATGTCGCCGCGGCGGGCCAGCTCGACGGTCGTCTGCTTACGCGCCTTGTCGAGGAAGGAGATGTAAGTGTCGCGCTCCAGCCAATGCAGCCACACCAGCCGGCCGCCGAGCGCGGCAAAGCAGGCGAAGATCGCGACGCTGAGCGCGACCAGGCGGGCATTGGAGGCGAAACCTTTGCGCATCGCTCAACGAGTGGTCGACAGCGGGAAGGAGGCGGAGACGAAGGCGGTGGTGAAGCGGTCGGAGTTGCGCTTGGCCGCCAAGCGCACCTCCACTGCGTCGACCACGCTGACGATCTGGTGATCGCGGGGCATGCCCAGGCCCAGGCGCAGGCTCGAGTTCTGGCTCAGCAGCACCTCGGGATTGAGCGCGCCGGCGATCTCGGCATTGGCCTCGGCAGTGCGGCGCTGCACCTCGACGATGCGCGCCTGAATGAGGCGGTTGGACTCCGCGACCCCAGAAATCTGGTGACGCAACCAGACGGTCGCGAAACCGATCGAGCCGGCGAAGGCCAGCAGCAGGAGGGTGGCGAGGAAAAGCCGGTTGACCGGCGAAGCGGCGGGTTTGTTGGAGCGCTTCATGAGAGGATTTGCAGGGGGAGTTTGCGCAGGGCCCGCATGCGGGCCGAACGACTACGGGGGTTGAGGGCGGTCTCGGCCTCGGTCGGGCCGACGGGGCGGCGGGTGAGCAGCTCGGCTTCCCGGGTACGATCCTGCTGGGCGCGGGAGTCGCTCTCCGACTCGGGCATGCCGGCGAGGCGCCGGAAGTAGCGCTTCACGATGCGGTCCTCCAGCGAGTGGAAACTGATGACGCAGAGCACCCCGCCCACCGCGAGCTTGGCGAAGGCCGCGGGCAGCGCCCGCTCGATCGCCCCGAGCTCGTCGTTGATCAAGATGCGGATGCCCTGGAAAGCGCGCGTGGCCGGATGGATCGACGAGGTGCGGCGCAACGCGGCGGGAATCGCCGCCGTGATCAGCTCGGAAAGCTGCTTGGTGGAGGCCAGCGCCCCGCTGCCGCGGGCCTCCATGATCGAGCGCACCACGCGCCGCCACGACTTCTCCTCGCCGTAGTCGCGCACCGCGCGGACCAGCTCGGACTCGTCGGCGGTCTCAAGCCACTCGGCGGCGGGCAGGCCGGAGCTGGTGTCCATGCGCATGTCGGCCGGGGCGTCGTTGCGAAACGAAAACCCACGCGCGATGTCGTCGAGCTGGAAGGACGAGACGCCAAGGTCGAAGAGGATGCCGTCGAAGGCCGACTCGGGCAGGGAGCCGAGATCGGCGAAGTTGATCGCGCGCAGCGCGAAGCGGCCGGGGAACTCCGTCGCCACCACTTCCGCACGCGCAACCGCGGCCGGATCGCGATCCAGACCGATCACCGTGCAGTCCGTCGCCGCCTGCAAGATACCGCGGGTGTGCCCGCCGCCGCCGAAGGTCGCGTCGAGGTAGCGCCCGCCCACACGGGGGGCGAGGGACGCGAGGACCTCGTCGAAGAGAACGGATTTGTGGCCGGCGGACATGGTGGGAGGCGCGTGGGCGCGGCGGGCGTCAGATGCCGATGCGGCGCATCAGGTCGCCGAAGTTTTCCCCGCTGCGGCGGGATTGCATCTCGGCCAGGCGGTCCGGGCTCCAGAGGTTGAATTTGTTCATGGTGCCCACCAGCACGGCCTCACGGTCGATGCCCGCGTGCTTGAGCAGCTCGTCGGTGAGGTTGACGCGCCCCTGCTTGTCGCAACCAAACGAATGCGCCACGGCGAAGAACTGGTTGAGGAACTCCTGGGCCTCGGTGTCGCTGAGGGCCTTCTCGGAGACCTTCTGGTGAAGCTTCTCGACCTCGGCGGGCGGGAGCACCGAGATGTATCCACCGGGATGGGGAAGGGCGAGATAGACCTCGCCCGTCTCATCGCCCGCGAAGCGCCAACGCGAAGGAATCGTGAGCCGATTCTTGGCGTCGAGCACATGCCGGAACGAGCCGACATAGAGGGGATTGAGCGGGAGGGCCATGGTGCGGGGACAACCGAGCGAGTCGCCCCAAAGTGCCCCATTTCTCTCCATTTCACCCCACACGGTCAAGGAAACAACCACCCTGCCCCACCGAAGGTTATTCACTTATTCACAGCCCGTGAACGGCTTACGCCACCCCTCCTCCCGGCCCGGGCGCGGGCACGGCTCGCCCGCAAATGGCTCATTTCCGGTCCTTCCAGAGCCGCGCAAGGCGCTCCGATTTGTCCCCACCGACGGTGCGTGGAGGGCCGTCGCAGCGCGCTTTTCAGAGGGAAGAACGCTGGTCGCACGCGCGGTCCAGGGACCGGACCGGCACATGCACAAGGCCCGTCCCTGCCTTCGGACTCCCGGGTTGGCGGGTTGCCACTCAGGGGCCGGGGCCGAAGTCGGCTTGGCGGCGCCCCCCAAAAAACCTTTGTGAATAACCTGGGAAGAACTCACCTCGCCCGCCATCCAGGTCAGCGGCGGGGCCAAATTGGGCGCAAGACCACGATTCCTCGCCAAACTGGCTTTGGCGCCGGATCTGGCGCGGAGACGAACCGACACGGGACCCGCCCGGGGCGAACCTCGCAGAAGCGCGGTCCAGGTGAGCAGCGATGCCCCCCGCAAGAACGGCCCGGCCAATGCCTCGCCCAGGACGGCCCCGAGGCGCGGAGAGGGCGAGCCCCTAGCCCCCTCCCCACCCCCACCCCGGCGCGCAGGCGCGGAGGACTGCGCCACGACTGCGCCGCGTCAGCCCTTGCTGCCGGGATATTGCCGTACAGCGTCGATGAACGCGTTCACGTTGGCCGTGCTCACGCCGGGCGGCATGCCACCTCCACACGAGAAGATCATCCGCGACTTGTCCGGCATCACGTCGAGCATCGCCGTGGTCGCGGCGAAGACGCCGGCGGCGTCCGCCTTCGCCAGCACGTCGCGCGGCGGTAGGTTGCCCACCAGCGTCACCTTGTTCTGGGTAAGGACCTTGAGCTCGTTGAGTGTGACCTCGAAGCCCATGTTGAAGAGGTTCACGTTCATCTCCGGCAGGATCGGTGCGCAAGTCTTGCAGGGCGCATCGTTGTGCAGGAAGCGAACAGATACGCTCGGGTCGAAGAGCTCCTTGAAGAGCGGCAGGCCGAAAGTGCGGAACTCATCCTCGCCCATGAACCCGATGATGTCGTCGAGCATGAAGATGCCATCGATCGAGGGGAAAGTCTCGCGCTGGAGCGTGAGCCACGCCTTCAGGTAGTCGGTGATCTTGCGCAGGAGCAGCTCGGCCTTGTCGGGCTCCATCATCATCAAGGTGAGGAACTCGGTCGTGCCCATCAGATAGCTGGCGATGTTGAGCGGACCGCGCGCCACCGCGAAACGGATCTTGTGGCCGGCCGCCTCGATGTGGGGCTGGGCGAGCTTGAGGCGGTTGAGCACGAAGGGGGCAAACCCGTCGGTGTGGGGATCGGGCACGACCAGGTCGTCGATGTCCTGCGTCGTGTGAATGATCTTATGGGCGTGGGGAAACTCGTTCGCCGGGAAACTGCAGCGGGCGCCGAACGCCGAGGGCTCCGTGCACATGCCCACCTCCGACCAGAACCCGGGCAGGAACATCGCATCCGGGAAGGTGCGCAGCGCCTTCAGGTTGGCCTCCAGCCAGAGCGCGTCGTTGGTGAAGTAGTCGAGGATTCGCACGCCGTGCCAGTTGGGCAACCACGGGCAGTCGATGATGAAGCCGACGGGCAGCGCGTGCTGCGTCTCGCCCTTGATCGTCTTGAGCAGTGAGTCCCATTGGGGATCGGTCATGGTCTTGTCCTCGAGTTTTGGAGTTCAGGGATTGCTGAAAGTAGGTCCGGTATCCCACCGGACAAATGGATCGTAGGGCGGCCAACCTGTCCGGTCGAAGACCGCACCTACCCGCCAGCACCTCGCGATGGCCCACGCCCTGCCCGCCGCCGGCACCGCCCCCCCCTTCGCGAGCGAGGTCCGCACCGCCTCTGATCGTTCGTCGGTGGGGCGGGGTTTATCCCCGCCAAAAGGTCGCGGTCGGCATGGCGGGCATAACGCCCGCCCCACCATCGGAGATATTATCGGCTTCATCGCGCCGCGCCCCCCGCGCCGTGGGCCGCCCGCCCCGCATGGAACGCCCGATACGTGCAATCGCGCACCCCGCAGACGTCGCACAGGTAGTCGGCGTGGGTCACCGCCGTCCCCACGCCGATCACGCCACTGACCGATTTCATCGGGTGCATGAGCGCGGACTCGCCCAGCGTGATCCCACAGAATTGCGGCGGCAGCAGGGCAAAGAGCCGGTGCTGCTCGGCGACCGACCAGTTGCAGTAGCCCGGGCTGTAGCGGTTGGTGATGCGCCAGCCGTGCCGCGCCATCTGCACCCCGATGTGGTCATGGAGCCGGTCGGCCAACGCCTCCGCCACGGCGGAGCCCACGGCGTCGGCAATGTAGCCCAGCGCCGGATCGTCCGGCATCATCGCGCGCGTCCACTCCTCCATCGCCGGCCCGATCGAGCACGTGAAGACCGCCGCCCGCTCGGCTCGTAATAAAGCTCCGGCGACAATTTTCTGGGTCGAGAAAACCGTTCCGCCGAGCACCACCGCTCCGGGTCGTTCGTCCACCCTGCCGGCCGCCACCAGCAGATAGCCCGCGCGCACCACGGACAACGTGGCCGCCTGCGCAAGCGCCGCGTCAAGAAGTTCGCCAAAATGCTCGGGCATCGCCCCGGCGCGATAGCCCATCACCTCCACGACCGCTGCCCGATCGATCTCCAAGTCGCCAAAGCCGATGGCGACTTCACACACGCCGTGGCCGCGGTCGAACTGAGGAAGCGCAGTGGACATAATCAGGATGGGCGCGCCACACGTGCGCCTTGTAATTGCCCAGTAGGGGCGGCGCTTGCGCCGCCCGATTGGTCTCGGCGTACGACATCGTAACGCCGAGAGACACGGGCGTCGCAAGCGACGCCCCTACACAGATTATGCCCGCGATCGCACTCTGGTTGCGCTGCAGTCATCAGCGTTTCCGAATTACATCCGCCAGCGCCCGGATATGCGCCGGGCCGGTGCCACAGCAGCCCCCGACGATGTTGGCCCCGGCGGCGAGCAGTTCGCCCACCCGGGCCGCCATGTCGGCCGGCGACTCGGGGAACACCGTCTTACCGTCCACGAAGAGCGGCTTGCCGGCATTGGCGTGCACGAGCACCGGCGTCGTTGCATCCACTCGGCGAATCGCGCGCACGATCTCGATCATGTGCTCGAAGCCGTTGCCGCAGTTGGTGCCGATGATGTCGGCCCCGGCCTCCTTCACCGCCTCGGTCATCTCCTCGGGCGATACACCCATCATGGTGCGGAACTCGCCAGCGGCGGTCTTCTCGAAGGTGAAGGTGCAGGCGATCTCCAGGCCGGTCACGGCCTTGGCGGTGCGGATCGCCAGGCAGGCCTCGTCGAGGGCGGAAAACGTCTCCAGGCACAAGCCGTCGACTCCGCCGCGCTTCAGCGCGGCGGCCTGGATCGCGAAACCCTCCGCAAGCGTCTCCTCGTCGACCTCGCCCATCATGAGCATCACGCCCGTTGGTCCCATCGAACCGAGGACAAAACGATCATCGCCGGCAGCGGCGCGCGAGATCGCGGCGGCGGCTTCGTTGAGCCCGGCGGCTCGTTCGGCCAACCCGTAGGCGGCAAGCTTGTGCGGGCTGCCTCCGAAGCTGTTGGTGAGGATCATGTCTGCCCCGGCCGCGATGTAGCTCTCCGCGATCGCGGCCACGTCGGCCCGGCGGGTGACGTTCCACAACTCCGGACACTCACCGGCCTGCAGGCCGCGCTCGTAGAGAAAAGTGCCCCACGCACCGTCGGACACCAGCGGCCGTCCGCGACGCAGGGCTGAGAGGAGGGATTTCATTAGCGTGAAGTGGTGGCCATTAGGGGATCACAAATCAGGAACGGAACTCGTCTGTTGCCTCGCCTCGCTCACGCCGCGGCGGCGAACTGGGCGAGGAAGGCCGCCGCGCCCTGCGGATCGGGAGCGTAGCCATCGGCCCCCATCTGGGCGGCGGCCTCGGCCGAAAGCGGCGCCCCGCCGACGATCACCACCGTACTGGGAAACTGAGCTTTGATCTCCTTCACGGTGGCGGCCATGTTGCCCATGGTGGTGGTGAGCAGCGCGCTCAAGCCCACGACACAGCCGGGGTGGCTACGCACGGCGTCGAGAAACTTCGCCGGCTTCACGTCGACGCCGAGATCGACCACCTCCCAGCCGTTGCCGGCCACCACCATCGACACCAGGTTCTTGCCGATGTCGTGCAAATCGCCGGCCACCGTGCCGAGCACGAACTGGCCCTTCGGCTTCACCGTGCCGGCGGCGAAGAACGGCTTCAGGTGGGCCATCACGGCGTTCATCGCCTTGGCCGCCATGAGCAACTCGGGCACGAAGGCCTCGCCGCGGCCGAACTTCGCGCCGATGCGCTGCATACCGTCGTTGCAGGCCCCGAGGATCCGCTCCGGCCCGATGCCGGCGGCGATTGCCTGCCGCGCATACTCGTCGGCGCCCTCCTGCCCCTTCAGGTCCTTGGGGTAAGGTGACGCCAGGTTCACTTTGCCACGTTCAATGCAGGAACCGATCTGGTCGACGAGGTCGCTCATGGGGTAGAGAATGGAGGATGAAGAAAGCGTAGGGAGCAAGACGGCAGCACAGCACCGGGAAAGATCAGCCACCGACGAGCAAACGATCGACCTTGGCCCCGATCGTCGCCGCGTATTCGGGCACGTGCAGCGTATCGCACTCGGTGCCCAGGATAAAGGGATGCCCGCTCGCCGCCATGCGCGCCGCGAGCTCCGCCGCCTCCTCGGCCACGCGGGCCAGGGGCATGATCGCGTCGGAGTAGAACATTTTCGACGGCAGGTTGCCGTAGAGCACGATCTCCTTGGGCACGCGGGTGGCATCCTCCCACAGCCGCCGGGAACTGCCGAGGCTGAGCAGGCTCGGGCGCAGCGAACAGAAACCGTCGAGCATGGGCTCCGTGATCTCGCCGCAACAATGGAAGAGCAGATCCACGTCGCGGCTCGCGAGCAGTTCGGCGACACGCCGGTTGGGCGCCAGCACGTAGCGCTCGAAGTTGTCGCTGCCCTCGGCCAGTTGCAGCGGGGAGAAATAGACCTGGTTGGCCGCCGGCTCCGCCACGAAAACCGCGCGCGCCCCGGCCGCGACGGCCCGCTCCACTTGCTCCAGGACACACGTCAGGCTCAGCTCGAGGCAGGCCTCGAGCAAAGCGACGTCGGCATCCTCCTGTGCGCTGATACCCGAACCGGCCAGGAACACGGGCGTGATGGGGTCGGCCATCAACTTGGTCGTGAGCGAAAACGGCCCGATGCACATGCCGATCGGCAGCAGCCCCGGCTGGGCCGCTACAGCGCGCAGCGCCCCGAAGTTGGCAGCGCACCGCGCACTCGGCGCCGCCTCGCGGGCGAACCGCGCGTAGTCACGCCGCTGTTCCAGCGTAGGCGTCGTCGCGAAGTGGAAACCGCTCCACCTCCTCGTCCGGCACGGCAAAACACCGCAACAGCTCCGCCTTTTCCAGCCGCAAGTCCATGATCGGGAAGGCCAGGGAGGTGCGAAACCGGGCCGCGGCTTCGCTCACCACTGCGCCGAGCCGCGCCCCATCCCGCAAGATCTGCACCGCGTCGCTGCGCCCGTGGAGCACAAGATCGGCCGCAATCGGCACACGATGGCCTCGGGAGGCGAGTTCAAGCAGCTGGGCGCGCAACATCTTCAGGGCGGTCGGGGGCGTTGGGGACAGGCTCCGGCACGAGACAGGGGTGGCAGCACCAAGAGCGTGCATACGACTACGCGGTCCCACCGGCGCGAACAAGCAGCCTGGCGGTCAACGTGGACAAGGCCGCTCCTGCTCGTGTGCGCGCCGAGTAAGTCCGAAAGGTCGGAGAGGTCCTATAAGGGATAAATGCACACCGCCCGCACTGGCCTGCGGCGCCCCCTCGCCCTCCTCGCCTCCGCCCTTGTCACTTGATCCTTGTTACTTCTTCCTTTCCGCCGAGTCCCCTTAACGCCGCCGCACCGTCGCCCCGTCCACCCAGGTCGCCCCGACCAGCGTCGCCCGGGGATACTCGGGCACCCCGAGCTCGGCGGTGTGCAACAGCGAGATCACCATATCCACGGCGGCCTCACCAGTGCGGTCGTTGTGCTGGTCCATGCCGGACCAATCGCGCGGATCGCGGCGGCGCTCAAGCTGTACCAGGCCCATGTCCTGCGGCACGCGCAGGCCGCGCGCCTCCACCCACCGGCGTACCACATTGTAGAGAGTAAAGAGCACGTCGGGCTTCTCGCGCTCCAGCCACGCCGCAAACAGCCCGGGCTCCGCGCGCGCCGCCTCCACCTCGAGAAACGGCGCCACCCGCTGCCCCTGCGGCAGGGCCTGCTGCCCCACCCACATGCCCGAGCTGAAGCGCCCCTCGACCAGCCGGTCGATCGCACCGTCGATCACCAGCGCCGGGCGGCGGTAGCCCAGTGCCAGCACCCGCTCCACCGCCTGCAGCACCAGCGCATGGTGGTCCACACAGCAGAACGACAACGTGGGCTCGTGCGTCCGTAGTCCGGTGACGACACAGGCGTGCCGCCGCCAGGTGGCCGCGAAGCGCTCGGGCAGGCGGTTCTCCTCCATCAGCCCCACCACCACCACACCCCGAATACCGCGGGCCCGCAGGATACGGTTGAGCCGCGCACCGTCGAGCTGCGGGTCGTGCAGCCAGAACGTGTCCACGCCGTATCCCTGCAACGCCGCGCGGCGCCGCACTCCCTCGACGTAAGCCGGCACCGTCGGATGGGCCCGAAAGGCGTCGGAGTCGCGGCTGGCGTTGAGCAGCGCCAGAGTGTGGCGCGGCTGGTCCGCCCCGGCCTGACTCTGCCGCAACTGCGCCATCAGATGGGAAACTACCGGGTTGAGCGCATAGCCCAGCCGCTTGGCCATCGCCTGCACGCGCTCCCGAGTCGCCGCGGGGATCTGCGGGTCGTGACGCAGCGCGAGCGACACGGTGTTCTTCGAAACCCCCAACTCGCGCGCCAGCGTGGCCATGGTAACTCGGGACATGCCGCTTGACTGTCAAACCCCCAAGCGGTTTACCAGTCTGAATCGCACACTGAAAGTGCGGTGTAGCTGACTCGAATCCCCGTTTCCTTCGCCCGCAGCTGCGCTTTGGCGCAAACCCGCGCTCCTTCCCCACTACACCAAATATGCAACCCCTCGACTGGATAGTTATCTCGCTCTACTTCGGCCTAATCGGCGCCGTAGCCTGGTGGTACGGCCGCAATCAAAAAGACACGCAGGACTATTTCCTCGCCGGCCGCAGCGCTGGCTGGGTCGTGATCGGTGCCTCGATCTTCACCTCCAACATCGGTTCCGAGCATATCGTCGGACTCGCCGGCCAAGGCGCTTCGACGGGCATGGCCATGGCTCACTGGGAGCTTCACGCCTGGGTGCTGATCATGCTGGCGGGCTTGTTCGTGCCGTTCTACTACAAGTCCGGCGTCGAGACGATTCCCCAGTTCTTGGAGAAACGTTTCAGCGCCCGGACCCGCTGGATCCTTTCCTGCGTTTCACTTGTCGCCTACATCTTCACGAAGGTCAGCGTTACGGTCTATGCGGGGGCGATCGTCTTCCAGGCGCTCCTGCCGGAGATCAACATCACGCTCGGCAGTGTTTATCTGGACGCCTTCTGGATCGGTGCGTTCACGACGGTCATCATCACCGGCGTGTACACGGTGTTCGGCGGCATGCGCGCGATCATGGCTACCGCGACTCCCCAAGCGGTCATCATCCTCTTGGGCTCGTTTATCATCACGGCCATCGGCCTCGGCCGCCTCGGCGGTGGTGCCGGTATCGCCGCCGGGTGGGGGGAATTGATCACCACCGCGAAGGGCAACTCCGAAAGCTTCGCGCTCTGGCGTCCGCTCTCGGACCCCGATTTCCCGTGGCTCGGCGTGCTCATCGCCTCGCCCATTATCGGCATCTGGTACTGGTGCACGGATCAGTATATCGTGCAGCGCACACTCACCGCCAAGAACCTCGCCACCGCCCGGCGTGGCGCCCTCTTCGGCGGCCTCCTGAAGGTTTGGCCGGTGCTCATCTTCCTCATTCCGGGCATGATCGGCTGGACGCTCGACCAGAAGTTCAACCGCGGCGCCCAGGATCCGCTCCTCGCCCAAGTCTATCCGGTTGATATCTCATCGTCAGACAAGGCCGCGGCCATGCAGGCTGCCAACGCCCGGTTGCGCGAGGTGAACCAAGGTACGGTCAATGGCCAGCAGGGTTTCTTCATCCAGCGCGAGCTGAAGCAGACCAAGGTCGTCGGTGCCGATGGCGTGGAGAAGTCCGTCATGGCCTTCGCCATTCAGGGCGATCAGGTCTTTCCGACCTTGGTGACTTCGCTCCTGCCTACTGGCATCCGCGGTCTTATCGTCGCCTGCTTGCTGGCTGCGCTCATGAGTTCGCTGGCCTCGCTCTTCAACTCCAGCGCCTCCCTCTTCACTGTGGATGTCTACGATAAACTCCGCCCCGGCCAGTCGCAGAAGCACCTGCTGATGGTCGGCCGCATCGCCACGACGGTGGTTGTCGGCGTCGGCATGATCTGGATCCCGGTGATGAAACAGATCTCGGACGGTGGCCTCTACCAGTATCTCCAGAGCGTCCAGGGTTACCTCGCTCCGCCAATCACCGCGGTATTCCTCCTCGGTCTGTTCTGGAAGCGTATGAACTCGGCCGGCGCGACGAGCGCCTTGGTGGTCGGGTTCGTGGCGGGCATGATCAAGCTCAGCCTGCAGTCGTTCTTCGGTGCTGCGGAAGGCAAGTACAGCAACCCTGCGTTCCTCGCGGCCATCGGCGACTTCAACTTCCTCTATGCGACTGGCGTGCTCATGGTGCTCAGCGTCATCGTCATGATCGTTGTCTCGCTCCTGACGCCCGCGCCGACTGCGGAGAAGACCGACGGGCTCACCTACGGCTCCATCCATCACTTGGCGGGGGACGAGATCAAGGGCAGCTGGGACTTGGGCAACAAGTTCATGGCCGGTGCGATTATCGTACTCGTTCTGGGCATGTACACGTACTTCTCCTTCTGGCTCAACTGAGCTAGAGAAATCCGGTCCTTTTCCGAAGCCCGCGTCGCCCAGTGCGCCGCGGGCTTTTTTGTGCCCGCGTGTTGTAGCGTGACGCCCGTCCCGTTGGCTCCCGTCCATCACGACCGGTCACAGACTGGTCCTACGGCCGGCATCTCATCGTAAGTCCGGCCTCCAACGGGATGCCCGGAGCTCCAATTCGGCACGACCGTGGCGCTGGCGTCCCTGCCTGCGATCCGGGCCTCCCCGCCGCTCCCGCTCCTCAGCGCCTGCCCCGACCAAACCCGCGCCGCTCCGATACGGCTCCGCCCAGCCACACCGGCACGGAGGCCGGCGCCACGCCGCAAACGCCGCTCCGCCCAAAGCCAGGCCCAAGAAACAAAAAAGGGCCGGCACAAGGCCGGCCCTTCATACTCAAGAATTGAACCTTGCCGCTTACTTCGCGCTGAAACGATACACAGTCACGGTCGAGTAGACTTCGCCGGGGCGGAGCACCGTCGACGGGAACTTCGGCTGATTGATCGAGTCCGGCGCGTGCTGGGTCTCCAGGCAGAAGCCGGTGCGATACTGGTAGGTCTTGCCGTTCTTGCCGACGAGCGTGCCGTCGAGGAAGTTGCCGGCGTAGAATTGCAGGTCGGGCTCCTGGGTCCAGACTTCCATCACGCGGCCGGTGGTCGGCTCGTACACGGTGGCGGCGAGTTCGAGGTCCTTGGCCGTCTTGCGATCGAGCACCCAGTTGTGGTCAAAGCCGGGGCCGTACTTGATCTGCTGGTTGTCGGCATTGATGTTCTTGCCCATCGCGGTGGGGGTGAGGAAGTCGAACGGCGTGCCGGCGACCGGGGCGAGTTCGCCGGTCGGGATCAGGCCCGCATTCACCGGGGTGGTCTTGCTGCCGTTGATGGTGAGCAGGTGGCCGAGGATGTCGCCGTTGCCGTCGCCGCGCAGGTTGTAGTAATTGTGCTGGGTCAGGTTGATCGGCGTGGCCTTGTCGGTGGTGGCGCGGTACTCGATCTTGAGCTCATTGGCGTTGGTGAGCCAATAGGTGACCGTGACGTCGAGATTGCCGGGGAAGCCCTCCTCGCCATCCGGGCTCACGCGGTGGAGCTTGAGGCCCGGAGCGTTGTCCTTGATGACGGGCTCGGCCTGCCAGAGGACCTTGTCGAAGCCGGCGATGCCGCCGTGGAGGTTGCAGGGGATCTCGCCGGGCTTGTCGTTGAGCGCGAGCGTGTAGGTCTTGCCGTCGAGGGTGAACTTGCCGTGGGCGATGCGGTTGCCCACCCGGCCGATGAGGGCGCCGAAGTACGGGGTCTTGGCGATGTACTCGTCGACAGTATTGAAGCCGAGCAGGATGTCGCCGAGCTTGCCGCTACTGTCGGGCACGAAGAGGCGGGTCATGATCCCGCCGTAGTTGGTGATGTCGGTGGTCAGGCCGTTGGCGTTGGTCAGCGTGTAGAGCATGACCGGTTCGCCGGCCTTCGTCTGGCCGAATTCGCGCATCGCGACCGTGGACGGAGCGGCCGACCAGAGCGTCGACCCGAGGGTAGTGGCAGCAATGATGCCAAGGAGGGGTTTGAGGTTCATAGGGTAGGCTGCTTGCTAGGACGCCTGCCCCGGGAACACAAACCTCGTCGGGGCGAAACCTACTTGACCGTAAACCTGCGCCCCGGGCCCAAGCTCGCCTCTCGGTTCCGGCGCGGGGCGTTTCCCGCCGGTGGACGGCCATCCACTCCCGGACCGGCGGGCTTGACTGTCAAGCCCGCCGGCCGTTTACGGCATCAGCCTCCGCCCCGAAACTACCCTCCGTCCCAACCGGACACGCCCCCCCAGCGTATCCTCCTCACCCGCCTCGCGCGTCGGTGAGGACGGCATCGGTCCGATACGTCCCATCCGGCCCATTCCCTCGCCCCTCTGCCCTCTATCTTCTGCGTTCTTCATTCTCACCTTCTTCCACCATGTTCACCCTCGGCATCGACTACGGCACCAATTCTGTGCGCGCGCTCCTCGTCCGCTGCGCCAACGGCCAGGAAATTGCCTCCTGCGTCGTCAACTACCCCTCCGGCCAGCAGGGCATCCTGCTCGACCCGAAGGATCACCACCTCGCCCGCCAGCATCCCGGCGACTACCTGCTCGG
This sequence comes from Opitutaceae bacterium, assembly GCA_016711225.1. Classification (GTDB taxonomy): domain Bacteria; phylum Verrucomicrobiota; class Verrucomicrobiia; order Opitutales; family Opitutaceae; genus CAJCBL01. The sequence continues at coordinate 70,945 of JADJTK010000027.1, forward strand.
CCTCGAGAAGAGTGTGAAGGGCGCGCTCGCCCAGGCGAAGAAGGTCAAAGGCTTCTCGCCCTCCGCCGTCGTCGGCATCGGCGTGGATACAACCGGCTCCAGCCCGATCCCAGTCGACAAGACCAACGTCCCGCTCGCGCTCAACAAGAAGTGGGCCAAGAACCTCGCCGCGCAGTGCTGGCTCTGGAAGGACCACACCAGCTGGCGCGAGGCCGCCCAGATCACCGAGCTCGCCGCCAAGCACCGCCCGCAGTTCCTCGCCAAGTGCGGCAACACCTACTCCTCGGAGTGGTGGTGGTCCAAGATCTGGCACTGCCGCAACGTCGCCCCGAAAGTCTTCGACGCCGCGTACTCATGGGTTGAGCTCTGCGACTGGGTGCCCGCCGTGCTCGCCGGCGTCACCGATCCGGTGCAGGTGAAACGCGGCGTCTGCGCCGCCGGCCACAAGGCGATGTATTGCGCCGAATGGGGCGGCCTGCCCGACAAGGAGTTTCTCGCCCTGCTCGACCCGGCCCTCGCCGAACTGCGCGACCGCCTCTACACCGAGGCCCACGACGCCAGCACCGCCGCCGGCGCACTCTGCCCCGACTGGGCCAAGAAGCTCGGCCTGCCCGCCGGCATCCCCATCGCCATCGGCGAATTCGACGTCCATTACGGCGCCATCGGCTGCGGCGTCACCGAAGGCACCCTCGTCAAGGTCATCGGCACCTCCACCTGCGACTGCGGCGTGGTCTCCGCCGCAAAGACCGTGCCCGACATCCCCGGCATCTGCGGCATCGTGAAGGGCGCGATCCTGCCCGACTACTACGGCATCGAGGCCGGCCAGTCCGCCGTGGGCGACATCTTCAAATGGTGGGTCGAGGGCGTCTGCCGCGGCGACGCCTCCCTGCACGCCAAGCTCGGCGCCGAGGTCGCCAAACAGAAGCCCGGCCAAAGCGGCCTACTCGCCCTGGACTGGAACAACGGCAATCGCACCATCCTCGTCGACCAGCGCCTCACCGGCCTGCTCCTCGGCCAGACGCTGCACACCTCCTCCGCCGAGATCTACCGCGCGCTGCTCGAGGCCACCGCCTTCGGCGCCCGCGCCATCATCGAGCGGATCCGCGAATACGGCGTCCCGCTCGACCGCATCGTCTGCGCCGGCGGCATCGCCCGCAAGGATCCGCTGCTCATGCAGATCTATGCCGACGTCACCGGTTGCACCATGCTCGTCGCCGGTTCCTCGCAGGCCTGCGCGCTCGGCTCGGCCGTCGCCGCCGCCGTGCTCGCCGGGGCGCACAAGGATTTCGCCACCGCGCAGCGCAAGATGACCTCGCTCGAGAAGAAGCAATACCGACCGATCGCCGCGAATCGCAAAACCTACGACGAACTCTACGCGCTCTATCGCCAGCTCCACGACGCCTTCGGTGGGCGCAACCCGACCTCCGACCTCGGCCAAGTGATGAAGCAGCTCCTCACGATCAAAGAAGCCGCCAACTGAAACGTCACGATTCAATCCCCGAACAGAACACAGAGCGCACAGAGAGAAGAGGAGCCCACAGAGGACAGCACCAGATAGCCAAATACTACTCCGTGCGCTCCTCCCCCTCTTCCGTCCCTCTGTGATCCTCTCCGATCTGACTTCCCTCATTCTTTCATTCCCTCACGCCCCTTCTCCATGAACTCCATCGCCACTCCCGTCATCTGGTTCGTCTGCGGCTCGCAGCATCTCTACGGCCCCGGTCCGCTCAAGCAGGTCGCCGCCAACGCCACCGAGGTCGCCCAAGCCCTCGCCGCCGCCAAGAAGCTGCCGTTGAAGACCGTCTTCAAGGCCCTCGTCACCACCCCCGACGAGATCACGCGCGTCTGCCTCGAGGCCAACGCCGACGCCAACTGCGCCGGCCTCGTGCTCTGGATGCACACCTTCTCGCCGTCCAAGATGTGGATCCGCGGCCTCACCGCCCTGCAGAAGCCCTTCGTCCACCTCCACACCCAGTTCAACCGCGATCTGCCCTGGAGCACGATCGACATGGACTTCATGAACCTCAACCAGGCCGCCCACGGCGACCGTGAGGCCGGGTTCATCCACACGCGCATGCGCCTCGGCCGCAAGGTCGTCGTCGGCCACTGGTCGGATCCGGAAGTCCAGGACCGCCTCGGCGCCTGGATGCGCGCCGCCCGCGCCTGGCACGACTGGCAGGGCGCCAAGTTCGCCCGCTTCGGCGACAACATGCGCCAGGTCGCCGTGACCGAGGGCGACAAGGTCTCCGCCGAGATGAAATTCGGCTTCGCCGTCAACGGCTATGGCATCGGCGACCTCGTCGCCAAGATCTCCGACGCCGCGATCGACGAGAAGGCCGTCGACGCCCTCTGCGCCGTGTACGAGAAAACCTACACCGTGGCCAAGGAACTCCGCAAGGGCGGCGCCCGCCACGACTCGCTCCGCTACAGCGCCCGCATCGAGCTCGGCCTGCGCGCCTTCCTCGAGGAGGGCGGCTTCAAGGGCTTCACCACCACCTTCGAGGATCTCCACGGGCTGCGTCAGCTCCCCGGCCTCGCCGTGCAACGCCTCATGGCCGATGGCTACGGCTTCGGCGCCGAAGGCGACTGGAAGACCGCCGCACTGCTGCGCGCGATGAAGGTCATGGCCGAAGGCCTCAAGGGTGGCACCTCGTTCATGGAGGACTACACCTACCACATGTCGCCCAAGGGCCACCAGGTACTCGGCTCGCACATGCTCGAAGTCTGCCCGACCATCGCCGCCACCAAGCCGACGGTGGAGATCCATCCTCTCGGTATCGGCGGCAAGGAGGACCCCGTGCGTATGGTGTTCGACGCCCCCGCCGGCCCCGCGCTCAACGCCTCGCTCGTCGACCTCGGCAACCGCTTCCGCCTGATCGTGAACGAAGTCACCGCGGTGAAGACGCCGAAGCTGCCCAAGCTCCCCGTCGCCCGCGCGGTGTGGGAATGCCAGCCCGACTTCAAGACCGCCTGCGGCTGTTGGATCCTCGCCGGCGGTGCGCACCACACCGGCTACAGCTACTGCGTCACCAGCGAGATGCTCGAGGACTTCGCGACCATCGCCGGTATCGAACTCGTCAAGATCGACGCCGACACCCGCCTCGGCGAATTCAAGCAAACCCTGCGCAACAACGAGGTCTACTATCACCTCGCCCAAGGATTCCGGGCCTGAGGCTAGCGCACGCTTCCGAAGGTGGACCGCGTTAACCTCAACGCGGTCGGACGGGATTGAGGTCAATCCCGTCCATCCGCCCGAGGGAGGCCAAACGATGAGGCAGCCCCGATGAAGGGCACCGCCACGCGTTCTTCCACGCGAAGAACAGAGGGCTGGCGCCGCCGCCGTCACCCAACGTCTGCGACAAAGCTCGGCGCTCCAGCGTTGCCCTCACTTCCTCCGCCGGACACTCCTCTGATCATATGAAGAGACTCCGCCAAGTCGCCGTAGTGTTGTTCGTGCTCGGAGTCGCAGCCAACGCGCACGCCATCCCGATCACTCCGGCCAAGGTGCATTTCGAGAGGGTTGTGATGATTCTCATCACTCCAATCGCGTTCAAGGGTGCGATTCTCGCTCTATTCGCGCCATGCCAGCCACGAATTCCGGCGCTTCTCCGCGCATTCGGAATCGCCTTCGTGGGCACATCCATCTGGCTGCAACTTGCGGTCTCGTTTCCGGCCGATTCGTTTGATGTCGCGGCTCTGGTCTGCGCACTGCCGATTATCACCAGCGAGGTCTACCTCCTCCATTGGCTCAGCAACAAATACGATACCAAGCCCGCTAGTTGGCTGAGTTGTATCTTCAGCAACTTGGCCGCAAGCATGCTCGCATACTACATGGGAATGGTGAAAGCCGAGCACTTCGAAGCGATGATGCGCATGTGATCCACGCGCAGAATCGCCTGCAAGCACGCTCCTACCACAGACACCGAACCGCCCCTCCCCCTTTCTGCGTCCATCTGCGGTTCCCACTTCCGTTCCAACCTTAAGCACTAGGCATCCCTCCCATCTCCGCCCCTTGTCACTTGGACCTTGTTACTTGGCACTTCTCCGCCTCCGCCCTCCGTCTACTCGCTACTCACTACTCGCTACCTTTTTCCTCCCACTCCCCATGCTCACCGAACTCAAACGCGAAGCCTACGAGGCCAACCTCGCCCTGCCCAAGCACGGGCTCATCAACCTCACCTTCGGCAACGCCTCCGCCATCGACCGCGCCAAGGGCATCTTCGCCATCAAGCCCAGCGGCGTCGACTACACCGCCCTCAAGCCCGACGACATGGTCCTCGTCGACCTCGACGGCAAGATCGTCGAGGGCACGCTGCGCCCCTCGTCCGATACCCCCACGCACCGCCGGCTCTTCCTCGCCTTCCCGTCCATCGGCGGCGTCGTGCACACCCATTCCTCGCACGCCACCTCCTTCGCGCAGGCCGGCCGCGAGATCCCGATCTTCGGCACCACCCACGCCGACTACTTCTTTGGCAACATCCCCGTCACCCGCAAGATGACCGCGGCCGAGATCGGTGGCGGTGCTTACGAATGGGAGACGGGCAACGTCATCCTCGAGCGCTTCGCCGCCGGCCCGCTCGACCCGGCCGATTTCCCCGCCGTGCTCGTGAACCGCCACGCCCCCTTCACCTGGGGACCGACGGTCGCGAAGGCCGTCGAGGTCGCCGTCGCCGTCGAGTGCATCGCGCACATGGCGCTGATGTCGCTCCAACTCCAGCCGGACCTGCCCACCATCGAGACCGAGCTGCTCAACAAGCATTTCAAGCGCAAGCACGGCCCCGGTGCCTACTACGGCCAGCCGAAATGATCCTCCGCCCGTAGCGGAACGGCTTCCCGTTCCGTGCGGAAGCGAAGCGCTTCCGCTACGCGGAGAATAGTCCAGACGGTCGCGACACACCCTAACGCCCGGCGTTCAGCGGGCCCCTTCCCACCGCCCCGAAGGCGATCAACCCAAGGGCCCCATTCAGAATTTCGCCCAGTGGCGAAACCCATTAGTGGTTCACCCTCTCCAAAAGGAGCCGCTGCCCCTCCCCCTCTCCGATTCTTGGTCAAAGCACCCCGTTGCCGAGCCCCAGCCCGAACCCCCTCCTCCGATGCACTCCCCGACCCGCTTCCTCCCGCTCCTCGCGGCGCTTCTCGTCCTCCAGCCGCTCGCGGCCGCCACTGAGGCGCCGCTCCCCTACCTCGATCTCAGCCAGCCCCAGCCCAAGCGGATCGACGATCTCATCGCCCGCATGACGCTTGAAGAGAAGGCGTCGTTGATGAGCAACACCACGCCCGGCGTGCCCCGGCTCGGCATCCCGAAGTACAACTGGTGGAGCGAGGCGCTGCACGGCGTGGCCAACGCCGGCTATGCCACCGTATTCCCACAGGCCATCGGCTTGGCCGCCATGTGGGACGAGTCGCTGCACCACGAAATCGCGACGACCATCGGCGTCGAGGGCCGGGCGAAGTTCAACGGCTACAAGGGCACGCCCGAGGAAGGACTCATCTTCCGCGGCCTCACCTTCTGGTCGCCCAACATCAATATCTTCCGCGATCCGCGCTGGGGCCGCGGCCAGGAGACCTACGGCGAGGACCCCTTCCTGACGGCCCGCCTCGGCGTCGCCTTCGTACGCGGCCTGCAAGGCGACAACCCCGACTACCTCGTGGCGGCAGCCTGCGCCAAGCACTTCGCCGTGCACAGCGGGCCCGAGCCGCTGCGCCATGTCTTCGACGCCTCGCCGTCACCGGCCGACCTCTACGAGACCTACCTGCCGGCCTTCGAGGCCCTCGTGCACGAGGGCAAGGTCGAGATCGTGATGACCGCCTACAACGCCCTCCACGGCATTCCGTGCTCGGTCCACCCCCTGCTGTACCAGCTACTCGCACGCTGGGGCTTCGACGGCCATGTGACCTCCGATTGCGGCTCGGTCGCCGACCTCAGCCGCACCTACAAATGGGCGGCCGATGATGCCACCGCGGATGCGCTGACGCTCCGCGCTGGGATGAATGTGCGCTGCGGCTTCGAACCGACCGCCCTTGTCGAGGCCGTCCACCGCGGGTTGATCGCGGAGGCCGAACTCGACCAACGGCTTCACGACCTCCTGCGCACGATGTTCCGTCTCGGCTTCTTCGATCCGAAGGACCGCGTCCCCTTCAACCGGATCGCCCCGACCGAGAACGACACGCCCGCCCACGGCGCCCTCGCCCATCAAGCGGCGCGCAAGTCCATGGTCCTGCTCAAGAACGACGGGGTGCTTCCCTTGCGCCCGGCGGCCCTGCGCCGGGTGGCCGTGATCGGCCCCAACGCCACCTCGGTGCCCGCACTGCTTGGCAACTACAACGGGGAACCCTCCGCGCCGGTGACAATTCTCGCCGGCCTCAAGACCGCGCTCGAACCCGCCGGCGTGCAGGTCGACTACGCACACGGCTGCGATTACGCGACCCGCCCGACCACCTGGCGGCTCATTCCTCAGCCCTGGTTCCAGGGCGAGTTCTACGCCAACCGCGAACTCCGGGGTGAGCCCGCCGCCCGCGACTACGACCGCCCGTTGTGCTTCTCCTGCCGCGCCGCGAAGCCCCTGAAGCCGCTGCCGGCCGGCGTACCGGACCGCGATGTTTCCGTGCGCTGGAAAGGTCAGCTCCAGACCACGCTCGCCGGGGAGTACCAGTTCCGCGTCCGGGGCCGCGGCGGCTGGAGGCTCCTGCTCGACGGCAAGACCGTCATCGATTCGTGGCAAAAGCCCGCCGGCGATGCGTCCGCCGAGCGCGCCGTCACCGGCACGGTCACGCTGGCGGAGAACACGTCGCTGCCCATTCATCTCGAATACATCCAGGGCGACGGGCCCATCCAAGTCGCACTCGAATGGATCACCCCGGCGGTGGGCGCGCCCGAGGCGGAAGCCCTGGCCGTGGCGAAGAACGCCGACGTGATTGTTTTCGTGGGCGGACTCTCCGCACAGCTCGAGGGTGAGGAGATGGAGGTCGACTACGATGGCTTCACCGGCGGCGACCGACTCGGCATCGAACTACCGGAGTTGCAGCAGCGTCTGCTCGAGAAGCTCCACGCCACCGGCAAACCGGTCGTCTTCGTCAACCTGTCTGGCAGCGCCATCGCGATGCCCTGGGCGGCCGAGAACCTGAATGCCATCCTCCAGGCCTGGTACCCCGGCCAGGCCGGCGGCACCGCCGTCGCCGATGTGCTGCTCGGCACCTACAACCCGGCGGGCCGCCTGCCGCTGACGTTCTACCGCGCCACCGAGGATCTGCCCGACTTCAAGGACTACGCGATGGCCGGGCGCACGTATCGCTACTTCACCGGCAAGGCGCTCTTCCCCTTCGGCCACGGCCTCAGCTACACGCAGTTCGACTACACCAACTTGCGCGCCACGCCGAATGCGGACGGCAGCCTCACTGTGACGGTCGACCTCACCAACCGCGGCGCCCGCGACGGCGACGAGGTGGTACAACTCTACGCCGTGCCGCCCGCCGCCTCGCATCCCCGCGAAGCCCAATCGCTCTGCGGGTTCCGCCGAGTCCATCTCCCCAAAGGAGCCACCCAGACCGTGACCCTCACCGTGCCAACCACGGCCCTCCGGCGCTGGAGCGTCAAGAAGGGCGACTACGAGATCCCCAGCGGGGCATGGACGATCCGCGCCGGCGCCTCCTCCGCCGACCTTCGCCAGCAAGCCACCGTCCAGCGCTAACCCGCGGCGCCGTCGCCGCCGACCGCTCGTCGTAGGAACCATCCTACGCGCGGCAGTCCCTCCCTCGCCGCGCGTCCGCACCGCTGGCGAGGCCCCGCACGAGCCGGTCCGGCGATCGGCGCGGCTCTTTCGTTGTGGGAGGGTGCTTGCACCCGACTTTCGGGGGCAGCCCGTCGCGAGCAAGCTCGCTCCCACAGGCGTTGGAGGGCGAGGCTCCGCCGAGCCGCTTCAGCTCCCTCGCACGACTAGTCCCCTACCGCCACCACCACCAGGCGCCGCTGAATACCAGCACCAGCAGCACCACCAACGCGAACGTCAGCCACGCCCGGCCACCGCGGGGCGCCCCGCCGGCCGAGGCGAGTTCCACCTGGCGCCGGAACTCACCCTCGTCCTCCTCCGGGAGGTCGACCCCGTCGAGGTAAGTCTCCACATTCCAGCCGGCACGCTCATCGGCCCCGCAGTGGGGACATGAAGCTGCGCCCTTCGGCACGGACTCGCCGCAGTTGGGACAGTCTCCGGGCGGAACAAAGGCGCTCATGGACCGCTCCTTCCCTCGTCTGGTCGTAGTCGCGGCATCGTCACCGGGCAACCGTGCACGCCTTGGCACACCGTGCAAGCGAAGGCGGCTCTCCAGAATACAAACGCGCTTGCGCCCGCCCCCACCCCGGTCTCAGCTCGCCCCGCTTCGTCGCCCCCTCTCTCCTTGCCCCTCCGGGTCGCCCACCTCCCAAGACGCCATCGGCCGGCCTGCCTGGGCCCGCGCCAAGGATTGTGCGCCCGCACCGCCCCCGGCGGCCAAAACTACGCGGCCGCCTCGCCATGAGCGTCACCGAACCGGAGACCACCAGCGGTAAGGGCCCCACCGAGCCAGGCACGGCCGCCCACGCGCCGAGCCCGGCTGCAGTTATCGCGTACGACCGCAGCCTCACGGTGACTTGGCGCAACGCCACCGCGGTGGCGTGGGCCGACGGCGCCGCACCCGCCCCGCCCGAGGCCATGGCCTGCTTGGCCGGGCTCGGCACGCCGCCCTGCGGGCCAGGCTGCCCGGTCCTGCAGACGCGAGCCGACGGCCGCCCCACTCCGGCACCTTTGCCTTCGCCGACGGCCACACCCGTCGGGTGCGCGCCGAACCGCTTTTCGACGTCCGCGGGCTGCCCGGCGGCGTGATGGAGTCGATCGAAGAACTGCCCACCAGCGCGGCATCACCGGCCGAAGACTCGGCGTGGCGCGAAGTCTTCGATTCGATTCCCGACGCGCTCTTCGTGCACGACGCCGCCACCGGCCGTATCCTCCAGGTCAACGCCACGGCATGCCGGATGTTTGAATACTCCCGCGAGGAGCTCACCGCCCTCAGCATCGGGGAACTCGGCACCGGGGTGCCGCCCTACACCGGGGCCGACGCCCTCGTCTGGCTGGCCCGCGCCCGTACCGAGGGGCCGCAACTCTTCGACTGGCGGGCACGCACCCGCGGAGGCAGGCTCTTCTGGGTGGAGGTGGGCATCCGCGCCGGTTGCGAAGGTCCAGGGGCCCGGCTTTTCGTGACGCTGCGCGACAGCACCCGGCGCAAGCTTCTCACTGAGGAGAGCGAACGCGTGGCCGAGGCGCTGCGCCAAAGCGAGGAGCGATTCCGCCTGCTCCTCGGTCGCGTACCCACCGTGGCCGTGCAGGGCTACGGCCCCGACGGCACCGTGCGCTACTGGAACGCCGCCAGCGAAAATATTTACGGCTACACCGCAGCCGAAGCACTCGGCCGCAACCTGACCCAGCTCATCATCCCGCCGCCGATGCGCGACGAGGTGCGCATCGCCATCCATCAGATGGTCACCTCGGGCCGACCCATCCCCCCGGGCGAGGTTCAACTTCAGCGCAAGGACGGTACGCCGGTGTCCGTCTTCTCCAGCCACGCCGTGATCCGCCTGCCCGGAGGCAGCCCGGAGCTCTACTGCTTCGACTTCGACCTCACCGAGCGCAAACAAGCCGAGGCCGAACGCCTCGATTTGGAGCGCCGTTTGCTCCAGGCCCAGAAGCTCGAAAGCCTCGGCGTGCTCGCGGGCGGCATCGCGCACGACTTCAACAACATGCTCACCGGCGTGCTCGGCAATCTCGAGCTCGCCCTGGTCGAGCTGCCCGCCGACCACGGCACCCGCCCCTCCATCGCCGACGCCGCCTTCGCGGCCCGTCGCGCCGCCGACCTCACACGCCAGATGCTCGCCTATTCTGGGCGCAGCCATTTCCAGCAGCACAGCCTCGACCTCAACAAGGTGGTCCACGCACAGGAGGCGCTGC
>JADJTK010000028.1 GCA_016711225.1 Opitutaceae bacterium
GAGTTCGCCGAGACGGTGACCGACGCCCGCCGCGAGGGCGGCGATGCGCGCGCGGTCCTCGAGTACCAGAAACCGCCACGGCTGTCGGTTGTGGTTCGAGGGCGCCCAGCGCGCAGCCTCGAACAACCGCGCCAGATCCTCGCGCGCCACCGGGCGGTCCAGGAATTCCCGGATCGAACGCCGCGCTCGCAGGCGGGCGAGGAGCGATTCGTATTCGTCGTTCATGTCGAGGGGTGGCGCCGGAACACCAGCGAAGCGTTTTGGCCGCCAAAGCCAAAGGAATTGGAGAGCACGGTATCGCCCGCGTAAAGCCGGCGTGCGCCCATCACATGGTCGAGGTCGCAGAGCGGATCGGGGTGGGTGAGGTTGAGTGTGGGCGGCAGCCAGCCGGTGTGCAGCGTTAGCGCCGAAACGGCCGCCTCGAACGCACCGCTGGCGGCGATCATGTGCCCGGTCATGGATTTGTTGGCGGTCACGGGTGTCCGGCGGGCGTGGGCGCCGAAGACGCGGCCGATGGCGAGGGCCTCGGCGGCGTCGTTTTTCGGGGTGCCGGTGCCGTGCGCGTTGATGGCGCCGATCTGTTCCGGGCTGAGCCCGGCATCGGCGATCGCGCGGGACATGCTGCGCGCCGCGCCTTCGCCGTCGGGGGCCGGATCGCTGACGCGGAAGGCGTCGAGTGTCGTCGCGAAGCCGATAATCTCGGCCACGATTGCCGCACCGCGGGCGCGGGCGTGGGCGAGCGTTTCAAGCACCAGAAACGCCGCGCCCTCGGAGAGCACGGTACCCTGGCGCGTCGCGTCGAACGGCCGGCAGGCCCTTGTGGGGTGTTCATTTTCCGGAGCGAGGATACGCAGCAACCCGAAGCCGCCCAAGCCGAGCGGATGCAGGATGCTGTCGGCGGCGCCGGCGAGCGCGACCGAACCGGCTCCGGCGCGCAGCCGGCGGAATGCTTCGCCCACCGCCTGGGCCCCGGCGGCACAGGCCGAGCAGTTGGTCCAGCGGCCGCCGAACAGGCCCCAGCGCGCGCCGAGCAGTTCGGCCAACCGGTCGAGCGGGGACTGTAACTGGATCGTGGGTCCGCCGCCTCGCATCTGGGCCGGGAGTGCGGCGCCGGCGGACTGCGCCGCTGCATCTTCCAGGAAGAACGTTTCCAGGCTGACGCCGATGTGCACCGATGCCGCCGCGAGCGCTGCGGTGGGAATTCCCGCATCCGCGACAGCCTGGAGCGCGGCATCGAGCCCGAGCAGAATCTTGCGGTCCTTCTCGCCGGCCACAGAGGGGAACGCCCGCAGGACTGGTGCGGTATCCAGCCGCTTGACCTCGCCGCCGATACGCACCGCCAGCGCCCGCGCATCGAACAGGGTGATCGGTCCCACCCCCGATTCACCCGCCAGCAGATTTTGCCAACAATCGTCCCGGCCGCGCCCGACTGGCGACGTCAGCCCGATCCCGGTGATCACGACGCGCTGATTCATGGAGGAGAAAGGAGGAACGCCGCCTGTTCGCTGCCGTGGCCGAGGCAGTGGGCGAGCACCCGGCCTTCGCCGCGCGCGGCGAGGACCGCGGCGAGTGCCAGTTGCAGCGTGGCGGCTCCGGCGAACAGGTCGCCGGTGTGCTTTTTCGGGGCGAGCGTCACTGTGGGCCGGATTCCGTGGTCGGCGAGGGCCTGCTGCTCGGCCTGTTCAAGTGCGGGCGTGCCGTTGGCGGCGGCCACCACTGCGGCGAGCGGCCCGCGCAGGTTCAACCCCTGCCAGAGAGCGGCGCAGATCTCCGCGGTTGTATCGGCGGGACGGCGTGTCCGGAAGGCAAAGGCGTCGAGGCAGGCGTGGATCCGCGCCCCCCGGGCGTGGGCCCGGGCTTCCGTTTCCAGGAGGAGAAAAGCCGCGCCTTCGCCCGGAACCGGCCCGGCGCCGGTCTCCGTCCAGGAGCGGAAGCAGCCCTCATGCTGCAGGCCGAGAAAGGCGAGCTCGTGAGTCTTCACATCGCAGCCGCCGACCAGCGCGCACTCGGCGTCGCCGGCGAGGAGCGCCTCGACCCCGGCCTCGATCGCTCGCGCGCCCTGACCCTCCCATGGCGTGTAGATGGCGTTCGGCCCGCGGAGGTTCTCGCAGATGGAGACGAAGCACAGCGGCATGTTGCCGAGGATCTTGAAGGAGAGGAGAGGATTGACGGTGCGCAATCCCTCGCGACCGAAGCGCGCAGGGTCGAACTCCCCAGTATCCGACACCGAGGCACGCAGGAGCGGCAGCACTTCGGTGAGGGGAAGGCCTGCCATGCCGGCCGCGCCATACACCGCGATCGTCTCCGGCAGGTAGGTTTCGCCCACGGTGAGCTTCGCGTCCTCCCGCGCCGGTCGGGCGGCCGCCACGGCGAACTGCGCGTCCCGGTTCATCAGGCGGGCCAGTTTGGGCTCCCGGATGTGGTCCTGCGGACGGAAGCCCTGCACCCGTGCACAGTGGGGGCAGGCGAAAGCCTCGGTCGAAAAATCCTCCGGCGCCGCGGCCGCGCAATCCCCCCGTGCGATCCTGTCCAGCACCGCGTGGGGAGAGGCGCTCAGCGGCGTTATGATCCCAATCCCGGTGATGACAATGGAGTCCGGCATGCGCGGCGTTCAGCTCCGGCCCAGCCAAAGATCCATCAGGCGGCGATGCTTCTCGTCGAGCAGCGGGTCCTGCACCTCTTTGAAGGCGAACGCCATCTCCGTGGCCGTGACGATCAGTCCGTCGCGGAGCGCCTTGACCCTGGTCTTTCCGCCCGCCTCGTTGAGCGCGACCACCTCGGCGCAGTACTGCAAGGCATCCCCGGGACGTACCAGCGCCCGGAATTTCGTTTTCTCGAGGATGGTGAGCACGGCCTTCGCGCTCTTGGCGGGTTTCTCCTGCAGCCCAGCCTCCAGCAGCAGACCCGACAACTGAGCCATACCTTCGAGGATGAGGACGCCCGGCATGACCGGCCGGCGCGGGAAGTGGTCGTCGAAGAAATCCTCGCTCAGGGCGACATTCTTGACCGCTTCGGCCCGGAGTCCCGGCTCCCCAAAGAGTGATTCGATCGATGAGGAAAAAGCGCATGGCCGAAGCCCGAGAGTGGAAATCCAGTGAGGAGTGGCGATCACACTACGACGACGGGATTGCCGCTCGATAGGAACGGGAGTGGTGGCGGCGGCGCGGCGTCGGGCGCAGGTTGCCCGCTCGCCATGGGCCTGTGGTACCTCCGCGCTAGGGAGAACGTCGCTGGGGAACTGCGACCGTGCCGGCGGTGGACGAAACCGCCAGCGAGTTTCGCTACGAGGAACCCGAAGTGAGGGCGAGACTCTTTCGGGTCCCGCTCCGACAGTAGCGGAGCCACGGAGCTGCCGGGCCCTCCGCAGGGGCGCGCGAGGAAGCGCGCTAGGCGGCGCGAGGTTGGACCTCTGCGGCGATCTTGCCGGTATCGGCGGTTCGCAGGTCGTAGTCGGACTGCAGGTTGAGCCAGAAGGCGGCCGAATTGCCGTAGAAGCGCGCGAGGCGAAGCGCGGTGTCCGCCGCAATGGAGCGGCGGCCCTTGATGATGTCGGTCAGGCGGCTGTGCGGAATGCGTAACGCCTTGGCAAGGGCGTACTGGGTGAGCCCGTAATCGGCGAGCCAATCCTCCTTGAGGATTTCGCCGGGGTGCCACGGGGCGATGGTCGGATTCTTGGTGGTCATGCGGGGCTGGGTCTAGTGGTAGTCCTCGACTAGGACTATTTCTTGGATTCGGTGCGTGATGATTCAGCCGCCCTCGGTCGCTGGGCAATGAACACGGTTTGCCCCTCGTCAAAACAGAATCGCCAGACTCCATCGTCCAAGGAGACTATCTCGCGTTTGGTGCTTCGACCGGGCTTGAAATACTTCGGCTCCGACGAGTCGGTGATCAGCGTTCGTACCGTCGACGTTGTTTTGTCCAAGGTCCAGAATCCCTCGACTCGGATACGAATCGGCAATTCCAAGCGGGAATCGGTGAGCAGGATTTCCTCTTCGAAGGTCCCATCTTTCTGGAATGACATGGTGCTTCGGCAGGGCGTCGGACCGTCGGTTTCCTCATAGTGCCAAGTCCCGACGAGACGCTGGGCGATCTCGCTCCCGGGGTGCCACTCTTTAGCGGGCATGACCTCACGCATTCTCAGCAGAAGGCTTTCCGCCCGCTGTTTTGGATCTACCGCATAGGCGACAATGGCTTGTCTCAAGTCATTTGGAAGGGGTGGCGCGTCTGCGGCTGCGAGACGGGCGATGATCTGTCGGCTCTTCATGATTTCGGAGATCAGGATTCGGTCCACTTTCGCGTCCCGGGCGGCCATCGCCTGTGGCTCGCGCTCCCGGACGATGTGCACCGCCTGTTCGCCTTCCACAAAGGTGTAGCCGGTTCCGTCCAGGGTCTCCCGGAACAGCTGGCGCCACGTTACCGCTCGGAGTTTGAGTGATACCCGGTCCGTGGGGAAATCTCCGGGGATGACCAAGTTCAGCCGGAACAGATCGCCGACGTTTCTGAGTACGGTCAGGCGGTCCTCGTTGGGGAAATCGACGCTGATCGGATCGTTCTGTGCAGGAGTCCTCTCTCCGGCTGCCCGGGTATGGTTCGGAAGAATGGCGAGCATCAGCAATCCGACCGTGATCGAGAGAAGCGTTTTCATGCGATTCATTCTCTGAATTGAAAAGAGGCCACGTCTTAACCGTGGTGAGAAGCCGGGGGGCGCGGGGTGGGCTGTTCGGTGACGGGGTGTCGCCGTTTGGTTCGTTGAGCGGGAGTGTTGTTGGGCGGTTGTTGCGGGCAAGCGGCGAACGAGCGGGGCTCGCCGCAGCCCGGAATCCTGCGAGGAAGGGAGAGTGGATGCGCGGGCACGAAGCCGACGTTGTCCGAACTCACGGTCCGCACCGAGATGACCGTGGGGGGGCGAAACTCTTGCGAGTTTCGCTACGGAGAACGGGACTCCGGGGAACAGAACCTGCGCCCGCCTCTACGGTTTTGCTGGCGCGAAGTACTTGCCGGCGAATTGCAGGAAGGCGGGCCAGTCGGGGAGATCGGTGTGGCCGCCGGTGTGAAGGCGAAAACCGATGTCACCGGTGATCAACGCCACGTCCGGGGCGGGCATCGCGGTGGCGCCGACGTCGGCCTGGCCGAGCAGGCGGTAGACCGGGCCGGCCGCGACGCAGGCCTCGAACATGCCCACGGGATCCGGCCAGAGATCCTCCGTGCCGCCGGTGATGAAGATCGGGCGCGGCGCGACCAGGGCGATGAGCTCGTGCTGGTCGATGGGCAGGTCCTGCCAGTGGCCGGCGTACTTGAGGAAGTTGCCGGCCATCCAGTGGTATTCGCCACCCCAAGCCACGATGTCGACCGACTCGCCGTAGTCGTGACGGTGGAGCTTGGCGCCGCCTTCGCCCGAGCAGCTGGCGTAGGCGATCGCCCAGCGGGGCTCGAGCGCGGCGGCCAGGAGCGCGGTCTTGCCGAAACGGGAATGCCCCTCGACGCCGAGGCGGCGGGCATCGACGGCGGGATCGGTATCCAAGTAGTCGATCGCGCGGCTCAGGCCCCAGGACCAGGCGGCGAGCGCGCCCCATTGGTCGGGCTGGCGGGGCTTGCCCTCGTTCACGAGCCCGATGATACCCTCGGTGAGCCCGGCGCCGGTGTCGGCCTGGACGGCGTAGGGATTGTAGGTGGCGTAGCCCCAGCCTTGCGCGAGGACGAGGTCCATGGCGGTCGGGCCCTTGGGGCCGGCGAACCCTGGCGGCGGCCCGAAACCACCGATGGCGACCATCACGGGCACGGGGCCCTTCGCGTCGGCGGGAAGGTGGAGGGTGAGGAAAATGGCGGGGCTGGCCGATGGGAGCTTAGCGTTGTCGACGCGGCCGACGATCTGCTTTGTCGTCACCTTGCTGTCCGGGGACTGCGGATCAGCAGCAGTGACCTCCCAGGTGATCTTGGGCGTCTCGGCAGGAATGCGTCCGTAGATCTCACGGGCGAAGATCTCGGCGATCTCGGGGCGGCGCTGCTGGGTCCAGGTGGCGGCGTTGGTCACAGGCTGGCCGTTGGCGAGGAGGAGCGGGTCTGGGAGCGGGCTGGTGGCGGCCTTGGTGAGATCGTAGTTGATCCAGTTGCCCCAGGGAGAGCGGACGACGAAGCGGCCGGCGGCGTCGGTCCAACCATTGGGATTGTTGGCCGGACGGGTGAGGCCGGCCGGGCGTTTGGGGTCGCTCTCTTCGGGCGGGAGATTCTTCGGTTCGGCGATACCGAGCAGATCCATGAGGCGCTGACGGTCGGCGTTGGCGAGCTGCTCCTGGCGCTGGCGCTCCTCCTTGGAGAGCAGCCAAGGGGCGGGCGGCGGGGTGGGCAGCGTTTTGGCGGAAGCAGGCGCGGGGGCGTCGGCGGCAGCGAGGGCGAGGGGAACGAAGGTGAGCGCGAGGGCGAGGGGAAGGCGCATGGAAGGGGGCAGTGAATAGCGGGACGTGATCGGTTAGTCGTGTCCGGTGATTTGAGAGGGACCGTTGCCTGCGACCGAGGGAACGAAGCTCTGGCGAACTTCGCTACGGGGAGGCCGGAAGGGCGTAGCGACGTTCGCAAGAACGTTGGGCGGAGGAGAGGGCCGCTACAGACGAAGCTCTAGCGAGCTTCGCTACGGAGGAGGACGAGCACGATCACTTCACGCGCAGGATCTTTGCGGCCCAGTCGGCGGCGGAAGCGGGGGCGCCAGCGGGGAAGGCCGGCGTGGCGAGGGTACCGGCCGCATCGGCGGCGAGCGTGAGCGGCGCGGACCAGGTGCCGCTGCGCGGGTCGAACCAGCTCCAGCGGTACGCGGCTCCGGCGGGGAAACCGGCGAGGCGCGCCGGCGCCGCACCGTTTTCAAAATACGCGAGGGCGAAGTCGGTGGCGCGGGTGCGCAGCAGGAACGACCAGCCGTCGAGCCCGTCGGCGAGGGAGCCGGGGGCGATACGCGGCGCGAGCGCGGTGGGTACAGGCTCCAATTCCTGGTAACGGCCGCCTTCGGAGAGCACGAAGTCGCGCAGGTGGCGCATTTGTCCGCCGGAGGGGAAACGCAGCGCTTCCCAGACGTAGGGGCGCCAGCCCTCGGGCTCGCCGGTGGTGGTGAGATCGTAGGCCCCGGTGCCGTGGACATGGCCGGCGAGGCCGCCGGAGAGCACGGAGCCGTACATCTGGGCGCGGGCGAAGTAGGCGTCGCGGGCCGAGCCGGGGGCGGGCGTCTCGCCGCCGGGGCGGTTGATGTCGTGGTTCCAGCCCGCGTAGTAGGGCTCGAGGTTGGCCGCCGGGGCCGCGGGGGTGAGGTGGAAGAGCTCCTCGATGGAGGCGTAGATGGCGTGGTTGCGCGGGTTGTTGCCCACGGTGTGCATCGTCAGCCAGGGGCAGGCGTCGCCGTGCCCGAAGCGCTGGTACGTGGAGCTGTCGATGAGGGCGGTGACGGGCTGGCCGAAGGGCGGCGGGCCGTAGGTCTTGAGGTGGTGGACGAGCGCGGCGTTCCACTCGGCGGCGGTGAGCGAGTAGTCCTGGGGAATCCAGTCGAGGTGGATACCGCTGAACACGAGGTTGTAGGCGCCGTAACGGGCGATCAGGTACTGGACGAAGCGGGCGTACGAGGCGTTGAAGTCGAAGTAGGCCTTCCAGGACGGCCCGTGATCGCGGCGCACGGTTTCCAGAAACGGCGCGAAGCCCTCCTCGGCGAGGTGGTTGAGCTTGCGGTCGAGGCTGCGGAAGTAGGCGGGGTTGATACGGTCGAAGTTGGCGAGTCCGTCGCGGTCGGCGAAGAGCTCGAACGGCCGTTGGCCGGACTCGTCGTGCATGTCCTTGGCGGTGGTGGTGGCGCCGTCGGCGGTGGTGATCGCGGCGCCAGGGGCCCAGTGGCCGAACTTCTCCCAAGCGTTGCGGAGGAAGACCCCGTCGGCGTTCTTGAAGGTGGCGCCGCGCTGGTCGGTGGCCCAGTTGGGGAAGGCGGAGATGAGGCTCACGGAGTTGAATCCCTGGCGTTTGCGCCAGGCCACGGCCTCCTCAAAGCTGATACCGGGGGCGGGTTCGTAGTCGGCGGCGGCGCGCACGCCACGGAAGGGCAGGCGCCAAGTCGAGGCGGCAAGCCAAGTGTCGCCGACCATGAAGAACGGGGTGCCGTCGGCGTGTTGCAGCGCGTGGCCGTTGGCGGTGGGGCGGAGGAAACCGTGCCGGTTGGGGTTGGCCTGAATCTCAGCGTCGGTCCAGGCGACGGCGCGCAGGGCGCCGGTGCCTCCGTTGAGGCCGGTGTCGGCGGGCTGGTTGGAGGCCGCGCGCCAATGCCAGTCGCCCGGGGTGGTGGCGACGAAGCGTACTTTGAAGGTGCGGCCGCCGTCCCAGAACCCGTAGACGCGTTTCGCGAAGCCGGGGCCCTCGAGCTCGATCCAGCAAACGACGTCGGCGTAGGGGTTGGCGTAGTCGCGCGCCGATTGAAGGGTGATCTCCTGGGCGGCCCAGACGTGGACCTCGCCGCGGTTGAGCGGGGCGGCGTGGAGCGTCAGCGCGGTGAGAAAGAGGGCGAGGGGAAAGAGGAATCGGGGCATGGGGAGGGGATACGGTGGACAGTGGACGGTGGCCGGGGGGGCGGTGGTCCGTGGATGGGACGGAGAGCCGTGGGGCCGGGGCGATGGAGGGATCTCCACTACAGAAGGAGCGGGGAGAGCATGCGCCAGGGTAGGGCCGGGTGAAACCGCCGCCTTGTGCACACTATTGAAGGGGGGGCCGAAGCTGGGCGGAGGGTGCGGGGCGTGCGAACGAAGTTCTTGCGAGCTTCGCTACGAGGGAGCCGACACGAAATTCTGGGCGAATTTCGCTACGGGGAATGAACCGAAGCACTGGCGAGCTTCGCGACAGGGATTCTACCAACTGTCCGTGCGGAAGGGGGCGGCGGGGAGTCCGGCGCCGTTGTAGAGATTGGGGGCGGGCTGCGGATCGTTGGCGAAGGCGTAGCGCACAGCCATCGGGGCTTTCACCGCCGGGCTGGTGACGATGACCGCATCGCCCTCAAGGCGGGCGTCGGCCGGTTGAAAAACGCGGTCGGCGCCGGCGATGAGGAAACCCTGCAGGCGCGGGCCGCGGCAGACCAAACCGATCTGGGCGTGGTCGAAGCGAACCCGGATCGAGCCATTGGCCTCGAGCGAGTGTTCGGCATAGGTGGGGCCGGCATCGTCGACACCCTCGCCATACACTTGGGCGCGGGCGACGAGGCCGAGGCGGCGGCCCACTTCCTGTTTGTGGGTGGGGTGGAGGTTGGCGCTCTCGCCGAGGTCGAGGGTCACGGCCATGCCGGTGGCGGGTAGGGCGAGCGCGGCGGCCTGCGCTTCGCGCAGACGCGCCCAGGAAGTGCCGTCGGGATTATTGTCGGCGTAGTTGGGCAGTTGGACGAAGAGGAAGGCGAACGGGGACGCGGCGACCTGGAGGGCGGGGGCTACGAACACCTCGGCTTCCTTGCGTTTCTTCTTTTTGCGCGGCTCCGCGGCGGGAGTGGGCGGCTGCGCGGCTGCGGCCCAGGCGTCGCGCCAGCCGCGGATGAGACCAGGGAAGAGATCGCGGTACTCGGCTTCGCGGCCGACGTTGCTTTCCCCCTGGTACCAAACCACGCCTCGAATAGCAAAAGGGACGACGGGCGCGACCATACCCTGCCAGACGACGGTGGGCTCCTCCGGCAGGCCGGGGCCGGTGGGTCGCCAGGGCCGGTCGCCCGGCTCGGGCTGGCCGGCGGCTTTGGCGGCGTCGGCGCGTTGTTGCCACTCAGCCATCTTCTGGTCGTGGGCGGCTTTTTTGGGCGGATATTCAGCGACGATCTTCGCCCAGGCGGAGGCGACGGAGGCCGCGTGGGGCGAGGCGGTGAGCATCGCAGGGGAGAGCCAGGACTCGATGGGCGTGCCACCCCAGGAAATGTTGAGCAGGCCGATCGGGATCCCGAGTTCCCGCTGAAGCTCGCGGCCGAAGAAGAAGCCGACGGCGGTGAAGTGCGGTGCCGTCTCCGGGGTGCATACCGTCCATGCGCCCTGGACATCGGCGGCGGGTTGGGCGTGCGCCATCTGTTGGGCGACCTTAAAATGGCGGATGAGCGGGAGTTGGGCCGTGGAGACAGCGAGGGCGGCGTTGTCAGCGAGGCGCACGGGCCACTCGATGTTGGACTGGCCGGAACAGAGCCAGACGTCGCCTACGAGGACGTCGCGGAGGGTGACGGTGTTGTTGCCGTCGATCACGAGATCGGCGGGTGAAGTGCTGGGAGCCAACGGAGCGAAGTCGACGCGCCAATTACCGTCGCGGTCGGCCTTGGTGGCGAGGGTTTGGCCGCGGAAGGTGACGGTGATCTTCTCGCCGCGTTTGGCGGTGCCCCAGACTGGGACGACAGCGTCGCGTTGCAGGACGACGTGATCAGTGAAGATGGCCGCGGGTTTCACGTCGGCTCGCAGGGCGGCGGTGCCGAGCAGGAGTGCGGAGAGGGCGAGGCTGGTCCGGAGGCGAAGAGGCATGGTGGCGGTGTACCGAAGCGCTCGACGGTGCCAGCCGGTACGGCCGCGGGCAAGGAGGATGGGCGCGGTGTGTGGCGACGTTCGCAAGAACGTTGAGCGGACGAGATGCCGGGGGCGACGACGACCTCGGACGAAGCTCTTGCGAGCTTCGCTACGGGGAGGGGCGGGGCGTAGCGATGTTCGCAAGAACGTCGGGCTGACTCGGGCGGCTGGCACCGTTCGACCTCTCGCCGGCGCGCCAAGTCCACCCCTCGAATCAGCGCCGCCTACTGGGGCAGCTTGACCGTTATCCGCTTCAGCAGGATGGGCTCGGTCAGGGTTGAACCATTCCGGTTGATCTGCAGGCCGACGAATTCGATCTGATCGCGCTTCTTGCCGCCGCCCGTCTTGAAGTCGTCCTCGGTCAGGGTGAGGACGACTTCCTGCCCCGCCTTGGCGGCAAACGAGGCCAGGGGCTTTGGGGTGCCGCTCCACACGAAATAGCCGGTCTCGCCCGCTTGGATGCAGAGGTACAGGCCGATCTTGCCCTCTTCGAAATAGGCGCGGGGGATGTGCAGCAGGTAATTGACCTCGAAGTGCTCGAAGTTGTGCGGGGCGCCCAACGACTGGTAGACATGCACATTGCCCGGGTGGCCGTCGGGTACCTGGCCGGCCTTCCATTGGGGGATCAGCGCTGCGCCATCGCCGGCGTCGTCGACCTGCCGGGTGATGTCCATGGATTCGGTGGAGACCCGTGTTTCGAGTCGGGCGATCGCCGCCGCCGCTGTGTAAGTGAACTCGTAGAAGGAGGCCGGATTCTTGACCGGGGCCACCGCGGCCGGAGGGACGATTCGCGCGCTGTTCAGTTGCACTGAGATCTGGCGGATTTTGATCGGGGCCGAGAGCATTGAGCCGTTGCGGAAAAAGGTGAACCCGACGCGCTCCACTCCGCGGCGTTTGGCTTCGACCTCGGAGAAGTCGGAGGCCTTCACGACCAGTTTCTTGAAGCCGCCCTTGGCGTCGGCGAAATCCTGCATCGTGAAGGCCTTCCCGTTGAAGAGGTAGTCGTCGTGCTTGTCGCCCTGCAGGCAGAACATGACTCCGAGCCGGCCTTCCGAGACGTACGCTTGCGGCACACTGATCTCGAAGGTGCTCTCCGACTGGGTGCAATCGCTGCGGGGGACGAGCTGGAAAACGAACAGCTTGCTGTTGGCGGTATTGCGGATCCCCGGATCGGCCGAAGCGGCGTCGTGGGCCGACCAGGTCGGCGTCATGACGGCGACTTTCTCGGCGGCATCATAGGCGATGTCGACCTGGCCGGTGCCGAGGTGGGTGGGATCGATGATCCACCGCGCCGGAGCTGAGAGCGGGAGATTCAGGTTGTCGCCGGAGCCGAAGGCCGCGCCGGTCTCCGCGGTTGCCTGGGCGCTGGCGGCAAGGCACGTCAGCAGCACCGCCGAAAGCAGCAACGATGGGAACGAGCGAATACGAAATTGCATAGGGGGCGGGCAGTCTCGGGTGCCGGCTTTGCCACCAGCAAGGGCAAAGCCGGCCGGGAAAGGCGTGTCGCCTTGCTGGGGATTTCAGAGGTGGCTCGCCGATTCATTAGCGACGCAAGAGAGATGGGTAAAGGGATCGTAGCGACGTTCGCCAGAACGTCGGGCGGGGGCGAAGGGGGCGGCGCAGGGGAGGCGCGATAGACCGGCCGCGGCAAGACGAAGCTCTGGCGAGCTTCGCTACGGAGAGGCGCAAAGCGTAGCGACGTTCGCAAGAACGTCGGGTGGACGAGGGGCGGCGGTCCCAGAACGAAGCTCTTGCGAGCTTCGCTACGAAGATGCGGAGAACGAGAAGGAGTAAGGGGACGGAGCAGGAGAATGAGCAGGAGCAGGAGAATACTCGTCACTCACTACTCGCTGCTGCCCTTGGGATGCAGGTAGGCGAAAAGCTCGGCGGCGAGCTTCGGGCCGAAGCCGTCGACCTCGGCGATCTTCTCGGGACCGGCGGCGCGCAGGCGCTCGATGGAACCGAAGTGGGCGAGGAGCGCGGCTCACGATGAGGTCGGGCAATGACTTCTCCTCGTGGGTGAGGCGTTGGTAGCGGCGGCCCACGACTTCCTCCATCGCGCGAAAGTCGTCGTTGCCGATGAAGCTGCGGATCTGGAAACGACGGTATTCGTTCTTGTCGGGCCGGCCGTCGTGGAAGTGCACCATCGAGGCGACGACGAAGGTGCCGCTGATGTGGGAGATGTCGAAGCACTCCATGCGGGCCGGCAGCGCGGGCAGGTGCAGCACCTCGCGCAGCGACTCGAGTGCGACGGTGTCGGTGCGAAAGACGTCGGGGGCGCGCTCAAAGTGGCGGGTCTTCAGGAGGGTTTTTTCTAGGGCGAAGACGACATCGCGCAGCTCGGCGGCCTTCTCGTACTCCTGGGCGGCGGCGGCGGTCTGCATTTCGGCGCGTAGCGACGCCAGCCATTCGCGCGACTTGCCTTCGAGGAAGGAGGCAGCCGCCTCGACGCGGGCGCGGTAGGCCTGGGCAGTGAGAAGGTTCTCGTGCCCATAGAGGTCGGCGCGCACGTCGTCGTAGAGCTGCCAGCGGCCGTCGGGCAGGGGCTGGGGACGAGCGTCGCCGAGCAGCACGCCGAACTGGCGGCGCATTTGGGCGAGGGTCTTGCGCAGCATGCCGCTATGGGGGAACGGCCCGAAGTAGCGTGCGGTGTCCTCTTTGCGGAGGCGTGTGAGGGCGAAACGCGGCAACTCGGAGGCGAGGTCGACGCGCACCAGCAGGAAGCGCTTGTCGTCGATGAAGTCGGTGTTGTAGCGGGGTTTCCACTCCTTGATGAGCTTGCCTTCGAGCAGGAGCGCCTCGGGCTCGGAGCGGACCTCGATAATGTCGAAGTCGTAGATGAGGTCGATGAGCGCGCGGATCTTGGGCTGGGCCACGGCGGCGCGCGAACGGATGAAATACGAGGCTACCCGGCGTTTCAGGCTCTTGGCTTTGCCCACGTAGATGATCTGCCCGAGCCGGTCCTTCATCAGGTAGACGCCGGGTTTGTCGGGCAGCGCGCGGACCTTGGCCTTGAGATCGGGAGCGGACATGGGGCGGTTAGCTGTGGCGAGTTATCAGTGACCAGTGAACGGTGGACAGTAAATTGTGGACGGTTGGCGGGAGGCGGTGAGCAGGGCCGGGAGGCACCGGACGGTAGATGGGGATCGGGGCGGAGGGAGGAAAGAAACGGCGCTGGCGCTTCGAATCGCGGTGCGGTGAGGGAAATTGGGAAGCGCGGGCACGAAATGGAACAGTCGAGCGCGACGACGATGTCGGTCGAATATCTTGCGAGTTTCGCTACGGAAGGGCGCACAAAACGAAGCTCTTGCGCGCTTCACTACGGGGAGGGGGTGTAGCGACGTTCGCAAGAATGTCGGGGCGCGGAGACGAGCAATACGACGACGTCCGCCAAGTTGGGGCCTCGTCGTGCTGGCGTTTTTCGGGGAAAGCCCTACGCTGCCCGCCCAGTCTCCCATGGCCAAGAAAACCGCTCCCGCTGCGCTCAACGCGCCCACCCGTTTCGAACTGCTCACGCTCGGCGACGAGCTGCTCCTTGGCCGCACGGCCAACAGCCACCTGACCTTCATCGGCGGCCAGCTCGCGCGCCGGGGCGTGACCCTCGCCGCCAATGTCGTGCTGCCCGACGACGCCGAAACCATCTCCTCGCAGCTCGCCCGCAGCTGGGCGCGCTCGGCGGTGGTCGTGACCACCGGCGGTCTGGGGCCAACCTGCGACGACCGCACGCGCGAAGCCGTCGCTGATGTTTTGGGACAGAAGCTGGTCTTCGACAAGCGCCTTGAGAAGCACATCGCAGCCCGCTTCGCCAAGCTCGGCCGCAAGATGACGCCCAACAATCTCAAGCAGGCCTGGCGTCCCGAGGGCGCGGAGGCGTTGCCTAACCCTTTCGGCACCGCGCCCGGCCTCTGGATCGAGCAGGATGGCAAGATCTTGGTGATGCTGCCCGGGCCGCCGCACGAGCTTGAGCCGATGTGGAACAACGAGGTGTTGCCGCGCCTCGCCCGTCGCAAGCTGGTGGGGCGGAGCGAAGCGTTCGTGCAACTGCGCACCGCCGGGGTCGGGGAGTCGGCACTGGAGACGAAGCTGCAACCGGTGCTGGCGAAGTATCCTGGAGTCGAAGTCGCCTACTGCGCCCATGCGTGGGCCGTTGATGTCCGCCTTGGGTGGGGCAATGGCCAGATTTCCGAAAGCCGCGTCAAGCAGCTCGTCGCGGAGGTGACGGCGTTGCTGGGCGACGATGTGTTCTGCGTGGGTACCGACTCGCTCGCCGAGTCCGTGGCCGATCTGCTCCGGCAGGACGACAAGACGCTGGCGGTGGCCGAGTCGGGCAGTGGCGGACAGCTCGCCAGCGTGTTTACCGACCTGCCGGGCGCCTCGAAGTTTTTCCAAGGCGGCGTGGTGTGCTATCGCAATTCGGGCAAGGTCATCCTGCTCGATATTCCCGAGGCGCTGCTCAGCCAGCATGGCGCGGTGAGCGCCGAGACCGCGGCGGCGATGGCCTTCGGGGTTTCCGAGCGACTGGTGGCCGACTACGGCCTGAGCATCGCCTGCTGCGCCGGTCCCGGTGCGTGCGACAACAAGACGGCCGGCACGGTCTTTGTGGGTTTGCATGCCCCCGACGGCGTGTGGTGCAAGCGGCTGGAGTATCCGGGCAATGGTTCAGCGGTGAGGGCCCGGGCGGTCAACGCCGCGCTGGACTGGCTGCGGCGTGAACTGCTCCGCGCCCATCGCGCCAAGCCGGTGAAACATGCCAAGGCCGGCAAACCGGCCAAAGTCGTCAAGCCGGCCAAGGCGAAGTGAGGCGGGGGCGAGGATGGCGCCTCCGCGCCGTCCTTACCAAACGACCGAGCCGGTGCCGTCGTCGGTGGTGTCGTCGTCGGGGCTGGAGGGCTTTTTCACCGCTTCCGGCTTGACCGGTGCAGCGCTTGAGAAGCCCGCAGCCAGCGTTTGCTCGATGAAATCCAGGATTTCGTTGCGGCCTTTTTTGGTCAGGGCGGAGCAGGCAAAACACTCCGGCGGCTCGATTTGCAGGCCTTGCAGGGTCTTTTTGAAGCGGGCGATGCTGGTCTGAACCTGCCCCGGCTGTTTGTCGGTCTTGGTGAAAAGCAGCGTGTAGTCCACCCCGCAGCCCGCGAGCCACCCGATGAAATCCAGATCGATCTTCTGGGGGGGGAGTTGCGAATCGATGAGGACGAAGGTGCGCAGCAGGCTGGGGCGCTTCTCGAGATAGTCGGCCACCGAGACATTGAAGTCCGCGCGCTCGGCCTTGGCGCCTTTGGCGAATCCATAGCCGGGCAGATCGACCAGGCGCCATTGGCCGTTCACTACGAAGAAATTGATCAGGCGCGTCTTGCCCGGCTGCGCGGAGACCATCGCCAGCTCTTTGCGCTCCGAAAGCAGGTTGATCAGCGAGGATTTGCCCACGTTGGATCGTCCGATGAAGGCGAACTCAGGCAGGGTGGCCGGAGGGCAGGAACGGAGTGCGGAGGCGCTGACCTCGAAGACGGCGGATAGGATTTTCATGGGCTAGAGAAAGTGGACGAAGGCGGTGGCCCCCCCTAGAGGCGGAGTCGGTAGCCAAGTGCGTGCGGGCATCCTGTGGCAGGAATTTTGGGGAAGGCGATGCTGCGACGAAGAAAATGCGGCGCAGGGGGCTGGGCGGCGCCGAAACGAAGCTCTGGCGAGCTTTGCTACGGGGAACAACGGAGGGGCCGGGTCGGTGCGTGATCAAGTGGAGAGCGAGATAATGGGCTTTACTCCCACGCAAGGGCTCAGCAGAACACCCCCTTTTAACCACCAAATCGCCGACACCATGGGAAATCTCAAGAAGAAGCGCCGTCTGAAGATGGCGAAGCACAAACGCCGCAAGCGCCTCAAGGCCAATCGCCACAAGAAGCGTATGTGGCAGAAGTAGCCCGTCGGCGGGCGAGCAGGCGCCGTTTCACTACGGCGCCTGCGTGTTTTTTGGGAAGCGGGATGGATCGTGGCGGTTGAAATCGGGTTTGCTGAAAACCGTGTTAAAACCCCACCGGCAAAAATAGGCGATTTTTAGGCCTTGAGGAAATGCTCGGTTCGGCCGAGATAGGGTGAACATACCAGCCATGCATTCGCGTCGACCCGTTTCGGAGTCGGCAAGTGTTTTTCCCCATGCGTTTTCCGGTAAATCAAGCGGTTACTTCATCGACGTTGGCGAATACTCAACGCTCGTCGCGCAGACGAGTTCGTTGGCCGCCCCGTTGGTGATCGAAAAGGTGGAGGAGTTGCCCGGAGGCGGCCAAGCGGCGGTGGGCGCGGCTTTGGACAAACTGGCCGGTGCTCGTCGGGCCGGTGCCTATCGGCATTCGGTAATCGGTATCTACCCGGAACGGCGTTTCCTTCGTCGTGCTTCGCTGGACATGAAGCGAACCAAGGAACCGGGCTATTTGGACGAGTTGCTCACGACGCAGTTCCGTGCTGAACCGGAAAAGATGATTCTGGCCTTGATGGCTGGGGCGGACGGACAGGATGTGGACCCGAACAACCCGAATCAGAAAGAAGTGCTGTTCTGCGGCGGCTATTCAGAGGATTTCGCTGCGGCCCAGGCGGCGCTTCTCGCGCAGGGGGTTTTCCCCGAACGTCTTGAACTGGGGTCGGTGGCGATGATGGGGGCGATGGGCAATGTGCTGGCCCTCCAGAGCAGCAAGTCACCGACGCTCGTGCTCGAGATCGGTAGGGAGACGACCAATTGTTATATTATCAGCGCAAACGGGGTTGATCTCGCACGTCCGATCCCCCATGGCATCAATTCCATGGTTCCGGTCGCCCAGAAGGAGCTGGGGCTGAAGGATGAGGAGGCGGCGGCCAAATTACTATTCTCGAATACGTTCGATTTCACTGGGATGGGGCCGGCCTTGGTGAAGCGGCTGCTCAAGGAGCTGCAGTCTTCGATCGGATTTTTCGAGGTCCAGACCGGTCAGTCGATCGGGCAGCTGGTGTGCTCGGTGATCCCCCAGAATTGCGCTTGGCTCAGCAATACCCTTTCGGCCTCGCTGGGGGTCGGGATTATCAAGCTGGAGCTCGAGCCGTGGATGCAGCAGCAGGGGATCCGGTTGGCCAAGGGCGTGGCGACGGACGGCGTGCCCGAGTCCTGGATAGGGCTGCTCGGGTTGATGGGCCGTTACAGAATCAATACCGACAGCCATGAAACTAAATAGTCAAATTTCACATACGGATGTCCTGTGGCACCCCAACTTCCGGGTGGTCGCCACGTTGCCGGACACCAAGGTGATCCGGACGGCGTTCCTGGTGAATTTCGTCGCGATCGGACTCGTGGTGGCCACCGGCGCCCTTCTGGCATTGCGCGAGCAGTCATTGGCCGAAATGCGCGCGCAGACGGTTGCGTTGGACTCTCGGATTGCGGAGAACGCCCCCAAGTACGCGCAGGCGGTGAAGCTGCAGAAGGAGTTCACGGAACTCGAGAAGCGGCTGAAGGTGGTTGACAGTTTCGTCACCTCGGATTTTGTCGCGTCAAAATTCCTGCGGCGCTTGGCGGAGACCTTGCCACGGTATTTTACGATCGATGCGGTGGAGGTTTCCGAGGGAGGCGTACGAGTGAAGGGATCCATCATGGGATCCTCGGGCAAGGCCACTGATATTGCCATGGCCTATGTGGCCCAGCTGAAAGCGGATTCAGATCTCTCCGGCCCGATGCAGGGAGTGATGCTCAATACAATCACCCGGGACCCGAGCGCCAATCGGATGGTTTTTGAGATCGAAATGAAAACGAAGCCCCGCAAATAATCATGTCTCAGCTAAAATCAGTCCGTACTCTTCCCCGTCGCTATCCAATTGCGACGGCCTGTGCGGCTCTCTGGGTGGTTCTGTTGGCCGGTTTGCTTCTGCGTATCGGGCTCCTCGACGAGGCTAGGGCGCTTCTGGCCGAGAAAGAGATCGCCGGCAATCGCAGCGAGACCATTGTCCGGAACGGGTCTGGACTGGCCAGACAGCTCGAGGCGCTAAAGTCGGCGATGGAGAAGCTGGAGGCCAAACTGATCCGCTCCGACAACGTCGGCAAGAATCAGCAATACTTCTACGAGCACGAGACGGCGGCCGGCGTCAAGATCTCGGTCCTTCGGGCGCAGGGCCTCCCCAAGACCAAAGGGAAGGTGCTCCCGCTCTTTCCGCCCGTCGCCTATAACGTCGTGGTTGAGGGGGCCTTCCCCCAGTTGGTGACCTTCTTGAGCGGGTTGGAGCAGGGCGAGCATCATTATCGCTTGGTGAGTTTCACCCTGCAACGCGCCGGGGTTGAGCAACCCGGGGCCAAGGGCGGTAAGGTGATTCTGAATATCAACCTCGAATTATTGGCATCATCGTGAGAAATCTTCGCGCAGGTATGATGGTGGGTCTCGTATTGACCGGAGCCGCGTTGGCATCGGCCCAGGGCGCCGCGGCCGAGGTTTCGACCCCCGCGGCCCGGGCGGCGACGCTTGCCTCCGCCAGCCGACTCGATGGGGGCACGCCGCCGGCGGGCGCCGTGGCCGTCGCCAAGGACCCGTTCTATCCCGCGCAGGAGGATCTGATCGACCCCGTTGAACAGGCAAAGATTGGACCGGATACGCTCTCCCCGCAGGAGCGGCTCGAGCAGATCGCCGCTCAGATCAACCCCACCGGCAGTGTCACCCTCGGCGGTGAACCCTACCTTTTGTTTACAGAAAAAAGACAAAAAATTGGTGATAAAGTGACGGTCGCTCTCGACGGCGTTGAATACGAGGTCGAGATCGTCAGTATCGACAAGAGCCGGTTCCGGCTTCGCTACAACAACCTGGAAACTACCCGATCGATCAAGTAACCCCGATTTCTGTATGAAAAGAAATAGCATGCTTCTCTTAGTTGCCGCTGCGGTTGCGTCGCCCCTGCTGGCGCAAACCGAGGCAACTCCGCCCGAAACCGCTGCGCAGCCCTCCCCCGCTGTTGCGCTGAGCGAGAAGAAGGACCTCATCTCGGTCGATTTCCCCAACGAGGAGATTCGCACGATCCTGCGTAATGTGGCGGATCTGTTCGAGTTGAACCTCGTCGTCCCGGAGACGCTCCAGGGTCGCACCTCCATCAAGCTGCGTAATGTGACCTGGCGGCAGATTTTCCGCGAGGTGCTGAGTCCCATCGGCTATACCGTGCTCGAGGATGAGAACATCATCCGCGTGGTGAGCCGCGACGCCTTGGCGGCGGAGCCGACGACCACGGAGGTGATCGTGCTCAACTATTCCCGCGCGAGCGACATCCTGCCGACGATTTCGTCGATGGTGGACACCAGTGATCTGGTGAAAGGGAAGATTGTGGTCGACCAGCGCGGCAACGCCTTGGTGATCACCGAGCGCCCGTCGCGCTTGGAGAAGATTAAGCCGATCATCGCCCGCTTGGATATCGCCACGGCCCAGGTCATGATCGAGACGAAATTTGTCGACGTGAGCCGTTCGTTCGGGCGAGACCTTGGCTTGAACTGGGCTTCGCTGGGCGGGGACGGACTCAAGGTTGGATCTAGCGGTATTTCGGCTACCCCGGCAAAACTAACCAAATATGGGGAGGCCCCCACTGCAACCACCTACAAGACAAAGGAGGTTACGGATTCGGCCGGCAACACTACGCGTGTGTGGGATACCGACCCAAATGGCGACAAGATCGTTGATAAGCAGGGTACTCAACGTACTGCTGACACATTCCAATCCGGCACAATCACCGATGATGTATTCAATAGTGTTAATAGCCTCTTGAACGCGCCATCCCTTAATACCGGGGTTTTTACTGCCTCGGATTTCAGTCTGGTGCTCAAGGCGATGCAGTCCGACGGTGACATCCGCTTGGTTTCCAATCCGACTCTCGTCACGCTTAACAATGTCGAGGCGATGGTGAACGTCGGTGATGAGTACCCGATCCCGAATTATACCTATAACCAGGAGCGCGGGGCGTTCGAGGTCGCTGGCTTCACCTTCCGTCCGCTCGGAGTGGTGATGAAGGTCACCCCGCAGGTCAATGCGGCCAACTTCATCACGCTGGCGGTGGAACCTGAGGTCTCGTTCCAGAATGGTTCGGTGCCGTTTGGCACCGCGGATATTCCGATCATCAACGTCAAGAAGACTAAGACCAAGGTGACGTTGAAGAGCGGTCACACCATGGGTATCGGCGGCCTGATCTCGCTGGATACCAAGAGCAACAATACGAAGGTGCCGTTTCTCGGGGAGATCCCGGTGCTCGGCAATCTCTTCAAGAGCAAGGGCAAGAGCGAAACCCGCAAGAATCTGGTGATCTTCATTACCGCCAAGACCCTCGATAATGAAGGTGCGAAGATCGAGGATGTTTTCGATCCCCGAGTGATCCGCTCGATGGGGATCAAGCAAGAGGATCTCCCTGGCTATCGGACCGGCGAGGCGGCGTTTTCGCCTACCTCTGACGTCCCCGCTAAGCAGTAGTCCTCGGGTCTCCAATCCGTTTGTGCACGCCCCGACCGCTAGGTCGGGGCTTTTTCGTCTCTGCCCAAGCCCGTTCGGCAACCATAGCGGCTTGCCGGGAGGCTCGCCCTCCATGACTAGTCGTCCGTCAGACAACGCGGCGGCGATTTGGGGTGGAATGTGGGCGTCCTGGTCCATTGGGTCTCGGCGGGGGCGATTTCTATTCCCCGTGTCTGCAGCGAGTTTCAAAACGGTGTATTTCAGGCGTTGCGGCGAATCGCGCGAGGGTGGGGATTGCGTTTCGCGACTTGCCCTGCGATGGCATGGGCGACGCATGCAACTATCGCTCATTGTCCCCGTCTTCCGGGAGGAAAAGAGCATCGCGGCCTTCGTGCAGCGCGTGACGCCTGTGCTCGAGGGAGTGACTCCCGACTTCGAGATCGTATTCTGCCTCGACCCCTCGCCGGATCATACCGAGGAGGTGATCCTCGCCGAGCGCGAGCACGACCCGCGGGTGAAGCTGCTCACCTTCAGCCGGCGCGTGGGGCAACCGATGGCCACGCTCGCGGGTCTTCAATACTCAGCGGGTGCGGCGGTGGTGGTGATGGACGTGGATCTGCAGGACCCGCCCGAGTTGATTCCGGAGATGGTCGCGCTGTGGCAGAAGGGTTATGATGTCGTGCTCGCCCAGCGGCGGACTCGCCGCGGCGAGCCGCTGGCACGGCGCGTAGTGGCCCGTGTGGCCTATTGGCTGATGCGGCATATTGCGGAGGTGAATATCCCGGAAAACACCGGGGATTTCCGTTTGATGAGCCGGCGTGTGGTAAATGAGATCAATCGGCTTAAGGAGTGCCACGGGTTCTTGCGTGGACTGGTGTCGTTTGTGGGGTTTCGACAGGCGACGCTGCCGTTCGATCGTCCGCCGCGCGCCCAAGGGGAGAGCAACTATCCGGTGGTCGGCTCGTTGCGGATCGGGCTCAATGGACTGCTGTGTTTCTCCACCGCGGCGCTACGGCTGAGCTCGATTCTTGGGTTTGTCACAGCGGGTGGCGCATTGTTGGTGGCGGCGATCTATCTGACGCTGAAACTCGTCGGCTACCCGATTGTGTGGGGCAACCCGACGATGGTCATCCTGATCGCCTTTTTGGGTGGGGTGCAGCTCATCACCATCGGCATTCTGGGCGAATACATCGGACGAATCTATGACGAGGTGCGGATGCGCCCGAAGTATATCGTGGACCGGCAGATTGGATTCTGAGCGCACCACCTCTCGACATGGCGATCACCCAAGCGGTCATTCTCTGTGGTGGGCGTGGCAGTCGGCTTGGCTCGATCGCCGGAGAATTGCCCAAACCGATGGTGGTGGCGGGTGGCCGGCCGGTGCTTGATCACGTGATCGCAGCTCTCGCGGCCGGCGGGGTCCGTCGCTTTCTCTTGGCCGCGGGCTATCGCGGGCAAGTAATCGGGGCCCACTATGCAGCGGGCGCGAACACCCCGGTGGATTGTGTGGTGGAGACGGTGATTGAAACGGAGGTGCTCGGTACGGCGGGAGCGGTGGCGTCGCTGGTTGGGCGACTGGACGAGGATTTCGTGGTGGCCTACGGGGATGTGTTTCCGGACTTCGACGTCGCCGCGCTTCTGCGTGCGCACGAGGAGGTCCGCGGGGCGGGCCAGGCACCCGTGGGCACTTTGCTGGTTCGCGCCTCGGATCATCCGTGGGATTCGGACCTCATCGTGCTGGACGAGGTCGCCCGTGGGCGGGTGCGGGAGTTCGTGCATCGGCACGAACCGGGGCGTTTGTATCGCAACGTGGCCAACGCCGCGGTGTATGTGCTCGCGCGGCGCGCGGTGGAGTGCCTTCTGCCAGGGCAGGTGGCGGATTTTGGTCGCGATGTCTTTCCGGCTTTGCTCGCCCGTGGCGAAGTGCTGCGCACCCACGAGCTGGAGTCGGGCGGTTTTGTGAAGGACATGGGCACGCCGGAGCGGTTGGCGGCGGTGGAGGAGTATCTTGCCGAGCGCGCCGCGGCCGCTCTGGCGCGGGCGAATCCCGGGCTGGTGACCACGGTGCTGCTGGACCGCGACGGGGTGCTCAACGATGAAGCGGCCGGGCTCGTGGATACTCCGGAGAAGCTTGTCCTGCTGCCCGGTGCAGCCGAGGCGGTGGCGCTGCTCAACCGGGCGGGCATGCGGTGCATCGTCGTCACGAACCAGTCGGTGGTGGCGCGCGGGCTGTGCACCGAGGGTACTTTGGCGGCGATCCATGCGCGGTTGAGCGAAGCGATCGCAGCGGAGGGTGGAGGCGCTCGAATCGAGGCGGTATTGTATTGCCCTCATCACCCGGAGACTCACCACGGGGAGGGCGTGGCGGAACTGCGGCGCGCCTGCCGGTGTCGGAAGCCGCAACCGGGGTTGATCTTTCGAGCGTGGCGTGAGCTGGGCATCGAGCTGGCCGGGGCTGTAGTGGTGGGGAATCGAGCCTCGGATGTGCGGGCGGGGCGGGCGGCAGGGCTACGCACGGTGTTGGTGGGGCCGGCGGGGAGGAGAGAGCGGGAGCGGACTGAGGTGGCTCCGGACTTGGAATACGATTCCCTTCTTGCCTTCGCGCGGGCGGTTAAGGAGGGTGCGTTGCTTCCCCGCGCATGATTATCAGTCAGACCCCTTTCCGCATTAGTTTTGCCGGTGGTGGCTCGGATCTGCCCGAGTTCTACCGTGAGGCCGGTTACGGCGCGGTGGTGAGCTCGGCGATCGACAAATTCGTGTATCTGGCGATTCATCGTTTCTTTGAGCGGAAGTTCGTCCTCAAATACTCGCGGACGGAGATCTGCGACGGGGTCGAGGATATCCAACATCCCCTCATGCGAGAGTGCCTGCGCGCGGCGGGGACGTGCGATTTCCTGGAGATCACGAGTTTTGCGGACATCCCCTCGACGGGCAGCGGGCTCGGAAGCTCGTCGGCCTTTGCGGTGGGGTTGCTGCATGCCCTGCTCGCGCAGCGGGGGCGCATGCCCTCGCACGAGACTTGTGCCGCGCTGGCCAGCGAGGTCGAGATCGAACGGTTGCGGGAGCCCATTGGCAAACAGGACCAATATGCGGCGGCGTACGGAGGGATTAACTATATCCGGTTTCGTGCCGACGGCGCGGTGGAGGTGGACCCCATCATCCTAGCGCGAGATGCTCGCGCTGCGCTAGAGGGCCGGCTGGCCCTCTTTTTTACCGGAGTAACGCGTCAGGCTTCGGGCATTCTGGCCGAACAGCGGCGCAACATCGTGACGGATCGCGAGCGTTTTGAGAACCTTGCGGCCATGCGCGACCAGGCGGACGTCCTACGGGAGGCGTTGGGGCGGGGGGAGATCGATGCGGTGGGTACTACCCTGCACGAGGGCTGGCTGCGTAAACGGCGCATGGCTTCCGGCATCAGTTCGCCGGAATTCGACGCAATCTATGGGCGGGCACGACAGGCAGGCGCCAGCGGAGGCAAGTTGCTCGGGGCAGGGGGCGGCGGATTTTTCCTCTTTTATGTGGAGCCGGAGAAGCGTTCGGAGCTTGTCGGCGCGCTTGGCGAACTTCGGATGGTGGATTTTCGGCTGGAACGACAGGGCACGCGCATCATCTACGTGGGGGACTAGCCTATGGATTACACGGCGGACAACGTGCGTGCCTATCTGGAGCGAGTGCGGGCGATGCTTGCGACGCTTGATACCGGTGCGGTAGCGGCGGCGGCTGGGGTGTTGCTCGAGGCGTATGCCGGCGGACGCACCGTTTTTGTTTGTGGCAACGGAGGCAGCGCCTCGACGGCCTCACACATGGCGGCGGATTTGGGCAAGAATACAGTGGCGCCAGGCCGGCCGCGATTGAGGGTGCTCAGCTTGAACGATAACATGGCTTGGTTCTCGGCCTTGGCCAACGACCTCGGCTATGAGAACGTCTTCGTGGAGCAGATGGAGAATCTGCTCCAGCCCGGCGACGTGTTGGTGGCGCTTTCGGCCAGCGGCGACTCGGCGAATGTGGTGCGTGCGGCCGAGTTTGCCCGCGCGCACGGCGGGCGAGTAGTGGCGCTGGTGGGCTTCACGGGCGGGCGACTGCTCGCGCTGGCCGACGTGGCGGTGCACCTGCGTTGCGACGCCTACGGGCCGGTGGAGGACGGGCACCTGATCCTGACCCACGTATTCACTGATGCCATTCGCGCGCGCATCGGCGAGGGGGGCGGCGCATGAAGATCGCTCGAGCGCTGGTCACGGGAGGGGCAGGCTTTATCGGCAGCCATGTAGTGGAACGATTGCTGGCGGACGGCGTTGCTGTGGTGGTGTTCGATAATTTCTCCACCGGCTACTTGCGCAATCTGGCGGCGGTGGCCGGCCATGCGAACCTAAGTGTTGTCGAAGGCGATACGCTGGACCGCGGCGCATTGGCGGATGCAATGCAGGGAGCGGATGCGGTCTTTCATCTTCAGGCGAACGCCGACGTACGTGGCGGCATGCATCACACTCGCGCGGATCTCGAACAGAATACAATCGCGACGTGGAATGTATGCGAGGCGGCCCGGCTAGCCGGGGCGTGCACGTTGGTGTTTGCCAGCAGCGCGACGGTCTATGGCGAGCCCGCGGTGTTCCCGACTCCGGAGGACGTGCCGCTGGTGCAGACCTCGCTCTACGGGGCGAGCAAGTTGGCGGGTGAGGCGATGATGCAGGCCTACGCCGAGTATTTTGGCCTGCGGTCGTTGGTGTTTCGCTTCGTCAGCTGCATCGGGCCGCGCTACAGCCATGGCGTAGTGGTGGATTTTCTGCGCAAGCTACGCGCGGATCCGGCCCGGCTGGAGATCCTCGGCGACGGAGCCCAACGGAAATCGTTTCTCGATGTACGCGACACCGTGGCGGGGGTGTTTATGGCGCTGGAGCGGTCGACTGAACGAAAGGCGGTGTATAATCTCGGGCATCAGGATAGTGTCGATGTACTCACGGTGGCGCGCCTTGTGACGGAGGAGTTGGGGCTGGCGGGAGTGCGGCTGGAGCCGACCGGCGGGGTCCGGGGCTGGCTTGGCGACAGCCCGGTGGTGCAGCTCGACACCACGCGTATTCGGGCCCTGGGTTGGGCTCCGGTTATTCCGTTGGAGGTGGCGCTGCGGGAAACGGTGCGGGATCTGGTCCGGCGGGAGGCGGAGCCGGCGAATTGATCGTTGCTGGGCACCCAAGCTGCGAGTCAAAGGCGACCCAGCTGGGTGAGTGGATCCGATCAGCACGGGCTGAAGCCACGTGCCACGGGGGCCGGTTACCTCGACGCTGCTGCTTCAGGCGCAGGTCGGCAGGCTCAGTGGCTTGATGGCCACGATCTTGATTAGACGCACGGGGCAGAGCATCGCCGGGCGGCGTTTGCCGAGGAAGATCAAGTTCTTGCCCAAAGGTATGCCAGTCCGAATGATCGGTGCGAAGCCAGCCGCTTTGGCGAAGCCGCAGAGGCTTCGACCGGTCCACTGGAAGACCAAGGGATGCTTGAGGCGGTGCAGCAGGCGCCGGGTGAGCGGGAAGCCAAAACGCTGGGCCAGCTCCAGCGGCCAGCTCATGACGGATTCGACGATCACCAGCTTGCCGCCCGGGCGCAGCACCCGCCAGGCTTCCGCCATGGCCCTTCGCACGCGTGCGCGGGTGGTCGGGAAGTTGGTCTCGGCGAGATGGTGGACCAACATCTGCATGAGCACACAGTCGTGGGCTGCGTCCGCCAGGGGCAGGGCGACGGCGGTGCCGATCTTCAAGGTTGCGCACGCCGGCAGCGGAATCTGGTTCATCTGGTCGGCGCCGATGTCGACCAGCACGAGTTCCGTGATTGGACCGCAGTCGTAGTTGATCACGCCCCCGCTGCCGACATCCACGGTGCGGCCATGCAGTTCGCCTTCGAGTGCGCGAGCCGTATGGCGATACGTGTCGATCGTTTCCACCAAGGCATGGTAACCGCCCCACGAATCGAAATAGTCCGCGTTGTGGCGTTCGTTGGTGGTGGACATGAGAAAATGGGGTGCGCGGTTAGAGGGCTGGGGGTGGTGAGGTGAGTAGGCGGGCGATCTTCAGCACCCGAACAGGGGGCAGGTGGTCATCCGGGATCGTGCTGGGAGTGGTGGCATGGAGAGTCCAACCGGACGGGCAGGGTTCCTTTTCTTCATAGTAGGGACGCAGCCAAGGCGGGTATTGTTCGATAAAACTTGCACTCGACAACCCGCGCCCGAGTGAACCGCCGAGAATGGCCCAGCCCTCCCGGACGAGAGCAGGCGAGGACTCCGGGAAATAGGAGAGCGCGTAGCGTTTGGGGTATTGATAGAGTTGATAGAAGGGTTCGGTACCTGCCGGGATGTAGACTTGGGCGCCATTGGGGGCGATGGCACCGACCTCGGCGATACCGCGGCGGATGTCGGCCAGTGATCCGGTGAAGAGCCGATGGAAATAGACGGTGCAAGGGTAGTTCGCGATGGCGAAGGCGACGAGCGCACCCGCGGCGGCGAGGCGGGGCAGGTGGTGGCGGCAGGCGCCAGAGCCGGGCGGGCGGGGGCGGAACCAATGGCCGAGCGCAAGACCACAGGCCAAGGCGATGCCGAGGTAGCAGGGGTAGATGAAGCGGTGGACCTTGTGGACGTAGGTCAGGGTCAATCTTCCTTCTTCAGTTTTTGGATATACCCAAAGGAACTCCTGGTAGATGTAGTAAGCCACAAATCCACCTATGACCAACCAGGCGAGTTTCCGCCCCGGGAACTTGAGCCAGGCCAATAGGGCCATACACGGGGCGAGCAGGATCCAGCTCCAACCATGGATTGGCGTTTGGTAGAGATCACTGAAGTGGCGAGCGGGGAAAAGGCTTTGGCCGAAAAGTCTGGCGTGGGTGAAAAACTCCGCACAGCCGTCGCGCGGCAGCCACAGGCGCAGCCGCCCGAGATCGAGGAAATGCTCCGTGCGCCACGATTCGATATTGATGGCGTTGCCCTTCATGATCCTCCAGTGCAGCAGCCAATGCCCGGTGAGCCTGTGGTATAAAACGTTTTCCGCGACGAAGACGACAAGGAACCCCGCGAGCAGCAGTCCGCCGATGATGGAAGCTTGGCGCCACTTTGCCAGGGCGAGGCGCAGGGTGTTGGCATCGCGCATCCAACACAGCGCAAACGGCAGCAGCAGGGCCCAGGACAGCCCGAGGACCGACGGCAGGAGTTTTGCCAGATAGAGCAGGCCGAAGGTGAGCCCGCTGCCAAGAGCCGCCAATTTCTGGGCGCGGGCGGAGGACGCTTTGAGGGCCAAGACCAGAAACAGGATCGCGAAACTCAGGAAGAAGAGCTGCGGGATATCAGTGTCGACCCGGGCAGAATAGAGAATATGGCCGGGGATCAGACTGAGCACGGCGCCGCTGAATAGTCCGGCCGCAGGGGTGCCCAGTTGGCGCCCGATCAACGCGATCGCCAGGACCGAACCAAGCCCGCAAGCCATCGACCAAGCGGTGAGTGCATAGACCGAGTTGCCGAAGAGGTGCAGGGCGACGGTGTTGGGGTAGAGGGCGGAGATGCGAAACGCGTACATATCGCCAGGATCGCCTTTCCACTGCTGCCAATCGCGCACGTCCCGGAACTGGGAGATGGAAGAGAGATAGGTTCTACCTGGTTCGTTTGAGGGCAGCGCCAGCGAGACAAAGGTGTCCTCCTCGCCGTATTGGCGGACGACGCCCACGAAGAACCCGATGCTGAGCACGAGTTTCAGCAGCAGCAGTACGGAGAGTCCTTGCCAGAATCCGAAGGGGCGAGGGCTCGCCAAAGCCAGTCGCAAGGAGCTAGCGGAAGATGGCGAGCCGGGGCTGGGTAACGGGAGGCTCAATGGAGTGTAGCGAAAGATGGATAGGGCGTGAAGAGGGTGGTATCCCGGGCAGCCATCAAGAGTCAGCTGCTGCCCGTCCTACCGTGTCCAAGGTTCAAAGAGGGGGCCTCGGCGAAAAACCACTGCTTCGAGGGAACGCGGGCTCGCGCCACGCTTCTGTCCCGGTAGATGCAAGGCGCGAGTCTTGCCCGGGCAACACAAATTGACATCTCCCGGCTTGAGCCAACCGGGGCGATAGCATCCATTTGCAGTGCCGACTCAAGAGAGCGTTTGGGGTATTTGCCCTATAACCTCGCTGGGCCATTGGGCCCTACCGACCGGGGGCTTCTAATTCACGGGTGACTCTGCCATTCCGACGCCGGATCGAGTATCGTGAAAGCACATGGAACGCTCACCTCTCTGCGCCACTTTCGCTCGTTTCCTTCACTTCTGGGGCGAGCCGGACACTGGCTCCGATCGGGTTCGGTCCGAGCTTTGACTCATTCTTGAGCAGTCCCGAATCGACAGGCGACAGCACAAAGATCAATTTCCGCCCCGCCCCCTCATACTCAATTCGGCCCAAGACCCCACGATGAACACAGCAAAAAGCTTCCGCGGCCTTTGCCCCCGTCCCCGTATTGTTCTCGATAGCCGGGGTTTCACGTTGGTGGAGGTGATGGTATCCGCGATCGTCTTGGCGATCACGCTGGTGGCGTTTCTCGGCACAGTGATTCAGGCCTACCGGATCGATGAGGCAGCGCGTCGCCGGGATCAGGTCCGGGCGGTCGTCCAGTCGTTCGCGGACGATTTTAGTCGTATGACGATCACGAATCCTCCCTCCCCATTTTTCCAAGCGAGCATCGCGGCGAGCGGCGCCGGACTTGTCTGGACAGGCAGCACAAATGACGGCTCGGGGTTGAAGTTCCGGCTTGGTAACGACCTCGCCGCCCCCGAGGTGACGCTGACACGCTGGGTGCAGGATATGAACGAAGCCAGCGGGGTCCCCGATGATGTCCGGGTGAACACCTCGGGAATCGGGAGGGAGATTGTCTGCCGATTCGAGGCAAGGTGGCGGGTCGATAACCGCGAACAGACTTACACGCTTTGGGTGGTTCGAGCCGATACCTAATAATCTCTACCATGAACACAGTCCAATATTCGTCCCAGACGAGGGTCCGCCGTGCCGCGTTCACCTTGGTTGAAGTGCTCATCGCGGCCACGTTGGCCTTGCTGGTGATCGGGGGCGTGCTGTCGGTCATGTTGATGGCGTACCGCTCGGTCAACAAAACCAAGTTGCTGGATGAGGCCCTCCAGAATACGCGCCAGGTGCAGGAACATCTTACCCGGGAAGTCGCTATTGCGCTGC
Organism: Opitutaceae bacterium; assembly: GCA_016711225.1. Classification (GTDB taxonomy): domain Bacteria; phylum Verrucomicrobiota; class Verrucomicrobiia; order Opitutales; family Opitutaceae; genus CAJCBL01. The sequence goes on from JADJTK010000028.1 coordinate 30,137, forward strand.
ACAAGGGCCCGGACGGCACCGATTTGGGCTTTGATTTCGACATTTCCGACGGGGGGGCCCCGGCACGTTATGCCAAGTTGACCTACATGGTTCCGATCGGCGATCCGGTTGTGGTTCCAACGTTCACACCGAAATCGGCGCAAAGCATGGTGGTGGTCTGCCCCCCCGATGTGACTCCTGCTGCCGGTGATGTGGTGATGTTGGGGCTGCCCAACACCAAAGACTACTTGCGGATATTGAATACCGACGACCCAGCGAAGGGTACCCAGCGCAATGTGACGTTGAATTTCACGATGTTGATTCAAGAGGCGGCAGCTCTCGCTGGCACGCCCCTGGCTGATTGCAGCGACGTCAGAGAGAATGTCACCTGGGTGCCGATCTACCGGAAGCGGCAGTACGAGGTCGCCGATCCGGGAGGCGCGAGAATGACCCAGCTGCAGTGGTGGGAAAATGCGAATGATCCGCTTTCCAGGCAAGTGCTCTCGAGTTCGGTTGCGGCTGATGAGTGGCATCTGTTCGGGCCGGTGATGGAGGGCTCGCCCGCCGCCCCGGTGGACGGAGCGCTGCTCTGGCGATTCAAGTACTTCGGCGAGGGTTCGAATCTGTTGGCGGGCCGCCGAGATTTCTGGGAGACCAACCCGACGGAGGGGCGCCTGCGCGCCCGCTCTGGGGACCCCGTCAACCTCAACGGGCCCGGTGGTGATGGGCTCTATACCACCAGTTCTTCGACGACAACCACTTCGATTGCGACGACCTCCACGAGTTCGACGAGCTCAACAACGACGAGCACGACCAAGTCGACTACGATCGCGACGACCAAATCGACGACGATCAGAACAACCACGCCCACGACTACCCGAGTGACGACGAAGTCGACCACGGTCCCCACGACTACCCGAGTGACGACGAAGTCGACCACGGTCCCCACGACCACCCGGGTGACGACCAAGTCGACGACGAAGGTGACGACGAAGTCGACCTCGACGACCAAAGCCACGACGAAATCGACGACGGCACCCACGACGACGAAGGCCACGACGACCAAAGCGTCCACGGTAGCCACGACTTCAAAGTCGACGACCGCCCTCTCGACAACAAAGGCGACGACCACGAAGTCGACGACCGCGCCAACCACTTCCATCCGTGATGATGGTTGATCTCCGCTCCTCCACTTATCGACCCTTTCCTGCCATGAAAAACGGTTCCAAAACAGGTTCGCTGTTGGTCACGATGCTCTTCGTGCTCGCGGTCCTCCTTGTGGTGGGGTCCATCCTCAGCATGAGCCTCACCTCTTCCCGCCTGTCCGCGCGCAACGAGTTTTTGGCGCGGGGGAGGGTGGTGGGTGAAAGCGAGTTGGAGCATCTGTTCTATCTGTTCAAGGACCGGTTCAATAGTGGAAGTCTGCCCGGGGCCATACCGGCGGAGCTGGCCGGATTCGTCGACCTTGGGAGTGCTCCGGTTACGGCCCGTGCGCCCTATTTGGACGCCCATCGCTTGGAGGGGTGGACGGTCCGGCGTTCGATGCAGGCCGGGCTGACGTTTGAAGGCGTCAACCCCGAAACCCACGCGAAGGGCAGTACCACATATGTGGATGTCAAGCTCGAGATAACTGCGCCGGATGGAACCACGTGGGCGGGCGCGCGGCCCGTGCGGTATGGGCGCCAGTTTTCGACTACGGTTTCGACCATCTTCCAGAATTGCATCTTCTATCAGGGCGATTTGGAGATGGCTCCGGGGGGCGACACGGTCATCACGGGAGATATCGTCTGCAACGGCAGCATTTACATGGGGGCGAACGGCGGTGGTTCCCTCACCCTCATGAAGGACGTCAGCTACTTGGTGGGGCACTATTTCAACTACGATCCCGTGGCCGGACTGACCACCTACCGCAAGCCCGATACTCCCACCGGTGGCACCTTGACCGCCCCCACTTTCTTCTACAGCGAAGCCCAGCAACTCAAGGTGATGGACAAGGCGCTGAATTTGTTGAATGGCACGGATCCAGTCGTGATTCAATCGCTGCGTCCCGATCTGTATCCCACCATCAATGATGTCTATCGCTCGGTGATTGTGCCGCCCCCGACGGCTCTCAACAACAACGAGTATACCACGCCCGGGGCACTGGCCGACGATCCGATCATGGGCGCCCTGCGCATGCACAACCGCGCTGGCCTGATTGTGACTGTGGACACCGGGGGCGCCTTCACCATCACCAAGGTCCAGACGGATGGAACCACGACTAACGTGACCACTGATATGGCGGGGATTGTCACCGGAACTAGCACCATGTACGATAAGCGGGAGGGCCGGAATGTTGCGGTGACCGAAATCGACATCGGCGTGCTCAAAGGGCTTGTGGGCAATGCGATAGACAATTCTGCCACGATCTACCCCGATTTTAATGGGCTGCTTTATGTGAATCTCAAGACCGGAGATTCGACCAGTCCCTCGGCAGTGCGTTTGATCCATGCCGAAGCTACACCCCGCACTGGAACCGATGATCCTGTAATGCACGGGACCCAAGGCTTCTCGGTGGCCACGAATGGAGGCCTCTATGTTAAGGGAAGTTATAATACGATGGAAAACGACGGGGTCACCCCGATCCCGGCTGGGGCTTCGCCCCCACGTTCGATGTTGATGGGCGACGCCATCACCGTTCTTTCCTCGGGGTGGGACGATGCCAATTCCAACGCGGGGATTTCGGCCCGGGTGGCGAGCGATAATGTGACTGTCAACGCGGGCATTCTGGTGGGCAATACTGCCGCCACTGCTAGCGGGTTGAGTGGAGGCGTGCAGAACTTGGTGCGTTACCTCGAAGATTGGGAAGCCCATTCGGTGACGTTCACCGGATCGTTGGGGCGCCTCTTCGACTCGAAGATGTTCACCCGGGCCTATACGCAGCCCTCCTCGGGGGACATCTATCGGGTTCCGGCGAACCGGACCTTCAATTTCGATGAGGCGCTCACCAAGGGTGGTGGCCCTCCGGGCTCGTTAAAGCGAACCGACATTGCACGCGGCCGATTCTACTACTGGTAGGCTCGATTTCTCGAGCGGGTTGTGCCCCTTCGCCGCGCAACCCGCTTTGGTCGCTTCCCTTGAGCACGCTAGCGTGATCCCTACCTCTTCAGAACAACCTCGTCCGCACGGGACTACCGTTTGCGGTCCGACAGGTGCCACCCACTCCGTTGTATCCGGCCTTCCGAATCGGTCCGATCCGGTCCGTTTCGGGAAGGATGAGCGGCAGTTCGTGATTCTGCGTGCCGCTCGGTTGGTGCGCAACGGGCAGTTGGACGCGCTCGAGCTGCACACGATTGGGGCCGAGCCCGACCCGGAAGTAACAGCGATTGTGCCGGCCCGGAACGAGGCGGAGACCATTGCCTTCGTGGTGGAGGAATGTCGCCGGTATGCAGGCGAAGTGATCGTGGTGGAAGGTGGGTCCACCGACGGCACAGCCGAAGTGGCCGAGGCTGCCGGAGCGCGAGTCGTACGCGACCAAGGAACCGGCAAGGGCGCGGCGTTGCGCTTGGCGGTGGGCCATGTGCGAACCCCGATCTGCGTTTTTATCGATGCGGATGGATCGCACGATCCGATCGATATTCCGATGCTGGTGGCTCCGATCAAAGCCGGTACGGCGGATCATGTGACCGGCTCACGGTTGCTCGGCGGTTCGGATGAGTTGCATGGCGGGGGCGACGAATTCCTCCGGCTGGCGGGGTCGGCTTTCATTACCTACATGGTCAATCGGAGATTTGGGGCGCGCCTGTCGGACTCCCAAAACGGGTTCCGAGCCATTCGCTCGGAGGTCTTCCGAAAGCTTGATTTGCGAGCGCGCCATACCACCATCGAGATGGAAATGATCATGGCCACCCTTGCTGCCGGCTTTCGTCTCGAGGAGGTCCCCACTCACGAGCGACCGCGCGCGGCGGGCTTCTCGAAAATCTCCCTCTCCAAGCCTGGTACTTGGTTCTCTTATGCATGGACCTTGCTGGCGGGGCTTTGCCGGCGCCGGGCTAAACCGGGAGCAGAGCGGGGCGATCGGTGATGGACTCCTCCTTCGATGCAGTGATCGGCGTGTGGGACGGACACGACGCGGGAGCGGCGTTGGTGATCGATGGCCGGGTGGTGCTCGCTTTGAACGAGGAACGCTTGACCGGGCGCAAGCTCGATGTAGGCCTGCCGGTCCGGTGCCTGGAAATCCTCCGCCAGGAAGCGCAAGGCAGGCGGATCGCCTGGGCGCCGACGACCTCGGATCCGGCCAAGATGCTGACCCGGGTCGTTCCGTCGCTGAAGAATAACTACTACCGGCTGCGGCGTCGGTTGCCGCCGCCCGGGTCGTTTTCGGGGATCAAGCAGAAGGCCAAATATTCACTCACCCAGCTGCCCACCACCTCGTTTTTCCGGGGGTGGACGCGGCGGTGGTTCGCCCGCGTCTTGCACGCCCCTTTGGCATCCGTGTTCGTGGTCGACCACCATGAAGCCCATGCGGGGTCAGCTGCTTATTGGCCGACGTGGTCGGGGGACGCCTTGATCGTCACGCTCGACGGGATTGGCGACGGTGAATCCGGGTCGGTGTGGCAGTGGTCGGACGCCTCGGGTCAAATGGACAAGCGCCTGTCCATTCCCGGATCGGCCTCGTTTGGACTATTCTTCGAGCACATCACGAATGGTTTGCAGATGCGGCCGCTCGAGGACGAAGGCAAGGTGATGGCGCTGGCCACCTATGCCGCGGAGATTCCGGCGCAGGCCAACCCGTTCCTTCCGTGGTTCTCGATCCAGCGGGAGGTCAACGGACTTCCAACTTTTTTCTGTTCCATCGCTCCGACGCGAATGGCGGATGAGGTGGCAAAAGTGATCTGGAGCACTCCGCGCGAGCAGGTTTGCCGGATGGCGCAGCAGACGCTCGAGCATTTTGTCCCTCAGTTTTTCGTCGAATTGGCCAATGCGACTGGTATCCGCAGCTTCGGGTATTCGGGTGGGGTGGCGTCGAATATCAAGGTGAACCGCTTGATCCGGAGCTGCCCGGAAGTCGAGCGGCTGTCGGTCTGTCCCGCCATGGGCGACGGAGGCTTGGCGCTTGGGGCGGCGCAGGTGCTCTGGCATCGACTGACCGGCCAGCGCCCGCTGGCGTTTTCTGATTTCCGCCTTGGCCGCGATCACGGCGATCTGGGCGTCGCGGCGGAGAAGGTGGCTGCGCAATCTAGGGCCGCATTGCAGCGGCCGGCGGATATCGCGGTGGCGGTGGCCGAGCGGGTGGCCGCAGGGGAGATCGTCATGTGGGCGCAGGGACGGATGGAGCTGGGGGCGCGAGCACTCGGCGGGCGCAGCATTGTCGCTCGGGCCGATAGCGTGACGGCCCGCGACGACTTGAATCTCCGACTTAAGCGCCGAGTCTGGTTCCAACCATTCTGTCCGACCCTGTTGCTGTCAGAGGCGCCGGACCTGCTGGCCGATTTCCGCGGCGATCGCGACGTGAACCTGCATATGACGATGGGGTTCCTTACGACGCCCCGAGGGCGCCTCGCCCTTGCCGGGGCGATCGGCCCCGATGGCTCGTGCCGGCCTCAAATGGTGCCGGAGAACCCGGATGATCCGTGGTTCCGCTTGCTGGCAGCGGTGAAGGCGCGTACAGGCACCGGTGCGGTGATCAATACCAGCCTAAATATGCACGGGAAACCCATGTCGGACGATGCTTCCGGTGTGATCGAGGCGTGGCTGGAAAGTGGCGTACAGCATCTCGCTCTCGGTTCGGTGCTTCTTTCCAAGCAACCGGTTTCTGCAAATGTCAAATAGTGATTCCCCTGTTCCGACACCGATACCCTCGGCAGAGGTGCCCCTGCCCCGTTGGCTCCGGCCGGTCTGGTATTGCCTCACCTTGGGGGCGTTTTCCGGGGCCGTCTTCTGGGCTCAGCGGATGGTGTCGGAGTATTCGGCGGATGAGCAGCGGGCCCTGGTCCCGCTGACCACGGTGTGGGGCATGCACGCCTGTCTGATAGTGGGAATCGCCGGCTTCGCGGGGCTGGCGGCCGGGTTGGGCCGTTGGTTGGGGCGGAGACACTTGCTTTTTGGTCTTACCTTGGCGGTCGTCGGTTATTTTGCCTGCGGTTTGGCTCCGCGCACGAACCGCATCTTCTACGATGAGCATATCTATATGCAGATCGGGCAGACGCTGGCCCATACGGGACGGGCTGAATACGCGAATTATGCCCGGGTGGAATACGGCGATTTCCAGATGTACGAGGCTTGGGTGAACAAACAACCCAACGGGCATCCCTATTTGCTCTCCTGGGTCTACCGGATCTTTGGTGTGTCCGAGGAGGTCTCCCACCAGACGGTGCGCGTGGTGGTCGGGTTGACGACCGCTTTGCTCTATTTCGCGATGGTCCTGCTGCCCTTGAATCTGCCGACGGCGACACCAGTAGCGGTGGCGATGGCTTTCCTTTTCACTCCCTTGGTCCTGTGGTGGGGGCATACCGTCAGCGTGGAACCGACCGCCGCCGCCACCACGGTGGTCGGATTCTTCGCGGCCTGCCTGCATGCGCGCTGGCGCCATCCGCAGACCGGCGAGGGCTCGCCCTATAGTGGGGCGGTACTCGCGGCGACGGCGGCGTTTGCCGCCTATTTCCGGCCGGAGTCGCTGATGGTTTTCCCAGTGGCAGCACTGGTGTTGATGGCGGCAGACCGACGTTTTTTGGAGGATCGGGTGACGTGGGCGGCGCTGGCGCTGGCGCTGGCGCTGGTGACGCCGAATCTGCTGCACCTCTGGTCTGTACGCACTGAAGATTGGGGGGCGAGGGATGGAAATCGTTTCGGAATGGCATTCTTGGGGGAAAACTTCCGCAGCAATACCGGATACTTTCTGCGAGGGGAGTGGTTCCCGTTGGCCGGCACCGTCCTGGCGTTGGTTGGTATCGGCTGGCTGGCTGTGCGGAACCGGCTCCTGGGACTCGCGGTCGGCACTTGGTTCATTCTTTCGTGGGGGATCTTCGTTTTGTTTTATGCGGGTGGCTACCATTACGGAGCAAGTTCCCGTTATGCTGTGGTCTCGGCGGCCCCGGTCGCGCTGCTCATGGGCCTGGGCGCCGCCGTGTTGGTGCCGTGGGCGCGCGGAATCCCCGCGGCGGGTGGGATGCTCGGCATGGTTGTCCTGATGAATTGGGGGAGCACGCTGCACTACGTGCCGACGCTGTCGCGTGAGTCGGCCGAGGCGCGGGCCGACATCGATTGGATTCGGGAAACCGCAGTGCTGCTGCCGACGGGTTCACTCGTCATCTCGCCCGATCCCTGCGTCTGGAGCATCTTGGGGCGGAACGCGTCCCAGTTTGGTGCCGTCGAGACGATGGTGCGCACGCAGATGCAGGAGTTGGTGAATCAGTATCCGGGCGGCATTTATCTGCATTGGGACTATTGGGTGAATGCCGAGCCGCGGATAGCCGATTCCTGGAGGCAGATCATCGTCGATACCCGGGCGAGCGTTTTCCGCCGTGGCACGAGCGAGCAGTACAAGTTCGCGCTTTTCCGCCTCGATACCGCCTTGGCCCTCCAGACGATGGGAGGCGGAGCGGAGCCCAATCGCCGCAGACCCGACATGGATGAGGTGGTCGCGGAGGCCCTGGCTGGGTCGACGGGGCCCGCCCGGCCGCGCGCGGACAGCTCCGCGGAACGGCCCGACGCGCCTTTGGAGTCGGCCCCATGAGCAGCGTGTATTCGTGGGCGCGGTTTGCGGGGCGGACCTTGGCCGCAGCGGCGGGGCGCGAGGGAGCGCCGAGCAAACTGGTCTTCGTCGTGACGAAGCGGTGTTACTCGCGCTGCGTCTATTGCGATATCTGGAAGGCCAAGGACATTCCGGGTGCGTTGGACGCCGAACTGACACTCCCCGAGATTCGGGCTATCGCCCAGGCCAACTCCTTCCTCCAGTGGGTCGATTTCACCGGTGGCGAACCGACGGATCGTCCTGATTTCGTGGAAGTGGTGCAAAGCTTCGCGGAAGCCTGCCCAGACCTGCTGCTCGTGCATTTCCCGACCAATGGGATTGCCACCGCGCGGATCCGCGAAGTGGTGGCGCAACTGCAGCGCACGGTGAAGGCCAGGTTGGTCGTGACCGTGTCGATCGACGGGCCGCCGGAGCTCAACGACCGGTTGCGCGGCATCCGCAATGATTTCGCCCATGCGATCGAAAGCTTCGCCGCGGTGCGAGCATTGCTTGGTCCGGCCAATGCTTTCGTGGGGATGACGTTGCACGCGCACAAGGCCTCTTGCGGCAGCACGACCATGGAGTTGGTGGCTGCCACCTTTGCCGCGATCAACGCGGCGCTGGCCCAGCGCGGCGAGGCGCCCATGGGGTGGGGGGCCTTCCATCTCAACATCCCGCATCTGTCGCAGCATTATTACGCCAATCAGGCCAATGCGGGCAGGGAGGGCTTCGGAGGGCCGGTGCACCGGGCCGAGGTGGCGGCGGCGTTGGAGTTCGCGGCAACCCAAGCCCGAACGGGCTCGGAGTGGATCGCCCGGACCGTCGAGCGAATCTATCGGGTCGAGGCCCAGCGCTATTTGGCCACGGGCCGAACGGCCATCGTCTGTTCCGCTCTGCTGTCGACGGCCTATCTCTCCGAGAAGGGGGAGGTGTATCCGTGCACCATCTGGGACAAACCTTTGGGCAATGTCCGCCAAACGGGCTATGCGCTGTTGCCGCTCGTGGAACAAGCGCGCCAGAACGGGGTTCGCCGAGCGATCGCCACCCGAAAATGCCCGAATTGTTGGACGCCCTGCGAAGCGCACCCCGCGATCCTTGCTTCCCCGCTACGTTCGGCCCTAGCTTTGTCCGGACTTCGTTAGGCCTTAATCCTAAGATACTGATCGATCGTCGCTCCTATGCAGATCCCCCAACTCTCACTGCCCCTAGGGGTGCGGAATCGCCTGATGCTGACGGTGGCCGTGCTCGCCGTCGCACTTGCCTCGTTCCTTTCGTTTTCCGTCCAGCCCATGGTGGGCAAGCTGCTGCTCCCCGCCCAAGGCGGGGCGGCTTACGTCTGGCTGGGCACCATGGTTTTTTTTCAGGTGGCCTTGTTGTTGGGGTACGGATTGGCCGCATGGCTGCTGACTCGGCCGGCGATCGTACAGGTGGCGGTGATGGCGGGCTTGTGTCTGGTGGCGATGGCGAGCACACGGCTGCAGTCCATTCAGGGAGGCCAACTCGGAGGCATTGGCGGGGTCGTGCTTACCCTCGGCGTGGCGGTCTTGCCCGCGATGGTGCTGCTTTTCAGCCTCAGCACCATGATGCACGGGTGGATGCGCGGCCGGGGGAGTCCGATCCCTACCACCTCTATTCGATTTCCAACGCCGGCGGGTTGGCTGCGGTGATCCTTTATCCCCTCTCCGTCGAGCGTGCGGTGGGGCTGGAGGAACAGGTGTTTCTCTGGCAGGGCCTGTTTTGGGTTCTGGCGGGGTTGGTCGGGGTCGCCGGCTTCTTCGTGCTGGGGCGTCGCGGTGATCCCACCGAGGTGCCTGACGAAATCACCGAGTTGATTCCGTGGAGGCGCGTCCTGGCCTGGTTCGCCGTAAGTGCACTTACCTGCGTGGGGATGTTGGGAGCCACCCACCATGTAGCGGCCGAGATCGGTTCTTCGCCGATGGCCTGGGTGGGGCCCTTCGGTGCGTATCTCCTGAGTTTCCTGGTGGTCTTTTCGGGCTGCTGGCAGCCGCGGTCCACCTTGCTTTGCTTGGGATGGTTGGCCCTCAGTCTCACCGGCTTTGTGCTCAGCAAGGGAGTGAGCAATGCGACCGTCAGTGGACCGGCGGTGTTCTGGCTATTGTCGCTGGTGGCCGCCGGTAGCTTTTATGGCAACGGACTCTTGTATGAGCTGCGCCCGACGCAACGGTTCGCGCGTTTCTATCTGGTGCTCGCGGCGGGAGGCGTCGCCGGTGGTTTGTTTGCGGCTTTCGGCGCACCGATTCTGTTTCTACGGCCCACGGAGTTCCTGCTCGTATCCTGCGTTTTCCTTATGATTGGTGCGCTGCGGCTGCTCGCCCGGCGGGATGCCGTGACCGTCGCCGTGACCGTGCTCATTGTGTGTGGGCCGGTGCTCGGCCAGGCGTGGAGGCAGGGGCATGAAGAGGCCGAGGGGGCGACCCGCCTCCGGCGTTTCCGCAACATCTACGGCTGCGCCACCTTGCGGTCCGAAGAGGCGGGCTTGGTGCTCTCGAGCGAGACCACGACGCACGGAACCCAGATCGTGACCAACCCCGAGGCGCGGCGGAGGCCCACTCTCTATTATACGGAGAGCTCGGCGGTGGGCCGCGTGATCGAGGAGACCCAGAAACTGCGCCCGACCATGCGTATCGGTGCGGTCGGTTTGGGGGCGGGGACGCTCGCCGCCTATGCCCGTTCCGGCGACGTCATCGATTTTTGGGATATCGACCCCAAGGCCATACGGGTTGCTCGGGAGTTTTTCACCTTTGTTGGAGATTGTTTGGGACAGCTCCAGATCGAACAGGCCGACGGCCGGCGGGGCTTGGCGGCGGCGCAAGCCGACTACGACCTGATCGTGATCGATGCGTTCTGTGGTGACGCCATTCCCGCCCATCTGCTCACTCGTGAGGCTCTGGAGATCTACATGCGGCGGTTGGAGAAGCGGCAGGGTTTTTTGCTGATCCATGCGTCGAATCGTTACAGCACAATCTTCCCCGTGGTGGCGGCCACCGCGCGTGGGCTCGACTTGGCGGCGGTGAATGTCGTGTCGACCGTCGGCGCGACGACCGACACCCGCGACTGGGATTCCGTGGGCATCCCGGTGCAGTACATCGTCGTATGCCGGGGATCGCAGGTGGAGACACTCAAGGGCTGGCTGCCGGGCGAGGAGGATGAAGGTCGCGTCAAACGGGAGGTGGCCCCCTATTACCCGCGCCCTGATGAGGTGGCGGCGGAGTGGACGGACGACCGGCATGCGGCGCTTGAGGCGCTCGATGTCGGCCGCTATCTCCGGGGCGAGTGAACGGTACCTTCACTTGGTTTGGCTGGATCCCGGACCGGGGGCCGCTTCCCCCAGTGGTGGCCAGCGCAGCGAGCGTGGATGACGGGTTTGAACCACCCAAGTGAGGGAACGTGGTGGTCTCGTGAATTCCTCGGGTCTTTTGCGCTCTCCGTGTTCTCCTCTGACTCTGTGTCCTCTGTGGCGGTGCCGGTTCAGGGGGCGGGATTGGACCGCGGATAGCGCGGGGGCTTCAGTCCTTGACCTCTTTATGGCCCAAAAGTAGTCATAGAAACCATGCAGATTCTCAGTGCGACCGAGGCAAAGAGGACCTTCTCGCAGTTTAGCAAGAAAGTGGTGACGGCGAGGACGCCGATCGTGGTCAAGTTTCCGTTCGGATCGGTAGTGTTTCATGCGAACGGAGGCAGGAGATCCGGCGAAAAGTGCGCGCGAGCCTGGGGCTCGGGTGATGCCCGGTGATCGAGACGGGCTGAACCGCTGTGCGTTCCTGCTACGGCGACGGAGCTTGAACCACAAAGGGCACGGAGGGGGAAGAGGCGCGGCCGAGGCGAGTGGCCACGCAGAGGCACAAAGAGCCCCGAAAACTGATTCGGCCGTTCGTGACTTCTCCTAAGCGTTGGCGGCTCCCTCCTCCCGGCACTTGCTGCTTCGGCTGCCCTTCCGTTCTGTGCGTTCCTTGCGGTTCACTCCTCCGCGCCGGTTTAGGGTTCCGTGTTCGGTTCTCAGCCTTTCCCCACCGCCAGGCCCCGATTTTGTCGGCGAAAGCCCTCAATCTCCCGATCGGGGCTCAAGCGGGGACTGGGCTGGGCGATAAGGGGGCATCAAAGGAATCGAGGGACCGGCTTTTACACTTTTGTGAAGAGGCCATCCCTTGACCCGGAGAGCCGAGCGGATTGCCTTTGCACCGTTCGCAGTAGTTCAACCCCAACGTTCACTCCAATAGGATATCATATGAATATTCGCTCCCAGAAGGGTTTCACCCTCGTTGAAATCATGATCGTCGTTGTCATCATCGGCCTCTTGGCTGCGATGGCAATTCCCGCCTTCCAGAAGGTTCGCGCCGATTCCATGGCCAAAGCCATGGTCAACGACGCTCGCCAGATCGGCTCCGCCATGCAGCAAATCGCCACCGAGTATATCGGCATTCAGGATGGTGAATCGATGACCGTTAACATCAATCCCCTGACTGGAGCCGTCACCAGTGTCGCTCTTGCGGCGACTGCCAACCATCCGGAGGTTCCGGTTAACGAGCTTCAACAGTACGTCAATCGCACGAGCAAGGGCTATACGATGGCCGGTGGAAATTTCATTTACACCTTCCAGATCAATACTCCCGGCGCTACCGCTTTCCAGCTCTCCAGCGCTCAAGTTCGGCCCGCAGATTGCATCAAGGGATCGGCAGTCAATACGCAAGCTTTGACTGCGGGTGCCCCGGTCTCGTTCTTGGGCGACGGTAAGTGTGCTCCTTGAGCGGCCTCCGTATAGTTTAATAGCTTAAGATAGTTTCGGCCGCATGCCTAGCGCGTGCGGCCTCTTTGTTTTGGGTGCTCGGCAGGGCGCACTTGCCCGACATGAACTTGGCACGTCGAAGTAGACTATAGCATTGCCAATGTTGTCGGGGTGCGACACCGAATCTTCGCCATGCGAAGAAATGCGCAACTCGACGGACTGCGGGGAATTGCGGTACTCATGGTTATTGTTTGGCATTACTTGGTCTGCCAACTGGTGAATTGTCCCGTGAGCCTCAGAATCGCCTTGGGTCTCACTTGGAGCGGGGTCGACCTGTTTTTTGTTCTCTCAGGATTCCTGATCGGCGGCATTCTGTTGGATCACCGCGATAGCCCGAGCTATTTTCGGGTGTTTTATCTCCGACGCGTCTGCCGGGTCTTTCCGCTCTATTTTCTCCTGCTGGGCCTTTTCGCCGGCCTGATGGTAACACCTCTGTTTGCGGAGCCCTCTTTTCTGTGGCTCTTCCACAACCCTTTGCCGCTCTGGTCCTATGGATCGTTCACCCAGAATATCGCCATGGGACTACGGGGGGATTTCGGGCCCCATTGGCTGGGCATTACTTGGTCGCTCGCGGTGGAGGAGCAGTTCTATCTTCTAGTTCCATTCCTCATTTACTATTTGCCCCGGCGCTATTTGAGCGGTGTTTTGGTTGCTGCAATATTGGCCGCGCCTCTATTCCGCCACGTTTCACCCGGGTTTCACGTGTTTGTGGGAACTCTGTGGCGGGCCGATTCGCTTCTTGCCGGTGTGTTGCTGGCGGTGCTGGTTCGCTGGCCTTCATTCGTTTCCGCGATCCGGGATAGTTTCCTCTTGGTCTTGTTCGCAGTCTTCCTTCTTGGGGCGGTTGTCCTGTCGTTGCGACCGAACGCCTTTGGTACTCTAGACCATCTGTGGCTGGCGGGGTTGTATTCGACGGCGGTTCTGATCGCCCATTATGGCAGCGGAACGTTTGCAGGCCGACTGCTGGGATCTCCCGTGTTGGTCTGGTTTGGGCAGCTGTCCTACGGGATCTACATGTTTCATCAAGCAGTCAGCGGCCTGCTGCATGGAGCGCTGCGGCATCGTGCGCCGACGATTGTTTCCTGGTCTGACGCGGTGATTTCGCTGTGCGCGCTCGGACTGACGCTCCTGCTGGCGGCGCTCTCGTATCGCTACCTTGAGAGTCCTATTCTACGCTACGGGCACCGGTATCACTACTCAGATAGGGACTCGTGACATGCTTTGGGCAAGGCGCAACAAAGGCGGCCCGAGCCCCCGCGACAATCGGTGCTCCCTGGCCCCAGGATGGTGTAACTCCCGTTGCCGGCCGAGCTGGGTGCCATCCGCGCGTATGCCGTGCTAACCTCCATTTTGCGGCTTCAAGCCGCTGCGGAACCGGCTTACCCATTCGGGGGCGCGAGGTCCGTACTCGCCCCGGAACTCGCGGGAAATCATCAGCGAGACCACTTTGACCGTAGAACAGCGTGGCCGGCGAATTGATTTGGCGTGGGATTATTGTTTCCACAAGCCAGTTGGGTTGCTCCTATTGCTTCCATGTACGCTTCATTACGAGCGGATTCGCCGACAACTTTCCGACGGAATCTCTCGTCGTCGATATGGGGGGCGATTATAGTAGCGGGTCTCCTGGCGGCTTACGCCAACAGTTTCGACGGTGTCTTTGTTTTCGATGATGAAGTAACGATATTGAGAAACCAAACGATTCGTGATCTCTCCGACTTGCCCCAAGTGTTTTCGCCACCGACGACGTCCGGGACGGTCTCACGACCGGTGGCGAATCTCTCGTTCTCCATCGATCATGCCCTGTGGGGGCTCAGCGCGCGTGGGTATCACGTAAGCAATTTTGGAATCCACCTCGGTGCCTCGTTGTTGATCCTGGGAATAGTCCGCCGGACATGGGAGCGGGTGGCGCTGGGCCGGTTCAGCGGCAGTGGAGCGATGCTGGCCGGGGCACAGTCCCGGCAGATCGCCCTAGGGGCGGCGCTGATCGCCGCGATTTGGGCGTTGCATCCTTTAAACACGGCAGCGGTCACCTTCTTGACCGCTCGGACCGAATCGTTGGCGGGCTTCTTCTACCTTTTGACCCTTTATGCGTTTATCCGGTACCGCGAGGGGGGGCATCGGCTCTGGGCCTGCCTCTCCGTGGGGGCGTGTCTTCTCGGTGTCTTGACAAAGGAGATGGTTGTGTCCGTTCCCGTGTTTGTATTACTCTACGATCGGACGGTCTTCGCCGGCACCTTTCGGCAGGCGTTGCGTGCTCGATGGACCTTGTATGCCGGATATTTGGTCGCTTGGCTAGTGCTGGCCTCCGTGGTGGTGGCCAGCGGTGGTTCGCGCGGGGGAACTAGCGGGTTTGGCACGGGCGTCACGTCTTGGCATTATTTGCTGACCCAATGTCAGGCGATTATCGTGTATCTGAATCTAGCGGGTGGCCCCATACGCTGTGTTTCGACTATGGGCGAGCGGTGGTGCGGGATGTGTGGGCGGTTGTGCCGCAGGCCTCATTTCTGCTCGTGCTGGCGGGCGCTACGGTGTGGGCCTTGTGGAAGCGATTCTGGTTTGGGTTGGCTGGCGCATGGTTTTTCATGATTCTAGCACCAAGTTCAAGTTTCGTGCCACTTGTTACGCAGACTGCCGCCGAGCATCGCATGTATCTGCCATTGTTGGCGGTCGTTGTTGTAGTAGCCACGGGTACTTACCGGCTTTTTGGCACTAGAAGCTGGATGCTGCTGGTTGCCGTGGCGTCGGTGCTGGGTTTGCTCACCTACCAACGGAATGCTTTATATGCTGACCCGCTTGCGTTGTGGGAGGATAACGTGGCCAAGCAGCCGCAGAATCCGAGGGGGCGATATCACCTCGGGCGGGCTTTGATAAACGTCAACCGATATACTGAGGCGCTGGAACAGTTTGACGCCGGCCTAGCTATGACAAGCATTGAAGATGGGAAGCTGGCCGCTGGTCGGTCGCTGGTACTGCTGCTGTTGGGCCGCCCCTCCGAGGCGGAGCAGCCCGCTCGTCGCGCGTGCGAAATGGAGCCCGAGAACCTCGAATTGCGCACCAATTTGGGTAATGTATTCTGGCTGAGTGGGCGGCTGGCTGACGCGGAACGCGAGTTCCAGCAGGTTGTGGCGAAAGATCCGCAGAACGCGGGTGCTCTGTTTGGGCTGGGCAATCTGGCCTATCAAGCAGGGAAGAAGGAGAAGGCGGTCGTCTATTTTGCAGGCTCGTTTGCGGCCTATCCGGTGTCGGCGGAGGTTGCGAACAATCTGGCGGGTGCCTTGCTGGATCTGGGGCGCCATGCTGAGGCGCTGGACTGTTTCCGGTGCGCGGTGCGACTGGATCCAAAACTTGGGCGAGCGAGGGCCAACTACGCGACCCTATTGGCAAGGGCCGGGCGGATGGAGGAGGCGATACCGGAATATGAGGCGGCGGTGCGGCTCATGCCTGCGGATGCGGAGGCGCGAGTTAACCTTGGGCTGGCGTACCAGCTTGGGGGCGCGCTCGCCGCTGCCCGCGCCCAGTATGAGGAAGTGCTCCGTTTCCAGCCGGAGAATGTTGCTGCCCGGGAGCGCTTGGCCTCTCTGTCAAAGGATGGGACTTCTCAGCGGCCCAAGCAATAAGTGGACTAGGGGAATATTTGACTTCTGTGCTTCATGCGGAGCGAACCCGAACCGACTGACCCCGCAGCGCGCTCGTGCGCCCAGCATAATGTCGAGATCCATGAAAATCTCGGGCATTGGCAGCGCAAGCCGCTGCTGAGGGAGGTCTACGCGGGTTTTTATCGCGAGATCGCTGCGCGATTGGAGGGGCGCCCCGTAGGTCCGGTGGTGGAATGCGGTTCGGGCATCGGGAATCTCAAGAGCGTGCTGCCCGATTGCCTCGCCACCGATCTCTTCCCCAATCCGTGGATTGATCGCACGGAAAACGTCTTTGCGCTTTCGTTCGCCGATTCCACCGTCGGCGCACTCATCCTCTTCGACGTCTTTCATCACCTGGAGTATCCGGGCACCGCGCTTCGCGAATTGCACCGTGTATTAAAGCCCGGTGGCCGCCTCATCCTCTTTGAACCCGCGGCGGGCCTGCTCGGCCGCTTCGTGCTCGGTCTCTTTCATCATGAGCCGCTGGGATTCGATCGACCGATCACTTGGGAGGCTCCTCCCGGGTGGGACCCGAATGCGGTTCGCTACTACGCCGCTCAGGCGAATGCTTGGCGCCTCTTTCGGAGGGGAGAGCACGCTGAACGCCTGGCGGGTTGGCGGGTTCGCGCTGTCACCTACTTTCCAGCGTTGCCTTGGCTACTCTGTGGGGGATTTCGCGGGCCCCAGCTTTGCCCCCGCTGGCTCCTTCCGGTTGTACGTGTGATCGAACGCGGACTCGCCGTCTTGCCCGCGTTGTCCGCTTCACGCATGCTGGTTGTGCTTGAAAAAGTTGCATGACACCCGTCGCCCCCTCTCTTTCCGCCAGCGGCCGAGAACATCTCCGCAGGGTCGCTGCCGTTTACGATTCGCCGAAGGCCCGGCTCTCCGGTGCGGCGTGCTCGTACCGGCGGCTCCTTGTCCACTACTACAACCTCATTATTCCCGCGACCGCATCGGTGCTCGAGATCGGTTGCGGCGATGGCGAGTTGCTTGTCCATCTACGGGCGACGCGTAAAGCAGGAGTGGATCTTTCCGGCGCACAGCTCGCTCGGGCCCGCACCCGTCTGCCGGGGGCCACCTTCGTGCAGCAGGCCGGCGAGGAACTCGATCTGTCCGAGACCTTCGATTACATCATTGTTTCCGACACCCTGAATCTCGCTGCCGATGTCCAGCAACTGCTCGAACGGCTTCACTCCGTGTCGCATGCTGACACCCGGTTGGTGCTCAACTACCACTCCGCCCTCTGGCGTCCGGTGCTGGCGGTCGCCAGTTGGCTAGGGCTGAAGTCGGCGACGCCTCAGAGTAGCTGGCTGAGCTCAGCGGACGTCTGCAATCTCTTACAATTGGCGGATTGGGCCCCGATCCAGATCCAGCCTCGCTTGCTCATCCCGCTGCGCCTCCTCGGACTGGGCAGGCTGGTCAATCGCTGGATGGGGCCGATGGCCGCCTGGCTTTGCCTCGTGGTCTTTTGTGTCGCCCGGTCGGCCCGGCGCCGTCCTCCCGCGCGGCGGACTGTGTCCGTTGTGATTCCGGCCCGCAACGAGGCCGGCAATATCGAAGCGGCAGTGCTGCGCACTCCCGAGATGGGGGGGCATACGGAGCTTGTCTTTGTCGAAGGCAATTCCACCGATCACACATGGGCCGAGATCCAGCGCGTGAGGGTCGCTCACCCGGAGCGGAGTATCAAGATTCTGCAGCAACCCGGGCGAGGCAAAGGTGACGCGGTGCGCGCCGGCTTTGCCGTAGCCACGGGCGACATCCTGATGATTCTTGATGCCGATCTCACGATGCCGCCCGAGGAACTGCCCAAGTTTTACGCTGTGCTGGCCGAGGGGCGGGCCGATTTCGCCAATGGCTGCCGTTTGGTCTATCCGATGAACGAGCACGCCATGCAGTTTCTCAATCTCTGTGCCAACAAGGCCTTTGGCTATATCTTTAGCTGGCTGCTCGGGCAGCCGGTGAAGGATACCCTCTGCGGAACCAAGGTCCTCAGCCGGGTGCACTACGAACGCATCGCTGCCAATCGCGATTACTTCGGTGACTTCGATCCGTTTGGGGATTTTGATCTGCTCTTCGGTGCGGCCAAGCTCGACCTCAAGATCGCCGATGTGCCCATCCGTTACTCGGAGCGCACCTATGGCTCCACCAATATTCACCGCTGGCGGCATGGCTGGTTGCTGCTGCGCATGGTGCTTTTCGCCGCCCGCAAACTGAAGTTTGTCTAGCTGATGAAATTGGGATCGCTTATCGCCGCTTTCAACCGGTTGCCTTGCTGGCAGCGGAGGGTGTCCGTCTGGGGCTTCTGTCTGCGAGCACCTACGTTTGACCGGTGGCTGTATCTCTTCTTGCACCGCATGGGGCGGATGGGCGGGGATGAACGCGCTTGCCTTTCGAGCCTCGTGCGTTCGGGTATGCAGGTGGTCGATATTGGGGCTAATATCGGGCTTTATACGCTGCACCTGGCACGTTTGGTCGGCCCTGCTGGTCGTGTAGATGCCTTTGAGCCTGATGCGCTCATGGCCTGGGCGTTGCGGGAGAACCTCGCCGCCAATGGTGTGGCCCAAGTGGAGGTCCACCAGTGTGCGGTCGGTGCTGACATGGGCCAGGCCGTCCTCCAGCGCAACGCGATCAATTCCGGCGACAATCGCCTCGGTTTGGCGACGGGGATGGCGCTGATTGGCGAGCAGGAGTCAGTACGAGTCGGCAGCCTCGACGGTATTCTCGACGGTCGACGCGTGGATTTCATCAAGATGGATGTGCAGGGTTGGGAGGCAGAGGCGTTTCGGGGCTTTGCTGCCGTGCTCGACGCCAATCCCAAGCTGCAGATCTATTTCGAGTTCTGGCCCTACGGGCTTGGGTGTGCCGGCACCGAGGTGAGCCGCTTTGCGGACATCTTGGCGGCGCTGAGGCTGAACACCTATCTCCCCCTTACCGGAGAGCGGGTCGATCTTCCGCAACTCGCAACGACCCTTCGGAAACAAGCGTTCACCAACCTTCTTGCCTATCGTTGAGCGTGTCTCTGGCCGACGCCCCGGGGGCCCCGGGGCGCGGAGGGTCTTGTGGCGTGCTTCGTCAATGAGGGGAGAAAGAATAGATGCAGCGTCTGTCGCTGGGTGCCTCGAACAACGATTTGGGATTGCCGGGGACCGATTGCGCGAAAGGGTATCTCCGTGCCAAAGGCGTTCACCAAGATCGGGACCGATTTCCGTTGTGGCTACTGCGGGGGCGTTTCCGGCGACGGACTGTACTCTGCTTCTGACACACGGGGGACGCTTTGGGGGTGGGGCCGGTGCAGGCAGTGCGGTGCCGTCTCGCTAATGCCTCGGCCAACGGACGAACAGCAGGCTGACGCCTATGATGTGAGCTACTACGGGCAAGGAGAGGCGAAGTTTGACGGTTTGGTGGCCTGGTTCATTCGGCAATGCCGGCAGGTGAAGGCGGCACGTTTGGCCAAACAACTGACTCCGGGCGGTGTGGTCTTGGATGTGGGGTGCGGCGACGGGAGCTTTCTGTCGGCGCTCGGAGGGTGTGGGGATTTTGAGCTGCATGGTCTTGAGCTTGACGGTCTGGCCGCCCGACGTGCCCGGCGCGATCCGAGGCTCCATCTGCACCTCGGCGACTTGCTGGCGGCCGGCTATCCGCGCGAGCGTTTCGACCTAGTGACGCTGTTTCACGTGTTCGAGCATTTGGCGGAGCCGAAACGGACGCTGACCGAGTTGTACGAGATCGTGAAACCCGGCGGCTCGGTGGTGCTGTCGTTTCCCAACGCGGGCAGTGTGCAGGCCCAGCTGTTCAATGGTGATTGGCTGCATCTGGACCCACCGAGGCACCTGTTTTTACTGGACCCCCAAACGGCCGAGCGGGAGTTCCGCCGCGCGGGTTTTTCTGTGATCGGCCGGAGGTTCTTCTCGGTGGAGCAGAATCCCTTCGGCTTCATTCAGAGCGTCCTGAATCTCGTGCTCGCCGATCGCGACGTGTTGTATGAGCGCCTGAAGGGCAATGAAGGTTATGCCCCGCGCCATGGCCGGTGGTCCCTGTGGCTGCAGAAGGCCGTTGCCGGTGTCCTGCTGGGGCCGGCCATTGTCGTCGATGCGGTGGAGAGCGCTTTCGGGCGCGGGGCGACTGTCGAATACTTTTTACGGAAAGACCCCGCTGAATGAACAAGATCCGACGTAGTTGGAGCCCGAATTGGGGCATCGTCCTCATCGTAGTCGCGGGCATGGCGCTCTACGGGCAGGTGCTTGGGCATGGTTTTGTGGCGCTGGACGACACCTTGTATGTGACTGCCTGCGCCGAGGTGCGGGAGGGGCTAACGTGGAAGGGTTTTCTTTGGGCGTGGGGCAATTTCGACGCTGGCAATTATCATCCGCTCACTTGGTTGTCGTATATGGCCGATGTGACGGTCTTTGGGATCGAGCCAGGCTGGATGGCGTTCGAGAACGTCTTGATCCACGGCGTCAACGGTTGGCTGGTGTGGCGCGTGTTGGAGGCGTTGGGCTGCTCTCGCGCCGGGGCGTTGATGGGGGCGATGGCGTTTGTAGTGCACCCGCTCAACGTCGAATCGGTAGCGTGGATCTCGCAGCGCAAGACGGTGTTGGCGGCGGCCTTCGGCTTGGCGGCGCTGTTGGTCTATCTCACGCGGGTGCGGCGAAATGAGTACCCCGTGAATTGGCAGGTCGTCGCGTTTTTTGCCGCCAGTCTGCTGGCGAAGCCGTGGTTTGTCGTGCTGCCGGTGCTAATGCTGGTGTTGGATGTCACCTGTTTTGGCCGCCTAGATGGAGGTGCTGGCCCGCGAGGCTTGCAGGGGATACGGGTATTAGCGACCCGGATGTTGCCCTTGTTGTGGGAGAAAGTGCTGCTAGGCGTTGCACTCATCGGGGCGGTGGCGGTGGCGCTGCTTTCTCAGAAATCGGTCGGGGCGGTGATGGGGCTGCAGCAAGCCTCCGCTTTGCTCCGGCTGGAAAATGCAGCCGTCTCCGTGGTCTCCTATATGGCGGACTTTTTTGTCCCGAACGCCTTGTCGGTGTTTTATCCTCTGCCAACCGACTATGCAGGCGCACGAGTTGCGGGCTCGGCGCTCTTGCTCCTGCTGTTGACCGGTGTGGCGTGGGTTGGGCGGCAGCGGTTTCCTGAGGTGACGAGCGGGATCGTTTGGTTTGGCCTCTTTCTGTTGCCGGTGATCGGGCTTGTGCAGGTAGGCGGGCAGGCCCGAGCGGACCGGTACATGTACCTGCCGATGATCGGCTTGATTTGGATCGCCGTGCGGGTGGGCGAGCGAGCTTTGGTGCGTGGCGGGGTGGGGGTGCGCCAGGCGCTTGTGGTCATAGCGGTGGTGTGGCTGGGCTTAGGTGGTGTCGTCGCTCAGCGGCAGGTCATGTATTGGAAGAACTCCTTTCTCTTGTCGGTGCACTCAATGAAGGCGGTGGGGCCGGTGCCATTGCTGGTTTCCCTGTTGGGGGGGGCGTATCTTGAAGGTGGTGATTCAGGGCTAGCCCTGCCGTTGTTTGAGTCGCTTGCACGCCGGAAGAATCCGGACCTTGGCCATGTGGTGGCGTATGCCCGGGCCCTGCATGGGGTGGGGCGCCTCCGGGAGGCCATCGATGTGTGCCGGCAGGTGGTGAAGCACGATGCGGGGAACTACTACGCTCATGCCTATTTGTCGGTGTGGTTGCTTGAAGCAGGGGAGGCGGTGCAGGCCGCGGAACACGACGAGAAGATGAGGGAGATCGGTCCATCCCACGGACAGGTCCCTTTCGGCGCGGAGCCGGGAACGGCGAAATAGCACTTGGCGAGGCCGGCGGTTGACGCCTCCGAGCGCGGATCGGATTGTGGCTCACGCGTATGACAAACGACTTTCTGGAGACCGCTCGCGAGCTCTTGTGCCGATTGGGCGAGACTATTCGAGACCGGGTCGTCGAGGCGCGGGCGCGGTGCAGCGCGGCGGAGCTCTCGGCAGTGGCGGCCGTGACTGCGGCCGACACCATCTACGCGGTCGACAAGGTGGGCGAGGCGGCGATCGTCGCCTGGTTCGCCGCGCACTGGCCGGCGGATGAACCAGTCGAGGTGGTGATGGAAGGGCTCGAGGATGGTGACTCGCTGACCTTTCCGCGCGGCAGCGCGGTGGAGATAACCCGGTGGAAGGTCATTCTCGACCCGATCGACGGCACCCGAAACCTGATGTACGACAAACGCCCGGCCTGGTCCTTGGCGGCGCTCGCGCCCCAGCGCGGGGCGGCAACCCATCTGGGCGACGTCGTGGTGGCGGTGATGACGGAGCTGCCCACGCTCAAGCAGTGGCGCAGCGACCAGGTGAGTGCGGTACGCGGGGGCGGACTGCGGGCTGAGGCGATGGATTTGCTGCGCGGCGGGCGACGACCGCTGGAGCTGCGACCCTCGCAGTCGGTGGATTTTCGCCACGGGTTTGCATCGGTGGTCAAATTCTTCCCCGAGGGCAAGGCGCTCACCGCGCGCTTCGAGGAGGAGCTGTGGCGGCGCGTGCTCGGCACCGGCGTGGCGGTGGCGCCGACTCCGCTTTTCGACGACCAGTATCTGTGTTCGGGCGGCCAGATCTATGAACTGCTCGCCGGCCGCGACCGGATGGTCGCCGATCTGCGGCCGTTGGTGTTCCGGAAGCTCGGCCTCGTCTCCCCGCTGGCCTGCCATCCCTACGACATTTGCACGGCGTTGCTGCTGCAGGAGGCGGGCGGGGTGGTGGAGCAGCCGGATGGGGCGCCGCTGGCGGCCCCCCTGGATACGACGACGCCCGTGGGCTGGGTGGGCTATGCCAACCCGCGGTTGGCCGAGCAGGTGCGGCCCGTGTTGCGGGAGCTGTGCGACGAATTGTTGGGCGGAACCTGAGCGACCGCCTAAGGCAGAACGCAGAAGGAAGAATGCGGAAGGCCGAGTGAGCCGTGGACGGTGAACTGTGGACAGTGGACGACAGACCACGAACCGTGGACGCCTCAGGCGGATCGGCCGGATCCAACGAATACGACCGATCGAACGATCATCCAAACCGAAGCCGAGCAGAGGCCGAGCTAGAGCAGGAGAGCCCTCGATTCCCGCTACTCGGCGAGCAGGAACAGGAGAGCAGGCGGGGGCGCTCGCTACCCGATACCCGCTGCTCGGTGAACAGGAGCAAGAGCAGGAGCAAGAGCAAGAGCAGGAGAGTTGGAGGCCCCGCCCCGCCCGCGGCTCAGAGGTGGACGGTGCGCACGCCGGTGGCTTTGGCCTTGTCGAAGTTCACGTCCCGCTCGATGACGCGGCCGTTGGTGAGGGTGACCTTCAGGTGGTAGATGCCATAGAAGCCGCGAAAGCCGACCTCGCCCTCTCGGTTGGCGGTGGCGTTGCCGCGGGTGGTCCAAACTTCGCGGAGCAAATGCGAGACGCGCCGGCCGGCCTCGGTGGGCGTGCCGTCGGCGGCGACTAGGGCGGCATCGGGCCCCATCCAGTGGGCGCCGGCCTGGAAGCCCCAGAGCATGACCGCACCGACGCCCGGATGGCCGAAGCCGACGCGGAAGAGGATATCGAGGGCTTCGGCACGTTGGGTGGCATCGGGCATCTTCGCGCTGGCTTCGGTGAGATGGATCGGCAGGCCGGTGGCGTTGTGGAGCTTGTCGAGAGTCTCGATGAACTGTTCGGGCGAGAGCGGCTGCTGGAGGAGCCACTCCGGGCGTTTGTCCGTTTCGCGATCGGAGATGGCGCCGGGGATGAGGCGGTCGAGATCATGCGACTGCACGCCGATGCCACCGACCGGTGCTCCGAGCGCCTGCAGTTCGCGGATGAGGGCGAGGTAGCGGTCGGTCTTCTCGGGGCTACCAAGGATGCCGTATTCATTGACGAAGAGCACCGCCTTCGGGTCGAGGGCGGCGGCCTTCTTGAACATGCCGGCTATGCCGGCGCGGCCGATGCGGTCGAGGTAGACGGAGCCGTCGAGTTGCTCGTTGTCCACGTCCCAGGCCACGAGGCGGCCGGCGTAGCGGCCGGCGGCGGCTTTCAGGCGGGCGTCGATCGCCTTGGCAAATTCGGCGTCCTTCAGCTCCTTGAGCCAGGGCTGGGTATACTCGGCCTTCTCCCAGAACAGGCAGTGGCCGCGCATGCGCAGATTGTTCTTTTCGGCAAAGGCGAGGAGGGCGTCGGCGTCCGCGTATTTGTTGTCCCCCTGTTTCACATCGGTGTAGTACCCCTTCATCTCGTTCTCGCAGACGAGCGCGCTGAAGTTTTCTAGGTTGAAGCGGCGGTAGGCCTCGCCCTTCGCGGTGCGGTCGGCGAAGGGTTTGGAGGCGATGGCGGTGCCGAAAAGAAAGTCGTGGCGTTTGAGCTGGTATTCAATCTTCGCGCCCCGAAGGGGACGGCTGGCCGTGTCGACGAGCCGAAGGGCGAAGTCGCCCTTGCGGACTTGTTCGATGCGGGCGTCGGAGTCGCTGCGCCAATCGGCGCGGACCGAAGCCGGCAGTAGGCAGGAGAGGGCGACCATGGTGCCAAGTCGCAGGGAGCGGGTGAGGAGTGACGTGAGATGCATAGGTGGGGTGAGGACCTCGACGGGACGTCGAAATGGTCGCGGCACAAAAAGGCATCTGCTCCAACAATAGCACGGAAGGCGACGATGGCGTCCGGGCGATGATCGCGTAGTTGATCCGCGGTGCCGGCCGCGGCTCGCCGCCCATGGCGAGGGTCGGGCTGCGGGCCTTGTCTTCGGAAACCGGCAAGGGCGGAAGAAATCGATTTCTCTATGACAACTCATAATCAAGCACTTGAAGCCGACCGATTCCCGCCAATTCCCGCCCAGCGGGCGCGCACGATCTGGGCAAACCGGTGGCAATGATGACCGGCCCGGAACACATAGCCTGCCCGCCGTGGAGATCACATTCCAAGTTGAGCCGTGCACCGAGACCGGCGGCTTCGTCGCCCGTTGGGACGATCCGTAGGGCGGCGGCATCACGACCCAAGGCGACACCTTGGCTGATCTCCAGACTATGGTGGCTGATGCCGTGGGCGGCTATTTCGATCAGGGCAAGTCCCCGGCCCGGGTGCGGTTGCATTCCTGCGTGATTCGGAATTCGCTCTGGCGTGAGATTGCCCCGCGACATCGACGGTACTGAAGCCGTGGGAGTGTTGCAGCGGCTGGGGTTCGAGTGTCTCCGGCAATCCGGCTCTCATGTCATTCTCCGGCGCGAGGGGACCACCGTCGTCGTGCCTATGCGTCGACCGATCAAGCCTGGCACCTTGCGCGGCTTGATCGACCAAGCCGCGTCACTGTGGAGGAATTCCAACGGGCGCGCTGATCAAGCGGTCCCCGGCCTGCGCAGCGTTGACGTGCAAGCTCGGGTTACTACTTTCCGGGACAAAATGACGGCGACGAATGTCATCGCGCAGATCAAGGCCATGACCGCCCGTGAGCGGCGCAAGGTGTTCCATTATGTTACGACCGAAGCGGCGCGCCATGACGATGAACTTGATCGGAAAGCACTGGCGGAGGCACGGCGCGATCCGCGTCCGCCCGTGTGCTGGGAAGACGCCAAGGCCCGCCTCGGTCTGAAATGACCCGCTATGCGGTCAATCTGTCGGCCCGGGCGCTGGACTGGCTGATCGCTTGCCGCGACGCCACACTGAAGACAAGGATCTCCCGGATGGTCGATGCCTTGGCGGTGAATCCGCGGCCGCCGGGATGCAAGAAGCTGAAGGGCGAAGAGGAGGTCTGGCGCGTGCGTGTCGGTGATTACCGGATTCTGTACGAAGTGCGGGACGCGCAACTGGTGGTGCTCGTGATCGACATTGCCAACCGGGCCAAAGCCTATCGGTGAATCCGGACTCATCGGTGCATCCCCTGGATCAGGCCGGATTGTTCACGGTTTCCAAGTGCGCTCGAGGAGCGGTGGGTATGGTGGACCGCAGATAGGGACGCCTGCGCCACGGCGCATGTCTCGAACTGGCGCTGCGCCGCTTCGTCTTTGGCGCTGATCGCTAGTCCTGTGGTGATGCGGGCCGGGACCGCGCCGGAGTCGTTGAAATATTGGTGCGGGCGGAGGGAATCGAACCCTCGTAGCCAGCTTGGAAAACTGGCGTTCTACCACTGAACTACGCCCGCAAAGGCGCCTAACGGCATCGCGACAAGGGCAGCGGCGTTTCCCGGGAGGGTCAAGCCCGTTGCGCAAACCCGCGCTTTTGCGCTCTCAACGTTGGTTGATGGGACGGGGATCGAAGACGATCGGCCGGCCGGTGGTGGGCTCGTTGCGCAGGTCGCGGCGCAGGGCGCGGGCTTCGGCGGGGTCGACGCCGGCCACGAGGCGGGCGAGGCCGTTGATCCGCTCTTTGTAGAGGCGATTCTTGCGTTCCAGGTAGGCCTCGCGGGCCCGTTGGGCTTGAGTCATGCCGCCGCCGATGGCGATTCCTCCGGGCAGGGGCAGCGCCAAGGTGTAACGATTGAGAAAGCACCGGTCGAAGGTCGAGAGCTCCCGCTTCACGAGCTCCTTGTCGTAGGCCCCCTTCTGGTAGAGTGAATCCTCCGCCATGCGCTGCAGCGCTCGCTCCTGGACGGTGAAGGGCGCCAGCACGACCAGTTCGGGGTCGGCGTCGGCGGCCGCTTTGGCGGTGGCGCGAGCGGCGGCCAGGGCGGCGGCCTCGACGGCAGCGCGGTCGTGTTCCTCCGCGGAGTAGGCGGGCAGCTTGTCCCGGACGGCCCGGCGCATCGCGGACTCGGCGTGGAGGGGCAAGGCCGTGGCGAGCAGGACCGGCAGGATCAGGAGGCGCTTCATGAGGGGCGGAGTAGTGGCAGCGGCCAACCGATGCAACCGATCGTGGTTGAGCGGTTGCCCGGTGGTCGCGCTTGCGACCGACCGCAGGATGAACGGTTCCGCCGGCTGCGTGTCCTGACGCTCAGAACATCGAGAGGGCCTGCGCGCTCTCGATCACGACCCAGGCGAACCCGGCGACGGCGGCCCAGGTGAACGCCGCCATCACCACCCGGCGGCGACGCAGCGAGCGTTCATAGGCATCGGGATTGACCCGGCGGAAATGAGTCCCCTGCAGGAAGCTCAGGAACTGGCCGTTGGTCGTCCGCCCCTGGCCGGGGCGCCGGTGCAGGCACGGTCCGGCCCGGTGGGCAGGACGGCGCAGCAGCACGGTTGACAGCCAATGGATCATCGCCCTTCTGATTTCGTCTTTTCGGGCCGTTTCTCAAGGTAAAACTTCTGTTGTGACGTCCTCTTAACCTGCTTTTCAAAAACGCGATGCACCTCTTCCATTACGTTGGCAACGCCCTGCACTGCGAGTCCGTCGATTTGGCCGCGATCGCGCGGCTCCATGGCACGCCCACTTACGTCTACAGTGCTGCCTCGATGGAGGCCAATTACCGCCGCTTGGCCACCGCGTTGCCCGGCCTCGACGTGCGCGTGTGCTATGCGATGAAGGCCAACGGCAGCCTCGCGGTGGCGCGCCTCTTCGGCAACCTCGGTGCCGGGTTCGACTTCGTGAGCGGCGGCGAGATCCGCCGGGCGCAGGCGGCCGGTTGCGACGTCACCGGCAGCGTCTTTGCGGGTGTGGGCAAGACCGAGGCCGAGGTCCGTCACGCCCTGGAGGCGGGCCTCTACGGTTTCCATGTCGAGAGCGAGCCGGAGCTGGCGCGCCTCAACCACATCGCCGGGTTGATGGGGCGCAAGGCCCCCGTCGCCTTTCGGGTGAATCCCGACGTCGATGCTGGTACCCATGCCAAAATTACCACTGGCCGCAGCGAGAACAAGTTCGGGGTGCCGTTGCAGTTCGCCGAGCAGGCCTACGAGGCCGCCTCCCGTTTCAAGCACATCGAGATCCGCGGGGTGCAGATCCACATCGGCTCGCAGATCACCTCGGTGGGGCCCTTCGCCGCCGCCGTCGAGAAGGTGGCCCCGCTGGCCGCCCAGCTGCGTGACCGCTTCGGTATCCAGTACTTTAGCCTTGGGGGCGGCGTGGGGGTCGTCTACCAGGAGGCGCTGGCCAGCGGCGCCCAAGCCTGGTGGGACGCCCGTCCGGTCGCCGAGCGCCCGCTCACGCCGGAGGCCTACGGGGCGGCGGTCGCGCCGGTGTTGCGCGGCCTCGGCCTGCGGATCCTCCTGGAGCCGGGCCGCTTCCTGGTGGCCAATGCCGGGGTGCTGCTCTCGCGCGTCGAGTATCTGAAGCGCGGTCACGGGCGGAACTTCCTCATCGTCGACGCCGGCTTCAACGACCTGGTGCGCCCGGCGATGTACGAGGCCTACCACGAGATCGTGCCCTTGGCGCGCGACGCCTCCCGCCCGGCCCTCACTGCCGACATCGTGGGCCCGATCTGCGAGAGCGGCGACACCTTCGCCAAGGAGCGCACGCTCCAGCAGGTGGGCGAGGGTGAGCTGCTGGCGTTCATGAGCGCGGGCGCCTACGGCTTTGCCATGGCCAGCCGCTACAACGCCCGCCCGCTCGCCGCCGAGGTGATGGTGCGCGGCACCAGTTTTGAGCTGGTCAACGCCCGCGAGACCTACGCGCAGATGTTCGCCAACGAGAAGCTGCCGTCCTTCCTGTAGCAGGCGGCGGCATTCCTCGGCCTTCGCTTTTGCTGCTTGGGGTGGGCGCCCGTTGGCTGCCGGGTTCACGCTCAGGCGGGATCATCCGTTTCTCGTAGCTGGATGACGAAGTCATTCAGCTGGGGGCGAGCCTCCGCGCCGGGCGGATACACCACCTGGTGAGCTGCGCCGATTATTGACTCGGCTCGGGCGGAGCCTTGCCCCCCAGTGAGGGATGTCGCGCTGGGGCGAGGGTCCGCCGCGACGCCCTCTTCACCGCACCGGCACAACGACGATCTCGACGCTGCCCGGATTGCCGCGGGTGAGCACCGGGACGGGACGCGTCGTGTTAAAGAGTACCCGGCCGCCGGCGACGATGCGTGCCTCCATCCCGTAGCCGAGGTTGCGGTCGATGGCCTTGGGGTCGTGGCGGATGAAAAACTCCAGCGGCATGCTCACCGGGCGCGCGTAGTTCTCCTCGACAATCACCTTGGCCGCCATGCCCTCGCGGGTGAGCTCGACCAGCTTGAGCTCGAAGACGGCCTCCGGCGGTAATTGGACGTTGGTGATGTACATCACCGTGCCTCCACTCCCGGCCCGGCGGGGCGCTTGGGCTTTTCGGCATGCGTGCAACCGGTGAACAGCAGGCCGGCGAGGAGGGCGGTCAGGGCGAGGAAGGGGCGCAGGTTCAGCATGGGGCGAGCCCAACGGTTTCCCCCGGACGAGGCAAACGGGAAGCGGCCCTCGGTCACGGGGCGGCATGGTCGGTCCGTGAC
Source organism: Opitutaceae bacterium (assembly GCA_016711225.1). Classification (GTDB taxonomy): domain Bacteria; phylum Verrucomicrobiota; class Verrucomicrobiia; order Opitutales; family Opitutaceae; genus CAJCBL01. Next base: position 59,551 of record JADJTK010000028.1, read on the forward strand.
CGGGGCCGAACGGCGCGTCGGGGGTGGGGGGGCCGTTTGACTCTCGCGCGAAGCATGCCGCTGGGGGGAAGTTGCCCAGAGCCACGAGGCGGCTAGATCGTCGGGGTATGGTTCCGGGCGGGGCGAATGCCGTTGCGCGATCGGCCGGCTCAGGCCGACGGGGAGTCCCCTCACCCTTTTGCTCGTCTCCTCACGTGAGTGAAACTTCGGGTTGAAGCCGGCGGCTGTCCGCATACTGCTTGGCCCGCCGTGACCGAAAAACCCTCCGCACCCTTCACCGCCACCGGCCGACCGCTCGTCGGCATCGTCATGGGCAGCACTTCCGACTGGCCCGTCATGGAAGCTGCCGCCCGCCTGCTCGACGAGTTTGGCATCGCCACCGAACGCCGCGCCCTGAGTGCGCACCGCACGCCCGACGCTGCCCTGGATTGGGGCCGCGGCGCTGGCCAACGCGGGCTTAAGGTCATCATCGCCGCCGCCGGCGGCGCCGCCCATCTGGCGGGCGTGATGGCCGCCGTCACCCCGCTGCCGGTTCTTGGGGTGCCGATGGAGTCGGCTGCGCTCAAGGGCATGGATTCGCTTCTCTCGATGGTGCAGATGCCCGGAGGTATCCCTGTCGCCACCTTTGCGATCGGCAAGCCGGGCGCGATCAACGCGGCGCTCTTCGCCGTGGCCACCCTCGCGCTGAGCGACGAACGCCTGCGCCAGGCCCTCGACGCCTACCGCACCGCGCAGACCAAGAAGGTGCTCGAGGCGCAGCTGCCCTGAGCGTCCCTGCTCGCAGCTTTCCGCCGGCTAGCGCCGCTTGAATCGACGCTGGCCGGTGCCGTTCAACCGAACCGGCGGAATCTTTCAGAAGCTAGGCACCCGGCCCGGCCGGGTGCCTAGCTTCTGTCGGTCCGATTCATTTTCTGCTCTGTAACTCTCTCCGCTACCCGCGATTCACCACAACACCATGAGCACCTCCCGCAAACCCGGCCTTGGCACCCAAGCCCTCCACGCCGGCCAGACGCCCGATCCCACCACCGGCGCCCGCGCCGTTCCGCTCTACCAGACCACCAGCTACGTCTTCCGCGACGCTGAGCACGCCGCGAACCTCTTCGCGCTGAAAGAGCTCGGGAACATCTACACCCGGATCATGAATCCGACGACCGACGTGTTCGAGCAGCGCCTCGCCGCGCTCGAGGGCGGCAGCGGCGCGCTCGCGCACAGCTCGGGGCAGGCTGCGATCACCGACTCGATCCTCAACATTGCCGGTGCCGGCGACCACATCGTCTCCGTCGCGCAGCTCTACGGCGGCACCTACAACCTTTTCCACTACACGCTGCCCAAGCTCGGCATCGAGGTGAGCTTCGTCGACGGCGAGGATCCGGAGAATTTCCGCAAGGCCCTGCGGCCGAATACCAAGGCGTTCTATGGTGAGGGCCTCGGCAATCCGCGGCTGAACATCTTCCCCTTTGCCGAGGTCGTCGCCATTGCCCGCGAGGCCGGCATCCCGGTCATCGTCGACAACACCTGCCTCTCGCCGATGCTCAACCGCCCGATCGAGTGGGGCGTGAACGTCGTCGTGCACTCGACCACGAAATACATCGGCGGCCACGGCACCTCGCTGGGCGGCATGGTCGTCGACGGTGGCAACTTCAACTGGGGCAACGGTAAGTTCCCCGGCTTCAGCCAGCCCGACGCCAGCTACCACGGCATCGTGCACTGGGATGCCTTCAAGGCCTTCGCGCCCGCCGGCGGTGCGAACATCGCCTATATCATGAAGATGCGGTTGCAGCTGCTGCGCGACATCGGCGCGTGCATCAGCCCCTTCAACTCCTTCATGATGATCCAGGGGCTGGAGACGCTGCACCTGCGCATGGAGCGTACCTGCGCCAACGCGCTCAAGGTCGCCGAGTTCCTCGCGGCGCACGATCGCGTGGCTTGGGTGAACTATCCCGGACTGAAGAGCAGTCCGGCGCACGCGCTCGCCAAGAAGTACCTTTCCGGAGGCTTCGGCGGGCTGGTCGGTTTCGGGGTGAAGGGCGGCTACGAGGCTGGTCTCCAGTTCATTGGCCGGCTCAAGCTCCTCAGCCACCTCGCCAACATCGGTGACGCCAAGTCGCTGGCCATCCACCCGGCGAGCACGACGCACTCGCAGCTCACGCCGGCCGAGCTGGTCACGACCGGCGTCTCCGCCGATTTCATCCGACTTTCGATCGGCATCGAGGACATCGAGGACATCCTGGCCGACATCGCCCAGGCGCTGGAGGCGAAGTAGGCGGGTGCTGAGCGGACGTGGCACGGACCTCCCGGTCCGTGCCCGGATTGGTCCCTCGACCGGCGTGCCGGTTGCCTCTTGTAGGGGCTCCGCTTGCGACGCCTGTATTGGGTCGACAAATTCAAGCCGAGCCGGCGCGGGCCGAGTCCTCGACCCGATTGAGGGCAATCGGGTCCACCAACCTTGGAATTGAGCCCGCGAAGGTGGACCGCGTTGACTTCAACGCGGTTGGCGGGGTGATCCGGCCGGACAGGCGAACGCTTTCCGTGAAGGTTCTACCGTCTCGCCTTCGGCTGCCAGCCCGTGAGCAGCCACACCGCCCCGAGGCCGGCGTAGAGCGCGATAAGGCCGGCCGTCTCGTGCAGCGCGTGGTAGTGTCCCGGAAACCTGGGGGCGAGGAGGACGATCGTGGAGATGCGCAGCAGGTTCATGGTGAACGCCAGCAGCAGGCCCAGCGCGAGCAGGCCGGGGAAGCTCCACCACTTGGCCCGCCGGTAGAGCAGGCCGACCGTGCCCAGCAACAGCGAGGAGGAGATCAGGCCGAAGCCGTTGCACTCCGTCTCCACGATGAAGGTGCCGTGCTGGTTCACCAACTGGAGCTGGACGCCGGGGTTGGCCACCACCTGCAGGTGCGACGCCAGCCCGAACGACTGCAACAAGCGCACGGATTCCACCCCAGCCATCTTGCGTAGGGGCCAGTCGAGCACGGGGAAGAGCAGCACGAACAGGATCACCAGGGCAAAGGCCGCCAGCAACGGCACCGTGCGCCGCAGTGCCCGAGCGCCGAACAGGACCTGCACGGCACCACCCGCTGCCGCGACGAGACCGGCCAGCACCAGCAGCGGCGTCTTGAGTAGGAGGGCGCCGGCGATGCAGGCGTAGGAGGCGAGCAGCCATGCGAGGCCGGAGTTGTCGAGTTGTAGCGAGAGGCGCAGTACCGCGCGGCGTTCCCAGGCAATCCACAGTCCGGCCAGGACCATGATAAAGAACGATTGTTTGAGCTGTTCGCGGGCGAAGGTTTGCGAGGCTACCCAGCGGATCGCCGGCCAAAAGGCCAGCGCGGTAAACGCGAGCAGCCCGAAGGCGAGCCAGCGGTCGCGCGGACCAGCGGCAGAGGAAGCGGGCGCTGCGGAGGGAGGATTCGACATCGGCGGGGATCAGACCGGCCGCAGCGTGGGAAGTTCGCGAGCTTCGGTCGAGCGGGTAAGGGGGCGCGGCGCGCCGCGGCACGTGGCTTTAGCCCGTGCGGTTTGGGGTTGGCGGTCGGGACTGGCGCCGAACCGCGCGTGGCGCCCGCCCTGAAGGGACGGGCCACGGTTGAAAAGTAATCAGTGATCGGTGATCAGTCGGCGCTGGCCTGCGGCTCACTCCAGCGCCGTGCAGAAGCGGCCGAAACGCGGACGCAGCCAGTGGTCGAGATCGCCGGATACGAAGACCGCCTCGGCGCGGCCGACGATGCGCTCCACCGGCATAAAGCCGAAGTACCGCGAGTCGCGGCTGTTGTCGCGGTTGTCGCCGAGCACAAGGCAATGATCGGAGGGCACCACGACCGGCCCAAAATTGCGCCGCGCCGGGCGGGCCGGCAGCACCATCATCGAATGGGCGGATTCGCCAAGGGTTTCACGGGCAAAGAGGGCGGAGCGGAGTTCGGCCGGCTCGAGATCGCGCACCCCGGAGGCGGTGACCGCGAGCGGCGCGTAGGCGAGGGACGTGCCGTTGAGCACCAGCACATCGTCACGCAGCTCGACGGTATCTCCGGCCAGCGCGACCACGCGCTTGACCAGGCGCACGCCGTCCTCGGGCGAGAAGCAGACCACGATGTCGCCACGCGCCGGAGCCGACCACTCGGCGAGACGGTGGCGGGTGAAGGGGACTTTCAGGTCGTAGGCGAGCTTGTTCACCACGACCACGTCTCCTTCCAGGATCGTCGGTTTCATGGAGCCGGTGGGCACGTAGTTGATGTCGGCCAAGGCGGACTTGGCGGCGAGGATGCCGAGAATGGGCAGGGCGAGCGGGCGGATCCAGCCGGCCCAAAGCGAACGGGTGGCGCGGCGGGCGAGGGCGGTGGCTTTCATGCCGCCCACCAGATGAGCTCGTCGGTTTGCCGCAATGGCCGTCTGGACGAGCGGTGCGAGGGTGGGGATGGGCGGCGGGGGGATGACCAGTAAGCATTCCGTTGCGGGAGGGTGCTTGCACCCGACTGCCAGCGGGAGCGTCGCTTTTGAGTGAACATGGACGTGGCGCAGGCCTCCGTGCCTGCGATAGCCAGACTCCGCAGGCACGGAGGCCTGCGCCACGGTTGAGTCGTCTCATGCTCCGCCCGACCCGCCCTGAAGGGACGGGCCACGGGCACCTGGCACCAGTCATAGGTGATCAGTCATCAGTGACCAGTGATCAGGCCGCAGTGGCTGGCCTGTGGAATCCCGCTCCGAAACTCTAATACCCAAGCCCGCTCATTTCCCCGATACTGCCGCCGTAGTCAAAACCCACCGCCCAGTGGTCTCGATGGCGAGCTGCCGGCGCGGCGGAGAATTTCCGGAGCACTCCTATGAAAACCGCCAAATTCGAACGTACCCTGAAACGCCAGCTCGCCGGCCTCGGGCTGGAGATCCGCCCGGATAGCCCGGCCGCTCGCGGCCTGTCCCGTACCGCGCGGCTCGGCACCCGCGTCGTCAACTCGGGCCGCGGCGCCCTGCTCGCGGCCGAGCGGACCATCGGCGACTCCGTCGAAGCCGCCCGGGCCAAGATCCATGAGGCCTCGCGCCCGAACGGACCCGATGCTCCGGCTGCACAGGCCGGTGTGTGGCGGAAAGCCGCGGCCGGTACCCGGAAAAGAACGTTGCGCCCCCGCCCGGTTTGAACGATCCCTTCAACTCTGCACCCAAACCCTCTCCGCCTGTCGGGCGCACGGCGCCGCGCGGGCCTGTCACCATGATGCGAGCTCTCTGTAGTGTAGTGATTCTGGCGGTGGCCTGCGGCCTATTGCCGGCCGGGATCCGGGCGGAAACTGCCGCTCCCGCTGAAGGCGTGGCCTTGGCCATTGTCTATGATACTTCCGGCAGCATGAAAGCGACGGTGGGCGACAGCTCCGGGAAGTCCGAGCCCAAGGAGGTCATCGGCAAGCGTGCGCTGGGTGCGGTGCTGCGGCGTCTCCAGCAGTTTGCAGCCCGCGAGGAGTCTCCCGGGGTGCGTCGGCGCATCGAGTTCGGGTTGTTCACCTTCGATGGCAACCGGATCCGCCCCCTCGTGCCCTTCGGGGTGTTCGAGGCGAAGCAGGCCGGCACCTGGCCGCAGCGTATTCCCGCTGCCAGCGGCGGCACGCCGTTGGGCCTCGCCCTTGAGACGGCCGGGCGAGCCGTGTTGCGCTCGCCCCTGCTGCATAAACACGTGCTCGTGATCACCGATGGGGAGAACACCGTCGGCTCCGCGCCCGAGGTCCTGCTGCGCCTGCTTCAGAACGAGGCCGCCGCCCAGCAGACGGCGCTGGCGGTGCACTTCGTCGCGTTTGATGTGGACGCCAAGGTATTTGCTCCCGTGAAGCAACTGGGTGCCACGGTCGTGGGTGCCATCGATGAGACAGAGCTCAATACGCAGCTTGGCCTGATTCTCGAAAAGAAGATTTTGCTCGAAGAGGAAGAACCCGCTACAACCCCGCAAACCCACTAACCCCCGGAGCCACCATGTTTCGCGCTTTCAAACGTATTTTCATCTGGTTCGGCCTGATGGCCGAAAAAGCCACCGAGACCGACGCGATCAACGAAGCCGTCGTCGAGCGCGGCATCCGCGACGCCAAGGCGAAGGCCGACAAGGCCCACTACGCCAATGGCCAGCTGGCCGGACAGGTGGCCATGCTTAAGGACCAGATCAAGCGCCAGACGCGCCAGCGCGACGAGCTGCAGGGCATGCTGCAGGCCGCCGCCGCCGCCAACGACGAGGCCAACGGCGCCCATTATGCGGAGGAACTGGCGACGGTGGAGCAGGACCTCAAGGACAACCAGAACCAGTGTGATGGGCTGGAGCAGCTTTATCAGCAGAACACCGAGATCATCGCCCAGAGCCTGCGCGAGATTCAGAAGTTCCAGCGTGAGTTCGAGGCGACGAAGGCGCGCGTCGCCATCGGTCGCTCACTCGAGAATCTCGCCGGGATGATGAAGGGCTCGATCACCGAGCTGCAGGGCATGATGGGCGGCGAGATGGGCCAATCGATGCAGCAGCTCCGCCAGTCCGCCGCCTCCGGCGAAGGCCAGATGCGCGCCACCCTCGATCTCGCCAAGGAGATGGGCTCGGGCATCGCGCGCCAGCAGGAGATGCGCAAGGCGCGCGGCGCGATGCTCTTCCAGGAGTACAAGAAGAAGATGGGCATGGTGCAGCCGGAAGCGGCCGCCACGACCAGCGCCCCGGCCGCTCCCGCCAAGCCCGAGCGTCAGAAGATCGCGGAGAGCTGAGTGCCTGCGCTCTGCTCCGCGGGCTCCCGTCCCACCGTAACTTTCACGACACTTCCTTCCGAGCTAAACTGATTCCGCAATCCCGTATCCCATGACTGCACGAGGCAAATTCGTACTGACTATCCTTCTCCTGGCCGTGGTTGGCTTTGGCGTCTACCGCTGGTGGGACAAGATCGCCCCCGCGGGCAACACCCAGCAGGTGTCGGTGAATCCCACGGAGGTAAAGAAGACCCTGGATGCCGCCAAGGCCTCCGCGGTCGCCGTCGCCAGCCAGTTGCTGGCCGGCGACAAGGATGTGTCGCTCGTCGATGGCTCGGCCATCCCCCCGGTCACCGGCGTGAGCGACTACGACAAGACGATGAAGGACGGGAAGCTCGTCGTGCAGTTTCCGATCAACGTCTGGCCCGGCTGGGCACCGATCATCGTGGCCAACAACGGCCTCGAGCCCAACGAGGGCAGCGTCTTCTTCAAGAAGTACGGTTTCTTCGTGAAACTCTCCATCGTCGACGACCCGGTGAAGGCGCGCGACCTCTTCGCCAGCGGCCACAGCCACGTGCTCTGGGGCACGCTCGACATGATCGCCCTCTTCGCCCCCGAGCTGGTGAAGGACTCGCGCACCGTGCCGGTCATCGTCCAGCAGATCGACTGGTCCTCCGGCGGCGACGGCATCGTGGCCCGCGGCGACATTCGCAGCATCAACGATCTGCGACCCAAGCTCGGCGTGCGCCGCAAGGTCGTGCTCGCGCAGAATTCGCCCAGCCACTACCTGATCATGTCGCTGCTCATCGACGCCGGCATCGATCCGGCGCAGGTCGACTTCAAGTGGGCCGCCGACGCTCCCGCTGCCGCGAAGATCTTCGTGCAGGATACCAGCTTCGACGCCTTCGTCGGCTGGGCGCCGGACATCTACACGGTCACCGACAAGGTGCCCAATACCCGGCTCGTCGTCACCACCGCCGCCGCCAATCACCTCATCGCCGACGTGTGGGCGGTGCGCAACGATTTCTACCGCGACCACCCCGACATCGTCGCCAACCTCACCCGCGGCATCTTCGAGGGCATGGACATGGTGCGCAAAGACGTCTCTACGGCCGCGCAGATGATCTCGGCCGCCTACAACATCCCGGTCGATGATTGCCTCGGCATGATCGGCAAGGACGGCGGCGTGGCCGAGGGCGACGCCCATCTCACCAACTACCGTGAGAACGTGAACTTCATGCTCGATCCGATGAATCCCTCGAACTTCGAGGTCGTCTGGAATCGCGCCTCCACCATCTACAAGTCCCTAGGAGTGATCGATACGCCGGTGCCCGCCGCCAAGGTCAAGGCCGCCGCCGTGCTCTCAAAGATGTCCGAGGAGTATCGCGAAGTGCACGATCTCTCCCAGCCGTCATTCCGGGCGGGCGCGATGTTCAAGAATGCCGAGGCCGACAGCGGGGAGATCCTCACCAAGTCGGTCATCATCTCGTTTGAGCCGAACAAGACGGTGCTTAATGCCGAATACGACGCCAATATCCCGGCGGTGATGGGGGAGATCGGCACGCTGGCCGGCACCTTCGGCAACGCCTACATCGTGATCGAGGGCAACACCGATGCCAGCCGCAAGGGCGTTGTACCCGCCGACCTCGTACGCCAGCTCTCCTACGACCGCGCCGATTCCGTGCGCAAGGCGATCCTCGCCAAGTACAAGTTCGACCCGAACAAGTTCAAGGTCGTGGGCAACGGCTGGGAGAACCCGCTCGCCGCTTGCACCGATCCGAGCAATCCCGAGCACAACAAGAAGAACCGCCGCGTTGAGGTGAAGGTCTTCCCCCTGGAGCAGGAATAAGTGACCGGCTTTCTTCTTACCGCTCTGGTCTTCGTCGGCCTGCTGACGGCGGTCGTGCGCTTCGCGGGCCTGCAGGTCCGCCGGGACATCGGCCGCCGCAAGGAACTGGCGTTGAGCCTGGGCTTCGTGGCGCTGGTCCTGTTCGGCTGGTGGTTCGTCACGCGGGGCGACTACAACGTGCGCCTCGTCAACAGCACCATCCTGCCTGCGCCGTTGGAGGTGCTGAAGGCGTTCGTGCCGCTGCATTTCGACCAGGGGCTGGTGCGCAACGCCCTCGTCTCCGTCCAACGGATCGCGTTTGCGTTTTCCATCGCCGTTTTCGTGGCGGTGCCGCTGGGTACCTGCAGGGGCTCGATCCGGCCGATCGCGGCGCTGTTCCATCCCGTCACGCTGGTCGGCACCTACGTGCCCACCGTTGTGTTTCTCCCCCTCAGCATCGGCTGGTTCGGCGCGACGGAGATCCAGAAGGTGTGGTTTCTGGCGGTTGTCTACTTCATCGCGGTGCTGCCGCTGGTCATCAAGTCCGTCGGCGATGTGCCCTCGGCCTTCCTCGATGTCGCCGTCACCAAGGGCGCAACACAGTGGCAGCTCGTGCGGCATGTGCTCTTCCCCGTGGCCAAAGCCGACATCTGGGATCACCTGCGCGGGGCGTTCGGCGTGGGCTGGACGTGGATCATCCTCGCGGAGGCCTGGGCCAACGCTGAGCGTGGGCTCGGTTATCTGCTGGAGATTTCCTACCGGCGCACGCGCATCGATCGCTACTTTGCCGTCGTGATCGTGATCGTGTTGATCGCGGTCGTCTGCGACCAGCTCTGGCGCATCGGTGGCCGGCTGCTCTTCCCGTACAGGAACCGACAGTAACCATGTCCGAGGATCCCATTCATCCCGCCGCCGCCGGCCCCGAGCCGCATCATCCGGCCGCCCTTGCCGGCGGCGCGGCCCCGGCTGCGCCCTCCGCCAGTCCAACCGCACCCGCTACGACGGTCATTGGGCCGGCTGAGTTGGTTCGTTTTACCAATGTCACTAAATCGTTTGGCGAGGGTGCGGAGGCGAAGGTGGCCGTGCAGAACGTCTCCTTCGTCGTGCATGATCTGCCCAACGCCGGCGAGCTCGTTGCCATCGTCGGCCCCTCGGGCTGCGGCAAGTCGACGGTGCTGCGAATCCTCGCCGGGCTGCGTCCCCATTTTCCGCCAACCAGCGGTGAGGTGCACGCCTTTGGTCAGCCGATCGCAGGCCCAGCGGCCGACCGCGGCATGGTCGACCAGAAGTACTCGCTGATGCCGCACCTCACCGTGCAGGAGAACATCGCCTTCGGCCTGAAGCTGCGCGGGGTTTCCGGAAAAGAGCGGCGCAAGCGCGCGCACGTGTGGGCGAAGAAGGTCGGGTTGGACGGTGCGGAGGACAAATACCCATCCGAGCTTTCCGGCGGCATGCAGCAACGCGTGTCCATCGCCGCCACCCTGATTCTGGAGCCGAAGATTCTCCTGATGGACGAGCCGTTCGGCGCGCTCGATCCGAAGATCCGGATGCAGATGCAGGAGCTCCTGATCGCGCTCTGGCGCGAGCAGCAGAGCACGGTCTTTATCGTCACCCATTCGATGGAGGAGGCGGTCTATCTCGGCGACCGGATCCTGCGCATGGCCGCCCGGCCCGGCCGCCTGGTGGAGGAACTCGAAGTGCCCCGTCCTGACGTGCCGCCCGATGTGATGCGCAAGCAGCCGTGGTTCAACGAACTCACCCAGGAACTGCTCCGCCGTCTGGAAACCGACGCCCCCGCCTTAGGCCCGCTGCCCGGCCTGGAGCAGTGGCGCGCGGGGCGGTGAGGGAACGGTGATCAGCCCGATTCACAATTATGGTTACAAACGAGCCCCTCTTCCCATTGCCGGAGGCAATGCTGCTCGGCTTTGTGGGCTTCCTGCATGTCGTGGCAGGTATCCGAAAGCTGAAAGCGACGCTGGAGTGGCGAGCTCCGGGCTCCGTGCGCCAAGGACAAATTGTTTCGGTCTACAAAACGATAATTGGTGGCGGCAGGTCGGCGAGAGAAGTGTACCGCGCGGTTGTGGAGTATACGAGTGACGCTGGTGCCGTCAGGCGGCTGAACTGGGAGTCAGAATCCGAGGCGATGCTGGGCCAATCGGTCTATCTGAAGTCCAAAAACGATGGATCTGACGAGAAGGAGATCGCTGAACCGCCTGCTACCATCGCGGGTTCAATATTCTACATTCTCGCAGGTGCAGCCTTTCTCGGTGCTATCATCCTCGTGGCCGACAAACGATGAAACGGCAGCTCTCATGGCTGAGGCAGGTACCGATCTCCTTTCTCGGACGGTGCTCCATATCTTCGTTGGAGAGAAGCGGATGACGCATTTCGCGCAAGTTAGGCTTTAGCCCCTGCCCCCCATGACCACCAACGAACTTCTCCAACAGGCCGGCCAGCATTCGCTGCTGCTGGCCGCGGCGTTTGTCGCGTTGCCGCTCGTGACGTGGCTGGTGGGCCAGATGCATCCGGACGGTCGCGGCGGAGCGGCGCCCTGGAAATATCTCTACGCGGTGCTGGTTTATCTCGCCTGCGTGCCGGGGATGTTCGCGGCCGTGATCACGGCCTACCAACTCTTCTTCGTCCACGGGAACCTGCTGGAGGTGAACCCGCTGGTCTATTTCCTGCCCCTCGTAGCGATGGTCGTCACCCTCGTGTTCATCCGTAAACGCGTGAGCTTCGACGAGGTGCCCGGCTTCGACCGTCTGTCGGGCCTCATGACGATGGTCGGCTGCAGCTTCGGTATCGCGCTGGCGATCCAGAAGACGAATATCTTCCTCTTCTTCGGCGGCTCCATCGAGCGCCTCTTCGCTCTCGCCCTCGGCGTCTTCGCCCTGTTGAAATGGGGCTCGCGCCTGCTCTTCCGCGGTCGCCACGAACCCAAGCCGGAACGCCCGAAATTCCCCGGAGAATAGCGGTTTCAATTTCCTGTCCCCCACACCTCACCCCAATCCATGGACGAGCCCGCCCCCAACTACCCCAAGGAGTTCTTCCGCAGCCCGCATCACGCGGTCTTCGGCCTGCTCACGTTGGGGGTCGGCTTTCTCAGCGCGCAACTGCTGCCGCTCATTGTCGGTGCCACGCTCTACACTGTAGGCTGGCTCTACCTCCCGGATCTGCCCTTCTTCCGCGGGTGGGTGGACCGTCGGCGCGACCTCGCCCGCCGAGCGCTTGAGCAGCAGAAGGTGGCTGAGTTTGTCCGCCGTCGCGACGCCCTGGTCGAGTCCCTCGCGTCCTCGCGGCGGCAGCGCTACAACTTGCTGGCCGAGGTCTGCCGCGACATCGAGACGGCCGGTGCCGAAACCCCGCTCGCCTCCGCCGATCCCAACGTCGATCCGCGCCTGCGCAAACTCGACGAGCTCATGTGGACCTACCTGCGCCTGCTCGGCATTGAGGAGTCGTTGGAGCGTTTTCTCGAGACTGAGCGTCGTGAGAATCTGCCCGCGATGCTCAAGGAGGCCGAGGCTCAAGCCACGCGCCTCAGCGCCGAGATAGACGAACTCAAGGCCAAGGGCGATGTGTCGACCATGGACACGAAGCAGCGCTATCTCGGTTCCCGCCTCGAACGCCTCGAGGTGCTGCGCAAGCGCAATCAGCGCGTCCAGCAGACCCAGGAGAATCTCGCGCTCGTCGTCTCCGAACAGGAGCGCCTCGACCAGCAAATCAAGCTCATCCGTGCCGACGCGGTGGCGACAAAGAACGCCGAGGCCCTCACCGCCCGCATCGATGCGACGGTCGAACACCTCGACCAGACCAACAAGTGGCTGTCCGAGATGGACGAATTCAAGGATCTGGTGGCCGACATGCCCGCCACCGAGTTGCGCGTCGGCTACAACGCCGCCGCCACGCCGCCGCCGCTCACGCGCGTGCAGTCCTCCGCCCGCCAGACCGTCGGCCAGAAATAGCCCATGCCCTCCGAAATCGCCACCACCGCATCCCCGCTTTCCGAAGACAAGTCCCGCCTGCCTCTGCGCGGCTGGTCGCTTGAGCTGGCCCGCCGGTGGAACGGCGGCACGTATTCGTTGTTCGTGCTCCACGGGAACATCTTCGATCTCTTCCCGGTGCAGGACCGCGCCGGCCTCTCGTTTGCGCCGTTGAAGACTTTTCTCAGCCGGCGGCTCTTTGCCGAGCGCGAATGCCTGCTGTTCTTCGATATCGCCGACGGCCTGACCTTCGGTTCTGCGGAGATGCAGCGGCGCTTCTTCGAGTGGCTGGAGATCTTCGACCAGGTCGAGAACACCAGCTATCGGCAGGGCGGCCTGCCGAGGGATTTTGTCCTGCTGGCGCCTCTCTTGCGGCGCTTCTTCCTGAAGGTCGCGGACGACCCGAGGCAGTGGAAGGGCGTCACGCTCATCGTCGATTTCCCCGAAAAGCTCATCCCAGCCAGCGCCGACGGCGGCGCGAGCGTCGACGAGCGGATGAATCTGGTGACGTTCTTGAAGTGGGCCGCGGCCCCGGAGTTGGCGCGCCTCGATGTCGGCATCATCCTCATCACCGAGTCAGCGGCGAAGCTGCACGCTGATCTGCTGCAGAATCCCCACGTCGCCCAGGTGCGCATCGATCTACCGGATGCCGAGGATCGGCTGCGTTTCCTCCAATCGGGCTGGGCGGAGTCGATGGCCGGCGGCCGCGCGATGCCGGAGTGGAGCGATTTCACCGCGGCCGAACTCGCCACCCGCACCGCCGGACTAAATCTGTTGCGCATCCAACATTTCATGGCCGAGGCGATCCGCAACGGCGCGCGGGTGACCGCCGACCATGTTGCCACCAGCAAGAAGCGGCTGATCGAGGAGTTCTGCCAGGGCCTCGTGCGCTTCAAAGATCCCCGGCCCGGGGTGAACCTCGACCGGGTGGCCACGCACACCGCCGCGAAGGCGAAGCTGCGCGAGCTGGCCTGGCTCATCCAGAATCAGAAGACCGATGTGCTCGAACGGGGTGTGCTCGTCCCCGGACGCGTGGGCGTGGGCAAATCGTTTCTCATCGACTGCTTCGCCAGCGAGTGCGCGTTGCCCGTGATGGAGATCGGCGAGTTCCGCTCGAAGTGGGTGGGCGACACCGAGCGTCAGCAGATGAGGATCTTGCTGACGGTGCGCGCGCTCGGCCCGGTGATCGTGGTGGTCGACGAGGCCGACGCCGTGTTTGGCAACCGCGATGGGGATGGCGGCGACAGCGGGGTGTCGGGCCGCGTCTTTGCCGCCTTCGCTGCCCATATCGGCGACTCGACTTTGCGGGGCCGTGAGCTGTGGGTGGCGATGACCTCGCGCCCCGACCTGCTCGCCATCGACATGAAACGCCAGGGCCGTTTCGGCCTGTGCGTGCCGCTGTTCCCGGCGCAGGGCCCCGATGACGTGGTCGAGCTCTTCACGGTCGTGGCTCGGGTGAAGAAGATTGCGTTGGCCGAGGCAGTGGTGGCCTTCGTGCGCGAACAGCTCGGTTCGCGGCCGCTGACGGGCAGTGACATCGAGGCGATCTTGATCCGCGCCAAGGAGCGCGCGGTGCTGGCCAAGCGCGACAACGACGTGCAGCTCGCCGATCTGGAGGAGGCGGTGCGTTCGTTCATCGATCCGCTCGACCCGGACCTGCTCGCGTTGCAGGAGCTCGCTGCGGTGCTGGCGTGTTCGGATCGGCGTTACCTGCCGGAGCAGTACCGCGAGGTCGATCGCGCTGCGATGCTCGAGGAATTTGCCCGACTCAAGCAACGCGCCGGCCGGCACTGACGGTCGACCCTGGTTGCCGGCGGCGGGCGGCTTTAGCCCGTGCCGGGGCGGCGGGAATGTGAAGAGCCCGGGCTGGAGCACCGGGCTACGTCGGACCGAGACCGACGCTCCTGCCCAAGGGCACGACGTTCTTGGCGAACGTCGCTACGAAAGTGAGACGGATTCCATGGGGCTGGGGCCCCATGCCAAGTCTACTTCGCTTCGCGGATCTGGATCTCACCGTTCATCGTGGTAGCGCGCACTTCGACGCCGCCTCCGTTGAGCGTGCCGGTGACCACTTGGCCGCCGAAGGCCGGGAAGGTGGGCGGCCGAGGGGCGTGCGGGGCATGGGGAGCATGCGGAGCTTCGGGCGGCGGCGGAGGTTGCGGCATGCCCGGCGTGGCCTCGGCCTCCGGCTCCGGGGGCGGAAGGCCGGCGCCTTCCGTTGGGCCGGCGACGCCGCTTACGATGTTGTGCGCCATCTTCAGGGCTAGGCGCGCTGCTTCCAGACCGGTGCGCATGCCGTCCATCCCGGGAAAGTCGCCGGTGCCGCCGCCCTCGGTCTTGGTGATCAGAACCTTCTCGTCGAAGTCGGTGGCCACCGTGCCATTCTGCGCCCGGAGCCGGAAACTGGCCTTGGCGGTGGTTGGGACGTAGAGCAGGACCTTGCCGTTCATCGAGGAGAACGAGTGAGACTTGCCGTCGCGCAGCGTCGCGTAGCGCGCGCTGACTTGCCCGTTCATGGTGTCGACGGCGACGCCACCCCCGACGTTCTCGAGCTTCACCTCGCCGTTGAGGTTGCTGATCTCGATGTCGCCGGCGAGGTCGCGCACTGTCACATCACCATGGATTCCGATCTTCACGATCAACGTGGTGTCGTGCGGCACGGTGACTTCGAAGTTGTTCCCGCCACTAAAGAGCGCGTTGGCGTCCTGGGAGAGGCGGACGACGTTGTCGCGCTCGGTGAGGCTGAAGGAGTTGGAGGAGGCGATCACGCGTAGGCCGTCTTCACGGCGGACGTCCTGTGGGGTGGACTCTCCGCTGGAGCGAACAGTGACGTTGCGGACTTCGGCTCCGATTATGGTGACGTCGCCGTTCATGGTCTCGACGCGGAGCGTGTGCGGGGCCTCGGGACGGGTGAAGGCGACGGAGGTCGTGGTGGGGGCGGCGTCGGCTGCGAACAAGGGCGACGCGAAGGGCGCGACCGCGGAGAGCGCGGCGGCGAGGAAGAGAACGCGAGGGAGGGTTTTCATGGGCGAAAAGGCAGGATTGAACGTGGAGTGGACGGGCGCGGTCACAGGAGTTGGACGAGCCCACTGGTGGCGGCGGCGCGGACGGTCGAGTTGGTGGCGGGATTTCGCGCGAGGGACTCGAACTGGTGTTGGGCCTCGGTGGCCTTGGCCGTGGCGAGGAAGTCGATCATCGCCACCTGCACGATCGGCGAGGTCTCGCGGGTCAACGCGGCGAGCACGCCGGCGCGCACCGCCGGATCGATGGCGTGCGGATAGAGCGTGTCCAGGGCGGAGAGGCGGACGTTCACGTTCTGATCGAGGGCGAGGGCCCGGAGCAGCTTGGCGATGCCGAGCGAGCTGGCGGTGTCGGTGGCAAGCACGGCGTGCACGCGGTCGGAGGCTGGCTGACGGTCCAGCGCGGTGTAGGCGACGAGGCGGGTGACGGCATCCATCTGCTGCCGCAGTGCGGCGAGATCGGCATCGCGCTCCCGGCGCGTCTGCATCCACAGCATGGTGATGAGGCCGCAGGCGAGGAGGACGGAGGCGCCGGCTGCCTGAGCAAAGGGATTCGACGGCAGCCACTCGGCTCGCAGCCGAGCGAGGCCGCGGCGCACCGGGGCGAATACACCCGGCTCACGCTGGGCGGCGAGGTGGGTCTCGAGCATCGCGTAGAAATTGCGGCGGAGGCTCTCGCTAGGGGACGGCGCCGGGAGAGCCTCGAGTTTGCGGTCGAGCTCCCGGAAGTCGGCCCACGCGCGTTGGCAGGTCAGGCAGGTGCGGAGGTGCTCGCCGAGGGCGTTGGCGCGCTCCGGGCTGAGAACGCCGGCGTGGTAGCTGTGGAAGTCCTCCTGAATGGAGTCGCAGGTCATGGCGGGAAAGGACGGTGAACGGTGGACAGTGGTCGGTGGCCGGAGGCCAGCCTTGTCACTTGATACTTGTTACTTGGAACTTTCGCATCAGGGCGCCGGCTCGCGACGGAGCCGGAAATAGCGGTCGCGCAGAGTGGTGAAGGCGCGATGCACGCGGACTTTTACGGCGCCGGCGGTGGTTTCCAGCAGGTGGGCGATCTGCTCGTGGCTAAGGTGCTGAAAGCGTGCGAGCACGAGGAGTTCGCGTTGATCGGGTGGCAGGGCTGCGAGCGCGCGGTTGAGCAGCGCCAGGTCATCGGCGGCGACGGCGCGGGCGTCCGGCGTGGGGCTCTGGTCGGGCAACTGCTCCCAAGCTGGCTCTTCGGCGCCGGCCAACGTGCGGGCGGTGCGACCGCGGCGGGAGTTGAAGTGATCGGCGGCGATCTTGCGGGCAAGGTGGTAGATCCAGGCGGAGAACTTTCCCTCGTCGCGGTAGGTGTGCCGGTATTTGAGAATGCGGTAGAAGACCAATTGCACGAGGTCTTCGCTGGCGCCGCGGTCCGCGGTCAGGCGGACGAAGAACCCGTAGAGCGGCCCGTGATGGCGCTCGAAGAGGTCCCCGAGCCGGCGCAGGTCGCCGGCTCGCACGGCGAGCATCAGGTCGTGGTCGGAAGGTTCCACGGGGTCATCCGAAGAGGAACGGGTTGCAGCGGACGAGTCGGGGCAAGTCAGGCTGAGTTCTGGAGGGGCGGCAATCACGGTTCGGGTGCTGCATGGTTGGTCTTGTCGGGGAAAACCGTGCGGCGGCCGAAAGGTTACAGGGTTTCTCGCTGCCCCTGGTTTGTTCGGTGGCCCGGTGCGACGTGGCACGGGGCTTGTGTCCGTGCCGCTTGGCCAGACATACCACAGTTCGGATATAAGATGACCGTCCTGAAGGAGCGGGCCACGGGCCGCGACTGCTCGAGGTGCAGGGGCGTAGCGTAGGCCTCCGTGCCTGCGATGCCGGACTCCGCAGGCACGGAGGCCTGCGCCACGGTCGGGGTGCCGCACTGCTCCGCCCACCGGCCCTGAAGGGAATGGCCACGGCGGGCCAGTAACCCGCACCCCAGCGCGCCGCTCGTAATCATTCCGTTGTGGGAGGGTGCTTGCACCCGACTGCTCACGCGAGCGTCGCGAGCAAGCTCGCTCCCACAGTTGGTAACGGCTCGGACGGCTCACCGTCCTTCCTGTGCGGACCCGCGTTGAAGCGGCGGGCCACGGTTGACCCGGGCAAATCGCCTGACTGGTAGCCTCCCGGACGGGTGTAGGCACAGGATATGCCGATGACAACTGGCACTACCAATGTCTTCCAGTCGGCTAATTCGCAGGCCATTCGCCTGCCGAAGGCTCTCCTGCCACCGCCAATCCAGGCGCGCGGAGTGGATCGGTTTCATGGGGCTGGAGGCCCATGCCGCCGCTGTTGCAGCTGCGCTCCGACTGGCTATCACCGACGCCATGAACCGTCGTGCATTTTTGGTTCGTTCTTCGCTTCTAGCTGCGGCCGGATTCGCGCCCGCTCATCGGCTCCTTGCCCAGGCCGCTCCTGCGGGACCTGTCGCCGCTTCCCCGAATCCCGCCCCGGCGGCGGCTGCGCCGACGGCCACTGTGACGTTCACTCCGCTGCGCGGAGGGGTCGGCTATGCGACCGGGCGCGGCGGCACGCTTGGTTGGCTAGCGAACGCGGAGGCGCTGGTGGCAGTCGATGCCCAGTTCCCGGACACAGCGCGGCTCTTCATCGACGGCTTGCCGGGACGGGGCGGCCGGCTCTTCGATCATCTCATCAACACCCATCATCACGGCGACCACACGGCGGGCAATGGCGTGTTCCGTCCCGTGGCCAAGTCGATCCTCGCGCATGCCGCTGTGCCCGAACTCCAGCGCTCGCGTTCGAAGACTCAGGAGAAGGAGGTGGTGGCAGACACCACGTTCACCGATCTCTGGCGACGCGACCTCGGCTCGGAGACCGTGACGGCACGGCACTTCGGCCCCGCCCACACCAAGGGCGATATCGCGGTGTATTTCGAGAAGGCCAACGTCGTGCACGTGGGCGACTTGGTGTTCAACCGTCTCTATCCGGTGATCGACCGGCCCGGCGGGGCGAGCATCGCGGGCTGGATCGGGGTGTTGGAGACGATGGTGAAGACCTATCCGGCCGATGCGACGTACATCTTCGGCCATGGCAGTGCTAGGTTTGGCGTGAGCGGGACGGTGGCCGACCTCGGCACGATGCGCGATGTTCTCACGGCGTTGCTGGAGCATACCGGGCGCGAGATCAAGGCCGGCAAGCCGCGCGAAGAGATCGTGAAGCTGCAGGAGTTGCCGGGTTTTCCCGATCATGCGCCGGCGGCGGGGGCGAGCAGTCGTCTGCCCGCCGATCTGGGTGTGGCCTACGACGAGCTCACGGCCGGGCGGTAAACGGACGGACGTTGCTCTCGGCAAACGTCGCTACGAAAAAAAGAGCGAGCCGCGGTGTCGGAGCGGGCCCTTATTCTAAGTCGCTTCCGAGATGATGGCCTGTCGCTTGCACGCGAGCTCCTATAAACACTCGGCATTCGTCGCCCCGTGAGTGCGACCTGGAATCAAACCTCAATCTGCCCTCGAAGATAGGTGACGGCGTGGCCGGCGATTTTCACTCGATCGCCCGCCACCTCGCACCAGAGCCGGCCGCCGCGGGCGGAGAGCTGCTCGGCGCGCAGGCGCGGTTTGCCAAGACGCTTCGCCCAGTACGGGGTGAGGGTGCAATGCGCGCTGCCCGTCACCGAGTCCTCGTTGATCCCTGCCTTGGGGGCGAAGAAACGGGAGACGAAGTCGACGCTCTTGCCCGGGGCGGTGGCGATCACCCCGAAACAGTCGAGGGTGGCGAGCTTGGTGAAGTCGGGGGCGAGGGCACGCAGCTCCTCCTCGCGGCGGAAGACGGCCAGGTAGTCGCGCGATTTCCAAACCTGGAAGGGTTTGGCGCCGAGCGCCTCGATGAGTTCGGGCGGTGCCTCGGTGGCCAGCGGTGGACGGGAGGGAAAATCGAGCATCAGCCGTCCGCTCTCCTTGGAGACCGAGATCGGGCCGCTGAGGGTGTCGAACTGGATCGGATCGCCGGCGTGGGCGAGGTGGTTCCAAAGCACGTGGGCGGCGGCGAGGGTGGCGTGGCCGCAGAGGTCCATCTCGACGATGGGGGTGAACCAACGCAGGTGGAAACCGCTGCCGCGCGGCACGAAGAACGCCGTCTCCGCATGGTTGTTTTCCAGGGCGAGCGACTGCAGGACGTTGAGGGGCAGCCAGCGCTTGAGCGGAATCACGCCGGCGGGGTTGCCGGTGAAGACGCGGTCGGCGAAGGCATCGACGTGGAAGTAGTCGAGGGTCATGACGGGAGGTCCGGGTTGGTGGCGGCGAGGGGAGGCAGGGGCGCGAGCTCGGGGTAGAGCGCCCGCAGGCCGTTGGTGGTGGCGGGACAAAGGCCGCGCTCGGTGATCAGGGCGGTGATGAGCCGGGCGGGCGTGAGGTCGAAGGCGGGATTGGCCGCCGGGGTGGACGAGGGGGAAAGGCGCACCTCGATGAGCTGGTCGCGGGAATCGAGACCGTGGATATGCGTGACCTCCCGGGCGGGGCGTTCCTCCACGGGGATGGAGGAGCCGTCGGGCAGGCTCCAGTCGATGGTCGGTCCGGGCACGGCCACGAAGAACGGCACGCCGCAGTCGTGTGCGGCGAGCGCCTTGAGGTAGGTGTCGATCTTGTTCACGACGTCGCCGTTGGCCGCGACGCGGTCGGCGCCGACGATGACGGCGTCGACGCGGCCGTGCTGGAGGAGGTGGCCGCCGGCGTTGTCGGAGAGGAGGGTGTGCGGCACGCCGTGTTGGCCGAGTTCCCACGCGGTGAGGCTGGCACCCTGGTTGCGCGGGCGCGTCTCGTCGACCCAGACGTGGAGGGGCAGGCCGCGGTTGTGGGCGAGGTAGATGGGCGCCAGCGCGGTTCCCAGGTCGACGGTGGCGAGCCAGCCGGCGTTGCAATGGGTGAGAATTTCGAGACGCCGGCCCGGCGCGTGCCCGCGGGCGAGTTGCTCGAGGCGGGCGCAGCCGTGCTCGCCCAGGGCGCGGTTGAGGGCGACGTCCTCCTCGGCGATACGGCCGGCCTCGGCCCAGGCGGCGGCGGCGCGCTGGGCGGGCGGGAGAGGGGCGAGGGCGGTGGCCATGCGGGTGAGCGCCCAAGCGAGATTGACGGCGGTGGGCCGGGTGGCCAGCAGGGCGGAGCGGGCGGCGGCCAGTCCTGTATCCGACGGATCGTTGCGCAGGGCGAGGGCCAGGCCGTAGGCGGCGGTGGCCCCGATGAGCGGGGCGCCGCGCACGAGCATGGCGCGAATGGCGTGGGCGACCTCGGCCAGGGTCGAGAGCCGGGCGGTGGCAAAGCGATGCGGCAGCAACGTCTGGTCGATGATGCCCACGGCGCTGCCGCCGGGGTCCGGCCAAATCGTGCGGTAGGGTATGCCCGCGACGTTCACGACCCCGAGCATGGGGAGAGCGGGCCGGACGGCAAGGTTGCGCATTCGCAGATCGGGCACGAAGGCGAATTGGCGGATTTTTACCGGTTTACGAAGAATCGGCTTGGGTGGGGCCGGGGAGGGGCCGAACAGTGCGGGCATGCTCCCCTGTGTCTCCCTGCTCGCCTTGGCCACGGCTTCGTGGTTCGGACCGGCCCAGGCGTCGTTCGATGTCGCCACGCCGGGCAACCCCTACGACTACCGCCTCAACGACGTGCGGGTGGTCTTCACCGCGGCCGACGGCCACCGCGAAGAGCGCTTGGCGTACTTTGACGCGGGACACTGGCGGGCGTGGCTTACCACCCAGCACCCCGGCGCCTACCGGGCGACGCTGACCCGCAACGGTGCGCCCGTGGAGGTGCCCTCCTCCGAGGTGGTGGTGCCGGAGACGGCGCGGCTGGCCGAGGGCTTCGTGCGGGTGGAGGGCCTGCGCTTCACGACCGATGCCGGCGGGGCCTATTTCCCGCTCGGGCACAATCTCGGCTGGCATTATCCGGACCAGCCGACGATCCCCGAGCAGTTGCAGCGCATGGGGGCGGCGAAGATGAACTGGGCGCGCGTGTGGGCCTGCTCCTGGGACGGGAAGAATCCGTTCTTTCATCGCGGCAGCCCTCCGCCGCCCCTGGGCGAACTGCTGCCCGCGACGCTGCAACAGTGGGACGGGATTGTGGCCGCCGCGGAGACGGCGGGGGTGCGGTTGCAGTTTGTACTTTTCCATCACGGGCTGCTCAGCACCCGCAACGATTCGAACTGGGGCGAGAGCACGTGGAGCCGCGCCAACGGCGGCTTCCTCGACCGACCCCAGGAGTTCTTCACCGACGAGACGGCGAAGGAGTACGCGCGGCGCTGGCTGCGCCAGGCCGTCGCCCGCTGGGGGCATTCCCCCGCGGTGATGGCTTGGGAGCTGTTCAACGAGGTGGAGTGGGTCGACTCCATCCAGAAGGACCACGACTGGGCGGCGGTGGTAGCGTGGCATGCCGAGATGGCCGCCTTCCTGCGCGGGCTCGATCCGTATCGGCATCTGGTGACGACGAGCTCCGCCTTGGAGCATCCCGCGCTCTATGCCACGATGGACTACTACCAGCCCCACACCTATCCGCGTGATGTGTACGTGGGCATTGCCGGCGCCGCGCCCTTGCTGGGCAAACCCTGGTTCTTCGGGGAGTTCGGCCGCGGCACTTGGGAAATGAATGCCGACGAGCGCATGGTGGTACGCGACGGCATCTGGGCGGGGCTGCTCTCCGGGCACGCGGGCGCGGCGCAGTATTGGTATTGGGAACGCGTGGTGAAGCTCGGGCTGGAGGCGGAGTTCACCCGGGCGGTGCGCGCCCTGGAGCTTTCGCAACTGGCGTCGCGGCGTGAGGCGCGACCGCTGGCCGTTGAGGTAAGCGGGGCGGCGCCGGGACCGATGATGATCTCGCCCGGGCGGGGTTGGGGTGCCACCGAGCGCTACCGCTTCGAGCTGCCGGGCGACGCGGTGCCCGGAAAGTTGGTGCAGTGGTCGGCCTTCTTGAATTTTCACACCGGGGAGAACGCAGCCCAGACGCGGGAGCCGGTGGAGCTGGCCTTTACCTTGCCGGCCGACGGCGAGGTGAAGGTGGTCTTCAGCTCGGTTTCGGGTTCTGGCGGCGGGTTGCAGCTCTGCGCCGATGGCACGGTGGCGGCGTGCGGCGAGTGGCCGGCGGACCCGAATGCTACGGTGTCGCCCACCGGAGGACGCAAGCACCAGCCGGCGCCAGCGCCGATGGTGGTGCCGCTGAAGGCCGGGGCGCATGTGTTGCGACTGGAGAGCACGGGCCCGGATTGGGTGCAGCTTGATCGGGTCGAGATTTCGGGTCTCGGGAGCGCCGTGCAGGCGAGGGCGATCGGCAACGGCGAGTTCGCCCTGGTGCGAGTGCAGGCGACCGAGGCCAGCAAGGGGACCAAGGTGGATCTACGCATCGCCGGTCAGGCCGACGGGACGTACCGGGTGCAGGTCCTCGA
This sequence comes from Opitutaceae bacterium, assembly GCA_016711225.1. Taxonomy (GTDB): domain Bacteria; phylum Verrucomicrobiota; class Verrucomicrobiia; order Opitutales; family Opitutaceae; genus CAJCBL01. The sequence goes on from JADJTK010000028.1 coordinate 82,449, forward strand.
CCTCGAGACAGGAGCGGAGCAGGTGCTCGGCGCGACGATGCGTGGTGGCATTCTCAGCGGTTACGAAATCACCGGGCCCGACACGGCGTTGAGCCTCCAGCCCTGAACGCCGCGTAGGCCTGAGTTGGAGTCTTTGACGCGCAACCGGCTCAGAGTTAGGGCGAAAGCGTTTTGCCTAGAGGCCGGCCCCGATCGTGGGGGGCGGCTAATTGTGGGGGGCGCTGGCATGCGGCTGGCTGTTGAGGGGAAGATCTCGAAATATTGAGGTTGAGAGCCAGTCTCAGTGCGCCGATATACCACATCGTCATGTCCTCCACTCCACATCCCGCTTGTCCCGTCACCGTGCCGCTCTGTCTGCTCGCGCCCGGGGTACAGGCGGAGATCTTCAAGCTGGGGGGCAAGGACGCAATCAACCACCGTTTGCGCGAACTCGGCTTCTGCGAGGCGGCGAAGGTGAAGAAAATCTCCGGCAGAACCACGGTGATGTGCGAGGTCTGCGGCACCAAGCTGGCCATCAGTCATGAGCTGGCCCAGCTCATCCACGTGCAGCCGGTGGCGGCGATGGCCGGAGTGCGCTGAGGGCAGCGACCATGGGCGCCGCGCTCTCCGTACTGCAATCGGCGGCCACGCGCTGAGCCAAGCCCGGTGCCGACCAGTGAGGGCGTGCTCCGGATCTCCGCGTCACTACTCTTTCCCACCATGTCCGACCCAGTCTTTGCCTTTGTCGGTAACCCGAACTGCGGGAAGACCACGCTCTTCAATGCGCTCACCGGTCTGCGCCAGAAAGTGGGCAACTATCCGGGCGTGACAGTTGAGAAGAAGGTAGGCGAGTGCTTTTCGCAGCATGGGAAGCGCCTGCACATCGTCGACCTGCCGGGGGCGTACAGCTTGGCCGCGCGGTCGCCCGACGAGGCGGTGATGCGCGATGTGCTGCTCGGCCGCCGCGCCGACACGCCCCGGCCCGACCGGATCGTGTGCATCGTCGATGCGGCCAACCTCGAGCGGAATCTCTACTTCGCCTCGCAGATCCTCGACCTGGGGCTGCCCGTGATTGTGGTGCTCAACATGATGGACCAGGCCGAGGCGTGCGGACTGCGGATCGACGCGGCGGCGTTGTCGCGCCGGCTCGGTGTCCCCGTGATTCCGTGCCAGGCCAACTCCGGCAAGGGGCTGCTCGAGCTGCGGGTGGCGATGAGCCGCGTGGATTTGGCGCCGAGCGCGCGGCCTTTCTGGAATCTGCCCGGCGAGCTTTCGGCTGCGGTGGACGAACTGGTCGGGGTGCTGCGCCGGGCCGGCCGCAGTGCCGAAGCGACGTTGCGCGCCGAGGCGTTGCTGCTGTTGGGCGACCGCGAGACGCTGGCCGCCGCCGGCCTGGTCTTCGCGCCGGAGGCGTTGCCGGTGGTCGAGCGGTGGGAACAGCGTTGGCGTGCGGACGGATATGACTGGAAGGGGCGCGCTGGTGGCGGCCCGCTATGGCGCCGCCCGGGCGATCGTGCACGAGGTCGTGCAAGCCACCAGGGTGATTTCCGGCCCCTCCCTCACCGACCGTATCGACGCGGTGGTGGTGCATCCGGTCTGGGGCTGGGTGACGCTCGCCGCGGTGCTCGCGGTGGTGTTCCTGTCAATCTTCACGCTCGCCGAGTACCCCATGGGCTGGATCGACGGCGGCGTGGCCTGGCTAGCCGACACGGTGCGCAGCGCGCTGCCACCGGGCGACCTGCGGGACCTGCTCACCGATGGCGTGATCGCCGGCGTGGGCGGCATCGTGATCTTCCTCCCGCAGATCCTGATCCTGTTCTTCTTCATCGGACTGCTGGAACAGACCGGATACATGGCGCGCGCGGCGTTCCTGATGGACCGCTGGATGGGCCGCGTGGGGCTCGACGGCAAGTCGTTCATTCCGCTGCTCGGCTCCTACGCCTGTGCGATTCCCGGCATCATGGCCACGCGAACGATCGAGTCGCACCGCGACCGGCTGGTGACCATCCTGGTGGCGCCGTTGATGACGTGTTCGGCGCGGCTGCCGGGTGTACCTGTTGCTCATCGCCGCGATCGTGCCCGATGAGCAGGTACCGGTGCTTACGAAGGTTGGGCTGATGTTCACGATGTTCGCCCTCGGCACCGGAGGAGCGTTCTTCTTTGCCTGGCTGTTCAAACGCACGCTGCTACGCGGTGAGCAGCCGATGATGATCCTCGAGCTGCCGACCTACCACATCCCGTCGCTGCGTTCGGTCGGTTTGCACATGCTGGAACGGGCGTCGCTGTTTCTGCGCAAGGCCGGCACGGTGATCCTGGCCATCTCCATCGTGCTTTGGGCGCTCACGAGTTTTCCGCGCAAGGCGGACTCCACGCCCGCCGAGCAGATTGCGCACAGCTATGCCGGGCAGCTGGGGCATGTGCTCGAACCCGCCATCGAGCCGCTCGGTTTCAACTGGCAGATCCCAGTGGGCCTGACCACCCCGCTCGCCGCGCGCGACGTCTTCGTGAGCTCGATGGCGGTGATCTTCAACGTCGACGAGAACGAGGAGCACGCCACGGTGCCGCTGCGGCAGGCCCCGCTGGCGGCGCGCTGGCCCGACGGGCGGGCGCTGTTCACTCCGCTGGTATGCTTCACCCTGATGGTTTTCTACGTGTTCGCGCTGCAATGCGTGAGCACGATCGTGGTGGTGCGGCGCGAGACCGGGTCGTGGAAATGGCCGTTGGTGCAAATCGGTTACATGACGGCGACGGCCTGGCTCGCCTGCTTCGTGGTGCGCCACGTCGGGCTGGCGCTGGGGTTCAATTGAGATTGCGGCCAACCGTTCCCGGGGCAGCAGCGGGCACCGAAGCGCAGGCAGGAGGACACGCCACGATGGAAAGAAATGTCTATGAACGGGAATCTGCAGATCTCTCGCTCGGCCGGCCGGCGCCGCGCTGGGCTATCTGCTCTGGCGGGGGCTGCGGCGCCGCGGTGGCGGCTGCGGCTGCGACAAGGCCGCACTCAAGCCCAAGCGGAAATAAAAAACCGGCGACAAAGGTCGCCGGTCGAGGGGAGCGGAGCGGGCTGGGCCGGAGCTCAGTTGTTGCTCGAAGCCGGCGGGATGCCGGCCGAGGGCTTGGTCGGCGGCGGGGTCTTCGGCTGTTCTTCGATGGCCTGGCGGATGTCGCTCTCAGCTTCGTTGGTGGCCTTCTTGAACTCGCGGATGGATTTGCCGAGTCCACGGGCGAGATCGGGCAGGCGCTTGGCGCCGAAGAGCAGGAGAATCACGAAGCAGACCAAAATGATCTCCGGCGTACCGAGCCCGAGAATCGCCAGCGGGAGGGAGGGAGCGTGACCGAGCATGGCGCGAAGCTACGGCTGGGGGCGGGGGAGTAAAGGGGGAAACCGGAGGCGAGGCGGTCCCAAGGCCGAACGGAGAATGCAGAAGAAGGAACGACGCGGGCGGCGAATCGTCGCCGCCAAGCGTGGCCTGCGCGGGGATCAAAAACAATGGGCAGGGCGTCGGCGTGAGGTTGCGGCCTGGGATGAGGCTGGGCGCGTTGGCCGGCGGAGGAGTCAGTTCGTCTTGAAGGGTGCGAAATTCCGGCGACTCACGGAGCAGGCGCCCGCCGATGGCGATCAGGCGATCGACCATCTCGGGCGGGAGCTTGAGCTTGATGGGCTGCTCGAAGTAGTCGCGTTCCACTGGGTCGGCGAGCTGGGTGAAGTCCACGCTGATGAGGTGGACCTTTGGTATCCCACTCTCTGGTGCGGCGCTGCGCTGCCAGACTTCAAGGCTCTCGCGCACAAGATCGATGAGGAGGGGGTTGGTGCGATTGATGGTGCTCTTGCTGAGTGCGGAGACCACATCGGCTAGGCTTGGGGTCTGGGGATGCAGGCTCCATTCCGCGCGCGTCGGGGTGGCGGCATTGACAATAATGAGGGCGACATGGGCGGCTTCGCCGCGGGTGGGGCGTCGGAGCAGGGCCTCCCAGCCGCCGGAAGCGGCAACGGCCGCCACCAGATTGCTGACCCCGAGGTTGTCGGCCAGGCCGCCGTCGAGAAGATGGATATAGGACGTCTGCCGACGTCGCGATAGCCAATGGCGGGCCAAGGATCGCCCGTGGATGGGCGTTGGCCGACCCCGAGGAGACCGCGGCCGGGAGCGGCGCGGGTGATTGCGGCGGCGCCTGGCGGTGGGCATAGTTTTCAGGTGATCGGCGTCATCACTACCGGGATTGCGGAGGAGGCCGCGACTGCGCGAGCGATCGGATACGCGGAGAGGTCGGAGCCGATCAGGTCGAAGGTGTCCTGGGTGAACGGGAAATGGGCGAAGGAGTCCATTTCTGCGGCGTTGATGACCAGGAACGGGCGCGGCGTGGGAGAGTGGAGCAAATCGCCGAAGGTGGCGCCGTGGAAGAGGATACGGTCGTAGTGTTCGGCGGCCAGATCGCTGCGCGAGAAGAAGGAGGAGGCGAGGCGCAGGGTGTTGGCGGGCGAGCCCACGCTGCGGAAGAACTCACCCTGGACGTCGCGTTTGAGGAACGTTGTCTCGAGTTCCTGGAACACCCGGTCGCCGTACAGGCAATAGTAGGCGGCGGGCACGCTGCCACCGGAGACCGCGCTGATCGCCTCCACGCGGTCGAGCATGCGGCCGCCTCCCGGCAGGCCGGTGCGGGAGAGCTCCAGCAGCACGCCGTAGGAGAGGGCGGCGGCGCGCATGCCGCCCCCGGAAAAGAACAACACGACCGACAGCTGGTCGTCCGGCGATGGATCCAGCAAGGCGGCGGCACGGTAGCCCTCGGTGGGGGTGAGGCGGGTGAGTGGTGCGTTGAGCGGGGCATGGGCGCAGCCGGCGAGCAGGCCGGCGAGCAGCAGGGCGGCCCACCCGCATGCGCGGCGCGCTGGGCGGCCAGGGGGCGGAGTCGGACGGCCGGGCGGAAGGGAGCAAGTCGGGTTCACGGGCGTGGGGAAAGTACGGGAACGGGAGTGGCTACGGTAGCAAGGGAGAATTGACGCGACCGTGATTCCTTTTGTGTGGGCAACCCGTGTCCGTATGTGGACCGGCCTGCTGCTGCTATTGCCACTTTCGGGCTGAGCTATCGCTACGACGCCGCGGGGCGGCTGACGTAGTCGGTGTAGTCGGGCGGCCAAGCGACGCACTTTGCCTACGATCCGGCCGGCAACATCACCACGATCCTGATGGTCATGCCGGCCCAGTGTCCGAGGCGGCAAAGGCGGCCCCGCCGTGATCCCAGGTCGGGAGGGCGGCGGGCGGCATTCGCGACCGCTAAATCATGGCGCCTGTGTTAAGTTTTTCACATTGCCGAGATTCGGCTTGCGGTAACTGAAGTGTGAATCTCCGATGCGTCCGTAGGTGCCAATTACGCAGTGGGCACCGTAGCGTTGGTGATGGCTGTTTGGTGCTTTCCAACCCTTTTCACGAACATGGACTCTGGAAAACTGTGGGCTGGTGCGCGCCTTTGGCGCTTTTTGACGGTGGGCTTCGCCGTCCTCGGCTTGTGAGATCTGGCGGCGGCCCGGGGGTGGCCGGCGTGGCGGTCACCAATCGGGTGAACGCGCTTTCTGGACGGGTGGAGGGCTCGGTGCAGCAGAACCTCCCCAACGGCATCACGCTCAACGGCGGAGCTGTTGTTACGGGGGACCTGTTGGTGCTTGGGCTGCCGACGGTTACGCGCAACGGCACGCCAACTTACGCAGGCACGATCGATGGCACTGGTGCCGCGACGCCCACCAACTACTCGATCGTGCTCAACAGCGGCGCGGCGTTGAACCATGTGGTGCGGCGGACCAATGCGGTGGCGCTCACCCGGGTTGGGGCGCCAGTGACGCCGGCGGGCACGCGCTCCGTCAACATTGGCAGTGCCGGACAGTCGGTCGGCTCTTGGACTACCCTGCGAAACCTTACGCTGAACGGTGGGGTGGGGCAGCATACCGTGCCTGCCGGGGCCTGTGGTGATTTTGTCGCGAATTCCGGCAGCGGTCTCGTACCTGGCGTCGTCGGAGCAACGCAGCCTACCGTCTACTCGTTCCAACGACTGACTCTCAACGGCCTCGCCTCCCTCCGGGTAGTTGGTCCGGTGCAGATCCGGGTTGGTAGCGCGGTGTTCTCCAATGGCCCCATCGGCAATGCGGAGCATCCGGCTTGGCTGGATCTCAAAATTCAGACCGGAGGGTTCACGCTCAACAGTGGGGCCTCTCTGCATGGGTACGTTTTCGCGCCGACTGGCGAGGTGGCGATCAACTCCGGTACTCACCTGGTTGGCGGCCTGGAGTGCGACCGACTGACGGTCAACGGTGGTGGGGTGCTGCGGTTGCAGCAGAAGAACCAGCCTCCGGTGGCGAATCCCCAGACCTTAGTGACCGACGAGGACACGGCCGTGGGCTTCAGTCTCAGTGGCAGCGATCTGGATGGGCAGCCGCTCGTGTTCATCGTGGTCAGCAACCCAGCGAGCGGCTCTTTGTCCGGAACGGCTCCCAACCTGACGTACACGCCCCCGGCCAACTATTCCGGCACGACTTCGTTCCTGTTCAAGGTGAACGACGGGGTAATCGATTCGTCGGTGGCGACAGTCACCATCGAGGTGCGGCCGGTGAACGATCGACCGGTAGCCGCGGCATTGGAGAAGACCACCCGAGAGGATACCCCGTTGCCCTCACGCTTGCCGGTACCGATGTCGAGACGTCGGTCCTGACGTTCTCGGTCGTGCAGCAACCACCCGGCACCCTGTCGGGTAGCGGTGCGGCGCTCGTCTATACGCCGGCTGCCGACTACTTCGGCCCGGACGAGTTCCTCTATGTGGCCAACGACGGCGCGCAGGACTCTCTCCCGGCCGTAGTGAGCATTACTGTCACACCGGTCAATGATTCGCCGGTCGCCGCTCCGCAGTCGATCGTCACTGACGAAGATGTGCCCGTGGCGATCACCCTGACCGGCTCCGACCCGGAGGGTTCGGCTCTCCTCTACACATTGGTTTCGGGACCGCTCAACGGGACGATCAGCGGCACGCTCCCGAATCTCACCTACACGCCGGCTGCCGACTTCTTCGGTTCCGACGAGTTCGTATTTGAGGTAAGTGATGGCGCATTAGTGTCGGCCCCGGCGAAGGTGATGATCACTGTTCGTCCGATCAACGACGCTCCGACGGCGCAGCCATTGTCGATCTCGACCCGGAGGATACGGCCACGTCAATGGTGCTGGGCGGCCACGATCAGAGGGCACCGCACTGACCTTCACTGTGGTCTCGATACCCACGCACGGCTCATTGACTGGGGCGGGCGCGAACTGGATCTATACGCCGGCGGCCGACTATTCGGGGCCGGATTCGTTCACCTATCTGGTCTCCGATGGGCTGCTTTCCTCAGCGCCGGCCACAGCGGCGATTACGGTGGTCCCCGTCAACGATTGCCCGATCCCGATTCCTGTGTCGGTGGTGGTACTCCCGAGGACAACCCCGGCTCCGGTCCTGTTGGTCGCCACCGATGGGGATGGCGATTCGTTGACCTTCACCATCGTCACCGGGCCCGCGCACGGTGCGCTTCCGCTTGGCACCTCCACTTCCACCTCCGCGTCGTATACCTATACGCCGACGGCTGACTTCCACGGCTCAGATTCGTTCACTTTTGCGGTGAGCGACGGCGCCTGCACAACCGACCCGATCACGGTGCCGATCACGGTCGAGCCGGTGAACGATACTCCGACCGCCCGCCCGCAAGCGCTTGAAACTCCAGAGGATACCCCCCTGCCGGTCGTCTTGGACGGCACTGATCCCGAGCCTCTGTGCTCAGTTTCCAAGTTCTCGACCCAACCTCAGCACGGCACGCTTACACTCGGTGCTTCAGCTTCATCCTACCTCTATACGCCTGCGCCGGAATGGTCGGGCGCGGATGGTTTCACCTTTGTGGTAAGCGACGGTGAGCTCACTTCTGCCTCGGCTGCGGTTAGCATCGTCGTTACGCCAGTGAACGACCGCCCAGTGGCCATCGGCGACACGATTCAGGTGCGCAACAATGCCACCGCTCCGGTGGAGCTGCGGGGTGCCGATATTGAAGGCGATACGCTGACCTTCACGGTGGTGAAACAACCCACCTATGGCACGCTCTCCGGCTCGGCGCCGCAGTTGGTCTATACGCCGGACCGGTCGTATATTGGAGCGGATTCGATCGAGTTCCGGGTGTCGGACGGCAATTTGGACTCCGGCGTCGCCGTAATTGTGATCGACGTCGTCGCCGGTAATACGGCACCGACCGCCAACGCGCAGTCCTTGGAAACCGAAGAGGACAAAGCGTTGCCGCTCGTCCTGACCGGAACCGATGCGGAGCGGGACAGCCTGAGCTTCATCGTTGTTGATCAGCCTCGGCATGGCAGCCTGTCGGGCACCGCGCCGAATGTGGTATATACTCCGGAGGCAGATTATTCCGGGCCCGACTCCTTTACCTTCAAGGTTGCCGACGCCACCGACGAGTCGGTCCCTGCGACGGTTTCGATCACGGTCAAGCCGCTCAACGATCCCCCGATCGTCGACGCAGGCGCGGATTCTGCGATCACCCTCCCGGCCTACGCCACGGTCGTCGGCACCGCGTCCGACCCGGAGGGCGATGCGCTCACCTTGGAATGGTCTCAGGTTTCCGGGCCGGCCAAAGTCGATTTCGAGACTCCGGCCGCACTGTCCACCCGCATCTCGATTACGACGCCCGGTTCCTATGTGTTCCGCCTTACGGCGAACGACGGAACTGCGTCGGCTTCCGACGAGGTGACCGTCGTGGTCAATTCGTCGACCCTGGTCTACCGCACGTATACGACGACCGCGGACTTTGAGACCGGAACCCGGACGAACGTGTATTCCAATCTTCCGGATCAGCTGCAACTCAATGAGATCGCCGATGCCGGGAATTTCCTCTGGGTGGCCGTCTCAAGCAAGGGGACCATCGTCAAGATCAACACCCGCACCGGCAAGGTTGAGGGCGAGTATTGGACTTCGCCCAGCGGCCAGCCGAAGAATCCCTCGCGCACGACCGTCGATCTCAATGGCGCCGTCTGGTGCACGAATCGCGATGGCAACAGCGTTGTCCAAGTCGGCTCGGTGGAGTCGGGGATGTGGATCGACAAGAACGGCAACGGTCAGCCCGACACCTCGACCGGGCTTGGGAATGTCCGCGCGTGGACCAATGCCGGAGGCGCGGATACCAATGGTGGCGTCTCGACCGCCGAGGACGAGTGCATCATCAACTACACGCGAGTGAGTTCCAGCGGAACGCGGCATATCTGTGTCGACCGCAAGAATGATATCTGGGTGAGCGGAACGGGGAACAGGATCTTTGACAACATCGACAGCAAGACTGGGAAGATCCTTCGCTCGGAAGGCCCGGTGAGTTATGGTGGTTACGGCGGAATCATTGACCGCAATGGAGTCATCTGGTCGACAACTTGGAGTTCCCTTTTGCGCTGGGACACGAACAAACCGCTCACGGGGCCTGCGGGGGAGAACTGGATGTCATGCGCGGGCAGCAGCCAGTATGGTCTTGCGCTAGGCCCGGATGGCTATGTTTGGGCGTCGGGGTACGGCGCGGGTACGGTGTATAAGTACGCTCCTGCCGGTTCCCTCGTCGGTCAATACACGCAGGGGAACTCGGCGGCCCGGCAGGTTCGACCGTTGATCGGCGCGGTCATGTCTGGGTCGCCCACTCGACTTGGTAGCAGCACGGTCGGGCACCTGGCTCCCCGATGGAAAATGGCTCGGCAACGTGACCGTCGGTTCGGGTCCCACAGGAGTTGCGGTAGATGCGGACGGGAAGATCTGGTCGACGAACTACGGCGCGGGAACGGTGTCTCGGATCGATCCCTCGGCAGGGCCGCTTGGTTCCGATGGGGTCACTCCGGTTGGCGCCGTCGAATCACCAGCGTTTATCTTGGGCGGCAATCTCTACAACTACTCGGACATGACGGGCTCGACGCTGACGGCTCCGCCGCTCACCGGTGTCTGGACCACGGTCTTCGACAGCGGCAAAGCGGGCACGCCCTGGGGCAGTATCAATTGGCATGCGGAGATTTGCGATGACGCGAAGGTGACCCTGACGGTTTGCAGCAGCGTGGATGGCGTCACCTACAGCCCAGTGGCGGGTGGGCG
>JADJTK010000029.1 GCA_016711225.1 Opitutaceae bacterium
CATCCTCCTGCACCAGGCCGACGCCGACACCCTGCGCGCCGAATCTTGGTCCGGTCCGGACGGTTTCGTCCCCCCGGCCAAGGAGGACTGGGCTAGCGACGACTGCCTGGCCGTAGGCACCATCCGCACCGGCCGCGTGGTCGAGTACCCCCATCTGCACTCCGCCGAGGTACTGGAACTGCGCGACGTCCCCCGCCAGCCCATGGTACGCGCCGCCCTCTTCGCCCCGATGCTCGTGGACGACGTGGTGATCGGCGTGCTCGCCAGCTACTCGGAGCGCCCGCATCGCCACAACAACGACGAGAAGCGCCTCCTCAGCGCCCTCGCCAACCTCGCCGCGGTCGCCATCGCCAACTCCCGCCTCTATGCCCGCGTCTTCCAAAGCGAGGACACCCTGCGCAAAAACGAGACGCTCACCACCCTCGGCCTGCTCGCCGCCGAGATCGCCCACGAGGTCCGCAATCCGCTCACGGTCATCAAGCTCCTCTACAGCTCGCTGCGCATCGAGTTCGCCGCCGGCGATCCTCGGGTCAAGGACATGCGCATCATCGGCGAGAAGCTCAACCAGCTCGAAGCCACCGTCACCCGGGTGCTCAACCTCGCCAAGGCCCCCGGGGCCCTGCACTCCCGCTGGGCGCTCGACGAGATCGTCACCGACACCCTCCTGCTCGTGCGCCTCAAGCTCCACCAAAGCATGATCACGGTGCGCTACGAACCCGCCGCCGAGCCGCTGACCATCGAGGTCAACAAGGGCCAGATCCAGCAGGTGCTGCTCAACCTCATCCTCAACTCCGCCCACGCCATGCCCAAGGGCGGCCGCATCACGCTGCGCACCACCCGCGAGACGCGTCCCGACGGCCAGTCTGTAGTCGTGCTCGACCTCGCCGACACCGGCCACGGCATCCCGGCCGAGCTCCAAGACAAGCTTTTCGCCTCGGTCCTGATGGGGCGCACCGACGGCACTGGGCTGGGCTTGGCGATTGTGAAGCGCCTGGTGCAAAGCCATCACGGCGACATCGCCCTGCTCTCCACCAGCGCTGCCGGCACGACCTTTCGTATCACGCTTCCGCTGCCGACGGGGACGTGAACCGCGCCCCCTCTTCCCGTCCCTAAAGGTCGGGAGGTTGCACCTAAACATCCACTCACCACAGTCGCCTTCGGGCAGGCGCATCGTCTCGGGCGTCGGCCGCGGCCCGGTTAAGATCAGGCAGCAGCGCCCACACTCTGTCATGGATGCGGTTGCGGCGGTACCAAGCCTTGCGGAGGAACCGTGCCGACCTCACCACGCCCACGGAGGTGAGCCGCCGGTCCGCCGCCAAAGCTGGAGCGACCCGACCCGGGACCGTTCCAGCATCAAGCACCGCCGGACACCGGCAGCAGCAGCTCCACCCGCAAGCCGGGCCGATTATCCACCAACTGAATTCGGCCGTGGTGCAAATGCACCACCGCACGCACCAGGCTGAGCCCGAGCCCGTTGCCAGGTTGGTGCCGGCTCGCATCCAGACGGTAGAAACGCTCGAACACCTTCTCCTTCGCCTCTTGCGGAATCCCGGCGCCGGTATCCGCCACCACCAGCAGCACCCCATCTGCGGTCTGTCGCCCCGCGACAAGTATCCGCCCACCCGCGGGCGTAAATTTGATCGCATTGTCGACGAGGTTCGCGAGTGCTTGGAAAAGCAGATGCTTCTCGCCCAGCACTCCGGCCGGCATCGCCTCTACAGCGATCGCCAAGCCGCGCGCAGTCGCCAGCGGCTCATAGGCCTCCACCAAATCTGAGAGGAGTGGGGCGACTTCGAGCCGCACCAGCGCAGGACAACGCGCCCCCTGCTCGACATTGGCGATATGCAGCAACGCATTAAAAACGCCCAGGAGGTTCTCGGCCTCGGCCACGAGTTCATCGACCTCCAGCCGGTTCGTGCCCAACTGGCCGCGCAAGGCCTCGATCTTGTTACGCAGCCGGGTGAGCGGCGTGCGTAGATCGTGCGCGAGATTGTCCGCCACCTGCCGTACGCTCCCCATCTGGCCCTCGATGCGCGCCAGCATCGCGTTCAGTAACGAGGCGAGTTGACCGAAATCATCGCGCCGCGAGCGCAGCGGGATTCGCCGCGCCAGATCTCCCGTCTCAATGATCTCACGGGCCGTGTCCGCGATCTGATTGAGCCGGTTGATCAGGTAGGCCACGGCGAGAAACCCGCACGCGCCCACGATCAGCGTGGCCCATTTCACCAGGTCGCTGGTATCGTCCAGCACCTCGAGCAGGCTGCTCACGTAACTAGTATTCAATCCTACCACCACCTCGTGGCCGTCGGCAAACTGGCGGGATTGGTAGACCACCGCGTAACCGGGCGCCCAGGGCGTGCTATCGTCGTAGGCCAGCCGCGGGCTGGTGGCCTGGCCCACGGGCGGAAGAAGCGAGCGCACCTGCGTATTGATTCGATCGGCCTTGATTGGGCACAGATCGGTCACATTGGAGACGAGCACCTCGCCCGCCGGAGCGCGCAGCAGGAAAAGGATGGTGCCAGACCGATCGGAGAAGCGTTGCGCAAGGATGCGGCGCACGGCGTCGATCCCGCCCGTATCGTAGGCGACCTGCAGTACGTCGAGGGTGGCCTGCAACACGGTTTCAGAGCTCTTCACCGCCTGATCATCGCGCAGACGGGCCGTGAAATGGCGGCTGTTGATGCCGAGCGCCAGGGCCAGCAGCGAAGCCACGGCCACGGCGAGCCGCAGCGTGCGGCTTTGCCACAGGCGTCGAAGTCTATTCACGGATGAGGTAGCCCGTGCCGCGCACCGTCGCGATGAGTGGTTCCGGGCGATGCTGATCGATCTTGCCGCGCAACCGGCTGATGTGGACGTCGACAATATTGGTCTGCGGATCGAAATGATAGGACCAGACGTGCTCCAAAATCATGGTGCGCGTGACCACCTGACCTTTGTGCTGGAGCAGGTATTCGAGCAGCCGGAATTCGGTGGGCTTCAGCTCGACCCCCGCGCCGCCGCAGGTGACCCGCCGCCGTAACAGATCCATTTCGACATCGGCCGCGTGCAGCCTGGTCACAACGGGCGAGCCCGCCAGTTGCAGCCGCGCTCGCCGCACCAACGCCTCGATCCTTGCCACCATCTCGGAGAAGGCGAAGGGCTTGACCACGTAGTCGTCCCCACCCTGGCGCAGACCCTCGATGCGGTCGTCCACCTCACCCAGTGCACTGAGAATCAACACCGGGGTGGCGTTGCCCGTGCCCCGCAGAGTACGGATCAGGGCAAGGCCATCGAGTTGCGGCAACATCCGGTCCACCACCAGCGCGTCATACTTTTCGGTCGTCCCCAGAAAGAGCCCGTCGCAACCGTTGTTCGCGACGTCGACCACGTGACCGAGTTCACGCAGGCCCTTGGACACATAGTCCGACACGCTGGAGTCGTCCTCGATGATCAACAATTTCATGGGCATTCGGCCGTCGGCTGGAGTACTCGCAAAGGCATTGCGCGAACACAAGCTCGCAGCCTCGCAACGACAGCGGAACTGACGCTTGGTTGACTCATTCGTGCGCGCCACCCTCAGAACCGGAAGAATACCGCCAGCGCCGCCTGCACGAGCTGATTGTCCTCGGATGTTAGCGGGCTCCGGCGGGCATCCCCCAGCAACACGCCGTAGTCGAGCGTCGCCGCCACGCCCCATCGCGCTCCGATTTGTCGCATCAGGCGCAACCGCCCGCCCCAGCGCTCCAGCCCCGCGCCCGGCCGATACCCCGCCCGACCGGACCGGAGCGACTGCGCCGCATCCACTCCGTAGAAGGCCGCCATCGTCGCACTGTCGGCCCATGCGAGATATGACTCGAGCGTGAGCACCAGCCCGCTCCCGGTCCGCCACTGCCGGGCGAGCGTAGACTCCCCGCGCAGGCCATCGTAGCTGCCGAGCGCGCGCCGCCCCTTCACCGCCACGGTGTACCCGCCATTCCGATAGCGCAGCGTTGCGGCCGCCACGGGCGCGGCTCCGATGTCGCCCAGACCACGCAGCTCCGTCTCCGCCCAGTCCTCTTTTCGCCCGAGGTCGAAGTGCAGCGCGAGGTCCGCGGAAAACCCGTTAGCCGCCACCACCGTCGCACCCAAGCCCCGTTCAGTACTCAAAAAATAGCGATGACGATAGACGACCTCCACGAACGGCAGCGGCATGAGGCGGTACTTGTCGACTCCCGGAGAGACCGGCCGCAGCATCGCAGCGGCGCCAAGCCGGCTCTCCCACGCCGGATCCGAGTCTTGCTCGGGCGACTGGACTTGGGCCGGCAATCGTTGCGGGACGAGCGCCAGAAGAATTCCACCTATAACCAGAAAGACGAGGGATTGGGGTTTGCACATGGTGTTTTGAAGTCGCCCCAGTCTATCAGCCGGCACCTGAAGAAAACCCGACTGGGAGATTAAACCTTCTCCATGTGCAGGAGATCCCTCGAACCGCCCGAAGTATTCAGCTCCACTCCCTCGACCACTCCGGCGCCACTGGCGCCATCGCCCCGCCATCCACGCCCCCCTCATTGAGGGCCCGAAAGTCTCGTCACCCCCTCACCAATCCTGCAGTTTGCTCTCGTTCGTGCGGCCGGGCTCGAGGCGCTCCAACACTTCGCCGAGCAGATAGATCGAACCGGTAACCACCACTGTATCGCCTGCCGCGCCGACCCCGCAGCGCCCTGGCGCCGGGAAAACCGCCTCCAGCGTCGTGCGCCGCACCGTGCCTCGGTAGTCCGCCGGGATATACGACTCCATCGCCTCGAAACCCGTGGCTCGGTCCTGGTGCGGCACCACCAGATGGATCTCGCGCGCATGCCTCGCCACCGCGGTGAGCAGGGCCCTCGCCCGCCGTTCGCCCAGCACCCCGGTGACGACCACCGGCTGGCGACCGGTCTCCGCGGCAAGCCGCTCCAAGCTCTCGTCGAGCTGCACGGCACCCTCCGCATTGTGCGTAGCGTCGAGAATCACCGGCGTCGCACCCACCTGGATCCGCTGCCAGCGGCCGGGCCAGCTCACCCCCTGCAAGCCGCGCGCCACAACCTCCGGCGTCAACCGCCAGACCGGAGGCATGAGCCGCGCCACCAGCGTCGCGGTCGCAGCGTTCCACCGCTGGTAGGTGCCCTCCAGGTTGGTCGTCGGGTAGGCGGCAAGTTCGGTGCCAAATTCGCACTCGACCGACCACAGCGGCGCACCTCGCTCGGCCGCCAGGCGCTCGATGACCGCCTGGGCCTCCGGCGGCATCCGCCCCACCACAACGGGGCGGCCGGGCTTGATGATGCCCGCCTTCTCGAAGGCAATCTGCTCATACGTGTCGCCCAGGAGCTCGCAGTGGTCGAGCCCGATGGAAGTGATCACCGCGATCTCCGGCTCGAGAATGTTGGTGGCGTCGAAGCGCCCCCCCAGCCCCACCTCGATCAGCCCGACGTCCACCCGTTTCCGGGCGAAATGCAGGAACGCCGCGCCGGTCATGAACTCGAAAAAACTGGGGTGGTCGCTGGGATCAAGGGCGGCCAGCCGGTCGGCGTGGGCCTGCACCTCGCGGCAGTAGGCCACGATCTCCTCGTCGCTGAGCGGCACACGATCGACCTGCATGCGCTCGCCCAGGCGCAGCAGGTGCGGCGAGGTGTAGAGTCCGGTGTGCCAGCCAGCCAAGCGAAAGATGGCTTCCAGCATCGCCGAAACGGAGCCCTTGCCGTTGGTGCCCGCCACATGGATGCAGGGATAACACCGCTCCGGATGCCCGAGTGCCGCGGCCAGCAGCCGCATGCGGTCGATGCCCAGCTTCAGGCCCTGGATCTTGAGGCCGTAGAGGTACTCCTTGGTGCTGGCGTAGTCGTGGAGGGCGGAGATCACGGGAAACTCAAGGTGTTACGAGGTTCAGAGCCTCATGACTGACAAATGCCTGACCGTCGGCGTCGGTCAAGACAGCCGCTCGCCAGACACCGCCAGGGCTTGCCCAGCCCTGGCGCCCGGCCGGTTTTCCACGACTTCCGTCCGCGCCACCGCCGTGCCCGCATCGCCGCGGAGCGCCAGCCCCGAGCGCCAAAAAGCGAAGGGCGCGGCCTCGGCCGCGCCCTGAGATACCCTAACAAACGCTGACTTTCACAAACCCAAATTGGATGTGCGCCGCCCGCTGGCAGTGGCGCTGCCGGCCCCCGCTCGGGCCACCAGCTTCGAACCTAAAATCTTCGGACTGTACCCGGCCGTACCGGACGGTCGATCGAACTGACTCCCGCATCATCGGCCCAAACCCTCCGGGGTTAAGGACCAGACGGATGATTTTCGGCCCTATCCCGGCCGCCCCGGACTTGCACCGCGCCGCGCCGGGCCCCACGTTGGTCCCAATGGATCTGCCGTTTTTCACCGATCGTTGGGCCATCGCCTGCGGCACGGGATTCTACGCCTCCGGTCTGCTCTACGGCTGTTGGTCCGTGCTGCACCGCCGCCGCCACTCACGTATCGCCAGTTACACCTTCATGCTGGTCGGTTGGCTGCTGCAAACCTACGGGCTCTACCTGCGCGGCCAGGCCACGCATAGTTGCCCCACCGGCAACAAGTTTGAACTGGTCCAGTTCGTCGCCTGGTCCTGCACCCTTCTCTACCTCGCCGTCGGCCCGGCGTTCCGCACCAGCCTGCTGGGCTTCTTCAGCTCCGGCATGGCCGTACTGCTGGGAGTCGTGTCGCTGGCCATTCCGGCCTGGGACAGCGCCTCGCGGACCCGCCCCTTTGGCGACGACCCGGTGGTGGCCATCCACGCCTCGCTCGCACTTTTTAGCTACGGCGTTTTCGCCCTGCTCGCGCTCACCTCGCTAATGTTTCTGCTGCAGCACCGCAACCTGCGCCAGAAGCGCTCCGGCGGCGCCTTTGCCCTCCTGCCCTCGATTGTGGAACTCGACCACATGAACCTGCGCCTGCTCGGCTGCGGCGTAGTGCTGTTGGCCATCGCTCTCGGGATCGCCGGGCTCCACTGGCGCGGGCATCCCGACGCCGTCGCCCCGGCCAAACTCATCGTCACCGTCACTGTCTGGCTCTGCTACGCCTTTGCTCTCGGCCAGCGGCTCCTCCAGCGCTGGGTGGCGCAGCGCTTCGCCTGGCTCTGCCTCGCTCTCTTCCTCGCCCCGTTGCTTTCCCTCGGCATCGTCAGCTCCCCCCGTCGCCCCGACCTGCCCGCCCCCCTGCCCGCCGTCCGCGCGCCATGACCGCCGCCAAGCACCTCTTCCTGCTCGGGGCGAACCATCGCACCTCGCCGCTCGCCCTGCGCGAGCGCCTCACCCTCACCCCGGAGAAAGGCGCCGCCCTCGCCGCCGCCCTCCGCGCCACCGGCGCGGTGGCCGAATACTGCCTGCTCAACACCTGCAACCGCGTCGAACTCTACGCGGTGAGCCCTGAGCCCGTCACCGCCCAGCACCTCCTGGCCGAGTTCTGCCGCATCCAGGGGCTGGCGCCAGCCGACTTCGCCCCGCACGCCCACCAGCGCCGCAATCCCGCTGCGGTGGTCCACCTGTTCGAGGTGGCCGCCGGGCTCGACTCGCAGATGGTCGGCGAAACCGAGATTCTGGGACAGGTAAAGGACGCCTACGCCGCCGCCCAGGCCGCCGGCACCGTGGGCCCCGTGCTCAACCGCGTTTTCCAAAAAGCCTTCCACGCCGCCAAGATCGTACGCCGCGAGACGGCCATCGGCGAAGGCCAGGTGAGCGTGGCCACCGTCGCCGTATCGCTGGCGGAACGCATCTTCGGCCGCCTGCGCGACAGCCGCGTGCTCGTAATTGGAGCCGGCGACATCGCGGAGAAAACCGCCAAAGCCCTGCGCAGTCGCGAGGCGGGGACAATCATCTTCGCCAACCGCACCGCTGCCCGCGCCGAGGAACTCGCCCGGGAATTTGCCGGTGCCGCCCTGCCCTTCGCCCGCCTGGACGACGGCTTGGCCGAAAGCGACATCGTCGTCTCCTCCACCGCCGCGCCCGAGCCCGTGCTCACCGTGCCGATGGTCGACGCCGCGATGCACAAGCGGGCCTCGCGTCCGCTCTTCCTGATCGATCTCGCCCTTCCTCGCGACATCGAGCCCGGCGCCGCCGAGCTGCCCAATGTTTTCGTCTACAACCTCGACGACCTCGCCCGGCTGGCCGAGGAGAACATCGCCCAGCGCCGCGCCGAAATCGACCGCGCCCGAGCGCTGCTCACCGGCCGTGCCGAGGAGACCTGGCAGAAGCTCAGTCCCGGGAGCACGAGCGACTCGCCCCAATAGGCCAGCACTCGGGCCCGACAACCGGAGTATCCATTCCGCTGCAGGAGCGTGCTTGCACGCGATTCCGCGCGCCAGATCGCGTGCAAGCACGCTCCCTCCACCGGAGGGCCGCGCACCAATCCTCTCCCTCAATCGCGTCGACGCACGCCTTGATGCCCTAGCAAAAAACCGGGGCGCCCGCGCACCCCGGTTCAAACATCAAGAGACGTAGGGCTAGTCTGTGACCGGCCTGCTGCCGTTAGCGCAAGCGAAACTCAGCCGCGCAGAACCGGTCGAAGACCGGTCCTACCCGCCGCAGCTCGGATCGGCGCTTCGCCGATCCAAGGTGCCCCCTTGCTCAGAAGTGCCAATAGACGCCGCCTTGCAGCGTGCCCAGTCCGAGCTGCGCGTGCTGGTACTCCAGTCGCACACTCCACCGTTTCGCGAACCCATACTCCGCTCCGACGCCGAGCAGGAGATCGCTGTCCGACACCGTCTCGGTGCGGGATACGGATCGAGTCCACGTGTAACGCAGGTCGGTATAGAGAATGCCCAACTTGCCGAACAAGCGGAAGCGATCACTGACCGGCCATAGCCGCATCGCCTGCACGGAAGCTCCCCTCAAACGCACTTTATACGGCTCCAACGACAAAGTGTAATCTCCGGTGCCTGGTCCGCGCGGTGAATTGCCATTCGAAAAGATCCCCTGAAAGCCGGATCCGTAATCGTGCAGTGCACCGGAGATTGCGAAGTAGCGGCAGGGTTGAAATCCGAACTCGATTCCGACCGACGGCCCGGTCGAGTCTTTGAGCCGATTAATCCTTTCGCCGGAGTTGATATTATGCACATCGTGCTCGAGCCACGAATAGCCTGTGGTCACCCCCACGAACCAAGGCGTTTCTTGAGCCGCAAGCGCGCTCGCGGAAGCGAATAGAACCAGTGCACCAATCAAAGCTTCTGTGGTCTTCATAGCGTCCATCAATTGCAGATTGTTATCAAAGGCTCTTTACAGAGCAGTGAGTCCGTCCGGCGGGAGCGGGAGATCCCCGCCAAATTTGCCGAAACACGACATCCGAATCGGCGTAAGCGATGCCCCAAGGTCCGGGGAGAGTTTGGCGCCACTCAAAGCCGAGGGACAGCACAGCGATCAGCGCCGGGCGTCCGCTGGGGGGTTGTTCATGGTGCAGGTATTCTACCGTTGTTTGGCGAAGTGCCGGGGCGAAAAGGGCGAACCGCGCACCAACCGTCAACTACGAGGCGCGTCCCGTATCCGAATCGTTTCAGATCGACTCCCGCCGTTGGCCCCGAGCCCGTCGCGCACCAGTGCGCCCCCTTAGACAGGTGACAGGCGCACGCCGGGACTTCGGCTTCCGTCACCAAGGACCAGTGCGCTGCACCAGCCCGAACAAGGATGCCGCTGTGGGAGAGCGTGCCTGCACGCCTTCTTGTCCGCTGGAACAAGTACATTCGCCTCGTCGGCTCTTTGGTTGTCGCTCTCTCACTGGGATATGTTGTCAACAACCTGAGAAGTGCGTTCGCGGACCGCGACCTGTACGTCCATCCGGAAAGCGACTATCGCTTTCCGGCCCTCAATCTTGCTGCTGTTGTGCTTCCGGTCTCTGCCGCCATAACCGCCATCCGTTTGCCCAAACGGGAGAACAAGAGTCGCGTTATTGGCGTCGACTAGCGTCTCAGCTCCCTCACTCGTAGTCTCCTCTGTCTCCTCCTCACTTCGTTGTCTTCTGTGGCCACTCCGAACTCCACGCCTCCCGGCCACCGCAAGACGGAGACTCCCTTCGGCCGGCGCCTGGTCCGGCTCACGCTCGGCGGCACCGGCGTACCGACCGTGGTTTGCACGAGGAATGGACGCAACAATGTTGAAAATCCGACTACAGATCTTCAACAAATCGTCCCGAAATGAGGCATTGAGATGCCGAAAAAATGGTGCCATAATTTCGGCATCCTTCGAATGAAAACCAACTATGGAGACCTCCAGAGCGGCCTCCTACGCCGCATCAACGGCAAGGGCCCGGACTGGGCCTTTACCCCGAGCGACTTCGCGGACTTCGGCGACCCTCGCTCCGTTGGCAAAGGGCTCACCCGCTTGGTCAAAATCGGCACGATCCGTCGGGTGCGGCGTGGCGTTTACGAAGTCCCCCACGAAAACCCGATAATTGGCACGGTGGGGACCGACACCGATGCCGTCATCGCGGCCATCGCGCGCCGTGACGGGCTCAAGCTCATCCCCCCAAGTGCCCACGCGGCCAATCTCCTCGGGCTCAGCACTCAAGTCGCCGCGCGTGCCGCGGATGGTATTGCCGGCCGCGCGCGCGTTCTCAGTACTGGCGGCAAATCCGAAGTGATCCTGCGTCGCCGCTCCACCAAGACAATGGCGCTCGCCGGCCGCACCAGCAGTTGGGTCGCCGAAGCGTTGCGCAACATCGGCCGCCAACACATCACATCCGCCCGCCTCGCCGAGCTGAGAACCCGTTTCAGCACGGCCGACCGCCGCCAACTCCGCGCCGACCTGCGCTACGTTCCGGCCTGGATGCGCCCCCATTTCCTCTTCCTCGCCGGCGATGAGTAGCACGCCCTCTCACTCACGAATCGCCGCGCGATCTGCCTCCAAACCACGGCAGCCGCCGACATCCCCGCTCCCATGGGGGGAACGGATTTCTGGGTTTGCTGGACTCTGCGCGAACCATTCTCCCTGCCCGGCGCGACGGATCATTTCATGTTCTTTCGCCCGCCCTCGCCGTGGTCCAAAGTTGTCACCACGCTCTCGTCACTTGAGGCGCGCATCAACGCCGCCTCCTGAGCGCCCGCGGCGAACACCCCGAGAACGAGTACGAAAATGACAACGGTTCCCCTCCTCCGCTCCTTGAGCACTGGACGTTAGCCATTCCTCCCCTTCCGCCTCCGCCCTTCCTTCCCTCCGTTACCTTCTGTCGCCTCTCCGTGCCCCCCGCCCCCATCAGCCCCCACCGCCGCCGCAAACCGGAGACGCCCTTCGACCGGCGCCTGCTCTGGCTCACGCTCGGCACCGGCGCGCCGGCCGTGGTCACGGCCATGACGTTGCTCTTCGTCCACGACTTCACCGAGCGCACCCGCTGGACCCTCGCCCTCTTCGTCGTCGGTAGTTGGTTCTTCGGCTCGCTGTTGGTGCGCGAACGCGTCGTACGGCCACTCCAGACCCTCGCCAACCTCCTCGCCGCCCTGCGCGAGGGTGATTTCTCGATCCGCGCCCGCAGTTCCCGCCCCGACGATCCGCTCGGCGAAGTCCACGTCGAAGTCAACGGCCTTGGCGCGATGCTGCGCGAGCAGCGCCTTGTCGCCATGGAGGCCACCGCCCTGTTGCGCACCGTCATGGCCGAGATCGACGTCGCCATCTTCGCCTTCGACGAACAGGGCCGGCTGCGCCTGATCAACCGCTCCGGCCAGGAATTGCTCGCCCAACCCGCCGAACGCGTCATCGGCCGCACCGCCGCCGAGCTCGGCCTGGGCGACTGTCTAGAAGGTCCGGCCACCCGCCTGATGTCCTCGGTGTTTCCCGGCGGCCCAGGCCGCTGGGGCATGAGGCGCAACTCCTTCCGCGAACGCGGCCTGCCGCATCAGCTCGTCGTCATCGCCGATCTCAGCAGCCCCCTGCGCGAGGAAGAGCTCAAGGCCTGGCAAAAACTCGTACGCGTGCTCGGCCACGAGCTCAACAACTCGCTGGCCCCCATCAAATCCCTCGCCGGCAGCCTTGGCACCCTGCTCCAGCGCCGCCCCGCCGACTGGGAGGACGACATGCAACGCGGCCTCGAGATCATCGCCTCCCGAGCCGACGGCCTCGCCCGTTTCATGGAGGCCTACGCCCGGCTTGCGCGCCTGCCCGCCCCCAAGCTCGCTCCCGCCGACCTCTGCGCCATCGCCCGCCGGGTCGCCTCCCTGGAGACCCGGATCCCGATCGCCATCGCCGACTGCCCTCCACTGCAACTGTCCATCGACGCCGCCCAGATCGAGCAGCTCCTCATCAACGCCTTGAAAAACGCCGTCGAGGCCGCTCTCGACACCGGCGGGGGGGTGCGGCTGCGCTGGGCCACAACACCCCATTTCGCCGAGGTGGTGATCGAGGACGAAGGCCACGGCATCGCCAACCCGGGCAATCTCTTCGTTCCCTTCTTCACCACCAAGCCAGGGGGCTCGGGTATCGGCCTGGTTCTTTGTCGCCAAATTGCAGAGAACCACGGAGGCAGCTTCACCCTCGCCAACCGCACCGACCGTCCCGGCGGCGTGGCCACGCTGCGCCTGCCGCTGAAACCGGCCCTGGCCTAATTCCGCCCGAAGAAAACCTTTGCCCCGCGCCAGCCGCCCTCCAGAAAATATCGGCCTCCGATGAGCACCGCACCCTCCCAAGTTCTCAACGCCTCGCCGCTCCGTGATCTCGACCCCGAGATCCACGCCCTCATTGCCGCCGAACTCCGGCGCCAACAGGACCATATCGAGCTGATCGCCTCCGAAAACTTCACGCTCCCCGCCATCATGGAGGCGCAGGGCAGCGTGCTGACCAACAAGTACGCCGAGGGTTACCCGGGCAAACGCTGGTACGGCGGTTGCGAACACGTCGACAAGGTCGAGCAGATCGCCATCGACCGCGCCAAGACGCTCTTCGGCGCCGAGCACGCCAACGTGCAGCCGCACTCCGGCTCCCAGGCCAACTTCGCCGTCTACACCGCCGTGCTCCAGCCCGGCGACAAGATCTTGGGCATGAACCTCAGCCACGGCGGCCACCTCACCCACGGCAACCCGGCCAACTTCTCCGGCAAGCTCTACCAATTCGTCCAATACGGCGTGCGCGCCGACACCGGCCTCATCGACTACGACGAGCTCGCCGCCACCGCCGCCCGCGAGAAGCCCAAGATGATCACCGTGGGCGCCAGCGCCTACCCGCGCGTCATCGACTTCGCCCGCATGGGCGAGATCGCCCGCTCGGTGGGTGCGCTGCTCTTCGCCGACATCGCCCACATCGCCGGCCTTGTCGCCGCCGGGATCCATCCCTCGCCCGTCGCCCACGCCGACTTCGTCACCACCACCACGCACAAGACCCTGCGTGGCCCGCGCGGCGGCCTCATCCTCTGCAAGGCCATCCACGCCAAGGCGCTCGACAGCGCCGTCTTCCCCGGCGGCCAAGGCGGCCCGCTCGAGCACGTCATCGCCGCGAAGGCCGTGTGCTTCGGCGAGGCGCTCAAGCCCAGCTTTGTTGACTATCAGAAGCAGATCGTGGCCAACGCCAAGGCCCTCGCCGCAGCGATGCTCCAGCGCGGCTACGCCCTCGCCTCGGGCGGCACCGACAACCACCTCATGCTCGTCGATCTCCGCGCGAAGTTCCCGGAGCTCACCGGCAAGGTGGCCCAAGAGTCGCTCGATAAGGCCAACATCACCTGCAACAAGAACACCGTGCCGTACGAGACGCGCTCGCCCTTCCAGGCCAGCGGTATTCGCCTCGGTACGCCGGCGGTGACCACCCGTGGGATGAAGGAAGCCGACATGGACAAGATCGCCGAAGCGATCGACCTGGTGCTCGGCGCCCCGGAGAGCGAAGAAAAGCGCGCGGCCGCCAAGTCCCTGGTCCAGGCCCTCACCGCCGCCCACCCGCTGCCGTACAAGCTCTAATACACAGTAGCGAGTAGTGAGTAACGGGTAGTCCGCCCCTCCTGCTCCTGTTCCCCGAAGGTTCTGCCCCACGGCAGAATGCTCCCTCGTTCTCTCGAGCAGCGAGTATCGAGCAGTCCCCAAGTTCTTCGGCCCGCCCTCACCGGCGGGCCTTTTTGTTGGGTGCTACAATCACCCCGAGCCCCTGCTGGCGGGCAATCGAACCGTAGGGGCGTCGCTTGCGACGCCTTTCTGGGGCGCTCGCAACTGGCCCACGCCCAGGCGCAGAAGGCGTCGCCTCGCGTTCTTCGCGACGGCGCGCGAATATGTCCGACTTCACTTATCACCTATTGTTTCGCGACCGGCTGAAGGCCGTTCGCATACTTGTGTTGCGCCATCATCGACGACACCCCGGGTTTGGGACGGAGAGAATAGAATCAGGGCGACTATTTCCGGGTGGTAACGCCAGAAGCCTCCACCCTGCGGCTCGGCTCGCTTCGCAAAACCAGCCCGCGTCCCTGGGGACCTGCATCCGTGAAATCCGCGGCGATCGCCACAAAGCGGCACGATAATGCACAAGAATCTTGATTGTCTTCGTGGCTCTTTGCGCCTTCTCGTGGCCAACGGGAAGGGCAAGCGCAGATGAACGCGGATAGACGCAGATCAAAAGAGCTCCCGCGGCTCACGCGGGGGTCCGCAAAACGGACGGGCCACCTCACCGCGGTGGCCTACACGGCCGGCCCGCTCCTTTGGGACGGGCGACGGGGATGCCGCATCCGCGTTATCCGTGTGATCCGCGGTGAAATGCTGATTCTTTGCGTTCTCTGCGTCCTTGCGGTTTCCCTCTTCCGAACCTCTATGCGCTCCGTGGTCAAACTCCCGGAACCGGGGCGTCGACCAGCGACGCCCCTCCCCCACCACTGAGCCACCCGCCCCCATCAGGCGCGGACGCACCCGTGCCGCGCATGGGTGTCGTACCACCCGGGCATCGGCCGGCCCTGCAGCAGCGACAGCCCCTTGGCGAGGATCTTGCCGGCCAGGTGCCGGGTGAGCTTCCCCGAATCCCCGAACAACGCATACTGGCGGAAGATCCGCCCATACAACTCGACGATCTCCGCCCCGGTCTTCCACTGGTCGGGCAGATCGCTCCCAAACAGACCGCTCGACCCCTCCCGAAACCGATACCCGGCGAAACTCCGCTCCCGGGAGGGCTGCGGTTCCCGTTGACGGCCGATGCCCTGCTGCTGGACCGCCTCGAAATCCGTGTATCCCAGTTCCGTCAGAAGATCGATCTCCGCCCTGAGCTTGCCGAACACGATCTTCTCGGACTCGATCGAAACATAGTCCGGCCGCACCGCGAACTCCCGCAGCGCCCGCAGGCACAGGGTGTCCATACCTTCGATGTCGATCTTCATGTAGTGCGGAATGCCGTGGCGTTCCAGGCTCTCCGCAAAGTTGACGGCGGAGATCTCGACAACTTCGCTCAGTGTCCCCCGGATCTCATTGCGCTGGGCCCAGTCGCTGGAAACCGTGCTCCAGACACTATACTTCGTGTTGCGATACAGCTTGACCTTCCCCGGCGGCGTTCCGTCCGGCGAGGGCTCGACAATCGCCCCTTCCACGATGGTCAGCCGCTGCGCCGCTATGGCGCTCGCGAAGCGCTCCCGACACTGGGCAGCCAGCTCGGGGTCGGCCTCGAACGCCACCACCCGAAATCCCTTCGCCAGATAATAGTCGGTGTCCTGACCGGTGTGCATGCCGACGTCGTACACCAGATCGTCGTGCTTCCGCGTGGATCGTTTGGAATTCATTGGAATGTTTTGGGCGCGCCGATGATCGCCGCGGTTGCGGAGAAGGGGCTCGTCGCTCAGTGCCCTGGCCTTCGTGACACCTTACGGAAACCTGTCTGGCGCAGCCATGAGACTACACTCGCACGGCGCCTTCCACCATGGGGTGTTCTAGGTAGCCCGCGGATGCGAGCCGGACGGCTCGATGATCGCATCGACCAAATGGGCCGTCACCTCGTCGGCGTTCCCGGAAGACAGTCCGGGGAAGCCGCCGAGGCGCACCTCGCGCCCTGCTTATCGATCCCCCCGAAGCCGGCTCCGCACCACCTCCACCAGCAGGGCCACCGCAGCGCGGTTCTCCCCTCCCCGGGGCACGATGATATCCGCCCACAGCTTGCTCGGCGCGACATACTGCTCATGCATCGGCTTCACACTCGAACGGTATTGTTCGAGGATGGAATCAACCGTGCGTCCCCGCTCCGCCAGATCGCGACTCAGGCGCCGGAGCGCGCGTTCATCATCATCGACGTCGATATACACCTTGAGGTCGAAAAGATCCCGCAACCGGGGATCGGCGAAGAGTAGAATTCCCTCGACGAGGATGATCGGTCGCGGTTCGACCCTCTTCGGCTCCGTCCGCCTGCGATGGGTGGCGAAGTCGTACTGCGGCTGCGCGATGGCGCGCCCCGCACACAACTCCTGTACGTGCTCGACCAGCAGGGACGTCTCCAGCGCGTCCGGATGGTCGTAGTTGATGGGGTGAGCACGAGCGCCATCGGCGTCGCCGTGGTCTTTGTAGTAGGAGTCGTGGGAAAGGTGCACGCCCTCCGAGGGCTGGATATCATCCAGCACCGCCTTGGTGAAGGTGGTCTTGCCCGACCCGGTACCACCCGCAATTCCGATAACAAAGGTTTTCATGCGCATATTCGGAGCTGGAAGATTCCGGAGTGGATCGTACGCCGGCCGCGCCCGCAACGCCATGGAGGGTTGAACTCCCCCCTTTTTTTCGCGCCACGCCCTCGCCACACCGGCGCCGCAGCCCAAGCAGCTGAACTGCCCGCGAGAGTCCCAGCTGGGCGGCCCTGCGGGCGGTTGGGCGCGGTTGGCACCTGAACGGGGAAAGGCCGCAGGAACGTTCCTGCGGCCCGGCCCATGTCCGACAAGCCTTGCGCCCCGCCGCAGCTCACAGCCTCACGGCCCGACCACGAGCGAACTCGTCACGTCGGTCTCATCGTCGAGCACCAACCGCCCCTGGTTCACTTGGGCCGGCGCGGGCGTCCCATTCGAGTCTTCGCCGGCGCCCATGGATACTCGCGACAGCCCGGAGACCGTCACAAACGCTCCCGCGGGTTGAGCCAGAGTCCCGCCTGCGATCCAAATCGCGATTTGACCAGCCGGCTTAAAATAGAGGTACGGCTGTGCAATCGCGGTCGCTTTCAGGTCGTGGACCACGACCGGCTGCTGCGCCAACGTGCCGGCATCCGGCGCATAGATTCCGATGGGGCCGACTGCGGCGGAGAAGGCGACATCGCCCAAGTGCAACCCGCCCAGCTGGTTGTTGGTGGTGACAATACCGACGACCGCGACCCGGGCCCAGCCGTCATAGGCGACATCGCCGCGCGTCACGCCGGGGTTTGTCTTGCGGCCAACCGTATAGATGGAGAGATGGGTCGACTCATCGGCCCCGGCGAGAATGATCGTGGCATCACCCCGCATGTACGCAACGCTGGGTTGATTGTATAGAGTGGCGACTTCCGGCCCCGTGGCATTGTCGAGCGTTACGGTCACCGCTCCGGCCCCGGACATCTCGACCTGCACAATGCTGCTGTGCGAATCAACGAAGGACACCCGGGCAATTCTGCCGATGGCCGCCGTGATCGTTGCGGCCGATCCGGTGAGGAGAAACTGGTCGTAGACGTTGCCATCGGCGTTCCGAATCCCTTGCCACTCGGGTTTCGTCGTCACTGCCCCGGCGGTGCGAGCGCCCACTCCCGGCACCACCCCGAAGACCACAAACCGGCTCAACAGGTTCTCGCCCCCGCTGCCCACGACCACACAGTCGTAGATTCCGGCATCGGCCGGCGCAACCTGGGCAAAGCTAAGCGCCGCAGCCGTGGCCGTCGCGTTGCCCGTCACGGTCCGCCCACTGCGATACCATTGATAGCTCGGGCCCGTCCCTGAAGCGGCTATCGTGAGCACACCTGCCTCACCGGCGACCGCTGTCCGGCCGAGCGGCTGCCCGGTAATCGCCACGCTTGGAACGACGGTCAGCGTCGCAGTCCCGCTGACGCCCGTTCCCGCCGGATTCGCCAGTTGCGCACGGTAGCGGTTGCCATTGAGCGCCGCCCCCGCCTTCGCACTCAGCGTTGCCGTCGTGGCGCCGCTATAGATCGCGTTGTTGCTAACGGCGGTCCACGTCGCCCCACCATCGGTCGAGACCTGCCATTGATAACTCGTCAGGACACCCGCCACGCCCAGGGTGAAGGTCGCGTTCTGCCCGGCAATGGTGGTAGCACTCGCCACAGCGGCGTCCGAAGGCGGTGAAGCGACAAACACTCCCTTGGCGATGGCGTGGTTGTCGCCATCGGCGATATAGAGATTGCCAGCACCATCGGCTGCGATCCCCTGCGGATAGAAGAACCGGGAGCTCGTCCCGTTGAGCGTCGTCACCGCGCCCGCGGGCGAGATCTGGCGCACCGACCGGTTGTAGGTGTCGGCCACAAAGACATTGCCGCTGCCATCCACCGCCACGCCATAGGGCTGGTTGAACCTCGCGGCCGCCCCGACTCCGTCCGTCAACCCCAACTGCCCGGCCAGGCCCGCCAGCGTCGACACGGTGCCGGCAGCGGTGATCTTGCGAATGGTCGCACTGAAGAAGTCGGCCACGTACACGTTGCCGGCGCTGTCGACGGCCAAGGCATACGGTCCATTGAAACGCGCCGGGCTGTCCGTACTGCCTGCGAGCCCCGCCTCACCGGCGAAGGTCGACACCACGCCCGCCGCCGTGATCTTGCGAATCGTTTGGTTGTTCGTATCGGCAACATACACATTCCCGACGGCGTCGGTGGCGATGCCTTGCGCGGCGCCAAACCGGGCGCTGCCGCCGGCACCATCGGCGCTACCGGAAACGCCGGCCATCCCGGCAAAAGTCGTCACCTGCCCGTTGGCGGCGATCTTGCGGATCGTCGAGTTCCCGGCATCGGCGACATAGACGTTGCCACTGCCGTCCGCCGCCACACCGGTCGGTCCGCTAAACTTGGCGATGCTGCCCAATCCGTCGGCGCTGCCGGCGACTCCCGAAGTACCAGCGAGCGTCGTGACTGCGCCGGCCGCCCCCATCCTACGAACCGTATGGTTGTTGTGGTCGGCTATATAGAGAGCGCCGGATCCATCGATGCTGACGCCGCCGGGATACGCGAAACGAACCTGACTACCGAAGCCGTCGACGGCCCCGGCCACACCGGTGGCGCCGGCCAACGTGGTCACTCCGCCTGCGGGAGTGACGACACGAAGCATGTGATTGCCGGTGTCGGCGACGTAGACGGTGCCCGAGCTGGTTGCCGCGATACCGGACGGGTAAAAGAACCGCGCCGCGGCGCCCGAGCCATCGGCCCGGCCGCCCGAGCCGGCGGTGCCCGCCAGCGTCGTCACGCTGCCCGCGGCCGTAACTTTGCGGACGGTCTGGTTGGATGTATCAACGACATAGACATTGCCTGCTCCATCGACCGCAACCCCGGCGGGATGGTCGAAGCGCGCGCCGCGGCCCTGGCCGTCGGCGGTTCCGGACAAGCCCGCACTACCCGCGAGAGTCTCGACCGTACCATCGGCTCCGATTTTGCGGATGAGGCTATTGCCGAAATCGGCTGCATAGACCGCGCCCGCGGCATCCACGGAGAGACCGATGGGATAGCTGAAGCGCGCCGAGGAACCGGCTGAGTCCACCGCGCCCGTCATCCCGGCGGCACCGGCCAAAGTCGTCACCGTCCCTGCCGTGGAGATTCGGCGAATGGTGCTGTTGAAGGTGTCGCTCACGTAGACCACTCCGGAGGAGTCCACCGCGATGCCCTGCGGCAGATTGAACAGCGCGGCGGTGCCGGTGCCGTCCACACTACCCGCGATACCCGCGGAGCCAGCAAGCGTCGTCACCACGCCCTGTGGCGTAATCTTGCGGATATTCTGGTTGCCGATGTCGGTCACATAGACGTTGCCCGAGCCATCGACGGTGATTCCGAACGGATAGACAAAGCGGGCATCCGTACCCGTGCCATCGGCACTCCCGCCCTGCCCCGAGCGGCCGGCTAGGGTGGTGACCACGCCCGCCGCCGTCACTTTGCGCACGGTGTGGTCGCCCCCGTCGGCAACATAGACGATGCCCGCCCCATCCACCGCGATGCTGGTGGGGTTGAGGAAACGCGCGTTGGTGGAAGTCCCGTCGATGTGGTCGAGGGCGACTGCATCGCCGACGAGGGGATTGAAGACGTGGACATCGGCGCGGGCCGAGTTGCCGGCCAGCGCCGTCAAGGCCAACGCCGCCGCCCCAAACAGGACGATACGGTCGAGCTTCCGCTCCCGTGTCGTCGTTTCATGTACGTGTACGTGGTGCTTTTCCATAAGTTGTCCCATAGGATGTTCGCTTGGAGGGACCGCGTTCCCCTTTGTTGCTGGGGTCATGTACTACCGGCGGGATGCGTCTCCTTGGTGCCGGAACCGGCCACCGCCCGCGGGAAAACGCCGGAGGGATGCGGCCGGGCCAGGGCGAGCAACTCCCGCCACGGATTCGAGCTATTTCGCCGCGAATTGGGGGGGCGCAGCCTCGACAAACCCCGAGCCCGCGCTGTCCCGCGTGATCTTGCCGTAGTCGAGCCTGATCAGACGGTCCGCCCGGTCGAAGTACCGATCATCGTGGGTGATCACGAGCACCGCCTTGTTGCGGGAGCGCAATTCCGGGAGGAGCTGGGTATAGAACACGTCTTTGAACAGCGGATCCTGGTCGGACGCCCATTCATCGAAAAGATAGAACGGCCGGTCCTCCAGGTAGGCGCAAAGCAGCGCCAGGCGCTTGCGCTGCCCCTGCGAGAGCTGCGTGGTGGAGAACACTCCATCCGCGATCGTCACCTTGTGGTCGAGATGGAGACGTTCGAGATAGTCCCGGGCCCGCTCGTCGACCCCGCCCCCCCCCGCCCCGAGGAGCCGGTCGAACAGGAAATAGTCCGAGAACACTGCGGCGAAGTACTGCCGGTAGTCGTCGCGATTGCCATCGTCGATCTGCCGGCCGTTGAGCCGAATCTCTCCCCCGGCCGGCGGATACAAGCCGGTGATCACCTTGGCGAGGCTGGACTTCCCACTGCCATTGCCTCCGACCAGAAACACCAGTTCGCCCGGCCGGAAGGTGAGGTCGATCGGTCCGAGCACGAAATTGTCGTCCTCGCGCTCCCGATAGTAGTGATGGGTCACCTGGATGAGCTCCAATGTCTCGAAAGCCTCCGGCGCCGCGGCGCCTCCGGGCGCAGGGTGCCGGTTGTCGCCGGCATTCGTCGACAACGCCAGTCCGAGTTCTTCGACCTTGCGCAGCGACACGCTGGCGCGGCTGAACACCGAGAGGCTGCCGAGCAGGCCCGCCAACGGACCCATCAGATAGAGCGTGGCGATGACATACCCGGTCAGCGTCTGCGGGCTGATGTTGTCCATGCGCGGCAATAGGAAGAGGATCAGCCCGATCACCACGAGAAAGAGCAACTGACTCCAGTTCTGGGCGATGATGAAGCGTCGCTCGGCCGCAACATTGTGCTTCTGGCAAACGGCCGCGGCGGAAGCGACATCGTCGGCCAGGAAGGAGGCGCGGCGCTCGCGGTGGAGCTTCAGCTCCTTGATGCCCTCAGTAAGGGACCGGAAATGACGGAAGAGACGATCCTGGCCCTCGCGTGCCGCGGATAGATGGGCGAAGCCGTTTCGGATCATCAGCCGATAGCTGAAGGCTCCGACCACCGCAAACGCCCCCATGGCCAGCAGCACCGGCAGCGACAGCCAGGCAAGATAGACCGCCCCGCCCAGCAGCACGGCGAAATTCACGGCAGATACCGGAATGCCGAGTGTGGCCTGGGTGATCTCCAAGATATCCTCCGTCAGCGCCACCATCAGCTTCGGCGTGCCAAGCTCCTCCAGTTTCCGCAGCGGCACCGCGAGGATCTTCCGCACGAGGTCGTGGCGCAGCCGCGCGGTGGTCGCCTGGGAAAAGTAGGCGAGGGTCACCTGCGCAAGCGTGTTGGTGAGGATACGGCCCAGTCCCAGCGCGGCAAACGCGATGACCAGCCCTACGCCCGGCCCACCCGGCCGATTCAACGCCGAATTGATCATGGCGATCAGCCCGGCGTTGCACGCCCCGCTGAGGAGCGCGGCGATCGAGGTCCAGATCACCAAGGCGGGCGAGTAGCGGATCAAAACGCGCAGCAGATTCATAGAGGAGAGGTGATGGCCGCCGGCGGCGACGCCGGCGCGCCCCCGGTCGTCGGAGGATCGTTCAGCAAACCAACGCCGACAGACTACAAGCGGGCCGGGAGCGCTGAAAGTGGGTGTCCACCCCAGTACCCGACACCCGAATTCAGTTGGCCGCGGAGCATGGGTTGAAGACCCCATAAACCCACAACGTCGCTGGCGGTCGGAGCCGCCAATGCCCTCCACCTCTCTCTTGCTCGCCGAGCCACGCTCGTCCTTCTTCAGGCCGGAGGGGCGGGGTTATCCGCCGGTCGAGCCAACGGCCACACCCCTGCGCCAGTGGCCCATCGCCATCCTGGGCGTGCCGTTTGATCCGCTGACCCTCGCCAGCGCGGTCGATTCCATCGGCGCCATGATCGACGACGGCCAACCGCACTATGTGGTGACGCCCAACGTCGACTTCCTCGTCCAAGCCCACCACGATGCCGCCCTGCACCAGATTCTCGTCCAAGCGGACCTCGTCCTGTGCGATGGCAAGCCGCTGGTCTGGGCTTCGCGTTGGCTGGGCAACCCACTGCCCGGCCGCGTGGCCGGATCCGACCTGATGCCGTTCCTGCTGCAGCGCGCCGCCGAGCGCGGCTGGAAGATCTTCCTGCTTGGCGGGGCCGCTGGAGTGGGCGCGCTGGCCGCGCAACGCATCGCCGCGGCCTATCCCTCGCTCCCGACAGTGGCGCACTACTCCCCGCCCAATCGTCCATTGGCGGCGATGAACCACGACGAGATTGTCGCGCGGGTACGCGCCGCGGCACCCGATGTCGTCCTGGTGTGCTTTGGCTGCCCCAAGCAGGAGAAGTGGATCTTTCAACACTACCGCACGGTCGGAGCCCCCGTGATGATCGGCGCAGGAGGCACGGTCGACTTCCTCGCCGGCCGGTTGAAACGCGCGCCGATGTGGATGCGACGCAGCGGCACCGAATGCCTATTCCGGCTCTGGCAGGAACCGCGGCGCCTGTTCAAACGCTATGTAGGAGACCTGGTGGGGTTCGTCCCCGCGCTGTTGGCCCAGCTCTGGTTTCTAAAGTCCCATTTCGCCGCGACCCGACCGCTGCGCGGCGCCCCCTCCTCGGCCCGGATGGACTACGGCCTCAAGGTACAGGCGGCCGGTCGCTTCCAGTGCGACGCCCTGCAACACAACCCTAACTTCTGGGCACAAGCAGTGGAGCAGCGTGGCCATTGCCTGATCGATCTGGCCGGGGTGAAGTCGATCGACAGCACCGGCCTTGCCTTTCTCGCCCATTGGCAACGGCGCCTGGCGCAGGTGCAGCGCAACCTCATCCTCTTTCGCCCCAGCCGGGCGGTCCGTTCCGCATTGCGGCGGATGCAATTGACAGAGCAGTTCGTCATCACCGACGGCCCGCCGCCGGGAGCGCCGGCCCCAACCGCTTCCGGCGATCGCCGCGGGAATCCCCCAACGGATGTCGAATCATGAAGATCGGCTTGTCGACCTCAGTGGTTCAACGCGGACAGTCCGGGGTTGGTCAGTATGTACTGGCGCTGGTACGGGCGCTTCTTCCTTCGGCCAGCCGCCACGAGTACACGCTCTTTGTCCTCGAGGAAGACCGGCCGCTCTTCGACTTCGCCGCATCCGCGATGCGGATCGAACTGGTGGGGGAGCGCCATCGGCCGGCCCTGAACGACATTCTGTGGCACCAGACGGCTTTGCCCGGCCTCGCCCGACGGGCCGGCCTCGACCTCCTTCACGTCCCAAGCTACCGGCGCATGCTCCGGGCCCGGCCCTGTGCGCTGGTCGCCACAATTCACGATCTGGCTCCCTTTCGGCTGGCCGGAAAGTACGACTGGGCGCGGATGTTCTACGGCCGGGTGATCGCCCGCCGGCTCGCCGGAAGCCAGGACGAAATCATCGCCGTAAGCCGGTTGACGGGAGCGGATGTCGAACGCTTCTTCCACGTGCCCCGCGAACGGGTGACGGTCGTGCCCAACGGGCTCGATCACGATCGATTCCGGCCGGGGACACAGGGCGCGGCCCGCGCCGCGATCGGCGGCTCACTACACAGCGCGGCCCCGTTTTTCCTCTACGTGGCCCGCCTGGAGCACCCGGCCAAGAACCACGCCCGCCTGATTGCGGCCTTCAACGGCTTCAAGGCCGCGACCGGCTCGCCCTGGCAACTCGTGCTCGCCGGCAGTGATTGGCACGGAACGCAGACCATCCACGCGCTGGTCCGCGCCTCGCCCTTCGCCGCCGACATCCATGCCCTCGGTTTCGTGCCGTCCGCGGATTTGCCGCACTGGTATCGGGCGGCCGACGCATTTGTGTTCCCCTCGCTTTTCGAAGGTTTTGGCCTGCCGCCGGTCGAGGCCATGGCCTGCGGCTGTCCGGTGCTTTCGTCCCGGCAGGGCGCGCTGGCGGAAACTGTCGGGGAAGCCGCGGGTTGGCTCGACCCTCACAATACCGCGCAGCTCCAGGCCCAGCTAACCCGGGCCGCCACCGATCCCGCATGGCGCGAACAGCTGCGTGCCGCAGGATTGCGGCGCGCCCGCCAATTCGACTGGCACACGACCGCGACGGCGACGCTTGAGGTCTATGCGCGTGCCGCCGCCAGGAGGACGCAATCGCTCCTCGGCCGACAAAACGCGGCGCGCCCCACCCGCCTCCAGCCGGCTACCGCGGCACCGCGCGCGCCCCTTCTAGCCGCCGCCGAGCACTCGATCCGGCCCGCGCCACCGCCCGCCTCACCTTCCCTCAAACCATGAAACACGGAACCAGAGACGCGACGCGTCGGCCCGGGCCCTCGCCGGCTCCACTCATCGCCGACCAACCCGGAGGCACCACGAAGGTTTCGTCACCGCCGGCACCCGCCGCGCTGCGGGTGCTCCTGCTGGAGGACAGCGAAATGGACGCCGTACTCATCCGCCACATGCTGTGTATCCCGGAGCGGGATGTCCGGGTCACCAACGTCGCCACGCGGGAGGCGTTCGAAGCGGCCCTCAGTCACCAGCCCCCGCAGGTCATCCTCTCCGACTATTCGTTGCCCGGGTTCAATGGCGCCAAGGCCCTGGAAATCGCCAAACGGATCACCCCCCTGGTGCCGTTCATCTTTGTGACGGGCACCCTGGGCGAAGAGGTGGCGATCGACATGTTGAAGCAGGGAGCCACCGACTATGTATTGAAAAGCCGCCTCACACGTCTGGTGCCCGCGGTAAGCCGGGCGTTGGCGGAAGCGGAACACAGACACGAGCGCGCCCAGGCCGAAGAGAAGCTCCGGCGGTCCCGCGACCAGCTGCGGGCCCTCACCGGCCACCTGCAATCCGTACGAGAGGAGGAACGGACCCGTATCGCGCGAGAAGTGCACGACGAACTCGGGCAGGCCCTAACCGGGCTGAAACTCGATCTCACGTGGCTGGCCGGCAAACTCGGCGCCACGCGCGGCCTGCAACGCAAGATCAAGACCATGTCCGGCCAGATCGACGCAACGATCTTGGCCGTGCGGCGGATCGCGACGGAAATGCGCCCCGGCGTGCTCGACAACCTCGGTCTGGCGGCAGCCATCGAATGGCAGGGTTCCGACTTTCAAGCACACACCACGATTCGCTGCAAAGTGACCATCAACACGGCGGAATTCATGCCGGACCGGGAAGTCAGCACTGCCTGTTTCCGCGTCTTTCAGGAGACCCTCACCAACGTCATCCGCCACGCCAAGGCGACACGGGTCGAGGCCCATCTCGCACAGGAAGACCAGTCACTGGTACTGACCGTGCGCGACAATGGGCGAGGGATCACCGAGAAGGAGATCGCCCACCCCCGCTCGATCGGGCTCATCGGCATGAAAGAGCGGGCGGCCCAAGTGGGCGGAGAAATCTCCTTTGTCGGGCAACCGGCCGGCGGCACCACCGTCACGTTACGCCTGCCCCTGCACCCCAAAGCGGCGATCGCCTCCGACCAGTCATGAGAATCCTCATCGCAGACGATCACGCCGTGGTGCGCCAGGGCCTCAAACACATCCTGGCCGAGGCGTTCAAGCGTGCGTCGTTCGGCGAGGCGGCGGACTCCCGCCAAACCCTCGAACGCGTCGGGAAGGAGCCGTGGGACATCGTCATCCTCGACCTGACCATGCCGGGACGCAGCGGGCTGGAGGTACTCAAGGAGATCAAACGCACCCATCCCACGCTACCGGTGCTCATCCTCAGCATGCATCCGGAGGATCAGTTCGCCGTGCGTCTGCTGAAGGCCGGCGCCTCCGGCTATATGACCAAGGAGAGTGCGGCGGACGAGCTCGTCGGGGCGGTACGCAAGGCGATCGCCGGCGGCCGCTATGTCAGTCCGGTCTTGGCGGAGAAACTGGCCACGCTGCTCGCCACCGATGTGTCGACGGCCCCGCATGAGATTCTTTCCGACCGCGAGTTCCTCATCCTGACCCTGATCGGCTCGGGCAAAACGGTGGGCGTGATCGCGCGGGAACTGGCCCTGAGTGTGAAGACGATCAGCACCTACCGTGGCCGGCTGCTGGAAAAGATGAGCATGTCCAACAATGCCCAGCTCATCCACTACGCGCTGCAGAACAATCTCGTGCAACACCACGCTCAGAATTCGGATACTCCGGTCTCCCCCGACCCGAAGAAGCCCCGCCTGCTCCGGGGCAGCCGATGGGCGGCCGCGCTGAGCAAACACCGCCACCTTTTCCGTCCTTGAACTCCCCATGAACACCACCGCCCTCGCCCCAATCCAGTCCGCCCCTTTCAACGGGTGGGCCGTCTACGATCTCCTGCTGCGCCACTGGCGCCGAGTGCTTTGCTGGACCATCGTGTTCGCCATCGCGGGCGGTTGGCTCGCACGCACGGTGTGGGGACGCTCGTTCACCTCCACCGCCCAGCTCATCCACTATGAACCGTCCACCGTCGACGACACCTACCATCCCCGAGCGTTGGCGACGCCGAGCCTGGTGATGATGTTGCAGACCGCGGGGTTTCTCGAGGAGTTCGGCTCGCACCTGCAATCCCCCCTCACCGCCAAAGAGCTGGCCCGGCGCCTGAAGATCACGCTCGATCAAAACAACGATGTGGCGACGGTCTCCGCGACCGGCGCCTCGGCGGAGGCGACCATCGATCTGGTCGGCCGTTTCAGCGACGCGGCCATCGCCTATACGCAGGCGATGCAACGGCAGGAGGCCGCTGCGGCCGGCGCCGGTGTGGATCATCAACTCAGCTTGGTGGAGGACGAGATCGCGGCCGAGCGGGCGGCGATCCCCGCCGCCAGCCTCGCGACCGTCGCCGCGTACGCGGCCTTGCCCGACTACCCCGCACCAAACGCCGGCAACGTCCAGCAGCGGATCCAAACCGCCCGTGACCGGTTGGACGATCTGCTGGTTCGCTACACCGAGGCCCATCCGCTGGTCCGCGAACAGCGTACCCAGTTGACGGCGCTCGAAGACACGGAGCGCCGGTCCACCTCGGCCGCAGCCGACGAAGCGCCGGCCAGCCCGCGCCCCTCGACCTCACCCGCGGCACCGTCCGCGTTCTACGGCCATGTCACGCCCGAAGAGGTCGCAATGGGTGAACGGTTCCGCAGCCTGGAGAGCAACCGCGCCGTTCTCATCGGCCGGCAACGGGCGATCCAGCCGTTCCGCGACAATCCTCCCGGCTACTTTCGGGTTTTACTGGCTGTCACCGCCAACCCGACACTTCAGCACAACCACCGGCTGGAAATGCTCCTATTCGCCTGCCTGGGTGCGATCCTCGGCCTGTTCGGCTCCACCGGCCAGATCCTCCTCGGGGAGTTCCTGGACAACCGGATCAAAACCCGCGCGGACGTCCGGCGGGTCACGGGACTGCCACTCCTCGCCACACTGGGCGACTTGAAGCAACTGCAGCCCGTCGACCGGGATCGGTGGGGGTTCCGGACGTGGACGGCGCTCCAGCACCGCCTCAACGTATCGCCAAACCACGGGATGATCTGTGGTATCACCTCCGCCCATCGCGGCGAAGGACGCTCGACCTGGATCGATCTCCTCGCCCGCGCCGCCGGCAGCTGCGGATTTCGGGTGCTGACCATCACCGCGCAACCGCCCGAAACCACCGCCGAGCTCTCCCGCCCCGACCGGCCCGACGCACTCCCGGCGCCGCTCACGGGACCGGCAGCCGCCACCTTGACGACGAATGTACTGACCACGCCAAACCAGATCGCCGAACGTCTTGCGGACGCCAACTCCCCGCCGCGCATCGACATCCCCCTGCCGGGCTGGGTCTGGAACCTGGAACGCCGGAAGCAATGGCACTCCGCGCTCGAGGCCTGGCGGGCGATCGAGCACCTCGTGATCTTCGTCGAGCTCCCGCCGGCCTCCGTGGCCGAGTCGGTCCTGTTGGCCGAGAACATCCCGAACCTCCTGTGGCTGGTCGACAGCAACCGGTCCGACGCTACGGAGACCCAGAATGACCTGGAGACCCTGCGCCACGCCCGCTGCAATCTCGTCGCCGCCGTGCTCAACCGGGAGCCCGCCGCGCCGGCCCGTAGCCGTTTCAGCCGTTGGCTCGGGGCCACCGCGGTGCTGCTCTTCGCCGTACTCGCCGCTCCCCTGCCTGAGGCGCTGGGCGCCACCGAGGTCGCCCCCGAAATCTCGGGACCAGCGACCACCGCCACACCGGCCGCGTTTTCCGTCGTCGGTCCGGCGCCGCGCGCGGACTGGCAACGACGCCTCACGCTCGGACCGGGCGATGTGTTGAGCTTCCGCTTCTTCGGCGCACCGGAACTCTCCCGAGACGACGTACCCGTCGGTCCGGACGGGCGCATCTCCTATCTGGAGGCGGAGAACATCGTCGCGACCGACCTGACCGTGGACGAGCTCCGCGCACGGCTGAACGACGAGCTCGGTCATTTCCGCCGCGCCCCGCAAGTCTTCATCACCCCGTTGTCCTACCAGAGCAAACGATACTATGTTCTGGGTACGGTCGTGCAGAAAGGCGTCTTCCCCCTCGACCGGCCGATCACCATCATCGAGGCGGTCGCCCGCGCCCGCGGCTTCGAGACCGGTGTATCCCGCGGCAATCTGGTCGAGACGACCGACTTCGCCCGCAGCTTCATCGGCCGGAATGGCCAACGCCTGCCGGTGGACTTCGAAAAGCTTTTCCTGCGCGGCGATCTCACCCAGAACATCGCACTGGAGCCGGGCGACTATCTCAACTTCCCGGCCGCCGCTTCCGGAGCCATCTATGTGCTCGGCGAAGTGCGCGCCCCGGGCGCGGTGCCCTACGAAGCCGACGCAAACGTCCTGTCCGCGATCGCGTCGCGAGGAGGCTTCACCGTCCGGGCCTGGCAAAAGCAGGTATTGGTCGTACGTGGATCACAGGAGCATCCCCGAGGCCTTCAAGATCGCCGCCAACGACGCGCTCACTGGCCGGGCCCCGAATTTCGCGCTCCTGCCCGGCGATCTGGTATTTGTGAATCACCGACCCTGGATCCGCGTTGAGGAGCTACTCGAACGGGCGACCTCGGCGTTCGTGGAAGCGGCGGTCGTCACGTGGACGGGCATTCATGTCGGATCAACCCACAGCACTCCCGTCCTCGTACCATGAACCCCCTTCGTCGAATCGCGCCGTCCCTGGCGCTCAGCCCGCTGCTGGTCTACCTGGCAGGGTGCGGTAGCTATACCCTGCCCGTCGCCCGGACGGGGGACCCCGCGGTTCCGGTTGCCGCGTTTGCGGAGGTCGCGCCCCAGTCATCGCTCGACCCGGCGCTGCTCCGGCCGGGCGAAAACGCCTTCCGCCTCGGTCCAGGCGACCAGCTCGACATCGAGGTCATGGGCGACCTCTCAACCCGAGCCAGGGTCACCGTGGGCCCCGACGGCAAGATCTACTATTTCATGCTCCCCGGCCTCGACGTCGGGAACATGACGATGGCCGAAGTCCGGGGGCTTCTCGCCCGCGAGTTGACGAAATACATTCGGGAGACGCCTGTCGTATCCCTCACCTTGCGGGTGGTCGCGAGCCAACGCGTCTGGGTGCTGGGCCGTGTCAACAATCCCGGGATTTATACGCTAACCG
Source organism: Opitutaceae bacterium (assembly GCA_016711225.1). Lineage (GTDB taxonomy): Bacteria > Verrucomicrobiota > Verrucomicrobiia > Opitutales > Opitutaceae > CAJCBL01. Next base: position 30,130 of record JADJTK010000029.1, read on the forward strand.
GGCCCACCACCCTGCTCGATGCCGTGGCCCAGGCCGGCGGGCTCGCCTCCTCCGCTCCGTTCGCCTCCTTGGCCGCCAGCCTCGGAATCAATCCTCCGGCCGGCAATTCCTCCGAGGCCGCGGACCTGTCGCGCAGCTTCATTGTCCGCGAGGGCCGGATGCTGCCGGTCGACTTCCAGCAACTGCTGCACGAAGGCGCACTGTCCCAGAACATCTACCTCCAACCGGATGACTTCATCTTTCTGCCCTCGGCTCGCGCCTCGCAAGTCCACATCCTGGGTGCAGTGATGCAGCCGCACTCCGAGAAGATGCACGGTGCGCTGACGGTGGTTCAGGCCATCGCCCTGTCGGGTGGCACCGAACCCAAGGCTTGCCTCTCAAACGTGGCAATCCTGCGCGGTTCGCTCGCGCATCCACAGATTGCGGTGGTGGCCGTCGATGCGATCCTGCAGGGCCGGACGCCCGACGTGCGGCTCGAACCGGGCGACATTGTCTTCGTGCCCTATGCGCCCGAGCGCGTTCTCACCCGCTACGTGGATCTCATCCTCGACACCTTTGCTCGTACTGTCGGAGTCAATGCGGGCGCGCGCGCCATCTCGAGCGACGCCACCGCGGTCGGGATCGGCGTGAACGTTTCCCCTTAGGAACCACGCCCGGCACTTGCCGTGTCGGCCCGCCAGCGCGCGGCCGACAGCGCCCCGATCCAGGTCGCCAGTTCGCGCAGGTGGTGGTGGCGTCGACCACCGAGCCCACGGGGTCGCTCTCCCGCCTGCGCGCTCCCGGGGGTCGGGTTCGGGCGCCCACCCGGGGGGCGCATTCCCTGGACACACGCCGAATCCGGCCTCACGTGACGAGAGGCACACTTCTGGAACCGCCAGCCCCGAACAACGGGTCACCTCGCCAGCGGTGCGCACACCCTAAACACGTCACCATCGTTTCCTCGCCAAGGCACTCCCGTCCCGGCGATCCCTCGTGGCGGCGGCCTTCTACTCGCGACGGTAGCGGGCCACAAACGGCTCGGCCCGCGCATGGGCCACAATCAGCGCGACGACTCCGCTCCGCGGACGGCCCTTAACGTCGCGCCCGGCCGGCGTCGCGCCCTTGGCAGGCAAACGGCGATCACCCCGGGACCACACGAAGCCGGGCTCGGGCCCCAGAGGCTCCAGCGCGCTCGTCGACCCGACGCACGACAGCGGCGTGAGGCCCGGAATGGGCGGAGAGGCGCGTCGGGGTTCCTGCCCTCGTCACCTGATGCACAACTCCACGATATGCGCGGCGTGGTCGTCCCGCAGCGGAATGGTCTCCCCGGCGATCTCCTGACCGTCGACCATGAGCCGGTTTGCCGCGGCCCCGCCGGAGGCGGCTCGGCTAATCGTGATGTGATAGACCGTCTCCCGATAACGGTAGTGGATCTTGTACGTACTCCAGGCCTGCGGCATCCGGGGCACCAACCGCAACCGGTCGCCCTCCAGGTTCGCCCCCAGCAGGGTTTCGACGAGCAGCCGATACATCCAACCGGCGGATCCGGTGTACCACGTCCAGCCGCCCCGCCCGATGTGCGGGGCCATCGCGTAGACATCCGCGGCCACGACGTACGGCTCCACCTTGTAGATCGCCGCCCGCTCCGGCGTGCCGCCGTGATGCACGGGGTTGAGCAGCGTGAACAACTCCCACGCGCGCTCGTGCTCGCCCAGCAGAGCGAAAGCCATCGCCGTCCAGATCGCGCCATGGGTGTACTGGCCGCCATTCTCGCGCACGCCAGGGATGTAACCTTTGATGTAACCAGGATTCAGCGCCGATTGGTCGAAGGGCGGATCGAAGAGCTGGATCAAGCCGGCGTCGCGCCGAACCAGGCGCCGGGCGACGGCCTCCATCGCCTCGCGCGAGCGCGTCGCATCCCCAGCCCCGCTGATCACCGACCAGCTCTGCGGCAGGGAATCGATCTGGCACTCCGCATTGGACTGCGAGCCCAGGGGCTCGCCGTTGTCGAAGTAGGCGCGCCGATACCAGGCCCCATCCCAGCCCTCCCGCTCGATCGCCGCCTGCAGTTGCCGGGCCTGCTCGAGGCAACGCCCGGCAAAAGCCAAGTCGCCGCGTGAGCGCGCCAGCGGGGCGAACTGGCTGAGCACATCGTGGAGGAAGAACGCCAGCCACACGCTCTCCCCGCGACCTTCACGCCCGACCAGGTTCATGCCGTCGTTCCAGTCCCCGCAGCCGATGAGCGGCAGGCCGTGCGCGCCAAAACGCAACCCGTGCTCGATAGCGCGCGTGCAATGCTGGTACAGCGTGGCCGACTCCTCCGCCCGATTGGGCAAATCGTAGTAGGCCTCCTCCTCCGGCTTGACCGGGCGGGACTCGAGGAAGCCGACCTTCTCATCGAGCACCCCCGTATCGGCGACGCACGCCACATAGCGGCACGTCGCATAGGGCAACCACAGGAAGTCGTCCGAGAAATGGGTGCGCACACCACGCCCCGCCGGCGGATGCCACCAGTGCTGGACATCGCCTTCGCGGAACTGGTGCGCGGCGGCGCGCAACAAGTGCGCGCGGGCCAACGCCGGTTCGGCATGAACCAAGGCCATGGTATCCTGCAATTGATCGCGGAATCCATAGGCCCCGCCCGATTGGTAGAAACCTGTGCGGCCCCACACCCGGCAGCCGAGCGTCTGGTACAGCAGCCAACCGTTGGCCATCACGTTCACCGCCGGATCGGGCGTATCGACGTTCACCGCCCCCAACGTGCGATTCCAGTACGCCCACACGCCCTCGAGCGCGCGCCGGCAGGCCTCGACTTGGCGGAAACGATGGATCAGGTCCTGAACCTCCGCCGCACTGCGCCCGACCCCAAAGCGGAAGGCGACCTCATGCTCCTGCCCCACTGCCAGATCGAAGGCGACCTGCACCGCCCCACAGGGATCCAAACCGGCTCCCGCCCGGCCGGACAGCCGCGCGCGGCGCAGCGCCGCAGGTCGCGCAAAGGTCCCGTTGCGCCCCAGAAACTCCTTGCGGTCGCCGGTGAGGGTGCGCGCCCGGTCATTGACGTCGATGAATGCGATACGCCCCGGAAACTCCGTGTTGTAGGGATTGGTCGCGAGCAGCGCCCCCGTCTTGAGATCCACCTCGGTCTGCACGTGCAAAAGGCTTTTGGGCCGCAGGTCGCCCAGCACCCATTCCCAGTACCCGGTAACTGAAAACCGGCGCGGCTGGTCCGAGACGTTGCGCACTTCAGCACGGTGAACTTCACCGAGGCATCCATCGCCACATAGACCCACAACTCGGAAGCGATGCCGTTCTCGGTGTGTTCAAATACCGTGTACCCAAATCCATGCCGCACGACGTAAGGCGTGGCGCCCGCGGCCGGCCGCGGCGTCGGCGACCAGAATTGTCCGGTTTCCTCGTCCCGAATATAGAACGCCTCGCCCGGGGTGTCCTCGACCGGGTCGTTGCTCCAGGGCGTGAGCCGGAACTCGTGGGCGTTCTCGGCCCAGGTGTAGGCGCTGCCGCTCTCGGAGACCACCGTACCAAACGAGGGATTGGCGAGCACATTCACCCACGGCGCCGGCGTCATGAGTCCCTCGCCCAGCGTAATGACATACTCATGTCCATCGCGGGTGAAGCCGCCGAAGCCGTTCGGAAAGATCAGTTCGCGCGGGGCCACCGGCGGGGAGTGGTCAACCCAGGGCGAACGCGACGGGATCAACGCCGGCACGGTGGGCTCCAACACACTCCTCCGTTCCAGTTGCTCCGCGAGCGTGCCCTTCTCGTCGTCGAGGACGATCCGCGCCACAGCCTGCAGAAGCACCCGATCCTCATTGGGGATCTGCTCGAGCCGGCGCACAAAGATGCCGCCCGGTTTGTCGAGCAGGTGCGCCTCGACCCCCGATGCGATCAGCCCGGTGATCTGGTCATGCAGCGATTGACGATACACGGAGACGTCCTCGTTCAGGATCACCAACTCCACCGTCAGCCCCTTCATGCGCCAGTAGGCGTGGGCTTGGACCAGTTGGCGGACAATCTCGATCTTCTCCGAGTCGCTGATGCGGAGGAGGACAATCGGCGCGTCCCCGGAGATCCCGTAGCTCCACAATCCACTCTGCCCGCGCCGGTTGTTGCGCAACACTCCCGGACCGGCCCGGCGGGCGGGATCGGCGTAGACCAGCGCGCTGGCCAACCGGCCGTAGAGCTGAGCGTCGCCCTCGCTGGCATTGAGATGGCGCAGGGTGACTTGGCTGTGGGTCCACGCCAGGTCGAAGGCGCGATCGACCATGCGGGCGCTCTGGTACTTTTCCACGTGGGCCAGCGCGAGCTCCCGGCTCTCCGTCGCGCCCAGCACCAGGGCGAGGACCACCACCTCATGGGCCGCCAACGTCACCGTGCGCCGCAGCGCGACGATCGGGTCGAGCACCGGCCCGACGGTATTCGAAAGCGGGGTTTGCGCCCGCATCGCCGCCGGGCGAACCAGGGTGCCGCCGCGCCCGACAAAGCGGGCGCGGTCCGTCTCGCAGGAGACTTCACCCTGCTCGCCGCCCTGCCCCACCAACAGATGCAACAACCACGGCGGCTTCTCCTCGAGCGAACGCGCCCGACGGGTACACAGCAGCGCGGAGGTGCGCGGCACAAACTCCGTCTGCACGAACAGATTGCTGAACGCCGGATGCGCCGCATCCGCCGCGGGCAGCGCGAGCACCACCTCGGCATAGCTGGTCATTTCGATCGCGCGCACCGCCGAGGTGCGGTTGGTGATGGTGATACGCCGCAGCTCCACATCGTCCTCGGGGGACACACAGATCTCGGTATGGATCTCCAAACCGGCATGGCGCTGCTTGAACTCGGCGCGCGCCTGGGTGAAGACGGCCTCGTAGCCCTTGGTCGCACGCAGCGTAGGCTGGTGCGCGGCTGACCAGTACTCCCCGGTCTCCAGATCGCGCAGATAGATGAAGGTCCCCCAGCAGTCGCGCGTGGCGTCCTCGCGCCAGCGGGTGACCGCCAGATCGCGCCAGCGGCTGGAGCCACCGCCGGCACTGCTGACGAGCACATGATAGCGGCCGTTGGAGAGCAGATGCACCTCCGGCGCCGCCGGCGTGGGGTCGGTATAGACACGCATCACGCCTTCACTCTCGACGGTACGGATGCGGGCCGTTTCCAGCTCCAGATCCTCCGCAACGACGCTGGCCGCCGTGCGCGGCACCCGCTCCTGCAGCAGCAAGTCGGCGGCCTTGAGCATCGGACAGGCCATGAAACGCCGCGGCATGGGGTCGTCCCTCAGCAGGTTGACCAGGGACAACAGAGCCATCCCCTGGTGATGCACCATGAACGACCGTATCGTGGCGCTGGACTCCCCGGGCGGCAGACGCGACGCGGTGTAGTCCACCGCCTCGTAGAAGCCATAGGCGCCCTCGTGGCCATCAGCCGCCAGCCGTTCCAGATTCTCGCAGGCTGCGCGCGGCGCCACCATCAAGGCCATCGCCGTGGCATACGGAGCGATCACCAGATCCTCGGCCAGCCCGCGTTTAAGCCCCAGCCCTGGCACCCCAAACGCGCGGTATTGGTAGTTCAGATGGACATCGGTCCGATGGTACCCCGATTCGGAGACGCCCCAGGGCACGCCGCGGAGCGCCCCGTAGGCGATCTGCTGCCGCACCACCGCCCGGCAGGTGTGGTCGAGCAGGGTTTGCTCGTAGTTGGGCATGACCAACAGAGGCATGAGGTACTCGAACATCGAACCGCTCCAGGAAACAAGGATCGGTTCGCCGCCCGAGGAGATGAGGAGCCGCCCCAGCGAAAACCAGTGGTCCTGGGGCACCTGCCCCAGCGCGATGGCCACGTAGCTGCACAACCGCGCCTCCGAGGCCAGCAAGTCGTAGAAGCTGGCATCGCAACGACGCTCCGCGACGTTGAAGCCGATCGAGAAGAGCTCCCGCGCCTCGTCGAACAACAGCGTGAAGTCCATTGCAGCGAGCTCGTCGCTGCGTCGGGCCAGGTCCTCCAGTTCGCGCAGGCGCTGGCGGGCGCGCTCTCCGGCCAACCGCAGAGCCCGGGAGAGCTCGGTCGGTCCGAGTCCCTCTTCGACCAGCGGACAAAGCGTGCGCTCCAGCTCCACCACTTGGCCGAGCGTGGGCGCCCGATCGAGCTGCGCGAGCTTGTCGCCGAGTTCTCCAGGCGTGGCGCCAGCGCGATCCGTCCCATGCAACCACGGTGCGAGAAACCGCAGGTCCTCCAGCTGGTCGTCGCAATTGCGCTGCAACGTCTGGGTCCAGCGCTGCAGCTCCTCGCCCCGGCCCGCCAGCGCGACGACGAGCGCAGCCGCCTGTTCCCTCGCCCGTTCCAACACCGCCACCGCCGCGCGCAGGCCCGGGGGCGCACTCTTGAGCTCCGCCTCGAGCCGGGCCAGTGCCGCATCCGTCGGCGCCAGCACGCGGAGCACGCCCACGGTGTCGCCCAGCCCGGCGAAAACCTGAGGCGTGAAGATCGGCTCCGTGCGCTGTCCCCGCAGGCCCGCGGCCAGAGTCAGCAGGTGCCCGGCGAGGTTGCCACTGTCGACGCTGGAAACATACAGCGGAAAGAGCGGCTGCAGCGTACGCGTATCGTACCAGTTGTAGAAATGGCCACGGTGGCGCTCGAGCCGCTGCATCGTCGCCAGAGTGTCCTGCGTGCGCCGGATCAATCCCGCCGTCGAGAGATAGGCGAAGTCCCGGGCCGCCAGATTGGCGAGCAACGCCAGTCCCATGTTCGTGGGTGAAGTGCGCGAGGCGATCGTGGGCACGGGCACCTCCTGGAAATTGTCGGGCGGCAGCCAATTCTCCTGCGCCGTGACGAAGGTCTCGAAAAACTGCCACGTCTTGCGGGCCGTTCGGGCGAGGAAAGCGCGCTGCGCCGCCGTCAGGTCCGGGGTCTCGCCCTCGATGGGCTGGCTGATCCACCAAGCGACTCCCGGGGCCATCAGCCAGAGTCCCAGAAGGGGCAACACATAAGGCAGCTGTGCGGGCTGCCGCAATGTCAGGGCGAGCGCAGTCGCCAGCGCTGCCAGGGGCGCAAACCACATCGTGGCAAAGAAGCCGGCTAGCCGGGTGCTCGAGGTCCGCGCCGCTTCGCTCGAGGTCTTCCATTCCAGGAGCCGTTTGTGCGTCACCAGCATTCGCAGCCCCGTGCGGACAATGGCATCCACGCTGACGAAGGCGTCGTAGGGCAGGAAGGCCAACGTGAGGAAGACCTGGCCCAGCGTGCGCCCGCCGCCCACCGCGACCCCGCGCAGATGCATCGCCCACGGCAGCTCGGTCGGCTTGCCCACTACCCCGAAGACCGCGGCCAACAGTCCCGGGAGCGTGATGAGCGCCACCACCAGCGACAGGCCCAGTCCGCCAAGTTCGGGCAGCAGCAGCCAGGAGCCCACCAACAAGAACAGCAGCGCCACCGGGACTAGACTGCGGCGCAAATTGTCGAAGATCTTCCATTGCGACAGCACGGACAACGGGTTGGCGATCCGTCGGGCATCGTCGCCGGGCACGCGCGGCAGCAGCCATTGCGTGATCTGCCAGTCGCCGCGGATCCAGCGATGCCGCCGATCGATGTCCACATTATAGCGAGAGGGATACTCCTCGTAGAGCTCCACGTCGCTCACCAGGGCGGAGCGGGCGTGGCACGCCTCAAGCAAGTCGTGGCTGAGCACGGAGTTCTCCGGAAAGCGCCCGGCCAGGGCGCGTTGGAAAGCGTCCACATCGTAGATGCCCTTGCCGATGAACGATCCCTCTTGAAAGACATCCTGATACACGTCGGACACCGCCCGGGTGTATGGGTCGATCCCGGGCTCGCCGGCGAAAAGGCGGACAAACCAGGAGCGCCGTGCGCTCGGCAGGCTCACCCCCACCCGCGGCTGCAGGATGCTGTACCCCTTCTCCACCACCCCACGTACCGGGTCGAATTCCGGGCGGTTCAGCCGATGGGCCATCGTGCCGACGAGCTGCCGGGCGGCATCGCGCGGCAATTGCGTGTCGGTGTCCAGTGTAATTACATACTTGATGAGCGGGAGCACGCTGGTCTCCCCCACAATTGAGGAGAAGCAGTCGGTCGGGCCGCCGCGCAGCAGGGCGTTGAACTCGGTGAGCTTGCCGCGCTTGCGTTCGTAGCCCATCCACACGCCCTCGCCGGCGTTCCAAAGCCGCGGACGATGGAACAGAAAGAAGAGGTCGGCAGTGTCGGGCTGATACTTGCGATTGAGCCGTTTCACGCCCTCCTGCACCCGTTCGATTAACACATGGTCGCCGGGCAAAACCTGCTGGGCGGCGTCGCAAAAGTCGGTGAGCAGCGCGAAATGCAGCAGCCGGTCGCGGTTGGCAAGATGATGGATCTCCAGCGTCTCGATAAGACGGTCGACGCCCGCCACGCTCGTGAGCATCGTGGGCACCACCACCATCGTCCGGCACTCCGGCGCGATGCCCGCGGTGAAATCCAGGCGGGGAAGCAGGTTCGGCTGCACCAGCAAGGTGGACAACCAGTTGATCAGCGCCACCGCCAGTTGGCTCGCGCACAGCACGAAGACGAGCGTGAAGGCGGCCAACCGCCAGTCCTCCACCCCAAGCGTACGAAGCAGCACCAGCAAGCCCACCGCGGCGGCCAGCGTGAGCGCCCCGATTCCGCCCACGTAGAATGTCAGAGGAAACCGGTGGATAGTCCGCTCCAGCAGACTCCGCCACGGCCACTGCAGCCGCACCGCACGGCCCAACTCGGCCTGCCCCCGGTCGATCAGATAGTAGCCGACGTGGGCCGTCCGATCCTCGCGCCCCTTCCCCCGGGCGCCCGCGGCCGCAAGGTCTACCACCCGCTGCGCGATCTCCGCCTCGGACCGCCCGCTGTACCGGGCCACGAACTCCACCTTGTGGCGGTAGCGGTCGCGGGTCGCAAAATCCATCCGCGCGTAGACCTCCGCGGGGTCGGTGCGCAGCGTGGACTCCACCACGCTCAGCGTCTCCACGAACTTCTTCCAGTCCATCGCGCCGAGAAAGCGCAAGCTTGCGATGCTGTGGCTGACGGATACCTGGTCGGCCGCCTGATTCTGGCTTTCCAGCTGGACGAGTTGCTCGATGGACGACCCCTGCTCGGCCAGGCGCTGTTCAAGCCAGCCGCGGGCCAGGTGCAGCACCGGACTTTGCCGCGACAAGCGTTGGCAAAACTCCGCCACGAACGAGCTCGAGAGGTTGAGATCGGCGTTCGCCATCTCCGCCACCACCACGACCAGATGCGACGGATTGCGCTCCGCCATGTCCTGCAACCGGTCCACCCAACGGTCGGCCTGGTTGCGCTCCTCCCGGCCCAGAACCAATCGCGTGGTGATGCGCTGGAGATTCTCGATCAAGCCCAGACGCAACATGATCGGAATGGCCCACAATTCTCCCAGCTTGAGGGAGGCCACCGTCTGGTAGGCGGCAACAAAGGACTGGAGCGGACCGGCATCGATCTGGGCATCCACATGCGAGATCAACGCGAGCACGATGTCGTAGACCCGCGGCAAACCGGCGGAGGGACCATCCGGCAGCCGCGGCAGCTCCCGACTGTATCCCCTCGGCAAATGCCGCCGCGCCATCTGAATCTGCTCCTCGAGCAGGTAGAAGTTGTCGAGCAGCCACTCCGCGGCCGGCGTGATGCGCCGGGACGGGTCCACCGCGAGCGTGGCGCGATTGAACGCCCGCAGGATTTCCTCGTTGTGCCCCAGCCGGACCAGCAGCCGGTCGCTCCCCTTCCGGGTGACCACCGGATGGGTGGCGGCGAGCGCCTTCGCGTGGTGGTCGAGTTGCTCGCCGCTGAACAACTCCGCGCGCAACGGCGGCTCGCCCGCGCGGGGGGACGCCCGGGGGTGCCAGGCCATCCAGGACTGCCAGCGTATCGACGATTTAAGCATTATATGGTACTCTTCCGGCACAGTTCGCCCTCCAGCGCTCAAGCGCCGGACGGCTGCAGAAGCCACGCGCCCGCCCGTGACACGGGTCCGGAGACGGCGGCAATCGACAACCGCGCGATCTGGACCGTGGGCGAACTGGAGGAGCGGCATCGCCGCCGGCACTGCAAACAAATACGGCCGCGGTCGGCACAAATCCGCCGCCCACCGCTTCGCTGCCGCGCGGGGGACGTGCCTCGTCTCCGGGATCAAGAGACACCACCCCCGAGGGGCCGGCGCCTCCGGCCCCCCGGCCACCGGGAATGAGTCGGGCCCGGATCACTTGATCTCCGGAAGGCGGATCTCGCCGGAGTGGCCGAGCACGCCGAAGCCGTAGAGCAGCCACAGCACCACGGCGATCACGACCACGACGTTGAGAATCTGCTTAATCTTCCCGTCCATCGGGATGTAGGTGTTGACGAGCCAGAGCAGCACGCCGACGACGATCAGAGTGAGGACGACAGTAAGGAGAGGCATGGTCTTGGGAGGTTTGGTTGACCGCCACGATACCCGCGGATGCGTGGCACCGACATGGGGTCAAACCCGACCGAACGGGATCTCCTGGGACTCGCGCAATCGACTGACTCCGCTTCATGGACGCGATTGAGCTTCACCGCATCGGACCGCGTTGCGGGCCACGCGGACAAACCTTGGTCAGTCGGTTCGTCGAGGCTCAATCCCACCGCTGCGGGCCCTCGTCGTACCGGCTCGGCGGCGCCCCATCAAAGATCGTGCATCACGCGGGGCGGTATGGCGGCGCGCAGGGCGTTCAACACCGCCACCACATCGATGACCTCCTGGGTGATGGCGCCGCTCACCGGACTCAAATGCCCGGTGGCGGCAACGGCCATGCCGATCAGACTCAGTACGATCCCGCCCACCGCGCTCTGCAACGCGATGACGCGCATCCGGCGGCTGATGTGCATGAACTCGTCCACCTTCTCGAGCGAGTTGTCCATGATCACGACCCCAGCCGCCTCGGTGGTCACATCACTGTTCTGTCCGATCGCCATGCCCACGGTGGCAGCCATCATGGCCGGAGCGTCGTTGATGCCGTCGCCCACATAGAGAGTTTTGGCCTTGGCGGTCTCCGCGCGGACAATGGCCAGCTTCTCCTCCGGGCTCTGTTGTGAGCAGATTTCGGTGATACCCACCTGCCCGGCGAGGTAGCGCACCTCCTCCTCGCGGTCTCCCGACACGAGCATCACCCGGTCGAAGTGATGTTTCGGTCCCAGGTGATTCACAAAGGAGCGGCTCTCCGCGCGCGGTGCATCACGGAAACGCAGGGCCGCCGCATAGCGTTGGTCCACTGCCACCACGCACTCGAGGCCTCCGGCCACCGGCGGGAGCGAGTCGCCACCTGCCAACTGAAGAGCGGCGAGCTGACCGCGGCTCATGATCTGCACCCGGCGACCGGACACGATTCCCTGCAGACCCTGGCCAGGCGGCTCGCCCACTTCGATGGCATCCGGGAGGCTGATGCCCTCCCCTTTCGCCGCTGCGAGAATGGCCCGCGCCAGAGGATGTTTCGAGTAGCGCTCCAGGCCCGCCACGAGTGTAAGCACTTCCTTCCGGTCAAAACCCGGAGCGATGAGCTGATCGGTTAACGTCGGCGCGCCGTAGGTCAGTGTCCCGGTCTTGTCAAAGATCGCGGTGCGGCACTCCGCGATCTGCTCCAGAACGACAGGGCTTTTGACGATGATCGCGCGGCGGGCGCACAAGGAAATTGATCCGATGATGGCGATCGGGATTGCGATCAGCAACGGGCACGGCGTGGCGATCACCAGGACCGCGAGAAACCTAAGCGATTCACCACTGAGGACCCAGGCGAGCACGGCGACCGCCAGCGCCACCGGAGTGTAGATTGCGCCCAGGCGATCCCCGAGCCGGCGCAACTGCGGTCGTGTGGCCTCGGATTCACGCATCACTTCCATAATCCGCGCATAGCGCGAATCGGCCGCACGCTGGGTCGTGCGGATCGTCAGGACGGATTCGCCGTTGATCGCGCCCGAGAGCACCGTCGAACCGGCGGTCTTGTTGATCTGGAACGGCTCGCCGGTCAGGTAGGATTCGTCCATCACCCCGTGGCCCGTGATCACCACTCCGTCCACCGGACAGATGTCGTGCGGATAGACCACCAGGGTGTCGCCCACGGCGACCTCCTCGAGCTTCACCTCCGCGATTTCTGCCTCCCGTTTTCGGTGGGCGACCGAAGGGACCCGCTTGGCCAGCGCCGCCAGAACCGAGGAGGCGCTGCGCAGGGCGTAGCTCTCCAGCGCCTGGCCCCCCGCCAGCATCAGCACGATAATCGAACCCGCCAAGTATTCGCCGATAAGAACCGACGTCACAATGGACACACCACCCAGCAGATCGGAACCGAACTCCCGCTTCCGCATTTTGCCGATAAGCTCACCGAGCAGAGGAAGGCCGCCGAGCACCAGCGTGGCCCAAAGCGGGCCCAAGAAGACCCCCGGGGTCGTTTTCAGCCCGTAGCGGAGCAGGAGATGCCCCAGGATCGCCGTGACGGCGAAACCCGCAATTACGGCGGTCCGGCGGCGCCAAATCCGCACTATGGTTGCCCGGACCCGACCTTGCGGCGAAGGGTCCGGCAGGGGCGAGCCCCGTTGATTCGGTTGGTTGGTCATCAGAAACTGTTGGGGGAAAGCTCACGGCCAAACGGCACCGGCGCAGAAGCGACTCGGCCTTCCCTGCTCCGCCAGGGCGGCGGACCACAGAACACGGTGAGGCCCCTGAGCCGGCGGGAGTCCACAAACAAGAGTCAGTGGGCGAACGCCGCCCGGCGGGCCCGACGCCCGACTGACGAGCGAAGGGAGCACTACAGGAGGGAGGGACTGCGGCGTTTTTGGCAACGGAGAGCTGATACGCGTCACCCTAACCGTGAATCCGGACTCTCGACATGGGGTCTATCCCGACCGCCCTGCCCTACGGCCGCGTCATCCGCACCGGGTCGAGGGCCCGGTCCAGCGTGGCGGCGTCCAGGAACTTCCGTTCCAGGACGACCTCGCGCAAGGTGCGATTGGTGGCGAGGGCCTCCTTGGGCCACGGCCGCCGCCCGGTCGTAACCGATGAGCGGAGTCAGCGCGGTGACCAGCATGAGCGAACGGTCCACCAGCTCCGCACACCGCACCGCCTCAGCCTCGATTCCGTGGACACAGGCATCGGCAAAAGCGCGCGTGGCGTTGGCCAGGCAACCGATCGCCTCGTGCAGTGCGTGGGCGATGAGCGGGATCGTGGCGTTGAGCTCGAACTGGCCGGCCCCGCCGCACGTCACGACGACCTGCGCCAGCCCCTGAGCGTAAAAGCAGACCTGAAGGAGCATCTCGCAGAGCACCGGATTCACCTTGCCGGGCATGATCGAGCTGCCGGGCTGCACGGCGGGAAGCCGGAGCTCCCCCAACCCGCTGCGCGGGCCCGAGCCAAGCAGCCGAAGGTCGTTTGCAATCTTGATGAGGCTCGCGGCGATGGCCGCCAGGTGCCCGGCGACCTCCACCGCATCGTCGCGGGCGGCCTGCGCCTCGAAATGGTTGTGCGCCTCCACAAACGGGATGCCGGTCTGCTCCCGCAGGGTGCGGCAGACCAGGCCGGCGAAGGCGGGGGCGGTATTCAGCCCCGTACCCACCGCCGTGCCCCCGAGCGCGAGTTCAAGCAGCGCGTCGACCGCGCGGTCGGTCCGCACCACCGCCTTCGCCACCTGCGCGGCATAGCCGGAAAACTCCTGGCCCAAGGTCAGCGGTGTGGCGTCCATCAGATGGGTACGCCCGATCTTCACCACGGCAGCGAAGGCGTGCGCCCTGCCCGCGAGCTCGCGCTGGAGATGCTCCAACGCGGGTCGCAACCGCTCGCGCAGCGCGAGCGCCACGCTCACGTGCAGGGCGGTGGGCATGATGTCGTTCGACGACTGCCCCAGATTCACGTCGTCGTTGGGATGCAACGGCCGGTGCGAGCCGAGTGGTTCGCCCGCGAGCTGGCTGGCGCGGTTGGCGATCACCTCGTTGAGATTCGTATTGGTGGAGGTGCCCGAGCCGGTCTGGAACACGTCGACGGGGAAATGCGCCGCCAGACCGCCGGCCACGATCTCGTCGGCCACCTGCCGGATCAGGCGGCTCTTTTCGGGCGCGAGCCGGCCGAGTTCCTCATTGGCGCGGGCGCAGGCGCCCTTCACCTGCGCGAGGCAACGCAGCAGGGCCGCCGGCATCGGATGGCCACTGATCGGAAAATTGAGAACGGCGCGGGCCGTGGAGGCGCCGTAGAGGGCCTCGTCGGGCACCGGCATGTCGCCCATCGAATCCTGTTCGGTTCTCATGGCTACGGGGCCGGCCGGCGGGCCACGGCTCAGAAGACGGTTGTCTTGCAGTCGCTCTCGATCGTGCCCGACGAGATGGCGTAGCGGGTGAGCCCGGCCGTCTCGTGGATATCGAGCTTGTTCATGAGCTGCTGGCGGTGCTTCTCCACGGTTTTGATCGAGATGCCCAGCCGCGTGGCGATCTGCTTGTTGGCCGCACCCTCGGCCACCAACTGCAACACCTGCTCCTCGCGGGAGGTTAGCGCATCGCGCCGGGTACCGCTGGTGCTGCCCTTCTCCCGCGCCTCGCGCTGGTTCTGCAGCAGGCGCTTTGCGATATGGGGACTGAAATACGCCTTCCCGGCGCCAACCTCGCGGATGGCGCGCAGCAGCAGTTCCCCCGAACTCTGCTTCTCCATGAAACCCAACGCGCCGGCGGCGGCCAGGCGCGCAACGTACTCCTCGTCGCTGTGGGCGGAGAGCGCCAGTATCCGAGCGGCCGGATTGCGGGCGATGATCTGCCGGGTGGCCTCGCAGCCGTTGAGCCCGGGCATCGCAATGTCCATGACAATAACATCCGGCTTGAGCTGCTCGGCCAGCGCCACCGCCTCGAGCCCAGTCTCCGCCTGTCCGACGACTTTGAACGCTGCGGTCGTCTCCAGGAGCGACCGCAATCCCTCACGGACCACGGCGTGATCCTCGGCCAGCAAAATCGTGAGCGTCTTCATGGCGCGAGGGTCTTCTGGCACCAACCAAATCGTACAGCGGCGCGGGGGCCGGGGCCGAGGACCAGGGCGAGGATTCGCCCGCCTGCTTCTTTCGTTCTCATGGTGTTTGGGTCGTGCGACGCTTCTGGCTCTCTGCGCGACCGGGAGGTCGCTCGGGATCGGGTTTGGGCACCGGCAGTTGTCGCAGGCCGGGAACATGCACCCCGGGCGGGCCGGGCGCGAGGACTGGTTGATGGGGTGATGACCTACCCTGCCGCGGACCACCCCGCCGCCAAGGGCGATGGCGATCGATCATCCCTTCGCGGGCTGGACGGACACCCTGCGCTGCCCGGGAAAGGACAGCAGCTGCGCATTGGCGGCGAGCCGCAGCAGCCCCGCAGCGCGCCGCGGATCGCAGGCCCCGTAGATGCTGGCGATCAAATCGCCGAAGGTCAGTACTTTGGATTTGGATTTCATTGAATCGGGAGGCTGGCGGGTTGGGGCGGGGCGGACGGCCTAGGGCCGGCGCACCCCACCAAGGACGGCGCCGCTCCGGAACTCCCAGAGCGTGCGCAGGGAAAAGAAGAATACCGTGAGGCAGGCCGCTCCGAGCGCCCAGGCAAGCCACCGCGGCGGACCCGCGCTGCCTCCATACGCGAGCAGGCCGAGCAGCAACAGGCCGGGGACCGCGGCGAAGAAGCGGACCGAAGGGATCATGGCGTCGCATCGCCCATCCCGTTGAACGCCGTGAACGCGATCGGACCCTCCGGATGGGGCAGGCCATCGGCCGCCCACTCAAACCCGGCTCCGACCGGGCGCAGCATCGTGCGCACCTCGGTCAACAGCTCGATGGTGGAAAAGGGCTTGGAAATCGTGGATACCGGCCGCAGTTCCGGCGGCGCATCCACCGCCTCCCACGGCAGCGTGCCGGACACCAACACCACCGGCAGGTGCGATCCGGCCGTGCGCAGCCGTCCGAGCAGCTGCACGCCGGTCAGGCGTGGCATGCAGATATCCGTGATCAAGAGGTCGAAGGACTGCCCCTGCAGCGCCGTCCAGCCGGCCTCGCCATCGCTCGCCGCCTCCACCAAATATCCGACACGCCGCAGCAGGCGTGCGCAAACTTCGCGCACATCCGCATCGTCGTCGACCAGCAGGATCCGGCGGGGTGCCGTCGCGTGGATGAAGGTGCCGGCCTCGGCGGGATGCGGCATCGCTCCAGCGTAGGCGGCGGCATGGAATAGTCCCGGGGCCGAAACGCTCGGACGAGAGGCGGGGAAGGCGTGGATCAATCCGGGGAAGTTCATCGGCAGTTGTTTTGAGTGTTCAGAGACGCGACGCTTGCACGGGTTCCAGCCTACCTCCGCGCCGGGCGCCCCGAAATAGGGTGATGCCCTACTCGCCGTGGCACGGGTCTCCCGACCCGTGATCCAGCCACACACACGCTCTCCCGGCCCGACAGACCAGCTCAGCCGCACCCGCAAGCGTCGCAGCGAACTGGGGGCGCGAAGCGTTGCGTCCGATTCATCGTCTCCAGGCGTTCGCGCCGGTCGGCGAAGCAGGCGGGGCAGGTCGAGAACGGCTCCATGGCCCAGGTGTCGGCGAAGACCCGACCGTGGCCCAACGCGAGCACGGCCTGCTGGGCCGCCTCGAGCGTGGCGATTGTCGGCACCACCAACTCGCCCGCGTCGCGCAGCCGGTCCATTGCGCCATTGCCCGTACGCGTCGGGATCAACGTCACTGCACTGGCGCCACAGGTGAACGCGAACTCTGCCGAGCGCACCACCCATTCCGCCCCGGCCTGTTCGTCGAGGAACGGCGGATGCACGAGGAGAAACACGCGCAGCGCGATCCGCTCGGCCGCAAGCAACTCCGCCGCCCGGGCGAACTGGGCGAGGTCGAACTTCTTGTTCAACTTCTCCAAGACCTCCGGATGCGCGGTCTCCAGTCCCATTGCGACCTCGAGCGAACCCGCCAGCAGGTCGCGCAGCGCGCGGGTGCGGTCGCCAATGAGCAACGGATGAGACTCCACCACCACATGACGCGCGAAGGCGATCCGCCGGGCCACCGGCGCATAGTCGGCCGGCGGAATCGCCGCGGGATCGAAGAAGCTGCCGCTGTTGTAGAGTTTCACCTGCGCCGGCAGCGGGCCCAACGCTGACCACGTGCGCACCGCCGTCTCGACCTGCCGAGTGATCGCCCCTTCCGGCACGGTGTCTCGCGTGGTGCCCTGCCACAGATCGCACATCAGGCAGCGCCACGGACACTCGCGGTTCGTCAGCAACACGACACCCGAATCGGCGACCTCACCCGAGGCGAGCCGCTCCCGTTCGCGGAAGACACCGTGCGGCACAGACGGATCCGGCGCGACCCGGCGCGCCGGACGTTGGGCGAGGATCCAGGCGGAACGGTCCCGCGCCGGATAGGCGGAGACGTCGCCGTTCACTGATAAAACGCGAGGAACTGCCGGCGGTATTCGGACTCCTGCGTGCCGAGCCGGCGGTGCAGTTTCTCCACCGGGATGGCGCCATGCTGGAAGCGGCGTTTCTCGAAAATCGGCATGTCGACGCCGAAGTGCGCCTTGATGCCGCGGCGAACAACCTCGCCTTTCAGCGAATAGAGCCGGTCGACCGACATCTGGCTGAGCTCCGTGAACGGGATCCCTTCCGCCACCGTCACCACCGCGGGCCGGGTGAACGGACTGAAACCTTCGAAACCATACTTCCGCGCCGGCGCGTACGTGCGCGCATAGCTGCGGCTGAGGCCGCCGCTGTAGGTGAGCGAGTGTTTGATCCGGCCTACTCCCCACCCTTCGTGGTAGAGCATCAGGTTGTTGACGACACTGCGGATCGTGAGTTCGGGATTTTCCTCAATCGGATAGTCCTTGAGATTCTCGTCTCCGCCGTCGCCGTCGATCATGTGCTTCCAGTCCGGATAGCGCGCACGGATGCCGCGGTACAGCGCGAGGACCATCGAGGCACACTCGACGTCGAGCTGCTTGTAGTCCTCGAGCACGCGCAGCGTCTCCTCAACATTGAGCGCAGCGGGGTCGGCCTCAATGGGCTCGAGGAAGAGGCCGAGGCCGAGGCGCTCGAGGAAATCGCGGGACTGCTGCAGGTCGGGGCCGTCGCCGAAGCTCAGCGTGAACGCCTTGAGCCGCGACGGGCTGATCCCGAGCTGCTGCATCACGTGGTAGATCGTGAGGAACACGGCCCCGCTGTCGACTCCACCGGAGAAGCACACGCCGATCGGTTCGCGCTCCGGCAGCGCGCGCAGCCATTTCGCCGTCTCCTCGGCCAGGGCGCCGATGTACTGCCGCCCGATCAGGTCGAGGTCGCCGGGGAGGGCGTTGCGCGTCGGAGTGAAATAGCGGGTGTAGGTAGGGTCCGGATCCGGGCAGCCGATGAGTTGAGTTCGACCACGTAATGCGCGGGCACCATACGCGTGTAGCTGGGGTGAAACTGTTTATCCAGCCCCTCGCTCTTGAGGAACTGGTGGATCGCGTCGATCCGGTCGGCGACGACCAACGCCGGGCCCTCGATGCGCTTGGCGAGAAAATAGCGCAGCGGCCGGTCGAGCGAGCGCGCAAGTCGCACGCGTTTGCCTTCGCGCGCCGCGATCGCAAACGAGCCGTCGATCTCGCGAACGGATTCTGCTGTGCCGTGCAGGATACGCTCCCGGGCCCGCTCGACGGTCATGTTGTGCAGGCGATTGGTGGCCGGATCGGTGAGGTCGACGAATCGTTCGATGTAGTCGTGCATAGGAGAAAGCATGTGGGTCGGGAGTGCGAACGGATGCCGCGGCGCGGCGAGCGCACCGCAAGCCAAGGCCTGAGTCGTGGTTGCGCAAAGCAGTCGACCGGCCCGGGGATGGCAACGCGAAAGGGGCGTGCCAACCGGGGTGTCTACATAGACGAGGAGAGCCGATGGCCGGTGTTTCCGCGGCCGGACCAGGCGACCGATTTCCCGCGGTTGCCTAGAATATTTCTTCACAAGGTCATAAACCCGGCTCTTATGACGGCCAATCCCGGCAACCAGCCGGATCCCGCCCTGCTCACCACTGTTCCGACCCTCGACATGCCTTCGCATCCGCCCGGTGATTCCCTCCGCATGAAGTACGTGCGCGCGATCGGGCCTCGCCTGCGAGTCGTGCTGTATCTGATCTTCGGATTATTCGCGCTGCTGGGGGCGAACTCGGCGTACCTGGGGAGCATCACGTTCCTCGAGTACCTGAAGGGGCTGAGCTTCCAGAACTATTTCTATCAGCTCATGTTTCTGGTCCATCTGGTTCTGGGACTGCTGTTGGTGGTGCCGGTCATCGTGTTCGGGGTGTTCCATGCCAAGAATTCCCACAACCGGCCCAACCGGCGCGCGGTGCGCATGGGCTATGTGCTCTTTGCGGCTGCGCTGGTCCTGCTGATCTCGGGTGTCGCGCTGATGCGTTTCGACTTCTTCGCCATCAAAGACCCGCGGCTGCGCTCGCCGCTCTATTGGGTCCACGTGATCGTGCCGTTGCTCTGCATCTGGCTCTATGGCCTGCACCGGCTGGCCGGGCCGCGGATCCGCTGGCGCGTGGGTGCGAAGTGGGGTGTGGCGGTGGTGGTGAGCGTCGGCGCGATGGTGGTGTTGCACTCGGCCGATCCCCGCCGCTGGAACGTCGCCGGACCTAAGGAGGGCGAGCGGTATTTCTTCCCGTCGTCGGCCCGGACAGCCAGCGGCAACTTCATCCCGGCCCGCACGCTGATGATGAACGACTATTGCCTGGAGTGCCACAAGGACACCGCCGAAGGCTGGTTCCATAGCGCGCACCATTTCAGTTCGTTCAACAACCCACCCTACCTCGCCAGTGTGCGCGAAACCCGCCGCGTTTCGTTGCAGCGCGACGGCAATGTGCGCGCTGCCCGCTGGTGCGCCGGATGCCACGACTTGGTTCCATTCTTCAGCGGCGCGTTCGACGATCCGGCGTTCGACGACGTGAATCACCCAACCGCCCAGGCCGGCATCACCTGCGTGGCCTGCCACTCGATCACCCATATCAACAGCACGCGGGGCAACGCCGACTACACCATCGAGGAGCCGGCCCTGTATCCGTTCACCGAGAGCAGCGATCCGGTCCTGCGTTTCGTCAATCGCACCCTCGTCAAGGCGAAGCCCGAGTTCCACAAACAGACCTTCCTCAAGCCGCTCCACAAGACCGCGGAGTTCTGCTCCACCTGCCACAAGGTCAGCATCCCGGCCGAGCTCACGAAATACAAACCGTTCCTGCGCGGCCAAAACCACCACGACAGTTTCGTGCTCAGCGGTGCGTCCGGCCACGGTGCGCGCTCCTTCTACTACCCGCCCGTCGCGAAAAACAACTGCGCGGACTGCCACATGCCGTTGCGCCCGTCCGCGGAGTTTGGGGCGAAATTCAACGACCCACGGCCGCCAAGCAGGAGTTGACCGTCCACGACCACATGTTCCCCGGCGGCAATACCGGTCTCGCCCACCTCAAACAGGACGCACCGATGCTCGCCGCCGCGGTCGACATTCTCAAGGACTGCGCGCGGGTCGACATCCTCGGTCTCAAGGACGGCGGCACCATCGACTCGCCGTTGGCCGCGCCACTGCGCCCGCAGGTGCCGGCGTTGAAACCAGGACATACCTACCTCCTGGAGATCGTGGTGCGCACGCTCACCCTCGGCCACCACTTCACGCAGGGTACGGCCGACTCGAACGAGATCTGGCTCGATGCGCAGCTCTCGAGCGAGGGGCGCACCGTCGGCCGCAGCGGCGGACTGGGGCCGCACAACGAAGTCGATCCCTGGGCGCACTTTCTCAACGTCTACATGCTCGACAAGGACGGCCACCGCATCGACCGGCGCAACGCCCAGGACATCTTCACGCCGCTCTACGACCACCAGATTCCGCCCGGCGCCGGCCAGATCGTGCACTACACCTTCACGGTCCCCGCCGACCAACGGGGCCCGCTCCAGGTCGACATCGCCCTGCGTCACCGGAAGTTCGACACCATCTACCTGAACTACATCTACCGGTCCGGCTACAAGGCGGGCGACCCGCTGACGGTCTCCAACGATCTCCCGATCACCACCATCGCGACGGATTCGCTCACGTTCCCGATCGAGGGTGGCGCGGCGCCCGCCGCGGCCAATCCGGGCTCTGCGATCGTTCCCTGGCAGCGCTGGAACGACTACGGCATCGGTCTGCTGCTCGAGGGTAACAAGGGCGCGTCCAAGGGTGAACTGATCCAGGCCGCCGAGGCATTCGGTCGCGTCGAGTCCCTCGGATACCCCGACGGCCCACTGAACCTCGCCCGCGTCTACTTCAAGGAGGGCCGGCTCGACGACGCCATCAGTGCCCTGCAGCGCGCTGCCGCCTTCAATCCGCCGGCGCCGCGCTGGGTGCTCGCGTGGCTCAACGGCCAGGTGGCCAAGCGGGCGGGCGATCTCGACAAGGCGATCGCCAACTACCGCAGCATCGTCGAGGACCGCTACCCGGAACTCGACCGGCGCGGGTTCGATTTCACTAAGGACTACATCGTCCTCAACGAGCTCGGACAAACGCTCCTGGAACGCTCCCGGCAGGAGCGTGCCGCACCCGAGCGACGCCGACACTACCTCGAGCAGGCCGCGGCGCAGTTCGAGCGCACGCTCGCGGTCGACTCCGAGAACGCGACCGCGCACTACAACCTCGCGTTGATCGCCGAGGCGCTGGGCGACGAGAAGAAGGCCGCCGAACACCGCGCCTCGCACGAGCGCTACCGGGTCGACGACAACGCCGCCGATCGCGCAATCGCGCTGGCCCGCAAGGCCGACAAAGCCGCAGACCATGCCGCCGAGGCGATTGTGATCTATCCCCTGCAACGTCCCGGAGCGCCCGGCTTGGCCGGTTCCCATGAATAATCTCCACGAGCCAGAATCGGAGCCGGGTGAGGAGCTCGTGCAGGCCGACGACGCAATCATCGGCCGCGCCGTGAAATGGTCGCTACTGGTGCTGGCCGGCCTAGCGCTGGCGGGCACCGGCGCCTACCTCGCGCTCCGGCCCCCGGCGGCCAGGCCGGTGGAGAAAGTGAGCACGCTCGCCACTCCCGAAGTCGCCGCCGCTCCCGCCGTAACGATCCCGGCAGTGCGGTTCACCGACATCACGCAGGCGTGCGGCATCGGCTTTCGCCACATCAGCGGCGCCTGCGGCGAGAAGCTCCTGCCCGAATCGATGGGCGGCGGCGTGGCCTTCCTCGACTTCGATGGCGACGGCGCACAGGACCTGCTCTTCGTCAACTCCACCTACTGGCCGGGTCATGCGCCCGCGGACCGGCCGGCGCCGACGCTGGCGCTGTACCGAAACGATGGGCACGGCGCTTTCGCCGATGTCACCGCCGGCTCCGGGCTCGATGTCAGTTTCTACGGCATGGGTGCCGCAGTGGGCGACTACGATGCGGACGGACGCACCGACGTGTTCGTGTCGGGCGTGGGCGGCAACCGCCTCTTCCACAACGAAGGGAGCGGACGGTTCCGCGAGACCACCGCGGAGGCCGGCGTCGGCGGCTCCGGCACGGATTGGAGCACCAGTTGCTCGTGGCTCGACTACGACAAGGACGGGCGGCTCGATCTCTTCGTCTGCAACTACGTGCGCTGGTCCCGTGAAATCGACCTCGCGGTCGGTGCGAAACTTGTCGGTACCGGCCGCACCTACGGCCAGCCGACCCACTTCGAGGGCGCATTCTCCCTGCTCTACCATAACGAGGGCGGCGGACGGTTTCGCGATGTATCTGCGGAAGCAGGCATCCAAGTGCGCAATCCCGTCACCGGGGTGCCCGCGGGCAAGTCCCTTGGCGTGTCGCCATTCGACTTCGACAACGACGGCTGGCCCGATCTGCTGGTGGCCAACGATGGCGTGCAAAACTTCCTCTTTCACAACCGGGGCGACGGCACCTTCCGCGAGATCGGGGCCGAGAGCGGCGTGGGGTTCGACAGCTACGGCATGGCCCGCGGCGGTATGGGCAGCGACGTGGCGCGGTATCGCAACGACGACTCCGTCGGCATCCTCATCGGAAACTTCGCCACCGAACTCACCGCGCTCTACGTGTCGCAGGGCGACCCGCTCAACTTCGCCGACGAGACCATCACCGAGGGGATCGGCCCGCCCGGATGGCGCCTGCTGAAGTTCGGGGTGTTCTTCTTCGACTATGACCTCGACGGCCGCCTCGATGTGCTCACCGCCAACGGCCATCTCGAACAGGAGATCGGCAAGATCCAACAGGGACAAGAGTACCGGCAGCCCGCGCAGTTGTTTTGGAACGCCGGTGCGAACAGTGGGAAATGCTTCCTTCCGGTGGACGCAGCCAAGTGCGGGCCCGACTTGCTCACTCCGGTCGCGGGCCGCGGCAGCGCCTACGCCGATATCGATGGCGACGGCGACCTCGATGTCGTGATCACGCAGGTCGACGGCGCTCCCCTGCTCTTGCGCAACGACCAGCAACTGCACCATCGCTTCCTTCGTCTGAAGCTCGTCGGCGCTACCGGCAACCGCGATGCCATCGGCGCGTTGGTCCGGGTGCGCCTCGGCGATCGTTGGCAGTCGCGCCAGGTCATGCCCACGCACAGCTATCTGTCCCAATCCGAGGTGCCCGTCACGATCGGGCTGGGGCCGGCCGAGCAGCCAGACGCTGTCGAGATCGTCTGGCCCGACGGCAAACGCACTCCGTTGGTGAACCCGACGTTGAACCGAATGATGATCGTATCGGAGCCGGCATCCGGAAGCTAGGGCGGGGGTGGCCGAGGGAGACTCCCGGTCCACCCGGAAACGCAGGAGGCTCTGCGTCCTGGAAACACGAACTACGCTCGCTGCTTGGCCTTTACAAAGTTGCCAAGCCGGAGGCCGTTCAGCACCAAGAAGCAATGCTCAAGCGCCTGCTCTGGCTCTGCGTACTTGCCGCCGTGATCGCGACCACCGTCGTCGTTTCCCGGTCCCGCCGCGCCGCCCCCGTCACCGCCGAGTTCGCCCAGCTTATGAACCGCGGCAACGGCCTGCTCGAGAAGGGTGACCCCGCCGGCGCCACCACGCTCTACCAGCAGGCACTCCTCCTGTCTCCCGAAAGTATCGACGTGCGCCTCAACCTCGCCAACGCCGCCCTGCTCGCCGACCGCCCCGCCGACGCCGTCCCCTTCTGCCGCCAAGTCCTCGAACTCGACCGCAACAACGCCGCCTCCCTCTACCTGCTCGGCTGCGCCCTCCTTCGGCAGAACCAGCCGGAGCCCGCCACCGCCGCCTTCCAGCAGTCGTGGTCGATCGATCCCGGCGAGCCCGCGCTCGACTTCCAGATGGGCCTCGCCCAACGCGAGCTCGGCCGCTTCCCCGAGGCCATCCGCCTCTTCGAAAGCGCCGTGCGCGCCAGCCCCGAGCACCCCTCAGCCCACTACCAGCTCAGCCAGCTCTACCGCCGCGTCGGCCAAACCGAGGACGCCAACCGCGCCCTCGCCCGCCACCAACAGATCGCCGCTCGCGCCCCCGCCCAGTCCGCCACCGCCGCCTCTCTCGAACGCTGCAAACACACCCGGCCCCTCGCGCCCTTCGTCCTCGCCCAGCCGAACCGCGCCGGCCTCGCCGTGCATTTCACCGAGGACACCACGACCGCCTTCGGCGCCACAGCAGCCGACTACCGCGCCCCACTCACCGTCGTCGACTATGAGCGCGATGGCCGCCCCAGCCTCTTCGCCCACGAGAAATCCGGCGGCTTCGTCCTGCTCGACAACCGCTCCGGCCGCTTCGCCCCACTCGGCCGCCCGCTGCGGGCGTCGCCGGACGGCGGTTACCGGGCCGCCCTCACCGGCGACCTCGACAACGACGGCATCGACGATGTGGTCGTGCTCGGCGAGAAGGACTCCCGCGTCTTCAAATTCTACGCCCAAGGCCGCCTGCGCGACGCCACCCGCGCCGCCGGCCTCGAAGGAGTGGCCGCCACCTCCGGCGTGCTCGCCGACCTGCATTTCAGCGGCAACCTCGACCTCGCCGTCGTACGCCCCAGCGGCGCCGGCCTCGCGCTCTACCGCAACCTCGGCAACCTCGCCTTCGACCCCGCCTGGACCGATTCCGGCCTGCCCGCGGAGATCCCCGGCGCCACCCAGATCCTCACCGCCGACTGGAACAACGAGAGCCTGCCCGGCGTGTTCGTCGCCCGCGCCGCCGCCCCCGCCGCACACTTCGAGAAGAAACGCTCCGCGCCGTTCTCGCCCGGTACCGCCACTCAGGCCTGGCCCGCCGGGGCAGTGGTTGCCACCTGTGACCTCGACAACGACCTGCGCCTCGAGGCCGTGATCGCCACCGCCACCTCGCTCGAGTTTGTCGATCGCGAGGCGCCGCAGCAGTCCAGTCTGCCGCTCGCCGGTTTCGTCGTCGCCGGACTGTCGCCGGTCGACTTTGACAACGACGGCTGGCTCGACCTCGTCGCCTTCGGGCCGTCCGGCCTGCGCATCTGGCGCAACGCCGGCCACGCCGGCTTCCGCGACGTCACCAAGGAACTTGGACTCGAAGCCACCGGCCCGGCCGAGGGCTGCGTCGCCGCCGATTTCGACAACGACGGCGACACCGACTTCGTCACCGCCTCAGCCACCGGTGTGCGCCTCTGGCGCAACGATGGCGGCAACCAAAACCGCCAGCTCAAGCTGCGCCTCGTGGGCAACCGCTCCAGCTCCAGCGCGCTGGGCGTGCGGGTAGAGTTGCTCTCCGGCGACTGGCGCTCCAGCCGCATAGTCCGGCAGCAACCGCTCGAGATCGGCGTGGGCCGCCACACCCAGATCGACGCGCTGAAAGTCTATTGGTTCGACCTCTCGACCTCGCAGGTCGACGTGCCGGTCGCTCCCACGCCGCACGTCGTGAACGAGCCCACGCTCCCCAGCGGTTCCTGCCCCTATCTCTACGTTTGGGATGGCAGCGGTTTCCGCTTCGTCTCCGACATCCTCGGCGCCGCGCCGCTCGGTCTACCGATGAACGAGAAGTTGTTCGTCGCCGCCGATCCGGAGGAGCTGCTCGCCCTCGGCGACACGACCACGTTCCCGCCCAAGGACGGCACCTACGAGGTGCGCCTCACCGAGGAACTGCGCGAAGTGCTCTACCTCGACGAAGCGCACCTCATCGCGATCGACCACCCGGCGGGCACGATCGTCCACCCGACCAGCAAGATGCTCCCGATGCCGCCCTTCCCGCAGCACGAACTGTGGACGCTTCGCCCGCTCGCCACGCCGCGCGCCGCCGTGCGCAGCGACGGGCTCGACGTCACCGCGGCGTTGGCACAGACCGACAACCAGATGGTGTCACCAGTGCAGTTGCGTCGCCCTCAACTGCGCGGCCTTGCCGAGCCGTTCGCCGTGACCATGGACTTCGGCCCGATCCCGACCGAGCGCGCCCTCGTGTTGGCGCTCACCGGCTGGATCCGTTTCGGCGGCGGCATGGCCAACATCTCCGGCGCCATCGATCCCACGCTGCCCTTCCCGTTTCCGGGCCTCGAAGTTGAGCTCGCCGACGGTGCGTGGCAAAAGGTCGACGTCGTGGTCGGCACTCCGGCCGGCAAGACCAAGACCATCCTCGTGGATCTCGCGGGCAAACTGCCCGCCGGCGCGCGCCGCCTGCGCCTGTCGACCGCGTTCGAGATCTACTGGGACGCCGCCGTGCTCTGCGAGAAAGCCGACTCCGCCACTTCACAGGAGCATCGCCTATCACCGACCCGCTCCGATCTGCGCTGGTACGGCTACAGTCGTTTCGCCGACCTGCCGCCGTCGATCCCGCTCACCCCGGTCTACGGCGACGCTTCGCCCGTGCCGCCGTGGTCGCATACGCCGTCCGGCTGGTTCACCCGCTACGGCGAAGTCGACTCGCTCGTGCGCCAGCGCGACGACCGCCTCACCCTGCTCGCCGCCGGCGACGAACTAGCGCTCTGTTTCGACGCCGCGGCGTTGCCGCCGCCCGCGCCCGGCATGACCCGCGACTTCTTTCTCCACGTCGTCGGCTGGGACAAGGACGCTGACTTCCATGTCGAACAGGGCTGGCGCCTGGAGCCGCTGCCATTCAGCGGCATGAGCGATCAGCGCTACGGCACGGAGCCGCGCCCCGCCCATCTCGACGACTCCTGGATCAAGGAGTTCAATACTCGTTGGGTCGACCTGATCGTCCCCCAGCCCGCCGGCAAGACCCGCGCCGTGCCCTGACGCCCCATGCGCCAAGCCGCACCATCCTGGCGAACGAGCCAACACCCCGCGCCCGACCGCTCCGATGGTGGGGCGGGCTTTACGCCCGCCCTCTGCCTCGCTGAGTATCTGAGGCCCTGATTACCGCCCTTCCCCGCTACAAAGCCCCAGAATGAGCCACGCCCACCACCCGTCCAGAGGCCCAATTCCTAAAGCGCGCTTCCCCCGCCGCGCACTCGCCGCGTTGTTCGCTGCATGCCTCTGCACGGCCGCCTCGGCCGCGGCCGGCAGCCTCGACGCCCAACCCCTCGCCCCGCGCTCCGGCCCGCGCGGCGCCACTCTTTTCTCCATCGTCGCGCCCGAACCCTCCGGCGTCATCGCCGAGAACAAGTACGCCGACCCCGAGATGTGGGGCCGCCGCTCGCGCGAATTCGACCTCGGCGGCATCGGCACCGGCGTAGCGATTGGCGATTTCGACAACGACGGCCGGCCCGATCTCTTCGTCGTGAGCAAGACCGAGAGCTGCCGCCTCTTCCACAACCTCGGCGATTGGAAGTTTGAGGACGTCACCGACAAGGCCGGTGTAGGCGACACCGACGCCGCCGCCAAGATCTGGAAACAGGGCGCGACCTTCGCCGACGTGAACAACGACGGCCGCCTCGACCTCTACCTCTGCCGCTTCGGCGCGCCCAACCTCCTCTACGTCAACCAAGGGGATGGCTCCTTCAAAGAACAGGCCGCCGCCGCCGGCCTCGCCGTAAGCGACGCCTGCCTCATGGCCGTCTTCGGCGACTACGACCGCGACGGTTGGCTCGACGTCTTCGTGCAGACCAACGTGCTCGACGCCGCCACGCACCCCGAGGGCGAGCGCGACCACCTCTTCCACAACAACCGCGACGGCACCTTCACCGAAGTCACCGACCAGTCCGGCGTCGCCCCCGGTCCCTCGCACGGCAATTCCGCGCTCTGGTGGGACTTCGATGCCGACGGCTGGCCCGATCTCTACGTTGCCAACGACTTCTCCGTACCCGACGCGCTCTTCCGCAACAACCACGACGGCACGTTCACCAACGTCATCGCCCGCACCGCGCCCGTCGTGCCCTACTCCTCGATGGGCTCCGACCTCGGCGACGTCGACAACGACGGCCGGCTCGACCTTTACGTCACCGACATGGCGGCGACCACCCACCTCAAGGACCAGCGCACCATGGCCGAGACGCGCGCCCGCCTGCGCCCGCCGGCCGACGGCGCCGCGGAGGTCCGCCAGTTTCCCGTCAGCGCCCTGCTCCTGAATACCGGAACCGGCCACCTGCTCGAGGCCGCGCGCCTCGCCGGGCTGGAAGCGACGGACTGGACGTGGTCGCCCCGGTGGGAGGATTTCGACAACGACGGCCGCGTCGACCTGCACGTGACCAACGGTATGTACCGCGAGATCCACAACCAGGATCTCATCGGCCGCCGCGCCATGGCCGGCGACCTCACGACCGCCATGCAGGCCGTGCGCAACAGCCCGAAGCTCGCCGAGACCAACCTCGCGTTCCGCAACCTTGGCGGTCTGAGCTTCGAAAACGTCTCCGCCGCTTGGGGACTCGCCGACACCGGGGTGAGCTTCGGCTCCGCCACCGGAGACCTCGACGGCGACGGCGATCTCGATCTGCTCTACTGCAACTACCAGGCCGGCCCCGCCCTCCTGCGCAACGACAGCGATTCCGGCCACCGCCTCGTCTGCGCGCTGCGCGGCACGCGCTCGAACCACTTCGGCGTCGGCGCGCTCGTGAAGATCGAGACCGCCGGTGGCACACAGGTGCGGCAGATCTCGCTCGGCCGCGGCTTCATGGCCAGCAGCGAGCCGGTCGCCCACTTCGGCCTTGGCGACGAAACACAAATCCGCCGCCTCACCGTCACCTGGCCCAGCGGCGCGGTGCAGGCCTTCGAGAACCTCACCGCCGACCAGCGCCTCATGATCACCGAGCCCGACGACGCACCCGCCACCGCGTCCGCCGCGCCGGCAACGCCCACCCAGTTCGCCGAGACCGCCGCCGCGCTCGGCCTCGCGTGGACGGCGCGCGAGGAGCCGTACGACGAGTTTCTCGAGCAACGCCTTCTGCCAACAACCTTCAACCGCCGCGGCCCGGCGCTCGCCGTGGCCGACATTGACGGCAACGGCCGCGACGCGGTCGTCCTCGGTGGCACCACGCTCGACCCGCTGCGCGTGCTCCGCCCGCAGGGCGCCGCCTGGGCCCCAGCGGAATCACCCGCGCTCGCCGCCCCACCATTCGTCAACGACGGCCCCATCCTCGTGTTCGAGGCCGACGGCGACGGCCGGCCCGACCTGCTCGTCGCCACCGGTGGCTCCAGCCAACCCGCGGACTCCCCCGACTACCAGCCGCGTCTGTACATGAACGCAGGAAACGGCACCTTCACACCAGCCCCTGCCAGTGCGTTGCCCGCGCTCACGATCAGCGCCGGCGCCCTCTGCGCCGCCGACTTCGACCGCGACGGCCGGCTCGACATCTTCCTCGGCGGTCGCGTTGTTCCCGGGCAATACCCCACCTCGCCGCAAAGCGCGCTGCTCACCAACCGCGGTGGCACATTCGCCGATGTCACTACCGACCTCGCTCCCGCGCTGCGCTCCATCGGTCTGGTCACCGCCGCACTCTGGAGCGATGTCGATGCCGACGGTTGGCCGGACCTGCTCGTCGCGCTCGAATGGGGCGCCGTGCGCTGCTTCCACAACGAGGCCGGCAAGAGCTTCGCCGACTGGACGGACCAGCTCGGCTTCGCCACCGCCGGCACGGGCTGGTGGCGCTCCATTACCACCGCCGATTTCAACGGCGACGGCCGCCCCGACTACGCTGTCGGCAACCTTGGCCTAAATACACCGTACCGGGCCGATGCCGCACATCCCGCTCTGTTGTTCGTGGGCGACTTCGTTGGCCGTGGCGTCACCGAACTGGTCGAGGCCTACTACGAAGGCGATACGCTCTACCCGCGACGTTGCCGCGCCGATCTCGGCGCCGCGATCCCGAGCATCCTCAAACGCTTCCGCGGCAGCAACGACTACGCCCGCGCCTCCCTCCCCGATCTCCCCGGCGCGACCGGTTGGTTGCCGCCACGCGCTTGCCTACCGAGCTGCGCAGCGGCGTTTTCCTGAGCCAGCCAGACGGGCGCTATGTGTTCACCCCGTGGACGCACGCGGCCCAGGTCGCCCCCGCCAACGGGCTCGCCGCTGGCGATTTCGACGGCGACGGATTCACCGACCTCTACGTGGTCCACAACACCTCCGCCCCCGCGCCCGCAATCGGTCGCTTCGATGGCGGAGTGAGCCAGTTGCTCCGCGGCGACGGCCGCGGTGGTTTCGCCCCGGTGGCGCCGGCCGAGTCCGGCCTCGTGGCCCCGGGAGACGCCAAGGCGCTCGCCGTGCTCGATCTCAATGAGGATGGCTGGCCGGATTTCCTCGTCTCGCGCAACGCCGCTTCGTCCCTCGCCTTCCACAACCGCGGCGTCGCCGGCCGGCATTCCGTGCGCGTCGTCCTCCAAGGACCGTCCGGCAACCCGACCGCGATCGGCGCCCACGTCACCGCCGAGTACGCGGATGGCACAACCACCTCCGGCGAGATCTGCGCCGGCGCAGGCTACGCGAGCCAGTCGACCTCCGCGCTCTTCTTCGGTTCGCCGCAGCGCAACCTGCTCCGCCGCCTGCGTGTCCGTTGGCCTTCCGGCGCGGCGACCAACAGTCCAGAATGGTCCGATACTATTCCATCAACCGTCCGACTAGCCGCTCCGAGTCATTGATAAACTAGTGCCGGCGGGTGGCCCCGATTGGCCTCGATCGGCTAGTGAACGGGGCTAGCGGCAGATTCGGAGGCTCTACGTTTCAAACGTTGGCCAGCAACTGCTCGTTCACTCAACGACCGTCCAAAGAGGCGTGTAGCACTCCGCACAGCATCCGTCTGATGGCGCCGGCGAACCGACCAGGGCCTCGTCAATGCGATCGCGAGGTAGGCGGAGTGCGTGCCCGTGCCTCATCGCCCCAGCTGTCCCTCCGTAGGAGACCGGCTCGCACACCCCCTGCCGTCATCCGTTGCGCATGCTCCGGGAAGGCGTGGGCTTTCCGCCCACCGTCCCCCTCACCGGTCGGGTCGGATTCAATAGTAAGCGCAAATTAATTTCGGGCATTCGCCCATAACCGCAGTCCCCCCGCCCCGAAATGGCTGGTATTCCTTCCCTCTGCCGGCCAAAAAATCCGGACTCAAAATGCCCCTCATTTCCCTCCTGACCGGCACTGCAGTTCCGAAGACCCCGTCGCCTCTGGCCAAGCGTTCCCGGCCCGGACAATCTTGGCTGCGACTCCTGGGCGGAGTCGCCCTCGCCTCGCTCGCCGCAGGCGGCACCAACGCGGCCACCAAAACCGGCCTCGAAGCGCCGATGGTGGTCGCTCAAGTGCCCTCCGGTAGCCAAGCATCACAGACACAGGCGGCCGCTTCCGGCTTGGCCCGCGCCGATTGGTTCGACGGCTCCCGTCTCGTGCTCGTCGCGCCCGACGGCAAGCTGCGGGTCCTCTCCGAAGGTTTCGCTGCCGCCTGCGATCCCAACGTCTCCTTCGACGGCCAGCGCGTGCTCTTCGCCGGTCGCAAGACCGCCGCCGACCACTGGCGGATCTGGGAGATCGGGCCTGACGGCAAAAACCTCCGCCCGGTCACCCCCGAGGGCATCGAAGCGCGCAACGCGATCCACGTCTCCACCCTCTTCACCCTTGATTCGCCCAAGCCGTGGTTCACGACCGTCTTCGTCGGCCGCGAGACCGCCGCCGGTCCGGCGGCGCCGTGGAACCTCTACAACATCCGGCTTGAGGGCGGCGAATTCCGCCGGCTCACCTTCAACCACGGCCAAAATCTCGATCCGTACCAGACCGCCGACGGCCGCGTGCTCTACGCCGCCGAGCGCTCCGCACAGGAACCGGGCGGCGGCGACCGCCGGCTGAGCCTGTTCGCGATCCATATGGAAGGCGCCGACAACGAACTCTACGGCGCCACGCGCGGCGCCCGCGTCCAGCAGATGCCCTGCGCCACCGAGCAGGGGCTCGTGGTCTTCGTCGAGTCCGCCGAGCCCGCCGCCGACGGTTCCGGCCAACTCGCCGCCGTCGAGCACCGCCGCCCGCACGTTACCTACCGGCCGCTCACCACCGATGCCGCGTATCGTTTCCTCTATCCTTCGCCGCTGCGGGGCAACCAACTGCTCGTCTCCCGCCGTCCCGCCCAGGACGCCGGCACCTGCGGCATCTTTCGTTTCGACGCCACCACCGGCCGCTGCGATCCGGTCTTCGACGATCCGAAGTTCCATGACGTGCAAGCCTCCGTCGTCGCGCCGCGCCAGCAGCCCGACGGCCATTCCACCGTGGTCACCGCCGCAGACAACTACGGCGCACTCTACGGCCTGAACTGCTACACCACCACCCCCGCCCGCGCCGCCGGCACCAAGGTCGGCGACGTGAAACGCGTGCGCTTCCTCGAGGGCGTCGCAGCACCCTCCGCCACCGCCGCGAACGGCCTCGTGCCCCGCCGCCTCATCGGCGAAGCCCCGGTCGAGGCCGACGGGTCGATCAACGTCGAACTGCCCGCCGACACCCCCCTGATCCTCCAGACCGTCGACGAACGCGGGCTCGCGTTGGGCACCTGCGGCTGGATCTGGGTCAAGCCGCGCGAGAACCGCGCCTGCATCGGCTGCCACGAGGACCCCGAGCTTGTCCCGGAAAACAAGTACGTCCAGTCCCTGCGGCGACTGCCCAACCGCCTCGTCCCCGCGCCCGAAGCGCGCCGCAGCGTATCCTTCATCCAGGATGTCGTGCCGATCCTGCAGAAATCCTGCGCGACCGCCGGGTGCCACGGCAGCACGATGTCGCCGCTGCAGCTCCCGCTCTCTGCCGCAAACTTGAGCGAGAGCGACCTACGCAAGGCCTACCAGAACCTCACCGTGCCGGCCGCCAGTCTCTCGGGCGAGACCACTGCCGGTCCGGCCGCCGGCAAGTACGTCGATGCTGGTCGCGCCCGCACCAGCCGCCTCGCCTGGATGCTGCTGGGCGAGAACACCTCCCGCCCGTGGGACGCCTCGGCCACGAAGACTTCGCCCGCGCTGACCAAGCACCGCGTGAATCCCACGACCGGAGAAAGCCCGCGCCTCGGCGCGGAGGAACTCCGGACCGTGCTCCTGTGGATCGACTTGGGTGCGCAGTTCGACACGCCTCAGACGCCCGCCACCACCGCCGCCGCCAGCCCCGTCCAACCGTCGAAATGAAGACCCTGCCCCACCCGACTCTCGCCGCTTTGATCCTCGCCGCCGCGCTGCCCGCCGCCGCCGATACCGTCTGGCCCACGTTCACCGACATCACCGAGACTGCCGGCCTCGCCTTCAAGCACAACGTGGGCGACCTCGACATGAGCAACATCGTCGAAGCCACCGGCCCCGGCTGCTGCGTCTTCGACTTCGACAACGACGGCCTCCAGGACCTCTACTTCGTCAACGGCCGCTGGCACACCGACATCAGCGACAACCGCGGCCGCTCCCTCAAGGGCAAGCTCGCCAACGCCCTGTACCGCAACAACGGCGACGGCACCTTCACCGACGTCACCGCCAAGGCCGGCGTCGCCGGTCCCGCGGACGCCTACGGCATGGCCGCCTCCGCCGCCGACTACGACAACGACGGCGACCTCGACCTCTTCGTCTGCAACTACGGCGCCAGCCTGCTCTACCGCAACAACGCCGACGGCACCTTCACCGACGTCACCGAAAAGGCCGGTGTCGCCAGCCCCGGCTGGGCGCTTTCGGCTCCGTGGTTCGACTACAACGGCGACGGCCGCCTCGACCTCTTCGTCGTCCATTATCTCGAATACGACAAGGGCGAGTTCCAGCGCACCGGCGCTTACTACAAGGCCGACAACTTTCCCGGCCCGCTCTCCTACCCCGGCCAGCCCGACCAGCTCTTCCGCAACAACGGCGACGGCACCTTCACCGACGTCACCAAGGAGACCGGCCTCTGGGAGCCCACCGGCCGCGGCATGGGCGCCGTAGCCGCCGACCTCGACAGCGACGGCGACACCGACCTCTACGTCACCAACGACGCGATGGGAAACAACCTCTGGATCAACGACGGCAAGGGCCACTTCACGGACATGGCCACCGAGACCGGCACCGCCTTCGGCGAGGGCGGCCAGGGTGTGTCGTCGATGGGCCCGTTCGTGGCCGATGTCGATCGCAACGGCCTGCTCGACATCCTCGTGCCCGACATGGGCTACAGCTCGCTCATGCTCCAGACCAAGCAAGCCTTCTTCACCGACGTCACCGCGCAGTCCGGCGTCGCGTTGCTGTGCGGCCAATACACCGGTTGGGGTGGCCTGCTCAGCGACTTCGACCACGACGGCTACGTCGACCTCTTCATCGCCAACGGCGACCCTCACCACCTTTATCTCGAGGAAGCCACCGTCGCCCGCTGGGACGGCAAGGCGAAGTTCATCGATATGGCCCGCCAGTCCGGCGACTTCTTCGCCCACAAGTTCGTCGGCCGCGGCGCCGCCTGCGCCGACTTCGACAACGACGGCGACCTCGACATCGTCATGAGCGTCATCGAGGGCCAGCCGCGTCTGTTGCGCAACGAGAGCAAGCCCGGGAACAACTGGCTCACCGTCGTCCCCGTGCGCGCCGACACCGGCATGGTCGCCCTCGGCGCCACCGTCACCGTCAAGGCCGGCAGCCTCACAATGCTCCAGCCCGTCCTCGGAGTAAACGGTTACCTCGTCTCCAACGACCCGCGACCCAACTTCGGCCTCGGAGCCGCCGCTGCTGCGGAGTCCGTCGAAATCACCTGGCCCGACGGCCGGAAACAGGTCCTCGCCGACGTGAAGGCGAACCAGATTCTCAAGGTCACGGCTGCTCCCACAAAGTAACCGCCTCTGGCCCTGCCACCATGATCCGCCACGTGAAATCCCTCTCGGCCCTGGCCCTCGTCCTTGCCGCCACCTTCTGCCTCCACGCCGAGGAATACTACAAGAAGCCCTCCAAGGACCCGCTCTTCATCGGCGCCCAAGCCTGCGCCTCCTGCCACGACGGCCCCGAGTCGGGTCATCAGTTCGCCAAGTGGAAGCTCTCCGCCCACGCCAAGGCCTACGCCTCCCTCGCGAAGCCTGAATCCAAGGAGATCGTACGCCTGAGCGGTCTCACCGGCGATCCCTACCAGCTGCGCATGTGCCTGGGCTGCCATGCCACCGCCTCCGAGTCGGAGGACTGGGAGAAGATGCCCGAGTTTCGCACCGAGGATGGTCTCCAGTGCGAAGCCTGCCACGGCGCGGGCAGCGAATACGCCTCGATCGCGGTCATGAGCGATCCGAAGAAGGCCCGTGGCGCGGGCCTGAAGATGATGACCAAGGACGATTGCCGCATCTGCCATCGCCCCAAGGGCTCCCACGATGTCGTCCTGAAGCGCAAACCCTTCGACCTCGACGCCGCCTGGGCCGCCATCGCGCATCCCACGCCGAAACCCGGCAGCCCCGCCACCCCGCCGCCTGCCGCCCCGGCCGTCACCAGCGCCCCTGCACCGGTCGCACCGGCCACGGTCGAGCCCTCCCACAAGAACCCCCTCAACCTCACCCTCACTCCCGACGGCCGCGAACTCTGGGTCGCCTGCGAGGCCTCCGCCTCCGTCGTCGTGATTGACACCGCCACCCGCGCCAAGCGCCTCGAGATCCCCGTCGGCGGCCAGCCCAACGACGTCTGCTTCACCCCCGACGGCACGCGTGCCTTCGTGTCCAACCGCCTCGACGACACCGTCTCCGTCGTCGACGTGGCCACCCACCGCGTCACCGCCACCGTCCCGGTGGGCGACGAACCGCACGGCGTGCTCGTCGATCGCGCCGGCAAGAATCTCTACGTTCTCAACACGTCGATCGACAACATCTCCGTGATCGATGTCGCCTCCCTCAAGGAGCTCAAGCGCCTGAGCGCCTCGCGCTCGCCCTGGTCGCTCGCCCAGTCGCCCGACGGCTCCTCCATCGTCGTCACCCACGCGCTGTCCCGCTTCGTCGGTGACCGCAAGCCGTCGATGTCCGAGCTCACCGTGATCGACACCGCCAGCGCCAGCGTGCGCGACCGCATCACCGTACCCGCGGCCAACCTCCTGCAGGGCATCGCCTGGAATCCGAGCGGAAAATACGCGCTTTTCACCCAGCTCCGCACGAAGAACCTCGTGCCGATGACCCGCATCAACCACGGCTGGACGATCACCAACGGCCTCGGCCTGCTCTGGGCCGACGGCCGCGTCGACCAGGTCCTGCTCGACTTCAACGACCTCTGCTTCCCCGACCCGTCCGACGTGATCATCACCCCCGACGGCAAGCGCGCGTTGGTCACCAGCAGCAGCACCGACCGCGTGGCCGTCGTCGATCTCGAGAAACTCGTGGCCCTGCTCGAAGCCGCCACGCCGCAGGAGCGCGAGCACATCATCCCCAATCACACCGGTAAGCCCGTCGAGTACGTCGTCGGCCACATCGCCACCGGCACCAGCCCCAAAGGCATCACCTGCTCGCCCGACGGCCGCACCGCCTACGTCGCGAGCACGCTCGACGATTCGGTTTCGGTGCTCGACCTCGCCCAGCTCGCGAACGTCGGCCGTATCGATCTCGGCGGCACGCCGGAGAGGACACCATGCGCCGCCGCGGCGAAAAGCTCTTTCATAGCGCCAACGTCGCCTTCCGCCGCCAGTTCTCCTGCAGCACCTGCCACCCCGACGGCCATATCGACAACGTGGTCTACGACATCGAGGACGACGGTCTCGGCATGGGCCCGATCGACAACCGCACCCTGCGCGGCATCGCCGACATGGCCCCGTACAAGTGGATCGGCATCAACCCGAACCTGAAGCGCCAGTGCGGCCCGCGCCTGGCCGTGTTCATCACTCGGATCCACCCCTTCACCCCGGAGCAACTCACCGACCTGCACGACTACATCTGCAGCATCCCGCGCCCGCCCAACCGCTACCGCAAGCTCGGCGAGGACCTCACCGAGGCCCAGCGCCGCGGCCAGGCCGTCTTCGAGCGCGCCTACAAAAACGACGGTTCGCCCATCCCGCGCGAGAACCGCTGCAGCACCTGCCACCCGGCCCCGCTTTACACCGACGGCCTGATCCACGATGTCGGCACAAAGTTCGCCTACGATCACCACAGCAAGTTCGACGCGCCCCACCTGCTCAACATCTACGACTCCGCGCCCTACCTGCACAACGGCATCGCCCCCACCCTCGAGGAGATCTGGACCGTCTACAACCCGCACGACACCCACGGCGTGACCAACGACATGACCAAGGATCAGCTCAACGACCTCATCGAGTTCTTGAAGACGCTCTGACCGCCGCCGCCCTTTCCCTGCCCCGCACTCCGACCATGCACTCCCTGCTTACCCTCCGCCACCGCCTTCCGGCCCTGTCGACCGGACTCCTGCTCGGTCTCGCCGCCACCACTGCCGCTCTCGCCGCCGACCAGCCCGCGGCCGACCCCGGCCTGCCCTACGTCTACACCAAGTGGGAACAACTCACCACCAAGGACGGCCTGCCCAACGACCACATCTTCGCCATCAAGGCCGACCCCGCCCGCGACTGTGTCTGGATCGGCACTGAGGATGGCCTCGCCCGCTTCGACAAGAAGACCCGTAAGATCACCACCTGGAAGGAGAAGGACGGACTGCCCTGGCGCGTCGTCACCGCCATCGAGGTGGATCAAAAAACCGGCGACGTCTGGCTCGGCCTTTTCGGCGGCGGTCTCGCGCGCTTCAGCGCCGGCCGCTTCGACCATTTTAGTCAGATGAACAGCGGCCTGGTGAACGATGTTGTCTACTCCATCACCACCGAGGGCGACCACGTCTGGTGCGCCACCACCGCCGGCGCCAGCCGCTACAACGTGAAGACCGACAAGTGGGACATTTTCACCGAGAAGAACGCCCCCATGGAGGAGATCTGGAACTACAACATCAGCGCCAACGAGAAGGGGAAGGTCCACCTCGCCGTCTGGGGCAGCGGCGTGCTCGAGTACGACATCAAGACCGAGAACTGGAAGACCTACCTCGATCCGGACGGCGAGATGGAGATCGATCTCTACCGCGACGACGGCAACGTCCACGTCATCGTCACCGGCGCCAACTACCTCGAGAAGACGCTCTGGATTTCCTCCTATTTCGGCTGCGCCCGCTACGACGGCCGCCACTGGCGCGGTTACTTCGACCACGACTCCGGTCTGCCGAGCAATTTCAACAACAACATCCGCGCCCGCTCCGCCCAGGAGTGCTGGTTCGCCGGCGACAAGGGCGTGGGCGCCTGCATGGATGCCGCCACCGACACCTGGGTGGCCTACACCGCCGACGGCAAGAACCACACCGGCCAGGCCGTGGTCAAACGCGGCGCCGAGGTGCTCAAGGTCGTGGATACCGGCTACAGCATCCCCCAGAACTTCATCATCTGCGTCGATTTCGACGGCACCGACGTCTGGGTCGGCACCTCCAAGGGCGTCGGCCGCGGCCTCGGCGAAGGCTACTACCCGCGTGTCCGCCCCGTAGAAACGCCCGTCGCCCCGGCCCCCGCGCCCACGAAATAACCACGCCATCGCCACCACCAATCGGACCCGACGATGAAAACGCTTCACCCCCGCTTCCGCCACACTCTCGCCCTCGGCGCCGCACTCGGCGTGCTCGCCACGCTCGCGGCCAACCCGCCCACCGCCACCGCTCCCGCACCCGCCCCGGAGAAGAAGATCGAGCGCGCCGAGGACATCACCACCGAGGACATTGTCCGTGAGCTCGATGGCATCAGCCCCTACGAGCAGCCCGCGCTGCCGTTGAAGAAGAACAAGAACTACGCCTCCTCCTCCTCCGACGTCGAACCCTACGGCGGCGTCAAACCCTACAAGGAGCACTTCCTCGTCCAGATGGAGTACACCGGCGCCGGTCGCGCCATCCCCGAACCCGAGCAGCTCGACTCCGTCAAGATCGGCTTCCTCGGCCCCATCGAGCCCACGGTCTCCGTCGCCACCGGTGGAAAGAGCCACAACGAGGAAGTGATGGGCATCGCCATGATGCGCGGCGCCCGCCTCGCCATCGAGCAGGCCAACGAGCAGGGCGGCTACCGCGCCCGCAACATTCCCTTCGAACTCGCGGTGCGTAACGACAACGCCCTCTGGGGCGCCTCCGGCTCCGAGGTCGTCCACCTTGCCTACAAGGACAACGTCTGGGCGATCATCGGCGGCATCGACGGCGCCAATACCCACATCGCCATCCGAGTCGCCCTCAAGATCGAGATTCCGTGGATGACCCCCGGCGACCTCGACCCCACCTACATCGAGACCAACATCCCCTGGGTCATGCGCTGCATCGGCGATGATCGGCAACTCAACTACATCCTCGTCGACTACGCCCTGCGCAAGATGGGCTACCAAGCGCCCCTGCATCATCCGCGCCTCCAGCCGCTACGGCCGCTTCGGCGTGCGCGAGATCCGCGACGGCTGCCGCCGCCT
The DNA here is from genome assembly GCA_016711225.1 of Opitutaceae bacterium. GTDB lineage: Bacteria > Verrucomicrobiota > Verrucomicrobiia > Opitutales > Opitutaceae > CAJCBL01. The sequence continues at coordinate 69,791 of JADJTK010000029.1, forward strand.
CGGCACCCCCAGCGTGATCGAGATGGCCTTCAAGGACGGCGCCACCAATTTCGACCTGCAGCTCGACCGCATCGCCGAGTACCAGCCCGACGTCCTCTTCCACTGGGGCAACGGCGACGACGCCGCCCGCGTCCTGAACGCCATCCGCGCCCGCGGCTGGAAACAGCCCTTCCTCACCTGCGATCGCGCCGTCACCGACGAGTTCGTGCAAATCGCCGGCGCCAACGCCGAGGGCGTCATCGCCGGCTACCCGTGGAACCCCGAGCGCCAGGACCCCAAGTTCGACGCCTTCCGCGCGGCGTTCAAAGCCCGCTGGGGCGTCGAAGCCGACACCTACGCCGCTCACTCCTACGACGGCGCCAACATGCTCATCTGGGCCATCCAGACCGTCGGCCTCAACCGCGCCAAGATCCGCGACGTGCTCGCCTACCGCTCCGAAGCCTTCCCGGGCGTGACGGGCGACATCCCGCTCAGCTCCGCCATGGACGACGCCGGCGAAGTCTTCCTCGCGATCCGCGAAGGCGGCAAATGGGTCTTCCGCTCACGCGAGGAGCTCGGCATCTCGCGCGGAAAGGTCATCGAGCAAACCCGCCGCGAGCGCGAAGTCACCAGCGCCAAGTGAGCCCGTCGCCGGTGCGCCCCCGCGACATCTTCCGTGTAGGAGCCTGCTTGCAGGCGATCCGTGGTAGGGACGTTTCTCCAAAACGTCCGCCCGTACCCCGCCTCCCCTCTCTGCACTCCGCACTCCGCATTCCGCAATGGGCCGCGGCCGCACTCCTCGCGCTCGCCGGCGCCGCCGCCATCCGCGCCGACGAACCGTACCGTAATCTCCGCGACACCAACCTCGAATACCACGGACCGGCCGAGGAGTTCGCCAACCTCACTGAACTCCGCCTCGGCTGGTTCGGCCCGAGCGACCCCGCCGATCCGCTTGCCGGCGACGCTTGGTTCGCCGCCACCCTCGCCATCAACGAGGCCAATGCCGCCGCATCCCGTAGCGGAACGCCTTGCAGCCCGCCCGATTCATCTCCGGGTGGTGGGGCGGGCTTCACGCCCGCCATCGAACCGAGAGCCGAACTGGCGGGCGTAAAGCCCGCCCCACCATCGAGAATCACGATCCACCAGGCGCAGCGTTCCGATTGTACCGGCGAGCTTGTTTCCACGCTGTCCCCGCCCTCGACTCTCGACGCTCGACCCTCGACAGACGCAACGCGTCTCTCGACTCCTCCCTCTCTCCCCTTTCGCCTCGTGCCCTGCTGGGCCCCGATCCCTGGCGCGCGGGCGTCTCGTTGCTCGCCCGCATGGTCTACGACGAGAACCCCTCGCGCTCGGCTCGGTCGACTCCGCCTCGACCCACCTCGCCGAGCAGATTGTCGCCAAAGGCGCAGTTACCGCTCGTGAGCCCCTTCACCACCGACAAGTCGCTCACGCTCGCCGGCGTCGCGTGGATGTTCACCTGCGCGCCCTCCGACGCCGCGATCGCCCGCACGCTAGTCGACGCCGTGCTCGCCGCGCCCCGGTGGCCCGAAACCGGAACGCCGGCGTTCCGTCGTTCCGCCATGGGGCGGGTACACGCCCGCCAGTCCGTCCTCCGCCGGGATGGCTTTCCGCTCGTCGGTTCGCCCGTCCGGCGACTTCCGCCGCCAATCCGAAACCGAAACCCGAAACTCGAAGCCCAAACCACTCCTTCTCCTCCTCTCCACCACCGACCTGGTCGCGCCTGACCCGCCCGTGAGGTCATGCGCGAGTTCTCGTTACGGAAGCGCCTGCCCGACTCCCGCTGAGCTCACCCAATCTGGCGTTCCCGCCACAGGTGCTCGAAGCGTTCAAACAGGCCGCGCCGGCGCATCGTCCTCATCGTGGCCAACGCGGAGGACTCGGCACGTTGGTTGATTGCGCTGCGCGAACATCTCCGCGGCCGTCCGCCGGCCGGCGCCGCCGCCCCGGTCTTCTTCCGGGTCGCACTCCCTGGGCGCTCTCCGGTTCCGCGAGCTCGCCGGTCCCGTTGCTGAAGGGTGTCCAGTTTCCGCTCTGTGGAATCCAGACACCGCCGAGCCCGCGAGCGACTCCTTCATCGAGCGTTTCCGCGCCGCCCGTGGCCACGCACCGGACTACACCGCCGTCTACACGTACGACGCCACCCGCCTGCTCGTCGCCGCCATCCGCCGCGCCGGCCCTGGCGCCTCGTGCGTATCCGTGAGTCCGCTTTTCGGACTCTCTCCCTGGGCCGGCCTCGGCGGCGGTGTATTTCCGACGGCACCGGCCAAAACACGCGCGCAGCGCCCTCGCCTGGGCACGATCCACAACGGCGCCGTCACGCCGATGCTTCAGTCCTCTTTCTCAACCTCGCCTTTCCCCGTAGCGGGACGTTTCCCCTTCCGCCCTCCGCCTTCCGTCGTAGCTGGACGGCGCAGCCGTTCAGCCCTCCGCTCTCCTCCGACCGTCTCCGCTTCTTGTCACTTGATTCCTGTTACTTGTCACTTTTCCGCCGCCTCCACCCTTTCCCCATGAAACACCCCCGACTGTTTCCCGCCCTGCTCGCCGCCCCTCGCCGCGTTCGCCTCGGCCACGGCGCTTTCCGCAGCTCCGAAGGTCGAACTCGCCGCCCCGACCGCCCCGGTCGCCGCCTACGACTTCGCCGAGATCTCGCTGAGCGTCACCGGCTCCGAGGCGAAGAACCCTTTCACCGACGCCTCCGTCACCGGCACCTTCGGCCTGCCCGGGGCGACACCGGTCGCCGTCGAGGGCTTCTGCGACTCAGCTGACGGCCGCACCTTCCGTATCCGGTTCATGCCTGCGAAGCCCGGCACCTACGACTTCAAGATCACGTACCGCGAAGGCGCCTTCGCGCACAAGCGCTCACCGGCTCATTCACCGCCACCGACGCCAAGCGCAAGGGCGTGCTCCGCATCGACCCCGAGTTCCCCGCGCACTTCCAATGGGAGGGCACCAAGGAGCGCTTCTTCTGGAACGGCGCCACCGCCTTCGGGCTCGCCGGTTGGGACGACGACACGATCCGCGACATCCTAGCCCGCTTCGACCGGCTCAAGGTCACCCGGGTGCGCGCCGCGCTGAACGGCAGAGTAACAAACGCTCCCACCCCGGACACTGCGGCATCACCGTCCAACAACCTCTCCTTCCGCCTTGAGCCCTGGGTCGCTCGCAATCCAGCCGGCCTCGAGCAACCCGACTTCGACGTCACCCGCTTCAACCCGGCCTACTGGCAGAAATGGGAACGCCTCCTCCAGGAAGCCCGCAGCCGCGACATGGTCGTCTCCATCGTCTTCTATGTCGACGGCGCGCGCCCGGGCGCCGACCCCTTCGGCCCGGCCGGCATGGGCGGTGCCGACGAGCAACGCTATTTCCGCTACGCCGTCGCCCGCCTCGGCGCCTTCGCCAACGTCACCTGGGATCTCGCCCGGGAGTACCAGACCTTCCGCGACGACGCGTGGGCGACGAAGATGGGCACCCTCCTCAAGGAGTCCGACCCCTACCGCCACCTGACCTCCGTCCAGGGCGGCACCGGTTTCCCTTTCCGCCAGACCCGCTGGGCCGACTTCGCGCTCCACACCGGTGCCGACGAACAAGGCGGCTACGCCTTCATGCTGGCCCAGCGCCGCCAGCAGGAAGCCACCGGACGGATCATCCCGCAGGCAAATGAAGATTACGGTTACGAAGACCATTACCCGCAAGGCGCTGCCGCGCTCCAACCGCCCGCCCGCGATGCCGCCAGCCGCCTGCGTCTCGCCTGGCAGATCGCGCTTGCCGGCGGCTACCAGACCACCGGCGAACGCGCCGACGGCCTCGGAGGCTGGAT
>JADJTK010000030.1 GCA_016711225.1 Opitutaceae bacterium
GTTTGTGGTATTTCTCGTTACGTGCCTGGTGGGGTTTTGCGGCTGCACGTCAAACCAAATGGATCATTATGCACCGGTGAAACCAACAACTCCTGTTGCTGCCCCAAAAGGGGAAATAGAGGATGAAGGCCTGAAGTGGAATGGAGAGAACTGCGCGAAAGCTACCCCTCGGACTGCAACGGGCCGATGGGTTAGTTGTTGGTATTTCGAAGACCTTAAGAGAAAAAGAAGCGGATACGCCTGGTATTCTTATCCCGTGACGAACGGATGGATCCCACCCACTCGCGATGGGTTAAGGTCCGTTAAGGATTTGGCTGCTAGTATTCGGCAAACAGACAAGACGGTACGGCTAATTCCTCGGTATCTCGGGGCAAGCGAAGATTGGTTCCGCGTCCGGCCGTTAAGTCGGAAGGAGATCTTGGAATTAACCCGGTATATTGAGGTGCTTGAAGTCCGAAAGCAAGGGTCGGAATAGACCGAAGGGGGAGCTAAAAGGGACAGGTCAGAAATTTTAGACATAAAACCACTTGTGGTTACAATTCCGGGCCGGAGGGCGGCCGGAGAGTCGGTCGAATGAAGAATTTCCCCCCAGAGGTGGGGAGAGGCGGCCTACCACTGTATGACACGAGTGGTGGCCGGGGACCGGGTGCTCGACGACACCGCCAGGGAAAGTCTGCGCAAGCAGCTCTGGCTGGTGGCGAATTTTTGCCGGGGTGGAGCTCTCACCTACGCGATCACTTGAGCAATCACTTCCATGTGCCGCTCAAGGTGCCCAAGAAGACGATTCCGCCGGACGAGGAACTGGTACGCCGTTACAAGCTGCTCCACCATGCCGACCAAGTACCAGATCCAACGCCTCGAGGCCATTGAGGCGGTACTGAAGAGCGGAGCGCCTGCGGGCGAGGCGTGGCGGCGGCGCGAGCTCGCCCTGATGGGCGACGTCTCCGCGTTCATGAAGCTGCTCAAGCAGCGTTTCGCGATCTGGTTCAACAAGGCCCACCATCGCTACGGCACCCTCTTTGCGGAGCGCTTCAAGTCCGTCCTGATCGAGCCCTCCGACCACGGGCTATGTACGGTTGCTTGCTATATCGACCTTAACCCCGTGCGGGCCGGGTTGGTCAAGGATCCCAAGGACTATCGTTTCTGTGGGTATGCCGAGGCCGTGGCGGGCCACGCCGGTGCGCGCCGGTCTGTGCCGGCTGCATGGACCCGACTGGGACCGGTCCACGCGGCGCACCGTCTCGGCTTGTTTGGCAGGGCGGCCCGTCGTTTTGCCGGCGGCACGATCACGGCGGCTTCCTTCGGCAAGGTGTTGCGCGCGCACGGCCAGTTACCCTGGCGACGGTGTTGCGTTGCCGGGTACGGTATTTCACCGACGCAGCCGTGCTCGGCTCCCAAGCCTTCGTTGCCACCCAACTCGCGGCCTACCGCCGCCGCTACGGCGTGCGCAGCCATACCGCACCGCGTGCTCTGCTCCCGATCACCGACTGGGGCGGCCTCACCGCCCTGCGCGGTCTGCGCAGGAGTCCTTTCGGATAGGGGGCGAAGTGCTGGACCACAGCGGTTCCAGAACCGGCTCGGGCGGAGCCTCGCCGTCCACCGATGGGCCGGAACAAGCCATTCAACCGCGGATGGCGCGGATAGCGTGGATACGGAATGATTCCTATGGCTGAACGGCTGCGCCGCCCAGTTACGACGGAGGCGAGACGAACGATTTCACCACAGAGTACACAGAGGACCAGGAGGGCGGACGAAGCTCTTGCGAGCTTCGCTACGGGGGTAGCGGAACGGGCCACCTCACCGCGGTGGCCTACACGGGCGGCCCGCCCTGAAGGAGCAGGCCACGACGCGGCGGTTCGCCCCGGCTGCGCCGCGCGGGAGCCACGGAGCGTGAATTTGGGCTGGCGTGACAGGCGCCGCTCCGCACAATCGATACCGGTCGGTGACCCGCACACCACCGCCCCATAGTCCCTCGGAGTCCCCTTGTCCCTATGCATGTCCTTTCGTGTGCTGTGTTCGTCCTTATCTGCCTCGGGTTCGTCCCGGTGAACGCCCGGCCGAGGTGTCCTGAGGTCGCTCCCGTGCGAGGGGAGGCGAGCGGCAGCGGTGGCGCTGCGCAATCGGCGGTCCCAGGCCGGGTCATGGACGATGTCCACGCGCGGCGAGTATCCGGAACACACTCAAGGCACGCGCCGGCCGGCGGGCCGATTGATCGGATTTTGACGGGTTCCGGCCTTCTCCCCCTGTACAATGCAGCCGGTTCCGTGATACTCGCGCTCGGGTTGGTTCTGCTGCGGCTTCGTCGGAAGCGCCAGGCCGAGGGGCGTGGCGTGGGAGGCGCTGGTGCGGACGAGCCGGTAGATCTGCACAAACAAAGGATGAACGGATGAGAAACTTTCTGGAAAAGGTGACGGGGGCAATCGGTTTGGGGGGCGCGAAACGCGCCGGCTCGGGTGTGCTCGGGAATTGCATGGTGTTCGCGCATATCGAGGAGCCGCTGATGCCGCTGCAACGTGGGTCCAAGTACGAGGATCCACTCAATCGTGCGCTGGCGCAGGCCCGGTTGGGTCGGGTGACCGGCGGTGGCTCGGTGCAGGGCATCGACGGGAGCATCGAATGGGTGAGCCTCGACCTGCAACTGGTCGATCTGGGGCCGTCCCTGGACTTCGTCCGCGACAAGCTCAAGGAACTGGGCGCCCCGCGGGGTTCGGTGCTGAAGTTCAAGAAGGGCGAGGTGGTGACGACCCTGCCCATCGGCTGAGGGCCGGGCGGACGGGTTCGGGGCCGTGTAATGCAAAATGGGCCGTCCGGGATTGCCGAGGCGGCGATTTCGGTGCCGGCTTCGTGCGTCCCCCAATCCCATGCCCGACGTTTATTGTTTTGGCCATGTCAGCACCGGAGTGATCCTACGCCTCAAGGGGCGTTTCCCTGCCCCCGACGGCTATGCCGAGGTGGCGGAGTCGCTCGACAACCACTCGGGCGAGGCCACTGGCAGCGCGTTGGTGTTGGCGCAGTTGGGCGTCACGGTGGCGCTGGAGGGCAATTGGATCGGAGATACACCGGCCTGCCGGCGTACCCTCGCGTTCCTGCAATCGCGCGGGATTGACTGTGCCGGTCTGGAGGTGAAATCCGGGTATCCCGGAGTGAACGAGATCGTGGTCTCCGATGGCGATTCGCGCACGGTGTTCGGCCGCTACTGTGACCTCCTTTTCACCACGCCGCAGTGGGAGCCGCCGAGTCTGGAACGGATCGGTGCGGCGCGGGTGGTTTGCGTCGACCCGGCCTTCGGGGAGACGACGCTGCTGGTGGCGCGCGCGGCGAAGGCCGCCGGCAAACCGCTGGTGACCTGCGATGCGCGGGCCGATTCCGAACTGGCGCGACTGGCCGATGTGGTGGCCGTCTCCGGCGAGATGATGGCGCGGGAGTATCCGGCCGCAATGACGGATCCGGCGGCGCGGGCGCGGCTGTTCGAGGACTATGTCGAGCAGTGCCCGGGACTGGTGGTCTTCACCGCCGGTTCGCAACCGCTCTGGTACGCGCGCGGGCGCACTGCCCCGCCGGCGCCCGGGCGGGCCGCGCCCGGGTTGCGGTGCGAGCAGCCTCCCTTCCCGGTGGCGGTGGTGGACAGCGCGGGGGCCGGCGACAGCTTCCGCGGCGGGTTGATCTACGGGATGCTTTGCGGCTGGAGTGATGCGGATACCGTGCGCTTCGCTTGTGCGGTGGCGGCGTTGGTTTGCACGACGGCGCCCGGTTGCGTGAATCCGCCGTCGCTGGCGCAGGTGCGGGCGCTGCTGGTGGAACGCGGCGCGCCGTTGCCTCCGGGGCTCTGAGCTTGGTTGTAGCCCTCGGATCGGCAGAGGCTACGAACGCCACGCACGATGCCCCCGATTCCTTCCGGGGACAGCGGGGCCTTGGGCTGCCTGGGTGGTGGAGCATTGCTCCGGGGCGGGCGGGTCGCATGCTCGGCGGCGATCATGCTGGCTGAACTATTTCGCTACCTGACTCTCCGTTGCCCGCCGTGGGCGCGCCTGCTGGGGCTGGCGCATGAACACGTGGCGATTCGGCAGCGGCACCGGCGGGTGCCGGAAGCGTGGGCGCCGCACCTGGAGGCGAGCCGGGCGGCGATCCTCGCGGCGGCGGGGCGCTGCCCGCAGCATCGCCGCGTGGTGGTGATCGGGGCGGGCGATTGTCGCGATGTGCCGGTATCGGAGCTGGTGGCCCAATTCGACGCCGTGGTGCTGACCGATGTGGTACTCGGTCCCGAGCTGCGCCAGTTGGCACGGCGCAGCGGGGGGAAAATCCGCGCCGAGGTGTGGGATGCCACCGGAGTGCTCGCCGCGCTGGCGCAGGGGCACGACGATCTAACGGCGGCGCAGGTGGAGGCGTTGTTCGCCCGGGGCGATCCGGGGCTGCCCCCGGGCGGTGAGGCCGACCTGATCGTATCCGCCAATTGCATTTCACAACTGGGGGTGGTGCCGGTGGACCGGTTGGAGCCGGAAGGGGCCGACGACGGGTTCCAGTCGCGGTGCGGGGCGGCGGCGGCTCGCCGGCACCTGCAATGGTTGGCCGCGCGCGCGGGGGTGCGGGTGCTCGTGGGCGACCGCGCGCGGCTCGACATCGATGCGCAGGGGCGGGAGCTCAAGCGTGAGCCCGTGCCCGGGATGGAGCGGCTGCGGGCCCCGGACCGCACCTGGCGTTGGATGTTGGCGCCGATCCCGGAGTGGGATCGCGGTTACCATCGCGTGCACGAGGTGGGCGCTTGGATCGACGGGCGCTAGCACGCCTTGCGCTGGTGGCGAGTGCTCAGCGTGTGGCCGAGCTGAAGACGATCCATGCGGCCAAGGCCAGCAGCGCCAGGCCGAAGGCCCGAGGCAACCAGTGTTGCGCGTGAGCGAGCCGTCCGGCCACCGGTGGCGAATGCAGCGCGAGCACGATCAGGCTCCAGAGAACCAGCCCATGGAGGACTACGCAGGTAGGCACGAGGATGCGCCAGGCCGGCGGTGGCGTTGGGCGGGATCACCTGGGCGAACACGCCGACAAAGAAGATGAAGGCCTTGGGGTTGGTGAGGTTGCAGACTAGGCCATCGAGGAAGCCGCTGCGCAGATCGGGGGCGTGAGCGAGGGGCGACGGCGCAAAACTCTGTCGCGATCGCGACAGAGTTCTGCGTTCTTGGGCAGCGGGGGCGGAAGGCGCGGGGGCGAGCAGTTCCCGCAGGCCGAGGTAGGCGAGATAGGCGGCGCCGACCAGTTGGACGATCCTCATCGCCCGTGGCGGCAGGGCGGAAAAGCCGAGGGAGATGGCGAGGGTCTGTACGGCCAATCCACAACTTATGCCGGCCACTGTCCCAAAGGCGCGCGCGCGGCCGGGGCCGAGGCTGTTGCGCAGGATCAGCAGGAAATCCGGTCCGGGGCTGAGCAGCCCAAGCGTGAGCACGCCGAGCAGCCCGACGATGCTGTAGTGCATGGCCGGGATCACTCGGTGCCGGGGACGAAGAGCAGGTGATCCTTCACGCGCCCGGGTTGGAGCGGGCTCGGCTCGCCCCGCACCCAGTCGTCGTGGCCGGCGGAATGGTAGGGGGAGAGTGGATGGGCGCTGGGGCCGCCTGGCATGTGCAGGAGGCTGCCGGCCTCCCAGCCGGGCTGGATGACGAAACGCACCGAGGCGCCGAAGTCGGGAGTCTGGGTACGCACGACGTTGATGTCGCCGGGGAGAGAAACGGCTGGACGGTCAAGAAAGCGGGCGAGCCAAGGCAGGGCCGCACTGAGGGGGTGCTGCATGCGCAGGCGGTTCACCTTGCCCCAGGTGTGTGCGGCCAGCCCGGTGGGACCGCCGGCGTCGGCGATGACCGCGGCGACGGACTCGTCGAGCAACGCCTTCCACCCTGGGTGACCGGCCGGAAGCCAACCGGCGGGCTGCTGGTGGGCGAGGGCGAAGAGGACGCGGTCGAGCGGGAGGGAGGAGGACTCGAACGCGGGCAGGGCGGCGCGGCAGCGAGCGAAGATCAGGGTGTCGATACGGCTTTCAACTGCGGTACGAAAGTCGCGCACGAGTCGGTAGCCGGCGGAGTCGGGCAGCGCTCGGCCACCCCAGGTTTCGGTGAGGCGCCGCAGCTCGGTGCGACCCGGGTCGGAAGAGTCGGGGGTGAGGGTGGCGAGCAGCAGTTCCTGCCAGCGGTCGAGGTGGGGGGCGCGGTCGTCGAGTTGGATGGCCAGCAGGGCCTCGGGGCTGAGCTGCTTGAGCGTGCCGAGCAGCTCGCGAATCCGGTGGGCCCGGGCACCGCTCTGGTAGCCGCCGTCGCCGAGCACGGCGAGGGAATCGCCGCCGATCATCCGGTTGTTGGCCGACCAGAGCATGCCGGTGCGCGGATTGAATATTTGGGGATGGCGCTCCGTCTCCAGCCAACCATCCCAGCGGGCGGTGCCGTCGGCCCAGGAGACGGGGGTGGAGCCGTCGAAGCCCACTCGGTTGGGCAAGCGGCCGGCGAGGGTCCAGCCGAGGTTGCCCTCGCGGTCGGCGACCACGAAGTTTTGGTGCGGCAAACCGGTGCTCTTGGCGAAAGCGAGCGCAGAGCGGGCGGAGTTGACGGTCTCGAGGCTGACGAGCTGGAGGTTGTAGGCGGTGGGGTCGGCCATTGCCCATTTCAGGGCCAGGGGGCGCCCGCGGTGGTCGGTGCCGATGATCGGGCCCCAGAGGGTGGAGCGGATGGAGAGGGTTTCGGCGGCGGCGTTGAGAACGGCAAGGGTCTCGGTGTGGGTGACGAAATCGCGCCAGCCTTCCGGGGTGCGGTAGCGCCCGGGGTTGGCGGGGTCGGTTTCGACCACGACAAGGTCGCTCGTATCGGCGTAGCTGGTGGTGAAGCCCCAGGCGATGGCGCCGTTGGTACCGGCGATGAGCACCGGCAGGCCGGGCAGGGTGATGCCGTCGATCTCGCGGTTGTGGCGCGGGTCGAGGCGCCAGGTGATCTGGGCGCGATACCAGAGGTTGGGTACGGTGAGCGGCAGGTGCAGATCGTTGGCCAGCAGGGCCAGGCGCCGCTCACCCTGCAGGCCGCTCACTGCGAAGGCATTGCTGCCGCGGGCCGACGGCGGCGCAGGGCGGGCCCAGGCGAGAGTAGCGGGATCGTCCGGCGGGCCGGCGGTTGGCGCCTCGGCGGCGGGCGCTGCCGGGGAGGGCGGGGTGAACGCGGAGTACTCGAGTGTTGGGGGCAAGGGAGGCGCTTCGACGTGCGAGCCGTCGAGGGTGGACTCGAAATCGTCGGCGGGGGAGAGCAGGAAATCCGCGACGGCCGGGGCGAAGACTTCGCGGGCCACGGCGCGGGAGAGCTCGGGCTCGCCATCGGTACGCTCGAGGGAGAGGGCCATGGTGGCGGCCACGAGCAGGGAGTCCTCGGCTGTCCATGGGCGGGGCGTGGTGCGCAGCAGCAGGTATTCGAAGGGGGCCACCTTCAGTGCCCCCAGCCCGAGGGTCACACCGTAGGCGTAGTCCTCGACCAGCTCGCGCTGGGGCTCGGGCAACTGCAGGAGGGCGGCGTGGGCAACGTCACGCAGGCGGTGCGGGCGGTTGGCGCGGTCGAGGGGCAGGGCGGAGGGGCCGAGGAGCTCGGCCACTTCGCCGGCGGAGGTGCGCCGCAGCAGGTCCATTTGGAAGAAGCGGTCCTGGGCGTGGACGAAGCCAAGCAGTTTCGCCGCGTCGCGGCGATTGGCGGCGCTGACGCGGACGATGCCCAAGTTGTCGCGGTTTACTGCCGCGGCCTCGGCCAGTCCGGGCATGAGGATGCGAGCATCGCGATCGGGCAGGCTACGGTAGAGCGGCACGAGGACGAAGAGTGCCAGGAGCAGCAGGCAGAAGACAAACAGCGAGCCGCTCAGGCGCAGCCAACGGGTGAGCTTGGGCATGGGAGGAAGGAGGAAAACGGGGAGGGTGGCCGGGGGCCGTGTCGGCCCCCAATGCTGGGCGTGCGGCGCCGGCGGTCAATCGCGAGAGTACGGATCAAGGATTTTCAAGTAACGGAGGGAGAAGGGGATAGCAGCTGTGGCGCTCCTCGCGTGTGGCGTTTACCTCTGGAGACAGGGAGAGGCATTACAATAATAGTCGCAACTGCCTCAGCCAAGGTCACTAGCCAAATGATACAAAAGACCGGCGTGCCCGTGCTCGACAGGACCCTAACGTGGCCCCCGCGATGAGCACTACCTTGCAGTTCCACCGGTCGTCGGAAGAAACCGACCCGGAGGCATTGATTGACCAAATGATGGCCCTCGATCGACAGCTTTATGTCGAGGCCGCGGAAGAGGACCTCGGGTCTCGTGGGTACTGCAGGGAGTTGTTGGCACGTTGTCCGGAGGCGCTCAGCTTGGCCCGGAGTGCCGATGGGGCCTTGGCCGGCTACTACCAGTTTCTGCCGATCACGGCGGCCTATCGCGACGAGGTGCTCGCCGGGAGGGTGCGCGATGGGGAGATCCCTCTGGCGGCGATCGTGCCCTACCGGGATCGGGGGGTGCCCTATCATCTGTATCTGTGTTCGATGGCGGTGCGCCCTGAATGGCGGGGACGTGGCGTGGCCAGCCGGCTGTATCGGGAGGAGGCAGCCTTCCAGCGGCGCTTGGCCTTGACGGGGCACCGGCTGGAGTCGCTGGTCAGTGTCGTTTGGTCGCCCTGTGGCGGGCGCTTCTTCGAGCGGATCGGCTTGCCGCGTACCGGTTTCGATTTCGGCGGCCGGCCGGTGCACTATGCCGAGCTGCCTGATGGGCTGTTGCCGGAAATAGCGACGCCGGTGAGCGCGCGCCGGGCGGAGTCCTTGTTGCAGGCAGCGTAGGGGTGGCTAGGTGATCAAGCAGGGTTTCGGCGAGCGACGCCCCCGCGCGCCCTCGTGCCCAAGCCAACGGAGCGCGACCCGAGCCAGGCTGAATTGTTACAGTTCTGGTGGTACATGGGTTTCCGCCGTTTGATTACGGCGTCGGTTGCAGCGCGAGGCTGAGGAGCAATTTGGCTGCGAGCCGGCGCACCGCTTGGTCGTCGCCAGCGGTGCGGGCCGCAGTACGCCCCGACCAGAGGATTTCACCCGAAGCGGAGTCGGCCAAGAAGGCGCCAAGTTGCAGCTCGGGCATTCGGTGCGGGTTGGCCGCTGTGTCGGAGTGGGCGGCGGCGAAGAACAGCAGCCGGGGAGCGTTCGGGTGCAGGTAGGTGGCGTACCGAGCGGAGGCGGGCGGCGGAGTGCCCGCGGCGACCTCCTGGGCCAGCGACCCGAGCCGGGCTATCGCGGCTGCTGTCGCCACCGAGGTGGCTTCGGTGCGGTCGGTGGGTTCGGCGGCGCGGACGTCGTAGCCGCGCGCACGCAGTTGATCGCGTAGGGTTAGGGCGATGGACTCGGACAGGGCGCGGTTGCGCTCGGGTCCTTCCGTGTGCAGGTCGCAGCCCACATAGACGTGGAGCAGGCGGTGGGGCGCAGTGCGGGCTTCTTGCGGAAGTCGCAGCCCGACGGAGGGCGGCGGCGGGGCTCCTGGGTCATGGGCACAGCCACCGAGAAGGAGGGCACCAGTGAGGCCAAGGAGAAGGAGAGGCGGACGCATGCGGTGGCGGGGAACAAAGGGAAAGTTCGGCCGTCGCAAGCTGCCGGCGCCGGTCCGCTCCCGCAACGGGGAAAAGGCCTTTCCTCGCGCCTCGATACCGACACACTGGCCGCGACGCCGCCCCATGAGAATAGCCGTCATCTCCGACACCCACGATTGCGTGCCCGCTTCCCTGCCCAAACGGCTGCGTGGGGCGGACGAAATCTGGCATCTGGGGGACGTCACCATGCCGGGTGTGTTGACGGAGCTTGAGACGCTGGCGGTGCCGTTGCAGGTGGTGCGTGGCAACTGCGACTGGTCGTCGCTTTGGCCGGAGTCGGTGGTGTTGGAGCGCGCCGGGGTGAGGTTTTATCTGGTGCATATCCCGCCCTTACGGGTGCCCAAGGGTGTGGCGGCGGTGCTGCACGGCCACACGCATGTACCGCGCGACGAGACCGATCCACGAGGGGTGCGATGGTTGAACCCCGGCTGTATTGCGCAAGCCCATCGGGGGGCGCCGGCCAGTTTCGCGTGGTTGGAATTTACTGCGGGCGGGCCGTGGACCTGGCGGCTGGAGCTGCTCTGAAGGGAAAGCGGGAAACCAAGCCGGGCGCGTTTTCGGCTTTCCAGCACGGGCGCTTGCGCCAAGACCAAAACGGCGTGCCCGCCACCGACCAACAATGGTTCGACTTCTCGCCTCCCGCCGCGGCGGAGCCGACGGCCGCTGCGTTGTTGGTCGCGCCGAGCCCGGCGCCTTCCAGCCCAGTCCCCGAGGTGGCGGCACCCGGCGCGGGGATGGAAGGCAATTGGACCCCGGCGCGCCAGGAATCGTCAGGTCCCGCGCTGGTTTTGGACGCACCCGAGGCGCCGGCGGCCGGGGTGGTGCTGCGGCGCAGCGAGAAGGCCTCGCGCTACCGGTTGAGCGTCGGGCGCGACGGGGTGGCTGTGCTCACCATACCGTTACGAGGATCGGAGCGGCAGGCCCGGCTCTTCCTGGCCAGCCAGCGCGAGTGGCTGGAGCGAGCCCGCGGGCGGCTGGCTCGGCTGCCGCGCAGCGCCACGGTGTGGACGCCGGGCACGAGCCTGCTGTGGCGCGGCGAGTGGTGCCCCATCGTGCGCACGCCCGACGAGCCCCCGCATGTGCTCCTGGGGGCCGATCGCTTCCGCGTGCGCCAGTGCGACGGCGACCTGCGGCCCACCCTGGAGGCGCATTTCCGACGCACCGCCCGCATCGAGCTGCCGGCCCGTACCTGGGAACTGGCGGCGGTGACGGGGGTGACGGTGCGGGAAGTGGTGGTGCGCGACCAGCGCACCCGCTGGGGCTCCTGCTCGTCGAGCGGCACGATCTCGCTGAACTGGCGCCTGGTGCAGGCGCTGCCCTCGGCCGCCGACTACATCATCCTCCACGAGCTGATGCATGTGCGGGAGATGAACCACTCGGAGCGTTTCTGGGCGCTGGTGGCCGCTGTGTGCCCGAAGTGGCAGGACGCGGAGCGGTGGTTGAAAAGTCATGGTGGCGCGCTCGGGCTCTGAGCGGGGCCGGCGCGGGACGGCGCCTGCGGCCCACCCCGAAGGAGCGCGGGTGGCGGCCGGCCAGGCTCCCCATCGCGATGGATACGCAGGAGGCCTCAGCCGCCGGCGGGGGCGGCGGCCAGGTGGTGGCGGACCAGCTCGAGCAGGGTGGCGGCAGGGAAGGGTTTCTGCAGGAAGGTGGCCGGGCCGTGGGGCCCGAAGCGCGCGAAGGCCTCCTCCTCGCTGAAACCGCTCATGAGCACCACCGGCAGGGTGGGGGCGATCCGGCGCAGCTCCGCCAGCGTCTGGGTTCCGTCGAGCCGGGGCATGGCATAGTCGAGCAGCACCACCGCGTAGTCGTGCGGCGCCCGGCGAAACGCCTCCAGGGCCGACTGCCCGTCGTCGGCGAGCTCCACTTCGTGGCCTCCGGCCTGGAGCACCTGCCGGGCGGTTTCGCGGACTGAGGGCTCGTCGTCTACAACCAGGATACGAGGGCGCGCGGCGCTGGGCGGGCCGGGCCGCGGCGTTCCGGCCGGTCCGGCGTGGCGGAGGCGGAGGGCGGCGGGAAGGAGCAGGCGGAAGCGGCTGCCTTGCCCGGGGGCGCTTTCGACCTGCAGCGTGCCGTGGTGACTGCGCACGATCCCGAGCACGGCGGAGAGCCCCAGTCCCCGGCCGGGGAATTTGGTGGTGTAGAACGGCTCGAAGATGTGGGCGAGCGTCTCGGGGGTCATGCCGCAGCCGGTGTCGGCGACTTCGAGCAGGCAGTAGTCGGCCTCGGGCAGGCCGGCGCCGAGCAGGGAGGAGTCGAGCAGGCGGCGGTCGGCGTGAATCAGGTTGGTGGTGACGGTGATGGTGCCGGGCCGGTCGCCGAGGGCGTCGCTCGAGTTGGTCACCAGGTTCAGCACGATCTGTCGCAACTGGATGGAGTCGGCGTAGACGGGCGGCAGGCCGGGGGCGATCGCGAGGACCAGGCGGGCGTCGCGGCCCAAGGAGGCGCGGGCGAGCCGGGCGGTTTCCTCGACGAGAGCGCCCAGGTCGAGGTGGCGCAGCGCGCAGCGCGCGCAGCCGGAGTAGGCGAGCATCTGCTGGCAGAGGTCGGCGGCGCGGGTGGCGGCCGTCTCGATGGCGGCCAAGTTGTCCTGCATCGGCGAGGCCGCCGGGAGGTCGAGGCGCAGCAGACTGGCCTGGCCGAGCATGGTGGTGAGCAGGTTGTTGAAGTCGTGGGCGATGCCGCCCGCGAGCACCCCGAGGCTCTCCAGCTTCTGGGCCTCGCGCCGCCGGCGCTCGGTTTCAAGGGCGGCCTCCTGTTCCAGGCGCAGGCGGGTGACGTCGTAGGCCAGGGCGATGGTGCCGGCGAGCTGCCCGTGGGCGTCGAGGAAGCGGCGCAGGTTAACATGGATACGGAGCGGTGTTCCGTCTTTGCTGCATTCGGACAACTCGCCGCTCCAGTCGCGACCGCCGGCCACGGAGACGAACACCTCCTGCGCCTTGGCGGGGTGTTCGGTGGTGAAGCGGTGGAAGAGCGGTTGGCCGAGCATCTCCTGGGCGGTGCGTCCGTAGAGGGTTTCGGCTCCGGTGTTCCAGAAGGAGATGCGCCCGGCGTTGTCGGCCACGATGATGGCATCGCGCACGCTGGCCAGAATGAGTAGGTCGCGAGCGGCGGACTCCTCGGCCCGGCGGCGCTGGGCGATTTCGTTGGCGAGAGCCTGGTTGGTGCCGGTGAGTTCGCGGGTGCGGAGGTCAACCAGGGTTTCGATTTCGCGGGCACGGCGGGAGGTGGCGCGGATGAAGAGGGCCAGCAGCAGAGTGGTGAAGCCTCCGGCAAGCAGGGCCAGCCAGGGGCGGAGAGTGTGCCTTTGGGCGAGCAGCGCGGAATCGGGCCACACCGATATGCGCCAGCGGCGGCCGCCGTGCTCCTGTTCGGCGGAGTGGTGGGGGCGGCCCGCGGCGGCTTCGATGCCGGGGGAGGCGTGGAGTGCTCGGCTCTCACCGGTGGTGGGATCGACCGCTTCGACGGTGAATAGCAGCCCGAGCCGTTGGGCTTCGGTGGAGGCGATGCGCAGGAACACCGGAGCGTGCACGATGCTTTGCACCCAGCCGAGGAATACATCGTCTTGGCGGCGGAAGACCGGCAGGATGAGGATCACGCTGGTGCGGCTGTCGCTGGCCTGGACCAAGCGCAAGGGGGCGGAGATGGCGAGGCCGCGTGTGGTACGGGCGTGGGCGAGCGAAGTGGTGGTGGGGCCGCGGCGTAGATCGAAGCCGTGTGCGACGCGATTGGGCTCGAGCGGCGTGATATAAGAGATCGGCCAGCATTCGGCGTCAGCGGGAGCGTCGTCACCGGGGGTGGGGCCGTGGATGGCGAAGTCGGGGAACCCCTGGGCGCGCAGCGCCTGTTCGAAGCGAGTCCGGTCCTGGCCGGGGACGACGGGAACCCATTCGATCGCGGCCAGATCCTGGTCGCCTGCGATCAGGGAATGGGCGGCGTGCTCAAATTCAGCCGTGGAAACGTATTCCGAGTTCTCGAAAAGCACCCGGATCGAGGCCAGGTCGGCCGCAGCGTTGTTGCAGCGCAGATCGAAGAGGGGGCTGAGGGTTTCCGCGCGCTGACGAAAACGATTGAGCCAATCGCGCGACTCTGAGCGGTGCAGCCAAAACACGCCTCCGACGGTGAGGCAGGCCGATAAGAGCACGAGCGCGACGCCTCCGATGGCACGCCAAGGAGCCGGAGCGAGAGGGGCGGGCGGTATAGTGCGGTCGGGCACTTGTCCCCGTGGTTAAGCGGTTGGCGGGGGGGCGGCGATAGGGTGGCTCGGAACCGGCAGGAGGGAAGATTGGAGGGCCAAGGCGCGTTGCATTGCCTCGCGTAGTGCAGGGGAGGTGAAGGGCTTTTGCACGATACCGGCGGGACGTTCGTGGGCAAACTGCGCACTGATTTCGGCTGAGCCATGCCCGCTGATGAGGAGCACTGGCGTGCCGGGGCGCAGGGCATGGATCGCGTGCAAGGTTTCCACGCCGTCGCAACGAGGCATCGAGAGATCGAGCAGCACGGCCACGAAGAGCTCCGGGGTGGCTTGAAACCGGGTGAGGGCTTCGAGGCCGTCGGCAGCCGCCACCACTTCGAAGCCGAGCCGATTGAGCATGAGGCTGAGCACCTCGCGCACCGGCTCCTCGTCATCGGCCACCAGGACGGTACCGGAGCCGCGCCAAGGTGGGGCGATGGCCGCCGGGAACCCGGGTTCGGCGGCGGGACTGCAGGCGGCGGGGAGCAGGATGGTGAAGGTGGTTCCGGTCCCGGGGGAGCTCACGACGTCGAGCGCGCCATGGTGGCCCCGCACGATGCCCAGAACGGCGGAGAGGCCCAAGCCTCGGCCGGTGAATTTGGTGGTGAAGAACGGGTCGAAGATCCGGGCGAGGGTGTCGGGGTTCATGCCACCGCCAGTGTCGCGCACGGTGAGCTCGATGCTGTCGCCGCCGGGATGGTCGGCGCCGGTGTGGCAGCTGCTGAGTCGTGCTCGCGACACTGCTACCCGCCGCAGGGTGACGCTGATCTCCCCAGGATGGGGTCCGAGGGCCTCGGAGGCGTTGAGCACTAAGTTCATGACCACTTGGCGCAGTTGGGTAGCGTCGCCCATGATCAGGGGAAGATCGGGGGCGAGGTCGAGGACGAGGTGGGCCTTCTTGTTGATCGAGAGGTGGAGGAGCCGTGCGGTTTCGTCGACCAGACGGGCTAGCGAGAGGGCGCGCACTACAAACTGGGCCTTGCCGGAGTAGGCGAGCATTTGCTGGCAGAGTTCGGCCGCGCGTAGGGCTGCGGTCTCGATTTGTCCGAGACCGATGTCGAGCGAGGAGTCGGGCGGGAGGTCGAGGCGGGCGAGCGAGGCGTTGCCGAGGATGCCGGTGAGCAGGTTGTTGAAATCGTGGGCGATGCCGCCCGCGAGCAGGCCGAGGCTCTCGAGCTTCTGTGTTTCCTGTAGTTTACGTTCCAGTTCGCTGCGTTCGAGCTCGGCGCGTTTGCGCTCGGAGACATCGCGGGCGATGCTGAGAACGCCGGCGGGCCGGCCGCTCGCATCGAGGAAGCGGGCCAGCGAGGAGTCGGTCCAAACCCGGGAGCCGTCGCGGCGGTAGTCCAGCCACTCCCCGTGGCGCTCCTCGCCGGCGGCCACGCGGGCCAGCAGGGCGCGCGACTCGCCGGCGGCCTCGGCGGGGAAGCGCTGGTGGAGGGGGCGGCCGAGCATTTCGCCGGCGGTCCAGCCGAAGAGCTGGGTGGCGCCCTCGTTCCAGAAGGTCACGGTGCCGTCGAGCTCGGTGCAGACGACCGCGTCGCGCAGGCGCGCCAGTAGCAGGGCGGCGCGGGCACTGGTGGCCTCGGCGGCCTTGCGCGCAGAGATGTCGCGGATGTAGCCGGTGACGAGCTCACGGTTGCCGTCGAGGAAGCGGTTGGCCGAAAGTTCGACGGGAACCACGCTGCCGTCGCCGCGCAGATGCAGAGTCTCGAGCAGGTAGGAGCCGTTGGCGCGCAATTGCTCGCGCAATTGGATTGCCTCGGCCGGGCCGAAGGTGGGATCGCAGTCCTCCAAGGCGAGGGTGAGCATGACCTGGCGAGTGCGCATGAAGTGGCGACAGCAGGCGTCGTTGACCCACTCAAAGCGGAAGCGCCGGGCCGGATCGATCCAGTAGACGGGGTCCTGGCTGGACTCGGCGCTGAATTTGAAGGCCGAGGCCTCGCGCTCAAACTCGCGGCGGAGGTGGGCCCGATCGACGCGTGCGGCCGCGATACGCAGTCGCACCCGCAGGAGGGCTGGCGACACCGGTTTGGTGAGGTAGTCGTCGGCCCCGGCATCGAGCACGGCGGCGAGGTCGGCGGGCTCAACCCGGCCGGTGCAGACCACAATGTGCACGTCGCGCCAGCGGGGATCGGCGCGCAATTGCCGGCAGAAGGTGAGGCCGTCGATACCGGGCAGGCCGAGGTCGAGCAGCAGCAGATCGGGCACGATCTCTCCGGTGCTTTGAACCGCTTCCTCGGCGGAGCGGGCGCTGGTGACTTGCCACCCTTCGCCTTCAAGGACGCGGGCGGCGATGCGGTTGGAGACAAGATCGTCCTCGACGATCAGACAACGGCGGTGAGCGGCGGAGGAGGACATACGGAAAGACCCTGGTAGCCTCAGCGGGTAGCCGGCGCACAGGGGTGAGCGGCTTATCGGCCCCGCGCTGCCCGGCTGAAGGGGAAAATAGGGAGAAATCCCCCAGGAAATGAGGGCTCGCCGGGGTCCGTTTGGCGGTGGGTGCAACCAGGGCGCCCTGTGCGGCAGCAGACGAGGCTGTCAGAGCAGGCGAGCCGGGTGTGCAAGCGGGGGCTGCCCTGCCGCTGCTCCCGGCGCGCGCGATGTAGGTTACGGGCCGACAGCTTCGGGGATCGCGAGCAGGCGGAGGAAGACTCGGGGCGCTCCGGGGGCGAGTGCGGTGCCCACGGTGATCCGCGTGCCGTCGGGGACTGGGAGACGCCCAAACTCATGGGTGAATGGCGTGGCCGGCACGTCACCGAAGGGGCTGTAGCGGGAGCCGTCGGCCCAGTTCACGAGATCGGTGCTGAACTGGACAAGATAGGTGAGGTCGGTGGCGGCGGGCGGTTGCAGGAAGGCCAGCGTGAGCTGCAAGGAGTTGTCGTTGGCGGCGCTGCCGGCGACGGGGTGGGGGCACGAAGCGGGATGGAGCGGGTCGCCGCCAAACGCGTATTCGAGCAGGTTGGGCAGGCCGTCCCCATCGGCGTCGGCGGAGAGGGCGGAAGTGGCCGACTCGGTGGGGCCGAAATACGCGCGGCGCCATGCGTCGCGGGGGGCGAGTTCGTCTGCGCCGAGGTCGAGGCGGGTGCCGGTGAGGCGGGATTGGCGGTCGCAGTCGCGCTCGTCCGGATCGAGGATGAAGGCGGGGTCGCCGGCGTCGATCGCTGGCGAAGCGGGGCGCAGGTGGAGATCGGGCAGGGCGCCGGCGGCAGTCGCGAGACTGCGGAGTTGAGGGTCGGTGAAGAGCGAATGCGCGTCCTGGCTGGTGGCGCTCTTCCAGGCGGTGAAGCCGGTGCGGGCGCTGTTCTTCCATTGCCACTCGGAGGCGGTGGCGCCGCCGGGGGCCCACCAGAGGTTCCAGTCGAACTGGTTGTCGGTGTTCGTGGGCTGCTTGTTGACGGTGGCGGCGACGGGGTTGGTGCACAGGAGGGCCTGCGCACTGGCGATGATGAGGTTGTGGCGGATGGTGTTGTGATGGCACCAGTGGTTGAACTGGATCTCGCCGTTGCCATCGGCCCTGGTGTCGTTGGCCCATAGCGTGTTTGCGAACACCGCATTGTATTCGGATCCCCCGTTAGCAGGCTCCGCCCCACCGAGCAGGATGCCGCCGACGCGATTGCCCCAGATGAGATTGTTGCGGACGGTGATGTGGTCGGTGGTGCGGCCCTCGTGCTCGCTGGCGAGCTCGAGGCCGATGTCGTTGCGATAGCTGGTGTTGTTCTCGATGACGATGTCGGTGCCGCCGTCGACGTAGATGCCTCCGGCGCAGGGCGAGTTCTCATAGGCGGGATTGGCGCTGCTGGTGCACTCCCAGACGGTGTTGCCGCGGATCTGGCCGCCACGGGCGCGGTTGAGGCTGGGGTCTCCGGCGTAGGTCTCTTCGTAGCCGATGGCGACGATGCCAATGTTGGTGTTGTCGTGCACCCGGTTCCCGGAGACGACAAATCCGTCGATGTTGCCGTTGATGGACAGGGACTCGCTGTTCCCGACCCGGCAGTGGTGGATCTCGTTGTCGGCGATAACGAGGCCTGTGATCGGATGGAGGGTGTCGCCGTAGGCGGCGAGGCCGAAGGCGTTGCCGGCGGCGAAATGGTTGGCGATGTCGTGGATAGTGTTGCCGCGGATCTCGATGTCGCTGCTGGCGCCGTGGAGGTAGATGCCGCAGGGAACTTTGTTGGGGCTGTCGGACTCCTTTGTCACCCGGTAGTTCGCGAGTTCGAAGCCGACAACGTGCAGAAAGGCGGCATCCTCGATGGTGATAAGCCCGTTGTTGTCGTCGAGTGGTGTGAGGGTGGTTCCGTCGAGGATCGGAGTTTCACCCGGGTAGGCCGCGAAGGTGAGGGGGTGCGCGGCGTCGGAGCCCGATTGTGTGATCGTGACGCGTTGCGCGTAGGTGCCGCCGCGGACATAAATGGTGTCGCCACCGGTGAGCCCTGGATAATCAACGGCGTACTGGAGTGTACCCCACGGGGCGTTGATCGTGCCGTCGGCCGAGTTCCGGCCGTTCGAGGCGACGTAGTAGGTGGCGGCAGTGCACGAAGCGGCGAGCCAGGAGAAGGCGAGGAGCCGTCTGGCGCCCGCCAATTGTCCTGCTGGAAATCCCATCCGGGGATGCTCATCCCGATCAGACTCCGGAGGCCAGTCGGTTGTCGGGAGCGGAAGTAAAGCGGAGCTGAAAGGGTGGAGACGTTGCGGGCTCAACCGTGGCGCTCGGCGAGCTGGCGGGCTACGGCGGCGATGCGGCCGCGCAGTTCCTTGGGGGCGAGCACCTCGACGTGTTCGCCCCAGCTGAGTACCCAGCGCTCGACCTCGGCCAAGCTGTCGAGCTCGAGCACGAGCTCGACCCCGCCGTCGCGGCGTTCGGTGAGCTCCTGGGTGTCGTGCCAGAAGCGTTCGCGCACGAGCTGACCGGCCCAGGAGTCGAAGCGCAGGCGGATACGGTAGTCGCCGTGGCCGGCGATGATCCCGAAGCTGCCCCCGAGGTGGTCGCGGATGGAAAAGCCGGCCGGGCGGGGGAAGGTGCGGGGGGTGAGCTCGACGCCGGCGATGCGCGGCAGGGCGAAGGTGCGCTTGGCGGCGCGGTCCAGATCGTGACCGATCAGGTACCATTGGTTGTCCACGCAGCACAGGTGCCAGGGCTGCACCCGGCGGTGGGTGGGCGCGGTGGCCCCGAGGCTACGGTAGGCGAAGGTGATCTCGCGCGTCTCCAGTACGGCCTGACTGAGCTGGCGGAAGAGCTCGAGGTCGGCCTTGGCGGGGCCGGCCGACTTGAAGGAAAACACATGGCGCGCGGCGCCGAGGGCGACGGTGACCGGTCCGTCGAGCTGGGCGGTGAGCTTGGCAAAGGCGTTGGTGAGCGGGGCCTCGAAGGCGGTGCCGGCGTACTGCTCCACGGCCTTCTGGGCGACGAGCAGGGCGACAAGCTCGCCTTCGGTCATGGTGACCAGCGGGAGGTTCTCCACCGGCTCGGAGTAGTAGTAACCGTGGCGCGGCTCGTCGTAGGCGATGGGCAGCTGCCAACGGTCGCGCATGAACTCGAGGTCGCGCTGGATGGTCTTGCTGGAGACCTCGAAGTGGGCGGCCAGAGAGGAGCAGTTGGGGTGCTTGTCCTGCTGGAGCTGGTCGTGGATGTAGGTCATCCGCTCATAGGGCGGCCGGGAGAGACGGACGGGGACGGCGTCGGGCGGCATGGGGGAGTGTTTGCGGGGGCGGACGGCGGATGTCCAACCCTCTTGGGTAAGGTAGGCCCATGAATTCCCGATCCTGCCCTGCCGCCTTTCGTGTGTCGCTGTGCGACGAGACCTGCCTGGAGTACACCGCCCGCTTGTGGCTGCGCACAGCTCTGGTGGTTTGGGCGGGCTGGCTAGGGCTGTTGGGCGTGCTCTGGGTGGTGTTCTAGGGGCGGGGCGGGCGGCCCGCAGGCGGCGGGCGCAAAAGTTAGAGCAATCGGGGTATCGAACTCGGACGGGCGTTGGCGCACTCCTGTTTCCACGCCTCGGGCGCCCCGACGGTTGCCCTCCACGTCTCCATCCCCAGAACCGCGTATTCCATGACCCGCAAGCCGCTTGTTTCCCACATTTATACCGCCGACCCGTCGGCTCATGTGTTCGAGGGGAAAGTGTACATCTACCCGTCGCACGATCTCGACCTTGAGGTGGAGGAGAACGACCTCGGCGATCAGTATCAGATGACTGACTACCACGTGCTCTCCCAGGCCCAGCCCGACGGGCCGGCCACCGACCACGGCGAGGCGCTGCATCTCAAGCAGGTGCCGTGGGCTTCGCGCCAGATGTGGGCGCCGGATGCGGCGTTCAAGGACGGAAAGTACTACCTCTATTTTCCGGCACGCGACAAGGACGGCATCTTCCGGATCGGCGTGGCCGTGGGCACCCGGCCGGAGGGGCCGTTTGTGCCGGAGTCACAGCCGATCAAGGGCAGCTTCAGCATCGACCCTTGCGTGTTCCGCGACGACGACGGCCAGTTCTACATGTATTTTGGCGGTCTCTGGGGCGGGCAGCTCCAATGCTGGCCCACGGGCAAGTTTGTCGCCGACGCCAAGACGCCGCCTGACGGCCAGCTCGCGCTCTGCCCGAAGGTGGCCAAGCTCTCGGCCGACCTGCTCCAGTTTGCCACGGTGCCGCAGGACGCGGTGATCCGCGATACGGCCGGGGTACCGCTCAAGGCCGAGGACACCACCCGCCGCTACTTCGAGGGGCCGTGGATGCACAAATACAAGGATACCTACTATCTCTCGTATTCGACTGGCGACACACACTTGCTCGTGTACGCCACGGCGAAGAGCCCGATGGGCCCGTTCACCTTCGGCGGCCGCATTCTCAGCCCGGTGGTGGGCTGGACGACGCACCATTCCATCGTCGAGTTCCAGGGCCGCTGGTACCTGTACTATCACGATGCGACGCTGTCGGGTGGCGTGAGCCATCGGCGCAGCGTGAAGGTGCAGGAGCTCTTCTACGAGGCCGACGGTTCCATTCGCGAAATGGTTCCCTGAGGTGAACCGAGTCCCCGGCCGGCGAGCCGCCCGTGCCGTTGCGGCCACCGGCTCGGGCGATGCCGTGCCCACCTGGGCGGCCCCGCCCGCTGCGGTCGGCGCCCTCAGGTGAAGTCCGGCCAGGCGTCCTCGAGATGCTTGAGGATGGTGTCGAGATGGCCGCCGGTGGTGGCCGCGGTGTGACGGGCGAGCGAGTAGAGCGTCTCCGTGCTATGGCCGTCCTTACAGGCGACGGCCATCGCCTCGTAGGGGTCGAGCAACCTGCCGTGATCGTGGTATTCGCGAGCCAAGCGCGCGGCGTGTTCGATCGCCCGGAGCGTGGCCGGGTCGTGCGCCTCGGTCACCGCGTCCTCCCCGAGGCTGCGGTGCCAGGCATCGGGCTTGTGCTCGTGCAGGCTCATCCTCGGTGAGTATCGGCTGTGCGCGGCCGCTCTGAAATCGGCCCCGGCGCCGTGCGAAGAGCAGGTTGAGGGATGGTCCCCACGGCGACAGCCGGCTGTGGCGTGCCGCCGCTGGCCGGCCCGGGGGGGCCTAGAAGCGCCGCCGGTAGAGCGAGCCGCGCGGATCCCGGAAAGTCATCACGCCGTTCTCGAAGCTGACGAAAGTCAGGCTATGGACGGGGTCGGCGACCTCGCCGGCCTGGTAGGCCGTGGTGCCAATCATGATCGTGCCGCCGATGCTGTTGGCTCGCGCCCCCGTAATCTTGAAAGCGGAGACGACGTTTTGCAGTTCGGGCAGCGGCGGAGGCGGCGGCTCGGGTTCGGCCGGCACCGGCGGCTCCACGGGAAGCTGGGGAACGGGAGCGGGCACGGTAACCACCGGAGGGGGCTCGGGTTCGGGCAGCGGTTCGGGCAGGGAGGGTGGGGGGACGACAACGGCGATCGGTGCGGGCTGGAATAGCCCCAGCGGGTCCATGAAATACACATAGGCGGCCGCGCCCACCACGAGCAGCAAGAGAAGCGCGAGCGAGGCGCTTGGCTTCTTGGTCGGAGCCGCCGCGGCGCCCCATCTGGGCTTGATGGGCGGGGCCTTCTTGGCGGGCGTCGCCGCTGCTGTTGTTGCTGCCGTTGCAGCAGGTGGGGCGGGTGGTGCGGTCGGGGTCGTGGATTTCGGTCCGGCGAATCCGGGCGGCGGGGGAAAGTTGGCGGGCCGAACCGGTTTGGTGGGTGGGGGGAAGCTTGGCGGCCGGCTGCCGGCTGGGGGCCTTGGCTGCGGGATCCAGCAATGGCTCGACTGCCGGGGCGACCGAGGAAGGAGGAGGGAAGGACGGGGGCGACGGCGGAGTCGGAGGAGACGGGGGGGGGGCCGGCGCAGGGGCCGCTAAGAACGCGGCGGCAGGCAGTGGCGGAGGCTCTTCGATCGACGGGGTGGTGGCCGGTATGATCAGTGGAGGCGAACCAGCGGAAGGCTCAGGGAAGATGGGGGGCGGCGCCGCGGACAGCGCCACTGTTGGTGCCGGGTCGGGAGATGGCGGTACGGCCAGGGTTGGAGCAGGGTCCCCGGGACTGGTGAGCAGACTGGTGAGCCGAGGTTTGCGCAGTGAGAGCAGTGGCGTTGCCGGCGCCGGCTCCTGCGGCGGGGGCGGGGCCTCGGCGGCTGGCGGTAGTGGCTCGACGGGGATGGGGGGCGGCACTGCCGAAGTAGCGTCGGACCGGCCGCGCAGGCGCAGCGAAAGTTGGGGGCGCTCTTCGTTGCTCATCGCGGGGAAAAGGTGGAGGAAAGCGGCCGCCGGAGAAAACTCCTAATATCGCCCGCGGAGTGAAATTTTCCCGGGTGGGCTAGGCGACGGCGCAACCGGTGCCGTGGAGGGAGCCGGCGGCCTCGTCGAGCCGGCGCCGCAGATCGTCGACCATGCGCGCGAACGAGTTGCCCGGCACGGTGATGGCGAAATGGAACTCCGGGTTGACCGCCCGGGCCGTGGCCTCGTCGCCGAGGACCAGATGGGTGAGCCATTTGCCCAAGCGTAGGCGCAGCGCCATCTGGGTGTAGGTGGGCGCCTCGTGGGGCTGAAATTGGAACTCGATCGGCTCGATCACCGTCTCGGGGAAGCGCCAGTGACGCATCGCGTAGGCGGCCGCCTGGGACTGGGTGAGTCCGGAGGCCTCCAGCTCCTGCTGGGGCGTGGCCAGCGGTTGCGCGAAGGCCACCAGCGGCAGCCCGTGCGGGGCCTGCGCCCGCGCGACGCGGTTGACGAAGATCTCGCCCACGGCATGGAGCAGCCCGATGGTGTATCCGGTGGCCCCGGGAGCGCCCATCTCGCCACACAGCGTCTCCATCGCTAGGGCACAGGCGACGGATTTGCGCCAGAAGGCCTCGGGGGTGAGCCCGTAGAGTACCAGCGGTTCGCGGGCGGATTCGGAAAGCACGAAGAGGGAGACCAGGCGGTAGACTTCCTTGAAGCCGATGGCGGCCAGCGCATCCTCCAGGTTCTCCACGCTTTGGGCGCGGCCGCCGTAGAAGGCCGAGCGGCTGGCGCGCAGAATCGTCGCGGTGAGGGCAGGATCGAGATTGATGAGGTCCACCACGTCGTCGGGGTGGGAGTCCATGTCGGAGAGCAACGTCAGCAGGCGCGGCAACACGGCCGGTGTTGGCGGAAGATCCCGTAGCAACGGGGCGAGATGATGGGTCGTCAATGTTTCCACATTTCCCTTTCCGGAAGTATCGGCCGTCCGTTCCCCCGGTTGAGGGAAAAGTCCTCAGGCGTGGGGAGGGTTAGGTGGGGAGGTTGGGGGTGGGGCCTGTCTCATAGGTGGGCCCAGAGCTTGTGCTGCAGGGCGTGGAAATCGCCCACGATGGCCGCCTGTTGCGGATGGCGGCCGTTGGCCACGACGGGGCGTCCCCCAATTACCACGTCCACGATACAGCTGCGGCCGCCGGCGAAGACGATCGCCGCAGGCAGGGTGGCTACGTCGGCTCCGGCCAGGGCAGGGTCGTCGAGCGCGACGGTGAAGAAATCGGCGGCGCGGCCGAGTTCCAGACTGCCACCGGGGGCATGCAGGCTGGCGGCTCCGTGGCGGGTGGCGCAGGCGAGCAGCCGGGTGGCGAGGGCGGAGGGGTCGGAGTCGACTTCGGGGGCGGGTGCCGGGGCGAGGATCTCGCGTTGGAGGTATTTGAGCCGGAGGTGATACTCGAGCTCGCGGGCGTCCTCGAGCAGATCGGTCTGGACGTTGGTATCTGTGCCCAGCGCGACCGGAAGGCCCCGGGCGAAGAACAGGTCGGCAGGGTTGATTCCATCGCCCAGGTTGCGCTCGGTGGTGGGGCAGGCGCAGACATGAGCCTTGGCGCGGGCCAAGGCGACGGCTTCGTGGGTGGAGATGTGGATCGCGTGTACCGCGGTGAAGGTCTCGTTGAGCACTCCTTCGTGTTCGAGCAGGCCGATGGGGGTGGTGTCGTGCTCGGCCAGGCAGACCTCGTTCTCGTCGGTTTGTTCGGAGAGATGCATGTGCACCGGGGCGGCGTGGGCGCGCATGGCCGGCAGGATGGCGCGTAGGTAGTCGGGTGGCACGGCCCGCAGCGAGTGAGGGGCGAACCCGGTCCAGGCCAACCCCGCCACGGTGTCGGAGGCGAGAGCCACGCGGAGACTGGCGTAAGCGGTGAGGTATTCGTCGGGCGACTCGATGATGAAACGGCGTTGGGCCGGGCTGGGCGTGCGGCGCCAGCCGGCGCGGGCGTAGGCGCTGTGCAGCAGGCAGATGCGCAGCCCGACCTCGCGGGCGGCTCGTACGAGAGCCAGCGCCATGGCGTTGGGCTCGGCGTAGGCGCGACCGTTCGGGGCGCGATGGAGGTAGTGAAATTCTCCCACGGTGGTGATACCCGAGAGCGCCATCTCCAGAAAGGCCATGCGCGAGGCCCGCAGGAGGTCGTCGGGGTCGAGCGCGGTGGCCGCACGGAACATCACCTCGCGCCAGGTCCAGAAGGTGTCGCGTTGGGCACTGGAGCGGAACTCGGAGCGGGCGCGGATCACGCGGTGGAAGGCGTGGGAGTGGGCGTTCACGAGACCGGGCAGCAGCGCGCGTCCGGACAGGCGCTGGGCGGCGGCGAGGTCGGCGGGCTCGCGTGAGAGGCGCAGGATCGTTCCCTGGGCGTCAGCCACCAAGGCGAGGCCCGATTCGAAGCGTGCTCCGGTGAAAAGGAGATCGGGCAGCCAGGCGCTGGTGGCAGGCAAGCTCATCGGGTGGTCGGGAAGGGGCAGCGATAATAGCAGGCAGTGCGA
The DNA here is from genome assembly GCA_016711225.1 of Opitutaceae bacterium. Taxonomy (GTDB): domain Bacteria; phylum Verrucomicrobiota; class Verrucomicrobiia; order Opitutales; family Opitutaceae; genus CAJCBL01. The sequence goes on from JADJTK010000030.1 coordinate 25,064, forward strand.
CGTTCGCGAATTTGGGATGCAGTTGGCGCGGCGGCGGAGCGGGCGCCAGGGCTGCGCGCAGTCGGTGTGGTGAATTGTTCACAACTTGCTCGCGATGGTGGTGCGGCTTGTCGTCGCCGCTGCGCCGGCTCAAGCTGCCGATGATGCCGTCCATGCCGCTTCGGTCGCGTCCGGAAAACGAACGGGTGTTTTTCACCGGGGCTTCGGTGCCGGGGGGGTGTTGCGCTGTGGGTGCTCGGGCCGAACGCTGGCGGCGGCTCGCACCGGAATGGGTGAGGCCCCTGTTGGCGCCCGTTGATTGGGGGGCGGATTGGCCCGAGGGCGAGGCCCCGGTGCGTCGTTGGGCGATCGATTTCCCCCCGGGCGAGGACGAGCGGGCGGTAGTGCAGGCGGGCGAGGTCGGTCGGGTCTTTCGGCGCGCGGGCGGGCGGATCGTGCGGCGTGGTCCGGGGGCGGAGCTGCGCATCGCGTTGGCGAAAAACGACCGGTTTCTTGCCTCCCCGGCTGGTGGACTGGGGGCGCGCTGGAGGTGGGTGCCGGCGTCGATGCTGCCCGCGCGCGGCTTGGTGGCGGCGGTCCGCGATGATGAATTTCTCGCCGGCGTGCTCGGCTCGGCGTGGCTGGAGGCCTGGTTGCGGGCGACGGGCCGCAGGCTCGGCGCAAGCACGTTGCGCTGTTTCCCGCTGCCGTGGCCTGCAGATACGCGGCGTGGCGCCCTCACCGGCGCGCAGGAGGAACGGCGCACGGCGGTGGTGCGGGCCTGGCGTGGGGCTGGTGGCGGGGTGGTGGACGTGGAGCCGGAGAGCGCAGCCGCGCAGGAGTTGGCGGCGGCGGTAGCGGCGGCCTACGGTTGGCCCGCGGGGCTGGCCGCCGAGGAGGCGCTGTGCCGCCTGCTGTTTGCGGCGTAGGCTAGGGGACCGGGATCGGCACGCCGGAACCGAAGTGCGCCGCGTACCAGTGGCGCACGAATTCGAATAGCTCCACTCCGAAGAAGCCCAGCAGAGTGAAGTAGGCGATGGACACCAAGATGGCCACGATGCCGGCCAGCACCATGCCTCCGTCCTCTTCAAGCAGCCCCATGGCCAGGAAAACCATGGCCGCGGCCGGCGGGCCGTTGGAGAGGAAGGCTGGGACCATCAGCAGGAGGGAGGCCAGGACGATCCCGGCGCCGATGAGCCGGTGGGTCCACTCCCCGGTGACGAAGAAGGGCAGCCGCTTGCGGGAAAAGCGCTCCAGCAGGCGGATCACCTTCTCCGCGCCGCGGAGCAGCACACCAAAGAAGCGCGGGGGCAACCGGCGTGCGCGGAGCCGCTCGGGCAGGCGGCTGGGGTGAATGCCAAACGCCAGCCCCAGCCCGAGGCCGGTGACGAGCGGGCCGATCGCCAAGGCGATTCCCAGAAGCGTCGCCGGGGTGAAAAGGGGGAGGGACACCAGGACGATCAAGAGCGAGTAGGTGCGGTCGCCGAGCACGTCGATGAGTTTGCCCAGATGTACTTCCTCGTGCCCGAAATGCGCGTTGAGCGCGTGCAACTCGGCGGAGAGTTTGCGCGGGGAGGCGTTGGGCGTGGTGGCTTCGGTCATCGGGCGGCGGCGAGCGCCGACGGGCATGATGAAGGCCCGGTGGAAAGGGCGCAACGCCGGCGGCGAAACTTTGCGAGCGGGCCTGGCGGGCTCGTTCGGGCTCTGCGAGGCACCACGGTAGCGCAGGAGCGTGCTGCGCGGCGCCGCAGCCATGTAGCCGGCCATAGGCGGAGCGCTCCAGGTCCTCACCTGAGGTGGCGTAAGGGCAGCGGCTCCACGCTGGGCGGGGCGACGCTCCTTGGCACGCTGTGCCGCCTGCGCTCGACCGGCCCCCCTCGACCGGCCAACGCTCGGAAATTGGGTTACGGATGCGGGCCGGCCGGGTACCCGGGCTTCCGGCGGGATGCAGGCTGTTCCGGGGCTTGCCGGAGGAGCGTTGCGGCGTTTTGTTTCCGGCGTGCCGGAAGTCGCCCAGCTCATTGCTCGTTTCGGACTGAGGCCGCTGCCGCGGGAAGGCGGTTGGTTCACCCGGGTGTGGACCAGCGCCGAGGTGCTGGCCGGCGCAGTGCTGCCGACGCGCTACGGGGGCGGTGCGCGCCCGGCGGGCACCAGCATCTTGTATCTGATGGCTGGACGCGAGGTCTCCGCGATGCATCGGCTGCGCACCGACGAGGTCTGGCATTTTCATGCCGGCGCCACGGTGGAACTGCTGCGCCTCGATCCGGCGAGCGGGCGCGGTGAGTGGCTCCGCCTGGGCTCGGCGGTGACCGCCGGCGACGCCCCACAATTAGTGGTCCCCCACGGTTGCTGGCAGGGAGCGCGCTTGGCCGCGGGCGGGCGCTGGGCGTTGTTGGGTTGCTCCCTGGCGCCGGGCTGGGACGACGCGGACTTCGAGCTGGGCGGCCGCGCGGAGCTCGCCGCGGCATGGCCGCAGTTTGCCCATGACATCGCAGCGCTGACACGTGAGGGTTGAGCCATGCCCGCCTCCCGGCCGAAACTGCTCTCGTATTTGCTCGGTGTGCCGGGCGCGTTGACGCTGTGGAAATGGTTTTCGCATTCGCGTGCGCGGCTCAACCTTGCCGATATGCGCCGCGACTACGGCCTGGCCGGCCTGGCCGAGGGCGACGCGCCGGCCGACGACCCGTGGCCGCTGTGGGAGCGTTGGATCGCCGAGGCGGTGAAGTCTGGTATTCGTGAGCCCAATGCGCTGGTGGTGGCCACGGCGGATGCCGCTGGCCAGCCCTCGACCCGCATGGTGCTGCTCAAGGGTGCGGATCGCGGAGGGTTCGTGTTCTACTCCAACTATGAGAGCCGGAAGGCGGGAGAGTTGGCGGCGAACCCTCGGGCGGCGTTGCTGTTTCCCTGGCACGAACTGGAGCGGCAGGTGATCGTCGAGGGCGCCGTCGAGAAGGTGTCGGCGCAGGAGAGCACGGTGTATTTTCACTCGCGGCCGCTGGGCAGCCAGGTGGGGGCGTGGGCCTCTGCCCAGAGCACGGTGTTGAGCGGGCGAGAAGAACTGGAGCGGCGCGTGGCCGCACGCATGGCCGAGTTCCAGGGGCGCGTGGTGCCGTTGCCGCCGTTTTGGGGCGGATACCGGGTGGTGCCGACGGCGATCGAGTTCTGGCAGGGGCGCCCGAGCCGCCTGCACGACCGCTTGCGCTACACCAGGCAGCCCGACGGTAGCTGGCGGCGCGAACGACTTTCACCATGAAACTCTACTTGGTCCGCCACACCCACGCTGTTTCCGACGCCGAGAATCCGGTGCGCCCGCTCAGTCCGAAGGGGCGAGAGGTCGCCCTTGGGATGGGGCGCTGGCTGCGCGGTAACGCCGCGGCGGACATCACGGAGGTGTGGCACAGCCCACTGGTGCGCGCGCGGGAAACGGCGGAGCTGCTAGTCGAGGGCGCGAGGCTGAAGGTGCGCTTGCGCGAAGCCGCAGGTCTGCTGCCCGAGGATGAGGTGTCGGCGATGGCGACGGCGTTGGGCCGTCATGGAGACTCGCTGGTGATCGTCGGGCATGAGCCGCATCTGGGCCTGCTCGCGGGTCGGTTGCTCGGGATCGAGGTGGGCGGCGTGGATTTCAAGAAGGGCGCGGTTCTCTGCCTAGAGCGTATCCTGCGGGGCGCGCCGTGGACGTTGCTCTGGCATGTGAGCCCGCGTTTGGTGTTGGGCCAGGAGTAGCGGGCGGAGCTGGCGCGACAACAGGCGGCAACGGGCCGGGCCCCTGGGGGGGCGCCGCCTTGCCGTGGGGCACAAAAAAGCCGCGTCGGCAGCGACGCGGCTTTGGGGGAAGCGGTAAGGTGCGTGCCCTCAGTTCTTCAAGGGGGCGGAGCGGTTGATCGAGTAGACCACCGCCCCGGTCTCGGCGTTGATGAGCGAGATGGTGAGCTTGGCGGGCGTACCTTCGACGGCGGTCCGTCCGGGGGCGGCGGCGACGGCGGGAGTGCCAGGAATGACCTCGATGAGGGCAAAGCCCGGGGCGGCCTGGGACTGGCTGAAGAGCTGTTTCACCCCGGCGGCAGCGGTGGCGCCGGCGGCCGGAGTGGTGAGGGAACCCACGGAGATCTCTTCGAATCCTTCCGGGGAAACCGAGTGATACTGGCCGTTGCCGCCCACAATCGAGAGCAGGCCCTTTTCGTTGAGCTTGTTGGCCTTCACATGGTCGAGCAGTCCCTGGCGCTCGGCGCGGAACGCGGTGGGATGGGTGTCGGTGGCAGCGTCCGGCCCTACGATAGCCGTCGGCTGGATCATGATCTTGAAGGGGGTGGTCGAGCTGACGTGGGAGCGCTGGAGCCACTCGCCTTGGGATGTGCCCCAGACTGACTTGCCCTTGGTGTCCGGGGCGGAGTTGGGGCTGCGGTAGTCGCGGACCTCGAGCATCCAAAGCGCAAGGTCGCGGGTGGCCTGGATGGCGCGGAAGGTGAGGCTGGAGGGGTCGCGCGGGTCGGTGACGGGCGCCTGCTCGCGGAAGGTGTTGGCGCCGAGTTCGGCGGAGGGCTCGCGGGTCCCGGTGGTATCGGCGCCGGCAAAGCGGAAATCGCGGTCATTCTTGAGCCAGAAGGTGCCGGTTTTGCCGAGCAGCTCGCTCATCTTGGGCTGGGCAAAGAGGGCGTGCCACTTGGCGCGCATGGCGTCCTGAGTGGTGGCGGCGGCGCCGGGCAGATCGTACAGCACGCTGTTGCCATTGAAGACGACGTAGTCGGGCTTGGCCGCGACGACCTGGTCGAGCGCCGCACTAAGCTTGGGTGCAGCAAGGTCGATGCCTTGGACCACCGCGATGCGGATGGGCCGGGAGGCCAGCGAGCCGGAGAGGGTCTGGAAGGTGTGGGTCGGGCTGGTGGTGAGCTTCGAAGGGTTGGGGCCGAAGCGCACATGCCAGTAGTAGGTTTTGCCACCGCGCAGTGACTCCACGGAGTTGCGACCGAACATGTACTTGATGACGTAGTCGTTCGCGGGGCTGATCTTCACCCATTCGGTGACGACCGGGCGCTCGAACTCCGGGTTGTCGGCCGCCTCGAAGCGAGCCCAGCCTTCCATGCTGTCGGGGATACCGACAGCGTGGCGTTGCTCGGCGGTGATACGCGCCTGGAGCAGGGCGGAGGCGGTGCCGATCTCGCCAGCGACGTCGGCGGACATCTCCTGGGCGAAAACGGGAGTGGCAAGGGCGCCGCAGGTGGCGGCGAGGGCAAGGATGAGAGCGTTAACTTTCATGCGAGAGAGGGCGGGGCCGACGGGTTGGGGATACGTCCAACAAGAGCGCGCAGCATTCCAATCGATCCGCGCGGCGTCGAGAGAGAATCTTGGGGATTTTTGCTCCGACGGTAGAGCCAGAAGAGAAGGAGGTGGCGGTTCTCTTGACATCAAGATAAATGCGCATTCCCTCCCGCCCCTCTCCTCCCGTTCCCATGCGCTGCGCCCTCCGAATCATCGCCTTGGTCCTAGTCCTTGCCTCTCTGCTCTGGTGGTCCGCCGCCGGCGCGCGGATTGGTTGGTGGCAGACGCACGTCGGAGTCGAGCGCACCGATGAAATCACGGGCCTGAGCGTCGTCGAATGGCAGGAGCGCTTCGTGCCGGGCGTGGAAACGCCGGCCCTCGGTCTGCTCCTCGGCGGCGCCCTCCTTGGCTTCAGCCCGCTCTTTCGCAGGAAGCTTCCAACCAACCAGAAAACCAAATGACTACCATCCACCGCCTCGTCACCGCCGCCCTCTCGTTCGCCGTTGCCTCCACGTTTGGAGCGCCCTTGAGCTTCGACTTCAAGGATCCGAAGGGTGTGAACAACGTCCAGTTTCACCTCGACGCCCCGCTCGAGTCCATCTCCGGCCAGGCCACGGGCATCAGCGGTACGGTGAGCTTCGATCCGGCCTCCCCGGCGGCGACCACCGGGCGCATTGTGCTGGATGCCGCCAGTCTCACGGTGGGCAATCCCATGATGAAAGACCACCTGCACGGCGCCAACTGGCTCGATGTCTCCAAGTATCCCGAGATCGTCTTCGAGGCGAAGTCGCTCGCCCACGCCACGACCAACGCCGGTATCACGAAAGGGGAAATCTCCGGGATCCTGACGGTGAAGGGCGTCGCCAAGGAAATCACGGTGCCGGTAACGATCACGCACTTGCCGGGCAAACTCGGCGCCCGGCTCAACAAGGCCGACCTCAAGGGCGACCTGCTGGTGCTGCGGGCGCAGTTCGCCATCAACCGGGCCGACTTCGGAATTCAGGCCGGCCAGAGTACCGACAAGGTCTCCGAGCGTATCGACCTCACCCTGTCCCTGGCCGGCGGCGCTGCGCTCTGAGCTGCCTGGTGGCACAGGGCGCCCGGCCTGTGGCGCGGATTCGCTTCGGACCGCCCGGTGGGGCAGCTCCGTGCTGGGGTTTCACAGCCCAGTGTCTCGTCGCCATACTCCTTTGTCGGGGCGGATTTCGCCCCTTCCCTTTGATCCAAAATCGGGACGCGCGCCCCCCCCCGGACGGAGCGGAAGGGGAGGGCGCGCGCCGCTGCCCTCCGTGCCCTCCAGCCTTGGCGGCGGAGCGAGCGGATGAGCAAAAGGAGAAGCGGGCGCCGGCCGAACTTCGGCCAGCGGGCAGCGTGTCTTGAATCTTGAATTCGCGGAGCAGACCGGGTCGGTGGGCCGCGTTGACCACAACGCGGCCAGCGGCGATTGAGGTCAATCGCGCCGACCAGGTGGCGGCCGGTGCCCCGTCTGGATTGATTGCCGGCGTGGTTACGTCGCGGTCGCCGCGACGGTTCGCTCCTTGAGCATGGTGCCCAGCAGGCCTTCGACAAGCCCCCCGCCCGCCCCGGCGCCGTTGACGGCCACATCCGGCACGATGCGCACGCCGCGCTCCCCGATGGTCTGCATAAGCTGCATTAGCGTGTAGGCCTGCGGGCCCAGCGCCTCGACGCCGGCGCGGTAGGCTTCGGCCTTCGCCGTACCCGTGGCACGGATCGCCTCGGCCTCGCCGTGGGCACGCAACCGGGTGGAGTCGGCCTCGCCGCTCGCGGCCTTCACCGCGGCACCGGCCTTGAGCTCGGCGATGCGCACGCCTTGCTCCGAGCCGACGAGTTGCTGCTGGATGTCGGCCAGCGAGGTCTCGCGCACGAGCTGCTGGCGCTGCCGCTGGGCGCACTCCTGCACCTCGTAGGTCTTCTTCTCCTCCTCGGCGATCTTGCGGTCGGTCTGGGTCTTCATCAGCTCGGCCGGCGCGGTGATGTCGCCAATCAGTGTATCGATTGCCTGGACGTCGTAGGCGCCGATGGCGGTGCGGATGTGCGCGGCGGCCTCGGTCTGGCGCGTGCTGCGCGCGGAGAGGAAGTCGAGCACGGTGTAGCTCTGCGCCGAGTTGCGGAAGTAGTTGCCGACGATCGGCTGCAGGGCGTGGTCGACGAGGTTTTGCATCGAGCCCACCCGCGAGATGACCTTCGGCGCATCGAGCGCGCCAACGTGGATGATCTGCGACACGTCGAGGTTGAAGGCGAAGCCGTCGCGCGAACGCACGGTGATCGAGCTGAGCTTGGCGTCGTAGTTGTGCGCCTCGGTGCGCGAGGCCCAGTTGAGGACGATGTTGGTGGTGGGAACGAGCTCCACTCGCATGATACGCGTGTTGATCGGGTGTTTGCCGGGGTAGAGCGGCGAGACCCACACGCCCTTGTGGCCGATGTCGACGAGGTCGCCGTGCTTGAACTCCGCGCCGCTCACGTCGCGGTGCTCGCGGCCGACGAAAGAGATCACGACCCCGACCGAGCCGATGGGGATGTTGAGCATCGGCACCTGCTCGACCTGGACCAGCCACGGGTTGAGGTTCCAGGAGCCCGAGAGCAGCACCTGTTCCTGGAGACCGCGCCGCCCGCCGCCGTCGAGGAACGCCTTGCCGCTCTGGAAGTTGTCATGGGCCGGCACGACCGGGCCGGCGATCTCGCCCGGCTCGATCGGCGCCCCGTCGAGCGCGGTGACGATGCCCACCTGGTCGGGCCGCACCTCGTGCACGCGCAGCTCGTCCTCGGACATGCCGTGCTCGCGGGCGTTGGCGGCGGTGACCACGGTGAAGAGGGCGGTGTTGATCCGGTAGGAACCGGCGGTGAGGAAGCCGAGCTGCCGGCCCTTTTCGCCGCCGTGGAGAAGGAAGCCGCGGGCGTCCTGAAAGTTGTCGCACTCGACGACGCGCGCGAGGATGCGCCCCGGCGGGATTGCGGCGCCGGCCACTGCCACGATCAGGGCGATCTCCCCCGGCGGTACGCTGATGATGGGCACGCGCACGACGTTGAACTGCCAGAACCAGTAGCCGAAATGCAGCCCGGGCGGCAGCGTGTCGGCCTGGTAGCCCGCCTCGCCGGCGAGCGCGATGAGCTGGCCCGCCGGCAGCGAGGCGCCGGCGAACTTCTTGATCACGACGCCTACGCGGTTCTCCCGGATCACCACCAGTCCAAGCAGGGTCGGGGCGGCGCACAGGACGAAGCCGAGAGCGACCGCCGTATCGAACCAGGTGGGGTTCCAAGCGAGCGAGCCGAGAAGCAGCAGGCTTCCGGCGAGGGCCGACACCCAGCGGGCGGCGGCGCGATTTTTCATGGCCAGTCCGACGAGGACCAGGCCGGAAGCGACGACAACAAGGCGCAACAGCAGCCAGGCGGCCGCGCCGAGACTAGGCATAACCATCGAGGTCATAGGAGGTGCTCCACTGCAAGCTCCGGTGTTCGAGCGGGTGTTCCCCGTCTGTCCTCCGAAGCAGTTGAACTTGGGGAGACCTTGGGGAACGCCATTTGGCGGCCCTAGCGGATCACCCTTCCAGTTGCCGACGAGGTTAGCTGACGGGCTAGGCCTTGGAAGTGGCCCTGGAACCGGTTGCCCGGCTCCATGCGCCCCGTCTCCGGTTTTTAGTCCAGAGAAGTTGGGTCCCCCGTGCCGTCACCCAGGAAGGGGCGCCGGCTTAGGCTGCGAACGAGGGCGATCATGCGTGCCCAGCTTCCGGGCACAAGGGGCATCTTGGCGGTTGCGGGGCAGGTGCTGGGGGAGAGGTCTTTGCGTATGAAAATAGTCGGCCCAAGGCCCGGGCCGCGGGCCGTTTCCGCGAGGGCGGGGCTCCTGGCGGGTGCCGGCGGCGCCGGCCAGTTCGGGTGCGCGCCGGTGGCCCGGGTGCAAAACTCTGTCGCGATCGCGACAGAGTTTTGCGTTTGGGTACCCGTGGGCGCCCGAGGTTGGGGCGCGGCAGGGTGCAAATGCGTGTCGCGATCGCGACATCGACTTGCGCTATGTATATATTTGGATACGGCCGGCGCGCCCCGCGGGGCGCGGGCGGGAAGGCGGCATGGGACGGGCGCGCGCGGGAATGTCGTTGAGGAGGGCGGGGCAGGTGCCATCGTCGCGGGCATGGTTTCGGACGCAGCGCCCGGTTCGGACACGGCGAGGACCGCGACAGCCGGCCGCATCCCGGCGCCGATCCTCTTTCTTGTCGCGCTGCGGTTGGGGCTCACTTCCTTCGGCGGGCCGGCGGCGCACATCGGCTATTTTCGGCGCGAGTTTGTCGAGCGCCGCGGCTGGCTCAACGAGGAGGGGTTCGCCGATCTGCTCGCGCTTTGCCAGTTTCTCCCGGGGCCGGGCAGCAGTCAGTTCGCCTTTGCCGTCGGGTACCTGCGGGGTGAATTCGCGGGCGCGCTCGCGGCCTGGCTCGGCTTCACGCTCCCCTCTGCGGTACTGATGCTGGGGTTTGCCGGTGGCCTTGGCTGGATGCCCGAAGTCGCGGCGGCCGGCTGGCTGCACGGGCTCAAGGTCGCCGCAGTCGCCGTGGTGGCCCAGGCGGTCTGGCAGATGGGACGCGCCCTTTGCCCGGACTGGCCGCGCCTGTTCGTGGCGGCGGGCGCGACGGCGGCGCTACTGTGCTGGCCGGCGGCATGGGTGCAGATGGTGGTGATCGGCGTTGGCGCAGTCCTGGGCGGCGTGCTCCTGCGCAACCAGTATTCGTTGGCGCAAGTGGTCGCGGCGGGGCCGCTGGCGGGGGCGCGACGTCGCGTGGGGCTGGCGTGGTTGGGGGTGTTCGGCGCGCTGCTGGTGGTGTTGCCAATGGTGGCTGCGGCGACGGGATACGGATGGGTCGCGCTGGTGGACCGGTTCTATCGCGTGGGCTCGCTGGTTTTCGGCGGCGGGCATGTGGTACTGCCGCTGCTGGAGTCGGAAGTGGTGACTCCCGGCTGGCTCGGGCACGATACGTTTCTGGCAGGCTACGGGGCGGCACAGGCTTTGCCGGGGCCACTGTTCTCGTTTTCCGCCTTCCTTGGCTCAGTGAGCAAGGTAGGGCCGGGGGGCGTGGCCGGCGGGATGCTTGCGCTGATCGCGATCTTTCTGCCCGGGCTGCTCCTGGTGCTGGCGGCGTCGCCGTTCTGGCAACGGCTTCGCCGTCAGCCGGCGGCGCAGGCGGCGCTGCGCGGAGCCAACGCGGCGGTGGTCGGGATCCTGGCGGCAGCGTTCTGCCGGCCGGTGCTGCCGGCGGGTGTGACCGATGGGCGTGCGCTCGCGCTGGCAGTGCTGCTGTTTGCTGCTCTGCAATGGGGGAAAGTGCCAGCGTGGGCGGTGGTGCTGGGTGCGGCCGCAGGCGGGTGGGCTTGGCTGTAAAGCAGGCGTGGTTTCGTTGCGCCGCCGTCGGGTTCTTCAGGCCACGGCGGTGACGTGGCCTCGACGCCGATCGGCCCGGGCGGCGCCCTGGCCTACAGTCGACGGCGCCGGAGCGCCGTCCCTACCTCGAATGCGCCGGTGGTTTGCCAAGTGCGCGTGGGGCCCCCAGCGTCGGCCACGTGTTTGTCGTCACCATTGTCTTACCGGTGTTCCTCGTCATCGCCCTTGGCGCGGTGCTCACCCGCGTGCGTTTTCTGTCGGCGGCGCTGATCGGGGAGCTTAATCGCCTCACCTACTTCGTGGGCTTGCCGGCGTATTTGTTTTCCAGTATCTCCGGGGCGGCCCTCGGTGGGGGAAGGGCGATGACGGTATTTGGCGTGATGGGCGGGGCCACGTTGCTGGCGCTGGGGGTCGCCTACGTGGTGGCGAAATTGCGCGGGGTGCCCCCGGAGTCCTTCGGTTCGTTCCTGCACGCGGCAATCCGTGGCAACCTCGCCTACGTGGGCCTGCCCGTGATCTCGCTCGCGCTGACGGCGCGCGGGGCGGGCGCGGCGTGGCCGGTGGCGCTGCTGGCGATGGCCCCGTTGACGGTGATCGCCAACGCGCTGGGCGTGCTGCTGTTGCTGGTCGGTCATGGGAAACCGGGACCAGGGGCGATGCGCACGCTCGCTTGGCAGCTGGCGACCAACCCACTGCTGCTTTCCAGCGTGGCCGGGGCGGGCGTGGCAGCGGCCGGCCTGGCGCTGCCGGGTTGGCTGGCGCAGTCGCTGGCGGTGACCGGGCAGATGGCGTTGCCCCTGGCATTGCTGTGCATTGGTGGCACGTTGGTGACGATGCGCATCCGGGGGAAGAGGACGCAGGCTTTTCTCGCCGCGGTGCTGAAGGTGGGGGTGGCGCCGTTGCTCGGCTGGCCGCTGGCGCGCTGGATCGGGCTGTCGCCCGACGAGACGTTGATCGCGCTGCTGTTTCTGGCGACCCCGACGGCGGCGGCGAGTTTCACGCTGGCCGGCAAGCTCGGTGGCGACGAGGCATTGGCGGCCAGTAGTGTGGTGCTGAGCACCGCGCTTTCGATCGTCTCGCTCAGCGTGGTGCTCGCGCTGGGGTGAACGGGGGGCGAAGGCAGAAGGAAGAATGCAGAAGGCTGAAGTCGGAACGTGGAACGGGAGCGCCCATCCTCTCCGGCAGCGCCGACGGGTCGCTCGCGTGGCGCGGACGGGGGGCTTGGCGCGGCCGACTTCCTGGCACACGAGGTGAATGAGACCGCCAGAATGGCGGACCGCGACGGTGCCGGGGCAGGCCGTTCATCGCGTAGCGGCGGGCGAACTTGCCTCTGCGGGTGTCCGTGGCTCTCGAGCCGGCACCGGCAGAGACTGCAGGGGGCCTGGGGCCCGTAGATGACCGAGAACCTCTTCGGTCTGGTCGATGCCGCCATGGAGGTTGGTCCAGATGGCTTGGACGGTGTAGATCGGGCCCCAGGGGAGGCCCCACCAGCCGACCAGCAGGGTGAGCAAGGTCCAGCGGAAGCCGGGGCCGAAGCGCGAGTCTTCCGGGTGTAGGAAGTAGGGGCGGGAGACCTGTTTGGTCGTAAGGATACCCACCGACAGGCACCATTGGTAGGCGACGAAGCGGCCACCGCGCGCGATTTCGGCTTGCAGGTCGGCGCCGGAGAGGTGGTCGGATTCGGCGGTGTTCTTTCGGGGGAGAGCCATGGGCTGTACCCGAAGAATCGTGCCCACCCGGGGCGGGGGCAACGGGGAGACCCGACAGCGGAAGAACCGGCGTTCTGGCGGTTCGGCCGGCGGGTTGAACGGCCGGTAGCGGCCGGATGCGAGGGGTTGAAAACGCGAACGGCCCGGCGGAAGCGGCGGGCCGTTCGTTAGTGGGGAGGCTTGCTTGCTGTATTCGATCAGGGGATGACCAGCACCATGCCCGGGCGGACCTGGTCGGGGTTCTTCAGCTTGCCGCGGTTGGCGGCGACGATCTTGTCCCACTTGTTCGGCGACTGGTAGTACTTGAAGGCGATGATCGAGAGATTCTCGCCCTCCGCGACGGTGTGGGTGCGCGGGCCGGTGGGGAGCAGCGGGCGCGGCAGGAGCGGCGGCGGCGGACTCCCCGGCGCTTTCGCTGGCGGGCCGGGCGGCGGTGGGGCTGGACTTGGTCGCGGGTTTGGGCGCGGCGGGCTTGGCTGCCGGGACCGCGGCCGGGGGCGGCTCCTCGGTCGGCACCGCGGTGGGGGCAATCGTGTTGGCGGAGGCGTACGGAACGCCGCTGCGGGCGGCCAACGCGCGGGCCAAATTGTCGATACGGATCTGTGCGGCGTAGAGGTCGTTTTGCATCTGGGCCTTGGCGGCGAGGGCGGCGGCCTCGGACTGCTTGGCCGTCTCGAGCTCGGCGGCGAGGCGCAGGGCCTCGGCGACAGCCCCCTCGCGGTCGCGCTCGGCGGATACTTGTTTCTCGATGGCGGCGGCGGCGGCCTTGGCGGAGTCGAGCGCCTCCTGCTCTTTGATGGCGTAGGCGCGCACCGTCATGTCGGTGGTCATTTCGGCCTCCTTTTGGGCGCGCAGCGCCTCGGAAGTCTCGACGGCGCGGGTGTCGGCGGCGGCGGCGGTCGCGACGGTGAGTTGTTCTGTTAGGGTGGTCTGGCTGGCCTTCAACGCGGCGCAGTCGGCCTGGAGGGTTTCGTTCTCCCGGCGTAGTTGACCGATTTGTTCGGTGAGGGAGTCGCGCCGTTGTTGCACCGCGTTGAAGTCGCTGCGCAGTTTGTCGGAACTTCCGGAGGTCTGGGCCGCGGGCGGCGCTGCGGCGAGTTTTTCGGTGAGTGCAATTTGGTCGGCCTTGGCCTTGGCTTGGTCGGCCTGGAGGGTTTCGTTTCCTGGCGTAGTTGACCGATTTGTTCGGTGGAGGAGTCGCGCTGTTGTTGCACCGCGTTGAAGTCGCTGCGCAGTTTGTCGGAACTTTCGAGGTCTGGGCCAAGCGGGCGGTGGCGGCGGCGAGTTTCTCCGTGAGTGCAGCCTGGTCGGCCTTGGCCTTGGCGTGGTCGGCTTGGAGGGTTTCGATCTCCGCGTAGCTGGGTGATCTGTTTGGCGAGGAGTCGCGCTGTTGTTGCACCGCGTTGAAGTCGCTGCGCAGTTTGCTGGTGTCGTCGGAGAAACGGGTATCGGCGGCGGCGAGCTTCTCCGCCATGGTGGTTTGGCTTGCCTTCAGCTTTTCGCGGTCGGCTTGGAGGGTTTCGATCTCCAAGCGGAGCTGGGCGATTTGTTCGGCGAGGGCCTCGCGTTGCTGTTGTACCGCGTTGTAGTCGCGGCGCAGTTGCCCGGAGTCGTCGGGGGACAGGCCGGCCTGCGGAGTGGCCCGTTGGGCCTGCAGGGTTGCGATCTGCTGTTGCAGCTGGGTGACCTGCGCGGAAAGGGCGTCGCGCTGCTGCTGTACCGTAGTGAAATCGCGGCGTAGTTTGGCCGTGGTCTCGGTGGGTTGCGCCCAGCCGGTGGCGGTGAGCGCCGGGATCACGAAAAGGGGGAGGAGGTGTCGCAACTTCATACGGCAGGTGACGTTAGAGGGTTGGGGGGCGGACGTCCACCCTCTGATGACCCCAGTTTTCGGGGGAACGGCAAGCTGCAATTGTCGTCCGGGCGACGGATGCATTCAGAGACCGAGCCACCAGACGCCGAATCTCATCCAGAAGGGGATGAGAAAAATGGACACTGCGGTGGTGCTCAGGACGATCTGGGCGGCGGTGAGGGGCTGGCCGCCGTAGTGCTTGGCGAGCACGATGGGGAAGACTCCGGCGGGCATGGCGGCTTGGACGACGAGGACCTCCCGCAGCTCGGGCGAGAGCGGCAGCCAGCGGGCAGTGGCCAGCAAGGCGAGGGGCAACAGGCCCAGTCGCAGCAACACGGCTGAGGCGTTGATTCGCGGGGCCAGCAGCGCCCTGGGGTTGTGGAGATGTTCTTCGAGCAGGGCTCCGATGAGGAGCAGACCCAGCGGCACTGCGCAGGCCGCGAGCATCGACACGGTTTTGAGCACGGGGGCGGGCAGCTCGACCCTGAGGGTATTGAGCGCGACGGCGCCGAGCAGTCCGAGCACGGGCGGGCTGAGCAGCCGGCGCCATCCTTCACGCAGCGAGCCGCCGGCCAGCAGCAGGATGCCCACGGTCCAGACGGCGAATTCGATGCCGACGTTGAAGACAAAGAGCACCCCAAGCGTGCCCGGGCCGAAGAGCGCCCCGATGAGCGGGATCGGCAGGTAGCTGTAGTTGGGGAATCCGCTAGTGAAGGCGAAGGTGCGCAGGCCGCTGCCGCGGGCGAGCCCGAGAGAGCGGCCGGTCCACCAGCCGGTGAGCCAGCCCAGCCCCATCCACGCGAAGCCCAGCAGCGGGGGCCAGAGGAGATTGCGGGGATCACGCAGGGCGTTGTTGCCCACGACGGACTGGAAGATGAGGCAGGGAAAGAGCAGGTTCACGCCCAGTCGCAAGAGGCTGGAGTCGGCTTCCGCCGTGAGCCAGTCCGCGCGGCGTAGCACGGTGCCCAAGCCGATTAACGCAAAGATCGGTGTGAGGATGACGAGGAGATGGAGGACTTCGTCCACGGGGAGGAGTTGCTGGGCGAGCGGGCGGCGGGCGGCAAGAGAAGACGAGTGGGCAGTGGACGGTTAACAGTGGGCGGGAGCGCTGGGCGGGGGATCGTGCGTATTCGACTGTGGAGCGCAAACCGTAGGCGGTGGACGGTGGCGGTGAGCCGCTGACCGCGGGCGGCGGGTACTGGACGGCCGGTAGGCGACGTCCGAAACCCATTGCAGCCTTCGCTCGGGGATGGGCGGCGCGGCGGGCTTGCTGGGGGCCAGGGCGGCGACCTGGTTGTCGAGCGGAGGGGCCACGTCACCGCCGTGTCCTACAGTCGGACAGGCGAGGTGACGGCGATGGCCTACATCGAGCCAGGCGAGGTGAGCTTCTCGGCGCCTTGCCGGAGGACGGCGCCGGAGGCGTCGAGCACCTGGTAGTCGAAGGCGAGGCGGGGCGGATGGGTGTCACGCAGATAGCGGATCTTGCCGAAGTCGGGACCTCGCCACGGTTCGATGGCGCCGGCCAAATCGATGTCGAGCATCGTGACGACGAGCGTCTCGCCTGGACCAAGGTACCGGCGGGCGAGGCTGGCGAGATGGCGGTCGAGCTCACGGAAGACCAGATCGGAGCTGATTTTGGCGGAAGTCCCGCCGACGGCGACGTCCGCAAACTTCTCCCAGTTGTCGAATACGAGCTTGGACTTGGGGCTGTTGGCCGGATCGGCTGCGTGGCCGGCCGGGAGCAGGAAACCACAGCCGAGCAAGGCCACGAAGGGGGAGGCGCGGAGGAGGGTTTTCATGACAAGAGGCGTGGCGGAGTTTCCCAGAACAGGACGGCGGGGCAAGGCTATCGGTGGCGGCTACGACCGGGCAGGAGCGGCGAAGTTCCTGTGAGGCCCTCTCAGGTGCACCGTGCGGAGCGAGGAGGCGGGGATTGGCAGAGTCGGCAGGGAGTAGGTGAAGGCGAACGCCGGAGCGGTTAGGCGGGGTCCTTGGCGGGATGTTCGGCGACGTAGGCCTCCAGCGCTTCGCGGGTGACGACGTGGCGGGCGGCGCAGCGTGGGCAGTTGACCTGGAGGGACGGGTCGTTGCCAAAGAGGCTGGCGGGATCCTTGCGCATCGCCGGAGCAAGCACGCCGAGGATCTTCTCTTGGTTGCAGCCGCAGTGCCAGCGGTAGCGGCGGCGTTCGAGCAGGGAGAGGGTCTCGGTCTTGTCGAGATCGCGCAGCGCCTCGACGGTGAGCGAATCGAACCAGGCGGTGTCGCAGTCGGGGTGGGAGCAGACCATCACGATATCCTCCGGACCGACCGTGAAGAAGCGCGCGGGGCGTTGCTCGCTCTGGAGGTAGAACGCCTCGGCGGCGCGGAACGGGTCCTCGTCGGGGAAGGTGATCATGCTGCGGTGGGTGGGGTTGCGGCCCACGACCACGTCGCTGTAGAGGTAGTTGGCCTGCATCTGGCGCACGTTGTCGGCGAAGATGCGGCCGGCCACGGACTCCTCAGCGATGTCGGCGGTGAGGAAGATGTTGAGCATCGATTGCTCGAAATGGAGCGTCCAGGCGATGAGTTCGGTGCGGGGACGGGCAGTGCTGTGCAGCACGAAAGCGGCGAGGGCGTCCTTGAATTTTTGGTCGTGCTGCTCGGGGGGGCGCACGTGGTTGGCGGCCAGATGCAGGTAGTAGTCGACGTAGAGCTCGGTGAAGGTGGCGCGGATGATCACGGCGTTGCGTGTGCGCACGAAATGGCTGCGCACCTCGGTACCTTCGATGGGAGGCGGGGTGGGCGGCAGCGGGGCGGAGTCACCGGGAGGGACTGGCGGCTGCGGGGGGACGGGAGGAACGGGCGCGTCGGACATGGGGATGGGTGGTGGCGCTCAGCTCTTCTGCAGGGTGATCACGCACTCGAGGTGGCGGGTCTGCGGGAAGAGGTCGAAAGGTTGCACTGCCGTTAGGGTGTAGCCGGCGGGGAGCAAGGTGGCGAGGTCGCGCATCTGGGTGGCGGGATCACACGACACATAAACGATGGTACGCGGGCCGAAGGCGACGAGTTGGCGGAGGAACGCTTCATCGCAGCCGCGCCGGGGTGGATCGATGATGACGGCGGTCTCGGTCGCCGGGAAGTCAAGCCCGGCGAAGATCGCCGAGGCGTCGCCGGCGCGGAAAGTGGCGTTGGTGATGCCGTTGGCGGTGGCGTTGTCCTGGGCCCAGCGCACGGCGCTCGCGCTGAGTTCGATGCCGGCCACTTGCTCGAAGCGGCGGGCCGCGGTGAGGGCGAAGAGTCCGCTGCCGCAATACGCGTCGACGAGGAAGCTCGCGCCGGCGGCCGCGGCCTGTTCGCGCACGTAGCCGGTGAAGGCCGG
Source organism: Opitutaceae bacterium (assembly GCA_016711225.1). GTDB lineage: Bacteria > Verrucomicrobiota > Verrucomicrobiia > Opitutales > Opitutaceae > CAJCBL01. The sequence continues at coordinate 42,601 of JADJTK010000030.1, forward strand.
CAGGATGAAGGGGTTGTTCTGGAAGAAGTCGCGGGCGAGGAAGCGCAGGCGCACGCCCTCGACCTCCTCGGTGATGGTGGCCTCGTAGTCGCTGGTCACGCCTTCGAGGGAATGGCGGAGCAGGAGGGTGGCGCCGCGCTGATAGGCGCCGGCGGCGGCCTTGGCGAAGACCTCGGCGCGGGTGGCGGGGAGGCGGGCGTTGATGGCGTCGGTGGCGATCGGACACTGCGGGACGTCGACCAGCGAGAAGCGCGAGCTCTGCTTGAGGAAGCCGATGGGGAACGCTGAAGGCCGAAGGCTGAAGGCTGAACGATCGGCCGAGACTGTTGTAGTTCCGAGGGAGGCGCTCCCGGAGGAGGAAGCCGCGGCGATTCCGGCGGCGGAGGGCGCCGCGCTGTCTGGCGTTTGGGGCCTGGTGTTTGGGATCTCCACCGGCCGGCCGGTCCGCGGCAGTTCGAAATGGGGGGTGAGCTTCGAGCGGTAGCCGAAATCGCAGGGCGAGGCGATCACGGGGTTCACCGGGAACTCGATGCGCGCCATGTACTGGAGCACCTCGGCCACGTGCTGCTGTTTCCATCGGAGCTGTTCGGCGTAGGTGAGGTTCTGGTATTGGCAACCCCCGCAATCGCCAAAGAGCGGGCAGCGCGGGGTGATCCGGTGGGGCGAGGGGCGGAGCACCGCCACCAAGTCGGCCTCGGAGTAGTTCTTGTGGTTGCTGAAGATCCGCACCCGCACGCGCTCACCCGGCAGGGCGAAGGGCACCATGACGACCCAGCCGCCGGCCGTCGGAGTTCCGGGTCTTGAGCTCGGGGTTTCGGGAACCGAAGCGGCCGATTGCGGAGTGGGGATGGCGGATTGCGGATTAGTCGGAAGGACCGGAGTTCCACTTGCGGGCTGTGGAATAGCGGCGGGCCGCGTGGAATCCGCACTCCGCGTTTCGCATTCCGCATTCGGAAGTTCCACCCGCCCCAAGCCGATGCCTAGGTTGGTGAGCTTGGAGATCTCCAGTTCGATCTCGGCGTGGTACGGGAAGGGATGGTCGTTGAAACGCTTTTTGGCCACGCACTAGCGAAAGCAGGCCCGGGCCGGGAGGAGAACCCCAAACTTCATTTCCTGGAGCAGCTTGAGATTGCCGACCGTTTAAGTTCACGGCCGTGAACTTAAGCGGTCGAAGCTGGCGGTCAGCCGAGGCTGTGCGGAAAGGCGCGGCGAAGTAGGCGGCAGCGGAGCGAATGCACCTCCTGGCCCTGGTAGCTCTTCGGCAGAAGCACGGAGGGTAGCAACGGATCGAGATCGAGCGCGCGGAGCCACGCGTCGTGTTCTTTCAATAGCCAGGTTTTCCAGCGGTGGGAGGAGTCGGTGTCCGCCGGGGGGTGGGCCAAAATGCCGAGGCATTCCCGGTGCGCCTCGTCGAGCCGGGGAAAATCCCAGGCGCCGTTGACGAGCGCGGCATCGGACTCGGCCGCGAAGGGGCGGCCTTCGAAGAAGAGCAGGGCCTCGGGGTTGGCGGTCATCGCGCGCACGGTATCGCGTAGTTGCTCAAGGGGGTCGGGCGAGATCCACACGCTCCCTTGGAGGTAGCCGAGCCGGGCCTGTCGCAGCACGTGGCGGAAGCGGTCTCGTACCGGGTGTTCGTGTTCGGAGATATCGAAGAGCACCATGCGCCAGCGGCCGTCCCAAGGGCGGGCCCAGCGTTCGGAGGGGGAGACCCCGTGATGGGCGAGTGCTTGGCCCGCTTCGGTCAGGCGGACGATGCGGGGATCGGCTGGGTCGGGCAAGGTGATGACTCCGCGCGCAGCGAGGCGGCGGAGTTTGCGATCGAGCGGTTCGTCGTCGTACGAGCCGGTGAGGTTGGCGACGGTTGGCCGAGCGAGGGCCGAAGCCGTATCCGCGAGGGCCTCAGCGAGGCATTCGAGGAACACGAGCGTTCCGAGATGGAGATTCTTGGACATGGCAGGGATGGCTTGGCTCCCGACCGCTTAGGTTCACGGCCGTGAATTTAAGCGGTCGGGCGATTATCGCGAGGCCGAGTCTGGGGCGGTGGGTTTTGGATGGGGCATGCGCTCCTCCGGCTCTGGGCGGTCAACGACGACTAGAGCGTTTTAATTAAAACTATAGCCGCAGGCGGCAAACCAACCTTTGGCATCTTCGGCGGTGACCGTCGCCAGGGCCTTGGCGATGGCGGTGAGCAGGGCCTCGTGGGTGCGAGCTTGGGCAGCCCGCAGGAAGGCTTTCACCTTGCTCCACATCATTTCGATGGGATTGAGATCCGGCGAGTAGGCCGGCAAGAAACGAACCTGCGCGCCGGTGGCGGTGATCAGCGCGAGAGTCGCTTCGTTTTTGTGGGCGCCCAAGTTATCCAGCACGACCAGATCGCCGGGGCACAAGGTCGGCACAAGCACTTCGCCAACGTAAGCCTGGAACACCGCGGTGTCGGTGGGGCCCTTCGATGGTGAGGCAGGCACTCGAGCCATCAACGCGCACCGAGGAGATCATCGTGGTGGTCTGCCAATGGCCGTGGGGGCAACTGGCGACCAGACGCTGACCGCACGGCGCCCGACCGCGCAGGCGGGTCATGTTCGTCTTGGCGGCCGACTCGTCGATGAAGACCAGCCGGGCCGGGGCGAAGCTTCCCTGTTCTTGCTTCCATTGCGCTCGGGCCTGGGCGACATCGGGGCGACTTTGCTCGGCGGCATGCAGCGTCTTTTTTTAAAAGTCAGTCCCATGGCGACCAGTGCGTAATGCAGCGCCGGTACGCTGCAGGACATTGCCAACTGGGCCTTGATCTCGGACAGGGTCAGATCTGGTTGCGCGGCAATGAGGGCCCCCAGACGCTCGCGATACTCGGGCAGGATCTTGGCTTTGCGTCCCGAAAAACGATGCCGGTGGGCGATGTCGCCGGTTCGACTGCGTTGCTGTAGTAGCTTCTTAACCATCCCAACCGACACCCGGAAGCGCTTGGCCACTTCCTCCCGGGTTCCCTCCTGGGCGTCGTAGGCGGCCAAGATTCGCTCTCTGAGATCCAGCGAGATCGTCTTCATGCTCGCCACCATGAGCGCCCCGGCGCCCAATGGCTACAGTTTTATTGAAAGTGCTCTAGCAGAACCGAGGCCGCGGGGCCCAATTGTCGCGGGGGCCCTTGGGGCGCCGAGCGGATCGCGGCAGTGGCCCCGGGACGCCTCGGCCCTCACGGCCGCTGAGCTTCCGCGGTATATCGGCTTCGGTCGACCCGGCGAGGGGGTGGGCCACGGGGGCGAGGGGCCGGGTCCTCGCGTGCGGACGAAGAAAAACCTACGGGACCAGGGGTCGTGGCTCCGACCGCTTAGGTTCACGGCCGTGAACTTAAGCGGTCGGGGTGGGGCGTTTTCGGTCGTGAGTTTGCGGCGGTTCCTGCTTCGCTCCTGCGCGCCGCATGTCCGTCGAACGCATTACCAGCCTCCAGAATCCCCGCATCAAACAGCTCGTGCGCCTGCGCGAACGTCGCGATCGCGACGAGGCGGGCGTGTTCATCGTCGAGGGCTACCGCGAGATCCTGCGCGCCCTCGACCAGGGCGCACGCCCCGTGGAACTGTATGTATCGCCCGATTGGTTCCTGGGGGAAAACGAGACCACCCTCATCAACCGGGCCGAGGAAGCGGGGGCCCGCCTGTTCGAGCTGACCAAGGAGGCCTTCGCCAAGGTTGCCTACCGTGAGCGGCCCGACGGTCTGCTCGCGCTGGTCCCGCAGTGGCACATGAAGTTGGAGGATCTCAAGCTCTCCGAGCCGCCCTTCCTCCTGGTGGTCGAGGCGATCGAGAAGCCGGGCAACCTGGGCACGATCCTGCGCAGCGCGGACGCCGCCGGCGTCGACGCCGTGATCGTGTGCGACCCGGTGACTGATCTCTTCAACCCCAACGTGGTGCGCTCCTCGACCGGCGTGCTCTTCGCGATGCCCGTGGCCATCGCCACCGCGGCGGAGGTGCACGCCTTCCTGCGCGCCAAAGGCATCCGGGTCGTGGCGACGACGCCGGCGGCCACCGAGCTCTACACGAAGACCGACCTCAAGGGGTCCCTGGCTCTGCTCATGGGCAGCGAACAGTACGGGCTGAGCGATTTCTGGCTGAAGGAGGCCGACGAGCGCATCCGCATTCCCATGGCCGGCCAGGCCGACTCGCTCAATGTCGCCATGGCCACGATCATCACGCTCTTCGAGGCGGTGCGACAGAGGGGGGCGTGAACCTGGTTCGCGCATGAAGCCCGTCACCCATCCGCCGGATGTCATCTTGCGGGCCTATGCCGATCTTATCGATCGGTTTTTCGTGTTCATTCGCGCCGACTCGCAACTCGCGAGCGAACCTGAAGTGGTTCGTGAACTGGCCGACGGGACGCACAATATCGGCGCGATCATTTCGAGTTATGGAACTTGGACGGACGATGCGAAGTATCGCGAGGTCTTCCTGAGGCCATTTGATCGGAAGTGGGGCGAGGAGTCCTTCCGCTCGGAGGAATTCCTCGACGAGAGAATTCGGGAACACTCGAAATGACTCTTGCTCCGACAATGCGGTGCGACCCATCAAAATGAGCGGTCTTGATCCAGTGACGCGGACGGCGCGGCTCGACGCGGTTGGCTTTGACGTCCTTGTGAACTTTGAGGTGCGAGCGCGGATCGAGTGGGCGTCGATCGTTGAGGTCTTCGCTTTCAAACGGGATCTTTTCGCTGTCGACGACATTTGCATCGGATTCCGTTGCGACGAATCTGTCGATGCTTGGTGGATAAGCGAAGGGGACAATGGTTACGATGGGCTCGTTCAAGAAATCGAGCGGCGTTACGGGCGAAATCGGGAGGACTGGTTCGCGGCAGTCGCGTTTCCTGCGTTTCAGCATAACCGCACCACGCTTTGGGGAACGCCACCGCGCGATGAGATTTCAAATATTGGTCGTTTCCTCGGTTACCCCGTCTCGTTGCGCGTGCAGCGCGATCCGCGCACCGGGCGGTACGCGAACTTTGGTGGCGTGCTGGCGCCGTCGCCGGGGACGATCCTGCGCTGGCTGACGCACCTGGGGCCGAAGGAGAAGCCGGCGGTCGAGCGCTCACGCGTGCCGGCGGGTGCGGCGCCTTGTGTGGCACCGGATCTCGCCCGGATCGCCGCTCCGCCGGCGGACGCGATGCAGTTCACCTGGGTGGGGCACTCGACGTGGCTGATCCAGGTCGGTGGTCTGAACATTCTTACCGATCCGATCTGGTCGAACCATTGCGCACCGGTGCCGTGGCCGACGGTGCGGCGGCGAACGGAGCCGGGCATCCCCTTCGACAAACTGCCGCGCATCGACCTCGTGCTGGTCAGCCATTCGCACTATGACCATTGCGACGTGCCCACGTTGCGGCGACTCGGGCAGGCGCCGGCGTACGCGACGCCCGCGGGTCTCGCGCCCTTCGTGGGTCGGCACACCGGAGGCCGGGTACACCAAGCGGAATGGGGCGAGACCCTCGCCGTAGCGGGCGCGAAGCTCACCGCGGTGCCGGCGCTGCACTTCTCGGCGCGCAAGGGCCCGGATCGCAATGTGACCCTTTGGTGCGGCTGGCTGCTCGAGGTGGCCGGCTGGCGGATCTACTTCGCGGGCGACACGGGCATGGCGCCTTTCTTCGGCGAGCTCGGCGAGTGGTTTGCGGCCATCGGAGGGATCGACATGGCGATCCTGCCGATCGGCGCGTATCAACCGCGTTGGGTGATGACGCCCGTGCACTGCACGGCGGCGGACGCGGTGGATATCCACCGGCTCATCGGCGCGCGGCAGTCGCTGGCGACCCACTGGGGTACTTTCGTGCTCACGGAGGAGCCGCTGCGGGAGCCGCCGGTGTTGCTGGCGGATACGCTGCGGGCGCGTGGGGTGCCGGCGGAGCAGTTCCGTATCCTCGCCGTGGGCGAGACGGTGGCGTTCGGCGGGCGGTGAGCGGTGGCCGGGGCGCGGGGGCCGCGAGCCTGTGATTGGGAGCTGGCGTGGGCCGCAAGGTGTCCAGCCGGAGACTGGACCCACGGGTCAAGCAGGCCGGTGAGCAGGACGGCTCGGCAGGCCCCTGCCAAGCGGGTCAGTGGGGCCGGGCGGTGCCGCGGCACGCTCGCCGAAGAGCGCGGTGCCCACCCGCACCATCGTGCTGCCTTCCGCGATGGCGATGGCGAGGTCGCTGGTCATGCCCATCGAGAGCTCGGGTAGTGGTCGGCCGAAACGGCCGACGAGTTCGTCGCGGATTTCTCGCAACCGGGCGAAGGTGTGGCGGGCGACGGAGGGGGCGTCGGACAGGGGGGCGATGGTCATCAGCCCGTCGATGCGCAGGGCAGCTTTGCCGAGGGCGGCCTCGAGAAGGGCCGGGGCGTCCTCGGGCTCGGCGCCGAATTTGGCCGGATCATTGCCGGCGTTGATCTGGAGCAGTACCGGGAGGATGCGGCCGGCGGCGGCGGCCTCCCGGTCGAGCTGGTCGACCAGCTTGGGGCTTCCCACGCTCTGGATGCGATCGAAGTGGCGGGCGGCGAGCTTCGCTTTGTTGGACTGGAGGTGACCGATCAGCTCCCAGCGCACATGCACTCCGCATTGGGCCTGTTTGGCCACGGCCTCCTGCACCCGGTTTTCGCCCACCGCTCCTAGCCCCGCCGCGGCGACCAGGGCCACCACGTCGGCCGGGTGGTTCTTGGTCACCGGGAGCAGAGTGACTTCGGCGGGATTGCGGCCGGCAGCGGCGCACGCCTCGTCGATTTGACGGCGGACTTCCGCCAGACGGCAGAGAAAAGTTTCTAGGCTCAACGGCATTACAGGCCCTACTCGGGTATTGCTAATTTATAAGTCTCTATTATCGAAACGATAACATTTCGGCGTCGCATGCAAATTGAGAACTTCAAGATCTTTTCTGACCTCGTAGAAACCAAGAGCTTCTCGAAGGCGGCCAAGCTCAACGGCATCACCCAGTCGGCGGTGAGCCAGCAGGCGCGCTCGATGGAGCGGCAGTTCAAGGCGCTGTTGGTCGATCGCAGCCAGAAACAGTTCCAGCTCACTCGCGAGGGCGAGCGCGTGTACGACACATCCAAGGAGATCCTCAACCACTTCGAGAAGCTCCAATGCGAGCTGCTCGAGATGAAGAAGATCATCAGCGGGACCATCCGTATCTCGACCATCTACTCGATCGGGTTGCATGAACTGCCTCCCTACATCAAGCAGTTCCTCCAGACCTATCCGGCCGTGAACTGCCGGGTGGAATACCGCCGCTCGAATCTCGTCTACGAGGACATCCTGCACAACTCCGTGGATTTCGGTCTGGTCGCCTTCCCGCAGAAGATGCGGCAGGTGGAGATCATCCCGTTCCGCGAGGACCAGCTTGTGTTGATCACGCACCCGCAGCATCCGCTGGCGAAGTACGACCAGATCGACATGAAGCAGCTCACGGGGCACAAGTTCATCGGTTTCGATCCGGACATCCCCACCCGCAAGGCCGTGGACATGATTCTGCGTGACCATCGGCTCGAGGTCGAAACCGTCATGGAATTCGACAACATCGAAACGGTGAAACGTGCGGTCGAGATCGATGCCGGCGTGGCGGTCGTGCCCCAGGCGACGATTCTTCAGGAGGTGGCCCAGGGCTCGCTCAAGTCGATTTCCTTCAAGGGCAAAGACTTCACCCGCCCGTTAGCCATTCTTCACCGCAAAGGCCGGGTGCTCACCCCCGCGATGCGCCGTTTCCTTGATTCTCTGACGGCGGAGCGGCCCACGACCCTAGTCTGAGCCCGCCCGAAACGGAGGCTGGTGTGGCGCCTGCGGGGCGCTCGCAGGCCGCATCGGTTATTGCCCGATCCGATTCGCCCGAAGTCTCTTCGGCTCTCGCGCGGCGCATGGCTGCAAGGGCTCCGGGCTGGTCCCGGGTGTTAACCTCGTGCGGCCTCTGCTGGAAAAGCAAAGGGCCCGGCGAAAACCCCTTAACGCCGGGCCCATAGTTGTCTTCGTTTCGCCTCACGGCGGAACATCCATGTTGCCCTGATGCCTGTTTGCGCAGGCATGTGGGGTTTAGCAATGGCTGTGCCAACCGCTTCAGCGGTTTGGGCGTGAACGGAAATCGGGAGTGTGCCGCGCGGATTCGTCTGTTTTTGCCCAGGCATGGGTCCTCCGGGATGTTCGTTTGTGTTCAGGTTGTGGCGCGCGGAGGCGCGCATCAGAGGCATCGATTCACGAGGGCGGCGCAAGCGGCTCCTCCTGCGGTCGAACGCGGCCGCATTCCCCTAGCCGTCCCGTCGGCTCAGCGGCGCAGCAGGCGACCGAGGTCGCCCAAGCTGGTCAATCGGGTTGGCTTGGCGGTGATTGGGGCGGGTGGGCTCACTGCGGGGGCTGCCGGCGTGGGCGGCCGCGGCGCCGTCTGCGGGGGTGGGGGCGGGCCACCGAACAGCGCGGCTGCGGTGCGGAGTTCACCGAACTTCTCCGCGAGCTTCTTCTCCGATACAGGCTGGGCGGTGCCCAGCTCCTGGGCGAACACGCTCACCCGAAATTCCTCGGTCAACCAGCGCAACTCCTCGAGCCGTTGTGCGTGCTCCGCGTTGCGCGGGAACCCCTTGGAGACCTCGGCCAAGGCCTTCGCCCAGGGTGCAACCTGCAGGGCGCGGCGGTGGTCTCGTCCCGGATCCTGCCGGCAACGGTCGGCACGGGCCTTCATCGCCTTCAGGTAGCGGGGGAGGTGGGCGACTTGTGTCCAGGGAGTGCGGGCAAGGAAGCCCGGTCCGAGCCACCCCGCCAGCTCCGCTTCCATGCCCGGGTAGGGGGACGGGTGGGTGAGCAGTTCCATGCGCAGGGCCAGCGCCTCGCGTAGTGGGGGGACCAGTTTCCCGACGATGCCCTTGAGCGTCGCGCGGGCGGCGGCCACATGGACCACGAATCCCTCTCGCGTGAGCGGGCGCACCGGCTGGCTGCAGATCCACGTGCGGATGCAAGTATACGCCTCCGTGCGCCATTGCTCCATCGGCATGAGCACTACAGCCGCCGGGCCGAGCTCGCGCAAATCGCGCACATCGCGTTCGAGCCAGGTGAGCTCCTTCGAAATCTGCGCCTCGACCAGGGCCGCCACTCCGGCCGGAGTCACGGCGCGCGCCTCGGCCTCCACCGCCAGTAGTCGCAGGGCCGCCTGTCCGGGGCCGGAGGCCACGAGGGCGGGAAACGCGTGCGCGGGCACTCCCGCCGACTCGGCGATCACGAGGCGCGGCGGCAGTTCCCCAAAAGTCCAATCGGTGAGTCCGTCGCGCTCGTAGCGTATCCGTGCCTGCCGCCAGGCCAGGGCGATGGCGTCGTCGGGGCGCTGGACCAGTTTCTTCTCGTGTTCGGCGAGCGCGGTGCGCACCGCCTCCAGCTCGCGCCCAGCGGCGAGTGGCTTGCCCGTATTGTCCACGACCTCGACGCGCACGCGCAGGTGCTCGGGCAGTTCCTCGGTATGGAAATCCGTGGTGCTGACGGCCAGTTGGTGGTGGCGGGCAAGGTGGTCGGCGAGGGCGTTGACCAGGGGGCGGCCGTCGGCCTTGAGCAGGGCAGCGATGGATTTGGCCGTGGCCTCTAGTGGGTTGAGCTGCACGCGCGCGGCCTTCGGGAGCGAGCGAAGGAGCATTTGCACTTTCTCCTCCAGGTGGCCGGGCACGAGCCAGTCGAGCAGGCCGGGTTGGAGCAGCTTCGCCTGCCGGTAGGGCAGCCGGAGCGTGATTCCGTCCTCCGGCGCGCCGGGCTTGTAGGTGTAGTCGAGCGGCATCGCGCGGTTCTCGAGCGTCACCTGGTCGGGGAAGTCGGCCGGGTCGAACTCCTCGAGGGCGCCGAGCAGGTCTTCCTCCTCCATCTGCATCCAGCGTGGTTCGGCGGAGACGCGTTTCTTCCATTCGCGCTGCAGGTCCTGCACCGAGGATACACCAAGCCCGGTGAGCCGTTTGGCGTAAAACTCGTAGGTCGCCTCCTCAATGGTGAGCCAATGTTGGGAACGGACCTGGGTCTGGATCGTGGCGACCTTGGCGCGCAACCGCCGGTTGCGATCCAGGAAGGGCAGGGTGGGTGTTTCGAGGGTGTCGGCGACGAGGGCGCCGCGTAGGAAGATTTCTGTGGCGCGCGCGGCGTCGATGCGCCCGTAGTCGATGAAGCGGTTCTGGATCTCCAGTCCGTGGAGCATGGTGCGTTCGCGCACGAGCACGCGGCCAGCGTCGGGATGCCAGTCGGGCTCGCCGTAGCTGCGCCGCAGGACGTGGCCACCGATGTCGAGCAGCCAGAGCGGGTCGAGGCGCGCGTTGGTGCGGGCGTAGAGGCGGGTAGTCTCGACCATCTCGGCGGCCATCAGCCAGAGGTCTTTCACCGGCTTGGGCCCTTTTTGCGCAGCGGGAGCCTGTTTGGCTGCACGCTTCTCCGAGCGGACGAACAGGGTGGAGCCGGGGAATACGACCACCTTGCGGCTGCTGGTGGCGTTGAAGTGATTGCCGTCCTCGCGCCGGGCCACATTGCCCAGCAGGCCGCACAGCAGGGAGCGGTGCACGGCCCGGTAGCGCTCGCCGCCCAGGCGCCAGTCGTCGACGCGGGGGGCGCCCGCGCCGGGTTTCGGGTTCCGGGTTCCGGGTTTGGGGCTGGCGGCAGGGACGGAGGGGCCGCCGGGGCGGGGTGCCTGCCCGCGTTGGTGGACCTGCGGCCCTTGGCGGCTAGGCGTAACCGTCGTCGCGGCAACCTGACGGGTTTCCGGCATCCGGTTCTGCGGCCCCGGTTTCGGGCTTGGGATTTGGGGTCTGGAATTCGGGCGCGGCGCTCCAGCGGAAGCCGCGGCGTTGCGGGCGCCCGGCTCGGCGTTTGGAGTTTGGACTCTGGGATTTGGCGCCTCGGGCGTTGGGTTTTCCTCCTCCGCGTCCTCCGGCGAGTCGGCTTCGTCGTGCAGCACCTGCCACTCGTCGGTCTCCAGTTCGGCCACGGACGCCTTCAGTTGGGCGTGCACGTCGAACCATTCGCGCATGCGGTTGAAGCTGAGGAAGTGGGCGCGACAGAACTTTTTGAGCCGCCCGAGCGAGAGCTTCTGCGCCTCGTCGTGGTAGGCGTCCCAGATGTTCAACAACGTTACGAAGTCGGACTCCGGGTGGACGAAGGTGCGGTGCGCGGCATCGGCCGCGGCCTCCTCGTCCACGGGACGTTCCCGCGGGTCCTGGATACTGAGCGCGGCGGCGATGACGAGCACCTCGCGCAAGGCTCGTTCGTCGCGCGCCTGCAGGAGCATGCGGCCCACGGTGGGGTCGACGGGAATCTTCGAGAGCTCGCGGCCGAGCGGGGCGAGGCGGCGTGCCTGTCCGGCCACGGCCGGTTCGAGGGCCCCGAGCTCGTCGAGTAGGGCGTAGCCGGCGGTGATGGCGGTAGGGGCCGGCGGCTCGATGAAGGGGAAGGTCTCGATCTCGCCGAGGCGCGCGGCCAGCAGGCGTAGGATGACCTCGGCGAGGTTGGCCCGCAGCAGCTCGGGCTGGGTGAATGGTGCGCGATTGGTGAAATCCTCCTCGGAATAGAGGCGGATGCACACGCCGGCGGAGACACGGCCGGCGCGGCCGGCGCGCTGGTTGGCGCTGCTCTGCGAGATTGACTCGATAGGCAGGCGCTTGGTGCGCGTGCGCGCGGCGTAGTGGCTCAGGCGAGCCAGGCCGCTGTCGACCACGAACTGGATGCCGGGAATCGTGAGCGAGGTCTCGGCGACGTTCGTGGCGATGATGATCTTGCGCGCCTGGCTCGGGGCGAAAACGCGCTGCTGGTCGGAGGCGGAAAGGCGGCTGAAGAGCGGCAGCAGCGTCACCCGCCCGAGTTCGCGATGTTCGAGTTCCTCGGTGGTGTCGCGGATCTCGCGCTCACCGGGCATGAAGATGAGGATATCGCCGCCGCGCGATTGCGCGACGATGCGCTCGACGGCGGCCACGGCTGCGTCGACCACGGTGAACTCGCCCGACTCCTCGCGCAGCTCGTCCAGCGGGGCGTAGATCGTCTCCACCGGATAGGTGCGCCCGCTTACCTCGACGATCGGTGCGCCCCCGAAGGCGGCCGAGAACTTGTGCGTGTCGATCGTCGCTGAGGTGATGATGATGCGCAGCTCCGGCCGGCGGTGACGCAGGCCGTTGAGGTGACCGAGGAGGAAATCGATGTTGAGGCTACGCTCGTGGGCCTCGTCGACGATGATGGTGTCGTAGCCGCGCAGATCGCGGTCGCCCTGCACCTCGGCCAAGAGCATGCCGTCGGTGAGGAACTTGATGGTGGTGTCGCCGGAGGTGCGGTCGGCGAAGCGGATTTTGCACCCCACCTCGCGTCCCCAGGTCACCCCGAGCTCCTCGGCCACGCGGCGCGAGACCGAGAGCGCGGCCACGCGTCGCGGCTGCGTGCAGGCGATGCGCCCGCGAATACCCCGGCCGGCCTCGAGGCAGAATTTCGGCAGCTGGGTGGTTTTGCCCGAGCCGGTCTCGCCGGAGAGGATGACCACCGGGTGCTCGCGGATCGCGCGCACGATCTCCTCGCGGCGGGCCGAGATCGGCAATTCCGGAGGATAGTCGAGCCGCCACGCGGGCGGCGCATCGCGGCGCGAATGGTGGTGCGCGGAGGCCAAGGGGGAAGGTTGTCCCCTAAACAATGCCCGGCGGGAAGCCGGAAACGCAGGTGGGGTGGAGGTGAAAGTTGGCCTTTGAGGCAAACGCGAGGGAAGAGTCCGCGGATCGAGGAAGGGTTTGGCGCGGGATGGGGTCATCCGGCTCGGCCTTCTGAATAGCGATAGTTGCAGGGACTATGTTGGAACTGGGCGTGCCGCGCACGAAGCGGAACGACTTCGTCGTCTCGTTACGACGGGGCGGCGGAAGGCTGGCAATGCTTTCGTTCAGCTGCGCGGAGGTGCGCCGGGCTGGGCGATCTTGTCGGTCAGGCACGACAAAAGCGCCGAGGTTGAACGATTCGGTCGCGCAGTCGAGCCGGGCCCCGTCGCATCCGCAGCCGGGATTCGAGGCATTGCCAGCGGCTGGATTCACCGCACTCTTACCGCTCCAGGCTTCGGTTTTTCGCCAAAACGTCGATTATCCCCTCTCCCGTGACCACCAGCGCAGAACTCGTCAAACAGCTCGACGCCGTCGGCTTCCCCGCTGCACCGGAGGTGGTGGTGAAGTTGTCGCAGTTGTTGCACACCGACTGGGTGACGGCGGAGCAGCTCGCCGAGGTCGCCATGCTCGATGCCGGCATCTCGGCTCGGATGCTGCGGCTGGCCAACTCGGTCTACTACCGTGGGCGCGGGGTGAAATCGATCGCCGAGGCGGTGTTGCGTGTGGGCATCGATGGCGTGCGTGACGTCGTCTACGCGCTCTCATTGATGCGGGCGCTGCGGCCGATGCAGTTCGCCTATCGCCCGTATTGGCGGCACTGCCTGGCGGTGGCACAGACCACGCAGATTCTGCAGCTGCGCGCGCGCAAGGTGGCGGTGCCGTCCACCGAGCTGCATGCCGCCGGGCTGTTGCACGACATCGGCATGCTCGTGCTGGACCGTACGCTGGGTGTGGGCTACGGCCGAATTTTGGCCAATGCGCACGAGGCGGCCCGGCCGCTCTTCGAGGTCGAGCGCGAGATGATCGGCACCGACCACGCCGACGTGGGGGCGCGGTTGCTGGAGCATTGGAAGCTGCCCGACCAGCTCGCGCAGGCCACTGCGGGGCATCACGACCCGCTGTTTGGTGCCACCCCGACAGCGCAGCTGGTGTATCTGGCCGACTTTGTCTGTAACCGGCACGCGGTGCATCACGGGACGGCCTACCGCCCGGAGGCCTGCGTGCCTGAAATTTGGGACGCGCTCGGCATCGCGGAGGCGGAGCTGCCCGACATTCTCATCGAGGTTGACGCCAGCCTGAGCAAGGCCGACGCGATCCTCGCGGCAGCGAGCTGAGGGGGGCTGTTGGCTCGACCTTCGCAATACGAGAATCGACCCCGCAGGCGGGGGCTTCGCAACAGCGAGCATCGTCTCGTGGCAAACTGGGGCGCCCCATGCAGAATTGGCGGGGCGAATGGGTGGCGCGAGCACCGCCCTCGGCGGGCAAGTGAATGGTTGTGGTCGGGGGAGGCGTGGCGGGTGGTCCGCACACGAGCGAGCGCCGTTTCCCGCAGAGGCGGCTGGTGTGAATCTGCGCTCAAATCGTGCGGCCGCGGCCCGCCGCCGGTTGACGGCTACCGGTTGCTCGATTGGCTAGTGCCAGCAATTCTCCAGTACATCCCCTCCCAATGTTCCCTGCGCGCATTCTTCTCGGTGTGAGCCTCTGGCTAGCCGCCGGTCTGCCGTCGCTTCCGGCGTTCATCGACCGCGATGGCGATGGGGTGTCCGACGTCTGGACGGCGCAAAACCCTCTGGTGGGCGAGGCCGCGGCCGACGATGATGGGGACGGTGCAAGCAACCGTACGGAGGCGCTGGCCGGCACCGATGCGCTCGATGGGTCGAGCAGGCCGGAAGCGACGCTGCGGCCTGGGCTAAATGGCCTCCGCCTACATTGGCAAGGTGCTGTGCACCGCCGCTACCGCATCGAGACGAGCGCCGATCTCGCCACATGGGACCCTGCCAACGACTTGATTTTCACCGGCGGCGAAGAGGAGATCAACCACCTGGTCCATGTCACGGGGGATCGCACGGATCCCCGGCGATACTGGCGTGTCGCCTACTGGGCATCGGACCTCGATGGAGACGGGATCTTGGACTCGGAGGAACGGGCGCTCGGCACGGACCCGACGGTTGCCGCGGTCGCGCCCGCGTTGCCTGCGACCCCATTGCTGCCCGCCTGGTTCCAGACGCGGCTCGAGGCCCTGGCGGCGCCTCAGCTCGCGGGGATCCAGTCGACGCCGGTCAAAATCCCCGGGCTGCGCGAGCAGGTACTCGACGCGCAGGTCAACGACCGCAACCGCGTGTGGGCCAACGTGGCGCCGGGCTTCGCGAACGTGGTCTACGATGCGCAGGTTTCCGGCGAGAAGATTACCGCGATTCTCGACCTCGGCGGGCTGGTTCAGTCGGTCGATGGCGGTGCGACATGGCGTCAGCTCACCTACGACCGCACCGGCAACGGCACGCACCGGTTCTTCTTCTCCTTCGACATCTCGCCCGCAAGCCCGCAGGTGCTGGTGGTTGGCAGCCAATACCTCTCCCGCTCCGAGGACGGCGGGCGCACGTGGAGCGAGGTGCGCGACCCCGCGTTACCGCCGGTCGCGCTCGCGGCTAAGCCGGGCACCGATGGCGCGGTCGAGCGCACCGTCTTTGGCAAGGTGCGCTTCAATGCCGACGGCTCCCGCGTCTTCGCTGCGCTAGGCGCGTTCGGTCATGATCGCAAGGAGCGCTACGGCTGGGAAACGCAGATGGCCGCGCGCTTCGACTCGAAGCGGCTCTACCTGGGCGACGGCACGGGGCGGAATTTTCGCGAGATCCGACTGGGAACTACGTTCGCCGGGGTGCGCTGCCTCGCGCCCGATCCGCGGAATCCGCAGGTCGTCTACGTCTCGTTCGGAGATGGCACGCTGTATGTCACCCGCAACGCGAAGGCCGTAGTGCCGACCTTCACCGAGCTGGCGGTCGAGGCCGGGTATCAGGTCATCGATATCGCCCCCTCGCCTCATGTTGCCGGCGGACTATTGCTCACGCTGATGTCGGACGCAGAGGTGGCAGTGGGCAAGCTCCTGCGGGCGACCGATCCCGGCGACGGGACGCTAGTGTGTACCCAGATCGTGTTCCACGACGGTCTCGGCGGGATTGTCCCGTCGCACTCTCTGTTGATGGCGCGCTGGGATCCGAGGGATGCGAAGCGGGTATTCGTCGGACGGGGCGGGGTCGATTTCGTCGTGGTCTCGGACGACGACCTGAAGACCTTTCGCCGCGCCTACCTCCCGGCGGCGTTGCTGCATGGGGAGCCCGGGCACTACGCGCAGCCGCATTGGTTCGCGCTCGATCGGGACTCGGGCCGCGCGATCGCCTGGTCGACGATTGGCGCGTGGCGCAGTGAGGATCGGTTCGCGACTTGGGAGGACCTCTGGATGGAGTGGGCCGACGGTGTTTTTGCCAATCGCGGCGTGGGGTTTGCGGAGTGCGCTGGCTCGTTCGGCGTGGGCGCCGAGGCCATCTACATGTCCACGACAGACCACGGCGTCTTTCGCAGCGCCGGCGCGGGCCATGACCGCTGGCGCCGGGTCTCGCCGGACAACGGCACCGTGCTCGACCCGGAGAGCGGTTTCATCGGCAAGTTGTACCTGCCGGTCGGCGTGTCCCCCGACGAGGGCTGGCTCTACACCGTGGCGCGCGACGGCGAAGGGCGTGCTCTCTATACGAAACCGGACTGCAAACTGCTCCGCTCGCGTGACCGCGGCGTCACCTGGACTGATGCCACGTCGGCAGTGTCGGCCACTGGCCTGCTCCCGGCGGGCCACGAGTGGCGCCGGATCGGGGTGAGTCCCGACGGGCGATCCCATTGGCTGCTCGCGAAGGAGTCGATCTATGTCTCCACGGACTCGGGGGCGACGTTTGCCCGCGCCGTTCATTCGCTGCCCGCGAACAGCACCGGCGTCGCCTATATCGACTACGCGTACGATGCGCCGCGGCGTCTGCTGTACGTGGCGACTAACGGCGGTCTGCTGCGCAGTCGCGACGGCGGCGCGACCTGGGAACGGCTTGGCGAGCTCTATTTGCCGGGAATCGGCGTGACCGGTGCCGGCGATCTTGTGCTCGGCATCGGTAACGAGCTGGTGGTCATCTCGCCGGCGGCGGTCGAGGCGCTGGCGGCCGCGAATCGTTTCCAGCCGTACTTCATTCGGGCGGCGGGTTGCGTTCGTGCCACAGTTGGGGATACCGTCGAGGAGGCGTCGTCGTCGCAGAGCATCTTCGAGCGGATCGCCTGCCGGGGCGACACAGTGGTGGCGGCGGTCGGCGCGGGGGCGAGGGCGGGCAACCGCATCTGCGGCGCCGGGGTACTGCTTTCGCGCGACGGTGGCCGGACCTTCAGCTGGGCAACTTACAATCTACCCAGTGCCCAGGTGTTCTGCTCGGCTGTGACGGCGGACGACATCCTGCTCGGCTGCGCCGGCGGGGCGTACCGCTGGGATCTGAAGGCGATACCGTTAAATCCCGCGCCGGCGCGGTGAAATCGGTTTCAAAGGGGCTGGGGGCACGGCGCAAGAGTTGACCGGATGCGTTGTTTCTCCGTCGTTGAGCTGCGCGCCCGGGGTTTTGGTTCCGGGCAGCTCTCTACCTCCCCCACATGATCTCCTCCCGTTTCGCGCTCTGCGTCGGCGTGTTCGTCGCCGGCAGTCTGCTACCGCTTCACGCCATCCTCGACTACTCCGGTCGGGGCGTTTCCTATCTTTGGGAGCTGCAGCACCCTGAGATCTACGATCTCAACTGGGACAGCGATGGCGACGGTGCGACGAATGGCCAGGAGGCAGTCGCGGGCACCGACCCGAAGGATGCCACGCACCGCTTCACAGGCACCATGCAGAGCGATACCGGCGGGGCGCTCGCGCTCCAGTGGCTTAGCCAACGTGGCAAGGAGTACCGCATCGAGGCCAGCGCCGACCTGCAAATGTGGACCGCGTTCTCCGGGCCGATCGTCGGCACCGGCGTCGAGATGAGTCAACCGGTGCAGGCAGCCGGTGCGGGCGCGCCGGCCCGCCGCTACTGGCGCGTCGCCGTGCAGGATCGGGATGGCGATGGCGACGGGATAAATGACTGGGAAGAGTATCAGCTTGGGACCAACCCTCAGGTAGCCAACGCCTCGCCGATCCCGCCGGCCCGCGGCTACGATGCCGACCGCCCGGCCTTCGTTTTCGAGAACAACGGCATCTACAAGCAGGCCTACCTCGGGGGCAACTGGCCGGAGCAACTGTTCTGGGAGGATGTGGCGGCGTTCGAGAGTAAGCGGGATGAAGGTCTCGCCGATGTTGCCTCAATCGAGGCCAGGGGCCTCGCGCCCTCGCTGGGCTGCGTGGCGTGGCTTGTCGATCTCCTCGTCGCCAACGGCGGCAATAACGCCGAGCTGCCGGACTACCGTGAGCGGGATGGCTACAAACAGTACGGCGCCTGGATGAACCCGCGGAAGGACACCTACTTTGCGCTCGATGCCGACGGCGCCATCGCCTATCCCCATCAGGGATACATTTCTTTCGGCATGCCGCTGCTTCCGGCGGACCTGCCGGCGGGCAAGGCAGCCATGACGTTTGGCGAGTGGGCCGGAGAGCGGCTCGGGCGCCGTGCGCTCCGCCACAACGTCCGGGCCCTCTACGGTGCCGACGGTTTCATTGGCATCAATCCCGGGACCGATTGGCACCCGCGGCTGCTCGACTCTTTCGCGGCTTGGGTGGGCCAACCGGTGCCCGGCGCGACCGTTCGGGAGCGCCACGAATACATTCTCCAGCATCTCAAGCCGGAGTACTTCGATTTCATTGCGCACAAACAGGCCGGGTTCTTCGCGGCGTTTGCGAACACCCTCCTCGCGGCGGGCAAGACACCGCTGGTCGGCGGCCAGGTTTCCAACGAACCGTCGATGTGTCGATGGTCTGGCGACGATGCGCGCATCTGGCTGCAGCACATCGAGGGCAAGCACACGATGTTTAACGTCGAGACCCAGTCCGCCGGCGACCGCGCCGTGCAGCCGCAGTGGACCTCCGCCATCTGCCTCGGGCACAGCTCCGCTTACGAACCCGATGCCAACATCGGCGTCGTGCTCGATGCCGACCATCCCGAGTTCTGGAACCCGTGGAAGCGCGACGGCGGTAACGTGGAATTCGGCTGGCGGTTTCTCAAACACAACTGGCTGAGTGCCGGCTGGGTCCACATCGCCGGGCGCGATGGCGCGGTCCGCCGCGCGGCCAAATGCTTCACGCGCACTTATTGGGATGCGGGCGCGGTCGACGTCGGGCAGCTGGCGGCGATCCTCGGGCACATCCCGCGGCACCCGTTCGGTCCGGCGCTCTATTATTCGTCGAGCATCCAGCGGGAGTACGAGCGTCCGCCCGAGAAAGGGTCTGGCAACTACACCGTTCGTTACATGCTTCAAGATGGCTTGGGCGACCCCGCGGTGCGCTCGGATTTCGGCAAAGCACAGGGCCTCAGTGTTGGCTATTGGGTGAGCGACGCGGTGGATCCGTCGAAGCTCCTGGCCGCCAATCGGCCGTCGGCGTGGCTGGTCTATAGAGCGGACCTCCTGCCGGCCGCCGAGCGGACGAAGCTGGAGGCGATCGCGCCGGTGATCGATCCCGGCGTGAACATGGCGGCGGCGCTGGCCGTCGGTCCGCTACGGGCCCGTGGCTCCGGCCTGAGCTGCCTCGCCTTCGTTGATCAGAACGGCGCGGTGATGGTGATGGTGACGAACTGCCTCGCGACCGCCACGACCGGTTCGCTCGACTTCAGTGAGGTGGGCAATGGCACCTTTGCCTGCAATGGATTGCTGGGCACGCCGAACGCCACGCTCACGATCGCGTCGAACCAGGGCTCGCTGCCCCTCACCGTTGCCGCGCGCGACACGTTCGTCTTCGAGATCCCGGGGCTGAAGTGGCTCGGACACTGAGTGGTTGGCCTGGCCAGTCGCCAACGGACATCTCCTCTTCCTCCATGCCTCCCCCACGCACTCTTATTGGCGCGGGCCTCGCGCTCACGCTCGGCCTGCCGTCGCTTTTCGCCATTGTCGATCGTAACGCTGACGGGCTGTCCGACGTCTGGGCCGCACTGTATCAACCGAACACGGGCGCTGGAGTGGATGAGGACGGCGATGGCTTCACCAACGCGCAGGAGGCGCTCGCCGGCACCGATCCGCTCAATGCCGCCAGTCGTCTTGCGGCTACGTCGCAGACGGACACTGCGGGCAACCTCGTGCTGCGCTGGCGTGGGGCGTGGGGCAAACGCTACTTGGTTGAGAGCAGCGCGGATCTGAAAACGTGGACCACGTTGCCCGAGTTGCACGTCGGCCGCGGGCAGGAGTTGAGCGTCATCGTTCGGGCCGCCGGAGCCGCGGCCGAAGCGCGCCGCTATTGGCGCGTAGCCGTGGCCGATGTCGACACCGACGGCGACGGCATGAGTAACGCCGAGGAGATCGAGCTCGGCAGCGATCCGACGACCAAGCCCAAGCCAGAGGAGCCCGCCCCGGGCACGCCGCGCGTCTACGGCGCGGAGTATTACGTGAGTCCAAACGGTAACGACGCCAACGCCGGTACGAAGGCGAAGCCGTTCCGTACGCTGGAGAAAGCGCAGACGGCGGTGCGCGCGAAGATCGCCGCGGGAATCCCGGCCGGCGGTATCGCCGTGTGGTTGCGCGGGGGCGTGTACGAGCGTACTGCGACGCTGGAGCTCACTGCCGCCGATTCCGGCACGAGCGCCGCGAACTCCGTCGATTGGCGCGGCTGGCCGGGCGAAGAGGTGCGGCTGGTCGGTGGCAAGCGCCTGCCTGCGAGTGCGTTCTCGCTCGTGACGAACACTTCGCCCGTCTGGAACCGGCTCGATGCCACGGCGCGGGGCAAGGTGTTGCAGCTCGACCTCAAGCCGTACCTCGGCATCACCGCCGCTTCGACCGCCGCGGATATTGAGAAGGCCTACGGCGTGTTGCGCCAGCGCGGCTTCGGCAAGGAACTCGTGTCGGCGCTTGAGCTGTTCGTCGACGGGAAGCCGATGTGGTTGGGTCGTTGGCCGGATCGCACGGAAGACTCTTCGCCTCAGTCCATCACGGGCGACAGTTTTACGATCTACGGCAGTCCCACCCCGGGCATTGCGGGCCGGTATTCGAAGATCGGGACGTTGGATGGGGTCTCGAACTTCAAGCGCGATGGGCTGGTGGACGGGAAACAGTTCTACCTGCATCGGTATTACTGGACAAATGCAGCGAGTGGCGATCACGGCTGGCATTGGGTGGTCACAACCTCCCCGGCCGGGCAGGACGGCGCCGAGCCGATGTGGATGTCCTATGGCACCGCCGAGCCGACGATCTTCTATCCGACTTCGGAATTGGCCAAGGGCTGGCTGTTCAGCCGCGACCCGGCCCGGCAGGACCACGGTTTTGTCTACAGCACGACGGAGAGCACCGGGAGTTTTGGGTTTGCCGGCCAACGCCCGGAGCGCTGGACCACGGCGCCCGACCTGTGGGTCGATGGCTTCTGGCGGAAGGAGTTCGATGAATACCACTTTCCGGCGACGGTCGACGTGCCGGGTCGCCGAATTGTCCTGCCCGTCCGCGACGCAGGCGGGGATGCGATCGGGGTGATGCCGTTTCATCCCTGGTACGCGTACAACCTGCTCGAGGAGATCTCCGAGCCGGGCGAGTGGTACCTCGACCGCGCGAGCGGTCTGCTTTACCTCTGGCCGCCGGAGGGCTTCGGCCCTGGCTCGGAGGTGACCGTCTCCATGCTGGAAGACTCAGTCGTAGAACTCACGGGCGCATCGTTCATCGGCCTCCGGGACCTCGCGATGGAGCGCTCGCGTATCAATCTGGTCACTGCGAACTCCGGTCACGGCATCGAACTGGCCCGGTTGCACTTGCGCAACTCCGGCGGCAGTGCGGCGAAACTGCTTGAGTGCACTGGCACGGCGCTTCGCCGCAGCACCATCACCGATTGCGGACATGCGGCCGTGTGGGTCACGGGTGGAAACCGGAAGGATCTGGTGAAGGCGGACAACTGGGTGGAGGACTGCGAGATCACCCGGTACGGCCGTTTCCAGTTCAGCGGTGTGCACGGGATCATTCTCGAAGGGTGCGGCGGCACGATCCGGAACAACCATATCCACGATGCACCGGATCGGGCCATCGGATACAACGGTAACGAGCACCTCATTGAGGCGAATGAGATCAACGACGTCTGCCTGATCTGCGCCGACGCCGCCGCAATCTACACCGGCGCGTGGGATGTGCGGGGCAACAAGATCCGGAACAACTTCATTCATCACGTGCGCTCGGCCATTCTCGGCAATGCCACCAACGGCATTTATGTCGACGACGACGGCGCCGGTTTGGATGCGGAGGGCAACTTCCTCTACGAAGTGGCGGGGCGGGCCTTCTTCTTTAACGGCGGTCGTGATAACATCGCGCGTCGGAATCTCATCGTGCGTTGCGGCAGCGGCCTCTACGTGACTACCCGAGGGCTGGGGATGCCCGAGGAGTTCGATAGAAATGGAAAGACGCCGGTCGACCACATGCTGGCGCGGCTTCTCGCGGTGAACTACCGGAGCGCGCTCTGGCGTTCGAAGTATCCGGAATGTTCCTTAATTCCCGACACGGCGGCGGCGATCGCCGCCGAACGAGACATCTGGCTGACCCCGCGCGAATGTCGTTTCGAGGACAACTTCGGCTGGCGCAGTCGCGACGGATGGTATGCCGGGCTGGATGTGGCGAGGAAGTACTTCGGCAACGGCTCCACGATTCCGGATGAGAATGTCCCCGATACCGATCCGCTCTTCATCGACGAGGCTGCCGGCGATCTGGGCCTGCGGCCCGAGTCGCCCGTCTGGGCCACGCTCGGTTGGACGACCAGTCCCGTCGATAACGCCGGCATCCGCGAGTAAGCGCGGTTTGGCGCCGGCGGCGCCAAACCGGAGCGCAGCGTGTTGGACCTGCCGGCATTCGCCCTGAAACGGGCCCGCCTAGCAGCGGGGCCGTTGACCCGGGGCGGCACCGCCGGTGGACTGGCCCCGCCGCCCACGGACATCCTCTCTTCCCTCATGCTCCTCTCACGCATCCTCTTCGGCGCGGGCCTTGCGCTCGCGCTGGGCTTGCCGTCGCTCTCCGCGATCATCGATCGCAACGCCGACGGCCTGTCCGATGTTTGGGTGGCTCTGTACTTTCCGAAGGGCGCGGTCGTTGCCGCGGGCGCCGACACCGATGGCGACGGTGTACCCAACTTGCAGGAGTCCGTCGCCGGCACCGATCCGCTGTACGCCGCCAGCCGCTTCGCCGCCGTGCCGCCGCAGACCGATGCCGCCGGCAACCTCGTGCTGCGCTGGCGCGGGGCGTGGGGCAAACGCTACTTGGTCGAGAGCAGCACTGACCTCAAAACGTGGACCACGCTGCCCGAGTTGCATATTGGCCGTGGGCAGGAGTTGAGCGTCATCGTGCGGGCCGCCGGGGCCGCGCCCGAGGCGAGGCGTTACTGGCGCGTGGCCGTGGCCGATGTCGACACCGACGGCGACGGCATGAGCAACGCCGAGGAGATCGAGCTCGGCCGCGATCCGACTTCGGGCATCGGCGCCGATGGTGTGATGGGCACGCCGCGCGCCTATGGCGCAGAGTTCTTCGTGAGTCCGGCCGGCAGCGACGCGAATCCCGGCACCGAGGATGCGCCTTTCCTCACGCTGGAGACGGCGCGAACGGCGGTTCGCACCCGCATCGCCGCGGGCATGCCCGCTGGCGGCATTGCGGTGTGGTTGCGCGGCGGCGTTTATGAGCGCAAAGCGACGCTTTTGTTCGGCGCCGCCGACTCCGGTACGAGCGCGCAGAACAGTGTGGATTGGCGCGCCTGGCCCGGCGAGGAGGTGCGGTTGGTCGGCGGCAAGCGGTTGCCGGCGCGCGCGTTTACGGCAGCAACGAGCGCTTCGCCGATCTGGGAGCGGCTCGATCCCGCGGCGTGGGGCCGTGTGCTGCAGTACGATCTTGGCGCCTTCCTTGGCCTCCGAGCGCAAGCGACGGAGGCCGAGCAGGCCGCCGCCTACGGCACGCGCAAGGTGCGCGGCTGGGCGCTGAACGCAGCCGCGCCGCTGGAGCTATTCATCGACACCAAGCCGATGCCGCTCGCCCGCTGGCCGGATGCAACCGAGCATTCGATGCCCGTGCAGGATATCCGCGGAGACACTTTCATGCTCCAGGGGAACCCGACTCCGGCGGTGGGGGGAACGTTTGCGAAATACGGCGTGCGCGACGGCGTTTCAGCTTTCAAGCGCGACGGCCTGGTGGACGGGCTGCAATACTATCTGCGCCGCTATTCTTTCACCGATCCCAAGAACGGCGCGCTCAACGTCGTCTGGTTCCTCACGACAGCGGCTGGCGAGGGCTGGGACTTCTCGACGAAGCCTAACTGGTTGTGCTGGCAGGCGGAGCCGGGGGTCTTCACCGCCATTGCCGCGAACGGAGCCGCCGGCACGCCGTCGGCGCTCGCCCCGCTCCGGGTCAACCGCGGCTACGCCTACACCGCCGCGGTTCCGACCCTCGCTTCCTTTGTCTATGCCGGCACGCGGCCGGAGCGCTGGCTTCAGGCCACGGATGCGTGGGTGGAGGGTTTCTGGGAAGCCCCGTGGGCACAGTACTCCCTGCCGGTGGCGGGCGTCGACCCGGAGACCCACACACTCACACTCCAGCAGCCGCCGCCCAACTGGGGCCTGAGCGCGCAGCGGCCGTGGTACGCCTTCAATCTGCTCGAGGAGATCACCCAGCCCGGCGAGTGGTATCTCGATCGTGCCAGCGGCCTTCTTTACCTCTGGCCGCCGGAGGGTTTCGGCCCCGACTCGGAGGTGGTTGTGTCCACAACATCGATGATCTTCGAACTCAGCGGCGCGCAGTTTGTGTCGTTTCGCGATCTTGTGCTGGAGGATACCCGCGGCCACCTCTTCACCGCGTGGTGGGCCAAGGGCGTGGCGCTGCGCAATCTCACTCTGCGCAACTGCGGGCAGAGCGGCGCCACTGTGCAGGGAGAGGAACTCGTGGTGAGCCGTTGCACCGTGCGCGACACCGGGAGCTCGGGCCTTACGATGAGCGGAGGCGACCGGAAGACGCTCACCCACAGCGCCAACGTGCTCGAGAATTGCGAGGTGCAGGGCGCCGGTCGGTTGCAGATCAGCTCGGGCGTGGCGGTGGATCTGGACGGCTGCGGGC
This sequence comes from Opitutaceae bacterium, assembly GCA_016711225.1. Classification (GTDB taxonomy): domain Bacteria; phylum Verrucomicrobiota; class Verrucomicrobiia; order Opitutales; family Opitutaceae; genus CAJCBL01. The sequence goes on from JADJTK010000030.1 coordinate 67,425, forward strand.
ATCTCATCCGCAATAACCACATTCACGACACGCCGAGCGTGGGCGTCTTCCTGCGCGGCAGCGAGCACCGCATCGAGCTTAACGACCTCCACGACATCGGCCTGCGCAGCGGTGATTGCGGCGCGATTTACGCCTGCGAGGACTGGGGGGCTCGCGGCAACGTGATCCGCCGCAACTTCATCCACGACATCCGTAGCGAGCTGGGCCACACCGACCTCCACGGCATCTACATGGACGAGACGGTCGCCGGTATCCGCTCCGAGGACAACGTAATCTACCGCGCCACGGGCGAGGGCTTCCGCGTGAATGGCGGGCGCGACAACATCATGCGCCGCAATCTCGTCGCCCGTTGCGGCGCGATCATCTGGGCGTCGGACTGGGGCCGGCAGCAGTTCGCCAACGGTGCGACGGCGTCGTTGCAGCGGCGGCAGCAGAATCTCATCGCCCTTGGCTACAAGCAGGAGCCGTGGCTTTCGCGCTACCCCGAGTGTGCCGAGATTCCAAACACATGGAACGCGCTCATCGCCGCGGACGCGAAGTGGCTGTATCCCGAGGGCTGCGAGCTCGCCGACAATGTCTTCTTCGGCAACACGAAGGGCTACACCGGCTACTCCTATCCTGCCGGGATCGACGTGATCGCGACCTACTACGCCGATTCCAGCGGCAACCTGCGCGACCAAGATCCGCTCTTTGTCGATGAGGCGGCCGGCGATCTGCGGCTCCAGCCCGCCTCGCCCGCGTTCTCAATCCCCGGATGGACGCCGTTCCCTTTCGATCGCATCGGTGTGCGGGAGTGAGCATTTTGGCGTCCGCGACGGGCGCCAAAATGAACGTGAATTCTCTCTGAAACCGGCCCGGCGGTGGCCCGGTCAATTGACCCCTCGACGGGGACGAGTGGACTAGGTCCGTCTCCCGCAGACATCCCTCCCCGTATGCTTTCCCCACGCATCCTTCTCGGTGCGGGCCTTGCGCTCTCGCTCGGTTCCTCGCCGCTCGGCGCAATCGTTGACCGCAATAGCGACGGCCTGTCTGACGTCTGGATGGCACTGTACCAACCGGCGAAGGGTGCGACGGCGGACGAGGACGGCGACGGGCTGACCAACGCCCAGGAGGCGCTCGCCGGCACCGATCCGCAAGACGCGGGCAGCCGTTTTGCTGCCTTTCCCCCGCAGCCGGATGCCGCCGGCAACCTCGTGCTCTGTTGGCGTGGGGCGTGGGGCAAACGCTACACGGTGCAGAGTAGCACGGACCTCAGAACCTGGACGGCTTTGCCGGGTACCCATGTCGGCCGCGTGCAAGAGTTGAGCACCATCGTGCGCGCCACAGGAGCGGCCGCAACCGAGGCGCGCTGCTATTGGCGGGTGGTCGTGGCCGATATCGACACCGATGGCGACGAGGTGACCGACTGGGAGGAGCAGACGCTTGCCACTGATCCGGTCCTGCCGAACCTGGCGGGGCCGCCGTTGGCGCAGCGACGCGCGTTGGCTGGAGACCCCGGCGTGGAGGCCTTCCGCCCGCCCGCCGCCGCGGGCGGCTATTATGTGGACGCGGTTCATGGCGACGACCTGGCCGTTGGCACCAGCGGGGCGCAGGCCTGGCGGTCGCTTACCCGCCTCAACAAGGCGGAGCTCAAGCCCGGCGATGTGGTGCGGCTGGCGCGAGGATCGGTGTGGAACGAGGCGCTGGTGGTCTACGCGACGGAGTCGGGCACAGTCGACGCCCCCATCGTGTTCGAGGCGTACGGGCGTGGCGCGGCGCCGACGATCGAGCTGCCGGCGGATGCGCAGGCGGTCGATTTTCGGGGCAGCCAGATTGTGCTGCTCGATCTGGTGGTTCGCGGGGCCAAGGTTGGTATTCACATGACCAACGGAAGCCAGGGAGTGGTGGTAGCCGGCAACGAGATCATCGACGCCGGCATCGCCATCTCCGTCGAGGGCCGAGGACATCGCATCCTCTCCAACTACATCCACGACCTCCGCATGATCCGCAATACGCCCGAACCGAGCGACGACTACGGAGCGATCGCGGTGTTGATGATGGGTGAGGATCTCGAAGCGGCGTGGAACTGCCTGGTGAACTGCCGCGCCCCGAGCCACGACTTCGGAACCGACGGCGGCGCTTTCGAGTCGTGGTACCCCGGGACGTTGCGGCGCGTGCGCCTCCACCACAACCTCGCCGACAATACGGACGGGTTCATGGAGCTGACCAACGACGTCGACAACCTGCTCATCGCGCACAATCTGTTTATCAATAGCCCCGGCTGCCTTTGCTTCCACACCGACGACGTGGCCGGCAAGGTCTTCACGTATCAAGGGGTTCGCTTCGAGAACAACACGGTGGTGCGGGACCCGACGATCGCGGCTGGTGCGATCTTCACCGTCCTGAGCAAGACTCTCGGGGTGCCGCAGGCGGGCCACAGCCTGACGGTGCGCAACAACGTCGTCGTTTCCCCCGGCCGGCTGGTCTACAACCCGCGAGTGTTCGGGGCGGGGCTCATCCATGACCACAATCTGTTCTGCTGTGTGAACAACGGAGGCCCGGACTTCTCGATCCCTTTGGCTGTCACCGAATCCACGAGTGATCCTCGGTTCGTGGCGCCGGCAACCCTCGATTACCGGCTCCAGGCCGGCAGCCCGGCCCTGGGATGGGGTGTTGCACCGTTCTTCGGTTACGATCTGCAGGGGAGTGCCATCCCCGGCGAAGCGATCCCGGACCTTGGCGCCTACGAACGCAAGTAGGTCGGTTCCCTCCTTTTCGCCTCATGCCGACTCCTCCACGACTTCTTTATGCCGCCGCTTTGTTGGTCCTCGGCGGAGTGACGCCGCTGGCCGCGCTCATCGATCGCAACGGCGACGGCATCTCCGATGTCTGGGCCGCGCACTACCATCCGCTTGGCGCTCCGAAGGACGATCCGGACGGAGACGGCATGCCCAACGCGCAGGAGGCGCTGGCCGGAACAGATCCGCTGGACGGGAAGAGCCGTTTCCAAGCGCAGGGGTTGCGCGACGTCGGCGGAGCGGTTTCGCTGCGGTGGTCCGGTGTGCGCGCCAAGCGCTATAGCGTCGAGACCAGCACCGACTTGCGAAGCTGGACGCAGTTGCCCGGTGAGCAAGTTGGGCAGGGGACGGATCTCGGGGCGGTGGTCGGGGGCGCGGGCGCTCCGGTGGAACTGCGGCGCTATTGGCGCGTCTCCGCGGCCGACTTGGATTCCGATGGCGACGGCAGCACCGATGCTGAAGAACTTGAGCTCGGCACCAATCCCGCTGCGGCGAACGCGGCACCGGACTTGCCCGAGCCGCAGCCGGGAGACCGGCTTTGGGGGCAAGATCCGGCGCTCGATCCGCTGCCGGGTAACAAGCTCGCCAACCTCACCTGGCTCAATCCGGGCCCCGACGGGAGAAACTGTGTGCGGGTGTTTTGCCGACCGGCTCGAGCCAGAATCACTATATCGCCTCGTTCCCTTTCGATATTGCGCCGTACCGCGGCATGCAGATCCGCTTCGAATGCACGATCAAGGCCGAGGGCGTCACCCAGCCCGACGTGGCGTGGAAGGGAGTGGTTTGCGAACTGGGCATGGATTCGGCCCTCAAGGCGTATCCGCACACCAGCCTCAGCAACACCTTCGGAACTTACGATTGGAGGACCTTCACCAGCGGCCTCGATGTTCCGGCCGACGCTGTCAACGCCCGCCTCTATCTCGGGCTGCAGGGTTGTACTGGCAAGGCGTGGATCACCGACTGGAAGATTCGGTTGGCGCGCCGCGCGGCGACGCGCCCGCCGGTGGACCCCTCGTGGCAACCCACGCGCACCCCGCCGCGGCGCGGCGTGATGCTGTCCGGAACCTTCTACAATCAGGAGACGGCGGGGCGTTTCGACGTCCTGCAGGGCTGGAACGTGAACCTCGTGCGCTGGGTGATGGGCTACATCAAGGAAATCGCCGCGGATCCCGTCGCCTACGACCAATGGTTGGACGTCCGCCTCGACGAGCTGGAAAAGGCGCTGGCCGCGGCTCCGGCGCACGGCCTCAAGCTAATCGTGGACCTGCATGTGGTGACCGGTGGCCGGCTGGCCGGCGGATCGAACGCGTTGTTCTATGACGCCGCGCTGCAGGAGCGCTACGTCGCGGACTGGCAGAAGATCGCCACGCGCTTCAAGGGGCATCCGGCGATCCATGCCTTCGATTTGATGAACGAGCCGAACCAAGCGGGCTTCGTGCCGAGCGGGCTGCTCGACTGGCGCAATCTCCAGATCCGCGCGGCGCGGGCGATCCGGGCCATCGACCCGACCACGCTGATCATGATCGAGGTCGACGGCTACGATGCCCCACCGAACTTCACCTGGATGGATCCCGTCGACGTGCCGGGCATCCTCTACTCGGTGCATGTCTACCAGCCGATGGAGTTCACGCACCAAGGCGTATCCGAGGAATGGGGTGTAGCGGGCGGCGTGACGTATCCCGGCACCTTCGATGGCAAGCCGTTCAACAAGGACACGCTGCGCGCTTATCTGCAGCCGGTGCGCGACTTCCAGCTCGCGCACAAAGTGCCGATCGTCGTGGGCGAGTTCAGCGCCATCCGGTGGGCCCCGGGCGCGGCGCAATACCTTGAAGACATGACCAGTCTGTTCGAGGAGTATGGCTGGGACTGGTGCTACCACGCTTTCCGCGAGTGGCCGGGCTGGAGCCTCGAGGCGGCGAATCTCCCGGTCCCGGTGAATCTTGACGACTCCATTCCGGCGGCGACGACCGACCGCATGGAGAAGATCCGGTATTGGTTTGACCGGAGTGCGGCCGGCAACTGAGGACAACAGCGATGCCTCTCTTCAAGCGGTCCCTCTCGACATCATGATCAATTCTCCCCGTCTATTTCTCGGTCTCGGACTGGTACTTTTCGCCACGTCGCCGCTTGCCGCCATCGTCGATCGCAACGGCGACGGCCTGTCCGACGTCTGGGCGGCGCTGTATCAACCGACCAAGGGCGCGGCAGTCGATGAAGACGGCGACGGTCTGACCAACGCGCAGGAGGCGCTCGCCGGCACCGATCCGCGCGACGGCTCCAGCTG
>JADJTK010000031.1 GCA_016711225.1 Opitutaceae bacterium
AGCAGAACCTGGCCATGCAGGGCCAGGCCCGCCAGGCCGCGCTCCAAAGCCTGCAGCAGACCGACCCGACCGGATACGCCAACCGCGAGGCCCTCGGCCAGCAGGTGATGGCCGACGTGGCGCTGGGGGATTCGCTCTCCCCGGCGCAACAGCGCCGCATGGAGCAGCAGATGCGCGAGGCGCAGGCCAGCCGCGGCAACATCCTGGGCGACGCTCCGATGGTCGACGAGGTGATGGCGATCACCGGCTACGGCGACCAGTTGAAGCAGCAGCGCCAGGCCGCCGCCATGGGTTTCCTCAATTCCAAGGACCTGCTGCCGCAGTTCCAGGCCGCACAAGGCCAGAACTTCGCCGGCCAGCTCAACCTGGGAAACAACATCGAGAGCGGCGCCCAGGCCGCCCTCGGGCAGTTTAAGCCGCAGACCGGATACCAGGGCGCCGCCGTGGCCGACCCGCTGGCCGCCTTCAACGTGGACGCCAACACCGCCAAGAGTAACGGATACGGCGACGCCCTCGCGCGCTACAATCCACAGACCGGCTACGAGTCGATGAGTGCCAACTCGGCCGCCGCCCTCTACAACCCGCAGACCGGCTACCAGGCCATGACGGTCGCCAACCCGCTCACCCAGACCGCGGTCAACGCGAACGCCTCCACCGGCTACGAGTTCACCAACCCGTTCAACACCCAGAATTCCCAGATGCAGACGGTGGGCGTGCAGACCCAGACCGCCGTCAACCCGCTGATGCCGAACTTCTCCAGCACCGGCCAGGTGTCGATGCAAACGCCCAACTTCCAGGCCACCCAGGCCGCCGGGCCCAACCTCTCGCCCACGCCGATCTCCACCGGCCTCTCCAATATCTGGAACCAGAACGCCGGCACGCAGGGCCAGAACTTCGCCCAGCAGAACTTCCAAAACCAGAACTCCCTCTATCAGGGCCAGCAGAACCGAAACCAGCAGATGCTCAGTGGCTTGATGCAGCTGGGCGGAGTGGGCCTGGGCGCCGCCATCTGATCCCATGCTCGCCGATTTCCCATTTCCCGAAGGCATGGATACGCTGCGGGCGCAGATTGTGCTCCTACGCCAGCGCCGCAAGGCCGCCGTCTACATCCCACACTGGTCGCCCCAGCTGCCGCTCCTTTGCGAGTTCCCGATGGAGGCCACGCCGGCGGGAAGCGTCATCTACGACCCCGCCAAGCTCACCCCGGCGCAGATCCACGCCGCGGTGGCCACCGGCAAGCTGGGCGCGATCCTGGGCTACGGCATCGACTCCAAGCCCGACGATGGCGACCGCGCGGTGACATTACTAGACGGAGACACTGAGGTGGTGGCCGTTTTCTCCACGGCCGAGACCGAGGCCCGCGTGCGCGAGGCGCTCGCCCTCTTCGCCAACCCCGGCGACGAGATCCGCACCGAGGCGCCCGCCGAAGTGTCGCGCCGCAGAATTCGCTGGTGGACTCACCACATCCCAACCTAACCCCATTTATTCACTACTATGAGCAACGGACCATTTGGCGCCCTCGCGGAAGGCATTCAAGCCGGCTTTGGCATGCGCCAGGCCTACAAGGCGCGGAAATTTGACGAGGAGGAACAGACCCGCCGCGGCCAACTCGACGAGGAGATGAAGAGGGCCACGATGGAGGCCAACCTGCGCAAGCTCGCCCTCGACGAGCAGATGGCGAAATGGTCGCAGGGCCACGGAGACGCCCAGCTCGGGATGCAGCGCGAGCAGTTCGGCGCCCAGCGCGCCGACGCCACCGCGCGCCAGGACGCCGCCTTTGCCGGCGCCTCGCCCCAGGCCCAGCAGATGATGCTCGCCGGCAACCGCCCCGCGGGCGTGGGCGTGTACGCCCCCGGCGCCGGACCGGCCGACGTGCAGCGCTTCCAGGAGCGCATGCCGCTGGTGCAGGAGCGCCTCGGCCAGGAGCAGGAGGACCGCGCCCGTGGGATCCAGATGCAGGAGCAGGCGCAGCGCGATACCCAGTCGCGCTTGGCCGCCCAGATGCTTACGCGTTTCGGCGCCGGCAATGGCCGGAATCCGGCGATGGGATACCAGGAGATAACTAGCAAGCCAGATGAGGATGGCAGCATCACACGCACCCGGATGCCGATCATGCCTGGGCAGATGCCGGCCGCACCGGCGCCGAAGGCCCCGGAGAATCCGGAGCTCGAGGCGGTCAACGCCGCGATTACCGCACAGCAAAGACGAATCGGTGAGGAGCGGATCAAACGTGCGAACGGCGAAGGACGCGGATGGTTTGGCCTCGGCGACGGTCCAGACCAGAGAATTGCGGCAGCCCAAAAGAAGATTGGCGCACTCCAAACCGAGGCCGCCATGGGTCAACCCTCCGCAGCGCTGCCGCTTGGCGCGGCCCCGGCCGCCCAGGCGCCAGCCGTATCGCCGCAAGACCAACAGATGCGCGCCTGGGCTCAGGCGAACCCGAACAACCCGCGCGCCCAGATGATCCTCCAGAAGCTCGGTCAACGCTGAGCCCATACAGCCCCCTGTAAAATGGCCTTTGTCCCGACTGCCCCCTCACGTCACCCACTGACGCCGAAATCGACGCCTATCTCGGCCAATCTTCGCCATCGGAAGCAGAGATTGACGCCTATCTGGCGCAGCCGACGCCGCCGGCCCCGAGCTGGGCGAGCGAACGCGCCACCGAACTTGAGCGAGGAGTAGGCCAGGCCGGCCAGATGCTCGACGTGGCCGACCTGCTCCTCAACCGTGCGGTGCAGCGCAAAGCCACCGCGCGCGCCGAGGACCCGGTGGGCGCGGTCCACCCGCTCGACCAGGCGATGGGCCGCCTCTTTCCTGCGGCCGCCCCGGCGCTCAGGCGACGCCGGCCGCCGTGCTCGCTGGCGCCGAGCGCGACCAGGCCGACGCCACCACCGGCCTGCAGACGGCCGCGCAACGCCTCGCCGCCGGCAAGCGTGAGCTCGACGCCCTGCCGACCTCGCGCGCCAAGCAGGAATTTGACGAGGCTCCGGATACGTTAGCGGGCGTCGCCCGCGCATTCGTTCGCAACCCGGTGGCGCTGCCGCTGGACCTCACACTCAACAGCCTCCCGGGCGCCGTGCCTGGCATGGCCGCCGGCGCCTTGATCGGATCCGAAGCGGGCCCCGTGGGCACGATGGCCGGCGCCGCGTTTGGATCTTTCGCCCCGGAATTCGCGGGCAAATTTACGGAGGCGATGGAGCAGGCCGGCGCCAACCTCGCCGATCCGCAATCGATCGCTGCCTTCATGGCCGACGACGCCAAGGTGGCCGCCGCCCGCAACCTCGCGCTGAAAAAGGGCATCCCGATAGCGATCCTCGACGGACTCACCGCTGGAGTGGCCGGACGCTTTCTCGGCGCCGCCGCGGGCAAGGGTATCGGAAAGGTGGCGATTGCCACCGCCAAGGAAGCCGGTACCCAGATGGCCGGCGGAGCGCTCGGGGAAACCGCGGGCGAATTAGTGGCCGGCGAAACCCTTTCCCCCAAAAGCATTCTGGCGGAAGCCATGGCCGAAGGGCCGACCTCGATTCAGGAGGGCGCGACCAACATCCGCCACGAGCGCCTGGTGCAGCAGGAAGGCAACGCAATGGAGCGATGGGGCTCCGCCATCAAGGGCACCAACGCCGCCCCAGCCGAGCCCGCCCAGGCGCCCGCCGCCACGCCTCAACCCATTTCCACCCCGGCCCCGGCCGCGAAGCAACAGGGGGCTGTCGGGTCGCAGCCCGCGGCCGGGGTGGATTCCGAAATCGACGACGTCCTGGCCGCCGAGCGCGCCCAGGTCGACGCCCAACGCGCCACCGCCGACCGCGCCGCGGCCGTCCAGGCGCAGCAGGCGCGCAGCCTCCAGGACCTGGTGGGCGACGCCCTCGCGCCGCGCGTGTCCCAACTCGAGACGCCCGAGACCACCGACCTCCAGCGGCATGATTTCTGGCAGGGGATCCAGGGCCTGGCGCAATCGCTCGCCAATCTGCAGAGCACCACAGCGGACGGCCAACAGGCCCGATCCCGCCAGCTCAACCTCCCCGAAATCCAGGACCAGGCCCGGCTCATTTTCCAGGGCGCCAAGCCCGAACAGATCGACGCGATCGCCATCAAACTCCACGGCAACAAACCGGCGGAGAGCGTGGCCGCGATGCGCTACCTCTACCGCTACGCCGCCCAGCAGCGTGCGCCGTACGCCCCGGCAGCGCAGGCGCGCGAGGCCGAAGAACAGACCCGCCGCCATGCCGCGCAAGAGGAGACCAGCCGCATCGAAGCCCAGGCCCGAGCCGAGGCCAAGCGCGTGGCGCGCGAACGCGCCGCAATCCGCGACACCGGCCGCGACCTCGACGGCCGCGTGGCCGATTGGGCCGCGGTGCCCGAGGAGGAGCTGGACACCCTCGCCGCCGGCCCGGACGGGGCCGCGCACGAGGAGATCACCGGCGCCCAGGCGGAGATCGAGCGCCGCGGCCGCGAGGAAGGCCAACAGCGCCCCCTCACCCGCGAGGCCCAGCTGCGCTTGATCGAGAAATATGGCGGCATCAACCCCGCCCACCCGGTCCACGCCGGCGAAATCGCCACCATCCGCGAGAGCGGGATCGGCCGGAACAAGAAGCTTTTCCACGAGCAGGGGAACAACCTCGACACGCTCGCCCAGCAGATCCGCCAGGACGTCATCAACGGCCCGCAGACCGAGGCCGACGTGTTGGAATGGGTGGGGCAACTCGCCGCCGGCCAGACGCCCAAGCTCTACGAGCGCGGCGACATGGAGCGCACGCAGTACGCCGCAGCCCGCCGGGCGGAGCCACTGACCGAAGGGATCACCCAGAAGACCTTGGAGACGCCAGTGCCGCCAGTGCAGGTATCCGCCGCTCAGTGGAACGCGAGCAACCGCGACAACCGCCAGCGGATCCTCGCGCAGCCCCCGGCCGAGGCAGTAGTGGCGACCGATGGCCGCAAAGTCGTGATCGACGCCAAGACAGCCGAACACTCATTCTCCGCGGCCAATGGTCCCGAGGCGCACGCGATCATCGCGGCCGCTTCTGATCTTGCGCGCCAATCGGTTTGGGTCGGAACCGAAACGACCGACATGCCACACGGCGTTGCCGCAATCCACCGATACGTAGCGGCCGCCAATACCGGAACCCGCGTAATCCCGGTCCGCCTCACGATTGCGGAACGAACAGATGGCCGCTTGCACTTGTACGATGTGCAGTCCCTTGGGCACAAAAAGGCGCTGAACACTCAGAAGCCGGGCAGAGAAGATCCGGTTATCCCAAGCGCGCAGCGCTCGCCCACTGTCGCCGATCTACTGTCGGACGTCAAGCCCCAACCGGACGGCACCTTCACCGCCGCGTTCGCCCGTGGCGGCCGCCATCAACCCGCCACCTTCCAACCCTCGCCCAAGCAGCGCCAGGAAGTTGGACGCATGGAAAAGGCATTCCGGCGCATCGCCCCGGCGCTTTTCGCCGACTTCGACGTGAAGATTGCGAACGTACGCGAGGCCCTCCGCGCCGCGGGCGAGCGTGGCCGGATCCCAGCCAATGCCGAAGGCGCCTACAAGCCCCTCGGCGCCGAGCGCCACCTGATCGTCGTGGGCATGCAGGCCGCTTTGACTAGCCACAAGATCGGGCTGGCCTGACTGCTCCACGAGGCCGCCCATCCGTACTGGCACATGCAATCCGCGGAGACCCAGGCCGCCTTGCGCCGCGCCTACGATTCCGACCGCGAAAACCACTGGTCACCACTCTGGAAGGGTGGCGAACTGGTCTCCAGCATTTCGGAGGAAGACATCCTCACGGGTGACGAGCTCGGCCTGATGGAATGGTTTTCTGAGCTGATGGCCGCGACCAACGCGGAATGGGCACAGCGGCGCTTCGCCTACGGGCGCACGCCGGGATGGATCATTGACCTGGCCGACCGACTCCGCGCGATCCTGCGCCGCATCTTCGGCGTGGCCGCCGACCAACGCGGACTCACCGGGGCCGAACGCACGCGCTTCCTTGACCAGGACTTCCGCGCGTTTCTCACGCGCGGCATGAGCCTGCGCCGTACGCACGCCGCTGGAGCCCAGTTCGCCGCCGAGACAGCAACCCAGTTTGCGGCGACGCAAGGCACGCTCGAATTGCCCACGGCGCTCGGCATCGATATTCCGCGCGAAATCGCCAACCTCGTGCCCAAGTGGCAGGAGCGGCCACTGCGCTTTTCCAGTCGTTTGGACCACGGCCTCTATTACGTGGGCGCAGTAGGGCAAACCGCTTTGCGGTCCCGAATTATTGACAGCATCGCCGAGCAAACCGGCCTAACCGATGGCCAGGTACGCAGCCTGGCGCGTGCATTGCGCGATCGCTTGCCCGAGATCGTGCGAAGCCAACCAGCCGAAGGTGATGTTCGCGTTCCCGAGATCACTCCGGCGCTTGCAGAAAAGACCACGGGCGTGCGCTTTGCCCGACCGGAACGCCTGCGCTTGTTAGAGAAGAAGTGGGAAACGCGGGGCGTCTCTCTATTCCTTAGCGAATCCGACGAAGTCATAACATTGGCTTCGATACACATTCCGGAAGAGCTCCGCAATCAAGGCATGGGTACAGAATTCATGCGGGAGCTCATCAAATACGCGGACCAGAACGGGAAAGTGATCGCGTTGACTCCTTCGACTGACTTTGGCGGAAGCTCAGTGGCACGCCTGAAAGACTTCTATCAGCGATTTGGGTTTGCGGAAAACGCCGGCCGGAAACGCGACTACCGATTCCGCGAAACCATGTACCGAGAGCCGACCCCGGGGCCCGTGCAATTCGCCACACCGCAGAAGAAACCCAGTGATAGCTCTCCAACCCCATGGGGCGCCGCGGACGAGCGCGTGCGCGAACTGCAGGCCAAGATCAAGGCCCTCGAGGACAACCAGGCCGAAGATACCGAGGAGCAGGGTAGGGTACTGGCGCGCGAATTGCGCGACGCCAAACGCGACCTCGCCAAGACCTACGGCGAGGCAGTCGCCGCCCGCGCCACCGTAACCCCGGATCCCATCGACCAGGCGCTGGCCGCCATCCCGGCCGTCGCCAAGATGCGCGAACAACTCGCCCAGCTCTCCGCCGAAATCGGCGCCGCCAGGGCCGAAGGCCGCGCCCCGGATACGCTCTTCGAGAAGCGCGACGCGCTCCACGCCCGCCTGGAGGAGACCCGGCGCGATGCCGAGAGAGGCCTTTTCCCGCCGCCTACCCAAGCGGAGCCGCTCGCCTTTGGTGATCCGAATCCGCCGCGCAACACCGAGCCGCCGGCCAAACCCGTGGCCGATGGCGCCGACGAGCCCGACCATCTGCGGCCGGTCCGCTGGCAAGACATGGCGGAATTCTCCAACGAGCAGCTGGCGGAGCGCCTCGAGCGCATGCGCCGCCTGGCCGATGGCATCGCCGCCGACGACTTCGAGAGCGCCGCCCGGCTGAAATTCCTTTCGTCCCTGGTACGCGAGACCCGCGACGAACTCGACGCCCGCCGCCGGGATGCCGAGGCCGAAGTCGAAGCCGCCGCGTACCGCAGCGCCGAACACGCCGCCGAACCGGCTACCGAGGCCCGCCCCTCGATCCTTTCCGCGGAGGCCGCCGCCAAGGCCGCCGAAGCCGACGCCAGCACCCGCGCCGCGCTCGACGCCGAAGCCGCCAGCGCCATCCCGGATGCGCCCGAAGAATCGTACCCTGTGCGCGCTGATGCCGAGCAGATCGGCGCCGAGGTGTCGGCCGCCACACTCGAGAGTAAGAGCGGTCTGCGCGGATGGTTGGAAAAGTGCTGGCAGCTGCTCCGTGGCTTCCGCTCCGCGGTGCCTGAGTTGCCGACCTTCAAGGACGCTCAGCGTTTCCAGACCTTCCGCGAGGGCTCCGCCTGATGGCAGGCCTCGACGAAGTCGTGCGCCACGACGCCCAGGAATCGATCGACGACATCGTCGCCCCGCTCAAGAGCACGTCTCCCGCGAGGCACGCGACAAGCAGGCGCGGATTTCCTCCCTCTACCGGTCACGAGAGGCAGCGCCAACGCAGCACGCCAAAGACCTGCGCACCGCCGAAATCCGCCGCCTGGAGGCCGACCTCAAGGAGGACGCGTGGTTTATCTTCCAGAACGTCATCCTTTACGGCGACCTCTTCACCCGCTCGCGCCTCTACAAGCGCGACGACGGCAGCCCCATCGGACTTCCCGGCGGGCTCAACCCGGCCGAGGCGGAACACCTCTTCAAACTATGGCTCACGCGTGCCGCGGCCCATCCCCAGGCCACCGCCATCGCGGAGGCACGCAAGCGCCATAAGGCCTTTATCGAACGCATCGCGGGCGACCTCAAGGAACGCGGCTTCGCCTTTGCTGAGGGATCGAACACCAACTACTTCCCCCACGTCCTGCTCAAGAATTGGGATGGTGCCATCGAGCGCGTCAAAGCCGGCACGCAAACCGACTTCCGCGGCTACCTGATCACGCCAGTGGGCAGTCCTGAACCCATCGAGACCGACTATCTCAAGGCCATGTATTACCACGCCGTCCAGGTGATGGCGCACAACCGGCGCGCCGACATCATCCGCGACTACGTGCAGCGGGAGGACATCCGGCCCCAACTCATCGAGGAAGCTAAGAGGCCAACCGCACCCGCCGCGACCAGGACGGACCACCAATCAAATGGCAGCAGATCTATCATTCCCGCTACGCCGAAAAGGTTCTCCATCTATACCCCGAACCCGGATGAAATCCCGCTGCACCCGGAACTCGTAATTGATCGTGACGCGCTCGCCCAACGTATAGGGATCGTGCTGGGTAGCGGCCCCCTTCAGGAAGAGCTCAAAAACACGGGCTGGCGGACCTCCCGCTCAAGCCGCATGAAATCCATACGATGCTCGGCACCGGGCGAAAGAGCTCTGGGTATTGCCCACAGAAGTGGCCTGATGCCTCCGCGGCGTGAGTCTTCGCGCCGCAAAGACCGACAACCTGCTGACCAAGATTTTGGCGACGGGGAACGGATGGTGGAAGAAGAACATCCTTTTTGCCCCGCAAAACTGGATTCGCTTCGATTTCAACAACCTCGTTTCCGATGGGGAAAAGGCCTTCACCTCCGACCCGGGCATGCTCCGCGAGCTGATCCCCGCGGGGAAAGAGGTCTACAAGTTCCTCACCAGCGACCCCACCGCGGGCGCCGACGTGCGCGAGGCCTTCCGCCTGGGCGTGCTCGACACACTCACCGCCGCAGAAGTCAACGCGCTACGGGCCCAACGCCCCTTCGAAGCCTGGGAGACGACCACTGAGCACCACATGCGGGTGGCCGTGAATCGACTCACCTCGTTTTTCACGAGCTCGCGATGGAACACGATGGGCTGGTCGAAGCTTCGCGAAGCAACGTTCCGGTACGCCAAATACCAGGCCGACCTCAAGCGCATGCGCAACGGCGCCAGCCCCGCCTACGGTGGCGCGTACTGGAAGAACGTGGAAGCGATCCAGCGCACCGGCGCCCCCGAGAACATCCACGAGGAGAACTGCACCGGCCGCGGGATGGGCCGCCAGGGCCCGGGATCCGGCTCGATTATGTCGGCCACGCCCTACGTGCTCAAATGGCGCGAAGCCGGCCTGCGCCGCGAAGAGGCCTACGCCACCATCGACCAGCGCGCGAAGAAGCGCCAGGAGCTCGAGACCCAACAGGCCGAAGCCGACCGCGCGCTAACCGCCCGCAAGGCCGCGGCGATTTCGCGGGCGACCTTCGGCGACTACGGCGAACTCACTCCCAACGGCAACGCGATCCGAAAACTGGTTGTTCCGTTCTTCGCGTGGACGGAAGTAAACTTCAGATACCACGCGAACCTCTTCCGCAATCTGCGCGACCAGCTGCGCTCCGGCGACATCGAGACCGGCACGGCCGCCCGCCGCCTCGCCGGCCAGGCCGCAGCCCTCGGCACCCGTGCCGCCATGGGCACCAGCCTGCGCTTGGCCATCCCTTACATCGCGGTGACCGCCTGGAATGCCCTGATGTTTGGAGACGACGAGGACAAGCTAAGCGAGGAGGACAAGCGCCGCTTCCACCTCCTCCTGGGCAGCGACGAGGAAGGCGGCAAAGTGCGCGTTATCTATCTGAACACCGCCTTCACCGACGTGCTGAAATGGTTTTCGGGCAACCGCGCCGCCCAGCTCACCACCGAAGTGCTCGCCGGCCGTACTGACTGGCAGACGGCCGCCGGAGAATTCGCCGGATCCGTGCCGCGCGACTTCGCCAACAACACCCTCGGCTCGATGGGCCCCGTCGTGAAAGTCCCCTACACGCTGATTTCCGAAAAGAGCACATTCCCGGACGTGACCGACCAGCGGACCATCCCCAGCTACGACATGCGGCGAGTGATCTTTGGTCAGGTCACCGACCAGGTTACCGCCGAACTGATCGAAATGGCGATCAACCAAGACTTCGTTCCGACGCGCTCCGTGGGCGAATGGGCGCAGCAGGCCATCCTCCAAGTGCGCCGCCGCGACCCGGAAAGCTGGGCGTTCTACGCGATCAAGGACAAGGCCGCCACGTTCGAGGAAGAGAAGACCGGAAAGAAAGACGCCCGCAGCGCCTACGATGCACCGGACGCCCAGGTCTTGAAGGCCTTCCGCCGCGCGATCTTCAAGGGCGACGTTGCCGAGGCCAGCCGCGCCTATCAGCGCCTCCTCACCTTCGGCTATACCGCCGAACGCTTCGAGAGCAGCGTGCGCGCCCAGGATCCGCTCTACGGAATCCCCAAGGCGATGCGCCGCGAATTCGTCGAAGGCCTCGCGCCCCACGAACAGGAGCAGCTCCGCCGCGCGTATCGGTATTACCTACGCATGCAGGAGATGGAGGGCGCCGGCCGCCAGCTCTTCCCGAAGCGCGGGATCCCCGAGCGCGCACGCGACCGCTTCCTGCAGCGCGACCGCACCGGCGTGCTCGCCAACGAGATCGAGCGAGCGCTGGCCACCCAAGGCAACGAGGCCGAGATCGAGCGCCGGACCGATTGGGAATTACAGCAGGCGATGCGGAGGAACTGACCATGACGGACGCCGAACTCATTACCTCCCTGCGCCAGTTCAACCGCTGGCGCCGGGGCGACGAAGCCGAGCCCATGCCGGACCCTCGCCGCGTGGGCGAGCTGATCGACCGGGCCGCGGACCGGCTGGAGGCAAAACAGCCAGCGAAGAAGGCCCGGCGCAAGAAATAGTGTGCAACACTTCGTGCAACTACTTTTGCAAACTCCACGTTATCAACCTTAGGAGCTCCGCTTCCCAAGCTTGAGAGGAGGGTTCGATTCCCTCTGCCCGCACCATGGAGAACTGGGGGGGGGGTTGGGATAACAGCGCTGGGAGCGCCGAACTCCAGCTCAGCCTCACCGGCCTTCGGCCTCCTGCACTCTACGTTCTGCATTTAAAGGAACCTCCGCGTGAGCCAAGGGATGCTCCTCCGATCTGCGTCTATTCGCGTTCATCTGCGGTTTCACTTCCGGAATAGGGAACCACGGATTCACGCGGATGAACGCGGATAGGGCATTCGGAATGGGGATGGCGGCCGCAAGAAACGCAGAGGATCGGAAGTTTCACCACGGAGGGCACTGAGATCACAGAGATATGGAAGAGGTTAACCGCAAAGAACGCAAAGAGCGCAGAGAACCGGAATTTGACCACAGAGAGCACAGAGGGGGAGGAGAACACAGAGACGTCGATGAGTGGCGCAGGCGTCCCTGCCTGCGTGCTGGTCGTAGCGACGTTCGCCAGAACGTCGGGTTCGTCCTCCGGAGTCTTGAACCGCGGATTGCACGGATGGCGCGGATCGGATCCTCTGCAATCTGCGAGAATCTGTGTGATCACAGCTCTCTCCTCCGCGGAGAATGCGAGGCGGTCAATTTCGGGGCTCTCTGAATCTAAAACACGGATGGCACGATGGTGCGGAGCGCTTGGCCGCAAAGAACGCAGAGAACCCAAAGGACCAGAAAGTGAACCACAGAGGGCACGGAGGGGGAGGAGGGCCGAAGAGTATACAGGGATGAAGGCGCAGTATGGACGAACCTCCGCGTGAGCTCGCCCGGTGCCCCTCAACCCCAACCTTCAACTTCAACCGGCCGTTCGCGGCTCCTGCGTTCTGCGATCTTCATTCTACGGTCTGCGTTAGGACCGGCGCCCGCGCGCCGACGGCTGCTGGAGACCGGAACCGCCCGGTACGGACCCGTACGCCGGGTGGTGTGGGGGCCGGCAGCTAACTGCCGCCGGCTACCCGATTCGGCGGTGCTATTCTGAGCGCCGCAATCGGCCCGAGAATGCGATCCTTTGCTGCCCAATATTCATCTGAACTTCGATCGGCGTACTCTTGCTTTACGCGATTGTAGCTTTCAAGACCTCCGGATGCCCGACGATATAGTCATGAATGAAGAGAAAGCTATCAGCAGCAGATTCTTTCACAACGAGCTGAATGCCCAATGGCAACGCGTAGCCTGTGTCGTTTCCGAAGCTAGCAAAACATGGTTCCCAGTTCTCCGACTGCTTCACGTCAAAATGCTTTCGTAGAACATCAACCGCTGACTTGAACTGGGTGCTCTCGACTCGAAGAAGCACATCGAGATCTCCCTTGGTCAAAGCACCCGGAATGGCCGTCGATCCAATGTGATAAAACTCTGCGTCCGGCAGAAGGCGCGCGAGCAGCGCAGATATCTGCTGCAAAACTTTGCCAACGGCAGGCGAGAGCTCTTCTGAAGTCCTGAGGATCACAATGTTTTTGGGCTAGGCACTATAGATGAGCGAAACGACCGCTGACAAACAGAGTATTTGGCGCAACGAAGGTGGGTGATATCTAAACGCGTTGCGGGCCGGTTCCGGGTGGGGACTCGCATCGTTCGCGGCTGAAGTCTCTGATCGAGCTGGTCTTGGAAAGCAAGGACCGACTCGGGGCGGCAAACCGGTGAGGAGGGATGATTTCACCACAGAGGGCACGGAGGATAGGAAGAGCCCTGTAGGCCACCGCGGCGAGGCGGCTGATCCAGGGGCGGATGCTCGCTACTCGCTCCTCACTACAGGCTACTTCTGTTTAGCCGCAAGGAACACAGAGAGCGCAGAGACTACATCGGGTCTCTTCGAAACCCGAAACGCTCAACGCGAAACCCTAAACTCGAAACCCTGAACCGACCCGGTCACAGAGGGCACTGAGGCAGAGGAGAGCACAGAGGAACTCGTGGTGACGCAGGCGTCCCTGCCTGCGTATTGCCTTCTTTGTTGGGTTTTCGCCCGCCGTGTAGGCCACCGCGGTGGGGTGGTCGGCTCTGCGCCCCGCGCGTCGACGGCTGCTGGAGACCGGAACCGCCGGCACGGACCCGTACGCCGGGTGGTGTAGGAGCCGGCGGCTAACTACCGCCGGCTACCCGATTCGGCGCTTCTTCTGGGAACGCGCGGAGCGCAGAAGGCTTAAGGAGCATTCTATATATCAAAGACGCTACGCCCAAAGCAGAAAGAAAGTATACTGGAGAATGACTATCCTCCTTCTGAAGGCTCTCAATACTCCGGAAATCGTGAGCCAAATAATAACGGATGATTCGCAGCAAGCGCTAGGGCGCTTTTCCGGTTCGGATTTTTAGGTGCGCCACCACTGCGTACAATAATCCCCCGCCACGACTGTTGGCACGACGATCATCTCAATTCCCAGGAGCGACAAATCGCCTTTCTCCGCACCCAAGACAGCAAAAGACATAAGGGCGAAACCGAACAACACCAGCGAACCTAAGGCGATGTGAATCAGTGCAATAGTGCGAAAGATGGCGGGATGTTTCATCATTTTGGCCTAACGTCAGATAGGGGTGCCGCTCCGGGCACCAGACCGTGATTGGAAGGCGGACGCTCAACCGCGATTGCCTCTGGTGGCTGGTTGAACGAAGCCGCGTCGCGGCGGGAGGGCCGGGGGAGGGCGGAGTCGGAGAGTTGAGCTGACGATTGGGGCATCGCAGGCGTCAGGTTGGCGGCGCCATGACAACACTACGAGCGCAATTCATCCGCGAACTCATCATTCAGGGCCGTGCCAAGCGCACGATCCACGCCTACGTCGCCAGCCTGGCGGCGGTGGCCAAACACTACGGGATCCTGGCCAATCACGCCCGCGGCAAGCAATTGCCCCGAGTGCGGGCGGCCATCGCAGCCGCGTACCGCAGCGCAGCGAGGCCGCGTTCCAGTAGGTACGCGGCCGGGAATGCGGCGAAGGAGGCCGAAGGCCGACCTTCCGCCCCGCCCTGGCAACCCGCTTGCCCCGAGTGCGGCGGCTCCCGCAGCGTGTGCATTGCCCTGATCCAGCCCGATGGGCGCATCATCGCGCTGCCCGCCGCTGCCCGATTCGGCCTCCGCCTTTTTGTCTGAGGAAATATGGTCATCGCAGGCCGGTCCAATGAAGCACAGGCATAATCGTGAAACCTAAAGCGAGCATGCCAACGTAACCGGTCCAGAGCCAAAAACCGATCGGGTCTTCTTCGCGGTAGACCTTGCGAAGCCTGCTACCGACAGCGACGCCCTTTCGCATCATCACAACCCAGATGATGATGAGCGGAATGCCCAAGACGAAGCATGTGAGGTCAGTGCTCATTATTTGCCGAACGATTCAGCTCAGGAACGCCGGCCCTCCGGCTCGGTCGAAGAGGACGGGGCCTTTGCCGGCGTTCCCTGTAGTGACTTGTGTGCGCCCGACATGACCGTGAACCAAGAAGTGAAAGCCTTCGATGTGCGAATCCAAAAAGAAAGCATTAGACGAAAGCAACTGCGACGCCGCGAGGCGCCGTGGGAAGGAAGCTGGAGTCAAAACGGCGAGCCCACCATCAGCCGGCGGCGCCCCGCGCGCCGCCGGCTGATGGAGACTGGAATCGCCCGGTACGGACCCGTACGCCGGGTGGTGTGGGGGCCGGCGGCTAACTACCGCCGGCTACCCGATTCGGCGTCCTCATTGGATCGTGACGGGGGCATAGCCAACCGGACCAAGCCAATCGATCTTCCTTCTTCCCAGGCTGCGCAGATGGTCGGCAGCAGCTAGTGCAAGGGGCGTCCGCAAGTCTGCCTCCGAGATCCGCTCAATCACGCCCTCTCGCTCGATTCGGAGAAAATGCGCTTCGCTGGGCGAATCGGTGTAACCTCGTGCGACAAGCGTGAAGCTTCCTTCTGAGAAGCGGAAGATGTCATACTCGTAGTAGTATTCGCAGAAACCAGCGGCGTCCTTCTCGCTGCAATCAATGTGATGAGTCGTCGCGATATCCATATGCCCCTTCTTCCGCCGAACGCATCAACTCAGCTACGACGAACCACTGACTGTGCTTGGAAATCGGGCATCATAGAGTCGTTGGATGTGGTGTCTGGTTAGCCCGATTTTCTGACTTTCCGGAAGAGGTCTCCAAGCGTGGTGCTGTCGCTGAATCCTGCGACAATATCCACGCCGTACCGGCGCTCGCACTCGAAAACCAAGGTCTCGCACTCAAGTGAGTCCATGCCCCCGACCTGTGGGGTTTATCGCTCGATACACGTCCACGACCTTGTCGTCCGGCTCGAACAGAGCTTCTTCTTCCTGCTCAAGCCGAATGAATCGACGAAGACCTCAAGAAAGCCACGAATCTCTTCCTTCTTCGCGTCGGGAAATCGGCCGCCACGCGCGCCCCATGCAGCGCCGATTAAAGAACTGGCGCATCCGCGCGGAGAAACCCCGCTGAGCCAATAGCCCTGCGATAATGAATGCGACCGCGGCGATGACTATAATGGTGGTCACGTCTATTTTGGCTAACAACGATTCAGGTGTGCCATGCCGGGCGGCTGGCGGTGATTGGAAAGCGGGCACTGAACCGGCATTGGCACTGGTGGCTGGTGTGCGCCCGACATGACCGTGAACCAAGAAGTGAAAGTCTTCGATGTGCGAATCCAAAACTAAAGCATTAGACGAAAGCAACTGCGACGCCGCGAGGCGCCGTGGGAAGGAAGCTGGAGTCAAAACGGCGAGCCCACGAACAGAAACGTGCTGTGAGGCCTGAGGTTTTGCGTGCCGCAAAACCTGGGTCGTCTCCCTGCAGGAGGCCTGGCTTGCCTACCTTTATCCCAAAGGCGCCGCACGCGTCGATGAATGATGGAGACTGGAATCGCCCGGTACGGACCCGTACGCCGGGTGGTGTGGGGGCCGGCGGCTAACTACCGCCGGCTACCCGATTCGGCTGTCTATTTCTGGTGTAGCGTATGATTTGCTGACTGATATCCGTCCTTAATATCAGCCCAATGATTGAGCACGTAGCTTGTGAATGCATGCGTCACGGCAAGAACGAGAGCAAAAAGCACAATCTGCCAGGCTTTGATTCTTACCTCGGATTGGAGCTTCACGGATTCCATAGTGTGTTGGGTGTTTTTGTTCTTTGGTGAGAATGTTGGGCTAGGGCGGGACGGCATTATTGGTTTCGCCGAACGCTACATAGGGGTGATCCGTGATCGTTCTGGTACAATCAAAAATAGATGGGATGGGGCGCAGGGGAAGGGGCGCAGCCCCTTCCCCGCTCTCCGCTCGGGATCGAGGGTGTTGGCTGTATCAGAAGAGTATGGTCCGGGGTTGTCAACGCGAGGCTCCGGTATTTGGCTTTCGGTGCCTTTGCGGCCCGGGGCGGCAGGAATCAAAAGTTCTGCGCATTCGAGCGCTTTGACCTTACCTTCCGCCGCCCCGGGTTGCTTCCACCTGAAACGACTACTCAGAGAACGATGCCGATAACATCCCTCCCTATTGCTGTCGCCGGGTGGCTGCTCCGCAAATGCATCAAACAACGACCCCAAATCAGCCCATGAATACTCCTGAGGCAACTCCAACCTATGACCTGATCGTCTCCTGGATCGTTCCGACGCCTCCGTGGCCGTCGTTCTCCTGCACCCGGTCGACGGTGTCCTCGCCGAGCACACTGTCAGCACCGCGCCCGAAGAACTCGACCGGTGGTGGATGCAGCTCAAACGCGACCATCCGCTGGCCCGCCTGATCGTCGCCTTCGAGCAACCCGCTCCTAACCTGCTGGCGTTTTTCGCTCCCCGCGGTGCGGCCGCCATTTTTGCCCTCAACCCTTCGGCTACTTGGGCGTACCGGCAGTCCCTTGTCGTCTCCCACGCGCGCACCGATAGCTCCGACGCTAAACACCAAGCTCTCTTTGTGTTGCACCATCTCGCGGAACTCACGGCCTGGACCCCGCCGCCTCCGGCTCTGGTGGAGCTGGATCGTCTTTGCGAGGCGCGCCGCAAACTGGTCAATCAGCGCACGGCCACCACCAACCGATTACAGGCTGTGCTCAAGCGCTACTATCCCCAGGCCCTGCAGCTCATGCACGAGGACATTTGGCGGGCGATGAACCTGGCCTTTCTCCGGCGGTGGCCTTCGCCCCAAGCCCTGCAATCTTCCCGCCTCGCCACCCTCAAGAGCTTCTTTCATAAACACGGCAGTCGCAGCGCGGACCGCTGGGAGCAGCGCGCCGCCGTGCTGTCTTCACTGGTGGCCCTTTCGGCTGAGGAACCCATCTCCGATCTGTTGGAAGGCTCCGTCTTGGTCAATTTGTTGGAGACGCTCAATGCCGCCATCACTCGCTACGATTCCACCATAACCGATCTCTTCGAGGCCCAACCGGATGACCAACTCGCCCAGGTCAACGCGTTGCCGGGCGCCGGACCCATCTCTCTCGCCGCGCCTGCTTGTCGCGCTGGGCCAGTTCGCCGACAACTGTCCATGCGCCGAGGATCTGGCTGCCGCCGTTGGGATCGCTCCGGTGACTGACCAAAGTGGCCGGATGCGAAAGGTCTACCGGCGCCTGCGCTGTGACAAGCATACCCGCCAGACCTTCGTGGAGTGGGTCAAGGAAGCTTGTAAGCACTCGGTCTGGTCGGCGGCTTATGTTCAACGTCGCCAGCAGGCCGGTCATGGATTCCATATTATCCTACGTGCACTTGCCTATAAATGGATCCGGATCCTGTGGAAGTGCTGGCATGAAGGAGTCCCCTATAATGAGGAACTCTACATCAACCGGCTCCGCGAAAAGGGCAGCCCCCTGGTGCCGCCGGCCGCGGCAATTTAGTTCTCAAACTTCGCTCGACAGATGTCCTCAGAGCTAAGGTGAGGGATGCCGGACACCAGGCTCTGCCGAAGGAAGGGACGACTCCCCGGCATTCCCTCTGGTGGCTTGTTCGGCTTCTTATTTCTTTGTTCTTACCGAATTATATCCCTCCTCGTATCCTTGCTTAAAGGCATCCCAATGGTAGAAGAGATTGATCCCGTGGCGCATACGGCTCCCAGAACCACTGTAAGCAGGACAATCTTCCAAGCTTTGCGTTTACTTTTGGTGTGGGACTCTGTGGGCTCCATGATATTTGAATATTGCTGAGGGGTTTTTGGGGATGGAAATTGGTCGACCTCTTCTTTGGAGGACTGGTTATTGAATAATTTCCGCCGAACGTTACGGATGAGGGACGACGGGCACCAGACTTTGCTGACAGGAGGGACTCTTTCCCGGAGTTCCCTCTGGCCGCTGGTTGGCCCGGGTCTTCATATGCGGCCTCCGACAGCACGAGAGAGAACTTTCCACGCGGAGACTGCCGACTTCGGAATATCCGGTATCTGGATGGAACTCCCGACTACATGGACTACCTCTTCGTCTGGGAGTTCGACCAAGGCAAGATACTCGCGGCTCTTCTCGAGAAACAACCCCTCCAGTATCTGGGGAACGCCGGTGCGGCCAAGGCCGCAAGCTAGCTCTTCAATCTTTGTCCGTCGCTCTGGTATCATGGGGACAACCGGGTGCTCTCCTCGCGAGGTGGAGAGCGAAACGGGGCCGCGCGCGCCAATCCATCGCGAGCCACGAATCTGACGACCGAGCAACTCCAAGTCCGCTCCGTCTTTCGACTCGAACCGTAGGCAGCGGCCATACACTGCGAGGAACTCTTCGTCGTCGTTCTCGAACTCAAACACATGCTCGCCTTCAACCACGCCGACTTCTTTCAGCTCGAACGGCCACGATTCCGAAATCTGCAGCTCGGTGCCCTCGACTCCAAACTCGAGGAATAGGTACTCGTTCAGTTCACGCTTCATTTTCGGCCAACGCATCAGGTCAGCCACGACGAAGCAAGAACTTCGATTGAAAGGCGGGCGTCATAGAGTCGTTGGATGTGCCGTCTGGTTAGGCCGCTTGGATTCAGGAAGTAAGTGCGACATGATGGAGGAATGGCTTACCGACATTTGAGTGCAGAGGAAAGATACGTGATCGCAGCGCTGCGTGCCAGCAAACATTCCGTGGCTGCGATTGCCCGCGAACTGAAGCGCCACTGCAGCACCATTTATCGCGAGGTTGAGCGGAACGCCACCACGCACGACGGGGCCTATAGGCCGATGTTCGCCATCGAGAAGGCCAGTGGGCGGCGCCGCCGCTCGCGGCGAAGGCGGCGCTATACTCCCGAGCATTTTGCGGCGATCGAACGCCTGTTGCGGGAGGACTTCAGCCCGCAGCAGGTCGTCGGGCGTCTGCGCCTTGAAGGAGTCCAGGTCATGAGTCACGAGACCATCTACCTGCACATCTGGGCGGACAAGGCGGACGGAGGCAGCCTCTGGCGACATCTGCGCGGCGCCCGCAAGCTCAAGCGCAAGCGGTACGGGGCGCATGACAGCCGCGGCCGCCTTGCCGGCAAGAAGATGATCGAGCAGCGCCCGGCCATCGTCGACCGGCGTTCCCGCCTGGGCGACTGGGAGAGATCGACACCGTGCATGGCCGTGGCAAACCGGCGACCGTCACCGTGCGGACTCAAGGTCGAAGTGCAATTCGTCTGGAATCGCGAAGAACAGAGCGCCGGTGATTGGATTCATTCTTTGCCCAACGTCAGAGATCTGCCGCTCCGGGCACCTGACTATACTTGGAAGGCGGACACTCTACCGGAGTTGGCAGTGGTGTCTGGTTAGCCCGGTTCTTCATTCTCCGGAATGTCGGTAGTAGGATCATTTGGATCGCTTGAATGACCACGGTGATTTCTTTCCTCTCTGAATGAGCCTAATCTTCCACGGAAGGCCAGACACTTCGAATTGGAGGTTCCCAAAGTCACCGGTGGACACAAAATTTCCTTGATGGGATTCTTTCTGCTCTAGGACAAGAACTCCGCGCTGTAACGACCATAAACCTTTCGCAAAACTCGGTTGATACTGCGGCTCTCCGCTAGGGTCCGGCACGCACTCGACAACTTCATCACCGAGAAGATACACGCCGTCTGATTGCAGAACCAACCTCGCCATACTTCCCCATATAAGCCCATCCTGGATGTATTCGCCGGCCAACTGATCTTTGCCGATAAAGACACTGGCGCAGCCGCATAGAAGGGCAAATGGAAGAATTATGGCCGAGCGCAGTTTCATCTCTTTTGGCTAACGCTTACGGATGAGCCACGGCGGGCCGCGGGCTGTGATTGGAAGGCGGGCACTTTCCCGCCGTTGCGCTCTGGCCGCTGGTTGGCCCTCCGTTTTTCATAGTATTGTGGTCGCGATAAACTCGAGCGAAACGCTGATCTCCTCGAAGTCAGACCGGCTGATACGCTTCGCCCTGACAACAATGACCCGCTTTCCGGGCAACTCGTAATCGACAGAAAACTCATCCTTCCGACCTCGATCATCGAGTAGCCAGCTGCCACTTCGCATCTTGATCGGGTAGTCTCGCTCCGCCATGCGCCACGGGATCCCGATGTGAGCAGAGGCCAAGCTGACTCCTTCAACCGACGGATGTGCCGCGACCACTCGTCGCAAGAATTCGTCTACCGACGCGAAGTCGAAGCGCTCGGCCATCGCGACCTCTCCCTAATGGAGAAACTGCTTGAGCGACTTTGAGGCGCAGCCGGTAAGGGCAAACACCGACATGATGACGATCCAAAGGTGAGCGCGGAGGCTTTTCATCTTTTTCGGCCAACGATTCAGCTCAGCCACGACGAACCGGTGGCTGTGATTGGAAAACGGGCATCATAGAGTCGTTGGATGTGGCGCCTGGTTGGGCCGGTTTCTGTCAGGTCGCGATATGGCCGGACGAATAACTCGAACGCAACCGCTCTATGAACTGCGAACTTTCTTCAGCACACACGATTGCTTTCGCGATCAGATCGATGTCGTCGGACGAACAGGCCGATAGCTCATGGCTTCCGGTAGCTGCAAAGACCTTTTTAAACGCGACTTCGCGGGCTTTTGCTATCGTAGAAAGTATGGAAACAGGCGGACAAATGACCTGGAATCTTTCCTCCAAATGGGCGTTAGCGACCCAATCAGCGTCGAAGGACGTGCGATCTCCGCATCCAAGATCGTCCCTTCTTCGATCAGGAGAATCAGGCGAAAGTCTTTTCCAGCCATGAAAGAAATGTGATAATCGAGAGTCCATTCTTTCGCCCAGCAGTGGGATTCACCAGCACTGGGTAACGCTTTTGCCGGAAGGTGCTGAAGCGGCCGAAAGCGGGGTGCAAATTGGAATCGGTGGACGCAAGTTATTGCTGGCCAACCTCTCAAAACTTTGGGCAACGGTAGCGCTAGGCTCGGGTATGTGTTTTGCCGGTCGAAAAGGCGCCGGCAAAACACATACTCGCTCGGACATGGCCCAAAAGGGGGAAAACGCAGACCGGGAGCGGCCGTCTCTCGTTCCCGAATTGGAAGCAAGCGCTGTCGGCCACCGCTTTGGCACCGGCTGACGAGCAAGCCCAGACGCGCGCGATCATCGCGTTCCTGGGGTTCTGCAAACGTCGCCATGCACCGGCCTCGATCATTCTGATCAAGGGTATCTCGCTCATTTGCCGGAGCAAGAAGCGAATACGGCCCGTCGTTTTGCGCTGGTTTGTGTTGTCGGCAGAGCGGCTGAGGGCCGGCGGTGGGACGGCAGCGCCACCGATCAGCCTGCCTTGCCGCATCGGCGGCACACCCGGACTGCGAGGCATGGCCGGTTGCTCATCCTCGCAGCCAAGCCGCCGCGCCGCCGCCGCTGGCCGTCAACGATCAAGGCGGCCCCGAATGGGAGCGCGACCTGATCAAGGCGTGCCGCGAGCGCCATTTCCTCTGGCGTACAGAAGAGACGTATCGGATGTGGGGTGCGCGGTTTGCCCGTTTTCTGGCGCCGCGTTCGCCGTATGTGGCGAGGCCGCGGATCTGGCCGCATTCCTCTCGCGCATGGCGGTGGAAGAGCGGGCCAGTGTCTCGGCGCAGAAGCAGGCGCTCAACGCGCTCGTGTTTCTGATGCAGGAGGGGCTGCACCGCCAACTCGGCGAGATCGATTTCCATCGTTCGCAGAAGCCTCGGCGGCTGCCGACGGTGCTCAGTAACGGGGAATGCCTGCGACTGTTTGCTCAGCTCACGGGTGTCACGCAGCTGATGGCGCAATTGGCCTACGGATCAGGTTTGCGATTGCTC
This sequence comes from Opitutaceae bacterium, assembly GCA_016711225.1. Lineage (GTDB taxonomy): Bacteria > Verrucomicrobiota > Verrucomicrobiia > Opitutales > Opitutaceae > CAJCBL01. The sequence goes on from JADJTK010000031.1 coordinate 22,373, forward strand.
GAGCTTCTGCGGCTACGCGTTCACCATCTCGACCTAGATCGGCTGCAAGTGCATGTCTTCGGAGGCAAGGGAGACAAGGACCGTGTCACAATCATGCCCGTGGCCTTGGTTGAGCCACTCCGCGACCAACTCGCACGGGTGCGGGTGATCTATCAGGGCGATCGGGCTGCTGGCCTGCCTGGGGTGTGGCTGCCGGAGGAGGACTGGCGCGCAAGTATCCGAACGCGGGAACAGGCTGGGAATGGCAGTGGTTGTTCCCCTCGCGCGAGGTGAGTCTTGATCCGGAGGCAGGATGGTCCAGCGCCACCACGTCTCCGACACACCGTTTCAGGTGGCGATCCGTAACGCGGCGCGGGCGGCGCAAATCGACAAACAGTGACCCCATGTGCTGCGCCATTCGTTCGGAACGCATATGATCGAGAACGGCTACGATATTCGAACGGTGCAGGAGCTCATGGGCCACGATAGTGTGGAAACCACCATGATCTATCTGCATGTCGTGCAGAAGGGCCTCGGCGCGGTGAGCCCGTTGGACAAGCTCAAAGGCCACACGCCGCCTCCAAACTCGGGACTCAAAAGCCCGAACTGGCCCATTCCCCCGACCGGATCCGACTCCTCAGCGCCAACGCGCTAGGAGTGCTGGCGCCGCAAGGCGCGGGGGGGGGGCCCAACCAATGGGGAGTGGGTTGAGCCCGTACAGTGGTTCTCTCACCTCCCCGGCCTGAGCCCCGGAAACCCGTCCGAAAGGAGCGGGCCACGATGGGCGGCGGCCTAAGGCAGAAGGCCGAATGAAGAAGGCAGAACGAAGGGAAGGCGGAGCCGAGCTGGAGCTCGGCGTTCCCAGGACTGGACGGCTGCGTGGTCCACGACGGAGGCGGGCAAAGGATTTCACCACAGAGGGCACGGAGGTCCTTGCGGCTGCCACCTCCGAGTGCCTCATCCGCGTTCATCCGTGTGAATCCGTGGTTCCATATTTCGGAGAGGTAACCGCAGATGAACGGATGAAGATCGGCGGAGACGCCCTCGGCTCGCGCGGAGGTTCGCCCTCCATCGATCATCGGAACAATCCATTGAACCGCAGAAGCGCTGATAGCACAGATACGGAGATACTCCTCTGGCTGAACGACGGCGTCGTGCAGCTACGACGAATGCGCAGGTTCACACGAATGCTTGCGAGCTTCGCTACGACTGAGCAAGCCCGGAGACCCGTCCTAAAGGAAGCTCAGGCCACGACGGAGGCTAGTGGGCTAAGGAGAGCGAAGATTGCATGAAGGCAGAACGCCGGCGACACGGAGCCGAGCTGGAATCAGCGTTCCGCGGGGCTGAACAGCTTCGCCATTCCAACTACGACGAAGGCGGGGCGGACAAGCTCTAGCGCGCTTCGCTCCGGCCCGGAAGACGGACGGGCCCACCTCACCGCGGCAGCCTGCGACGGACGAAGCTCTTGCGAGCTTCGCTACGAACAAGCAAGCCCCGGAGACCCGTCTCTAAAGGCAGGCCACGACGGAAGCCGCATCCGCGCTATCCGCGGGGAAAATCTGGTTCTTTGTGGTCTTTGCGTTCCTTGCGGTTAACCCTTCCGAACCTCTGTGCTCTCAGTGCCCTCTGTGGTGAAACTTCCGATCCTTTGAGCAGAAGTAGCGAGCAGCGGGTAGCGGGTAGCGAGCATTCAACCCCGGACGGGCCACCTCACCGCGGCGGCCTACAGGGCCCGTCCTAAAGGAGCGGGCCACGACGGGCGGCGGTGGGCCTAAGGGAGAACGAAGAATGCAGAAGGCAGAACGCCGGCGACACGGAGCCGAGCTGGAGCTCGGCGTTCCCGGGGCTGAACGGCTGCGCCATTCAGCTACGACGAAGGCGGGGCGGACGAAGCTCTTGCGAGCTTCGCTACGGGAGGAAGACGTACAGGCCACCTCACCGCGATGGACTGTAGGCGGACGACGTTCTGGCGAACGTCGCTACGGCCGGGCCTGAACGGCTGCGCCGTCCACGACGGGCGCATTTCCTCGATAGGGGCGTGCAATTGCCCGGCAATTGCGCCAAGTAGTTGCCCCGGAAATTCCCGCTATGGACCCCGCTCGCCTGCTTCTCGAAATGCTTAGCGCCTTCTTGGGCGGAGCCCTCGCAGCCGCTCTGGGCGCGCTGGGTGGCTTTGTTCTCTTCGGCCTGGTGGGCGTGGTCGGCTTTCTCGCCGCCATCTGTACGGGCGACACCCATTGGCTGGCCGCCCTCACGGGGCAGCGTGTTGCTGCGGCCGAGCAGTTGTTTTCTGGGCGGGGTAGTGGCGGCCGCGTGGGCTCGGCGTCGCGGCTATCTGCGTTGCGGCAAGGACATCGGCCGCCCGCTCCTGGAGTTCCGCCGGGCGGAGCTGCTGCTGGCCGGCGGTCTGGGCGGGGTGGCGGGGTGGCTGGCCAACCTGGGCTTCGATGCGGTGCTTGCCGGCCGTCTGGATACCGTGGGCCTCGCGGTGTGCTTCGTTCCTTTGTTGCTGAAGCGGGCTTGGGATCTGGGGCGCAGCAGCGATTGCGCGGGGACCTCCCATGCCGTGCTCTCGCCCTACCGGTTCTTCGAGCGCCTGGCCTCTGCGAGGGGCAAGGTCGTCGTTTGCCTGTTGGCCAGTGTGGGCACCGCCAGTCTGTCGTTGTATCTGGTCGATCAGGCGGTGCTCGCCCCTCACGCGGGGCTGGCTGGGTTTTGCCTGAGTGCGTTGAGCCTGGGCGTGCTCTTCCTCAATATCCCATTGCCGGTGACCCACCATTTCACCGGCCCGGCCGGGAGCGGCGGTCATGGTCATTCTCCCCGTGCTGGGCGGCGAGCCCGGTCTGGGCGCCTTGGCCGGGCTGCTGGGCTGGGCGATCTTCGCTGGGGCGCTGGGCCTGGCCGCCTCGGAGGTGCTCGGACGTCTGTTCTTCGAAAACGGCGACATCCATGTCGATCCGCCGGCCATGGGTATTGTCGCTAGCACGGCTGTCGTGCTGGGGTGTTGCCAGCAGCGGGGTCCTGGCGCTTGGCTGGCCGGTCCAAGTTGCTCTCGGCCTGGGCCGGGGCCGCCGCCTGCCTTCTGCTTCCCCGCCTCACCTTCCTCCGCGCGAGCGACCGGCCCGCAGGCTGAAAGTTCGTGGCTCGCTCGGCCCTGATGAGGCGGGGGCAGGTGGGGCGGTTTTAAGGGCGGGACGTCGTTGAAATTCTTGCCTTCCCGGCGCTGGTTGCTGCAGATCCTTTCTCCCGAACGTGTATACCGCATCTTCGACATTTTCCCGTGGCTACACCCCGAGCAGGAAAATTCCGCATCGCAGAACGTTTGGCTGAAGCGCGCCGCGGTCTTGAGCCGGCGCTATCGCAGGCAGGCTTGGCCAAACAGGTTCAGGCCATGGGGCTGGCGGAATGCAAGGGGCCGCCTCTCCCGATTGGAGGCGAGGCTATGCCGATGCCGAATGGTCGAAATTGAAGCTCTCGCGAAGGCCCTTGGAGTCACCGCCCATTGGCTTGCCGGGTTGGAGGAAGTGCCGGCGCCGGTTGCCGTGCCGGCAGCGACGCTGTCTTGTTCGAGCCAACCGCACCGCCAGTGCCTGCTGCCCCGGTGGCCACCCGGCGGCAGTGATTGTACCCGTGCCGGAAACCGGCCCGCATCCCGATCTGGCGGCGCTGGAGCGAAAGCGCCCACCGCAGCGACTCCGACTTTCCGCCAGCATCTAGCCGCCGCTCTGGCCCGTGCGCGGGCCAAGCTGCCTGAGCAGGCTGCCGGCGGCGGACTGGAAGCGTTGGCGCCTGGTGGAGCGCGGCGGTGGACCAGTTGCGCCGGTGTACCTGACGGGCGGAGCGCGGTTGGTGTCGGCCGCGTGAACCACGCATTGCGCTGGCTCGGCGGCTGCTCATTCTGCGCGCTCGTTTCCGCCTCCCGCACCATGGACGTCCTGCTGCTCTCTCGCCTCAATTCGCGCTCACCATCGCGTTCCACTATCTCTTCCCGCCCGCTGAGCATCGGGCTGGGGGTGCTGCTCGTGATCAACGAGGGCCTGTGGCTGTGGACGGAGAAGCCGCTCTACCACCAGATGGCCCGCTTCTGGACCAAGGTCTTCGCGCTGACCTTCGCCATCGGCGTCGCCACTGGGCTCGTGATGGAGTTCGAGTTCGGCACCAACTGGGCCACCTACTCGCGCTACGTCGGTGATGTCTTTGGCAGCGCGCTCGCCGCCGAGGGCATCTTCGCCTTCTTCCTCGAATCGGGCTTCCTCGCCATCCTGCTTTTCGGCTGGGACAAGGTCGGGCCGAAGATGCATTTCTTCGCGACCTGCATGGTGGCCTTCGGCGCGCATTTCAGCGCGATCTGGATCGTGGTGGCCAATTCCTGGATGCAGACCCCGGCCGGGTACCACATCGTCGGCGAGGGGTTGAAGGCCCGCGCGGAGATCACCGATTTCTGGGCCATGGTCTTCAACCCGTCCTCCCTGGACCGGCTTGCTCACACGGTGATCGGGTCCTGGCAGGCCGGCGCCTGCCTGATGGTCAGCGTAGGCGCGTGGTATCTCTGCTCAAGCGCCGCCACCGCGCCTTCGCCCTGGCGTCGGTGCCTCGGCCTCGCGGTCGCCGCGGTCGCCGCGTTGCTCTCGCTGGCCACCGGGCATCAGCGCGGCCGGGCGTGGCCGAAACCAGCCGGCCAAGCTCGCCGCCTTCGAGGGGCCAGTACGAGACGCCGGCCCGTGCGCCCCTGTATCTTGTCGGCTGGGTCGACGAGAAAACGGAGACCACCGCGTAGGCGTCGCGATCCCCGGCATGCTCAGCTGGCTGGTCCATGGCGACGCCGACGCGGTCGTGCCCGGCCTACGGGAGACGGCGCCGGCAAAGGCCGACCGGCCGCCGGTGAATTTCACGTTCCAGCTTTCTACCACGGCATGGTCGCGGTGGGTTTCGCGTTGATCAGGTCGCGGCGTGGGCGGGCTAGGCGCTGTGGCGCGGCACGCTGGAGAACTCCCGCTGCTGCTCGGCTGCCTGGCGCTTTCCGTGCTCGGGCCGCAGATCGCCAACCAGGCCGGCTGGTGGGCGGCCGAGGTCGGCCGCCAACCGTGGATCGTCTACAACCTGCTGCGCACCTCGGAAGCCCTGTCGGCGGTGGTCTCGGCCAGCCAGGTTGTCGCCTCGATGGTCATGTTCGGCGTGGTCTACCTGCTGCTGTTCGCGGTGTTCGTGTTCCTGCTGAACGAGAAGATCCAGCATGGGCCTGACGACACGGATCTGCATCCCTCCAGGAAGCTCGGCCCGGCTTTGGCGGCAGGCAAAGGGACTGGGAGCGGCATGAACTTCAGTGACCTCTGGACCTCAACACGGTCTGGTTCCTCCTCGTGGGCGTCCTCTTCACGGGCTACGTCATCCTCGACGGCTTCGATCTCCGGGGTGGGGCCCTGCATCTCTTCGCCGCAGGAGGACGAGGACCGGCGCGTATTTCTCAACGCCATCAGGCCGGTCTGGGACGGCAACGAGGTGTGGCTGGTCACCGGCGGCGGGGCGCTGTTCGCCGGCGTTCCCCGGCAGTCTACGCCACCGTCTTCTCCGGCTTCTACCTCGCCTTCATGGCTGCTGCTGGTGGCCTGATCTTCCGCGCGGTGGCCATCGAGTTCCGCAGCAAGCGGCCTCGCCGCGCTGGCGGAGTGCTGGGACCTGTCAGCTTCGCCGCTGGGCAGCCGGCCCTCCAGCCCGCTGCTGATCGGCGTCGCCATGGGCAATATCGCCTGGGGCGTGCCCATCGATGCCGACGGCGAATTCGCCGGCAGCTTTCTCGGCCTGCTCCACCCCTATGCCCTGCTGATGGGCGTCACGACCGTCGCGCTCTTCGCGATGCACGGCGCGATCTACCTCGTGCTCAAGACCGAGGGCGAGCTGCAGGCGCGGGTCCGCGCCGTTGGGTCAACCCGCTGATCATCGCCTTCATCCTCTGCTACGTCATCGTCACCCTCGCCACGCTGCTCTACATCCGCACATCGCAGAGGCGTTCCGGCGCCAGCCGTGTTGTTCTTCGGCATCGCTGGTGGACCGGTGGTGCTGGCCATTGCCAACATCCCGCGCGAGGTCCACCGGGGAACGTCGTTCGCGCCTTCCTCTCCTCCTGCGCCCGCGATGGCCTGGCTGATGGCGATGTTCGGCGTGGAACTCGTACCCGAACCTGTGCTCAGCCACCCGTTCCGGAGCACAGCCTCACCGCCTTCAACGCCGCGTCCTCGCCAGGACCCTCGCGGTCATGCTCACCATCGCGCTCATCGGGGTGCCGGTGGTGCTGGCCTACTCGGCGAGCATCTACTGGATCTTCCGCGGCAAGGTGAAGCTCGACAAGTGAGCTACTGAGCCGGGCCGCGTCGATCAGGCGCAATCACCCGGTCTTGCTGAAGAACGACCCCGTGCGGATGACCTGGGTGGAGGAAGCGGTTGGGGAGGAGATTTCCCGAGACAGCGGCGAGATGGTCCTGGTCAAAGCCTTGTTGAGGTTGGGGCCTTCCGTAATCGGGCGCCGGATCGATGCAGGGTTCTCCCGGAGCGCGTGGGACATCAGCCGGAACGTAAGGAAACGTTTGGCGACGGGATCCGGGCCGCCAAACGCTACGAGGTGCCCGCTCGGGGTCGAGGCCTGGGGAGTCGAAGGCCTGCCTTTCAGCCGACTCCACCGGCCCGAGCTGCCCGTCCTCGTAGGGATAGAGCGCCCTCAGATTGCCACCGCGCGACGAGGCCGGAGGATTCTTCGATCTCTCCCGTTGTTTGAAGTAGGCGCGCAGGGTGTCGCGGCCGGCCTGAACCAAGTCTTCACGTTCTCGTCGAGATCATCCAGTTCGGAGGCGGTGCTGGCGGTCGAGCTCCCGCACGAGGGCGGTCTTGAGATAGGCGGGTGAAGCTAAACCCTTTCGCCTTCAGGCCCGGCCGGAGGACCACAGAGTGGCACGAGACTCCGCTGTCGTCGCACAGATGGAGCAGGCGGTCTCGCTCTCCTGCTTCCATTCAAATGATGCGGAGAGCGGCCGGAAGGGTCCCGGAATCGGGCATGGCCAGCTCGGGGTTGACCTCAGTGGAGCGGGCCTGGGCCACCTGCCCGAGTCGATACGCTCGCCATTGAAGATGAGGGAGAGGACGGATACTCGGTGAGATGGGCCCCGAAGTGCTGGGCTGCGAGCAACCGGACTTCATCCTCGAGCAGCGAGCAGAAGTTGCGATGCAGGTTGCGGATCACCACTTCGGTGCCGGTGGCGATTCCTGCGCCGGGTGGGGGCGGGGACAATGAACGCGTTGGGCGTCGCATAGTTTCCTGTGATGGAGTAGTCACACAACGGGCCGTCCTCGAGCCGGAAGGTCGTATTCCAGGTGGCGCCGGTCCCCAGAAAGAAGGCTTTAAAGCGGCCTTTGCCTGTTTGCCGTGGATCAAACGGCCGCCGTCTGTCCTGCGGCGCTTGGAGCGTTCGCAGGAGTCGCCCGGGTTACCGAAGAGCTGCTTGGCGTCGCGATGGAAGATCCCGTGTGCCGTTGTCCGTGACCCGGATCTCGTCGAGCGCGTCCAGGGCGTTCGTCGTGAAGGAAAACAGTTACCGATCGTGGCATCAGCGTCGAACGCATTCAGAGCAGCTCGGCGAGTGCCTCGAAATTGGCGTCCGCGCGTTGACCCGGTGCGCGAGGTGATCTTGTTTAGCAACAGGATGGAGATGCGCTCCGGACATGACGTCCAGCAGGACGGTCATCCGGGCGCTGGCAATCCTTCATCGGTACGGCCGGTACCCAGGGAGCGAGTGTTTCCCACGGGTGCTGTGCCGACGGCCCTCGTCAGGTTGGCGTTCCGATCGCGATTGCGCTTGTGGTGGGCCAGAATCTAGTGCGCCGCAAGACGGTGAGCTCCTGGGTTACGCCGGATAATGCTTCTGTGGCTGCTCGCTGAAATGGGCGGCCGGCTTTGCGGCGGGCAAGGGAAAGGCGCCCCGTGCACTCGGTTCTATTCCTACGATGAGATCGAGGGCATTTCCACCGGCGTGGGAGCTTTCCTTCGATGCCGTCGGCCGTTTAGCGCTCGTCAGAACAGCACCTATATTGTCCTGAATGACGAGTCCTGGTTGGAAGTACTCGGCAAGAATCCGACCGGAGTCCAGGTACGGCATGCGCGCTGCGACCCGGCGGAAGGAACCTGCTACGGCTCGGTCGGAGACTGGGGCAGGCTGGTTCCGGACCCGCAAGGACTGTTGGTCCCCGGGTCGCTGGTCCCGGCAGTGCGGCCGGACTGGACGTTGACCACGGAGTTTACGCAGATCGTCAGCGGGCCGGAGGGCGTGTGCTTCGGTGGCTGGCCAGGGGTGGTGTTGTGGAATCGCGCGACCGGGCGTAGGACCTTTGTGCCGCAGTACCCGGCCTGGCTCAGATCTTCCTGCTCGTTTTTGGCCAGATCTATGTATCCTCGCATGGCCGAGGGTGCAACGTGTCGACTTGCGCGAAGGCACGCTGTTATTTTTTACGGATCAAAACCCCGTTGGCGAAGCCGGGTGGTCGAGCAGGTGGCCCAGGTTGGCCCGGAGACCGCGATTCTCTCGACCAGCGCGCGCGATCTGTTGCGGCTCGACCACGGGGTGGTCACCCGTTTGCCGGGTGTACCGTGGGAGAAGATCAGGGGAGGATTGCCGCACTAAAGACTGCATTGAGGCGCGGTGGCAATGGCGGTGGTTGGGGTGGGGTTATATATCATTGCCAGTGACGGGGAGGTGGTGGCGTTCTTTTCGGAGACTGGTATCGGGATATCAAGTCGTTGGCCTCGAATGAGCCCGGCGTGTTGTGGGCTGCCACGGAAAGCGGTCTGGTAGAGAAGATCCTGCTGGGGCTCCCGGTCACCCGCTTCAGCCAAGCGAGCGGATTGCCCGTTTTCTGGCCCCAGTTTCTCTGGACTGGCGGGGCGGCTTTGGGCCGTTTCCAGCAGGCACCTTTATGAATCCGTTGACGTTGCTCCGGTTTTGCCGGCGCGCTTCGGAGCTCGTTGCAGGGCAGCCCAGTCCAGGGTGTGGGGCGGCGGCTTGCGGTGATTGGCTTCTGGTTGCCAATGGCAGCGGGGTCTTCGCTAAGGAACTGGAGGAGGCGAGTTCCGACGGGTGGTCTCAGGTCTGGAAGTGGCCCGTCTTGTCATGGTCGGAGTCGGGGCTTTGCTTTGCCATCGGCATGAACGAGATCGCCGTGACTCAGCCGGTGCGCACAGGGTGGCGCGAATGCATGGAACAGGTGCCGGGATTCGGGTATCCGGCGGTGGTGCATGCTTCGAAGGCGGCGGCCTGGATCGAGGTGGGAAAGATCGTGGGCCGGGTTTCAGCAGGAATCCGGTGTGCTCAAGGTCCGCGTCATCGATTCCTTCCCCTGGCAGGATCGGTGGATACACGTTAGCGTGCTGGGGGACAGTGGTATTGAGCGGACCGGAGTCCGGTCAGGTGTTCTACGACGAGGAGACGCTGCAGCTCCAGGAGCATGCCCCTGACGGAGGTGGTGCCGGATTGCCCCGGGTTTGGCGCGCCGGGTTGCAACCTGCGAACGTGGCCCGGTGGTGGAACCCCGCGGCGGGAGTCCGGCGGGTGTGTCGATGGGTAGAACCTGTATCAGATCGTCGATCGCTATATTCCCCAGATCCAGGTGGTCCCCGGACAAGGCGTATTTCCTCTCGACTGGAAGCGAGATCTTTGACGATGGAAGAACCGGACCGTAGCCGTCGGGGCGAACCGGAACGGTTCGTGCCGACGCGTGTCTCGGCGGTGGATACCGCCTCCGGGCTGCTGGTCCTGCAGGCGGCTTCGTGAACAGGAGCGTGTTCCGTATATGACCGCAATAGCCTAACCCTGCGGCTCTTTGCCGGCACTTCTTGGGCGCAGCGGGCCCCGCCGTATAGAGTTCGCACCAACGGGGTAAATGGGAGCGCCTGGATGGCTCGACCTTGACGTTGCCCAATCTGCGCGAGGGAGCTACCAGGTGGAGATCCGTTTGGCGGACAAGCGCGGGCCCCTCGGGCAGGCGACGCGGATCGATTTCTCGGTGGAGCCTCCTGGACCAGGACCTGGCAAGGCTATCTGGCCTATTGCGTAGTCGCAGCCGCCGGACTCGGGGCTTTTTCGCGCTGGTTGGGGCGCCGGGCCCGCCGCCCGCAACGCGGCCCTCGAAGCCCTGGTGGGGGAGCGAACCGAGCAGTTGCAGGCGACCATGCGGCGGCTCGAGGAAGAAACGCGCAACTCCGCGACCCTGGCGGAGCGAAACCGCAGAGCGAGCGAGATTCCCGACACTAGCCAGAGCAAAAGCCTCAGCGCCCTCTCGCTGCAGTTGGCCTCAGCCCGTCTCCCCGAATGTACCGAGCGTGCGCGCCGGGCTGGCGATTGCGCGCAACATGGTCGCCTTCAGCAAGGATGAGGTGCATAACGCAGTCATGGACCTGCGCTCGCCTGGAAATCAGAGGCGGAGGGGATTCTCGGCGCGCTGGAGCGGTTGGTCGGCCAGTCCCTGCCGGGCGAGATCCAAGGCACGGTGAAGGCCGAGGGGTCCCCTGCGTGTGCTCGGCTCGAAGATCGAGCATCATCACCCTGCGCATCGCCCAGGAGGCGGTCGCCAATACTTTCAAACATGCCGAGGCGCGGCATATCGGCGTGCATCTGCGATATTTGGACGAGAGGTGGTGCTCGCGATCGTCGATGATGGGAAAAAGGTTCGATGCCCGGGGAGAACGGGCTGCAGACGATCGCCCGACTGCGACAACACTTCGCGGAGGTTCGCATCCTGGTCCTCACCAACTACGGCTCCGGGGAGGAGATCGAGGGCGCCTTCAAGGCGGGTGCGCTCGGGTTTCTGCCCAAGGATGCGCCGCTGGAGGTGCTGTTGGAGTCGATTCAGGACGTCAGCGCGGGCAAGCAGTGTTTTCCGCGCGCGGTGTCAGGCCCTTAGCTTACGCAGGTGTCGCCGCAGCCCTCCGTTCGGGAAACCGAGATTCTGCACCTGATCGGCAAAGGGCAGAACAACAAGGAAAATCAGCCGGACGCTCGACGTGGCCGAGGCCACCGTCCAAGGCCATGTCTCGAAGTTGTTGTACAAATTGGGTGTGGAGGATCGGACTCAGGCCGTACTGGCGGCCATGAAGAAGGGCTCATCCACCTCGAGTAGGTTGTTCGGTGGCAGGCGTTGATGCGGCGCGCCATCGTCGACCGGAGGTGTGGCGGAAGATGGTCGGTGTCTGGAATCTCCAGGGGGGCTGGGAGGTACGCCCTGTTTTGGACGCCGTGGGTGGGGCGGGGCCCGAGCCGATCACCGGCGCTCCCCGGTGGTGTGGCCGGCTATAAACTCCGGCCGACGACCAATACCTAGGTATTGGTCGAAGCGCGCCAATGCTACATTGAAGTCGGGGGGCGGGTCGCTTAGTGCGGGCGCGCCTCCATTGTCCCTAAAGGGCAATACACTACAGATTACCCCGCCACGATTGTTCCGACCGGAGTGCGCGAGGCCAGGGAATCCTCAACCCGCTAACCCTACATCATGCTCAAGAAACGCCCACACCCCAGTGCCGTCCGGCGCCTGCCAGCCATGGCCGGGTGCCGCCGTCACCACGGGGCTTGTCGCCCAGTTGCCCCGACGGCAGCGGACGACCGCCCATCTGCCGGGAGAAGAGGATGTCGTCATCCTCAGCCCGTTTGAAGTGACCGCCCGAATCCTCGACCGGTTACGCC
>JADJTK010000032.1 GCA_016711225.1 Opitutaceae bacterium
CCGCCTTGGCTGATGTGTTTGGCAATCTCCGCGCACGCCTTCTCCACCTGGACTTTCCCGCTGGCAGACGCCACGATCTCCAGAGTTCGCAGAATCTGAACGCCTGAACGCATCAAAGTGGCATAGGTCCGGCAGAACCGGGACAGCGTGATTTTGTGCGAAAGCGGACCAAAGATCGGTGCCCGATGGATCAAGTTGTCCTTGAACTCCCTCCCCTTGGGGGTGGCCGTGAACTTCTGCCAGAACTTCCAGAGACCATAAACACCAACACCGATATGCAGGATACTGATCTTGGTGAATATATCCGGAAACCCGAAGGCCGGCGTCAGGAAGTTACTAACATCTATAAGTAACTGGGTGGGCGCTGGCAATTTCGCACCAAAACCCGTGAACATCTCCGCGAAGACCGGGATTACGAACACCAGCAATATGTTCACAAGCACCACAGCCAGTCCGATGACCGCCACGGGATAGGCCATCGCAGATTTCACCTTCTTGGTTGTAGTTTGACGGATGACTCAAAATAGGCTGCCACCTTTTGGAGGATCTCCGCGAGATTTCCCGATGCTTCACCGGCTTCGACCATCGAGATGAAGAGCGCATTGAATCCTTTAGGGAACTTCTTCACCGCTGCTGAAAATGAGCTTCCGGCCGAAATCTCCAACCGAACCTCACGAATGATGACACGAAAGACAGGATCCTCCATTTGCTCCTGCAACGCCTCCAGCGAAGACACAAGCGGCAGACCCGCCGCGAGCAAGGCCGCCAGTTGCGCGGTGAAGATCGCCAACGCTTCCAACGGAATCCTGTAGTTTTTCGCCCTGCGCTCAAACGACTTCTGCTTCGCCATAGATTGCGAAGCCATGAAACTCAGCTTGGGGGCCTTGTTAGAGGACCGCGACGAGACAGCAGAGACAGAGGGGGCCGAAGACAAGAATGCCATGGTGCAAGCGTGGGTTATTAAATGTGGACTAGGCCACTGGAAACGAACTCGCGCAACCCCCTATCGGTAAATTCCCTTTCAAGAACAGCCCAACTCGAAAAAAGTTCAGGGCCTCGAGGTTCATCTCTAAACCCTGGGCCCCTTAGGGCCCACGCCCCCCAAAGGCGCCCACCGCCGCACAAGCCAGAAATAGGGGAGGGGCACCGTTCCGCCCTCGTTCTCTCGAGCTCTCGGGGCAGCAACGCCCCCCAAAGCGGTCTCCAACGTCTCACCCAGCTTAGCCCCCTTGCAACGCTGTTCCGCGATTCTCCTGCCCCACCGCGCCCCTACTCCGCGAAATGCCCGTCGACCGGCATCTGCATCGTGACGATCACCGGGCGAGACGCAGTGGTAAAACAGGGGCGAAACTTGATTCCGCCCCGCCCTCGCAATCGCTTTCCTCCATCAGCGCGCTGGCATTCCTCTCCCATGTCGCCATAGTCCACACACCTCCAGCCATGCGCACACTGATCATCAGCCTCCTATCTCTGCTCTCCGTGAATGCAGCCGGCGCCGTCAATTTCGGGGATACCCTCGAAACAGTCGTCGCCGGCAAAGACGAACCCACCAGCAAGTTGGAACGCGGCAATGTCACCGTGCTAACCTACCGCGATGCCGTGATCCGTCTCGAAGACGGCAAGGTTGTTTCCATTAAGCCACCTGGCGCCGACTACGCTACCGGCGCCGTCGCTGCCAAGCCCATGCCGAAGGGCTCACGCAGCAGCGCCTCCAGCCCCTCCGGCTCCTCCTGCGGCCAGTGGACCACCGACTACGCCAGTGCACTCGCCGCCGCCTCGGGCACCGACAAGAAGGTCTTCCCCTTCTTCGCCGGCTCCGACTCGTGAGGCTGTTGCCAACGCCTCGACGCCGAAGTCCTCAGCACCTCCGAATTCCAAGGGTACGCGCGCGACAATCTCGTGCTCGTGAAACTTGATTTCCCTCAAAACATCCCCCAGTCCGAGCAACTCAAAGCGCAAAACGCCCAACTCGCCCAACGCTTCGGCATCAAAGGATATCCCACAGTGATTGTCCGCGATAGCTCCGGCAAGTCCATCGGCCGCACCGGGTACAAACAAGGTGGCCCCACGCCCTACATCGCCCAGCTCAAGCGGTACTGAGAATGGCCGAAGAGGCCCCTTACCCGCCATTTCCTTTCGCCTCCAATTATGCTCCCCAGACTCGCCGCCCTCCTGCTTCTCGCCTTGCCGTCGCTCCTGTGCGCGACGCTCCCCGGCGACGACCTAAAAACCGTACTTAAGGAAAAGGGGGAGCCGCTCAACAAGATGGAGGTCGGCAAGGTGAAGGTCCTCCTCTACCCCGACGTTGAGATCCGAATGGAAGACGGAGTCGTCGTAACGGTCACACCACGAACGCCCGGCCCCGGCAAGACCCCAGGCTACCAGCCGCCACCGCCGCCGAAACCGCGGCGGTAATTCAGTCCCGGTGATCGGCTATCCGGACGCAGCCGGCGCGCCAACGGTTGCCTCTCTCTCCTGCGCGGGCCTGCACCTCGGCCCGGCCTCTGCTTCCTCTCACCAACGGCCGCCGTGTGGGCCGTGACCACGCTTCTTCCCGCTTCCCGGGCTGGACTCGCTTCCTACCCGCGGCTGCGTTGACTGACCCCGCCCGACCGCAACCCGGAGTCCCGGCGACAGAAGAGACGCTGGCTTGATCTGCCCCCCCTTGCCCGGCGCCGCCGCAGGCGCTTGGGCCTGCCCACGTCTGTTCGCGGGGACCGGCTTCAATTCCGGGCCATTCCGCGCATAGCCCGCAGCATCCGTGGTGCGAACAACTCCTCCAGCGCCGCTTGGCGGCGCTGCCAGCCGGCCCCCCTCGCTCAATAGCGGCTTGATGAAACGCTCCAGCCCAAACTGCTTCAGCGCGGCCCGCACCGTCTCACGCAACTCCGGTTTGTACCAGAAAAAGAAGCTCCGTTGGGCCTCCTTCTCCTCCCGGGTCCGAGCTACCGGCACGGGCTTGCCGTCATACGGGTGCACCCCGGTGGCGTAAATCTCGGTGGCCACCGTCATCGGAGTCGGCGTGAAGTCCTGCACCTGCTCCAGCTTGAAGCCGAGTTCCTTGGTCTGCACGGCCAGATCGGCCATGTCCTCGGGCCTGGAGCCGGGATGCGCGCTGATAAAATACGGGATGAGCTGGAGCTGCACGTTGCCGGCCTTCTTCTTCGCCGCCTCGAAGCGCTGCTTGAACTCGCGAAACAGCCCAAAACTCGGCTTGCGCATTACCTTTAACACAGCATCCGAGGTATGCTCGGGGGCCACCTTCAACCGCCCGGAGACGTGATGCGCCACCAATTCGTCCATGTAACGCTCGTGGCTGCGCGCCACCTCGGACGACTTCTTCGCATGGAGGAAAAGGTCGTAGCGCAACCCGCTGGTTACGAACGCATGCTTCACCCCTGGCGTCTCGCGCACGGCCTTGTAGACGTCCAGCAGCGCGGTGTGGTCGGTATCAAGGTTGGCACACATCTGCGGCCACATGCAACTCGGACGGATGCACTCGTCGCAGATCCACTGCTCCTTGCCCTTCATGCGGTACATGTTCGCCGACGGTCCTCCGAGATCGGTGATCGTCCCGTGAAAATCCGGCATCGCTTTCACCGCCTCCACCTCCTCCAGGATGCTCGCCTTGCTCCGGCTCGCGACAAACTTCCCCTGGTGCGCCGAGATCGTGCAGAAGCTGCACCCGCCGAAGCACCCGCGATGCATGTTGATCGAGTGCTTGATCATCTCGTACGCGGGGATCGGGCCGCGCTTCCGGTACCGCGGATGCGGCAGACGCGTGAACGGCAACCCGAAGCTCCCGTCGATCTGCGCCTCCGTCATCGTCGGGTACGGCGGATTCACCACCAGCATGCCGCCGCCGACCGGCTGCAACAGCCGGCGCGCCTTCACCCGGTTCGATTCCGTCTCGATGTCGCGGAAATTCGCCGCGTAAAGCGTGCGATCGCGCAGGCACTCTTCGTGCGAATGCAGGGTGAAATCCTCCCAGTTCGCGTTCTTCGGCAGCGGCACCCCTTCCGGCAGCAGGACCGCCGTCTGAGCGATCGTCTTGAGCGAGGCAAACGGCACACCGCGCCCAAGCAACCGCAGCAACTCGACCAGCGGTAACTCGCCCATGCCGTAGACCAACAGATCCGCCCCACTCTCGGCGAGCACCGTGGGACGGATCGTGTCCGACCAATAGTCAAAATGGGACACGCGCCGCAGGCTCGCCTCGATGCCACCGATCATCACCGGCACGTCCGGATAGAGCTCCTTAAGGATTCGGGTGTAGGTGGTCACCGCGTAGTCGGGGCGAAAACCCGGCGCCCCGTCCGGAGTGTAGGCATCGTCCGAGCGCAGCCGCCGGCCGGCGGTATACCGGTTCACCATCGAATCCATGCAGCCAGCAGTCACTCCGAAGAACAGCCGCGGTCGCCCCAGCTTCTTGAAATCCCGCAAATCGTCGCGCCAATTTGGCTGCGGGAGAATCGCCACCCGCAATCCCTCCCGCTCGATGATCCGCCCCACCACCGATGCGCCAAACGACGGATGATCGACGTAGGCATCGCCCGTGACGAGGATCACATCGACCTCGTCCCATCCCCGAGCAATCAGCTCATCCCGAGTAGTAGGCAGCCAGCGAGATGTATCCCAAAGGGAATCGCGTAGAGTGGCGGGCGGTGTGGTTGGCGGCGGCAAAACACGGCCACCTTCGCCGGCCACGCGCCATCGCGCAAGCGCCCGCTACGCTCCAGCCTCAGCTATCAGCACGGGACGACCGGTCCACCCGCAGGATGACTCAATCAATTGGTGAACCCGCCTAACCGAGTGCGTACGGTGCCGAGGGACAAACTAACGAGAACGGCCGGCTCCCCTCCCGGGCCAGTCAGCATGCCGGTCCCCCGCGCAAGGAAGGCTACCGGCAGTCCTGCGCCTCAGGCGAGCAAGCGGAGCAGCTGCAATCCAGCCAGCACCAACAGGGCGGCCAGCGGCGGTACAAACGCGAAGTGCATGCGGGGTGAGAGAGCGGAGCGGTTTGAGGGATTCATGAAGCCTTGGGTGAGCGTTTAGCTTCCAGTGGTCGCCCGTCATTCCGATCCGGTCAACCCCAGCCCCGTTCCGACGCCGCATCTTAACCCAACCGACAAGCATTCGTAACAAATTCCTAACCTGTGTGCGCTTGCAATCAGCGGGAAAAGCCACGGACTTAAAGCAGCCCCACCCCCACCCCACCCATGCCACACTGGGTTATCCCCGCCGCCGTCGGCGCCTCCGTCGTTCTCATTCTCCTCCTTGCGTTCATCCGCTGCTGGCGCCGCTGCGCCTGCCGGAAGAGCTCGTCCGCCGCCGTCTCCACCTCTTCCGCGCTGCATTGCGAGCATGCCGCCTCCGGCTACTCCCATCGCAGCCTGCTCACCAGGCTCGGCGGCGTCGCCCGCAAGGTCGAGCTCACTGTGACCAACAGCGACCTTCTCGTCGACGTGGCTTACCCGCTGGCCCTCGTGGCCGAGCAGGTGGACCTTTGTCACCGAATCTCACTGACCTCGATCGAGGGTGTGGCCGCCCGCCGCGGGGAGTACGGACTGGAGTGCATCATCACCTTCCGCAACGGCCAGGGTATCCAGCAACGCCTATCCGTATTCCCGGAAGCCCCCGACCGTTTCCTGCAGGCCCTTCACACCCCCGTTCCCGAGCTCGCATTGTGAGCAAGGCGAAAACCGCTACGCCGACCGGCCCGCGGCACTCCAAATCGGAAGGTTTGCTGCGGGTCCTAAAAATTCCCATTGACCAGCCCGATTTCGCCCCATTCATTCGCCGCTCGCAGCTACGGCCCGGTAGCTCAGTTGGTAGAGCAGAGGACTGAAAATCCTCGTGTCCTCGGTTCGATTCCGAGCTGGGCCACCACTTTGAACCCGCTACCGCTCAGCCGGTAGCGGGTTTTTTGTGCACTACGTCGTCGACCAACTCCCAAGGCACCCTCGGCGCGAAGGCAACGCTCGCCCACCTCGTCTCATTGCGGGAGTACCTCCGGCCGGGCACCGCATCGCAGCCCTGGCCCCCCGCGACAACTAGACCTCACCACCGTCGTTCCGAATCGTCGTTGACCGACCCACACCACGCACCAAGGCCTGCCCCTCTCCCGATCCGCCAATCTAACTCGCCCCGCCCTGCAGACGAGTCCCCGGTCCCTCGCGTCCCTCGTACAGCCGAGGCGCACCGCGAGCCCATTCCGGCTGCCATGCCGCTCAGCATGACCCCGGTTCCGAGGCCGGGCCTCCACGCGATGTCGGGTGGAAGGCGAGGCGCTGCCCAAGCCCCATTGAGAAAGCAGTCCCGCCCGGCTCGAACCCTGCCCGGAACAACATGGTCTGCACGGCCAGCGTCCGGGAGGCACGGTGGATTTCCACCGAAACCTCCGTAGCAGCCTCTAGCACTCAGATCGCCCCGCTCACTTCTTACCCGACTTCTTCACGGACTTCTTCGCTCTGGGTGCCGCTTTGCCCGTCCCTTTGACCACCGGACCAGCTTGGCGCTTGATCGCAGCCTTCACGAAGGCTGCGAAAAGCGGGTGGGCCTGGTTGGGCTTCGACTTGAACTCGGGGTGAAACTGCACGGCGACAAACCACGGGTGATCCTTGAGCTCGATAATCTCCACGAGGTTGCGCTGCGGATTCACACCCGCGAAGACCATGCCGGCGTCGCCCAGCATCTCCACATAGTGATTGTTCACCTCGTAGCGGTGGCGATGGCGTTCGCTGATGAGCTCGCGTCCATAGGCCTTGGCGGCATGGGTGCCCGGACGCAGGCGACAATCGTAGGCGCCCAGACGCATAGTCGCGCCCTTGTCGGTGACTCCCCGCTGATCGGCCATGAAGTCGATCACGGCGTCCTCGGTATCGGGGTTGAACTCGGTGCTGTTGGCATCGGTGAGCTTGAGCACATTGCGAGCGAACTCGATCACCGCGATCTGAAGACCAAGGCAGAGCCCGTAGTACGGGACCTTGTTTTCGCGGGCGTAGCGGGCGGCCGCGATCTTACCCTCGGTGCCGCGGTCGCCGAAACCACCGGGGACCAGGATGCCGGCGAGGCCGGCCAGCAGCTTCAGTCCGCGCTTGTCCTCGAGGTCCTGGGCGTCGATACGCACGATCTCCACCGCGCAGTTGTTGGCGATGCCTGCGTGGTAGAGCGACTCGTAGACGGACTTGTAGGCGTCCTGCAGCTCGATGTATTTGCCGACGACGCCGATGCGCACGTGGTGCTTGGGATTCTTGATGCGGCGCACGACCTGTTCCCAGACGCGGTTCTTCACCGGCGGGGCATCGAGCTGGAGGATGTCGACCACGAGATCGTCGACCTTCTCCTTCTGGAGCATCAATGGCAGTTCGTAGATGGAGGTCTCGACATTCTGTTCCTCGATCACGGCCTTCACCGGCACGTTGCAGAACAGGCTGAGCTTCTCGCGCAAGTCGAGGCCGAGCGGATGGTCGCAGCGGCAAACGAGCACATGCGGCTGGATACCGATCTCACGGAGCTTGGCCACGCTTTGCTGGGTGGGCTTGGTCTTCAGCTCACCGGCGGCAAGCAAGTAAGGCACCAGCGTCACGTGGATGAAGCAAACGTTGCCCGGCCCCACCTCGAGAGAGAACTGGCGCATGGCCTCGAGGAACGGTAGCCCCTCGATGTCGCCGGTGGTGCCGCCGATCTCGGTGATGAGAATATCCACACCCTCGCCGGCGGCGTAGATGCGCTTCTTGATCTCATTGGTCACGTGCGGGATCACCTGCACGGTCTTGCCGAGGTAATCGCCGCGCCGCTCCTTGGCGATGACCGCCTCGTAAACCTGACCTGAGGAGAGACTGTTCATCCGGCTGAGCTTGCCGGAGGTGAAGCGCTCGTAGTGGCCGAGGTCGAGGTCCGTCTCCGCGCCATCGTCGAGCACATAGACCTCGCCGTGCTGGAACGGGCTCATCGTGCCCGGGTCGACGTTGAGATAGGGGTCGAACTTTTGAATGCGGACGATGAGTCCGCGCGCTTCAAGGAGAGCCCCGAGCGAGGCAGCCGTGAGGCCCTTGCCGAGAGAGGAAACGACGCCGCCCGTGACGAAAATGTACTTCACGGGAAGACGAAAAACGCCGCCCACGAACAAGGAGCAAGAGCAGACTCAAAAAAATGCACTCTCGCCCAGTTTACGGAGGCATCCGATGCGCCCGCAACGACCAAGCCCGCCGGGAAAGCCCTCGCGCGAGGCCCAGAAACATCGCACCGGTAGGCTAGAGGCCTCCTAAGGCGCTCCCAAGCCGCCCGTAGCCGTCGTTCACGCTGCTCCGCTTGATCCTCCGCGCCTCATTGACCGATCCTCCACCCTTGGTCATTTGTCAGCGCCTTCATCCCTCAGCCTCCTCGCCACCCGTTACCCTCTCCTCGCTGTTTTCTACCCATGTCCATCGCAACCCGCACCGGCGACAACGGCACCACCGCCCTCCTCTACGGCCAGCGCGTGCCCAAGGATCACCCCCAGATCGAGGCCATCGGCAACCTCGACGAACTCAGCGCCGCCCTCGGCCTCGCCAAGGCCCACTGCCCGCACGCCGGTCGCCGCGCCGAGCTTGAGCGCGCACAGAAGGACCTCGTTTCCCTCATGGGCGAGGTCGTCTGCGCGGAGAGCGACCTCGAGCGGTACCAGAAATCCAAGTTCGAAAAAATCGACGACTCGATGCTCGCCCGCCTCGACGCGGGCGTCGCCTCCATTGAGGCCAAGAACGTGAAGTTCGACGGCTGGGCGACGCCCGGAGCCAATCTCCACGCCGCCGCCCTCGATCACGCCCGCACCATCGCCCGCCGCGCCGAGCGGCGGATGTTCGGCCTCTCCAACCACGGTCGTTCCCTCCGGCCCCTGCTCCTGCAATACATCAACCGCCTCTCCGATCTGCTCTGGTTGATGGCCCGGGAAGCGGAAAACTGAGCCGGCGTGCGCCCGCATCGCCCCCGCATCCAACCCCGAAACCGTCCCTGAGCGCCCCATCGCCGGGCACCCGCCCTCGCCGGCCACGCCCTACTTCTGCTCCACCACCACGATGTCGTCGGTGTGGATCGCGCAATAGACCGTGTCGCCCTTATGCCAGGCATGCTCGTGGGCGCTTTCGTTGGCCACCATGGCCATGAGCTCGAGCTTGCCGGCCACGCGGATACGCAGCTCGTCCATAGCCCCGCGAAAGACCTCCTCCTCGATCACGCCCTTGAAGGTGTTGTCCTTGGCCGGCTTGGTACGGGTGATGTAGATCTTTTCCGGGCGCACCGAGAGCAACGCCCGCGTGGACTCCGGCCGCAGGGCGCTCGCGCGCACCGTCACCTCAACTCCCTCCGCCATACGCACCTGGGCGGTCACACCGTTGCGCGCCAGAATCGCGGAGTCGAGCAGGTTGGCCTCGCCGATGAAGTCCGCGGTGAACGCCGACGCTGGGGAATGGTAGATCTCCGTCGCTGTGCCCAGTTGATCGATCCGCCCACGGCTGATAACGGCGATGCGGTCCGACATAATCAACGCCTCCTCCTGGTCGTGGGTGACAAAGACGAACGTGATGCCGAGCTGCCGCTGAAGATGCTTGAGCTCGAGCTGCATCGCATGGCGCAATTTGGCGTCGAGCGCCGAGAGCGGCTCGTCCAGGAGGAGCACCTTCGGACGGCAGACTAGCGCGCGCGCCAACGCCACGCGCTGCCGCTGCCCGCCCGAGAGCTCATGCGGCCAGCGCTTCTCCAAGCCTTTGAGCGAAACCAACTCCGTAGCCTCGGCCACGCGCTGCACCTGTTCGTCGCGCGGCAGATGCCGCATTTTGAGGCCGAAGCTGATATTCCCCTCGACGGTGAGATGCGGGAAGATCGCGTAGCTCTGGAATACCTGGTTCACGTCGCGCCGATACGGCGGCGTATCGGACACGTCCCTCCCTTCGATCAGGATCTGGCCAGAAGTCGGCATCTCAAAGCCGGCGAGCAGGCGCAGCAGCGTCGTCTTGCCGCAGCCGGAGGGTCCGAGCAGGGTGAGAAACTCGCCCTTGCGGATTTGCAGGTCCACGGCGTCGACCGCGGCAACCGTGCCAAAGCGTTTGGTGACACCTCGCAACTCCACCATGGTTTCCATTGAGGGGGGGGCGCTGTTGGCCGGTGCCGCCCGCAGGGGCGACAGACGGAATTCCCATTCAAGCTGCATGTCGGATTCGTTCACGTTCTATTCGAGTTTCATCAGGAGCGCACGAGGCTCCGTCATTTCGTCCATGGCGTAGCGTACGCCCTCGCGGCCGAGCCCGCTGTCCTTCACTCCGCCGTAGGGCATGTGCTCCACGCGGAAACTCGGCACCTGGTTGATCAGCACCGCCCCGACGTCCAGGTCTCGAAACGCTCGATACGAGCGGGCGGAGTCGCGGGTGAACACCCCGGCCTGCAGACCATAGCGGGAGGCGTTGACCACCGCCAGGGCCTCCTCGAAACGCTCGTAGCGCTGCAGCACTGCCACCGGCGCGAAGACCTCCTCCGCCCAGAGCGGTTGCGCTGCCGGCACGTTTTCAAGCAGCGTCGGCGGCAGGCAACGTCCCTCGGCCACCCCGCCACAAAGCACCCGCCCTCCTGCCTGCTCAGCCGCCCGCACCCAGGCGAGCGCGCGCTGCAGCGCGGCACCGTCGATCATCGGCCCCACCAGCACCTCGCGCCGACTCGGGTCGCCGGTGCGAAGGCGCGTTTGCACGAAGGCGAGCAATTTGGCCCGAAACGCCTCATACACCGCGGAATGGACAAGCAGCCGCTGCACGCTGATGCAGGACTGGCCCGCGTTGGCGAAGGCGCCGTTGGCGATCAACGGCACCGCCGCATCCAGATCGGCGTCGTCGTGCACGATCACCGCGGCGTTGCCGCCGAGCTCGAGCACAACCTTCCTCACCGTGGCCCGGGCGCGGAGCGTCCAACCCACCGCGGCGCTTCCGGTGAAGGAGAACACCTGCACCCGCGCATCACCGAGGGGCGAGGCCACGGCCTCCGTCGGGCAGGTGACCACGTTGACCTGCCCGGGCAATGCGCCGGCCTCGCGCACAATCGCCGCCAGCGCCAACGCGCTCAGGGGCGTGCGTGGGGAAGGTTTGATGACGATGGTATTGCCGCTGGCCAGGGCGGGGGCGATCTTGTGCGCCACTAGATTGAGGGGAAAGTTGTACGGGGTCACACCGTAGACCACGCCAACCGGAAACCGCCGCACCAGCCCCACATGCCCCTCGCCGGCGGCGTACGCATCCACCGCCAACACTTCGCCGCTGGGCATCCGGCGGGCCTCTTCCGCGGCGACGGTGAAGGTGTCCACCGCTCGTTGCACCTCGGCCTCGGCGAGCACCAGCGGCTTGCCCGCCTCAGCCACAATGATGGCGGCCAGCAGCTCGCGCCGCTGATCGATCATGCCGGCCGCGCGCGTAAGCACAGCCGAGCGCGCGTGGGCGGGCAGGCGCCGGGTCTCACGATAGGCGACATGGGCGGCACCCACCGCGCGGTCGAGCATCGCGGCATCACCCAGCGGCACACTCGCCACGAACGCATCGTCGTACGGGGAACGCACATCGAAGACGGTGGGCGCAGCGCACCACTCGGCGCCGATCAACAGACGGGGTTGGGAGGGAGCAGGGTCATCGCCAGATCAGTGCGCCTCGCCGTTGCGGTCATGGAGGAACCAGAAAGTCACGGCAAACAACGCCAAGAACGTGATCCCGAGCGCTGCGCCGAAGGGCCAGTCGCGCGCCTGCCCGAACTGATTCTGGATGACATTGCCGATCATCGACACCTTCGCCCCACCCATCAAATCGGTGACCGCGAACATCCCAATCGAGGGGACAAATACGAGCAACACGCCCGCGAAGATGCCGGGCTTGGTCAGCGGGATGATGACCTGGGTAAACGCGCGCACCGGACTGGCGCCCAAGTCCAGCGCAGCCTCGATCATCGAGTGGTCCAGCTTTTCCGCACTGGTGAAAATCGGCAGGATCATGAAGGGCAGGTACGTGTAGACCAGACCGATGATCACTGCGGCCGGAGTGTAGAGAATCTCGAGCGGGCCAGCGATGAGCTGGCTCCACTGCAGCAGCGCGCTCAAGGGCCCCTCGGCCTTCAGCAACGAGATCCACGCGTAGGTGCGCAGCAAAAAACTGATCCAGAACGGTACCATCACCGCCAGCAGCAGGAGCGAGCGGCGGCGCGGCGGCGAACGGCCGATGAAATACGCCACTGGGTAGCCGATCACCAGACACAGACCGGTCGTAAGCGCGGCGTACCAGAGCGAGCGGCCGAAGATCCGCAGGTACACCGGGTCGAAGATGCGTCCGTAGTTCGACCAAGTGAAATCGAAAACGACCTGCCCGAGCTCGTCGCGTTGGCAGAAACTGTAGACGAAGAGGATCGCCGTAGGGAAGACGACAAACAGCACCAGCCACAGCAGCATCGGCGAGAGCAACAACCAGCCGATGAGTCCGGGCACACGCCTGCCGCCGGAGTCTTTCGCGAGAGGAACTGGCGTGGCGGCCATGTCGGTCGGAGGAGATCGGGGCGCCGCCTCACGGCGCCCGCGCCGGCAACGGTCAGGAGCCGCCCTTCAGGTCGGTGATGAGCTTGTCCACGATGCCGGCGGCCTTGCCGATGTCGTGGAAAGACTCGAGTTTGGTCGGGGCCGGATAGCTGGCAGGATTGCCGAGTTGTTCGGGGCTGAGCAGCTTGCGCGCCTCGAGATTGGGATTCGTATACGGAAAGGCCTCGGAAATGAGCACGCTCACCTCGGGGCGCAGGATGAAGTTGATGAACGTCTCCGCATCGGCTTTGTGGGGAGCCCCCTTCGGGATCACGAGACTGTCAATCCACAGGTGCGCGCCCTCCTTCGGCAGGATGTAGGCGAACTTCTTGTCCTCCCGATAAAGCAGGGCGGCCTCGCCCGACCAGATCACCCCGATATCGACCTCGCCGTTGAGCAGCGCGGTCTTTGGGCTGTCGGAATCAAAGAGTCGGATCTGGGGCAACCACTTCGCCAACACGGGACGGGCGGCCGCGATCGCCTCAGGAGTGATGACGTTGATATCGCGGTCGAGGGTCCGCAGCGCCCAAGTCAGGATCTCGCGGTTGTCGGCCAGGGTGACGATGCGACCGGCACACTGACCAGAAAACACGTCCTTCATCCCGACGATGGGCTGCTTCACCTTCTCGGTGTTGACGACGATGCCCACAGTGCCGGCCATGTACGGCACGCTGTACTTCTGCTCGGGATCGTGCGGCTGGCGCAGAAACTCAGCCCCGACGTTCTTCATGTTCGGTACGCGGGCGAAATCGATGGCCTCCAGCTTGCCGGCCTTGACGAGCGCCTCGACGACGTACTCGGAGGGTTGCACCAGATCGAACTCGGCGGCGCCCCCGAGCAGCTTGGAGAGCATCTCCTCGTTGGAGGCGTAAGTCTCGTAGTTGACCTTGATGCCGGTCTCCTTCTCGAACTGATCGAGCACGGCCTGGGGCACGTATTCGGACCAACCGAAGAGGTTGATCTCCTTCTTGGCGGCGACGAGGTGGAGGGCGGCGCCGAGGGCGAGCCCGAGGGTGAGCAGGGTACGGAGGCGAATCTTCATGGAGGGAGGAATGAGGGAATAGGGCTTAGCGCCGTAGGCGCTTCACCGATTCGGAGGCGAGTAGCAGCAGGATCGTGGCCACAATGAAGATCGTCGAGAGGGCGTTGATCATCGGGTTGAGCCCGACCTTGGCCATGCCGTAGATGCGCAACGGCAACGTGGCAGAGGCGGAGCTGGAGGTGAAGTACGTGACAATCAATTCGTCCATCGAGAGCGCAAAAGCCATCAACGCCCCGGAAACGATGCCCGGCATCAGATACGGGACGATCACGTACCAGAAGGCCTTCAGCGGGGTGGCACCAAGATCGAGCGCAGCCTCCTCCAGCGAGGGGTCCAGCCCTGCCAGCCGCGCCTGCACCGCCGCCATCACGAAGGGAAAACAGAAGGTCGTGTGGGCGATGATTACCGTGCCGTAGCCCAGCGCTACACCGGTCGTCTTGAAGAACACCAGCAGGCTGATGCCCATGATAATCTCCGGCACCACCATCGGAATAAACGCCAGCGTGCTAATTGTACGGATGCCGCCATAGCGGTAGCGATGAATCAGCCAGGCGCCGGCAGTGCCGACCACCACCGCCAACGAGGTGGCCGCCAACGCCACCAGCACGCTATTCTCCAGCGCGGCGATCAGGCGGTTGTCGCGCCAGAGCATGCCGTACCACTTCAGGGTGAAGCCCTCCCAGACGATATTCAGCCGCGAACTATTGAACGAATACGCCACGAGCAACACGATCGGAGCGTAGAAGAACGCGAGCACCAGCACCGTCCACCCGCCGAACAACGCATTCACGCGGGCCATGCCGCGTGGCAGTCGGAAAGTGCGTGTGAGGGGAGGCGAACTCATTCTCGCGCAACGAGGTCTAGGCCCGCGCGCCGGCCGTGCAAGCGGCTTTCCTCAGAAGAGAGACCTCCGTCGGCCAGATTCTCGTAGCTGGATGGCGAAGCCTTCAGCCGCGCGCCGCGGGCAGGCTGAACCGCTGCACGGTCCAGCTACCCGGGACAAACGACTGCTGCAGTGCCCCCGCCGCCCCTCGGCTCAATTCGCACGGATCAGCTCGAGCAGCTTTCGGTCAAGCTTGTGGCCGCGGAAATTCTCGTACTGCACATCCGCTCGCTCGCTGTCGACTACCCCGAAACCGCCGCGCAGGTTCCACATCGACCAGCCCCACCCCGCTTCCTTCCACAGGGCCAGCAGATCGCTCATCCAGCCGAGCATGGCCGGGTGTGGCGTCCGAGTGAAACAGCCCCATTCGCCCACGTGCACCGGCACGCCGAGCTTCGTGAGCGGTTCCCACTTGGCGATGAGCTCGGCGCGCAGTTTCTCGCGATCCCACCGCACCCCGTGCTTGTCGACCATCGGCCAAACCGGCGACTCGGTGGACTCAAACTCATTGGCCGGCACCCAGGTCGCCGTGTAGTGACTGACCATCTTCGGTAGATAGCCTCGCGTACTCTGCACCAGTCCGAGATCGACCACGCCCATCACCGGCGTCTGGCCGATGTCGGCCCCGTCGACCACGATCAGGCGCTGCGGATCGATCTCGCGGATCGCCCCGACCAGCGTGCGGATGATCTCCACGTAACGCGACTGGTCCGCCATGAAGGGCGGCTCGTTGAACAGGTCGAAGCTCAACCGGTCGCTGGCGATGCCCTTGTAGCGGCGAGCGAAGGTCTGCCAGTGGTGCACCGAGGCTGCCAGGGCCTTCTCCATCGAGGACCGCGGGCTGTCAAAGAGCAGCTCCGGTTCCTTCTCGCGGCCGTTCACACAATAGCCGGGGATACGATGAAAGTTAAGGTTGACGTGAATACCGAACTCGCGCCCCCACTCGACCGCCTCGTCCACGGGGGCGAGTGCCTTCTCGTCGATCTGCATCCAGTTCTTCACACTAGACCACGTCCAATACGACATCGGCAACCGGGCGAAGTCGAAGCCCCACTCCTGCATCCACTCGAAGTCCGACTTCTTGAACCGTTGCCCGGGGTTGCCGCCGGCGAGCTCGGTGAGGTTGAACCCGCGCCAGCGCGGAATCTTTCGCTGGGCCACCGGCTGCGGCGCCGCGGGCAGGGAGGCGGTCTCGGCACGCAGATTGGGGGAGAACACGAGTCCGGCCGCCGCCGCGGCCGAAGCTCCAAGGAATTTACGACGATTCATAGGGGGGGGATTGGGGCGCCAAAGAAGGTGGCGTTCCCGGCAAACGCAAGCCGTAGAGCCGCCGCGATGAGCAAGCCCCCGACGGCGAGTTACGATTACGTCCCATAGCCGCGCAGCCTCGCGTGCGGTAACCTTGGAGCCGGCCCAAGTTCCGCCTTCCTGCGTCACCCCGCCCTCTCGTGACCCACCAGCCGATGACGGCCGATCGGCGATGAGACCTCCGGGAATTCTCCGTAGTATCCATCAACCCTGAAACGTCGCTCACCATGGAAGACACCAAGTCGGACACTATTCGCACCATTAAATCGCCGTCATCTTTGCTCATGATCGGCCTCGCCGTCGTCGCCCTCGCGCTCCTTATCACCACGGCCACGTCGTGGAGCAGGGTGCGCGAGAAAGACACGATCGTCGCCGAGCACCAGGCTCAACTCGAGCGGAGCAAGACCGAGATCGCGCACCTCCAAACACAGCTCAACGGCGCCAACGCCAAGGCGGCCTCGCTCCAAACCCAAACCGACGAGGCCATGCAGAACGTCACGCAGCTCCAGGCCCAACTGGACGAAGCTCGGCGCAGCCGCAACGAGCTCGCCCGGCAGCTTGCCGACGCCCGTACGGCCACTGCCGCCCTCCAGTCCAAGCTCGACGCCGCGACCATTGCCTCGACGGCTTTCCAAGCCGATGCCACCGCCGCCAAAAAGCAGTTACATGACGAGTTATTGCGGCTCACCGCCAGCTCGTTCGCGCTCCAGCAGAAGCTCAACCGCAGCGAGGAGACCGCCGCCAACCTACAGGCGCAGCTTGACCAGCAGATCCAGTCGGTCATGGCCGCCCCGGTCAGCGAGCCGCGCAAACGCTAACCCGCCGGCCGTCACGAATTCAGCATCAAGAGTGCAAGCGGTGAACTCACGCGCCCGCGCTCGTTCCGCGGAGAACCCGCCCGCCTCGCGCCAAGAGAAGGCCGGTCGGTGACCGGCTCCATCCGAGCATTCGGCGCACCGAAGAACGCCCCTCGCAATCTCGCCCACTGATCGGCTCCACGCCCCTGCGGTGCCACCATGGTCCGCCCCCGATTGCGGCCGCGAAGCGACCTACGGCTGCGTAGCGCGCACCCGGTAGAACTTCCGCGCGCCAGCGGCGTTGGGATCCGTCACCGTCCGGCGGTTGCCGACGTCGGGATGGGCGGTGCCACTGAGCGCGGTCCAGGAACCAGCAGCCATATCGGCGCTCCATTCAAGCGTGTAGGTGGTGCCAACAATGATCGGACCAAAGAGCAGATCCATCTGCCCGGGCATACCGGCCACAGGAGCAATCGAGAGTGAGAGACCAGCCAGCGGATCGACGACCGTCGCTCCCACCCTCATTCCGTTGCCAAAACTCGTCACCCAGAGCTCCGCTGCGTTGAACGGATTGTAGAACACCCGTTCCGGCTGCCGAAACGGATAGTTGGACACCTGCGTGAACACCGGTGCGGCCGCGTGGATGGCCGTGGTATGCCACAATCCCTCGATCTCGGTGGTCAGCCACGCTTCATCCGGGGCTCCGGGGTTGAACGTGAGCGAGGTCACCCGGTCGAGCTCGTTGATTCTGGTCCAGTGCGCCCCGCGGTCGACGGTCCGGTAGAGGCCCCCAAGGCCATTGGGCGCGCCGCCCCAGCCGCTGAAGACGCCCACGTACCAAGTATTCTGTGCCGGGTCAGTCGGATCGACCACCAGGTCCTTCGTCCAGTACCGCATGCCGGGGTCGGACACGTCGGCCCAGGTACCGCTCGACGGTGAGTAGAGGAATACGCCGGAGCTCGCCGTAAAACCCGAGGCCGTCCTACGCCCGGAGTAGGTGCACACAACCTTGCCGTCATTGAGCACTTCGATGCAGGCAGGATGGCCCTCGGTGCGCGGCGGATTGGGAAGCTTGGTCCAGGTCGACGAGGCTCCGTTCTGGATGTCCGCCGAAACGAAGACCCCACCAGCCGTCGAATGCACCACGCTGGCATAGAGCCGATTGGGCGCTGTCGGATCGAGGCAAACCCAGAACACAGGATGCCCAAAAGCATGCAGCGGCTGCCAGACCGCGCCTTTGTCGGCGGAGAACAGGACCTTGCCCTGCGGATCGTTGGCATTGAGCAGCGAGTCCGCCAATCGCGTGCTCTGGTAGAGATCGTGAACGTTCGAGGTGGCGGCGTAGAGCACTCCGGTGGTCGGATGTCTGGCGATACGGTACATCGTGTTGGCGGCGTGCCCAGCGTAATTGAAGGACCAGGTAACTCCGCCGTCAGTGCTGCGCACGCCCTTGATGTCGGAATAGGCCGCGAAGACGTTCATCGCGTCGCTCCAAACCATCTGCCAGCAAGACGTGTTCTCAAGCCCGCTGCTGTGGTAGCTGGCCTTGGCGATGGCCGTCGTGCCGGCCGGATGCTCATCGGCCGAGTTCACGTAGGCCTGCCGCCAACTCGCGCCGCCATCGGTGGAGCGATGGACAAAGCCCAGATCGGTGAACAGAACCTTTGCCGAGTCGTTGCGCGCCACCGTGAAGCCCAGCGCGATCTCACCGTAGGACCAGTCGCGATCACCGCCGCGCCCCGACCACCCGGTGCGAATGTTTTGGTTGTTGGCGGTATGGAAGGTGTTGGACCAAGCCGCTCCAGCATCGACGGTCTTGAACACGATCGGATCCCCCGAATCGCTCCCGCCCGCGGCGTAGACCGTGGAAATATCGTTGGCCGCCATCGCCAAGAACATGGGGAAGTCGGTCTCCGCATCGATGCCCGTCATCTTGCTCGCCCAGTCGCCAGTGGCGTTGTCCAACGAGTAGATCCCCTTGGCGAACCCCCCGTAATCCGCTCCGACGTCCAACCCGGGATAGACGTCTCCAACCGCCCCCGTCAGACAGAAGAAACGCAGCGTGCTGCCGGTCTTGGCCGCCGCAAAGGAGAACATCTGCTGATCCGCCGGAATTCCGGGCGTGCCCAGATTTGTGAAGCTCGTCCCGCCGTTGGTCGACACGATTAACCCCACGCTCGTGCCAAGGTAGATTCTGGCTCCGTCAAAGAAGACCCCGCCAACCAGAGCGCCGTCGTTCCCCACGACAGAGACCGGCAGCTGGACAAACGACATCCCTCCATCAGTGGAAAGATGGATCTCAGAATACCCTGCGACGAACACGCGGTTGGGATTATCGTAGTCCGCCCAAACTCCGTAGATCTCATCGTAGGGCAGCGGATTCCCCGAAAGCTCAGTCCAAGTCTGCCGGCCATCGGTGCTCTTCATCGGCGCCGTGCGATCACCGGCATAGGAGAGACAATAGGCGACGCTTGGGTTGTTGGTAAACTGCACCGCCGACCCATGACCACCCTGAATCGCAAGAAAACTCTCGGTGGTATACGAATCGCCGAAGTCGGTCGTGTGGTACAAGCCGCTCATATCGCAGCCGACATAGTACTCGTTGTGGTTCACCGGATTGATCGAGGGCGAATACAGCGCGCCGCCGGCGCCCGGGCCGCGGCTCTGCCACGTGGCCGGGATCGCCGCGGCGAGCGGTCGGGCCAGATCGGCCAGCCCCGCAACCACGAGCCAGAGAAGCGCAACAACGGACCGCCGCGTGCGGCGGGCGAAAAGGCCAGGACGGGCCGGGATCGGACGAAGAAGGGAATTCATTGGTCGATCGGGTTGAGCCGCACCAATCGTCCCAAATTCCGAACGAGTCCACCGGAACCTCACCCGCGGGTACGACCAGACGAAGATTTCACGCTGCCTCCATCCTGCCCCAGCGCGGCAACACGTAGGCCCTCGTTGTCGGGTTACACCCCATGTCGCTCCGGCCAGCGTCGCAGTAACGTGGTGGCGCAAGACCAACCCCGCCCGCCGCAAGGCGGAGACGGGGACCAATCCTCCACCCTCGCAGAGACCAACCAATGAAGACCCATCGTTCCATCCACCTTCTCACCGCAACCCTCGGCTTGGCGATGCTGACCACTGCCGGCTGCGCCGACAAGTCGACCACGACCAGCGGCATCCTCCCCACCACGACCATCACCCCGGCCTCAACCCCCACCGCAGCGCCCGGACCGGGCGCCACCAGCACCTCCACCGCCAGCGCCTCTAACCTGTGGAGCGACCTCAAGAACCTCACTTTCGAGGCCCGCGCCCAGTTCGGCTCCGGCGTCACTCGGTTGGAGAGCGAAGCGGCCAACCAGGTCGTCACACTCAACGCCAAGCGTGCCGCGATGCTCGGCACCACCGACACCAAGGCGTGGGATTTCGCCATGAAGGAAATGGTCAATGCGCAGTCCTATTTGAAGTCCACTGCGGCCGAACTCGGCAAGGCAACTCCTGATACATGGAACCAGGCCAAAGACAAAGTCGGCCTGGCGTGGACGCGCACCCAGGAAGCCTATGCGAAGGTCAAGGCCAGCACTACCAGCTGAGCCGGCAATAGGCGCGTTGCTCCGCGCAACCGCCCCATCGCCCCCAACCCGCAGAAGTACGCCCGCTGCGCCATGGTGCGAATGGACCCTCGCACCATGGTGATTCGCCCCTGTCACGCCTGCAGCAGCCGTCGCAGCCCGGCTTCATCAAGCACGGGCACGTTGAGCGCTCGGGCCTTCTCCAATTTTGAGCCAGCCTCCTCGCCGGCCACCACGTAATGGGTCTTCTTGGAGACACTGCCGCTGACCTTGCCGCCGGCTGCCTCCACCAGCGCCGTCGCCTCCTCGCGCGAAAGTGTGGGCAGCGTGCCGGTGAGCACCACAGTCTTGCCCGCCAGCACCGCCGCGGCACCGCCGGTGGCGGGAGGAGTTGGTGCCACTCCGACTTGGCGCAGCTCCTCAAGCAGCGCACGGTTGGCGGGCGCGGCGAACCACGCCTGGATCAGGCCGCAGGTACGCTCGCCGATGCCGCCCACGTTGAGCAGGTCCGCCTCGCTCGCGACCGCGAGCGCATCGAGCGAACGAAAACGCCCCGCCAAATCCTTCGAGCTGGCCGCACCCACCTGCGGGATACCGAGCCCGTTGAGCACCCGCCAAAGATCGGCTCTGCGACGCGCTTCGATCGCGGCGATGAGGTTGCCCGCCCAGACTTCGCCCGACTTTTTTAGCGGGAGCAGATCTTCGCGCCTCAGCCGAAAGATGTCGGGGATTGTCTTCACCAGCCCACGCTCGATCAGCAGCGCCACGACCTCCTCGCCCAACCCGTCGATATCGAGACATGCCTTCGAGGCGAAATGCTCCAGCCGGCGCCGCACCTTCTCGGGGCAATCGGGATTCGGGCAACGCCACACCACCTCGCCCTCGGCGCGCGTCGCCGGCGTTCCGCATACCGGGCACACCGTCGGGAAAACGTACGGGGCGAGCCCCCCCGGGCGTTTGGCCAAGAGCACCTGCACCACCGCAGGGATGATCTCGCCGGCCTTCTCGATGAGCACGTAGTCGCCCGGGCGCACATCCTTGCGCGCGATTTCGTCGGAATTGTGCAGCGTGGCGCGTTTCACCGTGGTACCGGCGAGCAGCACGGGCTCGAGCTCCGCCACCGGAGTAAGCGCGCCGGTGCGGCCCACCTGGATCGAGATCGACCGCACACACGTCTCGGCCCGGTCGGGGGCGAACTTGTACGCACAAGCCCAACGCGGCGAAAGCTTGCGGGCGCTCTGGCCCTCACCACGGGCGCCGGCGAGACGCTGCTGGTCGAGGCGGTCAAGCTTCACCACGGCGCCGTCGGTGCCGTAAGGAAGACCGCGACGCACCTGGTCGAGCTCAAGCACGGCCGACCACACTGCGTCGATGCCGCGCACGACCCAGAATTTCTCGACCACGGGCAACCCCCACGCCACCAGCCGCGCCAAATACGCAGACTGTGACGGCGCAGGTTCAGCCGGCTCACAGGCGCCGAGACCATAAAGCACGATCTCCAGCCGCCGCTTCGCCACTTCGGCGGAGTCGAGGAGTTTGAGCGTGCCCGCCGCGAGGTTGCGCGGATTCGCATAGGGCTCGAGACCAGCTTCCTCCTGCTCGCGGTTGATGCGCTGAAATTCCTCCAACCCCAAAAAGATCTCCCCGCGGATTTCGATCAACGCGGGAAAGCCGGCGCCCGTTGAACGGTGGCCGCTGGGCGGAGGCTCTGAGGCGAAGAGCGGTAACTCACCGGGGGATACTCCGCTCTCCGCGGTCGTACCTTCGCGCACCGTTTCGGCCTTCAACGACCCGCCCTGCAGGGACGGGCCACCATCCGCACGTAGCGTGTGCGGCAGCCCTCGGATCGTGCGCACATTGGCGGTCACGTCGTCGCCTTCCTCGCCGTCGCCACGGGTGACGGCGCGCACGAGCCGGCCGTTTTCAAATGTGAGGCTCACCGCCAACCCGTCGATCTTCGGCTCGACGGTGTAGGCCAGATCGTCGGTCCCGAGCAACTTCACCAGCCGGGCATGAAACTCCCGCAGCTCCGCCTCATCATAGGTGTTGTCGAGGGTCATCATCGACTGCCGGTGACGCACCCGCATAAAGCCCTCCGCCCGGTCGTCGCCCACCCGCTTGGTGGGTGATGCACCAACGGCCAGTT
This sequence comes from Opitutaceae bacterium, assembly GCA_016711225.1. Classification (GTDB taxonomy): domain Bacteria; phylum Verrucomicrobiota; class Verrucomicrobiia; order Opitutales; family Opitutaceae; genus CAJCBL01. Next base: position 22,314 of record JADJTK010000032.1, read on the forward strand.
CAGGATGCGCCGCCTCGAGATCGGCGAGCTCGCGCTTGAGCCGGTCGTAGTCGAAATCGCCGATCTCCGGGCGCGCCTGCCGATAATACAGCTCGTCGTGGTGGGCGAGCTCGGTTCGGAGGGGTGGTTATATGGGCCTGTGCTTCCTGCGGTGTCATGCGGCGATGGGACAAGCGCGACGCTAGCGGCCCGCCCCCGCAGCTCCAAGTGACAAGTTCGCAGGGACCGTCCCCCGACACCATCCTTGATCCGCTTCGCGACCATCATGCCCCAAGCGCCCACCAAGTAGGTCCGGTCTCCGACCGGATTCCCTCGTCCCGCGCGTAATCCCGGCCTCGTCCAGCACCACTGGCCACAGCCCGGTCCCTCACCTCGACTCAGCCCCCTCCGAACTGTACGAGCAAACTTCACCCCGTTGGCGGCTTGTCGTCCGTCGCTGGCGCACCCATCCTCGTCGCTCCCCTGCCAACCCCGGATTCACCATGTCGCCGACCCGCATCCCCTCCACCACGCTCCGCGCCCTGACCTTCCTCGCCTGTTCGCCCGTGCTCGCCCTTGTGGCCAACTCGACCCCGACTCCCGAATGGAAGGATGAGACCCAGCTCCATTCCGGCACCGAGCCACCGGCGGCCACCATGGTCCGCTACGCCACCGCCGAGCAGGCCCGAACTTTCGCCCCCTCCTCACCCTTCGTCCGCTCGCTCAACGGCGACTGGAAATTCGCCTGGGTGCCCAAGCCCGCCGATCGCATCGCCAACTTCTGGAAACCGGAGTTCGACGACACCACATGGAAGACCGTTCCCGTGCCCTCCAACGTCGAAATCCAGGGCTACGGCATTCCGATCTACACCAACATCAGTTACCCCTGGAAGAACCCGCAGCCGCCGCTCCCGCCGGAAGACTACAACCCCGTCTCCGCCTACCGCACCTCCTTCCAAGTCCCCGCTGATTGGCAGGGTCGCGAAATCTATGTGACGTTCGACGGCGTCAACTCGTTCTTCTATCTCTGGCTCAACGGCCAAAAACTCGGCTTCAGCAAGGACAGCCGCACCCCCGCCACCTTCCGCCTCACGCCGTACCTGAAGGCCGGCGACAACCTGCTCGCCGCCGAAGTCTTCCGCTGGTGCGACGGCTCCTACCTCGAGGATCAGGACTTCTGGCGCCTCAGCGGCATCTTCCGCGATGTCACCCTCTGGAGCGCTCCCCCAACGCGAATTCGCGACTGCGCCGTATCCACGCATTTCATCAACTCGAACTACCGCGATGGGTACCTTGAGGTCTTGACTGATGTGATTGTCGAGACTGAGCGAGCCAAGGCGATCGCCATAGATGCAACGCTACTCGACCCATCAGGAGTAGCCGTATTCGCCAACAAGAAGATTGGGCAGAACGCTCCCGGCTTTGATAAGTCCGGTACTGTCCTGTTTGGGCACACCGTCTCCGCCCCGCAGCTCTGGTCCGCCGAGGCCCCGAATCTCTACACCCTCCTGCTCACCACCAAGGACGCCGCCGGCAAAGTGCTCGAGGTCATCCCGACCCGCGTCGGCTTCCGCTCCGTGGAGATCCGCTCCGGCCACCTGCTGGTCAACGGCCAACCCGTTCTGATGCGCGGCGTGAACCGCCACGAATGGGATCCTGAGCTCGGCCAGGTCGTCACCCGCGAGCGCATGATTCAGGACATCCGGTTGATGAAGCAGCACAACATCAACGCTGTGCGCACCTGCCACTACCCCAACGTCCCCGAGTGGTACGCCCTCTGCGACGAGTACGGGCTCTACGTCATCGACGAGGCCAACATCGAGTCGCACGGCATCGGTTACACCGAGGACCAGACCCTCTCCCATAAACCGTCGTGGGGTCCCGCGCACCTCGACCGCACCATCCGCATGTTCGAGCGCGACAAGAACCACCCCTCGATCATCACCTGGTCGCTCGGCAACGAAGCCGGCTTTGGCGACAACTTCCGCGCCACCTACGCTTGGTTGAAGCAACGCGACCCCTCGCGCCCGGTCCAGTACGAGGGCGACCGCAGCTTCACCTGTACCGACATCGTCTGCCCGATGTACGCCTCGCCCGAGACCGTGCACAACTACGCCGCCCTCCCCCGCACCAAGCCCTTCATCCAATGCGAGTACGCCCACGCCATGGGCAACAGCACCGGCGACATCTGGGCCTATTGGCGCCCGATCTACGAAGGCCTCCCGTACCTGCAGGGCGGTTTCATCTGGGACTGGGTCGACCAGGGCCTGCGTACGCCCGTGCCCGCCTCCCGGAAAATCGAGCTCCTCGAGAACGCGCGCTCGCTTCCCCTCGATCCCAAGCTCGGCACCTTCTTCGCCTACGGTGGCACCTTCGGCCCGGCCGGCACCGCCTCCGACGGCAACTTCTGCGGCAACGGCCTCGTCTCCGCGGACCGCGTGCCGCACCCCGGCCTCTCCGAGGTGAAGAAGGTGTATCAGCCGATTCAGTTCCGCGCCGGCGACCTTTCCCGCGGCGAGGTGGTCGCGGCCCATTGGGGCGACTTTCTCTCCGCACAGGATTGGCTGGCCGCCGACTGGCGCCTCGTGGCCGACGGCAAGATTCTCCAACAGGGCCGCCTCGACGGCTTCACCCTGGCCCCCCGCGAGACCAAGACCATCGCCATCCCGTTGGCCCCGATCACTCCCGCCCCGGCCACCGAGTATTTCCTCGAGCTCAGCTTCAAGCTGAAGGCCTCCACCCCTTGGGCGCCCGCCGGCCACGAAGTCGCGTGGGAGCAGTTCAAGCTGCCGCTCGCCGCGCCGGCGCAGGCCAAGGCGGCGCCCGCCCGCCCGCTCACGCTCGACCAACAGCCCACCCGCCTCATCGTGCGAGGCCCCGGCTTTTCCGCCGCCATCGACCGCACCTCCGGACTGCTCGTGTCGCTGAAGTCCGGTGATGCCGAGCTGCTCGCCGGCCCGCTCGGGCCGCACTTCTGGCGCGCCCCGGTCGACAACGACCGCGGCAACAAGATGGTCGACAATACCCCCGCCAAAAACACCTGGACGCCCGGCGGCGCCGGCATCTGGCGCAAGGCGCACGAGACATTCGCCCCGACCAAAGTTACCGTGACCCAACCCGAGCCTGGCCGCATCGTCGTGACCGCCGTCGGCCCGATCTCGGCCCCGCGCAGCGAGCACCGCGTCACTTGGACCTTCCTCGGCAGCGGCGACCTCCTCGTCGAGTCCTCCTGGACTCCCGAGCCGTACCTTGCGGTGGCCGAGCCGCCCCGCTTCGGTATGCAAACCACCCTGCGCACCGGATTCGACCACCTCTCGTGGTTCGGCAAAGGCCCGCATGAAACCTATTGGGACCGCCAGGACGCCCGCGTCGGCCTCTACACCGGGCTCGTGCGCGACCAATATTTCGACTACATCAAGCCGCAGGAAACCGGCAACAAGGAGGGCGTGCGCTGGCTCGCGCTCACCAACCCGGCCGGCGTGGGTCTGCTCGCGGTAGGCCGTCCGCTGCTCAGCGCCAACGCCCTCCATCAAACCACCGACGACCTCTTCTGCGCCACCCAGCTCGAGAACTTCTACCGGTATCAGTTGCCGGAGCGCGACACGGTCACCCTCAACCTCGATCTCCACCAGCGCGGCGTCGGCGGCGACGACTCCTGGGGGGCGCAACCGCACACGCCGTTCCGCCTCACCCCGTGGCCGCTGACCTACTCGTATCGCCTGAAAGTGCTCGCCGGCGGCGAGGACCTGTCCGCCTTAGCCAAGCAAGCGGTGGAGTAAGCGTAGCCGGCACGCGCGCGGCGGTTACGGCTTCAACTGGAGGAGCCTGACCGCCGCAGCGCCATCGGCGTCTTGGTCTTCCGGACGCACGCCTTCGCCCGTGCTTGCCCCCGTGAGTTGCAGGAACATACCGACGCAACGGCCTTGCCGCCATTGGCGCACATCATAGCGGAAGCCCCGGCTGCGATAGAAGTCGATGAGATCGGTCTGCTGGCGACGGCTCACCGTCTCCCGCCCCAACCGCCGCTCGACGAGATCCCGATTGCGCACCTCCTCCAGCCGCACCTCCAGCCGGGCGAACCGCTCCTTCCGGTAATGGCGGATCAGTGCATCCAGCAGACAGCTGGTGTAATCGCCGAACGCGAACTCGGGAGGGATGAACAAGTCCTCCAACGCCCACGAGGCGAAGTTTCCATCTCCCGCCTCCTCTTCCGCCACCTGCGCCAGACCGACCTGCAGCAACGACCGCCCCCCCTCTTCCCGGCACGGCAGGTCAAGCACCAGCTGGAAAGCCTGCCGCGTCCCCACCGGAAACACGCAACCCGGACGAAGCACCTTCAGGCGATCCATCGCGCGGGGAACCACCGCTCCGATCCCTTCCGGCCCCCGGCTCGCTCGCGCCCCCTCCGGTACCGAAGCCCCGACCACGCCCTGCAAGTGCAGTCGCTGCTCGGCGAACGCCTGAAAGCCTTCGCCAAAGAGCGGCTTGATCACCAGCCACCACTCGCGCACGACGGGCAGGGCGGCCCAGCGATGCAGCCGGCTCATCCAACTGCTGGCCGCCGGATGCGTGCAGTTTTGATCCAGTTCGCAGACCACCCACGCCTCCTCCAAGAGCTTGCAGACCTCGATCGCCAGCAGCGCCTCGCGGCAGGCCCCCGCCCCAAGCCCCTCTCCGGTGATTCCGAGATACGGCAGACAATGGGCCGCCGTATCTTGGTTTCCCAGCAACGCATCCAGCTCCCGGGCATGATCCCACAACCGCACCCCGGCCTCGTGCTCCAACCACGGCGGCTTACGACCCCAGGCCAGGCGCAGCCGCCAAAACAGCGACTCGTCGGGCAGCACGGCGGGATCGAACAACAGCCGCTCCAGCCGCCCCACCGCCGCATTGACCATGTGCTCACCGAGGCGCCGGTAGGACTCGAACTGCGCCTCGTCGAAAAACTGATCCCCCGTAGACTCGTGCGGAAAATCGGGTCTGCGCTGCCGGTACTGCAGCACATCGGGCGGCTCATCGCCCGTCATCGAAGGTTTGAAATACACGAGGGTGCCCTTGTCCGTCCCGACCACCCCGTCGTAGTGCACCACCCCCACCACCAGATGCTGCGGCGCCAGCCCGTCGGTCCCGGGTTTGAGGGGTTCGAGATCGATCTCGATCTCGACGCCGAAGTCCTCGCGCACCCGCCGCACCGCGCGCCCTAGATCATCGAAGGCGAAGTGCACATCCTCTCCGGCATCCGCCACCACAATGTAGCGACAATGCCGCCGAATCAGTTCGTACAATCCCAGATTCTCATAGTGCCCACCGTCGGAGAGATGGATCTGCTGGGCGCCCCGGCCGTCGACCCGGCACTGGACCATTCCCAGCATCTCGCGCAGGAACTGCACCCCAGGGCAGCGGAACCGGCTACGCCCGGGGGCCAAGCCGGCGCCCGGGTGACGTACCCACAGCCCGAGCCGCAGGTTCAGCGCCGTCATGACAAACGCCACGGCGCGCCCGAGCTCCTGCGTCCGCTCCCCCATCAGTGAATTGAAGGCCGCCGCAGAGGCCGTCAGGGCCGAGGACAATCGGAGCGGCTCGTCCGCCCGCCAATGCGCCCCCAACGCGATACCGAAACGCGACAGCACCACGCTGCGGGCCCCCCGATGCAACGTGGCGAGGTGGTCGTTGGCCATCGTCTGATTGGCGGCGCAACAGATCAGGTGGATCGGCAGCCCGATATCGTCATGCAGCCACATGTCGTCGCCCTGCCGCTCCACCAGCACGCGCTCGTTGTCTCCGGCTCCTCCCCTCACCGCTTCGGGCGGTAGTCCGGCCCGCCCCGCCCCGAGGAAGCACCGGGCCAGACGCCCACGATAGAACTCATGCAAGCCCAGCGCCGCCGGATCAAACCACCAAAGCACCAACGCCAGCAGCCCCCCGCTGGCACCACACCAAAGGGTCAGGACACCGAGCGTCGGCTTCGCCGTGAAATACTGCAGCGCGACCGCCGCCAAGAGGAACAACAGCACCACGATCCCGTTGGCCAGCAGCCGAGGAACCAGGGGCTTCAGCCACGCTACCCAGCCTGCGCCCGGACCCGCCAACGCGGAGAACCGCCCCAACAGGTCGGTCGCACGGTTCTCCACCTTCGGCCGCTCGAGCCAATCGCGCACCAAGCAAAACAGAGCGGTAAATACGGCCATCGCACCGCCGAGTCCGCGGATCGAAGGGCCTCGGGCGGCCCCGAGCCCCACAATCCAGTCCGCCGCCCGCCAGAGCGCCGCGAAGGCCGTCCACCCCACCAGCACCGCGAACAGGCGGCCCATCACCCGGCCCCAGGCCGCTTCCGGGAACGGCGCCCACTCGCCCGTCGGCGTGGGACAACGTCCCCAGCGCGCCAGCCACAACTGCCCTAAAGTCAATACGCCCAATGCCACGAGCAGGGCGTAGCTCGGCCGGAAGAGGTCGACCCCGGAATCGAGCTTCCCCGCCACGTTCGCCCAGCCCCGCCAATCGTCCCCCACCCAGCCCACCCCACCAGGGAGCAGCCACTGGGCGAGCCCTACACCCGCCAGTGCCAGGGCCGTCGCCAGGGCATACCATCTCGAGTACGCGCGCTGGGCCTGCGGGGTATCCTCGATCTCGCCGTCGTTGCGCGCCCATCCGTCCGCCCACCAGAGCACCAACCCCACCGCTCCGGCCAACACGGCACCCACCACCGCCGCCGGCAGCCCTTGGCCGAGCAGCGCCACCGCCAGCCACGCCGCCCCTGCGGTCGCCCCGACGACCACTGCGGCGGCTGCGGCCAACGAGGGCACCAACCCGCTCACTACAGCCACCGCCGCCGCCCAGAATTCGGCATTCAACCCGCGCCGCGGGATGAGAAACCGGCTGAACTCCCTCAGGTGACGGATCTCCCGCGGCTCGCGGATCTCCTTCGGTATCCGCCCCCCATACGTGTCCCCCACCGCCCCACCTTCGGGCTGGGGGAATAGCGGCGAAGCGATCGCCGGGGTCGGCCGATGCCTCGCCCGACGCCAGCGCGTCCAGAAGCCACCCGCATAGCCGCCCCCCGACACGGTAGCCAAATAGTCGAAACGCCCCAACAACCCCTTGCTCGCCAAGGCCTGCAAGAGGCCCAGTTGTACCGTCGCGCTCCGGACCCCCCCGCCGGAAAGGGCCAGCCCCGTGCGATCATCGGTGGTGAAGGCCACCCACGGCTCGCCAGCATGCCCGATGGAAGAGACCAGCCCCGGCTGCTGCCAATCGCGCCGACGCAGTTCGCCCGGAAAAGCGGCCTCCAGCAGCAGACGGTTCTCTCGACAACGGCGCACCTCCGCCGTCGCCAGCCCTCCCGCCTCACCTGTGGCAAGGCGCACCCCGACGTTTCCACAGACCGACTTCAGATCATCGACCAGCAACGCCGAGTTGAGCGCCTCCACTAGGATTGCCGCCACCGCACCGGCAGGGGGGCGCTGCCCACACGTGAAGAATTCCGCCAGCCTAGACCGCTCCTCCTCCCGCAGCCGGCCGTGCAGAAACATCGCCACCGGGCCGCCGGTCTGGCCCCCGGCCAGCTTCCCGCCCAACCCCAGGGGACACAGAATGTCCGCCGGGGAGAATCGGGCATCCAGCAGGTCGTTTTCCAGCGTCACCAGCTGCCTGAATCCATTCGGTTGGTCGACGGCGGCCGCCCGAAACTCAAGACCCCGATACCAATTCTCGTTCATAGTCTTCCCGGTTTAAGGGGTTCCGATCATCGTACCCACAGCCCAAGGCGGCGTGCCGGCGGACGCCGCCTGCGCCCTCCGGCCGTGATCGCTCCACCGGGCCGAGCGAAGGCCATCGCCATGCAGCAGATTCATCCGCATCGCAGTATCTCGTAGCAGAACAGCGGTCCCGACGGGGGGCGGAAGGGCCGCGCTTGTGCCGCACGAGTGTGCGAATACCCAGGCGCGGCGCAAGCGAGTCACTGGATTTCCATGCCGGGGCCCCGCCCGGCCTTCTTTGGCTCAATCCTGCGGCCCTGGCGCCGCCGCCGGAGCGGCATCGTCGCCCGCCAGCGCGGCCTTCGCCGCCTGCATCACGGCGGCAAACGGCGCCTCGACCGCCGAACCAAAACGCGGATGCCGCGTGAGCTTCGCCGCGGAAAGCGCCGGCGAGGCGATGCCGCAGAGAAAACGCGCCATCTGCCGCGCCCCGCCCAACGCCCGTGGATGCGCGGCGCGAAGACCGCCGAGTTCCTCGGCCGACAACTCCACCGCGTGGTACTCGCGCTCCAGCACCACGCGGGCATCGCCGGCACACGGCCCGCAATGGCCACAGTCACGGCCAAGCTCCTCGCCGAAGTATCCGAGCAATCGTCGCACCAGGCAGCCCTGGCCCCCCACCAGCGCCGCCACGCCCGCCACCCGCGCGATGTCGCTGGCCTCACGCGTCGCGAAGCGCCGCCGCAGTTCATGCCACACCGCCGCGAGATCCTCCGGCACGCGCACCACGCGGTACCCTTGCCTCACGCCCGCCACCTGCAGCTCCAGATCCCCCTTCTCCTCCAGATAGGTCAGCGCTTTCACCACACGCTCGCGGTTGCCTCCGAGCGCCTCTGCCCCGTCCTCGCCGGCGAGAGCCTGCACCGCATCCGCGAGCACGACCGAGTTCCAGATCCGGCCCACCTTCGCCAGACCGAAAAGGCGCTCCAGAAACGCCCGCCGGTCCGCATCGAACCGCCCAAGGATCTCCTCGGTCTCGCGCAGGAATTTCCATTGGTAGGTCGTATAAAACGGCGCGGTCGCCTCAATCACCCCGTCGAGCTCGAGGTAGGTCAGCGCGGTTGAGACTACGAGAGGTCGGATGTCGTGCCTCGTCGACAACTCGTAGCCGGAGATGTCGAACGTGTCGCCGGCCGCCCGCCCCTGGAGCAGCGCTTTGAGCAGATCGCGCAAAGCCTCCGGGGTTGGCGTATCTCCGTAGGTGAAGTTTTCCAACACGGTAAGGTCCGCCGCCGCGGCGAAGATCTCGCAGTGCGACGGCGCTCCATCGCGGCCGGCGCGGCCGATCTCCTGCGCATAGTTCTCCTGGCTCTTCGGCAGATTGTAGTGGAAGACCGCGCGGATGTTCGCCTTGTCGATGCCCATGCCGAACGCGATCGTGGCCACGACAATCGCCTCGTCCGACGCCATGAAACGGTTCTGCACCGCCTCGCGCGCCTCCGCCTCCATGCCCGCATGATACGCCTCGGCCGCGAAGCCCGCCGCCGCCAGAGCAGCGGCGACGTGCTCGGCGGTCTTCTGCAACGTCACGTACACGATCGTCGGGCCGCGCGGCCGCGCCTTCAGCCGCGCGATCAAGACCCCGATACGGTCGCGGGGCGCACACGCCGTGGCGCGCAGGAAGAGATTGGGACGGTAAAAGCCGGTGTTCACGTGCGCTTCCGGGGCGATGGCGAACGCGCTACAGATGTCACGCGCCACCGCCGGCGTCGCCGTGGCCGTGAGCGCCAGCACTCGCCCCACCTTCAACTCCCGCGCATAGCGGGCGAGCTTGAGGTAGTCGGGCCGGAAATTGTGGCCCCACTCGGAGATGCAATGCGCCTCGTCGATCACCAGCAGATCGATCCGCAACGACTTGAGGCGGGCAAGGAAGCGCTCGTTGGAGAACCGCTCGGGCGCCACATAGAGGAGCTTGAGTCGGCGCGCCCGCAGCGCGTCCTGAATTTCCTCAAACGCCTCGCGGCTCACCGAAGAATCCAGCCGTGCCGCCTCAATGCCGCGCCCTTGCAGAAAATCCACCTGGTCCTTCATCAGCGCGATCAAGGGCGAAACCACGACCGTGAGTCCCTCCAGCAGCAACGCCGGCAGTTGGTAACAAAGGCTCTTGCCGCTGCCGGTCGGAGCACACCGCCAGCGCCGAATTGCCCGCGAGCAGCTGCGTGATCACCTCCTCCTGCCCCGGACGGAAGTCGGAAAAGCCAAAGCGCTCTTTGAGGAGCGCGCGGGCGGCGGGGTTTGGATTCATGGTAACGCGCAGCCTGAGCCTAGCGCCGCGACGCAGCAACCGCAGTTCGCCGGCTCATCCGCCCGAGCTCCCCTGCCCTGGAAACGCCGAGCTCCCGCTCGGCTTTCCGTCAAACTCCGTCGGATTGGAGGCGTCCTCCCTTTGTGGACTTGTGGCAAGGCACAGCTCCGGTTGGAGAGCGAGGCTCCGCCCGAGCCGTTTCCGCTCTCTTCACCGCCTCAACACCGCTCGCCCGCCCCCCCTCCGTCCGCACGCCGAGCGCGACGGTGGCGCGGGTCGTCGTCGCCGTGATCGCAGCGGCCTCCTCAAAGGGCAGCGCATTGAGCGTGGCTTCGAAGGGCTCCGCGGGCACCGGCCCATCGTGCGCCAAACACAGACGACCGTCTACAAGATGCGATGCTCTCCATACGTCCGATCCCGAGGCATCCGGCCAGGATTGAATTATTCAACCCACTGCCCTGGGAAAGTGTACAAGAGCTCCATCTTGCATGGGACGCTTTTGCCAGCCTGCTTCGCCGGCTTGAAGCTGCTGAGACGAGCCGCCGCCAATGCTGCTTCGCCGAACTCTGGGCTGCTTGCTTGGACCGAGAAATCCTTCGCTCCGTCCGAAGCCGTGAGCTCGAACTTGACGACGGCAGCGCCTTCCACTCCTCGGGCCTTCAACCCTGGCGGGTACTCGGCGCGCTCCTGCTTTTCGGGCACAGGCGGTGTGTCCATGTCGCCATAGGCTTTACCGTAGGGGATCCGTTTGCCGTCGGGCGAGGTGGTCGAAAGCACTGCGGGGACGGCAAGGTAGGCCGGCGCTTTCAGGTATTTGGGCTTCGATTCTCTGCGGTTCATGAGGATGCGAGCCACGAACACAATCTCCTCCGGGTCATTCGTGATATCGTTCGCAATGACCGTGAACTCGGTGCCTCCATACAGGGTGAAGGTGAAGCGATATTTCCGGTTCTCCTGGGCCAGGAAGTCAAAAGTTGCGCTGCCCTCGTGGAAGAACTTCGCGATTGAGAGGCGCACCCGATGCATTCCGGGCAGAACATAAATGGGACCAAGGGGGTCGCCTAGGTACCGCGGTGGCTTCCCATCAACCGCCCCCACCACAAGCTCCCACCCGTCAAGCCCGATGTACCCGGAGAGCTCCGCCGCATTCGGAGGCTTCTCGTCGGGATTTCGAGCAAGAACTACGCACGCTACCAATAGACTGGACAGAAGAATATAGATTACGCGCATCGATATTGTAGATTGCGGAACAGGGTCACATTCCGATGTGAGACCTACTTGAAGTCGGATGCGTTCCGGAGTGAAGCAGAATCTGAGCGGAGCTCGCACCATACAGGCGCCGATGAGACACTCCAGGTGGGGGGCGGTCGTCCGCTGACCACGCACGTGGCGTCAAACTTCACCAACAACGTGATGCACCACCCGCGCGCGGCAGCGAAAACTCAACGGCACGGTTTTCGGTTCGACCGCGTTGCCGCCCCGCAGCACTTAACCTCACCCCAGCTTCATCTCACCAGCGGCGACCATCTGCAACATCGCACACGGACCGGCGTGCAGCGGCAAATCGACACGGCCGCGACGGCGCGACGACTCGTGCGTGGCGAACATCACTTCGGTGGCGCGCAGCGCGAGTGAGCTGTCCATCTGCGGCACGCCGCCCTTCTCGAGGCAGTCGAGCATCTCGGCGATCGCTCGGTAGATGGCCTTGTCGTCGTGGATGTGCTCGCCGGTGTCCAAGACTTCCCACTCCGCCTGGCCAGCCCGTCGGATGCGCAGCCACGGATCATCGAAGAGAATCTCGATCAGGCCGCGCTCGCCAATGAGGCGCAGCAGGCAGCCATTCTCGGCGTGGTCCTTGCCGAAGCGGAAGACCGCGCGCACCCCGTTCTTGAACCGAATCTCGGAGACGCCGTGCCCGGCGTGCAGCATGCCGAAGACGATGCGTGGCTCGCTTAGGTCGATTTGCCCGAGCACCCAGTCGGCCGGCAGGTCGTTGTTGTAGAAGAAAAACATATCGAGCACATGCGAGCCAGAGTCGGCGATGTCGTTCCAGGCCCCTTCCATGCGCTGCAACGCGCCGATCTCGCCGGCATCGAGCAGCGCCTTGGCCTTGGCCAGCGGCAGGTTGAAGCGGCGCTGATGGTTGATGCAGAGCATCACGCCGTTCTGCTTGCACACCTCGTGCATGCGCAGACTGGCGTCCCAGTTGATATCCATCGGCTTCTCACAAAGGATGAGCTTGGGCTTGAACGCCGCCAGTTGGCAGACGACCTCGGCATGCAGCTTGGGCCAGAGACACACGCTCACAACATCGGGCTGCTCGACCTTCATCATCTCCAAATAGTCGGTATAGACGGCCGCCTTCGGGTTGTGCACCGCGACGAACTCCTCGCCTCGCTCGCCCACCAGATCAGCCACGGCAACCAGCGTGCAGCGGCCGGAGGCGGTGAACCCGGCCATATGCCGGTGCGCCATGCCGAAACCGGTGGCGCCATCGGCCTTCCAGGGACGGCCACAACCGATCAATGCAACCTTGTAGTGGGACGAGCTCGAGGGGGTACTCATAGCCGCCAAGCATGGGAGGCGAGCCACGGAGGGCGAAGCGATTTCGCGGCGCCAGTGAGGCAAAGACCGCCGTTCAATGCGTCGACCGCCGCCGCCCTGTAGGCCACCGCGCCGAGGTGGCCTCGTCGACCCCTATATGCCACCGCGTTGAGGTGGCCCTACCAACGGCCACGGCAGCGCCCCGGACTCCCAGAACCACAGGCATTGCGCCTCGCCTCCGCCGCCCGCTCTCCCCCAACGGCTCGACCAGCTCGGCTCTCAAGCCGCGCGCCGCAGAGATTTCGGCAAACAAACGTTGTCGCCCTGCCGTCGGCGGTTTTTGCTGCCGACCTCACCTCTATGAAACAGGTCAATCTCGGCATGATCGGCGGCGGTACCGTAGGCAGCGGCGTTTTCAACGCCCTCCAGCAGAACTCGGAGCTTCTGGCCGCGCGAACGGGCATCCGCCTCGTCGTCCGCAAGGTCGCCGTCAAAGCGTTCGACGAACCCCGACCCTACCCGATCCCGGCCGCCCTCATGACGCTGAATTGGAAGGACGTCGTCGAGGACCCTGAGATCCAGATCGTCACCGAGCTCGTCGGCGGCACCGGCATCGCCAAGGTCATCGTGCTCGCCGCTCTCGAGCGCGGCAAGGCGGTCGTCACCGCCAACAAGGCCCTGCTCTCCGCCCACGGCCCCGAGCTCTTCGCCGCGGCCAAGAAGGCCGGCACCAATCTCTACTACGAGGCCAGCGTGGCCGGCGGCATCCCGATCATCAAGACGCTGCGCGAGGCCCTCGTGGGCAACCGCTTCGAGCGCATCTACGGCATCGTCAACGGCACCTGCAATTACATCCTCACCCGCATGACCCGCGAAGGCGCCGCCTTCGACGCCGTGCTGGCCGACGCCCAGCGCCTGGGCTACGCCGAAGCCGACCCGACCCTCGACGTCGACGGCCACGACGCCGCGCACAAAACGGGTATCCTCGCCTCGCTCGCGCACGGCTTCTGGGTCGACCACCACTCCATCCACGTCGAGGGTATCCGCCCGCTCACCCCGCTGGACATCCGTTTCGCCCAACAGCTCGGCTACACCATCAAGCTCCTCGGCTCCATCCGCATCGCCCCGCCGGCGAAGGGCGCGAAGGCCCCGAAGGGCAAAAAGGCCAAGGCCGCCGGCGTGCGCATCAGCGTGGCCGTGAGCCCCACCCTCGTGCCCCAGAGCCACGTGCTGGCCAGCGTGAACGACGTCTTCAACGCCGTCTTCGTCACCGGTTTTCCGATCGGCGACACGCTCTACTACGGTCGCGGCGCGGGCAAGGATGCCACCGCCTCCGCCGTGCTCAGCGATCTGGCCGACGCCGGCCTCGACATCAGCCGCGGCACCCTCGATCGCGTGCCCGCCTTCACGCCCCACGCCGAGGGTACGGTGGTCCCCTTCAGCGAGACCTCCTCGCGCTTCTACCTGCGCCTCAACGTCGTGGATAAGCTCGGCGTAATCGCGAAGGTCTCGTCGATCCTGAGCACCGCCGGCATCAGCATCGCCTCCATCGTGCAGCCCGAGGGCCGCGAAGGGGAGACGGTGGCGCTGATCCTTATGACGCATACCGCCAGTCGCGCCGCGATGGACAAGGCCCGTGCCGCCATCGCCAAGCTGCCGGCCGTAAAGGGCCCGTCGCTGCTCCTCCCAGTCGAGGATTTCGCCTGACGGAGCGCAGGCCTCCATGCCTGCGTCCGAGACGTAGCGGAAGCGCTTCGCTTCCGCCCCGTAGGTCAGCGTGCTTGCACGCGCCTCCGGGTCACCACCGCAGCCGCCCGCCCAACGGGCCGCCCTTCGTCGCGCTCGCCCCCGTCGGGTGAACCGCTCAGCCTTCGCCCATGATCTTCGTCCTGCCCGGCATGGGTGCCGACCACCGGATGTACCAGGCCCCCGCCTGGCACACCCTGGCCGAGACACGCTTCCTCGACTGGCCGAAACATCGGGGCGAAGACTCGATCACCGCCATCGCCGACCGCATGATTGCCGAAGCGGGAATCAACGCCGGCGATACCGTCATCGGCTCCTCCCTCGGTGGCATCGTTGGTTGCGAGATCGCCAACCGTCTCCGGCTACACGCACTGGTGCTCGTCGGCAGTGCGCAATCTGCGACCGAGATCTCGGGACTGCTCGCCGCCCTGTATCCCCTCGCAGCCCTAGCGCCGCTGGATTTCATCCGCCTCTCCGCCGGGAAACTACCGGGTGAGTTATGCGAGATGTTCGTCGACAGCCAGACGAGTTTCATTCGCGCGATGTGCCGCGCCATTTTCACCTGGCCGGGCCTCGATCTCGCCCGCCAGCGCCCGATTCGCCTGCACGGCCGGCATGACCGGGTCATTCCGCTGCCGCCCGGGGCGGACCTTGTTCTCGACGCCGGGCACCTGCTCGCCATGACCCACGCCGCCGAGTGCGTCGCCTTCTTGAATGCGCATCGGCCCTGGGCAGCCCACGATCAGCGCGACCGCCTGACGTAGCGCAGGCCTCCGTGCCAGCCTTCGAAGCGTAGAG
This sequence comes from Opitutaceae bacterium, assembly GCA_016711225.1. GTDB lineage: Bacteria > Verrucomicrobiota > Verrucomicrobiia > Opitutales > Opitutaceae > CAJCBL01. The sequence goes on from JADJTK010000032.1 coordinate 37,380, forward strand.
GAAGCACCTCGCTTCCGCCCGTGGGCCAGCGGGCTTGCATGCGCCTCCGGGCTGACCGGCAGGGATCGTCTCCTTCGCGTCGAACGTGCTCGCGAGAGCGACCGTACCGGTGAGCGGCGCACCACCGCACTCGACGGCGCTCTCCGCGCCCTGACTGTACGGCCTCGCGGCAATTGCCGGGCGAGCGCACACCCGCCAAGCTGCGGCCCTTCCCATGGTCTTCACCAGACTCTCCTTTTGTGCCGTCGTGCTGGCGCTCCGACTCGTCCCCTTCTCGAATGCCATCCCCGCCGCCGAGCCCAATCTCCCCAATCCGCTCATCCGCGAACGCGCCGACCCCTGGGTGCTTCGCCACTCCGACGGCTACACCTACTTCACGGCCACTGTGCCGGAGTACGACCGCATCGAGCTGAGGCGCGCCCCCTCCCTGGCCGGGCTGCCCGCCGCCGAACCCAAGACCGTCTGGCGCAAGCACGCCACCGGCCCGATGGGCGCCCACATCTGGGCTCCGGAGCTCCACCACATCGACGGCAAATGGTACCTCTACTTCGCCGCCGGCGAAGCCGAGAAGATCTGGGCCATCCGCATCTATGTACTCGAAAACTCCGCCGCCAATCCACTCGAGGGAGAGTGGATCGAGCGCGGCCAGCTGCGCACCCAGTGGGAGTCGTTCGCGCTCGACGCCACCACCTTCGCCCATCGCGGCACCCGCTACCTCATATGGGCCCAGCACGACCCGGCCGAGAAGAACAATACCGATCTCTACCTCGCCAGGATGGACTCGCCTACCTCCATCACCGGTCCGCAGGTACGCCTCTCCCGACCGGAACTCGACTGGGAGAAGGTGCGCTACGCCGTGAACGAGGGCCCTGCGGTGCTCGTCCGCCATGGTCGCGTCTTCGTGACCTACTCCGCCGCCGGCACCGGCGCCGAATACTGCCTCGGTCTGCTCTCCGCCGATGAGAACGCCGACCTGCTCGATCCAAAATCATGGGCCAAATCGCCCTCCCCCGTCTTCGCCTCCAACGAGGTCAACGGCATCTTCGGACCCGGCCACAACTGTTTCACCACTTCCAAAGACGGCCGAACCGACCTGCTCGTCTATCACGCCCGCAACTACCGCGACATCGTCGGCGATCCATTGCGGGATCCCAACCGCCACACCCGCGTGCAGCCCTTCGTCTGGCGCACCGACGGCACGCCGGACTTCGGCACGCCGACCCCCGAACCGGCCACCGCCAAATGAAACGCGCACTTCTCCCCTTTCTCGCCGCCACCTCCCTAGCCGTGGCGCAGGCCTCCCTGCCTGCGATCCCAAGCTCTCCAGCACCACAGATCGCCGGCACGGAGGCCGGCGCCACACCGTCCGCCGCCTCCCGCGCCGTCGTTCCCCTCACGCTCACGCTGGTCGCTCCCGCGCCAGCCCAGACCGCGGGTTTCGCCCTCGGCACCGCACGCAACCCTTCCGGCTCCACCATCGCTGCCGACAACCGTAGCCTGCTCCTCGACGGCCAACCGTGGACTCCCGTCATGGGCGAGTTCCACTACGCCCGCTATCCCGCCGCCGAATGGCGCGAGGAGCTGCTCAAGATGAAGGCCGGCGGCATCGCCATCGTCGCCACTTATGTCTTCTGGATCCATCACGAGGAGACCGCCGGCCAGTGGGACTGGTCCGGCGCCCGCGACCTGCGCCACTTCGTTGATACCGCCCGCGAAGTCGGATTGAAAGTGATCGTACGCTGCGGCCCCTGGTGCCACGGCGAGGTGCGCAACGGCGGCCTGCCCGACTGGGTCGTCGCCCGGGGCGGCTCCCGCTCCGACGATCCCACCTACCTCGCCAGCGTCGCCACCCTCTATGCGCAGATCGCCGCCCAGCTCCGCGGCCTGCTCTGGAAGGACGGCGGCCCGGTAGTCGGCCTCCAGTTAGAGAACGAATACTGGGGCCCGGCCGAGCACCTGCTCACGCTCAAACGCCTCGCCCGCGAGGCCGGGCTGGACACCCCGCTCTACACCCGCACCGGCTGGCCCGCGCTGAAAACGCCCATCCCGTTCGGCGAAATCCTCCCGCTCTACGGGGTCTATGCCGAGGGCTTCTGGGACCGCGAACTCACCTCCATGCCCGGCAGCTATTGGGCCGGCTTCCATTTTTCGACTCTGCGCACCGACGCGGCCATCGCCAACGAAGCGCTCGGCCGCCGCGAGACGCGCGACGCCCCCGACATCGCGCGCTATCCATATCTCACTTGCGAGATCGGTGGCGGTATGATGAGCGCCTACCATCGACGCATCCTGGTCGATCCGCGCGACATCGAGGCCACGACGCTCGTGAAGCTCGGGTCCGGCAGCACCTCCCCCGGCTACTACATGTACCATGGTGGCACCAACCCCGAGGGCCGGCAGACGACGCTCATGGAGGAGCAGTCCACGGCCGTCACCAACTGGAACGACATGCCGGTGAAGAACTATGATTTCCAGGCACCATTGGGCCAATACGGCCAGGTCCGCCCGCAGTATCACATCCTGCGCCGCCTCCACTCGTTCCTCCATGCGTACGGCCCCGATCTCGCAGGCATGGCGGTTGCACTGCCGGACAAACGTCCCACCGGCCGCGACGACGTCGAAACCCTGCGCTGGTCCGTGCGCTCCGACGGCGTGCGCGGCTTCCTCTTCGTCAACAACCACGAGCGCGGCCGCACGCTCCCGGCTAAGCAGGGCGTGCAGTTCCTGCTCTCGCCCGGGGGCCTGAGCTTCCCTTCGCAGCCGGCCACCATCCCCTCGGGTGCGGCTTTCCTCTGGCCCTTCGGACTGGACCTCGGCGGGGTCACCCTGGCCTACGCCACCGCCCAGCCACTCACGTATCTCGACTCCGGAAACACCCGCACGGTCTTCTTCGCCGCCACCCCGGGCGTCCCCGCCGAATTCGCGTTCGCCGAGCAGGGCATCACCGGAGCAACTCCAGACAGCCGCTTCACCCGACACGACGGCCGGATCGTTTTCCGCGACGTCCAACCCGGCCGAGGCCTCGCCTTCCGGATCCAGGCTGTCACCGGAAAAGAACTCCAGATCATTCTGCTCAACGAGCCCGACTCGCTCGCACTCTGGCAGGGCCCTTGGCGCGGGCGCGAGCGCGTGTTCCTCTCGGGTCAACCCCTCGTCTTCGATGACGACCAGGTACGCGCCACCGCAGCCCCTTCCCGTAGCGAAACTCGCACGAATTTCGAGGCAACCACCGCGACCGATAGCCTCGCCGGCATTCACGCCGATCCTGGACAACCGGAACCAATTCTCGTCTTCCCCTCCGAAGATTTCGCCGCCGGCGGGGAGCACCTCCCTCGGCTCTTCGCGCCCGTCCCTATCGTCGCCCCAACGCCACAGATCACCACAGTGGCCTCCGTGCTCCTGAAGTCGGCCGGGCCGTTGCGGACAATCACACTTGGAAGATCCCCACAGCCTGTCGCCGCCGCGCCGGTCGATGCCGACTTCGCCAACGCCGCCGTCTGGAGGCTCAATCTCCCGGCCGACCTTGATCTCTCCGCCAACCCGCTCCTTCGCCTCTGCTATGTGGGCGACGTTGCCCGGGTCTACATCGGCAACACCTTCGTCATGGACGACTACTCCAACGGCGAACCACTGGAGATCGGTCTCGCCCGCCATGCCGAGCAGCTGAAAGCCGGGGAGCTCACCGTGGCGATTTTGCCCCTGCAGAACTCGGCTCCAATCCTCCGCCCCGTCTCCGAGATTCCAACATCCGACCAGTCCAGTGAAGCCGTACTCACCCACGCCGAAATCATCACGCGGCCGACGGTGGAGTTCTGACGCCCCCGGCGGAGCCCGCCACCGCCCCCCAAAGTGAAAGGGTGGTGCTCGCCTCTGGTCGGCGCGCAATGGCTTCGCGCGCCGGCGGCTGAGGCGCCCGCCCTGGTCCCAAGGCGCAATTCCGTGTCGCGATCGCGACATCGATCTGCGCTCGACCACCCAACGAATACGCTGGGCGCCCGCGGGCGGGTGAAGCCGGGGCTGCCACGGCTCCCGGCCCCGCCGGCTCGGCCTGCGGGCAAACGACGCGCCGCCCTCGCACCGTTGCCCCCGCCGCAGTGTTCTTGCGGCACGAAGGCGTCGCAAGCGCCCCCCCACAGCAGGCCAACCACACCGGTGCGAAACCGAGTGTCATCCGCCTGCGGACTCTTGAAGGAACGGACTAGTCCCGATAGGCCCTGCCCAACGCACAGCCCTCGCACGCCTCCACCTCCTTCCCAACCAGACTGTCCGGCAACCGCGCGCTCGCCTGCCATGCCTTGGGCCGGCGTTGTGGAAACTCGCCCCCCTCCCCGCCCAGCCTCCCTTTCCCAATGAACCTTGGTGTCCGCGCCCACGATTTCGGCAAACTACCGACCGCAGAACTCGCCCGTCTTATCGCCGACCACGGGCTCAACTGCATCCAACTCGCCCCCATCAAGGCCCTGGCCGGGTGCGACTCCGACCTGACAGGCTTCACCCCCGCCTTTGCCACCGGCGTGCGGGATACCTTCCGCCACCATGGCATCCACATTTCGGTGCTCGGCTGCTACATCAACCTCGGCGACCGCGACGAAGCCTCCCGGCGCCCCCAGCTCGAGCGCTTCAAGGCCCACCTCCGCGCCGCCCGCGACTTCGGCTGCACCATCGTCGGCACCGAGACGGGCTCGCTCAACTCCGACTATTCGCGCCACCCGGACAACAGTGGCGAGGAGGCCTTCGCCATCGTCCTGGCAAGCGTCCGCGAACTGGTGCGCGAGGCCGAACGCTACGGGGTGGATGTCTGCATCGAGGCCGTCGAGCGCTATGTGATCTCCTCACCACAGCGACTGCGGCGCTTGGTCGACGAAGTGAACTCTCCCCACCTCCGGGTGATCTACGACCCAGTGAATCTGCTTTGGTCAACCAACTGCGCGCGCGAGTCGGAGATCCTCGAAGAGGCGCAAACGCTGCTCGGCGAGTATACCCGCATCCTCCATGCGAAGGACTACACCATCACCGATGGCGCCTTCCGCGAACTCTCCGCCGGCCAGGGCCGGCTCAACTACCGCAAGATCCTGCACTGGGCGAAACACCAGCATCCGGAGATCGATATCCTCCTGGAGAACACCCACCCGGCCTCGATCGCCCGCACCGTCGATTTCCTGCAGCAGGCCTACCGCGAGGCCTGATACCAAGCTCCCGCTGCCATTGTACTCTAGGGCAGCGGAACCGGCTCGGGCGGAGCCTCGCCCTCCAACGGAGAACGCCGCGCAGCGTGGAGCAATCGGTATCCGGGCGAGCATCCGCGCCGGCTGTGGGAGCGAGCTTGCTCGCGACACTCTCGCAGGCCGGCGGATACCAGCAGCCTACCCCGACTCGCTCCCACCCAACCGCACCGGCGGGTGAACCGGCTCGGGCGGAGCCTCGCCCTCCAGCGGAGAAAGGCGCTTGATGGGAGCGCGAGCCTCCGAGCCGAGCCGAAAAGGCGTCGCAAGCGGCGCCCCTTCGAAGGGTAACGGCTCCGGCCGGCGCAGCGGCTCGCGGCACAGCCTCGAAGCCTCAGGACTTCCGGAGAGAGGAACCAACACACCTCCCCCTTTTCCTCTCTCCGGATTCTTCCCTGAAAGACTGTTGCGCATCGCCGCCGGCCCGAAGGACGCCGCCCGGCGTTCTACTTCGCAGCCTTTCGCCGTTTGGCGGGCACGCTGGCGCCCGCGGCCGGCTGGGCCTGCAGATGCTGGGTGAGCCGGTGAACCTCGACTCCGGCCAGCAGAACAATGCCGATGCCGTGAGTGTCGTTGAGATTCCATAGCAGATCGTGCTTGTAGTAGTCGGAGGTGAAGGAGAACTCCGAACCCCGGCACACGCCATGCACATTGCCCAGATGGTCGATCGCGATGCGGTTGATCGCCTCCCAGGCGCGGAACACCGCGCGCACATAGGGCCCCGGCTCGAGCAGCCACCCATGCTGCACCCCCCGGGCAAAGGCGTAGGAGAACATCGAAGTGCACGAGGTCTCGGGATACGAATCGTGCTCGTCGAGCACTTGATGCCACATCCCCGCGGCGTCCTGCTGCGCGAGGCAACCGGCGCACAGGTCGCGAAACATCCCGAGGAGCTCCGCCCGCAATTCGTGGGTGGCTGGCAATACCGCCAGCAGCTCGGAAAGCGAAAAGAGCACCCAGCCGTTGCCCCGCCCCCACGGGATGCCGGTCGGCAGCCCGCGCTGCAGATCGTTCACATGGGACATCAGCTTCTTCCTCGGCAGATAAAGCCGCTGCCGGAACCCCAGGAACTGCCGCGCCGCGTCGTCGATATAGCGCGCCTCGCCGGTCAACTCGAAGTACCGGCACAGGAACGGCACGCTCATGTAGAGATCGTCGGCCCACAGCGTGTCCTCATGGAAGACGTGCATCAGATGCTTGCGGAAGAACGTGCCGTCCGGCAGCCGCACCTGCTGGTTTGTGATGAAGTCGGCCACATAGTCGGCGATCGCCCGGCCGCCGGGGATCTCCATATACTTCATCACCTCGAGCAGCGACGAGCCGAAGGAGCCGCAGTCGTCGAGGCTGTCAATGCTGGTGAGGAGGTGGTGGACGTTGGTCGCCCCCCCATACTGCTGGCGGTCCCACATCGCGTACTCGAAGATCTCGGCACAGAAGCGCATGTGCTCGGCAAGGTAGCGCTGGGTCTCCTCGGAGCCGAGCAGCCGCGCGCTATGCAGCAGGCCGTAGAGCGTGACGCCGAGCGGATAATTCCAGCGGCCGTAAAGCGCGTTCTCGTTGTAGGGCCGAACCCACATATTGGGTGCATCCAACCGCCAGTAGGAGTCGCCCCCCACCGCCGGCACCAGCCGGTACAGATCGCGAACCGTGGCGAAGCCGGCCGCCTGGGCAGCGGCGAGCGGTCCGGCATAGATCCACGGCTGCCCCTCCCCCTGCAATTGGCACGGGCTGGAGAACACCACCGTCTCTCGGCCGTCGCTCATTTCGAGCGCAAAACCCCAATCCCGGGCCCCGCACTGCGCCCGCACCGTCACATCGTGCGGTCCGAACGCCACCCGTACCCGCGCGGTGAAACGGCCGGAGCGGGTGGTGTTGAATACCTCCCGGTCGGCGATGCTCACCACCAGCGGGCCGCGGGCGTTTCCGCTCAAAACATACTCGCCGTCGCCTGGCTGCAGGAAGAGCCCGCGCGTCCAGCCAATGGCCACGGCGCCTGGCGCCAGCCCGAAAATCCGCCGGCACTGGCCCATCGCCAGTTGCGCCTTCGTCCACGCCGAACGCGGCCGCCAGGCCACCCCGGTCGAAGTCTCCGTCATGCCCTTGCCCGGGATCACCGGCAGCTCGGCCGCCTGCGGCTCGGTGAAGAGCCAACCCTCCTGCCCCGCCCGCTCCGCAGTGGGCATGAGGAAAAAGTACGACAGCTTGCCCAGCCAGGTGCCGAATACGCCACCGAAGCCGGCGTCGGTCTTCTTGAAGCGCAGCACCACGTGGTTCCAACCCGCCGTCAACGGCAGGCGCAGGCTTTGCCGCGCCTCCGGGTAGCGCTCCTCGAGGATCGTCGAGCGGTAGAAGAACTGTTGGTTCAGGTAGACCACCGTGGGGCAGTGCACCGACAGGTCGAAGCGCAGCTCGCTCGCCCCCTCCGACCAGATCTGGGCCCACGCATAGACGAAGGCGCCGTTGGCCGCCTGGGGATACTCACGCCGGAAGTCGGCCTCATAGCGGTAGTCCTTCCCGCGCATGATCCCCTCCCGGGTATAGGGCCGGAACACGGGCGCGTGCGGCGGGTTCACCCCGCGGTAGCGCCGGGCGATGGCATCGAGCGTTTTCTCGACCTGCAGGCCCGCCCGCGCGTGCATGCTTAGATGATCTTCGAAATAGAAACCCATGACAGAGGAAAGGCTAGTGTGGGGAAATTATAGAGACCGCGCGGGCGTCGGCGGCCGACGGCCCGAGGACGCTGCGTCACTGGGCTGGGAGCACAAGCGGGAGGCGGGGCGCGGGAACGACAACGGCCCGAAGTTGCGGCAACGCCGCCTCCGCCACAACGGGTCGCTGCTCTGACCGTCAGACCAGCCGGCCGCCCACCGCCCAAACTCCGGCGTGCTCGCCGGCGGCCGGCTGCAGGGGGGGCGTTTACCTCCGGCCTTCACGGGATTTCCTCCGGCAGCGCCGCCCCCACGAGGGCGAGACACTGGATGGCCGCAAGGCCCCATTGGGCTGTTCCGTTGGTTGAAACCCAGGCCGCTTCATCCACCGGTCGCAGCACCGCGGGGCCGGACAGACGGTTCGTTGTTAGTTTCGGTTTCCCCCCGCGGCCCTCGCCGCCTTCGCCACGGAAGAATTCCGCCCACGCCCGCCGGGCAAGCGCCGCATCGCCCATGGCGCACGCCGCATACGCCGTGAGTCGCGCATGCCCCTGCGGCAGGCCGCCCCCACCCAATGCACGACCGAAATGCTGTGCCTGCTCGGCACCGGGGGCGTTGTAGTACTCGCAATACTCGAGCCACGCCTGACGGAAGGCCGGCTCGTCGAGCAACTGCACCAGCTCCGCGCACACCTCCACCAGTCCGAACACCGCGCTCAGGTGCGAGACGCTCACCCGATCGTCTGCCGCCAGGGCGAACGTCCCGCTATCCAGATTAAGCCGCGCCCCTCCGGTAAAAAAGCCGCGCGGTTGCGCGGCGATCGTGCGCATGCCGGCCACCAGGCGGTCGCGCACCCGCGCGTCACCGGTTCTTTCCCACTCCGTGAGCCAGGCCCCCGCCGCCGACCCCCAGTCGGTGCCGAAACCCGCATAGACCTCGGTCGCGTTCGGGTCGGGCTGGGTCACCCGGTCGGGCGCGACCTTGCGATTGGCCTGGATCACCGCCAGGGCGCGCACCGCCTCGACCTGCTCGCGCATCAGATCGCCGACGCGCTCGTCGCCGGTCAGATAGTAGTAATACCGCCGGTTGACCGCTGTGCTGATCCGCAGCTGTTTCGCACTGCAGCCCCAATGCAGGACGTTGTGCCGCGAGCCCAGCGGGGCGAAGCGCCCGAGATGGTGCACATCGACCTCGCCCGTGTGCCGCGTCATCGCCTCGGCGAAGCGGAACACGTCCGCCCGCCCCGTCCTCAAATAATACAGCCAGAGCCAGAGGTCGGTCGACAGCTCCGAGTTGTCCCACGCGAAACCGCCTACGTCGTACTTCCATTCATGGCGGTCGGCGTCGTAGCTATGCATGACGTCGCCATAGTTCCAAAATCCGTACCAGCGGCGCTGCTCGCGCTGCGTCTCGTAGAAGCGGAAGCTCCAATCGAGCCGATCCTCGATCGCGGCACGGACGGGCGTCGAACGGTCCACCGGCGCCCAGAGCCGTCCAAACACCTCGCACGCCTGCAGGTATTCCGGAGTGGTCGTCAGTAAGGGAGGCGTGCGCACGGCGCCGGCGAGTTGCGCCAGGCGCGCACGCGAGGGGGTGGCCGCCAACGCCCACACGAACAGTTCGCTGGTGCGCGCCACGCCCTCCGGCCGGTCGAAGTCGGGTTCGTAGTCTTCGTAGGTAATCTCCAGCCCCTCGAGCTGCTTCGCGTAGGTGTCCAGCCCGGTGCCGTCGTGGTACCCCCGCAGATCCATCGCCCCGGCGCGGGGCGACCACAACCAGGTGGTGACCTCCGCCGCGTCGCCCGTGGCCCCGGCGATGGCCAGCTCCCCGGGATGGCTTTGCCAGAAATTGCGGACCCCGAAAGCCACCCCGCCCCGGGGCGTGCCGACATAGCCCAGCCCGCCCGCCCGCCCGCCCCGTGCCGCGCTCAACCAGGAGCACCCGGGCGTCGTGCGCTTTCGGATCTCGAAGCCGTCTGCCGTCGACTGGAACAAGCTCCAGTCGCCAAAGGCCGGAACATACGCCATCCGCTTGCCAGCCCGCGGATCCCACTCCTCGACCGGCGGGGTCGCCTCGCCGGCCACCTGTGCGGCGCGCACGGCGGCGCCCGGATCGCGGCGCAGGCCCGTCACCGTCCGCACGGCCTCGCCAAACAGTCCGTCGTCCTCGCCCGAAAAGCGCACATGCCGGTCGTGCAGTTCGCCCTGCAGTGGCACCGCGAAACGCAGCCCGAGCCCTCGGATGAAGTCCACGGTCTCGTCACCGTCGTACGTGAACGTGTGCAATACCCGGATGCCCTCGCCTCCGGCATAAAAGTACAGCCGGACCACGAACGGCAGCCACGCCCGTCCGCCGCCCGCCGAGGCGTGCCGGCCTTCGACCCGGACCACCGCGCGCACCGGCCCCGCCTGTTCGAGCGTGAGCGAGCCGATCTCCCCGTCCTGCAATTCCGGTTCCGCCGCGCCCTCCGCCGCGCCCTGCCGCAGCAGCACCAACCGGCCATTGCGCAGCATTTCGCGTCCGTCGCGGCACACCGAGGGCACCAGCACCCGGCCCGCGCGCGCCACGCGCACGACGATGATCCCCGTGTCGATGTCCACGGCATCAGGGCTCTCCCGCACCGTGAGCGGCCGCTCCGGCGCCGCCGGCATCCCGGGCACCAGTTCGCCTCCCGCCGGATTCACCTCCGTGGGCACGGCATGCGCGGTCCATTTCAACGAACCGTCCGGCCAGGTCGCCAATGGCCAGCTCTGCACCGGCAGCGCCGCTCCGGCGGCGTCGCGCAGAGCGAAGGTCGTGCCGGTGGCGTATTTCCCTTTCGGCCACGGCATCCCCCAGGTGGTCCCGGGTTGTACCGCCGGCACCGCGGCCTCGAGCCAGCGCAGCTCCGGACCCGGCCGGCGAGCCGAAGGCGCCAGCGGCACCGTCGAGGCAGACGGCCCGGCCTCGGCGAGGGCCGATCGGGGCAATTGGGCGGCGACCGCGGCGAGGGCCGCGCTGCGCACGAAGGCTCGGCGGGTGAGTGGGGACATGGGGAGGACCGCTAAACGCAACGACGAGGGTTTCTGATGACAGACTCCGGCGGGTCGCCTCGGTGCGGCGCCCCGTCCGGGATCGTCTCAAGCGAGGTGGAACACCTCGCGCAATTCGCACGCCACCGGACTGCCGTCCGGGTTGCTCGGCATCACATCGCCCATGTGTTGCCACCAACGCCGACACTCAGGGGTCGCCGCGATGGCGGCCCAGCGCGCCTCGTCCTCGATTTCCACATAGCCGAAGAGCTGGCGGGTATCGGAATGCAGGTAGATGGAGTAGTTGTGCACGCCGTGAGCCTTGAGGACGGTCTCGAGCTCCGCCCAGATCGGGCGATGGCGGCGCTCATACTCGGCCTCGCAGCCGGCGTTCACGGACATGACGAATGCTTTTCGGATCATGGTTCAGGGTCGGGGTTGGGGGTCCACTGTGCCGAGCAAGCACCCGGGCGCCACCCCAGCGTTTACGTGACAGTACGAACGCCCGCCCGCCGCTTCTCTCCAAAGGTGAAGAGAGAGCACGGGCGACCGTGCTCCACGGGTTTTCCATTGAACTCCCCCGACGAAAAATGAATCTCTAGGCCGATGTCCGCCCCCACCCTGCGCACCCTGGCCCGCACGCTCGGCCTCTCCCGCACGACCATTTCGGATGCGCTGCGCGGCTCGCCACGGGTGAATCCGCAGACGGCCGAACGAGTCCGCGCCGCCGCCAAGGCGGCCGGCTACGAGAGCAACCCGCTGACCGGCACCGTCATGTCGCTGCTGCGCCGCTCGCGCAGCCAGACGTTCCGGGGTGTGCTGGCGGCCATCGAGATCGTCGACGGCCCGCGGCCGCAACATGCGGTCCGCTACAACGAAAGTGTGCTCGCCGGGGTCACCGAACGGGCGGAGGCGCTCGGCTTCAAGGTCGAGCGCTTCGAGGTGAGCCCCAACGGCCTGCGGCTCAACCGCCTCGATACCATCCTGCACACCCGCGGCATCCATGCCATGGTGATCCTCCCGGCCTCGGGCTTCCCCGATCTGGCGAGCCTGCGCTGGGAGCAGTACACGGCCGTCTACATCGACTACTTCATCGATCATCCGCCCCTGCACTGCGTCTGCTCCGACCACTATCGCTCGATGGTCTCGCTGCTCCAGCAATTGCACGAACGCGGCTACCGCCGGCCCGGGCTCTTCATGGAGATCACCCACGATGAGCGGCTGCACTTCCGCTGGGAAGGGGCCTTCCTCGCCCTCCAAAAATACCTACCCAAACTCACCGCCGTACCCGCACTCCGCCTCCAACCGGTGACCCAGGCCGGCTTCATGGCCTGGTTCAAGAAACACGATCCCGATGTCGTGATCGGGCACCTGCCGGTGGCGATGGAGTGGATGAAGGCCTGCGGGGCCAAGATCCCCGAGACCCACTCGTTCGTGTGCCTGAATTCGTTGCGCACCAACGGGGAATGCGCGGCGCTCGATCTGCAGGCTTCCCATCTCGGTATTCGTGCGGCTGAGCTCGTGATCGGCCAACTGCTGCACAACGAGTTTGGCATCCCGGTGGAGCAATCACTCACAACGATCCCGGCCAAGCTCGTGGAAGGGCCGACCCTGCGCGGGCCCGCCCCGGCCATCGCGGAATAGCCGCGCCGTGGCGCAGGCGTCCCTGCCTGCGTTCCCAGGCTCAGCAGCACATCCGCTTCGCCGGCACGGAGGCCGGCGCCACACCCGCGACCTCATACTTTCCGCCTAGGGCTCCCGCAGATACCCCGTGAGCGCGCACTCCGGCAGCGCCCGTAGTGCCTCCACCACAATCGCGGCGTTCAGTTCCGCCCCAACACGACTCGTATGCGTGTGCTCGTCGGCAAACAACGGCTCAGCCGCTGCGGCGCCGAGCGCTTCGTAGCGCTGCGCCACCCGTGCGTTCAAATCGAGAAAGGCCACCCCCTCCTCCGCGGCTACCTGCTGCGCCCACCCCGCATAGCTGCCGGCGGTACGCACCACCTTGCCGTCCTGCCATTTCTTGCGCGGCACGGGGGAGCAGAGGATTGGCGTCACCCCGCGCTCCTTCGCCTCGCGGATGAAGACGCGCAAGTACCAGCCATAGCTGTGCACGACCTCGCGCCGCTTCGTGAGCAAATTTTCGATCTCCTGCGTCTCCGCGCCCACCCCCTGGATCGTGCCACGCGCCCGTTTCTCATCGTTGACCGGGCTGTCGTCGTTGTGGCCAAACTGGATCAGCACAAAATCACCCCGCTTGAGCAGGCTCAACGCCCGGCCCCAGTGGCCCTGGGTCTGGAATGTCCGGCTGCTCAGGCCGCCGATCGCGCGGTTGACGATCGCCAGTTTAGTGGTGTCGAAGTGCGCCGGGAGCGCATCCCCCCATCCCCACTGGCCGCCCGCGCCGTCACCGCAACCATTGCGTACGGTCGAATCACCGACGAGCAGAAGGGTCGGCAGCGCCGAGTTCTCCGGCTCCGGCAGATTCAGCCAGCCGATGGTGTCCGCCTCGACGGCCCGGCCCTTCTCCGAGAGATACGTCTCCCAAGGCCCACCCTTCAACCCTTTGAGCCCGCCCACCACCGCCGCGGCCGTGAGTTCCGCCCCCGCTCCATTGGTGTGAGTGTGATCCTTGCCGAACAACGCCTTCGCCTGCGGCTCGCCCATTTCCTGGTAACGGTCCGCGAGGAGGCGGGACAGGTCGACAAACGGGATGCCCGCGGCGGCGGCGAGCGCGCGATCCCACGCCCGATACGCCCCCGAACCGCGCTCAACTCTCCCGTCCACCCAGATATCGCGCACGGTGAGCGAGAGCAGGATCGGAGTCGCGCCCTTGGCCTTCACCTCGGCGATCATCTTGCGCACATACCAGCCAAACGTGTGCACGACCTCGTGCTTCTTTGTCACCGCGTTGTCGATCTCCTGGCTTTCCTCCCCAAGCCCGGGCAGCGACCCGCGGGCCCGCAGCGGGCGGGTCGAACCGGGGGGCTCTTCATTGATCGCACCGCCGTCGTTGTGTCCGAACTGGATCAGCACAAAGTCGCCGGTCTTCACCTCGGCGAGCAGCTCCGCCCACAACCCCTCGGTAATGAAGGTTCGGCTGCTGCGCCCGCCTCGCGCACGGTTCACCACGTTGATCTTTGCCGCATCGAAATAGTCCGCGAACGGCACGCCCCACCCTTGCTGCGCCTCACCCGAGCCCTTGGCGGCCGTCGAATCGCCCGCCACAAACACCGTCGGCAGTCCGGGATCGCGGGGATGGTCGGCCGAAGCCGGATTGATCACCAAGTCGGGGGCGGGAGTCACGACAGCGGCCGGCCCAACGGCTGCTGCGGCCGATCGAGCGGACTTAATCCGCTCCACAAGCGCGCGCGGCACCTCCAGCATCGTGCCATGCCGCGCGCCGGCCGGGAAACTGACGGAGCTGGTGACATCCTCCCACATATTGAGATCGCGCGAGCGCAACGCGCCGTAGTGTTTCTCCTTATAGACATCGAAATACAAGAGCGTGTCAGCGCCCACACGGATCGCGGTCGGGCCCTCGACCCAGTCGCGTGTAAACGGAGCTCCAAACTCCCGCCACGGTCCCTCGACCTCATCGGCCGTGGCGAAGCGGAGATGCTTCTTCACCGGGTTCACCGTCTCGTCCTTCACGACGAGGCGGAACCTCCCATCGGCACCGGGCAGCGGCGCGGCATCGATCACGCTGAAGCCGGGGTCGCAGAACAGCCGCGTGGGCTCGAAGGTTCGCCAATCGGCCGTGGTCGTCGCGTAGAGACGGTGGTTGAGTGCGTCCTCGGAGGCGCCCGCCGTCTCGGGGAAGCGGCCTGGAATCGTCGACGCCCAGTAGATCAAGAACCGGCCGCGCTGCGCGTCCCAGACCACCTCCGGCGCCCACGCGTTGCGCGCGCTCGGCTCGTGTTCCATCACTGGCACCGCCGTCTGTTCGGCCCAGGAGAGGAAGTCCCGCGTCGAGGCGTGGCCGATCTGCCGGTCCCACCAACCGGTGGTCCAGACGAGATGGTACACACCGTCCGGTCCGGCGACCACCGACGGGTCGCGCATCAACCGGTCCTTGCCGATCTGCGGGGCGAGGAAGCTCGTCCCGCCGCCGAGCGCCTGCCAGCGATAGCCGTCCTCGCTCCAGGCCAGGTGCAGGCCGTCTGCGCCATTACCCACAAAATACGCAAAGAGATAGACGGAGTCGGCGGCGCGCGCTGCCGGAGCGCCGGCAACGCCCAACAGAAGCAACAGGAGGCGGACGAGATTTGTCAGAGGTTTCATACACTGTAGGCCACCGCGCCGAGGTGGCCTGTTCGAAGAATGGCCAGGTCGGCGCCCTGGCCTACAGCACCCGAGACGACGAGCCCTTGTCGCGCATCGTCTCCGCTTTCGACAATAGCATCACCGGGCTCAGCCGCTGGCCGCCCACTTCAACAACAGGACAAAGAGCCCGACAATCGAGAACGAGGTCGCGCAACACGCCAGGAAGCCGACCGTATCAACCTTGTCCCACTTGCAGAACTCCCAGTTGGAGCTCGGCACCAGCTTCGTATGGTCGAAGCGCGTGGGATTGCGGCGGGTCTCCTCCATCCCGGCCTCCTCGGCCTGGGGCGTGTCGCCCACCGGAGTCTTCATCTTGCCATAGAACTGTGCCACCCGCTGGGCATCGGTCCGCGGGGTGAGCCAGCTCGCAATCATCAGCACGATGAACGGGAAGAATCCGTCGAAGAGGAACTGGGCGGTCAGGCGCTGGCTCGGGGAGCGGCCGGCGACATCCAATCCCACCTTGTTCATCAGCCAGCACTCGAGATTGAAACGCCCGCTGCCCACCAGCGGGCTGGACAGGTCGTCCGCCGTCTCGTGCACGACGGTGGCGAAATACACGCCGGCGGGCTGGCCGGTCGGCGACGGCGCCACCTGCGCGAGCGCCTGGTTGTGGCTGAGCGCCGACACCTTCGCGGAGGTCCAAGGGATCACGATGATCACCAACGTCGAGAGCACGACGCAGGCCCAGACGGCCTGCACCGTCAGTCGTCGCCAGAAATAGGACATAAGCACGCAGGCGCCGAACGGGATGTTGACGGTGAGCACGATGTTCACGATCGAGAGGAAGTCGCCCATCAGCCAGGCGGACATCGCGCCGAGCGCCAGCACCACAACGATGGTGCAACGCGCGTAGAACACGCCCTGCAGCTGGGTGATGTCGGGCCAGATCTGCCGGTAGACATTGCGCACGAAGAGCGAGGAGATCGCGAGCGCCTTGGCGGCGAGGGTGGACATCGTGCCGGCCAGCACACCAGCGAGCATCAGACCGATGAGGCCAGGCCCGAGCAGCTTGTTGGAAAGGGCCCCCCAAGTGGAGTCCGGATCCGAAATCCCCCCCACGCCGAACACCGCCACCGCGATCAAACCGGCGAACGCCCACAGGATGATCATGAAACGCTTCAGGTAGGTGCCGGAGACGCCGCTACGCGCCGCGAATTCATTCTTCGCGGACCCGCAGATGCCCATGTTGTGGCTCAGCCCGCCATTCTGCACGATGCTCACCAGCAGGATCGCGCACAGGCTCAGCACGGAGAACTGCCCCACGTTGCCGGAGCCAAAGAGGTCGAACATGTGCTTGGGCACCCTTGCACCCAGCTCGTGCCAGCCCCCGATGGCGTTCAGGCCCACCGGGATAAGCAGGATCGAAAACACGATGATGAGCACGCTCTGCAGACCCTCGTTGACCGCGGCCGCGGACATGCCCCCCAGCACGATGTAGGTGCCCACCACTGCGGCGAAGACGATGTAGAAAAGGACATTGGGCAGCAGGGTGATGTAGCTGTGCAACTCGCCGCGGGCGCTGCGGTCGCGCAGCAGATCGAGCTGAGTCTGGTCGGCCACAGGAAGCGAGCCGGCCTTCACCTGCTTCTCCAGCGCCTTGAGCTGGTTGTACCCCTCGACCGACGCGCGATCCTCCGCCGTCCATTGCGACTGCTGTTTCACGACCAGCGAGGAAGCGATCTTGTAGGCGGTGACGTTGGCGAAGCCGAGGAAGACGCAGGCCACCAGGATCTGGAACATCGCGTAGAACATGCTCAGGCGCCGGCTGCCGAAGCGGTCCTCGAAGAGATCGGACACCGTGGTGAGGCGCGCGCGGCGAAACCAGACGTTCATGAACCAGAAATACGGATTCATGAAGACAGTCTGAAATGACAGCCACGAGCCCGGTGCGCCCTGCTGGTAGACGAAGCTGGCGGTGCTCACCGCCCCGGAGGGCTCGGTGGCGTTGCCGAAGTTGAGGAAAAACTGGTAGAGCTTACCCAGCTTGCGGCCGGCCAGGAAGTAGCCGTCCTCCGAGGTATTGCCCGAGGCGGCGCGCTTGCCGATGTAGACCACGGCGGCGAGATAGGCGAAAACGATCAGAATATCGATGATATGGAGACTGCCGAAGCGCATGGGGGAATCCGGGCTGGGGGTTGTCGCGAGAAGGCCGGGCAGGGCGTCGCGCCGGTCGCAAGGACAGAGAGAACGGAAGTGGCCGCCCAACTCAATCCCCCTCGCCCGCGGGCGCGTCGGACAGTTCGCGGCGGCAGGCCGATCCCGACCGCCCGACGCTCCGGTGTCCGTCGTATGAGCCAGCCTGTAGGCGATGCTGTGCTCGGAATCGCGTGCAAGCCCCCTTCTACACGCACAGCCACGCCCCGACCGTGGAGACAGAAAAGCCCCCGGCGTGAGCCGGGGGCCTGGATAGAGGAACCGGGTACCAGGACTCGAGAGCCGCCGACCTCAGTATTCGAAGGTCGCGGTTAACAGGAACTGGCCGGGATCGACGATGCGATAGGCGGCGATGGAACCGGCCAGATGGACATCGATCGACTGGAGAGGCCGGCTCTCGAACGGTCCCCGACTCAAGAAGTCAAGGCCCAGCACGCCTCGCCAATCAAAACAAAAGGCCCTCCTGTTCTTCAACAGGAGGGCCCGAAATAATCCGTCGGACTCGTTCAGAAATTGAACGTGGTCGTCAACACATACTGGCGGGGATCGATGATGCGGAACGAATAGGGTGTGCCGTCGTAATTGGCAGCCACCGCCCGGAGTCCGCCGCTCTCGAAGACGTTGTTCACGTTCAGCTGGATCTTCATCTGTACCTTATTGTTGTAGATCCCGCGTCGGTAGGAAACCCACAGGTCGGTATAGTAGTGGCCACTGTCATAGATCGGACGGGTCACGTCCGCCATGTCCAGCACCGGGACCCCGTTGTACTTGTTCACGCCGCTGGCCTTGCCGTAGTAGCCGATGACCGCTTTGTCTTCCCAGCGCTCGCTGCCACCGATGGAGAAGCCCTTCAGGCGCCCTTCGGTGAACGTGTACGTCGTGAGGATCGATGCCCGATACTTGCGCTGACCTTGCACCGACTGTCCCTGCAAGTCGCGGTCGAGCGCGAGCTGCGGTTGCACAACCCCGTCATAGTTAGCCTCCGGATTTACGAAAGCCGTCGCAACTTCGGGGAAGAGGTTGCTGTTGTAGCCGTAGGAACTCCAAAAATTGGTGAGGTCCACGGCACGATCTGCAAACGTCGAATAGGTCGCAAGACTCTGGTACGCGGGCAGAAGATAGTCGCTCGCCTTGGCGGCCTTCCAGATCGCCATACGTTGCTCGCTCCACGGAGTGAACTCTTTGAGCACGCTGGCATATTTGGTGTCCTGCTTACCAAACGTGAACTTCATCGTCCAGTTCCTGGTGGGATTGTAGTTGATCTCAGCCTCAATACCCTCGGCCTCCGCATTGCGCGTCGCACCTGTCTTGTACGGCAAGGTGCTGTAATAGGCATACGGCTGCTTCCAGATCTTTTCAGCCGCATCCTTGACCGACTGTTCTTGGGTGGCGCTGAGGTTGGTTCCGAAACCTTCAGCGGTCGGATCCATGCCCATATTGATCATGGCAATTGTTCGGCACCAGTTGCGGAACAAGGTCTCGTCGATGTTTCCCGAAAGACGGCCGAAAGCGACGGGAGCGGAGATGTTCTCGTTCTGATTAGACGCCTTGAACCACGTAACACGAGCAAACAGCTTGTCGTCGAACATCGAGAACTGGAAGCCGTAGTCTTCACCCTCACCGGTCGGCTTGGCCAACTGTTTGCCATAAAAATCCCCCAATGCCTCCGAGGGCGGATTGACGTTGGACGATTTGTTGTAGCTCACGCCGAAGCTGCGGACGAACTGCCAGAAGGGCGAACCACCCGAGGCCCGATTCTCGATGGTCGACCATCCTTGAAAGGGGCGAAGCACGCCACCGAGCGTACGTGTGGTGCCGCTCATCTCGCTGTATGGTCCCCAGCGATTGAAAACAAGGTCTCGCTGGAAAACGCCATCCACCCATTTGTCTGCTGCGGTGATCGCGGGGGCGATCTCATTGCCAGCGGCATCCTTGACGGCAGGCAACCCGGTATTGGTGAGCCGGGCCTTGTAATCGTCTTTCCTGACGCCGAACGTAGCGACAAGCCGATCCTTCCACAGGTAGCTGGTCAGGCCGGCGCTAAGCGAGTCAACGATGCGCTGGTTGCGACTGGTACCGGCGTCGATGTCCTCAAACGCGGTGTCGACGTTCACCGTGGTAAACGCGCTGGTGGCGTAGTCGTAGACTTTGATGTCGCCGGTGTAGTTCATGTAGTCCCAGTAACCGGCCGATTGTGTGACCACTCCGTTGGGATCGCCGGGCGAGGCGAGGTAAAACGTACGACGAAGCGTCGAGTTGTTACTGGGGAAACGATCCCAGCCAGTCGGCGTACCGTTGGCGTTGGCGTTCGGGTTCTGCAGGTAACGAAGACGGCCGCCCTCGCTCGTGCTCGACATGTACGCCAAGCGCTGCCGGATCGAAGTCGACATATATTGATCTTTTGACCACATGCCGAGGACTTGATGGCGACCGAGCCACTTGGTCCATCCCTTTGCCCGAGTGAAATCGGGCGTCCAAGCGAGCATCGCCCGGTAGTGATCGTCCAGCTCTGCGCTATAGTAACTGTCAGGATCCTGGTCCTCGAGATAGGGCTTGCCGAAGTAGGGGTTCGCCGAACCATCGGGAAGGTTCTTGTTCGTGTCCACGAAGAGCGTGGCAACATTGAGCTGAGCCACCGTATAGTTCGTGCGCTGGGTGAAGTCCTGGCGGAACCATCCGGCGTTGAGGTGGAGATCCCACGGCAACTGCTGATCGAGTTCGACGTTGTAATTCGTGTTCTTGGCCGTCCCGAAATTCATCGAGTTGATGTTGACGGAGCGCCAGTCGTAAATCGACGAATCCGTTACACTGGGGTAACGGTAGCTACTGCCATAGATGCCATTACCAGCGCCAGTCCATCCGGCGGAGCTCGTATAGGTACGAGTGAAGATATCCGCCCAAGCAGCGTTGGCATGGGCATTGGCATCGGACGGATAAGTGGTGGGATTGGCCGCCGGATCCGTCGCGGTACCCCAGGCAGTCAGCTACTTGTTCTGATAGGTCGGCTGCAACCAGTTCACCCGTTGTCCGTCCGCGATTTGCATGATGCTGCGGCCTTGGTTGGCCACACCGAGGCCCGGAACGAACAGGATATCGGAAGGCGTCTTGCCTGCGACGTAACCATTGGTGACACCCACGGCGGTGCCGGCGGGCATCCCCAGACCTGTATTAAAGATGTTCTTTCCGTTGTACTGGGTTTTCGCGGCGTTCCATTTGCTGGCGTCGTAACCGGGCAGGGTCGCGATAAAATTGCGCAAGTCGCCGGCAAATGGGGACGATGCGTTATTGACCACCATACTGAGATCTTTGCCGGTCGCGAGGCTCGAGATCTTGTGTGTGACCGGGTCGTAGTACGGCTGGCCCGCCAGGTTCCATTCCGTGACGAAGTCGCGCGGCGTGAGCGAGTTCGGACGGCGGTTATCGTTGTTATAGCGCTCGACGTTCACCTTGATGGTGGTCGTCTTGAACGGCTTGAAGGTGATCGCGCCATATATGCGCTTGGTTCGGTCGTACGAGGGCTTGCGGTCAAACTCACGCTCATCGTAGAGCGCCGCTCCATAGATCGCGAGTTTGTCTTCGATCAGTCCTTGATTGAAGGAGATGTTGCTCCGGAAGGAGCCGTATTGATCAGTGCGAAAAGCGACGCTGCCGTTGGTGCGGTTGAGTTGCGCCGACGCTGTGCTTTGATTCGCGATACCAGCGGGGCTGCCCAAACCGAAGAGCATCGAGTTGGGTCCGCGGCTGATTTCCACCGACTGCGTGTTGTAGGCATCGAAAGGTACCGCCCCGATCGACGGGTAATAGTTGACCGCCGCGCTCGGCGAGCCGAGACCGCGCACGCGGTTGGCGCCCGCCACCGTATAAGAGGCCACGCTGCTGCCCTGCGTGCCGCCGGCATTCACGTCGAGCACGCCATCGTTGCGCATGCTCTGGGTGCCGGGGGTGTACGTCAACGCACCCTCGGTGTTCACCTCGTAGCGAAAGATATCGTTGAGGTCGACCGATGCGGTGTCCTCCAACTGCTGCTTGTTGATGATCGAAATCGAAGCGGCCAAATCGGCGAGATTGGTGCTCATGCGGCTGCCCGCGAGCGTGTTCGCCGCGTAGTAGCCCTTGTCATTCGTGGCGGTCACCTCGAACGGCGAGAGCACGACGACATCATCGTCCGCGTTGGGCGCCGAAGCGGCGGCCGCACTTGCCGCGGGTTGGGCCTGCTGCGCGAGGCCCGACGAAGTAGCGAGGAGCGCGAGCAGCGACACCCGGAGGTGGCGCCTGCACGGGCGAAGGGTTTGCTTGGGTAGGGTCATTTGGGTTCGGGGGTTATCGGAAAAGTCAGCTCTCGATTCCTGGGGGATGCACACCAATGCCGCAGGCCTAGTCGGGGCTTGGGGGTAGGCCCGGAGAAGGCAGCAGGATACGGGTGTTTGGTGCGATGGATGGAACCGTCCTCGGGGGTTTTAGACAATCACCCCACCATCAGACAGTCCGGACGCGGTCTACCACCAACCTCCCGGATACTCGCCGCAGCACCCCTCGCACCAGCGCGCCCGGGCCACGCAGGCCCCCCCCGGACGGTCCGAGACCAGCCCTAGTTGCCGGGGCACGGCTGCCCCGCCAAGATTCGCCGCACTGCGCCGTCGCCAGCTTCGGCGAGGCAACCCACGCCAGCCCAAACCACCCCTTCCGTCCGACGGGCAGCCCTGTGAACGGGCCCTCGCCCCCGTACTCGCTCCCCCAGACAATGCCCTCCCTCCGCCTGCTCGCTCTGCTTCCCTTCTTGGCCAACCCGCTTGCCAACGCCCAGCCCGCCACCCTTCCGCTGTGGCCCGAGGGGTGCCCGGGGCCCGGCCGGAGGCGGGCCCTGAGCAGATCGACGCCAACGGCAAGGTGACCCACATCGCCGAGCCCACCCTCACTGTCATTGCCCCGGCCATCGATCGCCCCAACGGCACCGCCATCGTCATCTGTCCGGGCGGGGGCTACGTCGGCCTCTCCCGCCAGCGCGAGGGTTTTCAGTACGCCAATTGGCTCGCCACCCTCGGCATCACTTCGTTCGTGCTGACCAACCGCGTCGGCGACTTCGGCCACCCCGCCCCGCTGCAGGACGTGTTGCGCGCGCTGCGCCTCGTGCGCTCCCAAGCCGCCGCCCTGCGTATCGATCCGACTCGCATTGGGGTGATGGGCAGCTCGGCCGGCGGCCACCTCGCGGCCTGCGCCGGCACGCTCTTTGACCATCCCTCCGGCAAGACCGGCGCCCCCCTCGACTCCGTCTCCGCCCGCCCCGACTTCATCCTCCTGCTGTACCCCGTGATCACCCTCGAGGCCCCGGCCGCCCACGCCGGCTCCCGGCAGGCGCTCCTGGGGCAGAATCCCTCGCGCGACCTGGTGCAACTCCTGTCAGCTGAAAAGCAGGTCACCGCCGCCACTCCCTCCACCCTCCTCATCCACACCCAGGAGGACCAATCGGTCCCGGTGGAAAATAGTATCCTGTTTTTTCAAGCCCTCACGCGCGCCCATGTCCCGGCCGAGATGTACCTCTTCGAACACGGCGGCCATGGCATGGGCATGCGCGACCACCTTGGCACCGCCTCTGAGTGGCCGAAACGCGCCGAGGAGTGGCTGCGCGCCCGTGGGCTGCTCACCCCGACCAAGTCCGCGCACTGAGTCGATCCCGCAAGCGACCCCGGTTTTAGTCCCCATGCGCCCCTCCCTCCTCGCTCTTTCGTTCCTCCTCGTGGCCCAGGCGTCCCTGCCGGCGAGTCCGGTCCCCGCAGCACCACCGATCGCCGGCACGGAGGCCGGCGCCACACCCGCCCGCGTCATGGAATATCTCGGCCGCGGCGTCGTCGCCGTGCACCAACCCGATGGCGCGGTGTTCATCTCCTGGCGCCTGCTTGGCACGGATCAGGCGGATACTGCCTTCAATCTCTACCGCACCACCGGCGCCGGCCCCACCACCGAGACCGGCCCCTTCAGTTCGCGCCCCGACCCGGTCGCCGGCACAATCAAGCTCAACGCCGCCCCGCTAGTCGCCGGCACGTGGTTTCTCGACCCCGGTGCCAGCCTCCAGCGCGAGACCACCTACTTCGTGCGCCCCGTGCTCGCCGGCCAGGAGGGCGCGCCGAGCACCGCCTTCACCCTGCGAGCCGATACCCCGCCCCAGCCTTACCTCTCAATTCCACTCCAGACTCCGGTCGGCTACACCCCCGGCGACGCCTCCGCCGGCGACCTCGATGGTGACGGCGAATACGAGATCGTCCTCAAACAGGAACAACGCCCGCTCGACAACTCGCGCGCCGGCACAACCGGCGACACCCTCCTCCAGGCCTACAAGCTCGACGGTCGCCTGCTCTGGACCATCCACCTCGGCAGGAACATCCGCGAAGGTGCGCACTACACCCAGTTCATGGTCTACGATCTCGAGGGCGATGGCTGTGCCGAGGTCGCCTGCAAGACCGCCGACGGCACCACCGACGGCACCGGCACGGTCATCGGAGATCCCGCCGCCGATTGGCGCCAGCCCGACTCCGCCACCGTCGCCACCAGCGATGCCAGCGGAGCCACCACCACGACCGCCGGCCTGGTCGCCCGCCTCGAAGGCCGTATCCTGAGTGGCCCCGAATACCTCACCGTCTTCGCCGGACGCACCGGCGCCGCCCTCGCTACAGTGCCCTACGAACCCGGCCGCCATCCCGACACCCAGACCCCTTCCACCGAGCAGATGAAGGAAGTCTGGGGCGAAGGCTACGGCAACCGCTCGGAGCGTTACCTGGCCTGCGTCGCCTACCTCGACGGCGAACACCCCAGCCTCGTCATGTGCCGCGGTTACTACACCCGTGCCGTCCTCGCCGCCTGGGATTGGCGCGACGGCCAGCTCACCCGCCGTTGGCTTTTCGACAGCGATGCTTTCGCGGCCAACCGGGCCTACCGCGGCCAGGGCAACCACAGCCTCTCGGTGGCCGACGTCGATGACGACGGCCGCGACGAGATCGTCTACGGCGCCGCCGTGATCGACGACGACGGCAGCGGTCTCTACTCCACCGGTTGGGGCCACGGCGACGCCCTGCACGTGGGCGACCTGGTACCCGAAAATCCGGGTCTCGAGATCTTTGACATCCAGGAGCGCTTCGACCAGCAGGGCCTGAGCCTGCGCGACGCACGCACCGGCCGACCGCTCTTCGCCATCCCCTCGGTCAAAGCCGACGCGTCCGGCGGCGACAAAGGCGAAGGCCCTGGTCGCGGTAACGCGTTCAACATCGACCCGCGATTCCCCGGCGCCGAGTGTTGGGCCGCCGGCTCCGGGATGGACGGCCTCTATACCGCCCAGGGCGAACGCTTTCTTGAACACCGCCCCCGCGGCTTCCCAACCAACTTCGGCCTCCTCTGGGACGGCGACCTGCTTCACGAACTGCTCGACCAGAATCGCATCGTGAAGTGGAACTGGCGGAACGGGGCAGTCGACCCACTGCTCATCGCCCACAGTTGCATCGCCAACAACAGCACCAAGGCCACGCCCGCCCTCAGCGCCGACCTCCTGGGAGATTGGCGCGAGGAAGTCCTCTGGCGCACCCGCGACAACCGGGAGTTGCGCCTCTATACTTCAACGATCCCAACGCCGTACCGCCTCGTCACGCTCATGCACGACGCCGTCTACCGCCTAGCCGTCGCGTGGCAGAATACCGCCTACAATCAACCGCCGCATCCAAGCTTCTACCTCGACGAGTCCGCCCCGCTCCCACCGCGCCCGGCGATCCGTGTTGCGAATCCATAGCCCCGGGGTACGGAGGAATGGGCTCTCCGCCCGCCTCCTCCCCTCCGCCCGGTGGCGCGGGCTTCCGCCACGTGAGTCCCACAAACGCGAGAGCCGCCCAACCGAGAATCGGCAATCTCAAACCAAAGATTCTATGCCCCCCGCAGGCCGCTCTGTCCTCTCGCCCTTACTCCTGCCCCTCGCCTTTGCCACCACCCTCGCCGCCGCCTCCTTCGCCGTGGCGCAGGCGTCCCTGCCTGCGATCCCCGCGACGGCTGCCGCCCCCTGGGTGCCGGATCGCGGCGACGGCACCTACCAGAACCCCGTCCTCTTCGCCGACTACTCCGACCCCGACGCCATCCGTGTGGGCGACGACTACTACCTGATCTCCTCCAGCTTTCTCGCCGCCCCCGGCCTGCCGATCCTTCACTCGAAGGACTTGGTCAACTGGACGATCATCAACCACGTCTTCGCGCAGCAACCACCCGTTGAGTACTTCTCGCGCCCGCGTCACGGCCAGGGCGTGTGGGCGCCGGCCCTGCGCCACCACGACGGCAAATTCTGGATCTTCTATCCGGATCCCGACTTCGGAATCTACGTCACCACCGCCGCCGATCCCGCCGGCACCTGGTCCCAGCCTGTCCTCTGCAAGTCCGGCAAGGGCCTGATCGATCCGTGCCCGTTCTGGGATGACGACGGGCGGCTTTACCTCATCCACGGCTGGGCCAAGAGTCGCTCCGGCATCTCCAACCTCCTCACGCTGCACGAGCTCAGTGCCGACGGCACCCACGTCCTTGATGCCGGCCAGCACCTCGAAACCGTCGACGACCGGACAAACGACGTTGGCCATGTCATCATCGACGCTAACAAGCTGCCGGGCTGGAAAACACTCGAGGGTCCGAAGCTCTACAAACGCGGCGGCTGGTACTACGTCTTCGCCCCCGCCGGCGGCGTCGCCACCGGCTACCAGGCCGTCTTCCGCTCGAAGCAGCTCTACGGTCCCTACGAAGCGCGCAACGTGCTCGACCAGGGCACCACCGCCATCAACGGCCCCCACCAGGGCGCCTGGGTCGACACCCCGGCCGGCGAGGACTGGTTCCTCCACTTCCAGGATCGCGGCGCCTTCGGCCGCGTCGTGCATCTCCAGCCCATGGTCTGGCGCGACGACTGGCCCGTGATCGGCGCCGATCCCGACGGCGATGGCAAAGGCGAGCCCGTGCTCATCGCCCAGAAGCCGAACGTTTCCTCCCCAGCCATGGCGCAGGCGTCCCTGCCTGCGGTCTCCAGCTTCGCAGCACCCCAGACCTCCGACGAGTTCACCTCACCGGCGCTCGGTCTCCAGTGGCAATGGAACGCCAACCCACGTCCTGCCTGGGCCTCGCTCACCGCACGCCCTGGCTTCCTGCGCCTGGCCAGCCTGCCCGCCCCCGCCACCCGTAACGACGGCTCGCCGTCGCCGCAGAGCATTTACGACGCGCCCAACTTCCTCCTGCAGAAGTTCAGCGCCCCCGCGTTCACCGCCACCACCGTGCTCGAGTTCGCCCCGGCTGCCGACAGCGAGACGGCCGGCCTCGTTGTCTTCGGCTACAACTACGCGGTGCTCGGCCTGCGCCGCAGCGGCGTCCAGACCCGGCTCGTACTCCGCGTGAACCTCGACGCCAACCAGCCCGGCCAGCAGGAGCGCGAACTCGCCAGCCTTCCCGCGCCCGGCGGCCCGGTGTACCTGCGCGTCGACGTCGACACCACAGCGCTCTGCCGTTTCGCCTACAGCTTCGACAACCGCACGTTCACCGCGGTCGGCGAGCCCTTCCAGGCTACCGTCGATCGTTGGATCGGCGCCAAGTTCGGGCTGATTGCGATCGCCGCCCCCTCCGCCCTCGCGACCGGCCATGCCGACTTTAACTGGTTCCACGTCACCCCGCCCGCTCCGTGATCCGCGGTCGTCCGCCGCATAACCCGAAATGATTTCGAGACCGCTCGGATCGCCACTTGCCTGAACGCCGATCCCCCCAGTAGGTCCGGTCTCCGACCGGACACCCTCGCCTCCAGAACTCGCCCGCTCACGCCGCTCCTCCTGTCCAAATCCGCAGCGACCGGTCAAAGACCGGCCCTACGCCCTCTCGGAACGCTGAACTCCAGCTTAGCCCTTCAGCGTTCAGTGTCTGGAGTTCGAGGACCGCGGAGCGGTTGCCCTCAGCCCCCGCCGCACGGGAATAGTGTCCAAGCGGCAACCTCTCCGATTGCGCCCCCGGCCTGCGAACAACCAGTCTCCGCTTTTCCTCCATGTCACCTCTCCTCCGCTCCCTCCTCGCCCTCCTGTTGGCCGGCCTGACCAGTGGCCTCAGCGCGGCCACCACCGATTTCAGCACCGACTGGCGCTTCCATTTGGGTGATGCCCCCGGGGCCGAGGCTCCCGGCTTTGCCGAAGCCGCTTGGGAGCGTGTCGCCGCTCCGCACACCGCCCGACTCGAGGCGCGTGTCACCGATCACGAAGCCAAGCAGCAGTGGGAGGGCGTCTGTTGGTATCGGAAAACTTTCAACCTCCCGTCCACCGCTGCCGGCCAGGTGGTGCTGCTACGTTTCGAAGGCGCGATGAACGTCACCGAGGTTTTCGTGAACGGCCAAAAGCTCGCGACCAGCATCGACGGTTACACGCCATTCGTTGTTGATCTCACCGAGGTCGCCAAGCGCATCCAGCCCATCACCGTCGCCCTGCGCCTGGACAACCGCGCCACCGAGGTCACCGGGCCCAAGCCCCTGCCGGTCCTCGACTTTCACCTCTACCACGGTCTCTACCGCACGGTGGCGTTGATCATCAAACCCACCCTTCACATCACCGACGAGATCCTCGAGTCCAAGCCAGCCTCCGGCGGCGTGTTCGTCACCTACCCACAGGTCTCCGCTGCGACCGCCACCGTGTCCGCACAGGTCCATGTCCGCAACCGTACCGACACAGCCGCCACCTTCACCCTCGTGACCTCCCTGCGCAGTCTCGACGGCAAGGAAGTCGCCCACCACAAGGAGTCCGAGCTCCGGCTCGCCGCCGGCGAGGACCGCGCATTCACCTCGCTTCTCAAGGTGCGCCATCCCCGGTTGTGGAGCCCACGGTCGCCGACGCTCCACGATCTCGAAGTTTCGCTGCTCTCGGGCGGCCAGCTCATCGACTCCCGGCACGAACGCATCGGCATCCGCCGCTTCGAGCTCGGCCAGGGCGGCCTCCTCCTCAACGGCGAGAAACTCTTCCTGCGCGGCGTGAACCGCCACCAGGAGTATCCGTACATTGGCAACGCTGTGCCGGCCCGCGCCCAATACCGCGACGCCCTCAAGATCAAGCAGGCCGGCTTCGACTGCATCCGCCTTTCCCACTACCCGCAGAGTCCCGATTTCCTGGCGGCCTGCGACGAACTCGGCCTCGTCACCATCGACGGCATCCTCGGCTGGCAGTACAACGCGAGCACCCCGGCGTTCGTGGCGAACCGCCTCGCCTCCGCCCGCGCGCTCGTGCGCCGCGACCGCAACCACCCCAGCGCCCTTCTCTGGGAGCTCTGTCTCAACGAATCCAGCATGGCTCCCGCGTTCGTCGCCGCCCTCCACGCCGCCGGCCACGAGGAATACCCCGGCGACCAGATGGCCACCGTCGGATGGCTGCAGGGCTACGACGTCCAGCTCACCGCCCGCCAGCATGGCAGCACCAAGCAGTTCCACGGCGCCACCTTCCCCTGTTTCGTCAGCGAGTACGGAGACTGGGAGTACTACGCCGGCAATGCCGGCCTCAATCAGGAGGCGTGGGGCAACCTCAAGCAGGCCGAGCGCACCTCCCGCCAGTCGCGCGGCGACGGCGAAGTGCGCCTGCTCCAACAAGCGACCAACCTCCAGGAGGCGCACAACGAGAACCGCGGCACCCAGGCCTTCGGCGACGGCTATTGGGTCATGTACGACTACAACCGCGGCTACGCCTCCGACCTCGAGACCTCCGGGATCATGGATCTCTTCCGCCTGCCCAAGTTCAGCCACGCCTTCTTCCAGTCGCAGCGCGATCCGCGGGAAGTACTGCCCGACCTCGCCGGCGGCCCGATGGTGTTCGCGGCCACCTACTGGACCGACCAGTCGCCGCTCGCGGTGCGCGTATTCAGCAACTGCGATGAGGTCGAGCTGCGCCTCAACGGCGAAAGCCTCGGACGCCAGAAGCCCGACCAGGACCGCAACTCCACCTACTTGGCGCATCCGCCCTTCACTTTCAAGATCGGGCGCTTCAAGCCCGGCGTGCTCGAGGCCGTCGCGTATCTGGACCGTAAAGCCGTCGCGCGGCACCGGGTGCAGACTCCCGGCACCGCCGAGCGGCTCGCGCTCGCGCCCGACCTCTCCGGTCGTCCCCTCGCCGCCGGCGGCGACCTGGTCTTCATCTACGCCCGCATCGTCGATACCGAAGGCACCGTGGTCCCCGGCGCCTCCCGGGCCGTGCGGTTCTCGGTCGAGGGCGACGCCCAGCTCATCGGCGACAACCCCGCAACTGCCGAGGCCGGCATCGCGACCATCTTGCTCAAAACCGGTCCCCAGGGCGGCACGATCCGGCTGAAGGCCGCAGCCGGCGCCCTGCAGGGCCAACTCAAACTCAAGACCGACTAGTTCTGCCTTCTTCGTTCTGCCTTCCTTCCCATGACCTCCCCCCTCTCCGTGGCGCAAGCCTCCGTGCCTGCGAAATCCGATTCCGCCACCGAGTTCGATGTCCGTTCCTTCGGCGCCAAGGGCGACGGTTTGGCCCTCGACTCCCCCGCCATTAACGCCGCCATCGAGGCTGCGGCCCTGGCCGGCGGCGGCACTGTGCGCGTACCGGCCGGCACCTACCGCTGCTTCTCCATCCACCTGCGCAGCCACCTCACCCTCCGACTTGAGCCCGGCGCCACGCTCCTCGCCGCCACCCCCGCCGACGGCTTCGGCGCCTACGATCCGCCCGAACCCAACGAATGGGGCGACCTCCATCAGTACCAGGACTTCGGCCACAGCCATTGGCACAACAGCCTGCTCTGGGGAGAGAATCTCGAGAATGTCTCCATCGTCGGCCCGGGTCTGATCGACGGCACCCGTGGCCTCGTACGTCACGCCAGCTACGCCTCCACCGGCCCCAACGGCACCGTCGCTGCCGGCATCGCCACCGGCGCGCCGCCGCTCGAAGTCCTCGGACTGGGCAACAAGGCCATCGCGCTCAAGAACTGCCGCAGTGTCACCCTGCGCGACTTCGCCCTCCTCAACGGCGGCCACTTCGCCGTCCTCGCCTCCGGCGTCGATCACCTCGCCATCCATCACCTCCGCATCGACACCAACCGCGACGGCCTCGATATTGACGGCTGTCGCCACGTGCGCATCACCGACTGCTCCATCAACACCCCCAACGACGACGCCATCGTCCTCAAGACCAGCTACGCCCTCGGCGCGCTGCGCCCTTGCGAGAACATCACCATCACCGGCTGCACCGTCAGCGGCTACGACATCGGCTCGCTGCTCGACGCCACCTTCCGGCGCACCGTCACCCACGCGCCCGACCGCGACGGCCCCACCGGCCGTATCAAGATCGGCACCGAATCCAACGGCGATTTTCGCGCCATCGCCGTCACCAACTGCACCTTCGACCGCTCCCGCGGCCTCGCCCTCGAGTCCGTCGACGGCGCCGTGATCGAGGACGTCGTCATCTCCAACCTCGTCCTGCGCGACGTGTCCAACTCCCCGATCTTCCTGCGCTTGGGCAACCGCGCCCGCGGGCCCCAGGGCACGCCCGTCGGAGCCATCCGCCGCGTGAAGATCAGCCACGTTACCGCCTCCGCCACCGACGGCCGTTTCCCCATCCTCCTCGTCGGCCTGCCCGGCCACCCGATCGAGGACGTCACGCTTTCGGACATCCACATCGCCTCCCACGGAGGCATCACCATGGCCGACGTCGCGGCCCAAGCCGACCAACACGTCAACGCCTTCTTCCTGCGCGAGGACGAGCCCGGCGTCACCGGTGCGCGCGCCCCCTTCGCCGTGCCCGAGCGTCCCGCCGCGTATCCTGAACCCAGCATGTTCGGCCTCTTGCCCGCCTCCGCCGTTTACGCCCGGCATGTCGAACACCTTACGGTCCGCGATCTCCGCTACACGTTCACAGCCCCCGACGAACGCCCGCTCGTCGTCCTCAACGATGTCGCGCACGTGACGCTCGAACGCTTCCGCGCCCCGGCACCCGCCGGCGAAGCCTATCAACTGAACCACGTCCGCCACCTGGAAACCAACCACTGCTCGCCCACTCCGGAGTGATCGCCGGCTCAGCCCGGTGGGCGCGATTGCCCTCAATCGCGTCAGCCCGCGTTGGGGCAACGCGGTCCACCTCCATCTGCCCTCCTCCGCTCCTTGCCACTTGGCCCTTGTGACTTGCCACTTCGCGCTGCAGCTCTCGTCCGTAGTGGCCCGCTCCTTCAGGACGGGCCGGCGCGCCCCGACCGCGCCGGCTCAGCCCGTGGGTCCGGTCTCCGACCGGACGCCCCCGCCACCTGCCCGAACCCCACGTCTCACGTTGTTTCCCCGGGCATCACCCGCCGCGACCGGTCGAAGACCGGCCCTACCCAGTGGTTCTGCCTCTCCGGAGTTCAGCCTTCAGTTCCCAGCCTTCAGTCCCTCCTCTCCATGCGCTCGTTCTTCGCACAGATCACGCTCCTCGGCCTAGTGTTCGCGCTCCCGTTGGCGCCGGCAGCTCCCGTACCGTTCGCCACCACTCAGCGCCTCCGCGTGATCGTCGACAACGACTTCGGAGGGGACCCCGACGGGCTCTTTCTCCTCGCCCATCTGCTCCTCTCACCCTCAGTCGAGGTGCGCGGCATCATCGCCTCCCAACATCACAGCGCCGGGTTCTACGGTTATCCGGGCACACCGGAGCACGCACTCGGGAAGGCAGCGGAGCTGGTCCGCATCGTGGCCCCCGACCAAGCGAAGCATCTCGTACTTGGCGCCGCGGTTTGTCTTCGGGACCTGAAGACTCCTTCCGATTCCGCCGCGCGCGCCTGATCGTAAAGGAAGCTCTGCGCGACGACACCACCACGCCCCTCTACCTCCTCTGCGGCGGCGGCCTCACCAACGCGGCCAGCGCCTACCTTCTCGAACCAAAGATCGCGGCGCGGCTGCGCCTCCTTTGGATCGGAGGCCCGGAGCACAGCGGCTTGGCCCTGCCGCCCCCGGGTGCCGGAAAGGTCGAATACAATCTGAGCATCGACCTCATCGCCGCCCAAGTGGTCCTCAACGACTCCCCCCTCCCGCTCTGGCAGATCCCCCGCGACGCGTACCGGCAGCCGCTCGTCTCGCTCGCCGAGCTTGATGAGCGGATCGGCCGCCAAGGGCCGCTCGGCGCGTATCTGCTCGGCAGTCTCGCCGACCTGCTCCAGCGCGCCAAGGGCTCGCTCGGTGAGACCTATGTCCTCGGCGACAATCCGCTCGTATTGCTCTCCGCGCTCCAATCGTCCTGGGAACGCGATCCGTCCTCATGCCGCTACGTCGACCGGGCCGCACCGATCATCAACGACAACGGCGGCTACGAGGCAAATCCCGCCGGCCGAAGCATCCGAGTCTATACAACATTGGACACCCGCCTCTTGTTCGCGGACCTCTTCGCCAAGGTTCGTCGCTTCGATAGCGCGCAATCCTCTCGCGCTCCCTGAGGGCACCCCGCCGGGCCCCCGCCTTCCGCATTCTCCGTTCTGCCTTCTGCATTCCTCCTTCTGCCTTAGGTCCTCCGCCATGCTCCTCGCTCTCGCGCTTCTCGCCGCCCCGATCCTCGCCGCCCCCCCCGCCGTGGCGCAGGCGTCCCTGCCTGCGAATCCCAGCTCCGCAGCAGCCCATCCCGCCGCCACGGAGGCCGGCGCCACGTTGCGTACCTTCGACCTCACCACACTCCCCACCACCGACCTCTACTCGCACGAACGCGGCTACGGTTTCGACCTCGGCACCCAACCCAATCCCGCCGCGCCGCATCCGTTCTACTTCTCCGTCGCCGTACCGGAGGGCAACTACCGCGTCACCGTCACCTTCGGCGCCATCGCCGCGCCCTCGGACAACACCCTGAAGGCCGAATCCCGCCAGCTCTTGCTCGAGCACCTTGCCACCGCGCCGGGCGAATTCGTCACCCGCAGCTTCCTCGTCAACGTGCGCACGCCCCAGCTCCCACCGCCGGAGAAGAACGCCCCGGGCGGCACTACCGTGCTCCTCAACGACCGGGAGACCGGGCTGCTTCGCTGGGACGACAAACTCACACTCGAGTTCAACGGCGCCGCACCGCGCGTGCGCTCGATCACTCTCGAGCCCGCCGCCGTCCCCACTCTCTTCCTCGCCGGTGACTCCACTGTTACCGACCAGCCCAACGAACCCGCCGCGAGCTGGGGCCAGATGCTGCCGCGTTTCCTCAAACCGGAGATCGCCGTCGCCAACCACGCGGAGTCCGGCGAGACGCTGAAGTCGTTCCTTTCCGAGCTGCGCCTCGCCAAGATTCTCAGCCAGATCAAGGCGGGCGACACCCTCTTCATCCAATTCGGCCACAACGACGAGAAGAAGCAGTGGCCCCAGACCTACGTCGAAGCCCGCACGACCTACAATGCCTACCTGCGCGTCTATATCGCCGAGGCCCGCCTGCGCGGCGCCACTCCGGTGCTCGTCACCTCGATGCAACGCCGCACCTTCGACGCGCAGGGAAAAATTCAAAACTCCCACGGCGCCTATCCCGCGGCCGTGCGCGAAGTGGCCGCCGAGGAGAAGGTCGCTTTGATCGACCTCGACCGTGCCAGCACCACCTTCTACGAGGCGCTCGGGCCGGAGCGCGCCCCGCTGGCCTTCAGCGCCGGCGGCAAGGATGCCACGCATCACAACAACTACGGGGCCTACGAGCTCGCCAAGGCCGTCGCCCAGGGCCTGCGCGACTCCGGTCTGCCGCTCGCCGCGCTCATCGCCGACGACTTCCCCGGCTTCGATCCCGCGCATCCGGACGCACCCGACACCTTCGCCCTTCCCGCCAGCCCCGCCCGCAGCACCGCCGAGCTGCGGGGCAACTGACGCCACAAAGGTTCGGAAAGACGGTCACAGAGGACACGGAGGGCACAGAGGTTCAGAAAAGGGGAACCGTCAGGAATGGCAGCATCGATTCCCCTCGAAACCCGAAACGCGAAACCCTAGAGCACTTTCAATAAAACTGTAGCCATTGAGCGCCGGGGCGCTCATGGTGGCGAGCATGAAGACGATCTCGCTGGATCTCAGAGAGCGCATCTTGGCCGCGTACGACGCCCAGGAGGGAACTCGGGAAGAAGTGGCCAAGCGCTTCCGGGTGTCGGTTGGGATGGTTAAGAAGCTACTACAGCAGCGCAGTCGAACCGGCGACATCGCCCACCGGCATCGTTTTTCGGGACGCAAAGCCAAGATCCTGCCCGAGTATCGCGAGCGTCTGGGGGCCCTGATCGCGGCGC
This sequence comes from Opitutaceae bacterium, assembly GCA_016711225.1. GTDB lineage: Bacteria > Verrucomicrobiota > Verrucomicrobiia > Opitutales > Opitutaceae > CAJCBL01. The sequence goes on from JADJTK010000032.1 coordinate 71,964, forward strand.
AACCAGATCTGACCCTGTCCGAGATCAAGGCCCAGTTGGCATGTCCTGCAGCGTACCGGCGCAGCATTACGCACTGGTCGCCATGGGACTGACTTTTAAAAAAGACGCTGCATGCCGCCGAGCAGTCGCCCTGATGTCGCCCAGGCCCGGAGCGTAATGGAAGCAAGAACAGGAAGCTTCGCCCCGGCCCGGCTGGTCTTCATCGACGAGTCGGCCGCCAAGACGAACATGACCCGCCTGCGCGGTCGGGCGCCGTGCGGTCAGCGTCTGGTCGCCAGTTGCCCCCACGGCTGTTGGCAGACCACCACGATGATCTCCTCGGTGCGCGTTGATGGCTCGAGTGCCTGCCTCACCATCGAAGGCCCCACCGACACCGCGGTGTTCCAGGCTTACGTTGGCGAAGTGCTTGTGCCGACCTTGGCCCTGGCGATCTGGTCGTGCTGATAACGGGCGCCCACAAAAACGAAGCCACTCGCGCTGATCACCGCCACCGGCGCGCAGGTTCGTTTCGCCGGCCTACTCCCGGATCTCAATCCCATCGAAATGAATGAGCAAGGTGAAGGCCTTCCTGCGGGCTGCCCAAGCTCGCACCCACGAGGCCCTGCTCACCGCCATCGCCAAGGCCCTGGCGACGGTCACCGCCGAAGATGCCAAAGGTTGGTTTGCCGCCTGCGGCTATAGTTTTAATTAAAACTCTCTAAACCGACCCGGCCACAGAGGGCCCATCGCCCTCCTGCTCCTGCTCTTTCTCCTGCTCTTCCGCCCGTAGCAACGTTCGCCAGAACGTCGTCGGCCTCCGCTCGTCAACTTCAACCTCAACCTTCAACTTCAACCGGCCGGCTGGCCGGCCCCGCCTCCGTCGTAGCTGGCCGGCGGAGCCGTTCAGTCCGGCTCGCGGAACGGTGGCGGCGCCTGTCGGCCCTTACCTCGCGCCGTCAGCCGCGAGTTTCGAATTGGTGAACCTGATGGACCTCACTACTCTTCCCGCCAAGCCCCCCGCATGACCCTGCACTATCATGCGAACCCCGAAGAAGACCCAATCGCTCACCACACAAGAGCGCACGATCGAAACAAGAATCGTGACGATCCGCGGCATAAGGGTGCTCCTCGATCTGGATCTTGCGGAGATCTATGGCGTATCGACCAAGGCACTTAATCAGGCGATCAAACGCAATGCGGACAAATTCCCGAACGATTTCATGTTCCAACTTGCACCGCAGGAAAAGGCGGAGGTGGTCACAAATTGTGACCACCTCCGGCGTTTGAAGTATTCTCCGGTGCTTCCCTACGCCTTCACCGAGCATGGAGCGATCATGGCGGCCAACGTCCTCAACTCGCCGGCGGCGGTGCGGCTGAGCGTGTATGTTGTTCGAGCCTTCGTGCAGATGAGGGAACTGCTGGGTGGCACGCGCGAACTTGCGCTACAGCTTGCCGCGCTGGACCGCAGGCTCACCGGTCGGCTCGACCGCCATGAGGTGGCGATCATCGAGGTGTTGCACCGGATCATGACCTTGATCGACCCGCCGCCACCTCCGCCGGAGCCGCCGCGGCGCCGGATCGGATTTGTGGCCCGCCGCGCGTAGCCCGCGATTTGAGACCGGGTTTCCGAAACTCCACCACAGAAAGGGAGGCGGCCACAGAGAGACTCTTGGGTAGCGCCGTCCCTGCCTGCGTTCCGCCTTCACCCTCAACCTTCAACTTCAACTGGCCGGCGTGCCGGCCCCGCCCCCGTCGTAGCTGGACGGCGCAGCCGCTCAGGCCTGGGAGCGCCGAGATCCGGCTCGGCTCCGTCTCCCCTTCGTTCTGCCTTCTGCAATCTTCGCTCCTCCTTAGGCGCCCCGCCGCCCGTCGTGGCCCGCTCCTTTAGGACGGGTCTCCGGGGCTGGTCCGGTCGTAGCGAAGCTCGCCAGAGCTTCGTCCGCCCCGCATTCGTTGTAGCTGGACGGCAAAGCCGTTCAGCCCTGGGAGCGCCGAGCTCCAGCTCGGCTCCGCCTCCCCGGCGTTCCGCCTTCTTCACTCTACGTTCTGTCTTTGAAGGCGCCTCCGCGTGAGCCGAGGGCGCCTCCGCCAATCTGCGTTTATCAGCGTTCATCTGCGGTTGCTCCTCCGAAACAGGAAACCACGGACTCACGCAGATGAACGCGGCCAAGGCATTCGGAGGGAGGTGGCGGCCGCAAGGAATGGCAGGATGGATTCCTCGAAACCCGAAACGCGAAACTCTGAACCGACCCGGCCACAGAGAAATTCGTGTGTGGCGCAGGCGTCCCTGCCTGCGTTCCGCCTTCTGCCTTCTTCGCTCTACCCTGGGCGTGCCACCGCCGCCCCGTCGTGGCCCGTTCCTTTGGGACGGGCCGGCAGGTGTCAGCTCCGCCATCGCCCCGTAGCGAAGCTCGCAAGAGCTTCGTCCGCCTCCGCCGTTCCATCATTGGATGCTTTCCATGGTAGGACCTCCGCTTGCCGGCGGACCGCATCATTCCGTTCGTAGCAACGCTCGCCAGAACGTCGTCTGCCGCCGCCGTTGCCACTTAGCCCTTGATACTTGGCCCTTCTCCGCCCGTCACCACTTCGGCCACTCCACTCCGGCCCGAGTCGGTCCTTGCATTCCAATGTCCGAGCGATCAGAGACTTCAGCAGCGCACGATGAGAGCCCTATCCAAGACCGGCCCGCTAAGCTTCCGATATCACGCAACTTCGTTGCGTCATAATCTCTATCGGGAAACGAATGCGCATCCAGACACCATATAATAGAGAATACGGCACGTGGCTCCACGCATGCATGGCTCCGTATCATGCATGAAATGGTCGATCCCGATGCCGTCACCGCGGTTCTCGGAGTCGCGCCGACCGATGTGCAACGCCGCGGCGAACCGGAAGAAAGGAAGCCCGGTTCCCGTTCGAAGGGAGGGTGGTTTCTGTCGACCATGGGTCTTGTCGACAGCAGGGATGCCCGGCATCACCTTGATTGGATCGTCGAGAAGATCGCAGGAAAGAAAGCGGCGTTTGAGCAGCTTCATGCGAGAGGATACATGGTCGACATTTGCGTCCGGTGGGATTCGCTCAGTGGACACGGCGGCCCAACGATTA
>JADJTK010000033.1 GCA_016711225.1 Opitutaceae bacterium
GGCGCAGGTCGTTGATTCCCTGGGTGACAAGCCGAGCACACAACGCCCCGGGCGTGGCAGCTAGTTGACGGGAAACTCCGGCTGCGACTTTTCGCGGTCACAGTGGGTGCAGTAACCGCACGCGAAGGGCGCGTTGCATTGGTCGACAATCGCGACTGGCGGGCTCCTCCGGTCAACGCCGCCGCTTGCTAGGCCGCAGCAATCCAGCCCAGGACCTCATCGTTGCGGGCAAACGCTGGTGGCGAGATCCGTCTCCACCAACAGCCCTCGGTAATCGCCGTCGCCGAGATAGGTCCATGAACTATCGATGCAGGCCACCCCAACGGAAATGGGTCCACCCCGCACTCGCACCGGTAAAACGTCTGAACCGCGATGTCGTCCCGATGGTAGTCTTTGACCGGGGTCGATGATTTGACCTCCACCATCCGCCAACTTCTACTGGCGCCGGGCGCAGGATCAGGCGGCATCTATCAGCGAGCGGGAGCCCCATGCGCCGTGAAGCCGGCTTCGAACACCGGTTGGCGGGACGGGCGAAAGCGGTCGCTCGTGCGATCGAACGCTCCCCGGTAGCCCGCCGGTCTCCACGCTGATTTCGCTCCCCTGCCACGCCGGATCACCAATACGCTGCTCAGTGTCGCCCACCCGAGTAGCCCACCTGGGAAGCCGGCTGGAGAAGGACGAATCCTCCCTCAATTCCGGGTGGTGTACCTCCAGCCACAACCGTTTGGGGCACTGGCGAGAATGCGATCAGTTTGGACTTCGAGAGCCTTGCGCACTAGGCGATTGAAGAGAGATCGTGGAGAGGGAGGCGCAGCGCAAATGCTCAATGTGCGTCGGAGGTGCGTTCCACCCCCGACGCCCCGATGCTAGCGCGCAGGCAGTCTTCCGCCAACGGAAGGGGGCGCCGCCGTGAAAGCGTAGTGCTGCACCGGCAACGCTCCACGAGATCCGGTTGATCCTTCGACGGCCCGATGGCATGCGCCGGCTGAGCTCAGTTGACATGCGCCCAAAGGGCATGGAGACCGACCAGCCCCTTCTTGGGGAGCCAACTCACCGATATCAACGGTCTGCGATTCTGCGGGATCTTCCCCAAGGGCAAGGAACCGTCCATCCGCACGCTGCGATCCTGGACGACGCAACCGACGCATCCCCATCGCGTCGGACGCTTACGTCTATTACGGTCCAAGCGGGTCTCCGCTCATATCCGGACCCATCTTCGGTGCCCGCCCGCAGCAAACCACCCGAGGCCGGCACGACCCGGCGTTTCTGCATCAAGTGAACGATCGCAAGAGGGTCAGAGAACCAGAACCAGGGCTTGAACTGCTGTTACATTTCCATATCACTTTCAAACAAGTGAGAGTTAAACGTAACACAACCTCTCGACTGCTCCAGGCCTCGGACACCGCCAAGGCCCTTGGAGTCTTCCGTGCCCGCGACTTTGTCGCCGCCGGCTATTCCCGGGAGTATCTCCGCCGACTGGTCGGCCGGAGACAGGTGCGTCAGCTCAGGCGGGGGCTCTATGCCTCTGCGGCCTTCGACGGCGACCACAACCAATCTCTCGTGGAGGCCGCCAAAAAAGTGCCGCGCGGCGTGGTCTGCCTGATCTCCACCTACAATTCCACCAGATCGGCACGCAATCGCCCCACCAGGTCTGGCTGGCGGTCCCTCGGGGCACCAATTTCCCACGTGCCGGGAAACTGCCGTTTCGGTTCTGCGAGTTCTCGGAATCCTCCCACGCCTTCGGGGTGCAGGAGCACAAAGTGGCCGGCGGTACGGTGCGCGTCTTCTCCCCGGCGAAGACCGTCGCGGATTGCTTCAAGTATCGAAATAAGTACGGCCTCGACGTGGCCGTGGAAGCCCTGCGCGAGGGTTGGAGGGCGAAGAGATTCACCATGAACGAACTGCCACCGCCACCGAAGTCTGCCAGGTGCGCCGGGTCGTCAACCTATCTGGAGATGCCTGACATGAGCGGTCCGAAAAACATCGCCGCCTCGGTAAAAGCCCGTCTGCAAAACGTGGCGGAACACCGCGGCGAGGAGTTCAACCTGGTCCTTGCCCGCTACGGAATCGAACGGCTGTTGTTCCGGCTGAGTCAGTCCCAATACGCTGACCGTTTCCTGCTCAAGGGGGCGATGCTGTTTGCCGTCTGGGACGACAAAACCCACCGCCCTACCCGCGATCTGGATCTCCTCGGCTTCGGACCTACGGAAAAGGAAGCGCTGGCCCAAATTTTCCGGGAGGTGGTGGCCACACCGGTGACGGCCGACGGGATCCTCTTCGCCCCGGACTCCATCGACGCCGACGCCATCCGGGAAGACAACACGTACGGCGGTGTTCGTATCCGTCTCATGGCTAAGCTCGGCTCGGCAGAAATCCCGATTCAGGTCGACGTTGGCGCCGGGGACGCCGTGACGCCCGCGGCCGAAATGACCGTGTTCCCGGTGCTGTTGGATTTTCCAGCGCCCCATATCCGCGCCTATCCCGTTTACACGGTCGTCGCCGAGAAGTTCGAGGCGATGGTCAAACTCGGCGCCACGAACACTCGGATGAAGGATTTCTACGACCTGTGGTTTCTCTCCCGCCGGTTCGAATTTGACAGCGCAACGCTGCGAAAAGCTATAGAGGCAACGTTCTCACGCCGGCAGACGAGCCTGCCCTTGGCTCCGGAGCCCTTCACCGATGCCTTCGCAAATGATGCGACCAAACAAGCCCAGTGGTCCGCCTTCCTACGCCGCAACGGGCTGACCGGTGCCTCGACGCAATTTGGAGAAGTCGTGGCCTTACTGCGAATGTTCATCGAACCGATACTGCCTTCCTCAGGTCGCGCAAAACGGTGAGGCAACAGACGCGGTGGGACGTCGGCCGGCCTGGCCGACCAGGTCCGGCGACGACATCTACACGACCGAGTCAGGGCGTGATGGCGTCCGCGGGGAGATCAAGTGGTAAACCAAAGTCAGCTCGTGCTGCGCCTCCATCAGTCCCCGAGCCTAGTGTAGAGATTTGTGAACCAAGTGAGTTCCTTGCGCAGGAGGCGGCGGGCATCAGGCGTCCACTGCTCGACCGGAAAGCGGCGCGTCCGCTGCCGAAACCACTGGCGGAACAAATCCAAACCCCGGACATAAACGACGGTCGGATCCTCCGATTGGAGTGGATAGCGCCGGCGCTTCCGCGACGGCTGAGCCGCTACCGTTGCGGGAGTGGGGCTACTTTCTTCTATACGGTCCAGGACAGCGATACGCGCTCGGCGACAAGAGGCTCGCGCCCCCAGATTGCGGCAACCGCGTGGCGGAGGGAGATCAAAGAGATCGAGCCATCCGATGACTTGCTGTGAAAACCACGCCTTCGTAACACCGTGCCGCCGCGCCAGAGCCGATTGCGAAAGCCCCTCCACCTCCATCAAACCCGAAGCGAAGCAAAGGGTGTCGAAAGCCAACAGCGGGTTGGTATGCGAGCGAACCCGGGCGCAGAACGAGGAAAGCGCGTCAGCGGTGGCCATGCGGATCTGGGCCTGCACATCGGTTGCCTCTGGCAGTTCATCGGATTCCGGCACGGCGGTGGCCATGAGACGCCCTGATCGTCAACCTTGCCGGTGCTCCGCTTCGCATCGGGTTCATCGAGATCGCGTGCTGCAAGGGCGGCACGTTCGTCAGGAGGGAGGGAGGAGATCCAAACCCTGTAGGCCTGGACGTAGGCTGCATCGCTGTGGAGCTGCTTTTCGGTGGCGTTCATGGGACACCAAGTAGAGCAGATCTTGCGGCGTCCGGTGACATGGTCCTGTATTCGCAATGGAGTCGACGCTAGTCCGCGCTCGCCCGCCGGGCTTCTCTCGCGGTTATCGAGCGATTCTGGGCGCGCCGGCATCGCCCAGTGCCGAGCCCAGCCACGATCAGCGCTTGCCCTCGTCGTATGTGTCGAGGCGCACCCGAAAGTGTCCAAACTTCGAATCGTGACGCCACGTCAACCACCGCGTCAGCACATCTCGTCCCCACACGCCTACCGAATTTGGTGTAGTTGAGATACCGAAGATTCGGTAGAAGCGAAAAGTTGAGGAACGAGGACGGGCGGCGACATTTGGATCAGCGAAAGGATGACGCCCATGAAGCTCACGCCCGCCCAGAGTTCGCTCGCTTTCCCAGCTACCGCCCAAACCACCGCGACGGCCGTATCAGATCTTCCCAGACCCGCGCCGGAATCTTCGTCCCCCGCTTCCAGTCCGACTCGTCCGTCCTCGCGGTAGAAGCCTTTCTCCGGCAGTCCCCCGCCTCTGACGGCGGCGAGGTCCGTCTCTGGAACCGGCACCAGCAACGACTGAGCGCGGTGGTGAAGTGGACGTTCGACAGGACCGCCAACGGCCTTCGCGCCCGCCAACGCGTCAACGTCTTCTACGACCGCCGCCTCGCCGAACTGGCCCGCGAGGTCCAAGTGCGCGAGTTCCTGCGCGAAGTGCTGCGAAAGGAGATGGCGATGACGCACGCCAACTGAGACGTCCAACCGCGAGAAACGGGAGCAATTGCCATGAACGCCACCAGTCGGGCCATTCTTCAGACCGTACTCGCCACCGACCCGTCCCTGTCCGCGACCGAGAGGGGGGCCGTGCAGCGCCTCAGCAATGGTCAGGAAGAGCCTCCGACGCTTCTTGAGGATGACGGGGGCGGGCGACTGCTGGTGACCCAGCACCGGGCCGCCGAAATGCTCAGCGTAAGTCGCGTGACGATCTGGCGGATGACGCGCGACTGCGCCTGCACCCGGTTGAGATCCTGCCGGGGACCTGGCGGTATTCCTACCGCGAGCTTGCCCAACTGCCACCAGCACGGAGCCCGTGGATCAGTCAGCGCGGCGTTTTATCTGCTGCTTAGTCCTGAGCCCTATGGGGCCCGAACGATCAACGTTCGGGTCGATGAGGTTGGGAGTTGGGACGAGGCCCTAGCAGGCACCGGGGCCGCAAATCCGTTCCCCACAGGAGCCTCCCACGGTTCTCAGTGTAAAAAACTACGGGAAAACTACGGGGTCCAGTTGAGACGACGACCCTGGCAGGCGCCGGGGCGGCCGATTTGTTTCCGCAGGAGCCCCCGCGATCAGCAGTGTAAAAAACTACGGTGTAAACTACGGGTTCTTTTACCAAAAGTCGCCCGTAGTTACCCGAAGTCACATTTTGAAAAGCACTCACCGCTGACTTCCATAAGTCATTCAACAAGAAACCCCTGGAAGATGATTCCAGGGGTTTCAAATTGGGTGCAGGGCTGGGATTTGAACCCAGGACCTTCAGGTTATGAGCCTGACGAGCTACCAGACTGCTCCACCCTGCAATAGGTGATGAGGGGCGGGAACGTGAGTTTCACTTGGGGCACTGTCAATGGCCATTTCCCGAAATTGTCTAAACAAGTTCTACCCGCCCAAGCGCGTACGGCCAAACAACCATCCCTTCGTGCGAATCGGCACCTCCACATACCCAGTCTTGCACCCCACTTCCGCGCCCCGCTTACTTATCCGTTTGTCGCTCCGCGCCCTCCCTCCTTCTGCGCCTTCATGACTGGTACCCTCCACGCCCTCCTCCACCAAAGCCTCGACTACGCAGGGCTGTTTCCGCCGGCGTCCTTGTCGATGGCACAGGCCACCGCAACCTTCGCCGATAGTCGCCACGAGGGCGCCGCGGCGCTGGTGTCCCGTTTCGTCTGCCCCGCCCCGCGTCTCGCGGAACTGGCAACCTTCCTCACGGCCTTGCCGGTGCCCGTGCGCGTCGCAGCCATTCTGCGTGGTGGGAAATCGGCCGGGGAGTGCCTCGCCAACTTGGAGACAGAGTTGGCAGCATTGGCCACGCGCTCCAGCGCGAGCGACGCCATCGCGGTCGACACCCTCGAGCTCAGGCTCCCCCCTGATGCCTTGGAAGGCCCCGCGCTGCGCAAGCTGCTGGCGGCGATCCTAGCCCTGCTCAGCCGGCAGCCCGGTGCAGCCCGCCAGGTATTCCTGGAGATTGCCCCCTCCCCTGTGCTGCTCGACCAACTCGGCCAGGTAGCCGAGTCCGCAGACAGACTGCGCGAAGCCGCGCCCATCACCCTCGGCTACAAGCTGCGCACCGGAGGCAGCGATGCCTCCTCGGTCCCCTCACTCGCACTGGTGGCAGCAGCGCTGGCCGCAGCCCACGCCCACCGCCTGCCGATGAAATGTACCGGGGGCCTGCACCATCCCGTGCGAGGGAAATACGCGGGGGCCGATCACGCGCTACATGGTTTCATCAACTTGCTAACCGCCGCCGCCCTAGCCCACCACCATCAGGCTGCGGCAGCGGAACTTGAGGCAGTGCTCGCCGAAGAACACCCGCTAGCCTTCGTCTTCGGGCCAGAAACACTTCAATGGGGCAGCCGCAGCCTGCCCGTCGCCGCGCTCACGGCCGCCCGTGACCAATTCCTGACGTCCTTCGGCAGTTGTTTCACGGACATCCCTCGCACGGAGCTGCGGCGGATGGGTTGGTGGGAGTAGCAGCCGACCACTCTCCGCCGGAACGACCCTCCGGTCACCGCGCCGCGGACGCGCCTCCCGGGACTCCCGGTGGCGCTGCCGACGGATCGCAGCGCCGCACCTCAGGCGGCGTCTTCGTCGGCGACCGCACTGGCCAGCCGCACGATCGGCTTTTTCTTCCCGAGCACGACCCCGCGATCAATCACCACCTCCACCACTCCTTCGCGATGAGGAACCTCATACATCACATCGAGCATGAGCTTCTCCAGGATCGAGCGCAGCGCCCGGGCCCCAGTCTTGAGCTCCATCGCCTTGAGGGCGATCTCGTGGACAGCATCGCGGGTGAAACGCAGCCGCACCCCATCAATGGCGAAAAGCTTCGAATACTGCTTCACCATCGCGTTCTTGGTGCGCAGCAGAATCTTCTCGAGATCGGGCACCGTAAGCGAATCCAGCACCGAGACCACGGGCAGGCGGCCGATGAACTCGGGGATCATGCCGAACTGGAACAGATCCTCCGGGGCAATGGTGCGCATCATCTCCTCCGGGGTGAGATGCACGGACTCGCTGGCGCTGCCGTAACCGAGCACCCGGTGTCCAGAACGACGCTGGACGATCTGCTCGAGCGACACGAAGGCTCCGCCGCAGATGAAGAGGATGTTCGAGGTGTTGACCTGGATATACTCCTGGTTCGGATGCTTACGCCCGCCCTGGGGCGGCACGCTGCAGGTGGTGCCCTCGAGAATCTTCAGCAGCGCCTGCTGTACGCCCTCGCCCGACACATCGCGGGTGATCGACGGGTTCTCCGATTTGCGCGCGATCTTGTCGATCTCGTCGATGTACACGATCCCGCACTCGGCACGCTTCACGTCGTAGTTGGAGGCCTGCAGGAGTCGTAGGACGACGTTCTCCACATCCTCGCCCACGTAGCCGGCCTCGGTCAGCGTGGTGGCGTCGGAGATGGCGAAGGGCACGTCGAGAATCTTGGCGAGCGTACGGGCGAGCAGGGTCTTGCCCGAACCGGTGGGCCCGACGAGCAGGATGTTGCTCTTCTCGACCTCCACATCGTGGAATTCGGCGGTGAGTGCGTTGCTCGGCAGGGCCGAACGGTTGGCGTCGAAGGAGAGCCGCTTGTAGTGGTTGTATACCGCCACCGAGAGGACCTTCTTCGCATGATCCTGCCCAATCACGAAATCGTCGAGCGCCCGCTTGATCTCACCCGGCTTGACCAGCCGGAACGCCGGGCGCCCCTCGACGGCCGGAGCCTTCAGCTCGCGATCGATGATCGTCTTGCAGACGGTGACACACGAATCGCAGATATAAACGCCGGGACCGGCGATGATCTTGCGGACCTCCGTCTGCGATTTGCCGCAGAAGGAGCAGAGCGTCATGCGCGAGGACTTGGCCATCGGGGGAGAGGCGCGATCGCAGCGCGGGGAGTGAGGGAAACTGGCGTGGTCAAGCCACGGCCTTGAGCGTGGTGGCGGCCTCGGCGCGGCTCTCAAAGACCTTGTCCACGATGCCATACGTGAGGGCCTCCTGGGCGCTCATGTAGTAGTCGCGGTCCGAGTCCTTCTCGACTTCGTCAGCGGTCTTGCCGGTGTGCTTGGCGATGATTTCGTTGAGCGTGCGGCGCCAACGGATGATCTCCTTGGCCTGGATGGCGATGTCGGCCGTCTGGCCGGAAGCGCCCCCGGTGGGTTGGTGGATCATCACGCGGCTGTTGGGCAGGGCGAAGCGCTTGCCCTTGGTACCGCCGGCCAGCAGCACTGTCGCCATCGAGGCGGCCATGCCGATGCAGTAGGTCACCACATCGCACTGCAGGAAGTTCATCGTGTCGTAGATGGCCATACCACCGGTAACCACGCCGCCCGGGGAGTTGATGTACAGATGGATGTCCTTCTTCGGATCCTCCATCTGCAGGAACAACATCTGGGCGATCACCAGATTGGCCACGGCATCGTCGATTGGCGTGCCGATGAAGATGATCCGGTCCTTCAGTAGGCGCGAGTAGATGTCCATGCTCCGCTCGCCGCGGCCGGTGTTTTCAAGGACGATCGGGACGTAGTAGCTCACGGTGGTGGTGTGGGTTGGCCCGACCGGCTCAAGCCTTTGCGGGCGCGGGAGTCACCGTAGCCTGCGCGACCACGAAATCAAGGGCCTTGTCCAACAGCAGGGATTGCTGCATCGCGCGCACCCGCTCGCGGTCCTTGCCGAGCTCCTTGGCGAGCTTGTCGGGGGTCTGGCCGGAGCGCATGGCCTCCATGCGCAGGAACCGGTTAATGTCATTGTCGTTGAGCTCAACCTTCTCCTCGACGGCGATACGGCCGAGGATGACCTGGATCTTCGCGTTGCGGGTGGCCGCCTTGCGGGCGTCCTCATAAAGCTGCTTCTTGTTCTGCTCGAAGCTCTCCTGCGGCACGCCGCGGCGCATGTTCTCCTCAATGAAGCGGCGCAGGATGGTCTGCGTCTCCGACTCGATGAGACTGGCGGGAACCTCGAACTCGACCGCGGCGGCCAGCGCGTCGGTGACCTGGCGGCGCTGCTGCGAGCGACCCTCCATCTCCTTCTGGTACTTGATGTGTTCGCGGGTGCGCGCCTGCAGGGCCTCGAGGGTGTCCACCTGGTGGCCCTTGAGGAACTCGGCGTCGATTTCGGGCAGCACGCGCTCGCGCACCTCGAGAACTTCAACGGCGTAAACGGCTTCCTTGCCGGCGAGCTCGGTCACATGGAATTCGGCCGGGAAAGTGATCGTTACGTCCTTTTTGTCACCCTTCACAAGGCCGGCGAGGTGCTGGCCGAGACCGGGGATGAGGCCTTCGGCGCCCTCGACTTCCTCCCAGGTCTGCGGGGCTTTGCCGAAGATGGCGCGATCAGGCACGAGCTCGGCCACGGCCTGCTCACCGATCTTGCCCTCGTAGGAGAGCTTCACGTAGTCGGACTTCTGCGCGGCGCGCTCCACTTCCTTGAAATCGGCGCGCTCGGCGCGCATGCCCTGGATGGCGGCCTCGACGTCGGCATCGGTCACCTCGACGGCAGCCACCTCGGTGGGCAGCCCCTTGTATTCGGGGAGCGTGAACTGCGGCTGCACGTCGACGGTGACCGTCACCGCCGCCGACAACGACTTCTCGATCAGGCCTTCCTTCACGTCGGTGACGGCATAGACGTCGAGCTTGGACTGCTCGATACCGTCGCGGTAGGCCTTGGTGACCACCTTGCTGTGGAATTCGTCAGCGATCTCCTTGGCGAAGCGCTTCTCGACCACCGCGGTCGGGAGCTTGCCCGCGCGGAAGCCGGGCATGCTGGCCACCTTGGCGATTTCGGCCACCACGGCCTTGTACACGCCTTCGACTTCGCTCTGGTCGAGGGTGACAACGAGGGTCTTGCGGGTTGCGGAGACGTCTTGAATTTCGAGGTTCACGGCAAAAATCGGAATCGGTGGTTGGAGATGCGGAATCGGGGACGCTACGCGGCGCCCATTTTCGCGGTCAATCCCCCTTTTCGGGAGAAGGTGGAACAAATCGGGCCCCGCACCCGCCATGGTGGCGTCTGCGGGGCCCGAAAACTGTCGATTGGTCTCCTTGCGACGACGGCCTACTTGGCGGTGAAGACCCGGAAGCTGTGCGGTAGGATCTCGGCGTCGAACACCGTCTTGCCCTTCTCCGCACGGCCGGTCAGGTCCAGACCGGTGAGCTCGTCGTGCAACTTGGTGAAATTGCCCGCGGTGGTGATCTTCACCGACTCCTTCTGGTCGCGGAAGGACTCCACAATGAAGGCCTTGTTGTCATAGGCAAACAACGCTACCTGGCTCGGCCCGTCCACATGCACGAACAGATCCTTGAGCACGAGTTCGCGGATCTTCGCCCACACGCCCGGCGGGTAGTTGTAGAGGTCGCCCTGGTTATCCGGAACGGTGAGTACGTAGAGCTTGCCCTTGTTGTAGTCGTGCATGAGCAGCACCGGGTGGCCGACGCCGCTGGCGAGTGTGGAGATGATCTCCCACGACGCGTTGGTCAGGTAGCGCACCTCGGGCAGCACGATGGGCGCCGCCACCGTTTCGGTCAGTCCGCGCTGCACGAACTGCTGCGCCGGCACGCGCCGCTCGGAGACTTCGATCTCGGCGATATCCTCGATGCCGCGGCCGCGCAGCGCCCGTAGCAGGCCCGTGGTGATCACCACGTTCTTGCCGGCGCGCAACTGCCCCTTGATCTTGGCGACAATGGCAGGGTCGAGCTTCGCGCTCTCGGTCAACAGCACCGTGGGGGGCATCAACCGGGAACTGCGGCACCATCTCGATCGGCAGGCCGACCATGCCGAGGAAATTGTGGATGAAGTCCTCCCCCGTCGAGTGGAAGGGCTTGTACGCGACAAGGCCGATCGGCTTGCCGAGCTTACCAACCACGCTGTCGGCCAACTCGAGTGCCTGGCCGGCCACCGCCGCCAAGGTGGGCTTCATCGCCGGGGAGCCGGCGCAGCGCGCCTGCGCCTTCGCGTAGTCGAAGCTCGTGCCCTGGCCCTGCCACGAAGCGCGATCGCGCTCGCCAAACGGCATGAGCAGCTCGTTCATCGCGAACAGCGTGATCTCCGGCGCCTTGGCGAACATGGTCAGCCAGAACTGCTCGGCATAGCGATCGGCGTTACCACGCGCCCCGGAATCGACCCAGCCCCCGCCATTGCCGCCCGGCTTGATATTCTCGAGGTAACGAAACGCCTCGTAGCTGTGGTACGGCTGAAGGTGCTGGCCGGTATGCACCGGATCGCGGGTCTCGGTGCCGGTGTAGATCTTGTCGTAGAGCGGGGGCTCGTCCTCGAGATTGTAGCCGGTGCCCTGGTAGTGCTCGTACCAGTTGGGGTACTTGAGCGTGACCTTGACCTTCGGATTCACCGTGTGCGCCGTCTTCAGGATCAAGTCGCGCGAGACCTCCTTCATCAGGTCGAGGCGGAAGCGAGTCCAGCTGCGGTCTCCTTTGGCGGCGATGCACTCGTCGCAGGTGCAGCTTGTGAAGAAGAAGTCGTCGATGATGAATTCGTCGAAGTTGCGCGCCGTGGCCTCGACGATCTCGCGCATCTTCGCGCGTTGGCCGGCCTGCGTGTAGCAGAAGACCTCGAAGAGGTTGGACTCGTTGCGCACCGTGGCGATGCCGCCGGCGACCACGATGCCCTTGGCTTGGAAGAAGGCCTTCGCCTGCTGGAGGGTGGCGTCGTCGACGATGATCAGGTCGCGGTGGGTCTCGAGGTAGACCTTGTCCACCTTCACCTGACGCTCGACGATTGCCCAGTTGTCCCGCAACCAGGCGGGATCCTTCATCAACTGGACCTCGTAGGCGCGGACGTAGACCGCGGCATTGAAGTTTTGGTACTGGCCCGCGGAAGCGGCTGTCGGCAGGAAGCCGAGCAGGCCCAGCAACAACGGGGTGCGTTTGAGGAGCGACATGAGCATAGGGGAGACTCGGGGGTTGGTGGCGCCGGCCAGCCCGGGGTGGACACAAGCCTGGGCACCACGCCCATCTCGTGCGCCCGGCCACCGGCCCTGTCAAACCCCGCCCTGCTCCGGTGCAAAAACTTGCCATACAACTTCTCATTCCGGCCCCGCCGGCGGGCGCCACGCTTGACGCCGCCCGGCCCCGGGCGCATCGCCAATACCGATGAAAGCCCTACGTGCCCTACCCCTCGTGCTGGCGGCGTTCGCCGGCACCCTTGGCTACGCCGCCAAGGCCCCCGACTACCTCTCTCCCGAGGTCACCGCCGACGGCCGGGCGATCCTGCGCTTCTACGCGCCCGGGGCAGGCGCCGTGGCCGTGCAGGGCCTGCGCCGCACCGAGCCGCTGCCGATGGCCAAGGGCGCCGACGGCATCTGGAGCGTCACCGTGTCTGGCCTCGCCCCCGACATCTACGGCTACGTCTTCGACGTCGACGGCGCCGTCACCCTCGATCCCAAAAATCGCTACGCAAAGAAGTGGATCAGCTCCGAAAGCGCTTTCGAGCTGCCCGGCGCCAAGCCGCCCGCCTGGGCGTTGCAGGCCGTCCCCCACGGCACACTGCACCGCCACACCGTCACATCCGCCGCGGCCGGTCGCCAATATTCGTTCCAAGTCTACACCCCGCCCGGCTACGATGCCCGCGCCAAGGACCTCTACCCCGTCGTCTACCTGCTCCACGGCTACGGCGACGACGAGACCGCCTGGGCCGAGAACGGCCACGCCCACCTCATCGCCGACAATCTCATCGCCCAGGGCAGGATGAAGCCAGCCATCATCGTCATGCCCCACGGCCACCCCGTGCTGCTGCCCGCCACCCGCCGCGACCACTACTCCGCTGAGAATCACGCTGCCATGGAGAAGGTGGTGGTGGGCGAACTCCTGCCCTTCCTCCAGCGCGAATACCGCGCGAGCGCCGAGCCCGCCGACCGCGCCATCGTGGGGCTCTCGATGGGTGGCGGCCACTCGCTTGGCATCGGCCTCGCGCACCCCGAGCTCTTCCAGTGGGTCGGCGGCTTCAGCGCAGCCGCGCCCGACGACAGCCTCGATACCGCCTTCCCCGCCCTCCTCACCGCCGCTAAACAGAAGAAGAACAGCCCAAAGCTGCTATGGATCGCCATCGGCAAGGACGACTTCCTGCTCAAGCGCAACGACGCCTTCCGAGCCTGGCTCCAGCAGAACCAGGTCCCCTTCACCTACAAACTCACCGACGGCGGCCACGAGTGGACGGTCTGGCGCGAGTACGTGGAGGACTTCCTCCAGCTCACCTTCCGCTGAGCCTCCCGCGCGACCGGCGCAACCATCCGGATCGCCACGCCTGTCGTCTCGTCCCTCGCCCCGGCTTTCGCGCCGGGGCGTGTTGTTTCCGTAGGCAGAGTGTAGGCCCGCGCGCTGGCACTGCGCCCTCGCCTGCCGCCGGCTCGTAGCTGGCACACCAAGCACCACCGCGGCCCCGCCCCCGAATCGGCAGTGACAAGCCCGCCGTTCCGCCGCAACGTTTTCCCTCCATGCCCGCCAGCGATCCCTCCGCCGCCCAGCCGCCCGCCTCGCCTGCGCCTGTCTCGCTGGACGCCATCGTCGCCGCGCATGGCAGCGTGCTCGTACTCGATCCCTGCACCATCCAGGTGCAAGCCGGGCTGCTCCGCACCGGCCAGGCCCCGCTCTGGCACACCGGCGGCGACGATTCGAGTATCCACCTCTTTGCCGCGGCCCAGACCTGCCTCACCGCCGCCGGCCTCAAGCCCAGCCAGATCGGCGCCTACGTCTTCTGCGACGGCCCCGGCAGCCAGCTCGGCATCCGCACCGCCGCGATGGCCCTGCGCACCTGGCAGACCCTGCGCGCCAGCCCGGCACCTGTTTTTACCTACCGCAGCCTCCTCCTCGCCGCCCTCACCCACGCCCGCCACCAGCCCGGCCCGTTCGCCGTCGTGGCCGACGCCCGGCGCGACAGCTGGCACGCCGTGCGCATCGGCGCCGACGGCACCGCCTCACCGGTATTGCGCGCCACCCGCGCCGAGCTGGCTGACTGGCCCGAGCCGCTGTTTACCCCCGCAGGTTTCCGCGCCTGGGCCCAGCCGCCCCGACAGGCGGCGACCTGCGCCTACGACTGCGCCTCGATGACCTCCGCCCTCGGCGCCCTGCCCCTGTTCGCCCCCGCCGCCGAACCCGAACCCTGGCTGTCCGCCCCGATCACCTATCAGACTTGGACCGGCCAGCGCCACCGCGCCGCCACTCCGGCCCCGTAGGTTACCCCGCCCAAGCAGTCCTCTCCCTTTTCCCCGGATGAGCGCCAACGATTCCCGCATCCCCCTCCGCTGCTGGGCCGAGATCAATCTCGCCGCCCTCGAGCGCAACTTGAAGCATATCCGCGCCGCCCTGCCCTCGCGCCTCAAGTACGTCGCCGTCGTCAAGGCCGACGCCTACGGTCACGGCCTGCCACAGACCGCCGCCCGCCTCATGCACGCCGGCGCCGATCTCTTCGCCGTGGCCAACACCACCGAGGCCGCCGCGCTTCGCGAGCTCGGACCGGGCTGGCCCATCCTCGTGCTCAGCGCTGTACTCCCGGACGAGGACCGCCTCCTCGCCGAATACGACCTCACCGCCACTGTCTCTTCCGCCGAGGAGGTCGAGCGCTTCAACGAGCTCGGCCGCCGCACCGGCCGCCCTCTGGCCGTCCACCTCAAGATCGACACCGGCATGGGGCGCCTCGGCGTCTGGCACGCGGAGGCCCCCGCCCTCTACGCCAAGATCCGGGCCAGCGAGTTCATCCGCCTCGACGGCATCTTCACCCACTTCGCCAGCGCCGACAGCGACTCGAAGTTCACCCGCCAGCAGCGTCGCCTTTTCCTGGAAACACTGCGGCGCCTGCCCGGCCTCGACCGCCAGCGCCTCATCATCCACGCCGACAACTCCGCCGGGCTCGAGACCCTCCAGCGCCGCGGCTCGATCAACGCCGTGCGCATCGGCCTGCTCCAGTTCGGCATCCTGCCCCACCCCAGTTCGATTCTCGCCGCCGTGCAGGCCGAGCCCGTCTTCAGTTTCCACGCCCGCGTCGGCCTGGTGAAACGCCTGCCCCGCGGCTCCGGCGTGAGTTACAACCGCACCTACGTCACCACCCGCGACACCACCATCGCGGTGGTCACCGGCGGCTACGGCGACGGTATTCCGATCTCTTGCAGCAACCGCGCGCAGCTCCTCATCCGCGGCCACCGCTGCCCCGTGCTCGGCCGCGTGACGATGGACCAGACCATCGTCGACGTCACCGACGTGCCCGAGGTGGCCGTGGGCGACCAGGCAACCTTCGTCGGCCGCCAAGACAAGGAGGAGATCACCGTCACCGAGTTCGCCAAGTGGGCGGAGACGATCCCCTACGAAATCCTCTGCTCGGTGACCAAGCGAGTCCCCCGGGTCTACCGCACCACGTTGGGGACATGAGAACACTCCGCGCTCACCGCACCCCAGAGCCGCATCGCTCCGACAGGTTTTCGGACGGAACGAGCCTTTGGCTCGCCTGTTCGCTCATGGTATTAGCCGGATGATCCAGTCCCCGCGCCGAGCGAGAGATCCTCGAACGGGATCTCGGCAGCGAGAAACTCGTGAATTGAGGAACTCCGCCGGCGGCGCGGCCTCGCTACCGCAGCCCGAGAGATAGGCGACTCCTTCCGGCAGCCCGAGCACTGTGCCCCTCTAGATCAGCGGCGCGTAAAAATCCCCCGCCGCCCCGCCGCCGCGTCGACACAACGCCGCTGGGCCCCACGATCGACACGAGATCGCCGCCCATGCCCTCCTCCATTCTGCGCCCCCTCGCTGCCGGCCTCGCGCTCAGCCTGCTCGCGTCTCCCGCCGCTCTTCTCGCCTGGTTACCAGGAACTGGCGACCCCGACGCCGTGCAAGGTTTCACCGTCACCTCCACCGACCGCACCGACGTCCTCGCCTTCTATAACACGGTCTACGCCGCCTCCGAGGATTTCGCCGCCAATATGGCGTGGACCGGCAACATCGCCACCGGCGTCGCCGGCACCACCAGCGCCGCTTTCAAGGACGACGTCCGCCGCCGTATCAATTTCTACCGCGCACTCGTCGGCCTGCCCACCGACATCACCTTCGACTCCTCCAAATCCGCCAAGGACCAGGCCGCCGCACTGATGTTCTCGGCCAACGCCGATCTCAACCACACTCCGCCCACCACCTGGACCTGGTACACCGCCACCGGGGCCGAAGCGGCCGGCAACTCCAACATAGCCATCGGCAACTACGGCCCGGACGCGATCGACGCCTACATCTACGACAGCGGCAGCAACAACGCCGCAGTCGGCCACCGCCGCTGGCTGCTCTATCCTCTGGCCCAAAGCATGGGCACCGGCGATGTCCCGCCGTCGGGCAGCAGCTACATGTCGGCCAACGCCTGCTGGGTCGTCGGCGACTTCAAGCGCTCCGCTCCCGCCGCCTTCGTCGCCTGGCCCAACCGCGGTTACTGCCCGTTTTATCTCCGGCCCGCCCGCTGGTCACTTACGTACCCAGGCGCCAATTTCACTGCCGCCACCGTCACCCTGAGCCAGGGGGGCACCAACATCCCGGTCACCATCGTCTCCAACTCCGATACCGGCATCGGCTACAACACCATCGTCTGGGCTCCGCAGTCTCTGCCCACCTCCATCACTGCCGACATCCCGTATTCCGTCTTCGTCTCCGGCATCTCCGGAGCCGGCGTGCCGACCAGCTACAGCTACAACGTCACCCTCTTCGATCCGGGCGTGCTCGGCGCCAGCGTGACAATCGCCGGCTCCGCCTCCCCGGCCACCACCGGCGAGGCCTACACCTTCAACCCAATCACCCAAGCCGACGCCTACCAACTGCGCGTCGCCACAGCCAGCACCGCCGGCTGGGCCGAGGGCGCCGAGGACGCCACTGCCGGGTTTATCCAGTCTGCCACCACTGGCGGCTACGCGCTCCGGAGCACCGCCTACAAGCACACCGGCGCCAAGGCCTTCCACCTCACCTTCCCTGACTGGAACTACCAGAGCTTCACCGTCCTGCGCGACCTCATCCCGACCGCCTCCAGCCAGCTGCAATTCTACGACCGGGGGCTCTTCGCCACCACCACGACCACGCTCTCCGCAGAAGTTTCCACCGACAACGGCAACACTTGGACCAGCGTCTGGAGTCGCCCCGGCGTCGGCCTCAGCAGCGCCAACTGGGACCCGGCTTTCGTCGCCCGCACCGTCAGCCTCGCCACCTACACCGGGCAAACCATCCGAGTGCGCTTCATCCTCAGATACGATACGTCCGGCGCAGTCCTCAACACGGCCAACAACTGCGGCTTCTACATCGACGACATCACCGTCACCAACGCCACCCAACTCGCCGTCACCACCACCACCACGCTCTCCGGTGGCGCCACCGGCTTCACGCTCGATGCCACCACCGCCGGCGCCGCGCTCGCCGCCGGCAACACCTACTACCTGCGCATCCGCCCCCAAGTCGGCACCCGCTGGTTCGGCGACGGCCCGATCAAGATCGTCACCGCCACCACCCCCGCCACCGGCTACGCCGCGTGGGCCGCAGCCCAATCCCCCGCCATCACGGGCGGCCCCCAGGCCGATCAGGACAACGACGGCCTCAACAACGGCCTCGAATACGCCTTCGGCCTCGATCCCCTGCACGCCACCCCCAACGCCGCGCCACCGGTGCCGGAACTCACCGGCAACAGCCTCGAATGCACCTACACGCAGCCTACCGGAGTGAGCGGCATCACCTACGGCGGCCAGTGGTCCACCGACCTCGTGAACTGGACAGCTCTCCCCGACACCGGCAGCGGAACAACCCACACCTTCAACGTGAGCACCACCGGCCTCACTCGCTGTTTTTTCCGCCACGTCGTCACCGTGGCGCCCTGAGTCCGATGCTCTCAGCGGGCTGCGCCACGTTGTGTCTATCGTCGACCTTTGCCGCGCACCAGCCGCCAACGGTCCTCGGGAATTCCGGTCAAGCGCCTCGCTAGTCAGCCGATACCAACGGTGCAACGCCACACCGCCATGATCACCTGGAGCCCTGAATTCGAAACCGGAGTGCCCGAAGTCGACCACGACCATCAGGTACTCGTCGAGAACCTCAACCGTTTGGAGACCGCGCTCCAGCAACGAGCAGGGGCCGAGCATATCAACGGCATGGTCGCCTTCCTCGAACGCTACGCCCAACAGCATTTCACCCGGGAGGAAGGCTGCATGAGCCGGCTCCATTGCCCGGTCGCCGCGGCCAACAAGATCGCGCACATCAAGTTCATGCAGACCTGCGCCGAGGCCCGCAAGAAACTCGAGTCGCCCACCGCTGCCAGCGGTGTGGCCATCAAGATTCACTCCGAAATGTGCGCCTGGATTCGCGACCACATTCTCAAGATCGACCTCAACCTGCGCCAGTGCGTGAAGCCGCACTGAAGCGGTTCAAGAGTCCAGTACCTCCCTCCTCGCCTCGTAAAAGCGCGCACCGGAGGCCAGATCCCGCTCCGCCAGATCGGGCATCCGAATCCTCACGGCGCACAGCGCGGCAAGGGCCGGCTTGAGGAAGAAACCACTCGAGCGGTCGCTCCCCTCACCCCCGCGATCGCCGGCCAGACGTCTTGGCGCGCAGCAAAAGAAGGGCCGAGCGGGCGGACGTTGGGGACCTGCGACAAGCGCAGGTCGACGAAACGTCCGCCCCGCCTCACACCACCCGGGCCCAGATGACCTTCAGGTAACGGCTCTCCAGGCAGTTGGAATAGACGGGGTGGTCGCCGCCCGGGCCGGTGCGATCAAAGATCTGGAGACGGCGGTTGTGGCGGTGCGCCGCCTTGATCACGTACTCCTCGAACTGGTCCAGCGTCACCAGGCCCGAGCACGAGCACGTCACAAAGAGACCGCCGGGTTTCACCAGGCCGATGGCGAGATGGTTGATGTCCTCGTAGCGGCGCCGGCCGGCGAACGGCCCGTCGTCGTCCTCGGCGTCGCGGCTGTGCACGAACTTCGGCGGGTCGAGCACCACGGCGTCCCACTGTTCGCCGTTCTTTTGCATCTGCCGGCAGTAGGAATACGCGTCGGCATGCACCCACTTGATACGCGCGTTGTTGAGGTTGGCGTTGCGCTTGGCCTGCTCGAGGGCGGTCTCGTCGAGGTCGACGCCGGTCACTTCCGCGGCGCCGCCGTGCACCTTGGCCGCAATCCCGAAGCCGCCCGTGTAACAGCACAGATCGAGGACGCGCGCCCCCTTGGTGAACTCCGCAAAACGCCGCCGGTTGTCGCGCTGGTCGCAGAAGAAGCCGGTCTTGTGACCCTCCTCGAAGTCGACCTCGAAGGTAACCCCGTGCTCGCGCACCTTCACCCGGCGCGGAGCATCCTCGTCGACCACCGGATCGAGCATCGACGACTTGATCCCCTCCCAGTGCGCGACCTCGTCGTCGACCTGCACGATGTGGCGCGACGTGCCCAGCATCACATGAAGCAGGCGCAGCCATTCCGGCAACCGCTGCATCACACCGAGCGAGCACACATCGGCAAACAACACGTCGCCGTAACGATCGACGGTGAGGCCGCTGAGACCGTCGCCATCGGAATTGACCACGCGATACGTCTCGGTGACCGCATCGAGCTTGAGCATCTCCCGACGCAAGGTCACCGCATGGCTCAGCGCCTCCGCGAAATACGCCTCGGTGACCGGCTCGGAGCTGAAACGCATGATGCGCAGCGGCACGTAGGCCCGGCGATTCCAGAAGCCGGCGCCCAACCGGTAGCCGAGCTTGTCGTACACCGTCACCAGGTCGCCCGGTTTCGCGTCGGGGGACACCTCGCGGACCATCTTCGGATAGATCTGCGGCTGGAAGGTGAAGAACTTCATCTGCACCCAAGGGCGCTGCCACTGCGAGGGCGGCAACGGCGCGGGCCGGGCGTGCGAAGCGGGGGTGGCGGCCGCTGCGGCGGTGTCGGCGTCGTCGGCAAAATCTTCGGGCGGGAGTTCGGGCTCGGAATTCAAGATTGTCGATTGATGCTCAGCCCTCCGGAGGAATGCGAGGCCGAAGAGTGTTGCCAGCGTTCCATCCCCTTCGCTTCCGCTCCGAAAGCGGGTTGCGCATAGGGCGCGGCTGCGCTCCAGCGCCCGCCCAGCAGAGTCTTCTCGACCCGAACAGCCCCCGCTCATCCCCGAGCTCAACGGCGAGTACCCCTCCCGTGGCGAACGCCCAATCGGCTAAGACTGCATCGTTGCCCCCTTGGGCACCAGCTTTCGGCGCCTCACGCGCAGCGGCGTTTCCAACACCCTACGATACCCGCCCCAGTTCAGATAGAGCGTGGTCGCGAGCGCGGCCCCCGCGGTATCGGCGATCCAGTCGGCGAACTCGACCGAACGTCCCGGGGTGAAACTCTGGTGCCACTCGTCGGTGATGCCGAAAACGGAGACTGCCAAAACGGCGATCCATCCCCGCCAGCCCGGGCGCCCCCACACCCGATCAACCCGCAGCACCAGCGTCGCGAGCAATCCGAACAGGGAAAAGTGTGCGATCTTGTCGAGACCGATGAAAGAGCCAGGAATCCGGGGCGGAGTATTGCCCGAGGCGAGAACCAGCGTGCCGGCGAGGGCGACAGCCCAGAGCCATTTTAGAGAGACGGAGAAGCTGGAACGCGAGTCGGCCATTGGGCGAGCTCGCCGGTTGATCCGGCGGCCGGCAAACGTTTTCCCGGCAAATCCTGAGTGGCGATTGAATCGCCTGCATCGAGCCCGATCCCGCCGTTGCGGCGATCGTTCAACTCGCGTTCCAAATGGTCGGGCCGGAGAGATTCGAACTCTCGACCCCTTGCACCCCATGCAAGTGCGCTACCAGACTGCGCTACGGCCCGAACCTTGGAAAGGTGCAGAGGCAACGGGTCGCGCCCGCACGTGGCAAGTCCTTTCTCCACGACTTCTCACATCCGGTGCACTTTCTCCTGCATGCGGAGAATCCGATGGACTTCACCAAGGCCATCGCTTTGTTTTCAAATCTCGAAACGCCCGGATGGCGGAATTGGCAGACGCGCTGGACTCAAAATCCTGTTCCCGCAAGGGAGTGTGGGTTCGACCCCCACTCTGGGCACCATTTCGAGAGTAAGAGAAAGCGCCACACAGAGGCCACGCAAAGGCCACTATGTGGCGCTTTTCATTTGGCCTCATTTGCAGCCATCCCCGCATTGAAACCAGTCTTCGCGCACGGGCCACGCGAGGGATCGCCGGTTGCCAGCCAGTCCCCCCACCCGTCCGCAAAGGCGTCGCAAGCGGCGCCCCTACGCGGCGACAGAGCCCAACGCCGCCACGAGACCCCGGGGGCCATGCTCTCTGCTTTCTTCACACTGCACTCTTTGTTCTGCCTTCTTCCTTCTCCGTTCTTCCTTACCCTCAGCCCAGCAACCGCGGGCCAAGCAGGAGGAACAGCGCCAGCACCAGGAAGCAGCCCGCGGTGGCGAACTTCACCCACGCCGCGCGACGCTTGAGCAGCTTCACCAGAGTCTCGCTGCGCAGTCCCCTGATCGTGAGCACGAAGACCACCACCAGTGGGGCGATGAAGGCGAGATTGTAGGCAACCAGGCTCCCCACCGCCCGAGCCTCCCCCTGCTGGATCATGTAGGTGATCGTCGGCAGATACACTTGGCCCGTGCAGGCCAGCTCAAGCACCGAGATGGCCACCCCGAGGAAAAACGATACCAGGACGAAGTGCGCCTGCCGCACACCGTGTCGGATCAGCCAGTGGATCCGGTTCTTCAAAAAGTCCGGCAACTGCAACGTCATCTCCGCCAGCTCGCCGCGCCGGCACCGGAAACCGTCGCGGATGTTCAAGGCCATGATCACCAGCGCAAAGCCGGCCATCGCGTAGCTCAGCAGCGGCCCCGCCCAGCGCACCTGCGCCACCATCACCGCCACCTTCGCCAGGCCCAGCCCGATGGTGAAGTACGCCAAGAATACACCGGCCACGTAGGCCAGGCCGATCTGCGCCATCGCCCCCGGCGAACGCCGGCTCACCTGCAGATACGAGAGCAGGAAGATGATGGTCGCAAAGGCGCAGGGATTAACCCCGTCGAGCAACCCCGCCAGCAGCACCACGCCCAGCCCGGTGGTCTCAAAACGCTTGGTCACCTCCGCGTGCGCCCCGGCGAGATTCTCCGCCGGCACCACCAGCCAATCGGCCAGCGGCACGCTTGCCGCCCGCGCCAACATCGGCCCCAGGCGGTCCACCGAGATGTCGTCCTTGATCAGGTAACCGCCTCCGCAGAACACGGCCGGGGCCACCAGGCGCACGCCCACCGGCACGCCGAAGCGTTCGCCCAGCGCCTCGTTGAGCAACACCGACGACGTCTTGTTGATGTCGTATTCGACGATCGTGACTGCGGGAAAGACCTCGCGCAGCTGCTCGAGCTTGCGCGCCGTGGCCGCGCACTCCTTGCAGCCCGGCTTGGTGAAGTACACGAGGCGGTAGTTCTCCGGTCGCACTGCGGCCGAGCCCGGCTCCGGCCGTGCCACCGGCGCCACATAGGACGCCAACGCTCGCACTGGCGCGCGCCCCGTGCGCACCACCGGAGGTGCATCCGCCGCCTCGTCTTCCGTCAGCCCGAAGTGCCTGCGGATCAGGGTGGCCGCGACCTGCCCACTGTAACTACTCTCCCAGTTCAAATAGGGCAGGACCACCGCGAACTCGCGGCCCAGGGTCTGGTACTGCTCCACCACATAGGAGGAAAACTTCTCCAACAACTCGCTGTCGCGGGGCATGCGCTCTAACGACTTCACCACCTCCCCCAGTTCCACCGGCTGTTGGCGCGCGATGAGGCCGAAGAGCGCCAGAAAACGCACCCGCTCCGAGGAATCCCGGGCCAGCGTGCGCAACGCCTGCAACGCTCCCTCCGGCAACGGAGCCACCGCGCCACGCGACCCGCCCCGGCTGCTGTAGTTGGCCCATTCCGTCGCCTGGATCCGCTCATCGAAGTAATAGGTGAAGCGCCCCCCGTCCGTGCCCGGCGGCAGGCTAAGATACGGCAGCACTTCGCGCACACCATCTGCGGTGTCCGCGGCCACCCGGCCGGCCTCCGCCAGCAAGCGCGGGAGGTTGTTGCGTCCCAGCGCGTAGAACGCCGCCCGCCGTTGCCAGGGGTTTTCCGCCGTCAGGGACGGCTCCACTACGCGTTCGCTTTCCGGCGACCACACCTGGGCGAGCAGCATCAGCGCGAGCAGGCGCAACGGCTCGCTCTGGGGCCCCTGCAACCAACGATGCGCCGCGGCGAGGACCGCCGGGCGCACGGCCTTCTTCTTTCCCGCCGACTGCAGTACCGAGAACACTTCCGGCGCCTGGAGCCGCGCCCCCGCTCGCTCCAACTCCTCCAGCAGCACGCGCAAGCAAGTCTCGTCGGCCCCATCGTCCATCAGGGAGCGGCTCGCCGCCTCGCGGACTTCGGCCGACGGGTCGGCCAACAAGCCGCGGATGAGCGGCAGGCCGTCGCGCTGCCGCACACGCTCGATTCCTTGGGCCAGTTCCATGCGGCTCCCCTCCTCGAGCCCGGGCAGCGCCTCCGCACATACCGAGGCCCCGGCGGTATCGCCCAAGCGGACGAGCAAACGGGCGGCCGCCGATCGCAATTCAGGGTCGCCCGGCAGCCCGAGCAAGCAGCACCTTCGTCTCGACGGCCGCCACCTCCATGATCGCAAGCAACCGGCGTCGGTCGCCCTGCTGCACCTGTTGGGCCACCGTCGCCTGGCAGGAGGCCTGCGCCAGCCCCTTGGCTGCCAGCAACCGCAGGCCAGCACAGGCCAGATCGGGATCCGCGTCGGTGGCACATGCGACCACCAACACGGCCACCTTCGCATCCACGCTCTCAACATTGTCCAGAACCGCCAACTTCACAGAAACTGGTCGCGCCGCGAGCACCTGTAGCATCGTGGCGGGGATCGCTTGGTCGGCCGCCAGCAGCGCCTTCACGATCGGCCCCTTGAGCGCGTCGTCCCGCGCAAAGATCTCCTCCAGCTTCGGAAGGGCATCGCCCACGCCCAACTTGGCCAGGGTCGCCACTGCGGAGCTGCGCACAAACTCGTCGGGGTCGTCGAGCAACGCCACGACCATGGGCGCCAGCGCACGCAGGGTGAGCACCTCCGCCGTCTTGAGCGCGGCGGTACGCACCCGCCACCGCCGGTCCTTCAAGCATCCGCCGACGGCCTCGCCCACGGTGTCGACCCGTAGCTTGGCGATGCTCTCGAGCGCCACGATGACGAAGTCTTCGTTGGGGTCCTCCAAATACCGCAGCAGCATCCCAAGTCCCTTCTTGCTGCGCAGATTGCCCAACTGCCGGAGCACCACGTAGACAACGTTGGCATCCGTTTCCTTCTGCAGCAGGGCCTCCAGCAAGCCCACGGCTTCCCTCCCGCCAGTGGTCACCAGGGCGTCCACCGCCGTCTCCCGCACCAGCGCGTCCGGATCCCCGAGAAACTCGGCGATCACCGGCACCGCCTGTTGGCGGGCCACGGCGACATCACGCAGCGCCTTGAGCCGCACATCCATATTCCCAAACACCAGCCGGTGCGCCACGCTCGACGGGTCCAGCCCGTTCACCACCGGAAGCTGAAGCGCGTAGCGGAGCTCACGGAGCCGACGCCCGGCTCCGGCCGGCAACCCCGGATGGGCCGCCACAAAGGCGGCAATGCCCTCCAGGCAAGAATCGGGATCCTTGCGCAGCAGGCGCCGGGCGCGCGCGGCCCGGTCGGGGTCGTCGCCAATCAGGTCCTGCAGCAGGTCCCCGATCTCCGCCGCCGCGAGCACCCGGAAGAAGGCCGGCTGGCCGGCTCCGTCCGCGTTTGTCGCCGTGCTCCACTGACGCCATTTGCCGAGCGCCTCCTCGTTGTCCGCCGGCGGGTCGCGCCACGGATTGAAGCCGAAATCGTCGCCCGCCATCTCCTCGAGCACCTCGAGGGCTCCCAGCCGCACGGTCAGCAACCCATGCTCCAGCAAGCGCACCAGCGCCACCCGGGGCAACGGCCGCAGTGCAAGGAGCGCCTGCTCGGTCGGAGCCCGGTAACGCTCGTTGCCCAACGCCACCACCACCTCCGCCCAGGCCTCGTCGGGCAGCTTGCCCTCGCGCAGCTGCGCCAGCAGGGTCTGGAGACGCTGGTCCTGGGACTGCAGCCGGTTGGCCAGAATCCCGTCGAGCACACCCACCAGGCGCTCGGCCTGGGTGAAGCCGTCCAGCCGCAGCGATTCCCGGCCCTCGGGATTGAGGAACACCAGCGAAGGGGTCGCGCGGATGCGGAAACGCGCCGCCGTCTTTTCGTCCTCGAGGATGTTCACCTTCACCAAGACAAAGCCGGCCAGGCGCCGGCGCACCTCGGGCGAGGCGAGCGTCTCCTCGTCCATGCGGGCGCACCAGTTGCACAACGGCGAATGGAAATAGGCCAGCACCGGCAGGTTCTCCCGGGCGGCCACCCGTTGCGCCGCGCCCCAATCCGGGGCCCACTTCAGGCCCTCCACCGCCAGCTTGCGGGCGAGCTCGTCGACCATCCCGGCGGCCGGCGGCGCCAACGGTGCCGAGGTGCCGGGCCGGTGAGCCGGGACCGCCTGCACGGTAGCCAGCCACAGGAAACAACAGCTCAGGGCGAGACTGGAGTGGGAGAGGCGCATTCTCAGTAAAGCAGGGCGTAGACGAGGATGTTCACGTTCACCTCCAGGGCGTTGGTGATCTCACTGCCGCCGCAGCAGCAGCAGCCTTCAGTGTGCGCGGTGTCGTTGAGCCCATGCTTAGAATACACCAGTACGGTTTTCTCCCCCACGGTAAGCCCCTCGAGCGCAATCTTCTCGTTGGCGCCGTACCCATGGCCCTTGGTCTTCAGCTCCGCCACCGGGTGCACCGTACGATAGATCGTGTGGTCGGCCGCCAGCGCCCCGAGCGGTTTGTCCTCGAACACGGCCTTAATCTCCCGGCGGAACGCCTTGTCGAATTCCTGGTTCGAGCAGCCCGCCGACACCAGCAGAAAGCCGCCGCTCTCGAGGTAGCGTTTCAGGTTCTTGCGCTCGTCGGCGGTGAAATGGAAGTCCTTCTCCCCGGTCAGGACGGTGAACGGATACTTGAAGAGCTCGTCGGAGGCCAGCTTGACGGTCTTGAAGCGGCGCTCGGTCTCGATGGTGGTGTCCTTCTGGACGGCGCTCAAAAATTCGTCACTGAAGCAGCGCGACGTATGGGTGCCTCCGTAGATCAGGTTGGCGCATTGGATGGCCTCGGCACAGACCTCCGGCAGCGCGCCAAGCAACGACGCCGCGGCCATAAGCAACTTGATCCAAGTCTTTCGGGTTTTCATGGGTTGGCCTCCGGTTGACTGAAATAGCGTTCGAGTGCCTGACGGTACTTTTCGGGAGCCAGCTCCGCGGCGCGGCCCGGGCCGGTGAAATCGCGCCCGGTCTGGTCGGCGGAACTCTCGGTGCGCCCCGTGCGCACGCCGCTTCCCTCGCCCGGGCCACCGCTGCCGCGGCCCGCTCCGCCTTTCGCGCCCCCGCCCCGCACAAACTGGCGCCGGGCCGGACCGATCACCGGAGTGTTCATACGGGTGTGTGCGGACACCGAATAGCCGTCGGCCCCATCGCCCACGCCGCCCCCGGGCGCGTTGCCCGTGCCCTGGCCGCCGCCCTTGCTGTCGCCGCCGCGCTTGAGCATCGAGGAGAGCATCTGCTCCATTGAGGTGCGCAGCTCGTCGCGCACCTGGAATTTCAGACCACCGCGGCACATCCCGCCAAACGCCGAGTCCGCGCACTGCGAGAGCAGCTCCTCGAGTCGCTCCTTGGCCAGCCGCGCATCCCGCAGCATGTCCGGGCCGTTCTCGTTCTGCGCCGCCACTACCACCTGCTGGAGAAGTCCGTCGGCACCACAGCGGGCCAGCTTCGCCGCGAAATCCAAGGCTCCGGCACGCAGCTCGGCCAGGTCTCCGGTCGCCGGCAACGCCTCCGCGGTCTTCACCAAACTCGCGGCAAACTCGCCCAGCTCCTGCCGGATCTCAGTCTCCCGTTTTCCGAGCTCGCGCAGGCTGCCGCGATCGGAAGCATCCGCCTCTCGTCGCCCCAGCAGGCGTACCAGATCGCGTTGGCGATTCAGGATCTGGACAAAACGCGCGGCGTGCTCCATCGCGCGCCCTGCCTTCAAGAGCTCTTCCGTCAGCTCCTGCTCCTGGGCCAGCTGTCGCTCCGCCGGTTCAAGCTCCAGCTTCAGCTTCGCCACCGCTTCGGCCAGAGATGGGCTGTCGGCCTTCAAGCCCGCCAAGACCTCGCCCTGCCCTTCCAGCCGCTGAGCGATCGCCTCGAGCGCCGTTTTCCAGCCCTCCTCCAGCGCGTAGGCCTGGAACTCGGCGGCGAGGGAGCGGAACAACTCCCGCGTCTGCCGATTCCGGCTTCGCGCCTGCTCCAGCAAAGCCTCCAGCCGCGCGGGATCCGGCGTCGCCTTCTGCAGCTCCGCCGCCAAGTCCGCGATCGTCTGCTGGAAGGCCGCGAACTCCGCCTCCACGATGCTGTAACGCGCAGCAAGCTGGTCGAGCGTCTCACCCGAGCGCACAATCTCCGCGTACTCCTCGTTGGAAATGATCTCGAGTCGCACGATCTCCGAGGCCCCCACGCCCAGGCGCTCGGGGTTGTGGTCCTTCGCCTCCAGGAACAACTCGATGATCTGTCCCGGCAGCACTCCGATGCGCGCCAGCGACAGATCCTGCTGGAACGAGTACTGGCGCTCCGCCGCCAGCGGGCCCAACGGCAGGCTCCGGTCCCGGTAGCCGGCGATCGTGCGTACCAGCGACACCCCGCGCAGGGCCAGGTCGTCGGTCGCGTTGCCCTGGATGCGCACCGTCGAGGACGGCGTCGCCAACGTGTAGGCGGCGGGGCTGCCGATCACCGCCTCCGGCGCACGGTCGGGAATGAGTTTCTGGGTGAGCTGCAATGGCTCGGCCATGGTCGTGCCCTGCACGTCCTCCACACGGATCTCCAGCCGCGCGGAGCACTGAAGCTCCCAGTCGAAGGCGACGGTATGCACCCCAGCCTTGCGGGCCACGACCGAGCGCGGTTCGCCCACCCCGTCCAGCGGCACCAGCGTGAGCACGCCGGTCGACAACGGCCGATTGCTGGTGAGCTGCAGGTGCGCCTTCGAGCCAGCATAGCCCTCGATCTTTTCCTGGCTCAACACCGTCTCGCTCGCCGCCATCCCGGTGTAGGCCGGCGGCTCCATCGCCAATCTGAGAAGCGCCACCTTCGGTTGCAGCAGGATCCCGATGGGGCGCCACGGGCTGCGCGCCCGCCCCACCACGAAGCAGAACTCGAGCGCATCCACCACCTTCTCCAGCCGCTGCGAGAACACGGTATCGCCCTGGCGGAAACAGACTGACTCGTCCGTCTGATCGCTCTTGCGGGTGCGCAGGATCACCGCCTCGTGCACCGGCGCGCCGGCGATGGCCACCGTCAGCTCGACCGAGCCGCCGTAGAGGACCTGCACCGGATCCGGCGCGACTTGGAACGTGTAGAAGCTAAACGGAGGCCGTTCGCCGTCGGGGTGGAGGAGCCGCGCTAGCGCGGTCTCCATCGCCCGCGGCGCCCCGAGCAGCAGGCCCAGGCATGGCACTATCACGGCCAGCAGCCAACGGGCCTGCCGCGCACACTCGGGCCAGGGAAATGCGCGTTGCCACGGCACCCCGGCCAGCGCCGACGTCCCCGCGTTCAGGCTACGCTCGACGAGGTACCGCCCCCAGTTCGCGCCGGGCGCCGCCCGCTGCAGCTCGAAGGCGCTCAACACCGGCTGGCGCGGATTGGCGACCAGCCGATCCGCTCGCTCCGCCGCCTCGCGCAACGAAGGAGCGAGGCAGTTAATCGCCTCCCACAGCACGAAGAACACCATCCCGCCCACCGCCGCGAGGTCGGCGGCCCACAGGCCCGGAGACGAGAGCGCGAGCAGCAGATCCGCCGCCACCGCCGCGAGTCCGAACAACAGCGCCAGCCGCGCCAGTCGCAACAGCGAGCTAAGCAGCACGCCGACCCGCCAGATCCAAAGCTGGCGCCGCAGCACGCGTAAAAAGATGTTCAGTTCGGTGCTCATCGTGGGGCTAGGTCAGACCATGGCGTCTCCGTACCACCCATTCGAGACCGAGCAACGCCACCACCAGCAGCAGCCAGGGCGCACGATCCCAGCGCGACACCCACCGCGCGTTGTCGAGCGCGAGAGCCTCCGCAGTGGCGGGCGGCGGAGTGAACAGGCCTTGGATCTCCTCCTCGGCGACCAGGCGGCCCTGCGTGGCCGCGGCCAGTCGCGCCAGCCAGTCGCGGTCCGGGCTCACGTCATCGGTCTCCGCCGGAGGCGCCTGCACGGCGAGCGTCTCGTAGACCAGCGGCGCCGCCCCCGTCCCCACCATCGCTTCGAGGCGATGCAGCCCGGGCAACGTTGGCGAGAACACCCCTTCATGTTCGCCGCTCCGGTCCGGCACGGGGACCAGCGCCACTTCGCCCACCAGCTTCGTCCCCCGCAAGATACGCACCACCGGGGCGCCTCCGGGCTCGGGCAGGCGCGAGGCCATGCGCAGGCGCACTGGTTGCCCCACCTCCACCTGCGGCTCGCTCAGGTGCAGGGCCCAGTCGTGTCCGGGCAGGAACTCCGCCTGCACCGCCGCCCAGGTGATCAGATGCAGCCAAAAGTCCCGATACACAGCCCCCGCGCCCTCGAACTTCGGAAAAAAGTCCCACTGCCACAAGTCCTCGGAATTCACCGTCACGACCTGCCCCTTGCCGAAACGTTGGGCCACCACCACCGGAACCCGCACGGTGCGGCCGCCCACATCCGCCACGCCCTCGGCGAGCACTCGGGCGAACAGCTTCGGACGCGTCGTTTGCCAGGCATGCGAGAGCTCCGGCAGCTTCGCCCAGAGCGGGTCGCTGCGGCCGGGCAGCCCGTCGCTGAACAAGCCCGCCTCCTCGCCGGCCTCGGTCGGCTGCCAGACGAAGCGCTGGTTCCATTCCGGCCCCCACGACACCGGCTCGAGCGCCTCGAGCTCGGGCTGCTCGCCGGCGTAGGGCTTGCCGCGGGTGAAGACCAGACCGCCGCCGCGCACGCGTAGAAATTCCTTCAATGCACCGATGCTCCCCCGATTCAGGAAATACTCGAAACCCCGCCCGGCCACGATCAGGTCGTAACGAGCCAACTCCTCCACCGAGTCGGGCAGCTCGCGCCACGCCTGCTCCGCGGAAAGCAGGCTGGCATCCATCTGGCTGAAATAGCGCTCCTGGCCCAAACGATACACCAACGAGAGGTCCACATGCCGCTGCCCTTGCAGGAGCTGGGCGATGAACTTGCTGTCCCAGTGCGGCGCACCCTCCACGAGCAGCACCCTCATCCGTTCGCCCAGCACATAGGCGGCGAACTCCGAGGTGTTGTTACCCGTGCCCTCACCCGCCCAGTCCTCGACGCGCAACCGGTAGGTGTGATACCCTGGCGCGACGGCGGTGATAACAAACGGCACGGAAACCTCCCCTGGCTCGCCGATGGACACCTGCTTCTCCGCCAGCACCTTGCCGTCGCTGTCCAGCAGCGACACCCGCGGGCGGATGTTCGCAAAGCCCGTGCAGCGCAATCGGGCGTCGATCGTGAAGGTCTGGCCGGCGAACGCGATGTACTGCTGGCGTCGGGTGCCGATCGCGAGGTCGCTCGTCTTCACCGCTTCGCCCAGCACCACGGGATACACCGGGCTGCGGCCCGCCCGGATCTCCATTGCCACCTCCTCGTACGCGCGGGGCGGAATCTGGCGACCGTCGGTGAGCAGCACGATGCCGCCCAGCCGCTGACCGGACGAGCGATAGCGCTCCGCCACCTGGCCGAGGGCACCCACGATATCCGTCTGTTCCCCACGGCAGGCGTCGGCCGCCAGCTCCGCCGGCGCCGGGACGGGCTGCGCTCCGGCGGCAAAGTTAAAGAAGCGCAGCGTCTGGCCCTCCGGCGCGCGCAGCCGTTGCGCGATGCGAGTGGCGTGGGTCCAGCGCGTACCGCCCGCGGCATCTGTCGTCGCCATGCTGGCGCTGGAGTCGAGCAGTACCGCCCACTCACGCCCTTCCTCGCTGCGCGACACCTGCCAGTGCCCGGGGTTGAGCGCGATCACCGCCAGCGCGGCCACGGCCGCCGAGCGTAGCCCCAACAAAGCCACACGTTGCCCGCCCCTCAGCCGCTGCGCCGAGCGCCAACCGCTCCAGCCGACCAGGCCGGCCACGAGAACGAACACGAGCACAAGCTGCTCAAGCGGGAGAAGCGGGTTCATGGCTTGTCCTTCCATACGAGCAACAGGCCCTCGACCACCACGCCCACCACGGCCAACAGCAGTAACTGCGGCCAAAGCGGACTGCCTTCCTGCAACTGCCGGATGGATTGTTCGCCCCGGAGAGCCACCAACCCTTGCGTACCCACCTTGATTTCCGCCTGCGTACTCAGATCCGACTCCACCGCCGGGAAATTTACCGCCTGCCGCTCCAACAGCGCGCCGCGGTGGTACCACGAATAGAGCCCCGGGAGGCGGGCCTCGGTTGTAGAAAACACGGTACGCCGGTTCGCCACCTGCCGGCGCACCGCGAGCGGCTGGCCGTTGAACTCCAACTTCACATCCTCCGCCAGGACCTCACCCTCGAACTCCTGAGTGAGGCTCTGCCCGGTGGCGAAGCGCTGTACCCGACGGTCCGCGGTCTGCCGCCGGTAGTGGAAGAGCAGTTCGCCCAGAAACGGGAGGAACTCCGGTTGCACCGCCCAATCGCTGAGCTCGCGCTGCAGCGGCAGATTCCACAGCAGCAGGCACCCCGGATCGACGAAGGCCGCGAGCGCCGGCACGCCGTCCTCGTAGTTGAGAATCGCCTTCCCTCCGGCCGGCGCCGCCAGGTGGGCGCGCCCCCTGAAGGTCGCCCGGGTGGGGTCGCCGTAAAGGCCGTCGGCGAAGACTTTGAAAACGGGGTTCGCCGGATCTGCGACCGTGAGGTGCAGAGGCCGCGGCAACTTCTCCAGCCGCAGCGGCTCGCCCGCGTCCGCCGCTCCGGTTGCCGCCCTCGATCCTGCTGCAGGATCGGCCGGAGCGGGCACGGCAAGACGGGCGGTGAGTGCCGCCACCACCGCCGCCGGCGTATCCGCGGCCGGCGACCAAACGACCAGTCCCCCGCGCTCGAGATACCGGCACAGCTGGGCCACGGCGACGGCGTCGCCTGTCCAGCCGCCTAGAAAGAGTGCCTCACCGTCGAATTCGCCCAACTGGGTCGTCGCCAGTGTCTCCAGTTTCACCCAGTCGAGCGCGCCCAACGCCCGCCGCCAGTAGCCGGAGGTCTGTGGCTCACCCTCGACTAGCCCCACCCGCAGATGCTCCACCACCTTGAGTACCGTCCATCGCTCATTGTCGTAGGGAAACGAATCCTCGCTCAGTGCCACCGTCACGGCCTTCTCCCCGGGCGTTGTCAAGGCCACGCGGAACAGCACCGTTTGCTTCTGACCGGGCGCCAATCGCAGCTCGCGGGTTTGCGGCGTTTCGCCCGCCCGCAAGAAGAGCGTGCTCAGGCTGTGCTCGGTCGAGAAGTTATGCACCTCGCAGGCCACCGTCGCCTCCTGGCCCGGCAACGGGTTCACCGGATCAACCGCCAGCGCGGTGACCGCCAGATTGCCGAGATCCCGCCGCCCAATCTTGATGGGGTGTACCGCGATCCCGGGCAGAGCCACCAACGGCTGCGCACCCCACGTGCTGCTCTGGAAATCGGAGATCAGGTAGATCTCCGCCGCCCCGGGTTGCCCCTGCAGCATCTCCGCCGCCCGGGCGAGCGCCCCGCCGAAATCGCTCGCCTCGGTCGTGACCGCCGCCGAGCGCAACACCTGCTTGAGATAGGGGATATTGACGGAGAGCCGCGGAAACTCCGCGCGGTTCGGCGACCCCAGCCAGATGATATTGGCCTGATCGTCGCCGGAGAGTTCCGACAACACCTCCGCACCCTTCGCGCATGCCGCGGCGAAGCGCGTCTGCGTGCCCTCCACGGCGGCCATCGAGGCGGTGGCGTCGACCAGGAGCACCACGGCCTTGCGCGTACCTGCCCCGCCCAGGCGGCCGGCGCGGAACAATACCGGTTTGAGAAACAGCACCACCAGCGCCGCGCACAACAACGTTCGCACCAGCAGCACCAGTAGGGACTGGGGGCGCTTGAGCCGTACCGACTTGCGCAGGATCTGGCGTAGAAACTCCACCGAGCTGAAGCGGAACACCGGCGGCCGCGCCCGGGCGAAGAGATGCACCAGCAGCGGCACGAGCAGCAGCGCCGCCAGCGGGAGCAGCCCAGCGTTGGTGAGAACAAAGTTCATGCCTGGAGTCGGTCGAACAGTTCCAGGAACGGGGTGTCGGTCCGGGCCTGCGTGTAGCTGATCCGCCGGCGCATCGCCGCCTCGCGGATCGAGCGAATGTGGGTCTGAATGGCCTGCGGATACTCGCGCCGAAGCAGATCGGTATGCGCAACCACTCGCTGCCCCGTCTCCAGGCACTCGAACGCCTGCAGGCCCATGTCGGGCAGCTCGAGCTCCTCGGGCGCCAGCACTTGGAACAGATGGATGGCAAAGCCGCGGTGCAGATAGGGGCTCAGCGCCGCGAAGATCTCCCCCACGTCATCGAAGAAGTCGGACACGACCACCAACGACCCGCGGTGCCGGAGCAGGGGGTACGCCCGGCGCAGCGCGACCGAGAGGCGGGTGCGGCCGCCGGGGGTGTTATTCTCCAGCAGTTGCATCAGGTTGTGCAGATGCCCGCGGGTGCTGCCCGGTGGGGCGAAATGCCGAATCTGGTCGTCGAAGAGCTGCAGCGACACCCGATCGGCCGAGCGCAGCACGAGGTGGCACAGCGCGGCGGTGAAGAACGAGCCGTAGTCGAGCTTGGAGAGGGGCGCGCCGAAGCCCATCGAGGCGCTGCTGTCGAGGAAGAGATGACAGTCCAGGTTGGTCTCGTGGGCGAAGGTGCGCAGGTAGTGCCGGTCGGTGCGGGCGAACACCTTCCAGTCCACCAGCTTCGGATCGTCGCCATCGGCGTACTGTCGGTAGTCGCGGAACTCCGTCGAGGTGCCGCGCGCACTCGAGCGGTGTCGACCGCTCAGATACCCCTCGACGAGGATCTTGGGCGCGAACTCGTAGCTCGCCAGACGTTGCACGTCCTCGGGCCGCAGGTATTTGAACTCAGGCATGGCGCTCGGGTTGGCGAAGGCTCCGTCGCCCGCCTCAGCCCGCCAGCAGGTGCTGCACGATCGCCTCGACCCCGATCCCTTCGCCGGTGGCGTTGTAGTTGGGGATCACCCGGTGGCGCAGCACCGGCAGCGCCGCGCGGCGCACATCCTCGACCGAGGCGGCGGCGTTGCCGTCGAGCAGGGCGAAGGCCTTGGCCGCCCGCGCCAGGCTCTGGGAGGCACGCGGCCCGGCCCCCCACTCGACGTAGCGCTTGATGTACTCGTCGGCCAACTCCGACTGCGGCCGGGAGCGGTGCACCAGCTTGAGGATGAAATCAGTCACATGGTCCGGCACCGGGACCTGATCCACCAGCCGCTGCATCGCGAGCAGCTCCTCGTGCTGCAACACCTCGCGGATCTCCGCCTTGGCCTGGTGGTGGATGATGCTGCGCTCCTCCGCGAAACTCGGGTAGCCGATCTTCAGGCTGAAGAAAAAACGGTCCAGTTGCGCCTCCGGTAGCGGATAGGTGCCCTCATGCTCGATCGGATTCTGCGTGGCGAAGACCACGAAAGGCTCGCTGAGCAGGCGCGTCTCGCCGGCCACCGTCACCTGTTTCTCCTGCATGGCCTCCAGCAGCGCGGCCTGGGTCTTGGGTGGGGTGCGGTTGATCTCGTCGGCCAGCAGCAGGTGGGCGAAGACCGGGCCCGCCACGAACTTGAAGGTGCGGCGCCCATCCGCATCGGTCTGTAGAATCTCCGTACCGAGGATGTCGGTGGGCATCAGGTCGGGCGTGAACTGAATGCGGTTGAACTTCAGTCCGAGGATGCGGCCGAGCGTGCGCACCAGCAGTGTCTTACCCAAGCCCGGCACGCCCACGATCAGACAATGCCCGCGACACAGCAGTGCCACCAGCATCTGCTGGACGACTTCGTCCTGGCCCACGATCTCGGTGGCAATGCCTTCGCGCAGTGCCTGCACTTGGCTGCGGACCTGGTCCCAATCGGCTTCGGTGATATCCATGATTATTGCTCGTAGTTGAGATTCTGATCGGAAAAAGCTTCGTCTGCGGAGGGCGGCTCCGGCCGGCGCACCATCAGCAGACAATGGTACGGCGTGCACGCACCGCGGCTGGGTACAAAGAGCTTCTGGAAATTCTCCCAGAAGTCCTCGTCGTTCCCCGTGGGGTTGCCGAACCCCGACGTGCCTCCACTGATCGGCAACAGGTCGTCTTCGGTAGCAGCGGCAGGCGCCGCCAGCGCAGGCGTCGCCGGCGCAGGTGTCGGCGCCGCCCCGAGCGGCCATTGCGCCATCCCTCTGACGTCCTCGTCGCGTTCCGCCTGACCACGGCGATCAGCACCGCCGGCGCCGCAGGCACGCCTTTGCCCGCCCCGGCGGGGGACGGTTTGGACACCGCGACGGCGCCCACCCTCAACACCACGCCGGCGAGCGGCAGCCGGCGTTCAAGGATCACCGAGATGTCGATCCCCAGCGACTCCTGGCGGCGGCATTCGGCCACCAGCGCCTCGAAGGCCGCACGATCCAGCAGCTTGTCCTTGAGGGGCAGACACACCCGGGCGAGCTCCGCATTCCCTTCGGGCAGGCGCACTTCGCGAATCACGTGCGAGCCGGCCACGAGTCTCTCGTTCAACTTCGGATCTGCCACCACGAGCTCCGGCACCACCATCAGCTCGTCGAGGCTCAACCGCCCCGCCACCTCGTGTTGATTCTCCACCGTCGCCGCCTGCAACAAGCGGGTGATCTCAGCCCTGCGCCTCGGCGCCGACGCCGGCCTTGTTCGGGTAGCCCGGCAACTCCGCGGCCCGCTTGCCCGCCAGGCGCGCCCGAGCCCGCTGCACCCTGACCGTGTAGAGCCGGTCGCCGAGGATCGGCGCCAGCTCGCGATCGGCGTTCGTCGACTCCACCTCGCCATACAACTCCTCAATCGTATACGCGACCAGCACATCGAAACCCAAGGACGCCGAGTCGAAGAGGCTGCCCGTAGCCTTGCTGCGCGGCCGAGCCATCACCTGCCGCCAGAGGTCGGCATGCGCCTCAAGCTTGGGCTCCTCGATCGGCGTCGCTGCGGCCCCCTCCTGGCTGCGGGCCCGCATCCGGGCCATCCGATCGAAGTCGACGCACCGCACGAGAAAATCCGCCAGGATCGCGTCCTGGGTCTTCAGACAAGCCTGTAACAGTGCGGTGCGCACCGCCGTCGGGTCCTGCCGGCCAGCCTGGCCACCAGCGAGGGCGCGATCTGCTGGAGCTTCTCCTCGCTCCAGGGCTGCTCCACCGCGAGCAGCTCCTGCAGTAGCTGCTCACCGGTCGTTTCCGAGACGAGCTCCCGGAGGGTTTTGATCACCGCCGCGAGCTTCCCCTCGGGCGATGAGCGCTGCACCGGCCCGGTCGACGCCGCAGGCGTGGCGACGGGTAGTTTGTTGAGCTCGGCCACATATCGTTCCACAAAAGCCCTGGCCCCCACCCCGCGGAAGCGTACATACTCGACCGCGACCGAGAGGCGCTCCAGCGGGTCCTTGCCCACCAGCAGATAAGCCTCCATCGCCTCCTGGTCGGCGGCTTCGGACGAGCGCAGCATCCGCCAGATGACCTCCTGCCGGCCCGAGGCCAGAAACAACCGGCGCAGCGCGGCGCGGTCATCACTCTTGTGCTGCGAATACCACGCTTGGCTCTTCTGCGCGAGAACCTCGGGGGTGATCCCCCCTTCCTCGCCCCGCGCCTCCTCCTCGCTCAACACCAATCCGGCAAGGATCCGGCGCGCCACTTCGCCGATCGCCTGCGGTCGCGGGAAATTCGCCCAAGTCCGTTCGATCTCCTCGTCTTCCATCGGGTCATCGTCGGAACTGAAATGGGGAAACGACTGCGACGATTCGCCGCTGGTACGCACCAAGCGTCCATCCCCGAGCAAGGCGATCAGCAGCGGAATCGCGGCGGTACCACGCTGCTGGATCAAGTCGAGCGGTCCCGGCTGGCCGCTCTTCGGACTTGCCCCGGGCTCCTGCAGCACCCAGGTGCCTCCGCCGAAAACCGGATGGCGCAGCGACACCACTGCATCGGACCGGCCGAGCAGCCCGGCGATGCGCCGATCCTCCTCGGTGAGTCCGTCGCCGGCCAGCGTCGCAGGAGTGCCCGGCGCCAGTTGCGCACGCACCGCCTCCCTCACCCGCGCCACCACGGGCGCCTGGCGCCACACCGTCCCGAAACGCGCCGTCTGCGCTTCCATGGCGGCGAGATACTGCGTCCAGTTTCCGCTCGTGGCGAAAGCGCGGTAGGCCTCCTGGTACTGGGCATCGGCGATCCGATTGATCGCCGCCCCAAGCACCGCCCGGCTGTCGCCGACCTTTTCAAACAGCAGGGCCATCATCCGGTTCGCCTCGGCGCTCTGCCCCCGGCTGTGTACCTGGGCGGTAAACAAAAACAGCAGCCCCGCGCTGCGTTTGACGGCATAATCGCTGCCAGCGTCGCTTTTCTCCAAGTACTCGGTCACCGCGCGGATGTCCGCCGCCAGGTCGGCCTCCTTCCACTTGCCGGCCACCGGATCGGGCCCGTCTTCCGCCGCGTCCGACTCCACGGTCGCGCCGTTGCCCGCAGCCGCCCTGCTCATCGCCTCGAGCCGGGCCTTCATCCGCGCTTCGGCCAATGCTGGTGGCACCACCTCGATGACGCGCACCTGGTCCAACAGCATCACCGCGGTGCCGTCGGGCTTGGTCGTTAACAGCCATGCATTGCCGGACAACTTCGGCTCGTTGCCGTACATGGCGAGCTCACCAGCGGCGGCATACCCGGCCTCGAGCTGCACATACGTCGCCTGGCGGACATCTGGCAGCCCCAACTGCGAAAGCTTTGCCACCCCCACGGCATAGTCCCGTGCCGGCACCGCTTGCCCCGTCGGCGCAGTCGCCATCGCGAGCAAGGCCGCGACGGTCAGCCGCGTCGCCGCGCGCCGGAAACCTCCCGGGCCCACCAAAAATGTCGCCGGATTCGGCCTAACGGCCGCGAGGGTGTGAGGGTTCACCGCCCGTGGGGCGGCGAGGGGTGAGTGGGGTCCCATGATACCGTGCGCTTGTTGTGTTGGTGGGCACAAGACCGCCGGCAGGCAAGACCGGAATGGCGGGCCCCCTACGCCATTTCGATTGGCGGGGCGCCCCGCATCACGCGGCGCCCCGCCCCGGGGCTCCGCCGTGGCTTCCACTCGCCGCCCGGGATAACTGGCCCAGGCCCAGCGACTCAACCCGGGCCGGTCTGTGACGGGGCTCCGCACGGCAAACAAGACGCCGGTGGCCGATCGGCACCCTTCGCAAGTACGCCGATTCGTGCACCGGTCACAGGCCGAAGACCCTAAAAGCGTACGATTGACACAATCGCCAAATCACCCGATTACCCCTTCGCCCAATTCAGTCACTCGGGATCCGCCAAGGCTCCCCATCTTTCGGCCCCCAAGTGGCCACCCGTCGCCGCGCCATCGCCGGATCTTCCCCCTCCCCGCCCGCTCTCCCATGAAATTCGACCTTTCGTTCACCGAGGCCCCGTTTACTGCGTTTTGCGACTGGTACCAGCTCACCCAGTTGCAAGCGCTCACACACCAGCTCGACCACGACGGCGGGATAAGCGTGCAGATGAAGTACACTGTCCGCACCAAGGGGGCCAATACCGCCCGCCTCCAGACTGCCCTGCGCGAGGCCCTCGACCGCTTCGAAGAGCGGCATGTGCTCCTGCCCGAGGAACTGCCGTTCATCCGCGAGGTGCGCTACATGAAGCCGGTGTTCATCGACACCCTGCGCGACATGCGCCTGCACCCCAAGGACTATGTGCGAATCGCCGAGCACAACGGCGAGCTGCAGATCGTCATCGAGGGCGGCATCCAGGCCATCCTCTTCGAGCAGCTGATCCTCGCCATCATCTCGGAATTATGGAGCCAGCTCACCTTCCCGGAACACGCCGAGCGCCTGGCCGCCAGCCGGCACGCCATCGGCCTGCTCGACCTCGAGCTGAACAAGATCCGCCAGGCGGCCACGGCCAACCCCGAGAAGGAAATCCGCCTGACCGAGGCCGGCACCCGCCGCCGCTTCACCCTCGCCCACCAACGCGAGGTACTGCTGCGGATGAAGGACACCGTCCCCGCCCAGCTCTTCGGCACCAGCAATGTGCGTTTCGCCAAGGACATGGATCTGCGCCTCGTCGGCACCCAGGCCCATCTCTTCGGCATGTTCTACCAGCAGCACGGCGGCACGCTGGCCACCTTCCCGCGGCGCGCGATGCAGGCCTGGGTGAATGAATACCGCGGCGACCTCGGCTACATGCTCCCGGACGTCCTCACCACCAAGGAGTGGCTCAAACACGTGGACCTCTACTTCGCCAAGCTCTTCGACGGCTTCCGCCACGACTCGGGCGAGCCCGCGAAGTGGACCCAGTTGATCATCGACCACCTCACCAGCCTCGGTGTCGACCCGGCCTCGAAGTTCGCCGTGTACTCGGACACCCTGACAGTCGAGACCATGCTCGCCCTGTGGGAGCGTTACGAGGGCAACCCGTGGAAGACCAGCTACCTCATCGGCACCTTCCTGACCAACAACGTCCCCGGGCACAAGGCCCTCAGCCAGGTCATCAAGCTCTCGGCGGTGAACGGCCAGCCCGTCGCCAAGATTTCGGACGAACCCGAGAAGGCCACCTGCGACAACCCCGAGTACCTTGCCAACCTAAAGAAGACCTTCGGCATCGCCTGACACCGCCCCCAGTCCCCATGAAGATCAAAGTCGCCGCCGCCGCCCTCAACACGACGCCCATCGGCTGGGAGTGGAATTTTGCCTCCATCACCGCCGCGATCGCCGAGGCCCGCGCCCAGGGAGTGCAACTCCTCTGCTTGCCCGAGCTCTGCCTCACTGGCTACGGCTGCGAAGACCTCTTCTTCCGCCCCCATGTCCGTGCGCAGGCGCTCGCACTGGCCGAGCAACTCGCGCGCAGCAGTGCGGGCAACGATCTGATCTTCACCCTGGGCCTGCCGCTTGAATACCACGGGGCTATTTTCAATACCGTCGCGGTCGTCAACAATGGCGCAATTCGCGGCTTCTACGCCAAACAGAACCTCGCCGGCAACGGCGTCCACTATGAACCGCGCTGGTTCAAGCCCTGGGCGCAGGGCTCCGTGGTCGACTATCCGCTACCCGGCGGCGGCAGCGCGCCGTTGGGCGACACCACCTTCGAGCTCACGCTCGGCGGGGAGAAGGCCACCTTCGGCTTCGAGATCTGCGAGGACGCCTGGGTGGCGGAGCGCCCCGGCATCGCGTTGGCCAAGGCAGCCGTCGACATCATCCTCAACCCCTCCGCCTCGCACTTCGCCTTCGGCAAGACGCACACCCGCGAGCGCTTCGTGACCGACGGCAGCCGAGCCTTCAATTGCGCGTACGTCTACGCCAACCTGCTGGGCAACGAAGCCGGCCGCATCGTCTACGACGGCGAATGCCTCATCGCCAACGGCGGCGAACTCATCACCAAGGGGCGCCAGTTCGGCTACGGCCGCTGGCGGGTGACCACGGCTGTGGTGGATCTCTCAATCAACCGCTTCAACCGTCTCCAGAGCGCCAGCTTCCGCAGCGAGCCCCGCCCCACCTTCCCCTCGGGTCAGCTACCCACCACCGGCGAACCGGTGTCCAAAGTTCAGAAACGCCCCCAGATCACCCCGTGGACAGCCGATGGTTTTCCGAAGGCCACCCCTGCCCAACGGGAGAAGCTCTTCGAGCTGTTGGCCGCAGAGACGCTCGGGCTCTTCGATTTCATCCGCAAAACGGGGACCAACGGGTACGTCATTTCGCTCTCCGGCGGAGCGGACTCGACCTTCTGCGCAATTCTCGTCCACGAGATGGCGCGCGTCGGCTGCCTGGGCACCGAAGACGACCAAGCCCGCTTCAAGGAAACCTTCCCCTGGTTCGAGGGCCCGGCCGGCGACAACGCGGCCGCGGTCCAGGCCACCCGGCGTATCCTCACCTGCATCTATCAGGGCACGGTGAACAGCTCCGAACAGACCCTCCGCGCGGCGGAGCACACGGCACGCGAGCTTGGCGCGCGTTTTGAAAACGTCGGCGTCCAGGCGACGGTCGATTTCGCCGAAAGCTTCCTCGCCCGCTACCTCGACCGCCCCCTCGACTGGCAGCGCGACGACGTCACGCGCCAGAACATCCAGGCCCGCGCCCGGGCCCTCCTGCCCTGGTGTATCGCCAACGCGGAGAACAAGCTCAACATCACCACCAGCAACCGCTCGGAGTCGGCCGTGGGCTATTGCACTATGGATGGCGAC
This sequence comes from Opitutaceae bacterium, assembly GCA_016711225.1. Classification (GTDB taxonomy): domain Bacteria; phylum Verrucomicrobiota; class Verrucomicrobiia; order Opitutales; family Opitutaceae; genus CAJCBL01. Next base: position 41,436 of record JADJTK010000033.1, read on the forward strand.
ACGGCCGGCTCGCTCGGGCCGCTCGGCGGCCTCGACAAGGCCTCGATCCTCGAAGCCCTCGATCTGCTCCTCGCCAACCGCTACGGCTGGCTGGCAGAGGTCCGGCAGCGTCCGCCCACGGCCGAGCTCAAACCCGCCGAGGCCAACCAGACGGACGAGAAGGACCTGATGCCCTATCCGGTCCTCGATGCCATCGAGCGCGCGTCGATTCTCCACGGCAAATCGCCGGAGGAGATCGTGCAGGACGGCATCGCCACCCCGGCCCAGGTGCGGAAGTTCTTCACCTTGTTCCCGCGCAACCAGTGGAAGCGCGAGCGCTACGCCCCGAGTCTGCACTTGGATGCGGAGAACCTCGATCCCCGCTCCTTCACCCGCTTTCCGATCTTCAGCGGCGGCTTCGGCGAGGAGCTCAAGCGGCTCCCTCGGTGATCCACTACAAACAGCGCCGCCCCTCCGCCATGAAACCACCGATCATTCTCTCGACGCCCTCCTCTGCCGAGCTCGCCGAGGACATCCGGCTGCTGATCGCCGGATACGGAGAGCCGGCCGCCGACCGGCCCGCCCCCCGCGCGCTCCACCGCGAATGGTTCCTCGACGGGGAGACCTACCTTCGTATCGAACAGCCGGTGCAGCACGAGCACGTGGTCATCGTTGGCAGCACCCGCACCGCGGAGGAACTGCTGGAGATCGTTTCGCTCTCCTGGCAGGTCGTGCGCGATGGCGCCGAGCGGTTGTCCATCGTCATCCCCTACTTCGGCTACTCGACTATGGAGCGGGCGGTGCGCTCCGGGGAGGTCGTGCGGGCGAAGGTCAACGCCACCATCCTCTCGTCGATCCCCACTCCCCCGGGTGGCAAGGTCATCTTCCTGGTCGATCTCCACGCCGAGGGGATACAGCACTATTTCGAGGGCAATGCCAGCGTCGTGCACCTCTACGCCAAGGGCGCCATCCTGGCGAAGGTGAAGGAGCTCCTCCGCGGCGGGACGCGGTCTCTGGTGGTCGGCTCAGCGGATACCGGGCGGGCCAAGTGGGTGGAGAGCTACGCCAATGAGCTCGGGGCGGAAATCGCCATCATCACCAAGCGGCGCCTCGACGGCTCCACTACGGAGATCTTCAACGTCGGCGGCGTCGACGTGCAGGGCAAGACCGTGCTGCTCTACGACGACATGATCCGCAGCGGCGGCTCGATCACCAAGGCGGCCCAGGCGTATCGGAAAGCCGGCGCCGCCACGATTATCATGGCCTGCACCCACCTGATCCTGACCGTGGGCGGCGAAGCGCAGACGTTGCAGAAGGTGCTCGACCAAGCCGATGCCCTCATCACCACCGACAGCATCCGCTCGGCGGACTCGCTCAACAACGCGCCGGAATCCGCCGGGAAACTCCATTTCGTCTCCATCGCCAGCCTCCTGGCCGCAGCGGTGGTGGCCGGTGGTCGAGTGGACGAGCCTCTGACAGACCTGCCCCCTTCCGCCCCATGAAACCTCCCTCCATCCGGCTCGCCTTCGACTGCGTCATTCTCAGCGTCATGGAGCGCAAACTCCATGTGGCCCTCGGCCGCCGCGCCGCCCTCAACGAGGTGGACGAAGCCGATCCGTTCCCCAACGCCTACAGCCTGCCGGGCGGCTACGTGCGCGACGACGAGGCGGTCGCCGACACGATCCGCCGCCGCCTCGGGCCGGAGATCGGGCTCGACCTCGATCCCGTGCCCCTCGGCGTATTCGACGATCCCAAGCGCGATCCGCGGCATCGGGTGGTGTCCATCGCGTGCTACGCGCTCATCCCCAACGAACAGGCCGAGCGCCTGCAGTGGGGCCCGGCGTACAAGTCGGGCGGCTGGTATCCGATCGACAAATTGCCGGCCAAGGGCTGGGCCTTCGACCACCGGCAGATCGTGCAGCGTGCCCTCTCGGAATTGCGTTACCACGCCCTGCGCGAACCGACCGGCTTCGCGCTCCTCCCGAAGAACTTCGCCCTGCGCGAACTGCACGCGCTGCAGGAGCAGCTACGACAGGAGGCCGTCGACCTGCGCAACTTCCGCAAATACATCGTGCGCACCGGCCTCGTCGAGGAGGTGGGCAGCACCCCCGGACGGCACGGCTATCCAACCAAGCTCTACGAGGTGCGGGCCAGCGTCCTCCGGGAGCTCAAGGAGAAGGGCTACGCCGCCAAGGCGTGAGCAACGGTCGCCCTTGACAATAAGCGTCCGAACGACACCTATAACTGACGCCAAAGCGTCGTTCGTACACCTAACACCATGAACCCTCCCGCTACCGCCCTCATCGTCGTCGACGTCCAACGTGATTTCATGACCGGCGGCGCCCTGGCCGTGCCGCTGCCCGGCCAGGACCTGCCCGCCGCGGAGACCATCCTGCCGCCGATCAACGAGCTGATGGCCCACGGCCACTACGCCCGCGTGGTCCTCACCCAGGACTTCCACCCCGACGAGCACTGTTCGTTCGCCGCCACGCTGGACGTACCCGTGTTCGCCTTGGCCAAGACCAGGCCGGGCGCGCGCAAGTGGCCTGGCCGGTCCATTGTGTCGAGGGCACCCCCGGGGCGGAGTTCCACCCCGGCCTCTACACCCGCTTCGCCGATCTGATCATCCGCAAGGGCGTGCACCCTGAATACGACAGCTATTCGGGCTTCGCCGATGACGGCGGCGGTCTGACCGGACTCGCCGGATACCTTACGGCCAACGGCATCGAGGCGGTCGACGTCGTGGGCATCGCCACTGACTACTGCGTGAAGGCCACGGCCATCGACGCGGTAAAAGCGGGTCTCCGCACGCGGGTGCTGGCTGAGGCCTGCGCCGGCGTCGCTAAAGCCACCATCACCGCAGCCCTGGAGGAGATGACCAACGCTGGGGTGACCATCGCGTGACGCGTAACCATTCATCTGCGCGAGCGTACTTGCACGCGATTCAGAGCCGTCCGATCCCCCGCTAGCGCCCGCCCGTCGCTCCCTTCTCCCATGAGCATTACCAAACTGCTGCACGCCACCCGCTGGATCAATCTGCTCGAACGCGACGGCTGGGTATTCGCCAGTCGTCGACGTCCGGAAGAGCCCAATCGCATCGACGCAGTGACCATCGTCGCACTGCACCACGCCGAACCTGCCGAGGTGCTCCACCGTCTGGTGGTCATCGAGGAGTTCCGTGTTCCGCTCCAGCAATGGGAATTCAGTCTTCCGGCCGGCCTTCTCGACCCCGGCGAGTCGATCTCCGATTGCGGGACCCGCGAGCTCAAGGAGGAGACCGGCCTCGTGAGCACAAGAATCCATCACAGTTCCGGCCAGACGTTCTCGTCCGCCGGCTTGTCGGATGAAAGCCAAGCCTTCGTCGCTCTCGAATGCCAGGGCAGTTCGGCTCTGAAGCCGGGCATCGACGGGGAGCGCATTCTGGTGCACCTGTTCACGCAGCAGGATTGCCTGAACCTGCTCGAGAAGAACCGAAGCGGCGCCGCCGCACTTTCCGCGCGCCTCTGGCCCGTACTCATGAGCGTGGCCTATGGCGGCAGCTTCGCCGGCCTACGCGTCGCCCCGTGAGACCGCCCCTCCGCGGCGCATGCGCCCTGGTCTCCTCCAGTCTATTGCTCGAAATCCAGCTTCCACCCCACCCATGCCCCTCTCCAAAACCGACCGGATCCGCGGCGGCATCTACGGTGCCCTTGTCGGCGACGCTCTCGGCGTTCCGGTGGAGTTCGCCGCACGCGAGCAGCGCGACATCGATCCAGTAGGCTCCATGCGAGGATTCGGAACCTGGGAACAACCACCCGGCACCTGGTCGGACGATGGCTCACTCCTGCTCTGCTCCGCCGAAGCGCTACTGGACGGCTATTCGCCGGAGCGAATGGCGGACGCCTTTGTGCGTTGGATGACCGTGGGCCACTGGGGCGCGTACGGGGAGGTCTTCGACATTGGCAACGCCACCCGCACCGCGATCCGCCGGCTCGCCTGCGGCACAGAGCCGGAGCAGGCGGGAGGCGCTGAGGAATGCGACAACGGGAACGGCTCTCTCATGCGCATCCTGCCCGTGTCGTTACGCTTCGCCGGCCAGCCCGCCGCGACGATCGCCGAGGTGGCGGCGCGAGCTTCACGCCTCACCCACGCCCACCCGAGGTCCAGTCTTGCGTGCGCGATTTACTGCATCGTGGCCAGTCACCTGCTCGCTGGCGCCCAACCCAAAGACGCTATCCGCCAAACAGGCACCTTCATCCGGAAATGGAGCGGCGCGCCTGCGTCCGAACTCTCGCACTTCAACCGGGCACTGAATCCAGACCTCGGTTCACTTTCCCGCAGGGAGATTGCCAGCGGTGGGTATGTCGTCGAAACCCTCGAAGCCGCCCTCTGGTGCCTCCTTACCAATTCGTACTACGAGGAGACGGTACTCGCCGCTGTGAACCTCGGCTCTGACACCGACACGACTGGGTGCGTTACCGGCGGCCTCGCCGGCATCCTCTATGGCGAGCAGGCGATTCCCATCGAGTGGCGTAGCCAACTGCCCCGGCAAGATGAACTGGATCAGCTCATCACCCGCTTCGTCACCCAGACCATCCAGGGAACTCCTCCATCATGAACACGCCAACACGTTGCCGCCGCAAATTGCTGGCCGCTTCCCGGCAATGAACCCATACCTCGCTTTGTATCCGCGGACTGACTGGCGAACCCTCCTCTGCTAACCCCTGAAAGTCATGGCGCTTTTCAACCTATTCCAACGCGTCTCCCAGGCCCCGACCAACCCACATCCCGCCCCCGTGGCGCGAAAGTTCGATGTCGCCGACCTCTATCGGGGACCGATCGCGGGCGCCGAGGAAACCGCGGGGGCCAACGACCCGCCCTTGGACGAGAAGTTGCGGCAGGCGTACTTCTGGATCGTCAACACGGCGATCATCAGCCCGCACTACGATATCGAGTACCACGACGGGCCCTCCCAGTCGTTCACGCTCGGGGATCGTAAGAGCCGATTGGTTCTGCCCTCGGGGCAAAGCTACTCCAGCTACGTCATGCTCCCCCTCCTGACCTTCGCCACCCGGAGCAAATGCCTGTTCATCGGCGGCCCCGGCCGCGGCAAGACCGCGAGCGCTCTTCTCATGGGCATCCTGGGCGGCTACTCCGTGAGCGAGGTGCGCCGGGCGATGCAGCACGGGCATCCGCAAATGACGATCGCCGATCTCCTCGGCAACCCCCTACCGGCCGACCTCGTCAACGCCCAGCGGATGGAGGATATCCGCATCTCCTGGCGACGTTGGCTGAGCATGCGCGTCAAGATCATCGATGAGTACAACCGGATCCCCACCCGCACCCAGAGCGCCCTGCTCACTGTCATGGGAGACAATTACGCCGAAATCCTGGACCACGTGTTCGAATGCCCGGACTCCGCCTGGTTCCTCACCGCCAACGACGACCAGGGCGGCGGCACCTACCAGGTGATCGAGGCCCTGCGCGATCGTATCGATGTCGTGGTCCAGGCGCTGGCCTTCAACCCCCGTTTCCTAGGCGACTTGCTCACCCGCATCGAGGAGAACCTGCGTCCCGAACAGATGGTGCCGCGGCAGATCGTCTTCACCGAGGCCGAGGGCGACCGCATGCAACAGGAGATCCGGGCGGTGAGCATGCCCGAGGAGGTGCGCCGCCGCATCGAGTTCTTCGCCAGCCAGTTCGAGTTCTGCGAACTCGGCGGAGCGCAGTTCGAATACAAGACGAAGGACACCGCCCGCCTGGCCGGCATGGAGTGGCACAACGTCACTGCCCAGGACACGGGGAGGGACCGGCTCAAGGACCTGGGCTGCCAGACCAAGAACGGGCTCTCGGTGCGCGCCCTGATGACCCTCATGCTCTACGCCAAGGCCATCGCGTACTTTCGCGGCAACCGCGTCGTCGAGCTGGCCGACGTCCGGCAGATCCTGCCCTTCGTCCTCCACGACAAGTTGCCGACCGACCCCGATGCGCCGTTCTTCGAGGCCCCGGGCAACGCCGCCTACCGCACCGATCGCATCGGATGGCTGCGCAAGGTCCTCGACCTCGCCTGCGCCGAATTCGACCGCCTCGATCGGGATCGGGACGACCCGGTGGCCCGCATGTTCCAAGAGCTCAAGCATGGGCTGGACGGGGTGACCGAGGCGGAGACCCGCTCGCGGCTCGTGCGGATCGAACGCCTCATCGCCGACTGGGCGAAGGGCGGCAAACTCTACGGCCACCTCTACGACGACCTGCTCGCTCTCAAGTACATGCACCAGCGCTACACCAACTACCTGCGGTGGCTCAAGACGCAGTGACCCGATCATGATCAGCGAAACTCTCGCCACCGTGCTTCGCTCCGGCCGGGCCGATTTCAACGCCCGCTACGAGGTGGCGCGCCAGCGCTACCCCGTGCTGGAGGCAGCGGCCTTCGGCCGTTTCCTGGAAGAGAGCGTCGATCCCCTCGCCCAAGGCACGGCCCGGCTCGCCCGGGACCTCGTTCCCGATGTGGTGGCCGCGGCGTACGACGTCGGATTGGATCTGGTGGGCCAACGGCTCCTCGGCCATGAGGAGCGCGAGCGGCAAATCGAAGCCACGTGGCGGAGCTGACCCTGCCGTTGCTGCCCGTGGTTGCGTTGGCGCCGGCCCGCGTGCTGCCGGCCTTCGCCAACGCCCTCTTCAACCTCACCGTCACCCCGGGGCGCGTCCGGAGCAATGGGCCGGCGACATGAGGCGCCTCGGAGTCCAGTGTTCGGACTCCGGCCAATTGCTGCTGCTCGGGCAGGTGCTCGCGTGGCGGGCCGGCCTTGCCCACTTCCGCCAAGGGGCATTGACCGCCCTCCCCGCCCTCCCCATGCCTCTCCTGCGCGCAGCGGTGGGCGCGGCTGCGGAGAGCGACTGCCCCGCCCTCATCCGGTGTCTGGAGACCGACCCGTGGTTCAATCCCGCCGGGCCGCCGCCGCTCAAGGGCGCTCGCCGCTCGCTCGCGACCGTGGGCCGCCTTGGTGCCTTCCGCGGCTACGGAGGCCTCTTCGTCGAACCGCCCGTGGTCGCCAGTACCAGCGAGCATCTCTACGTGCGCAGTGGGGACGACTGCTGGCTGCTCTTCGCCGATGCGTTCGGCAGCACGCTCCATCGCGCCACCACGGAGGAGTTCACCACCGCCCAGCAGAACCCCTTCACCGCGGACCACCTCCGACTCACCGGTTCGCGCCTAGTCTGGGATGGGCGAAGCTTCGACCTCCCGGCCAAGGCGGAGGTCGCCAGCTTCGCGGCCACAACGACCACCGCCGCCCTCGCCTGTCCGGTCAGCTTCGCGATCACCCTGATCGCCGCCACCTGACCTTATGAGCGGGAGAACGACAGCGCCCGAACTCTCGCCGTTGGCATTGCGTACCGCGTGGGCCGCTGCCTGGCCCCAGGCCCTCGCCGCTTGGAGCAAGTTCACCCGGCTGCGCGCGCCCCAGTTCTGCCTGACCGCCGACGAGGCGCACGCCGCCGGCCTCACCGGCAGTTTCGCGATGATCCGCCTCACCGACCAGGCCATCATCGTCAGCCTACCGGAGGTGATCGCCTGCCGGGTACAGGCGTTCGCCGTCGAAGTGTTGGCCCACGAGATCGGGCATCACGTCCTCACCCCGTCAACACTCACCGACCACGCCCGCACGATCGCCCGCATGCGCTGGGCCCTTCCGACCGTGGAACAGCATGCCCCCATGGTGGCCAACCTCTACACCGACCTGCTCATCAACGATCGGCTGCAGCGCAGCGCCGGTCTGCGCATGGCGGGCGTGTACCAGGCGATTCCCGACAAGACCGCCCAGCGGGGCCGTATGGTCCCTGTATCTGCGGATCTACGAAATCCTGTGGCGGTTGGATCGTGGTTCGTTGCAGGGGGGGCAGACCGACGACCGCCTCGAAGGCGATGCGTGGTTGGGCGCGCGCCTCATCCGCAGTTTCGCCCGCGACTGGCTCGACGGCGCGGGCCGCTTCGCGGCGCTCCTGTTGCCTCACCTGCTCGAGGACAACCACTCGAAGGAGCTGATCGAACATTGGATGGACACGCGCGGCGCGGCAGCCGGGGGGAATCCCGCCGGACTTGTCGAGGAGGATCCCGACGAGCGCTCCGGCGCGATCCACCCTGCCCAGGATCCCGCTCTGTCGGAGGATTTCGATCCGCAGCCTCCGGCATCCGACACCGCAAATCCACCACCCCTGCCAAGCGCCGCGAATGCCTCCTCGCGGGGCCAGACCCGGGAGCCCTTTCAGTACGGTGAATTGCTCCGAGCCGCCGGTATCGCCCTGAGCGATCACGACGTTGCCGTGCGCTACTATCGCGAGCGCGCCCTGCCCCACCTCATCCCGTTCCCCAGTCGTCGTCTGCCCGAAAGTACGGACCCGCTGCCCGAGGGACTCGAGCCCTGGGATATCGGCCACCCCCTCGATGCCGCGGACTGGTTTCAGACCACGCTCCAAAGCCCGCGGATCGTGCCTGGTGTAACCACGGTCCAACGCGTTTGGGGCACCTCCCCGGGAAGCCAGCCCGAGAGCATTCCCCTCGATCTGGACCTCTATGTGGACAGCTCCGGATCGATGCCCAACCCGCAGCAACGTACCTCCTACCTCGCGCTTGCCGGGGCAATCGTTGCGCTCTCCGCCCTACGGGCCGGCGCACGGGTGCAGGCGACACTCTGGAGCGGCAAGAACCAGGTGAACCGCACCGCCGGCTTCGTGCGGGATGAAGCCGGGATCCTGCGAATCCTAACCGGCTTCTTCGGCGGAGGCACCGCGTTCCCGATTCACGTGCTGCGCGACACCTTCGCCCGCCGCCCGGCCGGCTCCCGCCCCGCCCATATTCTGGTCATCTCCGACGACGGCGTCTCCACCATGTTCGATCAGGATGAGCGGGGCAACAGCGGCTGGGATGTCGCCGCCATGGCACTGCAAAACGCCGGCGGTGGCGGCACTCTTGTGCTCAACCTCCCCGAGGCCTGGGACTCCGGCGCCCGGCCGCAGTCCCCGCTTCAAGCCATCCAGTTGGCACGCGACCGCCATGGGTGGCAGGTCCATCGAGTCGCCTCGTGGGACAGCCTCGTGCAGTTCGCCCGCGCATTCAGCCGCTTGCGTTATCAGGACGGCGCCGAATCGGCCGGAGCCCGCCGTCTGCGCCCACCTCCAGTAATGGGAGGGTCATCATGATCGTCGTCTGGCAGGTCACCGAGCGCTGCAACCTGGATTGTCCGTTCTGCAGTTACGACCGCGGGCTCGCGCGGCCGCGCCGCGACGCGGATCCGCAGCGCATTCGCGAATCCGGCCGCGTACTGGCGCAGTACCAAAGGGAAACGGACGACACGGTCCTCGTGTGCTGGCTGGGTGGCGAGCCGCTGCTCTGGTCGCCGCTGGCGGAGCTCTCCACCGAATTCGCGGTCGGCCACGGACTCCGCGTCGCGACCACGACCAATGGCACGGCCCTCGAATCCACCTCGGTGCGGCGCCATCTCCTCGCCTCATATGCCGAGCTCACGGTCAGCGTCGATGCCCCGGGAACCGCGCATGACGCCCTCCGCGGCGCGCCAAGCCTCTACGCAACCTTGTCCGCCAGCGTGCGCAGCCTCGCCGACGAGCGCCGTCGCACCGGCCGCCCTCTGCGACTGCGGGCCAATGTCGTCCTGATGCGGCGGACCATCGGCGTATTCGACCGACTTTGTCACGAACTGGCAGACTGGGGCATCGAGGAGATCAGCTTCAACCAACTCGGCGGGAACGACCGCCCCGAATTCTACCCCGCCAATCGGCTGGAGCCCGCCAGCGTCGCTCTCCTGGAAGAGCATCTGCCCCGGCTCCGGGACGAGCTTGGGCAAAAAGCAGGTGCGTTTGCTCGGCTCGGCCAGTATCTGCGCCGGATGGCCGCCTCGAGCCGGGCGAGCGCCTGCCCATCCACGATTGCCGCCCCGGCGGGGCCTTCCCTCTTCGTCGATATCCACGGCCGGATCGCGCCGTGCGGTTTCACAGTCGGCACCCACGGCATCCCCGTCGCCGAGATCGACTCGTAGCGGCGCTCCGCGTTCTGCCGGAACGCTTTGCCTCGAAGATCAGAGCCGACAGGCCCTCCGCTTGTGACGACTGTCTCAGCACCCGAGTATTCGAGAAGTTTTCCGTCTAGACCATGAACACCGAAGGCCCGCCCCTGGAAACCCTGACCCGTCGCCTGGCGGAGACGCCGGAGGACTTCTTGGCTGAGCCCCGGATCGCTCGCGGCGGACAGATCGCCGTTCCGGCGGTCGTGCACGATCTCCTGGCGCAGCTCGGCACGCCCATCGAGCCCAGCCAGCTCGCGCCATTCGTCGGCGCCGATATCCGCGCCGATCGCAGCCGCCTCGCGATCGCGCTGCTCCTGTGCTGGCTGCTTGCCGACGGTGGTTCAATGGACTAAGGCCGGGGTCGATAAGGTGCTTGGTCTGCTCGACGGACCGCGGGGCAACTCGCCGCCTGGGGCCGTCGCACAAGTATCTCACGCCCCGACCGGAGGAGAACTAGTGCGAACCGCGTTGGCTCGACTGGACTGTCGTCCCGCCGGCGAGACCGTAGCCCAGGCCCAGGATCGATTGGCCAGCCTGAGTTCCGTCGAACGGGAGCGCGTGTTGCGGGCCGCGCGGGTCGCCGAGCAACGCGCCCGCGATATCCGGGCGGCCTTGGCAAAGAAAGCGGCCGATGAATCCGCTGACAAATGGACCCGCGAATGAATCCTGAAACCATCTCCGAGGCGGAGCGCTATCCCGCCCTGTCCGAGCACGGGCGTCGCATGCTCGCGTTTCTGCGCGAACACCCCAACGCCCCTATCCTGCGCAACGAAAGCGGCCACCATCTCTATCCGGCCGACGTTGAACAGGTGCGGGCCTTCGCGCAGGAAGTCACCTCCGCCTGGGTTAGCTGGCGGCCCGATGAAATGCCCGGTTGGATGCCGGCCTTCGTGACTCGCTGCTGCACCGAGGTACCATTCTACCGGAACTACGGGTCGCCCCCCGCCCGACTTGCCGACCTTCCCACCATCAGTCGCGCCGACCTGAGTCGGGACATCACCAAGTTCGTGCCCGACTCCGTCGCCCTCGATCGCCTGATCAACTTCCGGACCAGCGGCACCACCGGCCATCCGCTGCTGCTCGCGTCCCATCCGGTCGTGGCGGCGTCCTACCTGGCGTTCCATAAACGGGCGCTACGTCGCCACGGTATCGAGTTGCGCCACGGGCGCGGGCAAGTGGGCGTCGTCCTGGTCGGCTATCAACGGAAATGCTTCACCTACGTCTCCGTCACCCCGACCATGGACGAGTCGGGCCTGGCCAAGGTAAATCTGCACCCCGACGACTGGCGGGACGCCGACGATCGCGCGAAGTACCTCGATGCACTCTCCCCCGAGGTCGTCACCGGCGACCCCATATCCCTTCGGGAACTCGCCCAGTTGCCCACCCAGTTCCGGCCGAAGGCGATTCTTTCGACTTCGATGGCCTTGACTCCGGGCATGCAGCACAGCCTACAGGCCCGCTTTGGTTGCCCAGTGCTCGACCTATACTCGATGAACGAAGCTGGCCCTGTGGCGGTCTTCGATGCGGACGTCGGTGGCCACGTCCTGCTCCAGCACCGGCTGTACGTCGAGATCCTCGGCGCGGACGGTGCCCCGGTGCGCCCGGGAACGCGTGGAGAGATCACGCTCACGGGTGGCTTCAATTTCTGTTTGCCCCTTTTGCGCTACCGTACCGGCGACCATGCCGCGCTGCGCTTCGACGGCGAAGATTGGATCTTGGACCGACTGGAGGGGCGCCCCCCGGTAATGTTCCGGACGATGCGCAACGAATTCATCAACAACATTGAGATCACGCATGCGCTGCAGCGACTCGCGCTACCCCAATACACCCTGCACCAACGGCTGGATGGAGGGCTCATCCTACGCGCGGTTGCCGGCGCGACCGAGCGGGAGGCCGCGGTCGCGGCACTCGGCGCACTATTCGGGGTTGGCCAGCGCATCGAGGCCTCCAGTGTTCCGGCGTTTGGCGACAAGGTCGTGCAGTACACCTCCGAGATTCCCTTCCCTTCCGTCTAGAAGCCTGCCTCCTCCGTGACACTCCACCCCATCCAGGGCTGCCTGCTCGGCACCGCCGTTGGCGACGCCATCGGACTGCCGTACGAGGGGATATCACGCCAGCGTGCGGCTCGCCTGTTTGGCCCCCCCGACCGGCATCGCTTCGTCGTTGGGCGGGGCATGGTATCCGTTACCCGCTCCTCACTGCCTCGATTGAGGTAAAACCTCTCCGTGCCCTCTGCTCCCTTCCATTTCTCGACTACGCTAGTGCCCACTTCTTTGCATTGCACTGCTCAGCGCGCCGGAGTTGACACTTCCGCGCATCCAACAGCTTCAGATCGGGCGCGGCATAGTCTTGCTCTCCCTACGAACCTTAGTTGGCTCTCCGTCGACGGTTTTGGTGGCGTGGGAGGAGCAAAACGCTTCCCCAGTACGCCCCCGCGCCCGCCGCAGCCCTCACTGTAACTGCAAACCCTCGCCCAAACGCCCCCATGCCCTCCCTCGCCACGGTGTTTTCCTTCCTCGGTGCCTCGCTGGCTCCCCGCCGTGCCCGGTTCCTGTTGCCCCTCCTCGCCTTCAGCCTAGCCTCGCTCCACGCCGCCACGTTTGGGGATTTCACTTACACCGAAACCGGCACGGCGATCACGATCGACCGCTACAACGGCAGCGGCGGGGCGGTCGTAATTCCCTCCACGATCGACGGCAATCCTGTCACTTCCGTGGGAGACTACGCGTTCCACTACCAGGTTTGGATGACCAGCGTGACCATCCCCGGCAGCGTCACCTCCATCGGCGAGGGTGCGTTCGCCTACTGCCCGGGCCTTACCAGCGTGACCATCCCCGGCAGTGTCACCTCCATCGGCGACTTCGCATTCTACGGCTGCTTTGGCCTGACCAGCATGACTATCCCCGGCAGCGTCACTTCCATCGGAAGCGGCGCATTCGGACACAGCTCAAGCCTGACGGAAATCAATGTCGCTCCGGCCAATCCGATTTATGCAAGCATAGACGGGGTGCTCGTTTTCAAGACACTGGCGACTCTCCTCCAATATCCAGCGGGCAGACTCCAAACAGCCTATACAATTCCCGATGGCGTTGCCTCCATCGGCGATTTTGCTTTTTCCGGCTGCTCCAACCTGACTCGCGTGACCTTCCCCGGCAGCGTCACCTCCATTAGAGAGGGTGCATTCACCTACTGCTCGGGACTTTCCAGCGTGACCATTCCCGGCAGTGTCACCTCCATCGGAATCGACGTATTTGGGAACTGCTCCAGGCTATCGGAAATCAATGTCGCTCCGACCAATCCGGCTTATGCCAGCAAAGATGGGGTACTCTTCACCAAGACATTGGCGACGCTGATCCACTATCCAAAGGGCAGGCTTCAAACCGCCTATACCATCCCCAGCGGCACCACATCCATCGGATACCATGCGTTCTACGACTGCGGCGCGCTGACCAGTGTGACTGTTCCCGACGGCGTCACCTCCATCGGCGACTTCGCGTTCTTCGACTGCGGCGCGCTGACCAGTGTGACTATTCCCGACGGCGTCACCTCCATCGGCGACTTCGCATTCTACTACTGCTCCAGCCTGACCAGTATGACCATCCCCGGCAGCGTCACCTCCATCGGTGACAGCACGTTTTCCAACTGCTCCAGCCTGACCAGCATGACCATCCCCCGCAGGGTCACCTCCATCGGCGACAGCACGTTCTCCGGCTGCTCCGGGCTGACCAGCGTGACCATCTTAAACGGCGTCACCTCCATCGGCGATAGCGCGTTTTCCGACTGTTCCAGGCTGACCAGCCTGACCATCCCCGACAGCGTCACCTCCGTCGGTGATCGCGCGTTTACCGGCTGCTCTGGACTTACTAGCGTGACCATTACCGGCCGCATCACCTCCATTGGATATGACACCTTTTTCGGCTGCTCTGGACTGACCAGCGTGACCATCCCCGACAGCGTCACCTCCATCGGATCGGCCGCGTTCTGCAACTGCTCCAGCCTGACCAGCGTGACTATCCCCGGCAGCGTCACTTCCATCGGTGATCGCGCGTTTACCGGCTGCTCTGGACTTACTAGCGTGACCATTACCGGCCGCATCACCTCCATTAAACATGACACCTTTTTCGGCTGCTCTGGACTGACCAGCGTGACTATCCCCGACAGCGTCACCTCCATCGGATTGGCCGCGTTCTACGGCTGCTCCCGCCTGACCAGCGTGACTATCCCCGGCAGCGTCACTTCCATCGGATTCGGCGCCTTCTGCAACTGCTCCGGGCTTACCAGCGTGACCATCCCCGGCAGCGTCACCTCCATCGGTGAGGGCGCGTTTTCCGGCTGCGCTGGACTTACTAGCGTGACCATCCCCGGCACCGTCACCTCCATCGGTGAGGGCGCGTTTACCGGCTGCTCTGGACTTACTAGCGTGACCATCCCCGGCAGCGTCACCTCCATCAGCGATAGAGCCTTTTCCTGTTGCTCCGGGAAAGCGTGACCATCCCCGGCAGAGTCACTCCATCGGTGAGGGCGCGTTTTACTACTGCTCCGGGCTTACCAGCGTGACCATCCCCGGCAGCGTCACCTCCATCGGTGATGGCGCGTTTACCGGCTGCTCTGGACTTACTAGCGTGACCATCCCTGGCAGCGTCACCTCCATCGGTGATCGGGCGTTCACCAACTGCTCAGGACTAACCAGCATGACCATCCCCGGCAGCGTCACCTCCATCGGAAGTTGGGCCTTTTCCTACTGCTCCGGGCTTACCAGCGCCTATTTCCAGGGCAACGCACCCTCCTATTTCGGCCCCAATGCTTTCGAAGGCACTGCACCCGCCTTCACCATCCTCTATCGATACGGCTCCACCGGCTTCACGAGCCCGACCTGGGAGGGCTATAAAACCCAAGCACCGCCCGTCATCGCCACCCAACCGAAGTCCCAAACCGTTGTCGCTGGCGCGCCGGCGACGCTCGTGGTCAGGGCTGCTGGAACGAACCTCACCTACCAGTGGTTCAAGGGCGGAGCCACCATCGCCGGTACCACCACTTCGACGCTTGCCTTCGCCCACCTCGACTCGGCCGCCGCCGGCCTCTACGACGTCGTCGTCACGGGCACCGGAGGGGAGGCACTGTCACGCCCCACCGTCCTCGGCGTGGTGCCGGATGCAGGCGAGAGGACCGCTGGCGCCGTCTCCACCCGCGCCGAATGGCAGGGCATTCGTCACCCGGCAACAGGTTACGTTTACGATCAGTTTTTGCTCACCGGGCCAGCCGGAACCTTCACGGCCGCCGCGGGCAAAATCGCCCGCATGTCGTACCTCGATTCCAACGACAGTATTGTCCAGGTCGAAATGTCTGGGGCCGGCGCCATCACCGTTGTGCTCGCCAACGCGACCGGTCCGATCGCCCCCGCCCTCTACAACCAACCCGGTATCCAGTACATGAAAGGCAAGGCGACCATCGTTCTGGCCGGAGCTGATGAAACCACGCACTTCACCATCTACTCAGTGGGCACCGCCACCAATCCCGGAGTCACTCGCGCCGGCGCGGCGTACAACGGCTGGGCCGAGGTGGCGGCCGCAGGCATCATCAGCACCGATGGCAGACTCGGTGGTATCCACCAAGGAAATGTCTCGTACAACGCGGCGCTCGGTTACACCGGAATCTACGCGCCGACGGTCACAGCAGTGGGCGGGCTGGTGGTCGTCCATGAGATCGCCGCCTCAGCCGATACCATTCCGTACCTCTGCTTCGGCACCGGCGGCCTCGTGAAGGTCAAAATTGCCGGCACCGCGCTGACCCAGCCCAACACCGACAGCATCACCGTCGGCGGACTGGCCGAGGTCCAAATGGGCGCCGGTCAGGATTCCTGCGGGCGCGCCGCGCCGGCGGCGGCCATCGCCACCCGGCTCCTCGACGACGCCGGGAACGCACCGCCGCATTGGTCGTCGGACCCTGATCCAAGCGCCCCACACGTGGCCCGTTCCTTTAGGACGGGTCTTGGGGGCATCCGGCTCACCGGGAGGTTCGCCCTCCAACCGGCGATCCCTTCCGTCTGGAGGGCGAGGCTCCGCCCGCGCCGCTTCTGCCACTCGGCGTCGCCAGCCTCACGTGCCTGTCTGAAGCAGCGTCCCATGAGCGCAACCACCCCGTAGATCCGCCTTGCCCCCGGGCCTCTGTGCTCTCCTCGTTTTTCTCTGAATTCCGTGCGGTACTACGCCGATCCGCTGACTCCAGCACCGATTAACCCCACCGCCGCCCCCCCTGACGCCCCACCCCATCACAGGCTGCCTGCTCGGCACCGCCGTTGGCGACGCCATCGGACTCCCATACGAAGGCATGTCCCGCCAGCGCGCGGCCCGGCTGTTCGGAGCTCCCGACCGGCACCGCTTCTTCTTTCGGCGAGGTATGGTGTCCGACGACACCGAACAGAGCTGCATGGTCGCCCAAGCCCTAATCGCGTCCGCCGGCGACCTCAAACGCTTCAAGCGCTCGCTCGCCTGGCGCTTCCGCTTCTGGCTGCTCGGCCTACCGGCTGGCGTCGGCCTGGCCACCGCACGGTCCATCATTCGACTCTGGCTTGGTTTTGGCGCGGAGCGAAGTGGCGTCTATTCCGCCGGCAATGGTCCGGCCATGCGGGCAGCCCTCTTCGGTGCCGCCATCGACGATCTCACCACCCTGCGCTCGCTGGTACGCGCCTCGACCCGCCTGACACACACCGACCCCAAAGCGGAGTACGGCGCCTATGCGGTCACACTGGCCGCAGGGATGGCCCGCCACGATTCCGCCGTCTCCGGCGCGGCTTACCTCGAAGCCCTTCGCACCGCGCTCGGTAGCGATGGGGCCGAACTGATCACTCTCGTCTCGCGCGCCGTGAACTCCGCCGCGAGCGGGCACTCGACGGAGGCTTTCGCCGAGTCCCTCGGCCTGAAGAAGGGAGTGTCCGGCTACGTCTATCACACGGTGCCCGTCGCCCTCCATGCTTGGCTCGCCAATCCGCGGGATTACCGGGCCGCAGTCTCGGCAGTGGTGCGTTGCGGGGGCGATACAGATACCACCGCCGCAATTGTCGGCGGCATCCTGGGCTCCGCCCTCGGCAAGGAGGGCATCCCGGCCGATTGGCTCGCGGGTCTGATGGAGTGGCCGCGCCTCCTCCTGGATGGAGCGCCTGGGCACCCAACTTGAGCAAAGCACACGCCAACCCCCACCCGTCCGCTCGGCCTGCCCGTCTTGGCCGTGCTGCTGCGGAATCTCCTCTTTCTGCTAATCGTCCTGTCCCACGGCTTCCGCCGCTCGCCGCCGTTCTGAAACTGACCTGATGGGATCTTGTCCGCCGAGGACAAAGCCCTGAACATTCGCATACCCCGATGGCACAAAATCCGGACACCCCGAACGAGAATGACCGCACGGATGGCGTTGACGCGCAAAGGCCAAACCGAGGAAGAGGCGTTGCCGCAGCGTTCAAGCGGCACCCGCTCATCGGTACTCTGATCGCCTGCTCCGTGCTGGTCGCAGTTGCAGGAGCCGCTTGGATACACTTCTGAATTCCGGCCTCCCCAGCACGAAGCATGAAGCAGTGATGGGCATCGTGGCGAAGCTGTCGCGGCGGATCGTCGCCTGCTGGCTCAGACTCGCCGCGACAACCTGGGATGTTCCACATGGGTTGGGGCATGGGCATCCGCAATGGACTCGGCTTGTGGGGAAAGAACAAACGTCTGATGAGAGACATCAGCGGCGGCGAACCCATGCATACGGACAACATGTCAGGAATCATTATGGTGGCGGTGTGGGATGAGTCAAAGGGGAACAGATTCCGAATTTCGACGTTTCCGATCCTCGAAGTTCTTCCGGCAGATCGACACATTCCTTCGCGGCGCCAAGGCGAAGAACGAAACCGCCCTTTGGTCCACACCCCCGTCTGGGTGCTCAAAGATCGGTCCCTTACATGGTCGACGAATTGACTCACTCGATGCCGCGGATCGTCGACGAGGCCAAGCGGATCATTGCACGGCGGAGCCACCACCTACCTCGCACCCCAGTATCTCACAGCTCGAACGCACCGATCGATCTTCCAAGAAAATCGAGCCGCCCCTCGACGACATGACGGTCGTGCCGTTACCACAGCGCTTGCGTTCACAGGTAGAGGAAGTTGGTGGCGCTGACTTACCTTGGGGGCCCACGACCGTCTCGCAGATCGCCGCCATCGCGCTGGGGACCTGTACCATACCCGTTGACTCTGCAGAGTCATTCCGGTCACGGAGAGCCGCGGTAGACGCCGACTCGGTGCTGCGGTGGGAAGTATCGGCCAGTGATCAGTGACGACGATCTGACTGGTTTGCTGGCTGATCGAATCACATTTGCCCGTGTCCTGTGCATGTCTCTTGCCGCTGGATCGACTTCGTGGGAGGCGGTCACTTCGAGATCGGAATAACCAAGGATGGGTTCGACTTACTTGCTCGCCTCACGGGACGAAAGTCGACTTCGCGAATGAGCAGCGCGAAGCGATGGCCCATCAGCTTCTTTCAGGTCGTTCTGGCCGGCATCTGATGGACCCAACTTGTCGCGGCGATGAGAACTCGATCCGTCAATCCCGCCACCCGCACTGATCGAGGAATCGCGAGAAGTACAATCCAAGACTACTTTGGCGCGGGCTGTGATTCGGCAAAGCGGGACGCCCTCGTCGGACACTCGAACAAAGCGGCTGTCTGGGATCTCTTGAACAGCATAGGCGTGGGAAGCCAAGGTTTGCAGGCCAGGCAAAGAATACCTTTGCCGTCTCATGTTCGCGGTCGATTTCGAACGCACCGAAGCTGGCCAAAGAACTCCTGCTTTCGGTTACGGTGCCCAAAGACGAGCACGACCTATTCGAGCGCGAGGAGATGCTCACCGCGATCTTGAAGGACCAATTCTACCTACCGGCAGATGATCAAGGACCTGTACTTTTGTGACGGGCCTCAGAAGCTGAATGGGGCGTCGGACTCACCGGAACCATCAACCGCTACATCATTCGTGAGGGTGAGGAGAAACAGCGGCTCTGGGAGGAAACCAAAGGGATCCGCGGTATGCGAGAGTGTCGCCTCTCGGCGATGAATGAACTTCCTGAATCAGAAGTCCGCGATGTCCTGGCTAAAACAGAACCTCGCGATCTTGGGAAACCTTCGCGGCCTGACGAACCAAGACCAATGCTTCGTCGCCTGAGAGTCCTTTTCGTATGCGCGATGAATCGGCAGCGCAGCGTCACCGCCGAGCGGGTATACCGCAATGACGCCCGGCTCGAGGTACGCTCGACGGGGTCCGCTCGGAAGCCGAGCGCCGCGAGCGCGAGGCGGACCTAAATGGGCAGACGTCGTTTTTGTGATGGAGCGCGAGCACAAGTAATGATCACGATGCGGTTCGAGGAACTGATATGCCCCGCATCGACGTTCTCGACATTCCCGACGATTTCGAAGTGATGGACCCGGAACTAGTGGACCTACTGCGAGCGACTCTCGATCCGGAAATCAACCACATTTTAGCTTGGATCGCCCTCTTTGGCCAATAGCCCCGCGGTCACAGAAACCGACCGCCACGCCCAATCGGGGAAGAGGGATTCGACCTGCTGCAGTGCATCGGTCAACCGGGCTTTGAGCGATCCACGCAAGAGCATCTGGGGACCGTCCGCAGCCACACAAAGCCGTCGCTGAGGGAGAGTCGAAGCACTGCGGAAGGCATCAGGATCCGAGCCGGATGTTGGGGCTTTCATTTCCAGGCCTGCACCTTCAGGCCTTTGACCTGCTTGAATTCCCCCGCGTTGGCGGTGACGATCGTCGCCCTGAGGCTACGGGCTTTGGCGGCGATCAGGAGACCGAGCGGACCAATCGACGTACCCGCTGACTCCAAAGCGGCCCGGATCTCGGCGTAATGGAGCGCGGCGGAGATCGAATTCAACGAGCTGGAAGAGACTCCAGAAACGCCCTCCAGTCGCGCGGCCTGTTGCGGATGGGTCTGCAGATTTTTCTTCACCCCGGTCCAGAGCTCGGCCGCAACAATAACTCGAGGCTTGCAAAAGAGCGCCGGGTCGGGTAACTTTCCAAGGCTGGCCTGATTGCGCAGCACGGGAATACAGGTGCTGGTATCGAGGAGAAACGAAAGTTTCACGGAGGCGCTCGGTCAAAATTCTGGCAATAGCTTGCCCAGGCTTCGCCGCTATACGGTGGGGCGGGGAACTCTCCAGCCTTCTGGGAATTTCTCTGCGAGGGTGGCGGCATCCGGCGAATGTCCGAAATCTGCGCCGCCAGCGTGAGCACCACATCGTCGCCGCGCTGATCTGTACCTGAACGGTCGAAGCGGAAGGCCTTGGCAGGCGGACCGCCTGGCTGCTCGGGTGGCGGAATATCTTGGCGGTGATCATAGCTACAGACAGTAGCTGCAACGGCCGGAGGTGCCGCAAGGAGCCCATTGTTCAGCCTTCCTAAACGGGGCAGCCAGCTTCTGAGAGCTGATGGGCTTTGCCAAAGTCGCCACGCTGGAAGAACGGCGCGTAGTCGAGATCGTCGTCCAAACCCGCCTTCAAACTGCCTTGAGGTACGACGCTCGACCAGGGTACCGATCTGCAGGAGGTGAATTGCAGGTGAACTCCATTCCTCCCGTGCCCCTCGCATGACCGGTTTGAACTGCGGGTTTCGAGGATCAGAGTGCCGGCTTCACTGAGGAATTTCTGACGTACGTCCCGGGTTGCCACCGACACCGGCCGATTAAAGAGCGAGACCCGCTGCAGCGCCCTCGGCCAGTCGGGCTTCGGGCGATCCCTGCAAGAGCTTCCCAGGGACCGTCCGTGCGGTCAGCGCTTCTCAAACCAGCCGTGCATCTCGTGGCGTGATGTGCCCCGTCGCGCGTAAGCCGTCTTGGACAATGGAATTTCGTCTCCGGTCAGCAGATAGAGGTCACAGCGCCCTGCGCAGCGATGGTTTCCACCTCCGGGCCGAACTCGTCCATAGCGCCGGTGCCAAAGCGTCGTGGCGAAGGCGTTCGTGTCGCA
>JADJTK010000034.1 GCA_016711225.1 Opitutaceae bacterium
GAGGTGACTGCCGAATCCTCCACCGGCCACCGCCGCCCAGACCTCGCTGGCTCGCGTATTAATACCCGCTCTGGAAGATGTCGGCCCGCTATCCGGTGGTCACCGCTGAATTCCTCAAGGATACCAAGGCGCTACGGACAATAAGTCCCTCCCGGCCTACACCACCAACACGGAAGGGGCGGTACCCAGGGTAACTTCAAGGGCGCCTCGGGGAGGCCAGAATGAAGACGAGTCCGGGAAGTTCACCAATCCCAACCAGAACACCCGCGTGCGCGGCCTCTCCGCGGCCGACAACACCCGCAACTTCTTTGGCACCCAGATTCCCTGGGACGGCTACAACGTCGATCGCGTCGATATGCAGCGCGGCGCCAACTCTATCCTCTTCGGTTTGGGCAGCCCGGCGGGTATCATCAATACCTCCACCAAGACCGCTCAGCATCGCACCTTCGGTGAAGTCGAGGCCCGCTACGGCTCCTACGGCGCCAACCGCGTCTCGCTGGACTACAACCAGAACCTCCTCGAGGACGAACTCTCGGTGCGCGTCGCCATCCTGCGCAACGACGAGCAGTTCAAACAGGATCCGGCCTACAGCCTCGACCGCCGCATCTTCGCCACGCTCCGCTACGACCCGAAGTTCCTCAGCCGCGGCGGCAGCAAGACCACCCGGCAGGAACCACGAGACCGGCTCGGTCCAAAGCAACAACCCCCGCACCATCACCCCCACCGACTGCGTCACCGGATGGTGGGATCACCTCGGCCAGGCCGTCTACGACCCCAACCGGGTGCAGACCAACGGCCCCTTCTACAACGCCGACGCCACGACCTATTTCCCGACCGATGCCGGCCAGTACATGGCCACCCGCTCCACCGGTGCGGCCAACCCCACCTACCAGGCTTGGCTCGGCGCTCCGCAGATGTACGGAGGTGTCTGGATGCAGGTCGACCAGGGTGCAACGTCGCCGTACGTGACCTCGCTGCCTGAGTACAAGAACATCGGCGGGGTCAGCTCGACCGGAACCATCGACGGCAGCATCGGTGGCCTGCCCTTCTCCCGCCGCGTCACCGTGGCCACCACCGCCTACTGGGCCGAGCGCGAGTCCAAGGCCAAATACCAGAAGTGGGGCCTGTGGAAGAGCACCACGCTCTCCGACTCGTCGGTCTTCGACTTCTACAACAACCTGATCGACGGCGACAACAAGGAGGAGTGGCAGAACTTCCACAACTTCAACGCCGCCCTCACGCAGACTTTCTTCCACCAGAAGCTCGGTTTCGAGGCCGCCTACGACCAGCAACGCTACCGCCGGGGGCAGTACTCCTTCAACGGAGGCGGCGCGCTCTACGTCGACATCAACGCCTACAACATGGACGGCACGGCGAACAAGAACGTCGGCAAGGCGTATATCGAAAGCGGTTATACCTACGGCAACAGCGCCAGCGACAACACCACGGAGTCCGCCCGCCTCAGCGCCTACTTCACCCACGACTTCAACCGCAACGGCAAGAACGGTTGGGTCATGAAGCTGCTTGGCCGACACACCCTCAGCGGCCTCTACAGCCAGGACATGGCCCGGTCGGACAATCGCAGCTTCAAACGCTACGGCACGCCCGACTCCTTCGGCGCCCTCGTCGCCACCCCGTCGGTGGCCGCCGACATGAACGGCAACGATCGCACGGTGACCTCGACGATCTATCTGTCCGATTCCCTGAAGGGATCGAGCACCTACAAGGGGGTGAGCATCCCCAACGCCGGTGCGGCCATACAGGTCCCGGATGTGGCCACGCTGCGCTACTTCGACTCCACCTGGAACGCCCCCAGCGTGAACAAGGCCGACCCGTGGGTGAACACCTACAACGGGCAGGTCGTCACCCAGTCGGAGAATCCCTCCAACTACGTGGGATGGAAGGAGACCCCGGTGGATCTCCTCAGTGCCGAGAACGGCGACCAGGATGCGCTCACCTACGGCGCCACCCTGAGCCGGCGCAAGGTCGACTCGCGTGCAGCCGTCCTGCAATCCTTCTTCTGGGACGGCGCGATCGTCGGTCTGTACGGAATCCGTACTGACAACGTGAAGTCCTGGGCGTTTGATGCCTCCAAGCAGATGGCGGGCAACTACAACACCAACCGCGTCAACCTCGCTGCCCTCGATAAGAACGGCGCCCTGCAGTACTCGACGGTCGGCAAGACATACAACCTCTATGAGGCCAACTCCCCCAGCTGGAGCGTGGTGGCAAAGTTGAACAAGTTCGTCGGCGATCGCCTCCCGGTGAATGTGAGTGTCTACTACAACGAGTCGCAGAACTTCCAGATCGGCGGTACGCGCAACGACATCTACGGCGTGCTCCTGCCGGCGCCCTCCGGCAAGACCAACGACCGCGGCATCATGATCTCGACCAAGGACGAGCGCTTCTCGCTGCGGGTCAACAAGTACCAGACCTCGGTCACCAACGCCACCAATACCACGGGCGTGCCGACCTGGTTCCTGCTGGGCGGGGGCAACTTCATCCAGCGCAACGAGGACCGGGCCGACGCCTACGAGTACCATCTCACCAACCTGGGTGACCCCACCTCGGTGGCGGGTACAGGCACGACCACCGGGACCTGGACGTGGCGCTACGCGCCGCGCACCATCAACGGGGTGGCGGAATCGCAGGAGGCTGCCGACGCCCTGTCGGCCGCCGCCGTGTCGGCCTGGCGTGCCTACACCGCCGAGCCGATCGTGAAGCGCATCCTGGCCGCCTGGGGATTCAACGACTTCGGCACCACCAAACCGACTACGATGGCCACTCCGGTGTCCAACTTCGTCGCCACCGAGGATCAGATCTCCCGCGGTTGGGAATATGAGTTCACGGCCAATCCGACCAAGAACTGGCGCCTCACCTTCAACGCCTCCGAGACGAAGGCCCAGCGCAACAACATCGGCGGAGCGACCCTGCAGGAATTCATCGACCTGACCAACCGCTACCAGAATGGTCCGATGGGCGACATGCGTCAGTGGGGTGGCGGCCAGAACAGCGCCTCGCCGGCACTGGCCAGCTGGAACAGCAACTTCTACTCGAAGTACTCCCTGATGAAGCTGCAGGAAGGCAACAACTCCTCGGAGCTGCGTCGCTGGCGCTTCAACCTGGTCTCCAACTACAACTTCACGGAAGGCTTCCTGAAGGGCGTGAACGTCGGCGCCGGCTATCGCTGGCAGGACAAGATCGCCATCGGGTATCCGGTGATCGAAAACAAAGATGGCACCGTGACTTTCGATATCGCCAAGCCCTACTACGGCGAGACGCAGGACGCCATCGACCTCTGGATCGGCTACGAACGCAAGCTCACCAGCAAGATCAATTGGCGCGTGCAGCTCAACGTCCGCAACCTCGGCGACGGCAACAAGCTGGTGCCGCTGTCGACGCAATGGGACGGCACCGTCGCGGCCTGGGGCATCGCTCCTTGCCAGACATGGACGCTCACCAACACGTTCAGCTTCTGATCCGGCATTGCTGAGTTAAAACCGGCGGCGGGCGCTACGCTCGCCGCTTGCGTTCAACACAAGATCCGGAGCCTGGCGGTTCCGGATCTTTTTGTGCCCTCAGACCGCGTCTCACCACCCTCGATAGCTCCGCTCAACCGCCGGGTTTCACGCCCATCGCTGCGGGGCGCCATCCTGGCCAAGAAGCTCCGTTGCCCGGGTGCCGCTACCCCATTTCGTCCCGCGCCCCGATTCAGCCTCGGCGACTCCATCCCCTCTCGCTACTCTCGGCCCTGCGCTCCACGCCCCTGCACTGGATTCGACCCAAGGATCAACCTCCTCGCCCCAGGGTTTCCATCATGACCACTCCCGCCCAAATTTTCGCCGCCCTCACCCTCGCCTGCGGCCTCCATCTCTTCGCGACAGCGGCTCCGTTGCCCCAGACGGACGCGACCGTGCCCCTCGACCGGCTTGCCTCGCCCCGAGAGCGCCTCCCGCTCAACGACGGTTGGCGCTTCCAGAAGGACGACCCGCCGGGGCTGATCACCCCGCTGCTCTACGACGTCCGCCCGGAAATCCGCACCACCACCGAGAACCAGGTCGCCGACGCCCGCCCCGAGGAGGCCGAGCGGCTCGCGGCCACCGGCCAAACCGTGCTCAAACCGTGGATTCTTCCGACCGGCAACTCCTTCCTCAAGGACCCCGCGCGCCGCCACACCCGGCCGGCGGGCAACCCCGGCAGCAACCTCGCCTATGTCCAGGCCGGCTTCGACGACCGCGCGTGGCGCCGCGTCGACCTCCCGCACGACTGGGCCATCGAAGGCCCCTTCCTCACCGAGGGCGATTTCGGCGGCATGGGCCGCCTGCCCAGCTGGGGTGTCGCCTGGTACCGTAAGGCCCTGGACATCCCGGCGACCGACGCCGGCAAATCGATCGTGCTCGAGGTCGACGGCGCGATGGCCTACGCCGCCGTCTGGCTCAACGGCCAGCTCGTCGGCGGCTGGCCCTACGGCTACTCTTCGTGGCAGGTCGACCTCACTCCGTATTTGATTCCCGGCGGCCGCAATCAGCTGGCGATCCGCCTGGACAACCCGCCCAGTTCGTCGCGCTGGTATCCCGGCGGCGGCCTCTACCGCAACGTCTGGCTGACCAAGACCCGGCCCGTGCACATCGGCCAGTGGGGCACACAAGTGACCACGCACGACGTCTCACCCGCTGCGGCCACCCTCGACCTCGCCGTCACCATCGCCAACGACTCCACAGCCGCCGCCCCGGTCGAAGTCTCCACACAGGTCTTCGCCCTCGACGCGGCCGGCGGCAAGACCGGCCCCGCGGTCGCCAGCTTCGCCACGACGGCGACCACGGTTGCGGCCCACGCCACCGCCACCGTCACCGGCTCGGTGATCCTCGCCCACCCCAAGCTCTGGGGCCCACCGCCCCAGCAACAGCCGCACCGCTACGTGGCCGTGACCACCGTTTGGACGCAGGGCCTGGTGACCGATCTCTACGAAACCCGTTTTGGTATCCGCAACGTGCGTTTCGACCCGAACCACGGCCTGCTCGTCAACGGCGAGCGCATCCAGATCCAGGGAGTCAACCAGCACCACGACCTCGGCGCACTCGGGGCGGCCTTCAACGTCCGCGCCGCGCAGCGCCAGTTGGAGATGCTCCGCGAGCTCGGCTGCAACGCCGTCCGCATGAGCCACAACCCGCCCGCCCCCGAGCTGCTCGAACTCACCGACGCCATGGGCTTCCTCGTGTACAACGAGGCCTTCGATTGTTGGGAACGAAAGAAGACCCCGCTCGATTTCCATCTCATCTTCCCCGACTGGCATGAACAAGACCTGCGCGCCCTCGTGCGCCGCGACCGCAACCACCCCTCGGTGGTCCTGTGGAGCGTCGGCAACGAGGTGGGCGAGCAATACACCGATGCCGCCGGAGCCGCGATCGCGCGGCGCCTGTGCGCGATCGTCCACGAGGAGGACCCAACACGGCCCACCAGCTGTGCGATGAATTGGGCCAAACCGGACATGCCCCTGCCCGCCGAGCTCGACGTCATCAGTCTGAATTACCAGGGCGAAGGCATCCGGCAGGACCCGGAGTTCGAAGGCACCGAACGAATTCGCACCGCTCCGCAATACGACCGCTACCGCGCTCAATTCCCGGACAAGCCGATCCTCAGCAGCGAGACAGCTTCGGCCTTCAGCTCCCGCGGCGTCTACCTCTTCCCGGTCTCGCCGCACCTGAGCGCCCCGGTGCGCGACGGCCGCGGCGGCGACTCCGTCAACCACCACGTGTCCGCCTACGAGCTGCACGCCGTCGATTTCGGCTCCTCCGTCGACAAGGTATTCGGCAGCCTGGCGCGGCATCCCTTCGTGCTCGGCGAGTTCGTCTGGACCGGCTGGGATCACCTGGGCGAACCCACCCCCTACTACGAAGCCCGCAGCGCCTACTCGGGCATCATCGATCTCGCCGGCTTCAAGAAGGACCGGTTCTACCTCTACCAAGCGCACTGGCGGCCCGAGCTGCCGATGGCGCATCTCCTGCCGCACTGGACGTGGCCGGAACGCCTCAGGCAGGTCACCCCCGTGCACGTCTTCACCTCGGGCGACGAGGCCGAGCTTTTCCTCAACGGTCGCTCGCTCGGCCGCAAGGCCAAGGGCCCCGCCGAGTACCGCCTCCGCTGGGACGAGGTCGTCTACGAACCCGGCACCCTCAAGGTCGTGGCCTATCGCCGCGGCGTGAAATGGGCCACGGATACCGTGAAGACCACCCAGGCGCCCGCCGCCCTCGCCGCAACGCCCGACCGCGCCACCCTCCGCGCCGACGGCCACGACCTGGCCTTCGTGACGGTGCGCGTGGCCGACCCGGACGGCCTTACGGTGCCGCGCGCCGACAACCCACTCCGGTTCTCGATCGAGGGCCCCGGCGAGATCGTCGCCACCGACAACGGCGACCCGACCAGCTTCGAGCCGTTCCAGGCGCCCCAGCGGAAAGCCTTCAACGGACTCTGTCTGGTCATCGTCCGCACGAAGGCCGGGCTCACCGGCCGTATCACCCTCACCGCCACCAGTGAGGGGCTGCGTCCCGGATTCGCGCAGCTCTCCGTGTCCGATTAGTCCCGAGTCGCGTAAAAGATGAGACCAGTGCCGGGCCTTTGTAGACGCGTGCTTGCACGCGATAGGGACTCCATCTCGAAAGCGGCTTGATCGAATCGCCCCCGGCGTCGGCCGGGCCGGCGTCCCGCTTGAGGTCAAGCGGGACCACCCGCAATCCAAAGGTGGATCGCGTTGACCCCAACGCGATCGTCGACGCGGTCCGCGCCAAGCCCGCCGCGCCGTGGGGATGTTTCCCCACTCCGGATTTCGCCCGCCCGCAGAATTGTGGTGAACGCGCCGTTCCGCCACTGGACGAACCGCCCGCTTCGGGTAGGGTGAACCATGAAATCCATCGTCCAGGCGGTAATCAACGCGGTGGCCGACGAGGCCGACGTGCTTCTCCAAGGCGTCAGCACAGCTGCCGAAGCCAAACCCCTGCTCATGGAATGGCTCGCCGACCACCACCCCGAGCTAGCCATGGACGGGCGCTTGCAGGTGGTGCAGTCCGTACTCGCGCTGTTGCGCGAGGAAGAGTTCTTCACCGGTGGCGACCATCAGGAGACCATGGCCGACGTCACCGAGGTGGGCGAACCCGACGAATAGTCGCCGCTCTTCGCCCCCACCGCCGCCGGCCGCCCCGGCGGCTTTTCTTTGCCGGCCCCGCCGGCCCGCCGCCGTGGCATTAACGGCCCTAACGGCCGGCGTCTCCGCCCGAGTTTGGCTGGCCCTCGGGCCCGCGGCGCCTTGAATACCGCACACCGCCCACTTCCATGCCCCCCGCCGCCCCCGCCCCCACCGCGTCCGAAAAATTCGACTTCCGCCACACCCGCCTGCGCGGGGTCAACTTGGGCGGATGGTTCAGCCAGGTCGACGACCTCTACGCGAAGGATCCCGAGCGTAACCCGGGGCTGCACACCCACCTGCGCACCTTTCTGAGCGCCGCCGACTTCACCCAGATCCGGAGTTGGGGTTTCAACCATGTGCGCCTGCCGGTGGACTACTACAACGTCTTCGAGCGCACCTCACTGGCGCCCGATGAGACCGCACTCGGGTTGCTCTCCTCCGCCATCGCCTCGGCCACGGCCACCGGCCTTGGGGTGATCCTCGACCTCCACCGCTGCCCCGGCCACGACTTCTTCGCCGGCACCCTGCACGAGCAGCCCTTCTTCAGCGATCCGGCTTGCCGCCGCCAAGCATTGGAGGTTTGGAGCGTGCTGGCCGAGCGTTTCGCCGCCAACCCGCTCGTCGCCCTCGAAATCCTCAACGAGCCGGTCGCCTCCACCGCGTCGATCTGGAACGCCGTGAAGGACGAGTTCTGCGCCCACCTCCGCCGCCTCGCCCCGCGCAGCACCATCGTCGTGGGCTCCAATCGCTGGAACAGCGCCAGCGAGTTTGCCGCGCTCACCCCGGTCGACGACGACAACATCCTCTACAGCTTCCACTGCTACACCCCGCTGCTCTTTACCCACCAGCACGCCCCGTGGATCGACTACGCGCCCTGCCGGACCGTCCGCCACTGGCCGGCCGACTTTGGCGAGGATCCCGGCCTGCCCACCCGGTTGCATTTTGAATTCGGCCGCTGGGACCGCGAGCAGTTGCGCGCCGCGCTCGCCGCCCCCATCGCCTTCCGCGCCAAGCATGGCGTGCCGGTCGCCTGCAATGAATTCGGTGTCTACGCCCCGGCCCCGCTCGACGACCGGTTGCGGTACATGAACGACCTAGTGGGCATCTTCCGGGAGGCCGACCTCGGCTGGTCGTACTGGAACTACAAGAACCTCGATTTCGGCATCCTGTCCCAGGGCGAAGCGCTCCACTTCGCCCTGCCCCAATACGCCAATCCCGAGCGCATCGACCACGCCACCCTCGGCATCCTGCGCGCCGGCTAAGCGTGATCCCGAGAAAGAATCGAACCCTGGCCCGTCCGTAGGCAGCGTGCTCGCACGCGCCCCTCGGGACCTCGCGCCCAGGGGGCTCGCCGCCTCCCCGCTCCGCCCAGTGGCGCAGGCTTCCCTGCTTGCGAATCCGCTCTGCCCGGTGGGGCGGGCTTTACGCCCGCCATTTGCCCATCGTCGAAGCGGCGGGGGTGAGCCCGCCCCCGGTAGCACGGGTCTCCAGACCCGTGATCCCCGCGTTCCCACGGTTGACGCTGGCGCCGGATTCCCCGAGAACCGCTCCTGTATGAGCTCCGGCCAGCCAGCGGCGTCGCCTGCCACCATCAAACCCACCGACCTGCGTGGTATCCTCAAGTATGTGCCGCGCTTCCAGGGGCAGATCTTCGTGATCGCCGTCGATGGCGCGGTGGTGGCCGACGAGAACTTCGCCAACATCCTGCTCGACATCGCCGTGCTCAAGAGCCTGGGCATCAAGGTGGTGATGGTTCACGGCATCGGCCAGCAGTTGGGTGAGCTCTCGCGCCTGCGTTCGGTGCCCATCAGCGATGACACCGGCGAAGGCCTCACCGACGCCGCCACGCTCGATCTGGCCATCCGCGCCACCGCCCGGGTTTCGCACCAGATTCTCGAGGGCCTCACCCAGGCCGGCCTGAAGTGCGCGATCACCAACGCCGTGCGCGCCGTGCCGATGGGTATTCTCAAGGGCACCGACCTGCAGTTCACCGGCCGGGTGGACCGCATCGACAAGGAATTTCTCCTGCAACTCATCCAGAACGGCGCCGTGCCCATCCTGCAACCCATCGGCTTCGACCGCGACGGCCGTACCCTGCGGGTGAATTCCGACCTGCTCGCCCGCGAACTCGCCGAGGCCCTCGGTGCCACCAAGATCGTTTTTCTCACCCCGGCCGCCGGTCTGGAGATCGCCGGCGAGATCCGGCGCGACATCGCCGTGGATGTGCTCGCCGAGCTGCTCGCCAGGACCCCTCCGCCTGCGCCGGCCGCATCCGCAGCAAAGCGCAACAGGCTGTCGAGGCCATCCTGGCCGGCGTGCAGCGTGTCCACATCGTAGACGGCGGGCTCCACGACGGCCTCATCAACGAGATCTTCTCCAACGTGGGCGTGGGCATCCTGATCTACGGCAACGACTACCAGCAGATCCGCCGCGCCACCCGGCGCGATGTCCGCGCGATCTACAACCTGCTGCGCAACGCGGTGAAGCGCGAGGAGCTGGTGCACCGCACCCAGCAGGCGATCGAGAAGAACATCGAGCAGTTCTTCGTCTACGAGATCGACGAGAACCTGATCGCGACCGTCTCACTCACCTTCCATGCCGACAAGCCGCAGCTGGCCGAGCTCGGCTCGCTGTATGTGCTGCCCTTCTACCACGGCCGCGGCCTAGGCAAGAAGATGGTCAACTTTGCCTGCCGGGAGGCCGGCCAGCGCGGCGCCACGCAGGTCGTGGCCCTCTCCACCCAAAGCTTCGCCTTTTTCAGCGGGGTGTGCGGCTTCGAGGAGGCCGGTAAGGAGATCCTGCCCGAGGCGCGCCTGAAGGCCTACGAGGAGAGCGGGCGCAACTCGCGTATCCTGGTGAAAAAGGCCGGCTGAGCCGCGTTGCGATCAACGCGGCCCACCGACTTGGCGCCTCGCTTCAGCGCAGGTCCCCAGGGTCGCCATCCGCCGGCACGGGCTAAAGCCCCTCGCCCGCCGTCTACTGGCCACTGGTTACCGGTGACTGATCACTGGTAACCGGTCACCGCTCACCGCCCGTTGGCCAGCGCCGCGATCTCGCGCAACCTCTCGCGGATGGGCAGGTGCTGGGTGCAGGCGTCCTCGCAGGCGCCGCACTCGGTGCACGCCGCCGCCACCTCGGGCGAGAGCGACCAGTGCCACTTGAGCCGGTCCGTCATCGCGGCGTCGGTGCCCTCGAGGATCTTCTGGTTGTAGGTGTCCATCAACTTTGGGATCTCGACGTTCACCGGGCACGGGATGCAGTAGCCGCAGCCGGTGCAGAACCCCTCGAAGCTGGAGCCGATGCTGCCCTTAATCCGCTCGATGTGCTCGGCGGGGTACGGCTGGAAATTCTCCACTGCGGCCACCGCCTCGTCGACCTCGCGCTCGTTGGCAAACCCGACCAGCGCACAGGTGATCGCCGGCTGCGAGACGTTGAAGCGCAGTGCCGCCTGCACCACATCCTTGTCCTGCGGCCCTTTGAGGAAGGCGAGGCGGGCGGCGTTGCGCGGGATCAGGCCGCCGCCGAGTGGATTCATCGTGGCCACGCCAAGGTTATGCTTGGCGGCGGTCTCAAGCGTCTTCGCCCGAAACGGGAAGTTGATCGCGTTGTAGCCGACGGTGATCCCCTCGAAAAGGCCGCTGTCGAGCACCGAGGCGTTGTCCTCACCGTTCAAATGCGAGGAGACGACCAGATGCTTGATCAGCCCCTCGGCCCTGGCGCGCTGGGCAGCGGCGATAGCGCCCTTCTGGCGGCGCTCGTCGAGCTGCTCGGGGCGCAGCAGGCACCAGATGTGGAAGAAGTCGATCGAGTCCACGCCCAGACGCTTGAGCGAACGCTCCAGGCTGGCGCGCAGCGCGTCGCCGTCGGCCTCGGCGCACTTGGTGGAGACGTAAAAGCTGTCGCGCGGCATCGTCTGGAACGCCCGGCCCATGATGGCCTCGCTGCGGTCGTCGCAGTAGTACGGCGCGGTGTCGAAATAGTTGATGCCCTTGGCGTGGGCGTGGCGCACGACCACCGCGGAGGCATCAAGGTCGGCGGGATTGGCGAAGCGCATGGCGCCAAAGCCGATCACCGAGATGTTCTTGCCGGTTCTGCCGTAGGGTTTGGTCCACATGGAAGAATGAATGGTCTCCATTCAATCGGGTCGCCGTCCCCGTCGCAACCCCGCAGCCCGCCCCTCCCGACGCGGAATAGGCGTTTAACGCAGCAACCCCGCCGGCCGCTTCCGCCGGAGCCGCCCTCCCCTCGGCGCCACGCGCCCGCGGCCCGCACGCGCCGGTGGCGCCGCCCCGCATCGGCCCTCCCTGCGGTTTCAGTTGTTGACCGGTTCTGCGCCCGCCGAGCACAATCCGGCAGCCCTTTTCGAGTGAAACCCTCCGCCGCTCCGCCTCCTGCCCACGTCGCCATCATCATGGATGGCAACGGCCGTTGGGCCCGCCAACGCGGCCTGCCTCGCATCGAGGGCCATCGCCGCGGGGTGGAGACCGTGCGCCATATCGTCGAGGCCTCCGGCCAATGCGGCGTGCGCTACCTCACCCTCTACGCCTTCTCCGCCGAAAACTGGAAACGCCCTGCCGCCGAGGTCAGCGCCCTCATGCTCCTGCTCCAGGGCTTCCTGCGCAGCGAGGTCGACGAGCTCGTCGCCAAAAAGATCCGCCTGCACACCATCGGCCGCACCGCCGAGTTGCCCGCCGCCGTGCAAAAGGAGCTCGCACGCGCGCTGCAGGCCACCGCCCATTTCACCGACTGGCATCTCACCTTGGCGCTCAACTACGGTTCCCGCACCGAGGTCGCCGACGCCGCCGCCGCCTACGCCCGCGAGGTGCTCGCCGGCCGCGAGGACCCCGCGCAGTGCTCCTACGAAAAGCTCGCCCGCCACCTCAACACCGCCGGCCTGCCCGACCCCGACCTCGTCATCCGCACTTCCGGCGAGTCGCGCATCAGCAACTTCCTCCTCCTTCAGGCCGCCTACGCCGAACTGGTCTTCACCCCGGTGCTCTGGCCCGATTTTTCCCCCGACGACTTCCGCTCCGCCCTGGCCGAATACTCCGGCCGCGAGCGCCGCTTCGGCGCCACCGGCGAACAACTGCAACCGACGGCCTCCCGCTGACCGCCCGTGCTCAAACGCGCCCTCTCCACCTTCGTCCTCTGGTTCGGCCTCATCTTCCTGCTGTGGAAATTTGGCCGGCCGGCCGCCGTAATCCTCACGACCGTCATGGCCGTGCTCACCCAATACGAGTTCTACGGCATGCTCGCGCGCATGGGCCAGCGCCCCTACCGCCGGCTCGGTGTGCTTCTGGGCGCCTCGATGTTGCTCGTCCCCTACGCGGTGCGCACGCTCGCCCCGGGCTTTCTGGGTTCCGGCCCCGGGCTCATGGCCCCGCTCATGGCGCTGGCCGTGATCCTCTGCTGCATCCGCCTGCTCTATGAACGCGACCCAGCCCGACGCGTGGATACGCTCGCCTCCACCCTCTTCGGCATCGCCTACGTGCCGTTCATGTTCTCCTTCCTCATCGAGATCTTCTTCCTTCGCGCCAACGCCAACCAGGGTCTCATGCTCGTGGTCTGGCTCGTGGCGGTGGTGAAATTCTGCGACACCGGGGCCCTGCTGGTAGGCACCGCCATCGGCCGCCACAAGATGTCGCCCTCCATCAGCCCCAAGAAAAGCTGGGAAGGGCTGATCGGCGGTGTGCTCACCTCGGCCGCCGTCGGTGCCGCATTGGTGCATTTTCTCCAGCCGCGCGGCCTCTATCCGGAGAACTTCACCGTGCTCTGGGGCGCTGTCGCCGCCGTGCCGATCGCCCTCATCGCCGTCGTCTCCGACCTGATCGAATCGATGATCAAACGCCGCGCCGACATGAAGGACTCGGGCCGCTCCGTCCCCGGCATCGGCGGGGCCTTCGACCTCACCGACAGCGTCATCCTCACCGCACCCGCGGCCTATATCCTGTTCGCCTATCTCCTGCGCTAAGGTGCGCCGGTCCGCCCCCATGGAGGTTCGCAAACGCATCGTTCTGCTCGGCGCCACCGGTTCCATCGGCGAGAACACCCTGCGGGTGCTCGCCGCCCACAGCGACCGTCTCCAGCTCGTGGGCATCGCCGCCCACACCAACACGGCCAAGCTCGCCGCCATCGCCCGCCGCTTCGCCGTGCCGCACGTCGCCCTGGGCGACCCCGCCGCGGCCGCCGCCGCGCAACGCGACGGTGGTTTCCCCCCGGGCACAACCATCCACGCCGGCCTCGACGGCCTGACCGCGCTCGCCACCCTGCCCGCCGCCGACCTCGTGCTCGTGGCCGTCGTCGGCACCACCGCGCTGCGCCCCACCCTGGCGGCGATCGCCGCCGGCAAGGACATCGCCCTGGCGAGCAAAGAAATCCTCGTGCTCGCCGGCAAATTCGTGATGGCCGCCGCCCGCGAGCGCGGCGTACGCCTGCTGCCGGTCGACAGCGAGCACAACGCCCTCTTCCAGTGCCTCGCCAGCGCGCCCACCCGTGAGGTGCGCCGCATGATCGTCACCGCCTCTGGCGGGGCCTTCCGCGACCGCGCCCCCGCCGACCTCGCCGACGTCCGCCCCGAGGATGCCTTGCGCCATCCCAACTGGTCGATGGGTCCCAAGATCACCGTCGACTCCGCCACCCTCGCCAACAAAGGCCTGGAGATGATCGAGGCGCAGTGGCTCTTCGGCCTGCGCGCCGAGCAGATCGAGGCGGTAATCCACCCGCAAAGCATCGTGCACGGCCTGGTAGAGTTCACCGACGGCAGCATCCTCGCCCAGCTCACGCCGCCGAGCATGACCTTCGCCATCCAGCACACCTTGCTCTACCCGGAGCGTGTCGCCGGGGTGGAGCCCACGCTGGATTTCCAAAAGTTGATGACGCTCGATTTCCGGCCCGTCGACCCCGCCCGTTATCCGTGCCTGCGCCACGCCACCGAGGCGATGCGCGCCGGTGGCACCGCGCCGGCCGTCTTCAACGCGGCCAACGAGGTCGCCGTCGCCGCCTTCCTCGCCCACCGCCTGCCCTTTCTCGACATCGCCCGAGTCGTCGGCGAGACCCTCGCCCGCCTGCCCGTCGTGGAACCGGCCTCGGTGGAGGAGGTCCTCGCCATGGACCAATGCGCCCGCGCCACCGCCCAACTCCTCGCCACCTCCTAGTCTCCGCCTCCCGCCATGTCCGGAAGTATCCTCGAATTCCTGCTCGCCAACCCGCTCTCGTTGCTCGTGGCGGTCTTCTTCCTCGGTTTGTCGATCCTGGTGCACGAGCTCGGTCACTACCTCGCCGCCCGCTGGCGCGGCATGATCGCGCCTCGCTTCTCCATCGGCCTCGGCCCGAAGATCTGCGGCTGGACGGACAAACACGGCACCGAGTTCTGCCTCTCCTGGATACCACTGGGCGGCTATGTGGCGCTCCCCCAACTCGCCGACATGGGTGAACTCGAGGGCGGCGACGCCGCCGCGGCCAAGGCCCTGCCGCCGGCCCGCTACCTCGACAAGGTGATCGTTTCGGCCGCCGGGGCCGTCTTCAACGTGCTCTTCGCCTTCGTCCTTGCCACCATCATTTGGCAGGTCGGCGAGCCCTCCTCCGCCACCGCCCAAACAACCACTATCGGGCACGTGGCGCCGACGATCACCCTCTCCGACAATCGCGCGGTGCCCAGTCCCGCCAGCGAAGCCGGAATGCTCCCCGGCGATATCATCCGCAGCATCGACGGCCGCCCCGTGGCGGTCTGGGACGACGTCGTCCAGGCCCTCGTCATGGGCGCGGGCCGCACCGACGACGGCCGCCGCTCCGCCGCCTTCGGTCTTGAGCGCAACGGCCAGCCCCTGGTCCTCACCGTGCACCCGCAACTCGCCTCCGATGAGAAGATCCGGCGGGTAGGCATCTCCGCCGCCGGCCCGGTGCTCGTGGATACGGTCGCCCCCGGCAGCAAGGGCGCCAAAGCCGGTCTCCGCCCGGGCGACACAGTCGAAGCCATCAACGGCACCCGCATCCTCGGGCCCGGCGCCCTCGACGGCTTCTTCACCGCCAACAAGACCCAGCCGCTCACCCTCACGCTCCGTCGCGACGGCGCCAGTGTCGAGGTCCTGCTGCCTGCCGGCTCGACCGGAGAAGGCACGGAGGCCTTGGGCGTCGAATGGATCACCCAGCGGGTCACGATCCATGTCGATCCCTTCCGGCAATTGGTGGGCCAGTTCAAGGCCGCTTACCGCACAATCTGGAGCCTGATCAATCCCAACTCCGATATCGGGCTTTCGAAGATGAGCGGTCCCATCGGAATCATCACCGTCTTCGCCGCCGCCTCGGTGAGCGGGTTTCTCGCCGTCCTTTCCGTCACCATTCTCATCAATGTCGCCCTGGCCGTCTTCAACCTGTTGCCCATCCCGGTGCTCGACGGCGGCCACATCGTCTTCGCCACCATCGCCAAGCTCCGTGGCCGGCCCCTGCCGCTCAACATCGTCGCCAGCCTGCAGATGACCTTCGTGGTACTATTGCTCTCGATGATGCTCTACGTCAGCGCCCACGACGTGCGGCGCATCTCGCGCGGGGACCCCCGCCCGCCTGCCGAGCAAAAGCAGCCCGACCCGAAGAGCCCTGCGGCGCCCGCCGCGGAACCCGTGCCGGCCAAGCCCTGACGGTGGGCCGCGCTCCCTTCGCCAGCGCCCACTCCGCCCCGTTCGGCCCGCGCAGCCGGCGCGCCGGCGCGGCTGTTGCCCACGACAGGCCGTTCACGCCTCGGCCCCGCAGAAACCGCGCGCCGCGAACGGCCGGCTGCATCGGGCAACGCTGATCCCCACGTGGCGCCTCCAGCCGCCAACCACCGCCGTGCCCAGGGTCGTTCCGGCCCCTGTCGTGGAAACCAACGACAAGCGTGCCCGGCCCGCGACTCCGGCCTTTGGAGCCAGCCCTGCGCCATTCAATCGCCCTGCCGGGGCGCTCATCCTGCGATTCTACCGCTCACCCGAAAATCCGAACAATCCAGCCTCCCACGACGTCTGAGGCCGCGATGCAATTCATTCCTCCTTCCACGCTGCTGCTGGCAGCCTTCGCCACTTCCGGTGCCCTGCGGGCCGCCCCAGATCCAGTCTCCGATGACACGACGCCCGAGCTCCGCTTCTCCATGGACTCTCAATACACCGTCTCCGGCGCCGGCCAGATGAAGCAGCGCGCCCACCGGGTGGGTTCCCTCTCCTCGCAGGAGTCCTCGCTCACGATCTCCGGACGCCTCCCCCTCGGCGCCGCCGATGAAATCGGTCTCGGCGCGAGCCTGGAAGAAATCCGCCTCGACCACAGCTTCGCCGGCGTTCCTGCCGGATCGCGAGGCCCCTTCCCGGAGCAACTCCGCCGCACCGCGCTCGACCTCTCGTGGCAACACCGTTTCGATACCCGCTGGTCGTCGATCCTTTCCGCCAGTCCCGGTCTCAACTGGGCCGATGCCAAATGCGAGCGCGGCGCCTTCGGCGTGCGCGGCCTGGCCGGGGCGCGTTTCCAGCAGAACTCCAATCTGCAGTGGCTGTTTGGCGTCGTCTACGACTCCCAATCCGACGACTACACCGTCCTGCCGGTCGCGGGCCTGGAATGGAAGATGTCGGACCAATGGACCGTGGCCCTCGGCTTCCCGCGCACCGCCCTGACTTTCGCCGTCTCACCCGACTTCTCCCTCTCGTTGGAAGCCGAGGGGCGCACGGGGAATTACGACCTCGCCAACGACCCTTGGCGGGACTCCAGCGGCAACCCCGACCATTTGCTCGACGATTCGAACTTTGAGTATTCGGAGGCCCGCGTCGGGCTGAAAGCCACCTATCGCTTCTCCCCCCGCTGCGCCCTCAACGCCGCCGTCGGCAGCGTGGTCTATCGCGAGGGTGAATACCACAAGGAGGGGCTCAAGGTGCCCAAGTTCAAGTCCGACGGGCTGGCCGCCTACGGTTCGCTCGGGCTCACCGTGTCGTTCTGAGCCGCCG
The DNA here is from genome assembly GCA_016711225.1 of Opitutaceae bacterium. Lineage (GTDB taxonomy): Bacteria > Verrucomicrobiota > Verrucomicrobiia > Opitutales > Opitutaceae > CAJCBL01. The sequence goes on from JADJTK010000034.1 coordinate 17,140, forward strand.
CCGCGCAAGGCCCCAGGTAATCAGCCGCTCTGCGCGTCTTCCCGGCCGGCGCCGCACCACGCGGCGCCGGCCGTCCTGCGTCACCCGAAACCACCACCGCCGGCGCGGTCCCGCCGCGCTCCCCTTAATGACCAAACGCGTTCTCGCGTGGCGAGACGACCTTTCTCGGGGTGAGCCGAGTGCACTCCCGCCCCTCCGGACCGATGAACAGGGAGCCACCGACAACCACACTCATGCACCGTCAGCCCACCGCGCGGGCCCGAGCGAGCACACGCCAGGCCTGCCGCAGCTCGCGACGAAGCTCGGCCATTCCCGCGCGGGCCCGGTCGATCTGAACGTCGGCCCGATTCCCACAATCCGCCCGTGCGGCCGCCCACCCTGCGGCGATCGCGGCCAGCCTAGCCTCCGAGGCCTGCAACATCTCACGGACGCGTTCCGGCAACGGTCGCGGCGGGCTGCCGAGCACCGTCGCCAGCCGGCGCCGCGTCTCGGCGAGTTGCGCGAGCAGGATCTTCTCGTGCGGCACCCGCCGCAAGCCGCGCACAAGGCGCACCCGCTCCAGCAGCCAGATCGTCCATTTGGTCGGATCCCACTGCCACCACCGCACCCCGTTGCGGTAGTCGTATTGAAACTCATGGTGGTAGTTGTGGTAGCCCTCGCCGAAGGTGAAGAGGGCCATGATCCAGCTGTCGCGCGCACTGCAACGGCTCGAATAGGGTCGACGGCCGATGGTATGACAAAGGGAGTTGATGCAGAAGGTCATATGCTGCACCGCCGTCACCCTCGCGACCCCGGCCAGGAGCAGCCCGCCGAGCGCACCGACGCCGCCGGCGTGTAGCCAGCCGAGCAAGGCCGGCAACAAGAAGCCAACACCGACCGAGAGCGGCAGGTAGTACCGATCCTGCCAGCGCAGGAGCGCATCTTTCTCGAGATCGGCCACGTTGTCGCGCGGGGGCTCGGCGTTGAGCTTGAAGAGAATCCAGCCCATGTGGGCGTGCCAGAAACCGTGCGTCACCGAATACGGGTCATCGTCGTGGTCGGTGTGCTGGTGGTGCTTGCGATGGTCGGATACCCATTCAAGGGCGCTGTTCTCGAAGGCCGCCGCCCCGAACAGCAGGGTGAACAGCTTCACCGGCCAGCGCGCCCGAAAGGTCAGATGGGCAAAGAGCCGATGATAGCCGACGGTGATGCTCAACCCAGTCGCACAGAAGAAGGCGGCGAAAAGCCCGAGCTGAAACGGACCCACCCCATAAGACCAAAGGTAGAGCGGCACGGCCGTGACTGAAACCAAGGCGGAACCGATGAGGAACGAGCTATTGACCCAGTTGATACGAGTGGCGGGAAGGCGAAACGGCATGCCTGGACAGTGGCCCGACGAGAGCGAAATCGCGAGGGCCTCCGGCCTATTGTAGTCACCTCCGCCCTGGAGCGTCCCCTGTGTAAACCACAGGGGAATCCCGGCAACGGAGGCTTGACTAGCGATTGGCCCCTGCTACCTTGCCAGCCCAAGGTACCTTCATAAAAGCCATGAGCCTCGACGAGAAATTCACCGCCCTGCGCAAGGGACTGCTCGAGCTCCTCCTGCTCAAGATCATCGCCGCCGACAAGGTCTATGTCGCCGATATCCTACGTCAGCTCAACGCCACCGAGTTCGCCACCCCGGAGGGCACCCTCTACCCCCTGCTGAGCAAGATGCGCCGCGAAGGCCTGCTCGACTACGAGTGGCAGGAGTCCGACGCCGGTCCCCCTCGCAAATACTACAAGCTCACCGCCAAGGGCCGCGAACAGCTCCGGGAGCTGTCCGACTACTGGAACAAGATCCACGGCACCGTGAAGGGCCTGGGGCCCTGAGCGCCCACCACTTTCCACCGAGACTCCGTCGCCCATGAACAAAGTCATCTCCATCCACCTGCACGGCGTGGCCTTCCAACTCGAGGAAGGCGGCTACGAGGCCCTCCGCGCCTACCTCGACCAGGCCGTGCGCCACCTCGCCGCCAACCCCGACCAAGCGGAGATCCTCGCCGACATCGAACAAGCCATCGGCGACAGATTCCGGGCGCTCCTGACTGCCGCCCACAACGTCCCCCTCACCGCCGAGGTCTCGGCGGTAATCGCCGCCGTCGGACCGGTCAGCGACGGGTCCCCGACCGCCCCGGAAGAAGCCCCCGGGGCGAAACCGGCGACCAGCGAGCAAACCGCGCAGCCCTCCGATGCCCAACCAGGTTCGGCCAAACGGCTGTTCCGCCTTCGCGAGGGCGCCAAAATGCATGGAATCTGCGCCGGTTTCTCCGCCTATACCGGGATCGATGCCACCATCATTCGGTTACTCACGGTCGGACTCGTCGTCGGGGCCTCCGGCCTAGCGAGCCTGATTGCGCTCTTCGTCGGGTCGGGCGAGTCCGCGGTCGCCACTTGGTTCTTCGGTGTCATGTTCGCAATTCTCGGCTACAACCTCCTCATGGCGTTCATTCCCGAGGCGAAAACCCCGGAAGAAAAGGCCGCTGCGGCCGGCCCTTCACCCACCGCACAGGAGTTCATCCGCCTGGCCAAAGAGGGCTACTACGAGGGCATGAAATCGCTCGGCGACCGGCACGCCCGCCGCGCCTGGAAGCGCAAGTTCCGCCGGGAAATGCGGCACTGGAAACATAACTACCGATGGGAAATGCGCGCGGAGGGCCAGCCAGCTCCGATTCCCGGGGTCCCGCCCGGCGCGCCCTCGCCCGACTACTACCCCGGCCAACCCCTGCTCTCCACGCTCAAGGCCCTGCTGCGTCTCCTCGGCGTGTTCGCCGTCCTCTCGCTCGTCTTCACCAAGTCGGTCTTCGGTCTTCCGTTACCCGCGGCGCTTCCACTCTGGGCCAGGGTCCTGCTCCTGATCTTCGCCTACAAGGTTTTCACCGCCCCAATCAACGCCCTGCGCCACGCCTCCGCCGCTGGTCTCCTCGGCCAGCCCTGGAGCCCCGTCACCGAGCTGTGGCACGGCCTGCTCGCGCTGCTCTTCGTCGTCTTCGGCCTCTGGATGGCCGACCGTTTCGTGCCCGGCTTCCACGCGGCTTTGCTCGACCTGCCCACCTTCCTGCACAACGCCGCCGACGCCATCCAACACTGGTGGGCCGGCGAGAGTCTCGAGCGGCAATGACCCGTCGCGGGACGGGGAGAGCGGGCGACCTTCGCCACCGCCATCGTCCTCCCCCTCCCCGCCCCCGCAAGCGTGAGAACCCGCTCGCTTGCGCGCCCGCTCGACCGGATGCGATGTGTCACGCGCGAAGCCACCACCAGCCCACGCCCGCGCTCTCGCAACTCCTGCACCGCTCGCACTTCCCCCGTGACGAGTCGCCACCCGGCTGGCACATTGCCCCCATGCATCCTCTCCACCAATTCCGGAGCCTGCTTTCCCTCGCCCTGCTGGCCGCGATGGCCCTCCCGCTGCCCGCCCGCGACGAGGCCGCTGCCGAATACAGCCAGGCCGTGCGCGCCACGACGCTGCTGCGCACCACCACCGACGTCGCCGGCACGCCGCTCGTCTACCCAACCGGCGGCCCAGCTGGGGTGAGCGGCCTCATCGTCGAGCTGCCCGTCGGCGCCGAGACCGGCTGGCACCGGCACACCGTCCCCTGTTTTGCGTACATTCTCAGCGGCACCATTGCCGTCGAACAGAAGGATGGGCCCACCCGCACCTTCCGCGCCGGCGACGCCTTTGCTGAGCTCGTCGGACTCCTGCACAACGGCCGCACCATCGGCGCCGAGCCCGCCCGACTCGTCTTCTTCGCTGCCGGCATCCAGGGGCAGGCCTTCACCACCAAAGAGGCCACGAAATAGAAGAGGCCGCCCCCTCTGCCGGCGCTGGGGCGCCCCTCACCGCTGGGATGCCCGTTGACAAACCCCGATTTCTCACGACCTCTTCGGCCATGCCCGAGCAAGCCGTCCTGCTGGTCAATCTCGGTTCCCCTGCCTCCACCTCCGTCCCCGACGTCCGCCGCTACCTGCGTGCATTTCTCGGCGACGAGCGTGTCATCGACTATCCGGCCTGGTTCCGCTGGCTGCTGCTCGAGGGCATCATCCTGCGCGTGCGGCCCAAAAAGTCGGCCCATGCCTACGAAAAGGTTTGGACGCCCCAGGGCCCGCCACTGCTGGTGACCTCCGAGAAGGTCCGGGCCAAACTCGAAGCAGCCCTCAAATCCCCCGACGGCCGGTCGCTGCCGGTACTCGCCGGCATGCGCTACGGCGAACCCTCGATCACCGGCGCTCTGGAGAAACTGCGCGACCTAGGTGTGCGCGAGGTGTTCCTCATCCCCCAATACCCGCACTACGCCATGTCGAGCTGGGAGACGGTTGTGGTGAAGGTCTACGAGGAGGCGCGGCGAGTGGCCCCCGGCCTGCGGTTCACCACCGTGCAACCCTTCTTCGCCGATGCCGACTATATCGACGCGCTCCACACCGTCTCCGCCCCCGCCCTGGCCGGCGGCTACGATCACCTGCTGATCAGCTTCCACGGCGTGCCGGTGCGCCACCTGCGCAAAGCGGATTCCTCCCGCGCGCATTGCCAGTGCGTGCCCGACTGCTGCGCCGTCGCCAGCCCGGCCCACGCCACCTGCTACCGCGCCCAGTGTCTCGGCACCGTGCGTGCCTTCGCCGCCCGCGCCGGGCTGCCCGCGGGGAAGTTTTCCGTCTCCTTCCAATCGCGACTCCCCGGCGAGCCCTGGCTGGAGCCGTTCACCGACCGGGAGCTGGTCCGGCTGGCGCAGTCCGGTATCCGCAAGTTGCTGGTCATGACGCCCGCCTTTACCGCCGACTGCCTGGAAACGCTCGAGGAGATCGCCGTCGAGGGGAAGCAGACCTTCCTTGACGCCGGCGGTACCGACTTCCGCCAGATCGCCTGCCTCAACGACCAGCCCGCCTTCATCGACTTCCTCGCCGGTCGCACCCGGGCCTGGCTGGTAGGGCCGGTTGCCTCCCGGACCTAGACCGGCGCACCACGCCCCCCCCTCGCCGCGTTCGCCCGGGCAACCGCCGAGCGCTCCGTCACGCCCTGGCGGCGACCCGCCCGAGGACTAGCGCGGACGGGGCACAACGCCGCTTGAGCAGCGGCCCTTGCCCGACTTCGATCCTTGCCCCGGACTGAAGTCACCAGCTCCCGGCCACGCCTTCTGTGCTTACTGCTTTTTTACGACTTTCGGATTGGGTCGCTTTGGGAATCCCCTAGCCTGATTCCCCCAACCCGCACTGCGCGGCCGTCCGCACCAACCGTTCCCTTCCCCTCCCAGCCCACCGTGAGCGACGAAGCCACCCTGCTTCTCACAGCCAACGGCACCATCCAGTACGCCAGCGCCACTGTCAGCCAGTGGTGGCAGGTGGACCCCGGTGCCCTGCACGGCGACTCGTTTTCCAATCTGTTCGTCTTCGAGGTGGTTTCCTCCGACCCCGAATGGCGCGAGACCCAGTGGTCGGCCCTTCTGGACACCGGCTCGATCGCCAACGGCGTCACGCTTACCGCGCAGCCCAAGCTCTCGCCGCCCTTCGACGTCACTGTCACCATCGAGCCCATCGTCGGCGCCCAACCGCCCCTCTACTTCGCCCATGTGCGCAAGGCCACCGCGGCGGACCGCTCCGGTTCGGCCCCCGGTGCCGTGTACGCCCCCAGCGCGCTCAGCGGCCCGGCGGCCCGTTTCACCCCGCTCATCGAGCGCAGCCAACTCGGCTTCTTCGACCTCGATTTCGCCCAACGGCAGTTCTACTTCTCGCCCGCCTGGAAGAACCTGCTCGGCTTCCTCGACAAGGATCTGCCCAATCTGGAGACGACGTGGCGCGACCTCGTCCACCCCGACGACTCCGCCGCCGCCCCCGACTGCACCGACCGCAAGTTCCCCAACCAGACCCGCCCCTTCAGCACTGAATTCCGGATGCGCACCAAGGGCGGCGGCTACGAGTGGGTGCTGGCCAACGGCGTGCAGATCTTCGGGGAGGACAGCTCCCTGCAACGCGTACTCGGCGCGATGTCCAGCATCCAGGAACGCAAGGAGTTCGAGGAGTCCTGCATCGCCAGCGAGGAACGCCTCGAGTCCCTCGGGCGCGCCGGCGAACTAGCCGCCTTCGACCTCGATTTCGGCGCCAGCTCCTTCTGGTTTTCCTCGGGCCTGCGCCGCCTGGCCGGCTACCGCGACGCCGATCTGCCCGCCGGCCCCGAGAGCTTCGCCCATCTCCTCCCCACCGACCAGGTGCCCCGCGGCGCCCATGCCTGGCTCGGCGAGAAGTCGCCCGGAGTGGCGGTGCTCCGCGACACCTTCGAGCTCACCCACAAGGACGGCCACCCCATTCTGGTACACGGCGTATTCGTGCGCACCTTCGACCGGCGCAAAGCCCTGCTGCGCGCCATCGGCTATTTCATCCCCGGCGCCACCGCCGGAGCCCCCGGGCGCATGCCGCCGATCCTGCTGCGCTCCTCCTACGACGCCGTCAGCGAGGGCGTGCTGGTGGCGGACCGCGAAGGCCGTATCGTCTTCCTCAATGCCCGCGCCGCCCGCCTGCTCGGCACCGCCGCCGAGCGCGCCGAGGGCCGCCCGGCCGCCGAGGTCGTCCGGCTCGTCCACCGTCTCAACCAGATCCCGGTCGAAAGCCCCATCACCCGCGTGCTCGACCACGGCGAACTGATCGAGCTCAACGACGAACACTCCCTGCCCGATACCAACGGCCTGCGCCGCATCGTCTTCGCGTGCTCTCCGGCCAAGGACGCCGAGGGCAAGGTCCAGGGCGCCGTCTTCGTGTTCCGCGACCCCGAGGAGATGTCCCTCACCCCCGACGAACTCATCCGCTCCAACCGGTTCGAGACCCTCGGCCTGCTCGCCGGCGGCATCGCGCACGACTTCAACAACCTGCTCACCACCATCCTGGGCGGCATCTCCATCGCCCGCGAGGCCAAGGACAACAGCCAGCTCGAGGACTCCGAGAAGGGATGCATCGCCGCCAAGGCCCTCACCCGCCAACTGCTCGCCCTGGCCCGAGGCGGCGCCGACCTGCGCCAGATCCTCAACCCCGCCGATATCCTCCAGGAGTCCGTGCGCCTGGCGGCCGTCGGCACCCCCGTGAAGGTCGAGCTCCAGATCTCGGAGGACCTGCACATGATCCACGCCGACAAGGCCGAGATTATCCGCGTCTTCCAGAATCTCATCATCAACGCCATCCAGGCCATGCCCAACGGCAGCGGCCACATCTGGGTGCGCGCCTACAACTCCTCCCTCAACGAGGGCGACGTGCCGCCGCTGGCCGCCGGCGACTACGTGCATTTCGAGGTGCAGGACAACGGCAGCGGTATTCCCGCCGAGCATCTGCAGAAGATCTTCGAGCCCTTCTTCACCACCAAGAAGACCGGCACCGGCCTCGGATTGGCCACCGTCATCTCCATCGTCAAGACCCACGGCGGCCAGGTCGGCGTCACCTCCTCCTCAGCAGGAACCACCTTCTCGATCTTCCTGCCCCGCGCCGACCAACCGGTGGCCGAGATCCAACGCGAGGCCCCCACTCTGCGCTTCGGCACCGGCCGTATCCTCGTCATGGACGACGAGGAGAAGATCCTCCACCTCACCGGCATCATGCTGGAGAACCTCGGCTACAAGTTCGACGTCGCCCGCAACGGCAAGGACGCCATCGCTCTCTACCAGCGCTACCTCAACGTCAGCCGCCCGTACGACTGCGTACTGCTCGATCTCACCATCGTTGGCGGCATGGGCGGCGAGGAGACCTACCGCGAGCTCAAGAAGCTCAACCCCGACCTGCGCGCCATCATCTCCTCCGGCTACGACAGCGAGGAAATGATGCGCCGCTACCTCGACATGGGCTTCTACGGATACCTATCGAAACCCTTCCGCGTGGGCGAGCTCGGCAAGATCCTCAAGAAGGTCCTCGGCGGCGGCGCCGCGTCCTGAGCGGCGCGTTCCGTCGGAGGAGCGTGCGTACACGCGATACCAGGAGCACAACCCGCCGGCACACTCGCGGTCCTGCATCACCGGGCCGCGTGCTCCCACCGCCGCCCGTCCCGCCTCGCAGGGCGCCGAAACCAGGGGACTCCCCTGAGGTGACTGGAGGCCCTCCCCCGTCGCCACTTCAGTCGGTAGAGTTGATCCGCCGCCATTCCGTGTTCTTCCGCCTTGGTTCCCGCCGTTCCGCCACGCAACATCCCCTCGATGCCCGACCTTCCCTCCACCGCCACCCTCATCCAGTTCGTCGAAGGACTGCTGGTGCTCGTCGGTCTGGCTCTGGTCGCGGCGTGGTATTTCGCCCCTGGACTCCAGGCCGCGCGCACCCGCCCCCCACTCCTGCCGCGCTGGGATGCTCCGCTGGGCGACACCCTGCTGGTCTGCTGGCTGGCGGGGGTATCCGTGCTGCTCGGCTCGATCCTCGCTGGGAGCGTGTTCCGCCAGCTCGGTCTGGCGGCGACCGACGGTTGGACCTCCGTGCTGACGGTGCTCGGGTTCCAGGGCGTGCTCATCGTCGCGCTATTCCTCTTCGCCCTCTACAAGCGCTCGGTCGGCCTCCCGTTGCCCCCCGCCGGCCTCCACCCGGCGGCACCGCTGGGCGACCGCCTCCTGCTCGGCGCCGCCGTATTCTGCGTGGCCATGCCCTTCGTGATCGGCACCTCCTACGCCTCGACGACCACCATGGAGGCGCTGGACGTGCCGGTGAAGCTGCAGGATCTCGCCGGCCTCTTTGCCACCACCGATGCGCCGGTGTTGCTGCTCGCCCTCACCTTCATGGGCATCGTGGTCGCGCCCCTGGGCGAGGAGCTGCTGTTCCGCGCCGGGCTCTTCCGCATGCTCGGCAGCTTCCTGCCGCGGTGGGCCGCCGTGCTGCTGAGCGCGCTCGCCTTCGCCTCGCTCCACCAAAGCCTCGTGCATTTTGTGCCGCTCACCGTGCTCGGGGTGATCTTCGCGCTCGCCTACGAGAAGACGGGCAGCCTGCTCGTGCCGGTGGTCGCGCACGGACTGTTCAACCTCAACTCCATCCTCGCGCTGCTTGCCGGGCTGGGCCAGACACCGTGAATCCGTTTACCACCGACCCCGCCCAGTCCGTGGCAGCCTTGGGCGAGCGCCGCCTCATCGCGCACTTGCGCGCCTGGCTAGGCAAGGCCACCTCCCCCGCCCCCTTCGGCATCGGCGACGACTGCGCCGTGCTGCCGGCCTCGCGCTCGCGCCACCTGCTGGTCACCACCGACCCGGTGATCTACGGACGCCATTTCGACGATGCCATTTCGCCCGCCGCCGCCGCCGAGAAGCTGCTCAAGCGCAACCTCAGCGACATCGCCGCGATGGGCGGAGTGCCCCGTTCAGCGGTCGTCTCGCTCGCGCTGCCGCGCCGGGTGTCCATCGCCTGGATCCGCGGCTTCTACCGCGCGCTCGGGCGCTGCGCCGTCCGGCACGGGGTGACCATCGCCGGGGGCGACATCGCCGAGTCGGCCGACATGCTCGGCGCCTTTCTCACCCTCTTGGGCGAAGCCTCGGGCCCGCGCGTGCTCACCCGCCAGGGCGCCCGCGCCGGCGACTGGCTCTACGTGTCCGGTGCGCTCGGCGGCAGCATCCTGGGCAAACACTGCCGCTTCACCCCGCGCCTGGCCGAGGGCCGCTGGCTCGCCTCGCGCCGCGAGGTGCGCTGCCTGATGGATCTGAGCGACGGCCTCGCCAAAGATCTCCTCGAGCTCACCCCCGCCGGCCTCCGCCCCGCGCTCACAGCGGCGGCCCTGCCGGTCAGCCGGGCGGCGCGCACCCTCGCCTCCCGCGACGGGCGCACCGCCCTCGACCACGCCTTGAGCGACGGCGAGGACTTCGAACTGCTCTTCGCCATAGCCGGCCGCACCGACCGCCCGGCCTTCGAACGCGGCTGGCGTACCCGGTTTTCCACCCCGCTCACCTGCATCGGCCGTTTTGCCCGCACCGGCGAGTCCCTCGGCGAGACCCTTCCCCTCGAACGCTACCACGGCTATGAACATCTGGCAGGAGCTTGAGCAGGGCGTACTCGCCACCTCGACCGAGGCCATGCACGCCCTCGCACGCCGGCTGGGCGAGGCGTTGCCGCCCGCGGCCACCCTCGCCCTCAGTGGCGACCTGGGCGTGGGCAAGACCACCTTCGTGCAGGGCCTGGCCACGGCCTTCGGCATCCGCGAACGCGTGACGAGTCCGACCTTCACCCTCTACAACCTCCACCGCGGCAGCCGCACTCTCGTGCATCTCGACGCTTACCGCCTCGAATCGCCCGACCAGGTGGAGGACCTGCTGCTGGAGGATTTTCTCGTCGCTCCCTATTGCCTGGCCGTCGAGTGGCCGGAGCGCATCGCCGGCTGGCTGCCGGCCGATACGCTCACTCTCACCTTGAGCATCGAGGCCCGCGGCCGGCATCGGGTGCAGCTGTTCCACAGCCGTTGACCGGCCGCAGCGCGGCGCGTCGGCGCGCGCCACACGAGCGAGGAAACGAGCGCCGGCCCGCGCCGACTGGGTATCTACCGTTCTTTTACCGGTTCCCAAATCTGCCTACGCGAGCTCAAAGCTATGTCGCGGCCGCGACACCGATCTGAGCTCGCCCCCCCCGGCCGAGCCCCGTCGCCCGGGCTTGGCGCGGCGGGTCACAACGTCCCGGAGGCGACGCGCGCATCGATCGCCGCCCGCGCCGCCTGGGCCAACGAGGCCATTGAATAGGGCTTGGGCAGGAAGCGGATGTCGTCCCAGCAACCTTCGCCAAAACTTACCGCCTCCTGATTGTAGCCGCTGGTGATCAGCACCGGCAGCTGCGGACTGCGCGCTCGGCAGGCCTGCGCCAGATCCACCCCGCTCATCCCCCCGGGCATCGCCACATCCGTCAGCAACAACTGGATCCTCGGGCCGTGCGTCTCCCAAAGCGCCAACGCCTCCACCCCCGTCGCCGCCTCGATCACGTGGAAACCGCACCACTGCAACGCCCCCACGGCCAGCCGGCGCACCGGATCCTCGTCTTCCACCACCAGGATCGTCTCCGTGCCCCGCACGGCGGGCGCGGGCACCGTGGTCGGGGCCCTGCCGGCCGCCGCGGCCACCGGCAACACCGGCTCCATGCGCGGCAAAAACACATCGAACTCGCTGCCCTTCCCCACCTCGCTGCGCACCTCGATCCAGCCGCCATGCTGCTCGACGATGCCCAACGAGACCGACAGCCCCAGCCCCGTGCCCTTGTCGCCCGCCTTCGTGGTGAAAAACGGATCGAAGAGACGCCGGCGCACGGTGTCGTCCATCCCGCAGCCTGTATCAGACACCTGCATCCGCACGAACTCCCCGGCGCCAATGGGCTTGCCGGTGCTGTTGGCCGGGGGCGCATCGACCATGAGGCAACCGCAGCCGAGCCGCAGCCGCCCTCCCCGGCCCATCGCATCACGGGCGTTCACGGCGAAATTGGTGATCACCTGGGCGAGCGCCCCGGCATCGGCAAATACAGGACACGCCGTGGCCGGGTTGTCGATGACCAGCTCGATCTGCGGGCCGAGCACCCGCCGCAGCAGGCGGGCATTCTGCTCGAGGGTGTCGCGCAAATCAAGGGGGCGCCGGTTGAGCTCCTGCCGGCGGGCGAAGGCCAGCAGCTGCTGGGTGAGGTCACGGGCCCGATCGGCCACCGTGCGCAAGTCCTGCAACGGCAACCGCAGTGCCTCGGGCGCCGGGCCCCCCGCGTCGATGGCGTCGAGGGCCCCGTGCATGACCGTGAGCAGGTTGTTGAAATCATGCGCCACCCCGCCGGCGAGGGTGCCGAGCGCCTCGAGCCGCTGCCCCTGCCGCACGGCATCCTCCTTCGCCTTGCGGCTGGAGATGTCGCGAATGAAGCATTGCAGCGTGCGGTCGGGCAGGCGCTGCGAGGTCATCTCGACCAGGGTGGTCGATCCATCCGGACGGGTGAGCAGCCGCTCGGTGGTGACCGCCTCGCCGCGGTCGAGCAGATCCCAGCGCACGGGCGAGCGGGTCAGCTCATTAGCGGTGAAGAAATCCGTGAACTGGCGGCCCAGCAGCTCGGCCCGGGCACAACCGGAGATCTCCGCGACCCGGGAGTTCGCCGCGGTGATCCGGCCGGCGGCATCGGCATGGGCGATGCCCTCAACGGCCAACTCCATGGCGGTATGCAGTTTTTGCGAGGTGCCCCGCAGGAGGTCGGTCTGCTGTTCGAGCTCGGTCCGCCCTGCGGCCAGCCGCGACTCCTGGTCGCGGGAACGCAGCAGGGCGCGCCGAATGTCTCGAGTAAACAACGCCACGGAGGCCGCGGTGAACCCGAGGATCACCAGCGTCTCGAAGAGCCCGGAGTAGCTGCTGAACTGACTCAGGGCGTTTTGGGTCCAGCCCCGCACCTCCGCCACGGTCAGCACGATCACGGTGAGAAACACCAGGGTCGTGGTGAGAGCGAATGACCACAGGTCAAGCAGCAGCCCGGAGATCATCAGCACCACGGGGAACCCGAGCAGCGCGATGTGATGCGACCCCATGTCCTCGATCGTGAGGAAACACGTCACCAGAGCCCAATTGCTCACGCAGAACAAGCGCCCGGCGGCCACGGTGCGCCCTCGGTGATTGAGCAGCAGCACGCCGATCAGCAACGCCTCCTGTGCCAGCATCGGCCCGACTCCGGAGAACCGCCGCTGGGCCCAATCCTGTGCGACGAGCAGCAGCAGCGCGGGGATCTGCAGGGTGACCAGCAGGTAGATCGAACGCGCGCTGTAGGAGGGATCCACGGCGAGGGCCGCGGCGCGGCGCATCGATTCCCTGATCCGCGTCGCCATGGGCCCGAACACGGTCGTCACCCGGGACCAGTCCCTCTGGATGCCGGCGGCTTTCCGGCGAGGGAATGACCGCTTGCCGGCCCCATCTTCAGGCGATGGGGCCGGGCAAGGGTTCGAATTCACGGGAAGTCCGTGGCGCAGGTCCGGACCGATCACTCGGCCGGTGCGCTCTTCTCCTCGACCACCTGCGGCTCGGCGGCGGGAGCCTCGGAGGCAACTTCAGCCACCGGCGCGGCACGCTCGGCGGCCACCGGCTCCTCCGGAGGAGCCTCGGACGGCACCGCGGCGCCCGACGAGGCACGGGCGGCCTCCTCGGCGGCATCGGCGGCGGCGTTGGCAGCCTCCTCCGATTTCTGCAACTGCGGCGACATCGGCGGCGCAGCGAAGAGCTTTCCGTCGGAATACTCCGTCACATAGCCCTCGGTCACCAACCAGCGCAGATCCATCCAGAGGCGCTTGAGCTTGGTCTCGTCCTGGGTCGGCAACGCCGCGGCGGGTGCGGCGTCGACCGGCGCAGCCGAGGAGTCCGCCACGACGGCGGCAGCCTGGGTGATCCCCAGGTGTTTCGCCGGCAACTCCTTCACGGAAACGACGGGGTTCTTCTCGATGAAGCCGATGAGGGCGCTGATGCTCTCGGAGAAGACCTGGCCCGGGAGACGGAATTTGCGTTTCACCGCGCACACAAAGGAGACGCCCTTCGAGCCGCGCTTGAAGATGGTGAAACCCTCGCGGCGCAGGCGGCCGCGCAGCGAATTGGCGGTATCCAGCGGGAAACGGCGCTGGCGCTCGAGGTGGCCCTCGGCGGCGGCCCGGATCTCGCCCTGCGGGAGCGCCTCGGCAATCTTGCCGTGGAAACGCGCGCTGTCGACGCTGCGCACGACCTTGTCGCGGGCGTTGGCGAGCAGATACGTGCGTGCCTCTTCGATACTATCGAAGGTCGGGGCGGCGGCCGGATCGGCGGCCCCCTTCCAGACATAGCGCGTGGCCTTCTTCATCTTCTCGGTCCACTGCGCGATCACCTCGGGCTCCTTCACCGTCTCCAGGCGCTCACGGAAACGCTCGAAGGGCATGTTGCCCAGACGCGCGGCGTGGTGCTGCTGGAGGATGCTCTGGTAGCGATGGTAGTTGGGCGGCCCCAGCAGCTCGCCAGTGAGGCCGCAGCGCATCACGAACTGGAAGTTGCCCTTGGGGGCCTCGACCTCGACCTCGGAAATGTCGAAGAAGCTCGCCAGGTGGTTGCGCAGCACGTGCTGCACGGCCTCGTCCTCGTTCTCGAACGGCATGCTGTCGACCGGTGTGATGAACATCGGGGCACGCTTGCCGTCGGCATCGGGCTTGCGCTGGACGACCACCACGAAGCGGTCGGTCTTGGCGAGGACGACGCGGGCGATCTCGAAAAGTTCGTAGGTGTGGCAGCTCGCCCGTACCGCCTTGACCAGCGCGGTGAACGCGGTGTCCTCGGCGTAGAACGTCACCTCGAAGAAGGGGCTGAGATAGGGGCGCAGGTCCTGCGGGGCGGGGCGCTCGAAGCGCGGGCCGCGCTCAAAACGACGCTCACCACCGGCGCCCGGGCCGCGGTCCCCGCCGGGGCCACCCTGCGGAGCCGGACGCTGGTCGCGCCGGAAGTCGCCACCCGCCGGGGCGCGATCGCCACCGGGGAAAGCACGGGCGGGGCGGGCCGCACCGGGGCCGGCCGGAGCCGCGCCAGGCGCACCCGCACCGGCATTGAACGGGCGCCCGGTCGGACGCCGATCGGGACGGGCATCGCCACGATCGCCGCCGCCGGCGAAGCTGCGACGATCCGGCCGCGGACCACGATCCCCGCGCTCGGGCCGCTCACCGCGCGCCTCGCGCGGAGTGTCAGTGGGAGTCCACTGCGTGCCGAAGCTGAAGCTGGCCAGCGCCGTTAGATCGATTTTCCCAATACCCTTTTCCGGCTTCCCTGCACGGGCAGGCTCGGGCTGGTGGGCTGCAGGCTCGGCCGGCGCGCTGGGCGCGGTTTCGGCAGGCATGCTGGAGGGCAACTGGGTGTCGACGGGCTGGTTATCCTGGGGGACTTGTTGGTCCATATGAGTGGCGATAAGGGTCATTTCACCGGCAGCGACTGCGGGAACGGGGTTCGTCGTGCGGCAAAAACCGTGTTGAATAAGGGTGGTAAGCGGGCGGCGAGTCTCGCCAGCGCGCTTGGGGTGGCAAGCGGTTTCCCACAAACGGCGGCGGCTGAAAAATTCCCAAAATCGGCTCTTTACATCCCCCTGACGATTCACCTGAATCCGCCCTCTTCTTTAAAACGCTCGGGTGGTGGAATTGGTAGACACACACGTTTGAGGGGCGTGTGCCGTAAGGCGTGCGGGTTCGAGTCCCGCCCCGAGCACCATTAACAACTTACAGGAAGTTGTTCAAAAGAGGACAGTCCGCGGATGGCAGGTCGGCAGCGACCTGACCCCACGAAAAGGAGCCGAGGCCAAAAGCCCCGGCTCTTTTCGTCTTCAGGTGGCCGTCGCCGCCCCCGGTGATGCCGCGGCCACGAGCGGAGCAAACGCCCCGGGCCACGCCGGCCGGAAGACACCACCAACCCAGGACTGCAGCGGTGGGTCGCACGTGTGCGCTCCACCGAACCTGCAATCGGTGTTTCCTCCTTACCGGCCCGCCAGGAATCGGTCCACCGCTGCCCCCAGCGGCCACTGCCCCATGCCAGGTTGCGTGCGCAGCCAGTGGAGAAACGGCATGATCTGGAAAGCCGCCGTCGCCACCTCGCAACGATACAACCGCGCCATCGGGCCGGCCGCATCCAGATAGCCGCTCTCCGCAAACCGTCGCAACGCGGCCGTCACATCGTACGGCACCGCGTGATGGTCGATCCTCCAACCGGCCATCGCGGCCACATCGCGCTCGAGGGTCGAGAACTGGGCCTGCACCGTGCCGTCGAGCGGCAAGCCCACCGAGCCGACCGTCACGATCCGGCCGCCGCTCCAGTCGCGCACCCCGCAATAGTGGTTGTGCGCCCGTACGATCAGGCGCTCCCCCACCCCTCCGAACTTCTCCGCGACCTCCGCTTCCGGCGTGTAGGGGAAAAGCAAATCATGGTCGTTGCGTGGCGAGCCGTGGACGAAGAGCACGCCCGGCGCCTCCGGCAAACGCAGCACCGCCGGGAGTGCCGCCAACTCGGCGCGCTCCGCCACGGAAAACTGCCCGGCCGTCCAGCGCACCGGTCCGAAGCGTTCGCCCGACCACTCCGGCTTCGCGCGCGGGGTGTCGAAGTCGAAGACGTAGCGCTCGTGGTTGCCGCGCAACACCGGACAGCCGAGCGCCTGCACCCGTTCCCAACACGCCGCCGAGTCGGGTGCCCCCACGACCATGTCGCCGGCGACGATCACGCGGTCGGGCCGCAACTGCACGAGGCGCGCCAGCACCGCGTCCAGCGCCGGCAGGTTTCCGTGGATGTCCGCGATGATGGCGATTCGCATGGGAAGATCAGCTAGAACGACACCGCCCAAATGGAGGGGCGGGCTTTACGCCCGCCACTTCGACTCGCGCCCTCCTGGCGGGCGTAGAGCCCGCCCCACCACCAGCAGCCCGCGACAAATTCGCGGTTCCCTCCCTACCCGGCAAGCGTGCATCTGCGTCGGACATCGTCACGCGCTCACTTCCTCCTGAACTTCGGTTTGTCTCCGCCCTTCGTCGCGCCGTAGAGCTTCGCGGGTTTCCCCCCTGCGGCCGGCTTGCGGTATTCACCGGTTTTAAGCGCCTTAATCTGGTCGCGCAACAGCGCCGCACGCTCGAAATCCAGACGTTCGGCCGCCTCCTGCATCTCCTCCTCAATCTCAACGATCACCGCGGCCACATCGTCGGCCTCGCCCACGGCCAACGGTGCGGGCTCGGCGGATTGGCCGCTGCCATCATACACGCGCAGGCTCGACTGCGCCGAGCGCTGCACGCTGCGTGGCACGATCCCATGCGCGGTGTTGTAGGCGATCTGCTTTTCCCGGCGCCGGGTCGTGACTTCGATCGTGCGTCGGATCGATTCAGTCTGCACATCGGCGTAGAAGATCACCCGTCCCTTGTCGTGGCGCGCGGCGCGCCCGGCCGTTTGGATGAGACTGGTCTCGCTGCGAAGAAAGCCTTCCTTGTCGGCATCGAGGATGGCCACCAGCGCGACCTCCGGCAGGTCGAGGCCTTCGCGCAATAGGTTGATCCCCACAAGCACGTCGAAGTTGCCCAGCCGCAGATTGCGCAGGATCTCGACTCGCTCGATCGTATCGATGTCGGAATGCAGATACTCCACGCGGATCTTCGCCTCGCGCAGATAGGCGGTGATGTCCTCGGAGAGCCGCTTGGTCAGGGTGGTCACCAACACGCGTTCGCCAACCTCGGTCGCACGGCGGATCTCGCCGATCAAGTCCTCCACCTGGCCCTTGGTCGAGCGTATCGTAATTTCGGGGTCCAGAAGACCGGTGGGGCGGATCACCTGCTCGGCCACCACGGCGGACCGCTCCAACTCGTATTTGGTCGGCGTGGCGGAGACGAACAGCGTCTGCCCGGTCACCTGGCGGAACTCCTCGGCGTTGAGCGGACGGTTGTCCAGGGCGGAGGGCAGGCGGAAGCCGAAGTTGACGAGGGTCTCCTTGCGGGACCGGTCGCCGGCGTACATGCCGCCGATCTGCGGGACGGTGACGTGGCTCTCGTCGATGAAGGTGAGAAAGTCCTTCGGGAAGAAGTCCAGCAGGCAGAACGGCCGGTCGCCCGGCTTCCGCCCGGAGAGATGGCGCGAGTAGTTCTCGATGCCATTGCAGAAGCCCATCTCGCGCAGCATCTCCAGGTCGTACTCACAACGCATCTTGATGCGCTGGGCCTCGAGCAGCTGGCCCTTCTTCTCGAACTCCGCCACCCGCGCGTCCAGCTCGGCCCGGATCGAGCCGATGGCCCCTTCCAACTTGCCCTTGGTCGTCACATACTGGTTGGCCGGATAGAGGTCGAATTGGGTGAGTTTGCGCAGCACCGCACCGGTGAGCGGATCGAACTCCGCAATCGCCTCCACCTCGTCGCCGAAAAACTCGACCCGCAGCCCGTGCTCGAGGTAGGCCGGCATCACGTCGACCACGTCGCCGCGCGCCCGGAATCGCCCGCGCGCCAGCTCATAGTCGTTGCGCTCATAAAGGTTGTCCACGAGCCGCTCCAGGAAGACCTGCCGCGGCAACGTCGCTCCGACCTTGAGCGGGATGCGCAGCTCGGCGAAATCCTCGGGGGATCCCAGTCCATAGATACAGGAAACGCTGGCGACCACGATCACATCGCGCCGGCTCACCAGCGCGCTGGCGGCGGAGATGCGCAGCCGTTCGATCTCGTCGTTGATCGCCGAATCCTTCTCGATGAAGGTGTCGCTCGACGGGATGTAGGCCTCGGGCTGGTAGTAATCGTAGAAGCTGACGAAGTACTCGACCGCGTTCTCCGGGAAGAAGTTCTTGAACTCGGAGAAGAGCTGCGCCGCCAAAGTCTTGTTGTGGGAGATAACCAGTACCGGCCGGTCGAGCTGCGCGATGACACTCGCCATCGTGAAGGTCTTCCCGGATCCGGTCACCCCGAGCAAGGTCTGGTTGCGATTGCCCGCGCGCAACGAGGCGACCAGGGCCGCGATGGCCTCGGGCTGGTCGCCCAGCGGCGGATAGTCGGACTTGAGCTTGAACAGCGGCACGGCAGGAGGAACACCAAACACGGAAGCGGGCCTCGCGGAAGGTTATTCCGCTGCGGCGGGAAGGCGCCTCGCCAGAGACGGTGAATCCAAAGTCCGCGGGCGGTTGCGGCCGGCCCACCCCACGGTATCTTCCCCGCCATGAAAACGATTCTTGCCCCGGTCGATTTCTCGAGTGTCACCGCCCGCGTCGTGGCGCAGGCCGGCGAGCTGGCCAAGGCCTTCGGCGGCTCCGTCGAACTCTTCCACTCCGTGGCCCCGCCGATCAACGTCGTCACCTACGACATGCCCGTGGAGTCCTTCGCCAAGGAGATCGAGTTCGCCCAGGAACAGGCGCTCAAGAAGCTGGCCGAATTCAAGCGCACCCTCGATGCCCAGGACATCTCCTGCACCACCAAATTCACCCAGGGCAACGCGGTGAGCGCGATCCTGGAGGAAGCGCGCGCCCTGCCCGCCGCCTTCATTGTGATGGGTTCCCATGGCCACGGCGCGCTCTACGAGCTGCTCGCCGGCAGCACCACCCACGGCGTGCTGCACCGCACCCCCTGCCCGGTGGTGGTCCTGCCGTCGGGCGGGAAGCGGTGAGCGGTGACCGGTGATCAGTGAATGGTGGCCAGTTGTCAGTGAGTGCACACAAGTAGCGGGCTACCCCTACCCGCGTTTTCGACGTCGCACAGGCCTTCAGCCCGTGTCGTTGGGCGGGCCCCGGCAGGGAACGGATGCAGGAGCCTCCCGATCCGTCGGAAGCAGCAGGCCACGCGGCCCATTGCTCAAGTACGGCACTTTGGAGCGGTAGCAGCGCCCCGCCCTGAAGGGACGGGCCACGATAATCAACAACCGATAACTGGTGACTGGTAACTAATCGCTACGGTACCACCTCCACCTTCAGGCGGACGAACTTGCGCGAGGCAACGGACGGCGCGGCCTCGCGCAGGCGCACGAGCTGGGTGCCATCGGCATTGGTGCCGCCGTCCTCGATCAGGAACGCCACCTCGGTCCACGTCACACAGTCATCGGTCACCTCCAGCGCGTAGCGGATACCCTGCGCCTGCGGATTGACCGCGAAGTCCAACGCCATCGCCACCTTCCCTCCGGCCTCGGGGATCATCTCCGCCTTCGGCAGCTCCGCCTCCGCACTCTCCATCGGCGGCACGCCGAGGGCGAACTTCATGAGATTGGATACCCCGTCGCCGGCCGGCGTATCCTCCGGAGCACGTTGCGCAACCGGCACCTCGGGCTGCGCCGCCCAATCGGCCACCTTCATCGGCGCATCCGCCACCTTCACCAGCAACGTATCACTGTCGGTCGTTCCGGCCATGCTCGAGGCGCGCACCCAATACCGCGCCCACGCGTTCAGCGGCGGCGAGGTGAAAGAGGCCTCGGTAGCACCGACCACCGGCGCCGCGATGTCGCCGCTGTCGCCTTGATACCACTGATACGTCACCGGTCCCGGCCCGGTGGCCGTGACGGCGAGAGTGGTGGTAGCCCCGTTCTCAATGCTCGCCCCGGCTGGCGGCGCGGCAAATTGCACCGGCGCCGCGGCGGTGAAGCTGAGCAACTGGCGATCATCCCACGAATCCTCCGCCCCCAGACGCTTGACCGCGCCGACTCCGGGCGCCCACCACTCTTCGTTGCTCTGCACGCCGTCGGGGCGGGCGAAGACGATCTGCAGGTGCAGACAGCCGGCAAAGGTGCCGGCAGGAACCGTGACGGTCTCCACGCCCAAGAGACGAATCCCCGAGGCGACGCGCCCGTACCACACGCCGTTCGCATACAGGTCCGCCTCCATCGCGGCCGAGCCGCCCACCGTCAGCGTCGCCGGGAACCCGAGCCCGGCGCCGGCGCGGGTCTGCCGGGTGCCCGCATCCTCGTCGTTGCCCCAGAAGTGGAGCCGGTCGGCGGCGACCGTGAAGAAATCGTCCCAGGTTTCTTCAGCGGAGAAGACGCCCCCGGCGTAGGCCCCGTGGGTGGAGCGCACCGGCATCGCGGTGAAGCTCGCAGGCGTAGGCGTGACCTGACCGCTGTAGGTGGTGATCAACCGTACAGCGTCGATGTCGAGCCGGGTGCGCGAGGCGCCATCCGCCGGGCCCTCGTAGAGCCAGGTATTACCAACGGCGAGCGGGTGGTAGTAATTGAGTAGACGGTACGAGGCGCCGCCAGCGACCCGACCGCCAGCACGGCCGCCTGGCTCGTTGCGGAACCGGCATCGTTCTCGACCCGCGCGATGTAGGCCCCAAAATCGGCAGCCGCCGCAGCAGGGAGTACCAGCACGGGCTGGTTCTTCCCCGGCAGCGCCATGCCATCCTTGAACCATTGGTACCGCAAATGTCCGCCGGTGGCCGTGACCGCGAAGGTGGCCGGGGCTCCGGGCGCAACCGTCTGCGAGGTCGGGCTCGCCGTGATCGCCGGCCGCGGATCCTCATCGGGCTTGAGCATGACCAGCCCGTACTGCCACTGCCCCTCGCGGCACCCGTTCACATTGGGAACAAGAATGCGGCCATCATCGGTGTAGCGGGCGCCGTTGCCGCACCATTCCTCCTTCGGGATGACGGGGAACGCGTAATCAAAAGCGCCAAACGTCGAGTCGAAGCGTCCGGTGGTGCCGAAACGCACCACACTACGGCTTCGCTCCGAGTCTTCCGTATACCCGGCGCTGGCAAGTACTCTGCCATCGGGCAACAGCGTGAGCCCGGACGAGATATTCGCGTGAGTACCCGCCGCATAGCTCCGATCCCAGGCGCCGTCGCTTCCAAAGCGGGCCAGGCCCCAGAACCCTGCGACGATGATCTTGCCATCGGGCTGGAAAGCGAACGCCGTCGGATAGGTGATCGGGCCGCCGCTGCCCGCCAGATTCCAGCTGGAATCCAGCTGGCCATCGGCATTCAAACGCGCGCCGCCCAACCGACTGAACGACCAACCGTTCGCTGACGTCCACCAGGCCCCCTCATAGACCCGGCCCAAATCGTCGACGCCCAGACCAAGGGTTGTGATCGCGTTCAGCACCCGGGCAAAGCTCGTGTCCAACCGCCCGCTATCCAGGAGCCGTACAATGTACGGTGCTGAGACGCCGTCATAGCTGGCAAAATCGCCCGCGGCCACGATCCGTCCGTCACGCATCGCCACCAAGTGGCTCACCCGGTTGCCGGTTATTCCCGCTCCGGATTCGAACGTTGGATCAAAGCTACCATCGGCGTAGAGGCGAGCGATCCGGTTGCAGCCAGCGCCGGCAGCCAACTGCGAAAAGGCTCCGCCCACCACGAGCTTGCCGTCACCGGTACGCACCGCCGCGTACACCGGTCCGTCGAAGCCTCCGGGAGCGAAACTCGCATCCACCGATCCGTCCGCGTGCAGTCGGGCGATCCCGCGCTGCGGCACTCCATTGACGTGGGTGAAACTACCGCCGACCACCCAGTCGCCACCGGACACGGGCACGGTCGCGCTGACATAGCCCCCGAACCGCCCGCCCGCCGCGTTGGTGGCCACCAGGGTCTCATCGAGGGCGAAGCGGGCGAACCCGCTCGATGCCGTCGCACCCAGAGCGGTGAAATCCCCGGCCAGGACAACCTGGCTACGCGCAGCATCGTAGGCCAGCGCGCGCACCGGTGACCTCGGCCAGTCCGCGCCCTGCGGCTCGACGAGCGCACCCGTCGCGGTCAGCCGCACTACACAGGCACACGCGGTTCCGTTGAGCGCGGTGAAGCGTCCCCCAACCAGGATCGTCCCATCTGGCAGCGGCACCACGGCGGAGATCGCATCATAATCCTGGAACCCTGCCCCGGTAGAAAAGCTCCCATCGACAGTGCCGTCGCCATTGAGGCGCACGATCTTGGCACGTTTATCAGTGCTTCCCGCCGTATAGGGTCCAGCGACCAGCACTCGCCCGTCCGACTGCACAGACAGGCCTGTCAGATTTTCCAAAGTGGTGGGATTATAGACAAAAGTTGGATCAACAGAACCGTCGCCATTGAGGCGGACAATACGACTGGGCAGCGACGCGCCACTGCTCCAAGTCCCCACCAATATCTTGCCGTCGGGTTGAAGGGCCAACGATTCCGTTTCGCTCAGACCGGCTGCACCCGGTTGCCAAGTCGCATCCAGCGTCCCATCCGCGTTCAACCGCGCCAACGTCCCCTTCGTATAACCATCGAAAACTCCCTGGACGAGGATCTTGCCGTCCTCCTGGCGCAGCATCCGGGATACGGTGCCAAAACCAAGTTCGGCACCGAACGAGGGATCGACGGTGGCTCCGTCGGCCGACAGCCGGACCAGCCCGGAACAAGCTGCTCCATTGACTTCGGAAAACCTGCCCCCCACCAGCACGCCATCGCCCCCGAGGGAAATCATCGCCGCGATCGGCGCATTGAACGCGGGCGCGAAGCCCAGATCCAACGAGCCATCCAAGCCCAGCCGCGCAACGCCAGGCCGGCGTTGCCCATCCAAGGTCGAAAATCCTCCCGCAATATAGCAGCTGCCATCGCCGACCAGCCCGAGGACGTTGACACTCGCTCCGCTTTGCTCGAACAACGGCGAAAACGATTTATCCAGCCGGAACGTCGTCCCGTAGCTGGGAGGCGCCACGGCGAAGGTCACCGTCTGCGAGGCGACGCTCGTGACGCCATCGGATACAAGCACATCATAGGCGCCGGCATCGGCCATCGTCGCCGAGGGCAGCGTGAAGCGCTTGCCGGTGGCACCAGGGATGGCGACTCCCTGCTTGCGCCACTGATAGTTGAGCGGAACCGAACTGGTCGCCTCGACCGACAAAATGGTCGTGCCGCCGACTACCGCCGTCTGCCAGGCAGCAGGCTGAGTAGCGATCACCGGAGCGGGGACCACCTCGGGACGCAGCAAGGCGAGCCCGATTTGGCGGGTAGAGCCACGGCGCCCCGTCACGCCCGGAACCAGGATACGACCGTCGTCAGTGTAGCAGGCACCCGAATTGCCGTTGCCGGCAAAGGGTCCAGTGTCTCCATCGAAGGTCGCGAAAGTCGGGTCCTGTGTGCCATCGGCCAGATAGCGCCCGGCACTGCGCGGGGACCCGCCGTAGTTGAGGTAACCGGCAGCGAGGAGACGGCCGTCGGGCTGCAGGTTGATCGAGGTCGGGGTCCCGATCATCATGGTCGCCGAGCCGTAGGTCGGATCGAAGCTGCCATCATTGTTGAAGCGGGCCACTCCCAGCCGCAGCGGCGACGCTGCGCTCTGGAAGCCAGCGACGATGAACTTGCCGTCGGGCTGCAGGGCAAACGCCCAAGGACCGACACCGACGCCGTTTGTCGTCGGATCAAAACTGGGATCAAGCGAACCATTGGCCAGAAGACGCGCTCCACCCTGCCGGCTAAAGGTCCAGCCGTTCATGGCGAGAACCCAACTACCGGAAAGGATCCGACCGTCGGCCTCGACGGCGAGGCCCTGCGGAATGAACAAATCAGGCGCCCAGTTGCTGAAGCTGACATCGCGGGCGCCATCGGACTGAAGGCGGATGATGTATCGGGCGGGCTCGCCATCATAGGCGGTGAACTCACCGGCAACAACGACCCGACCATCACCCATCACCGTAAGGTAACCAATGTTATGCCCGTTCGGACTATTGAAGCCGGTGCCGATGGCAAAGGCGGCATCGAAGCTGCCATCGGCGGCAACCCGGGCGAGGCCATTGCAGTCGGTGCCGTTAAAGCTGGTGAATGCTCCACCGACCAGAAGCTTGCCATCGCCGGTGCGAGCGAGAGCAGAGACCGCCCTGTCGAACCCCGAGCCGACCGCGAAACCGCTATCCAAGCTCCCATCACTGTTGAGCCGCGCGATCCGGTTCTGCGCGACGCCATTGACCAGCGTAAAGTCGCCGGCCACGACCCAGTCGCCACCGGACACTGGCACGGCGGCCAGGACAGTCGCTTCGACCCGCTCACCGCCGGCCAGCGCGTTCACCGCAGTACCGGCGAGTGTGTAGCGAGCCTGGCCGCTGGTGGCCGAGGCGCCGACCGTAGTAAAAGTTCCGGCGACGACCAACTGGCCGTTCGCCGCATCGTAACCCAGCGCTCGCACACCAGCAGCGGGTAATGCGCCCGCGGCAAAGGTGGGTTCAAGGAGACCCGTCGAGTCAATCCGGATGAGGGCACCACAGGCTGTCCCGTTGTAATTGGAAAAGCTGCCGCCCAGCACGATCCGGCCATCAGGCTGGAGCAACAGGGCATCGGCCGAGACGTTCGGCCCGAAACCGCTGCCGGCCGACAAACTCGGATCGAGCGTACCCGCGGTGTTGATGCGGGCGAGATTTGCGCAGGGCGTTCCGTCATAGCTCGTGAAGCCGCCCACAACCAAGATCTTGCCATCGGGCTGCAGCGCCAAGGCCTTGACCTCGGAGTTGAAACCCGCCCCGACCGCGAACGACGTATCCAGGGTTCCGTCCGCATTCAGACGCGCGATGCCAGGAACCGCGTTCCCGTCGTAGTGGGTCACCGCCACGACAATCTTTCCGTCGGACTGCACCACCAGAGAATTGGGCCACTGCGCCCCCACGCCGGTGGGGGCCCAAGTCGGATCGAGGGTCCCATCGGTATTGAGTCGTACGAGATTGCCGTGCGGGTAGTCGACGAAACCACCGACCACGAGCAGTTTGCCATCCGGCTGCTGCACGATGCGGCCCCGCGTCCCGTTGCACACCAACTCCGGCATGAAGGCCGGATCAACGGTCAACCCATCGGCCGAGAGGCGTGCGAGCCCCCGACGCGCCTGACCATTGACCTCGGTGAATGAGCCGCCGATCACCACCCACTCACTCCCCTGCGGGAGCACACCGGTCACCGTGCCGCTCACGGCGGGATTGAACCCCGCATCCAAGGTTGAGGCGCCACTCAATCGCGCGAACCCGTCCCGGCGTTGGCCATCAAGTGTCGTGAAGGTGCCGGTAACATAGCTCTCACCCGACGGGGCAACCGCCAGCGCCGTAATCCCCGCCCCCTGCCGCTCAAACACCGCAGGGAAAGTCGGATCCAGCCGGAACGTCGTCCCGTAGCTGGGAGGCGCCACCAGCAACTGCCCGACCTGGGAGGTAATCGACTCCGCACCGTCGGAAACCACCACATCGTAGAAGCCAGCCTCGGCCATCGTCACGTTGGTCAACGTCAACGATTCGGTAAACGCCCCGTCCACGGGCACACCAAGATGCCGCCACTGGTAGCTGAGGGTGCCGCTTCCCGAGGCCTCAACCGTGAAGGTCGCATTTTGACCGCTTATCACGGTCACTACGCCGGGATGCGTGGTCACCACAGGCGCCACCGCCAAGGCGGCGCCGATAAATACAACTACAACCAGTCCAAGGACAAACGACCGGAGACGACGACAGATGCGCGACGAATTCATGGCAGAGTGTGGGTTTGCAGCTCTCACCGAAGGCGACCAGCCGCGGTGAACGCTCCGAAGGGAAGCCCTGGCGCGAGGATCGGGCTATAAAAAACCCGTCAAGCCTGCTCATATTAGGCACACCCACACAGCCGCACCAGAGCGCTAATACCCACGACAGCCTCCGGTCCCTCTAGCTTTCCCGATGGTCGCGCCCGGCCTTAGGGCTCTGCTCCTGCCCGATAGGATTCAGCATCGAGGCCCCCAGCCTCCGCTCAACGTCTACCCCCACTGGCCCTACCTACTCCCGCCACGCGCGGCGCATACCAGTCGTGGCAATCGCCAGACTGAGCAGCGAGCTCACCGGCATCGCCACCGCGGCCACCAGCGGATTGACCAGCCCGGCGAGCGCCAACGACACCGTGCCGACGTTGTAGCAGAGGGCGAAAACGAAGACGCGACGGATGGTGCGTCGCCGGAGCTCGGCGACCGCGAACAACCGGCGCACCCCGCGCAACCCGCGCCCCAGGTAGTAGAAATCGCATTTCCGCTCCAACATGCCGCGGTGGATCACTGGGGTACCGCGGGCGAAGGCGGCATCGAAGGCGAGGCTGTCGTTCGCACCATCGCCCAGCATGAGCGTGTCGCGGGCATCGTGGGCGAGCACCCAGTCACGCTTCTGCTCCGGCGTGAGCCCGCCGAACGCATTCGCCGCCGGCACGCCGAGAGCGGCGGCCATGGCGGTCACCTTCTCCACCCGATCGCCGCTGAGAATGAAGACCTCCCTCCCCTCGCGCTGCAGCGCCGTTATCTCGGCCCGCGCATCGCTGCGCGCCGCCTCGGCGAAGTGCAGGCGGGCGAGGATACGGCCATCGTGCGCATATTCCGCATCGGCGGCGCGTGGAGGCTCGGTCCGATCGGTCAGATCCGTCGGATCGGTTCGGTCTGCCGCGCCGCCGAACCCCGGCCGCCCCAGCGACCAAACCCCATCCGGCGCGCGCAACCGCACTCCCTGCCCGACTACCTCCTCGAGCTGCTCAAGGTTTCGGGTTTCGGGTTTGGAATTTCGGGTCTGCAGCCCGGGGCTTTCGGCCACCGGCTCCGAGTTTCCGTCGTCCGACACTGCGCACTCCGCATTCCGCACTCCGTAATTCCCCATCTCCCAGGCCAGCGCTTCCTGCACCGCGCGAGCCGTCGGATGTGGGTTGTCCTGCACGAGCTGCCACAGACGTTGGCGCTCAGCGGACCCAAGCACGGTGAGTGCCTCTGGATTAGCCAACACCGGAGTCTCCAGTGTGAGGGTGCCGGTTTTGTCGAAAATCGCCTTGCGGATGCCGCGCAACCGGGGGAACAGCGATAGCTCCCGCACAAACACCCCGTGGCGGCGCATCGCCGCCACCGCCAGCTCCTCGACCAGCGGAAAGGCCACCCCGATCCCGCACGGGCAGGAGGCCACCAGCACCGCGATGGCCACCTGCAAGGCCTTCTGTGCATCACCAATCATCAACCACCAACCCGCCCCGCCCAGCACCGCCAGCACCAGGATGACCACCAGGTAGGCACGCACGATCCGCTCGGCCAGCTCGTGCCGAAAACCCTGCGCCCCGCTGCTCGCCAGCAACCGGGCCAGCGCCGAATCAGCCCAGTCCTCGAGCGCATCCAACCGTAGCTCGTGCAGGCTCACGCTGGTCGCCCCAGCGGGGATCGTCTGGCCGGCGGCTAGCTCCCGCGGTTCAGGCTCGCCGTTGATCCATTCGGTTGTGACCGTCGCCGCGGCATCAAGCAGCCGCGCCGCCACCGGCACCACCTGCCCCGCCCGCAGGCGAAAGATCTGGCCGCGCTTCAACGAAGAGACTGGAGACCGCGCGGCAGAGACCGGAGAGCGGATAGAGGAAGGCGGAGAATCGGATCGATCCGCTGCAGCTTCCGTCGGTGGGGCGGGCTTTACGCCCGCCATCCCCGCCGGTTCTGAACTGGCGGGCGTAAAGCCCGCCCCACCATCGAACCGCCCTGATGCTTCCCCTCTCTGGTTTCCTAGCTCCCCCGTCTCGTTCTTCTCCGGCTTCCGCCTTCCGCGTTCAGTTCTTCCGGCATCCGTCTTATCACTTGCCACTTGGCCACCTGTCCCTTGCCACTTGGTACTTGCCCCTTGGTCCGTGTCACTTTCGACCAACACCTGCGCCGGCTCGCGCGAAAGCGAGAGCAACTGCAGCCGGTTGCGCTCGATGGCCGCCTCCTGCGTCCAGCGCCCCACTAGCATCAGAAAGCTGAACACCGAGACGAAATCAAAGTACACCAGCAACGCTTGGCCGGAGAGCCAACCGTACATCGAGCCGAGGTAACCAACCGCCAGCCCCAGCGCGATCGGCACGTCGAGATTGATCATCCCGTGGCGCAGGGCCGCCAGCGCGCGGCCGCCGAAATAGCTGCCCCCGGCAAGCAGCGCCGCCGTGGCGAAAGCGGCCTGCACCGCCTCGAACGCGGGATAGAACTCCGAGGCGCGCTCCAGTCCGAGATAGGCGGGCAGTGCGAAGATCATCGTGTTCATCGCGAACGCCGCGCACAGGCCCAGCCGCAGGCGCAGGCCGCGCGCCCCGGCCGCGTCGGGTTTCTCCCCGGCCGGCCCCACGATGTAACCAAAGGTTTGCAGCTCCCGCGCGCAGGCCACGGCGTCGAACCGGCCGGTCTCCCAGCGCCAGTGCAGGCGTCCCTGCGTAACGTTCACGTCCAGCCGCACCGCACCCGCCCGGCGCTGGAACAACCGCTCGATCAGCCACACGCAGCCGACACAGGAAATCCCCTGCACATCGAGCACAAGCTCCGCCGTCCTCCCGGCGCCGGCCTCGGCCGCCACCACCGCCTCGGCCAGCCAGGCGTAGTCACGGGGTTGGAACACCGCGCTCCCCGCCGGCGACACAGCGCGATCCTTCAATTCGTAGAACCGTTCCATCCCATCGTGCACGATCTGCGCATGCACCGCCGCGCACCCGGGGTTGCAGAACTCCGCCCCGGCACCGCCGGTTCGAACACCGTGCCGCAGTGCTTGCACACGCACGCAGCTGCGCCGGGGGGGCTCGGCCTTCGGGTGTCGGGTTTCGGGTTCACGGTACCTAGAATTCTATTGCACACATCGGCTTTGAGCGGAAGCACCCGATGGTGGGGCGGGGGTTATCCCCGCCAAATCTTGGTGGCGGGCGTAAAGCCCGCCCCACCGTTCGGATGGGCACCCAGCCTCCAGCCCCTGATTCGCGGCTTTGCCTTCAGATGAGTTCATCTGCGAATGGTTCAGCACCGTCTCCGCGCCCAGACCCGCCGCAGGAAACCGCGCGCCTGCCAGGCGAGCAGGATCAGGTTCGCCCCGGCGATCACCGGCGCCCCCTGCCCGCCCTGCCCCAGCCAAGTCAACACCGCGCCCGCCCACCACCGGCCCGGCGAGCAGCGCAAAGACAAAGCCGTCGCTCACGCCCAGCCAGCGGCTGCGCCATTGCCAGCCCAGCGTCGCCACATAGGCCAGCGCACCCAGACCGACCGAGATCCGAAGGCAGAGCGCCGCACCCTCAGTGCGCCCGTCGCGCACCAACGCCACCGCCAGTAGCCAGAGCAGGAACTGGTTAAACACGGCAAAGGCAAAGAGCAGGTCGAACACCAGCTGCGGCGACACCGGGAATTCCCCGCCCTCGATCCCGAGCCGGCTGGCCATCGCGCAGCCGGAACAGCAATACGCCTTGTCGCCCGCCGCCGGCTTGTAAGGTGCGCGAAACGGCAGCCCACAGTAGTCGCAGTTCAGACGCTCCACAAAGACCTCCGCTCATGGCGCGTCCCCTCAGGGCGCGCCGAAAGGCCCGAGCTCACACTGGAGCCGCTGATCACACCCAGCGGCCCGTGCTGAAGCAGCGCGCCACGTCGGCTTGTCCACCTGTTCCGTCCGCTATAAGCCACCGCGTTGAGGTGGCCTGTTCGGCCACCAGCCAGGTCGCCGCCCTGGCCTACAAGACACCGCCTGATCGATGGCAGTCCGGACGCAAGGTCCGACCCTACTGCATGGGCGGGAACAACGCGCGTCGCCATACGCCGCTCACCCCTCCGCGCTGCCAGGATCGAGATGGCGGATGATGATCTCCTGCAACGAGGCCAGCAGCATGTAGGCGGTGATCGCCGTCTGCTCCTCCTTGTTGAGACGCCCAAAATCGATCTCGCCGGTCTCCAGCGCGCCGTCGGCCAGCGCACCCAATTTCCGGTCACGCAGCTTCAGCCGCAGGGCGGCGGCGGCACGCAACATCGGCTCGCAATCCTCGGGGCCGAACTCGGCGATCCCGTTCTTACGAAACTCCTCCGTATCGAAGATCGCCGCGAAACGCGCCTGGTCGCCGGCGGCGTGGCCCGCGAGGTCGGCGCGCCAGTCGTCGCGGAAATCCAGCTCGATGGCCATCAGGTTCGGCTCGAAGCCGAGCGCGGCGTCGCCGGTCTCCTGTGCCAGCGGCAGCAGGAGATCGAGCAACGGTACCACCACCGGCGCCGGCAATTTGAGTTCGAGTCGTTTAGCTTCCATCGGCGCGTTCGATCTGGGCTGAGAGTTGCCAGGTTTGGAGTGTGTGGGCGTAGGCCTCGGCGCGTTCGCGCTCGCCCGTCCACACCACCGAGCGGCCCTTCTTGTGGACCTCCAGCATATGCTTGCGCGCCTTGGCCTCCGAAAACCCGAGCACGCGCTTAAAGACCAGCACCACGTACGACATCAGGTTGACCGGGTCGTTGACGACCACGACCAACCACGGCTGCTCCGTCTGGGGCGCAGCCTTCTTCCGCTTCTTCGCGACAGGCTTGGTCTTTGTTGCTGGCGCACTCATGCCACGGGATTGGCCGCTGCGGCGCAGTCGCGCACCGTCTGCGCGATCCGTTCGGCCGCTTCGGCCACGGGAACCTTGGCGACGTCCTTGCTGTTGCGCAACTTCAGCTCGATCACGCCCTCCTTGAGGCCCTTGCCGCCGATGGTCACGCGGACGGGAATGCCCACCAAATCGGCGTCCTTGAACTTCACGCCCGGGCGCTCGTCGCGGTCATCGATGATCACGTCGGCCCCGGCGGCCTCGGCGGCGGAGCCCAGCTTGCGCGCCAGTTCCGCGATCTCCGGCACCTTCGGGTCGAGCACCGTGATGATCACGTGATAGGGGGAGACGTTCCACGGCCAACGGATACCGTCGGCATCGTTGGCCTGCTCGATGACGGCCTGCAGGGTGCGGCTGATGCCGATGCCATAGCAGCCCATGACCATCGGGCGCACCTGCTTCTGGTCGTCGGTGAAGGTCGCGTTGAACTTCTCGGAGTATTTCGTGCCGAGCTTGAAGACGTGGCCGACCTCGATGGCGCGGGCGATCTTCAGCGGTTGGCCCGACTTCGGGCAGGGCTCGCCTTCGCGTACGCGGCGGAAGTCGCCGAACTTCGTGATCGCGAGGTCGCGGGTCACGTTGACGTTGCGCACGTGGAAACCGTCCTTGTTGGCGCCGGTAGTGCCATTGCCGATCAGGCGGATGGCGGCGTCGGCGAAGATGCCGGCAAGCGCGGCGGGCTTGGCGATCGAGCCCTTAATGGCGCCGAGCGAACCGGGCTTAGCGCCCATGACCGCCGCAATCTCTTCGGGCGTGGCCGGGCGGGTGAGCGTGAAGCCGAGCGAGCTGAGCTTGGCCTCCTCGAGCTCGTCGCAGCCGCGGATGATCACGAGGAAAGGCTTGTCGTCGCCGATGTAGACGAGGGTCTTGAATTGCTGGTCGGCGGCCACGTTGTACGGGGCCTTCTCGAGGGCCGCGATGGTGGTGGCACCAGGGGTGGCAAACTCCTCGAGCGCGCCCACCGGGGCGGCGTCGGCGAGGTCGGCGGGGATGATGCCGCTGGTGGCCTTCTCACGGTTGGCCGCGTAGCCGCTGGCGTCGCAATACACCACATCGTCGTCACCCACCTCGGCGGGCACCATGAATTCGTGCGAGAAGGCGCCGCCCATCACGCCAGTGTCGGCCTCCACGCTGATGGCCTTCAGCCCGCAGCGGGTGAAGAAGGCCTGGTAGGCGACCTTCATCTTCTGGTAACTCACGATCGTGGCATCATCGTCCACATCAAAGGAGTAACCGTCCTTCATGACGAACTCGCGGGCGCGCATGAGACCGTAGCGCGGGCGGATCTCGTTACGGAACTTGGTCTGGATCTGGAAAATGTTCTTCGGCAGGTCGCGGTAGCTGGTGACGTCGCCCGCGATCAACGGGGTGACGACCTCCTCGTTGGTCGGCCCGAGCACCATCTCCGGCTCACTGGGGGCCTTCTTGCCCGCGCCGGCACTGGACACCGAATACATGACCTCACGCACCGCACCCCAGCGCGGGCCGGCCTGCCATGTTTCCGCCGGGTGGATATGGGGCATGAGCACCTCGATGGCGCCGGCGCGTTCCATCTCCTCGCGGCAGATCTGGCTGATCTTCTGCAACGTGCGCAGCCCGAGCGGCAGATACGTGTACACGCCGCCGGTGAGCTTGCGCACCAGACCGGCGCGCAGCAGCAGTTTGTGCGACGCGATCTCGGCGTCGGACGGGCTTTCTTTGAGCGTGGGGATGAAGGTCTGGGACCAGAGTTTCATGGGCGAAACCCGGAGGAGAACCCCCACCCCAGCGCGGGGCAAATGCTATTTACGGCGCGAGTCCG
Organism: Opitutaceae bacterium; assembly: GCA_016711225.1. Taxonomy (GTDB): domain Bacteria; phylum Verrucomicrobiota; class Verrucomicrobiia; order Opitutales; family Opitutaceae; genus CAJCBL01. Next base: position 49,623 of record JADJTK010000034.1, read on the forward strand.
GGATACCCGGCAGGGCCCGCCGCCGCGCCGCGGGCGGCGGACCGTTGTCGCCCCGGCCGGGGCATCGCCCCCAAAACCAGCCCAGCGCCGCCTCCATTGCGCGCTGATCCACGCCCGCCAATGCCCCGGCCGCCGCGAACAAGCTCCGACCATAATGGGCGGAAACCCCCGCGGGCCGCCAACTCACGGGCCGCCGAGATACCACTACGAAACCCCAGCCTGCCCCCCACGCCCCCGCCGACGGGCGCCAGCCAGCAGCACCCGACCAATGCCGCCCCCCCTCGACCCATGGTCGCTTGCAGCCCACCCGACCACCGATAGGCTGCGCCATGGAAATCTTGATCCGCGAAACCCCGGAAGCCGGATGCCGGCTCGCCGCCAAGATCATCGCCAAGGTTGTCCACGAGAAACCCGCCGCCGTGCTCGGCCTCGCCACCGGCCGCACGCCCCTCCAGCTCTACCGCGAACTCATCCGCCTGCACCGCGAGGAGGGCCTGTCATTCAAGGACGTGACCACCTTCAACCTCGACGAATACGTCGGCCTCCCGCCCACCCACGACCAGTCATATCGGTTCTTCATGCAGGAAAATCTCTTCCGGCACATCGACATCGATCCGGCCCGCACCCATGTGCCCAACGGCACCGCTGCCGACCTGCAGTCAGAATGTCGCGCCTACGAGGAGCGCATCGCCTCCGCCGGAGGTATCGACCTGCAACTGCTCGGCCTGGGCCGCAACGGCCACATCGGCTTCAACGAACCCACCGGCTCGCTACGCTCCCGCACCTGGATCAAGATCCTTTCCGAGCAGACCCTGCGGGACAACAGCGCTGTCTTCGGCTCGTTCGACACGATGCCGCACCACGCCATCACCATGGGCGTGGGCACCATCCTCGAGGCGCGCCACCTGCTCCTGCTCGCCTTCGGCCCCGCCAAGGTGCGCGCGGCGATGGAGATGATCGAGGGCCCACTCGCCGCCATCTGCCCGGCCTCCGCGCTGCAACTGCACCCGCGCGCAACCATCGTGCTCGACGAAGCCGCCGCCGCCGGCCTGCAGTCAGCCGAGCACTACCGGTGGATCGACCGCCACAAGCTCGACTGGCAACGCTACGAGTGAGCGCGCAAGGTAGGGCTGCCGCCTCGCGTCCTTCGCAGCGAAGCACGCTGGTCCGGCGCCCGGTGTAGGCTCGGGCTCCGGCCGGGCCGCTCGGCCAGAAGCCACCTCACCGCGGTGGCCTACAGGCGCGGCCCCCGCACACGACCAATGCCCACAATGGGCCCGCCGTTTCCTTCGTTGCCAATAGCCGCCTCCTTCTGCGGTAACACTCACCGATGACCGCCGCACCGCGCCCGCCCGCCCGCAAGCCCTGGCCCCTCTGGCCGATCGCCCTCGCGATTGTGGTCTGCCTCGCCGGCTACACTTGGCTGCGTCTCGCCTACGCCAAACCCGGCAAACCCCACGAGCCCTTCGCCGAGAACCGCCAGCGCGCCGAGTCGGCCAAACTACAGGCCGCCGGATGGTCCACGAGCGAGGCCTCCTATGAGACGCTGGTGGACCTGCCCGCACCCGAAACGGCGATCCACACCCTGCCCGTGCGGCCCGCACTCGCCGAGGAGCTCTTCCGCCTCTCCACCGAGAACTGGAATCTTCCGATCGAATACACCGCCGTGGCCGCGCCCGCCCGCGCCCCGGCCGGTTCCGACTACGCCGTGTTTTTCCAGGTCGAACTCGACCAGGCGCGCGCCCACATCGTGGGCTTCGACCTCTACCGCAAAGGAGCCGATCTCATCGTGATTCCCCGCTGGGAGCCCTACCCGCCGGAGCTCACACCCCGTCGGCCAAAGACCGGCGGTCGCCTGCTCATCCCGGCAGCCGCGTTACCAGCCGGGCATTACCGAATCACCCTCCTCGCGCTCAAGCAATCCAGCCAGTGGGAGGTCGAGATCGACGGCCCCACGGATAGCCGAAGGTAGGACTGCCCAACGACGACCAAGCATCGCGGCGGCGGGGTTAAATCGTCGCGGGGGTGGGACCGGTCTGCGACGGCTTGGGACGCTCTGGACCTGGGACGAAGGCGGAGCCGAAAACATCCGGTCGAAGACCGGACCTACGGCCAGCTGGCGCTCCCGCAAGAAACCGCCGCTTGCGGGTGGACCCGATTGTCCCCAATCGGGTCGAGGACTCGGCCCGCAGGAGCCCCACTTCCCCGCCCCTAAACGCCGTCCACCTCAGCCTGCGCCTGCCCGCCCACGGGGACCCGTCGGGGCACTCTGCGGGCCCGGACGGCCTGCCCCCGTAGCGATGGAGGCCGCCATGCGGTCGGCCACCGCGTCAAGATGGCCACCCTTACGGCCCCGACTACAGCCCAGCCGCCGGCGGACTCGGCGCGGCCATCGGCGCCGGGGAACCGACAGGATCCGGCGCGGGTGAAGCTCCGGCCGCCGCGGGGGTCGCCGCGACAGCCGAAGACGCAGCGGCGCCCGCCGCCACTGGTCCCGCGGAATTCATCACAGTCGCCACCGATGAAGCGGGCCGCACCACGCGGTCCATCGTGCGCAGCCAGGCCCCACCGCTGGTCTGTTTGTAGGCGTCGGCCCCTTCCGCCCCGAGGAGCGCGCCGAGCTTCTCGTTGGTTTCGCGCGCCAGCCCGGCGAGGGCCTGCAGCGCCGCCTCGGGCGCGAGCGCGCGGTCGCTGCGCAGCACCTGCAACCGCGCTTGCGCGTCCTGTGCCAACGCGTACACCGCACCGGCCCGCTGGGCCGGCAGGCCGAACCGCTCGGCGATGCGCACGGCCAGGCGATAGCCGTTGTCCTGTTGCTTCCGGTACTCGGCAAAACGCGCCTCGCCCAGCGCCGCCAACAGTTTGGCCTCCAGCTCCTGCTCGGCCGCACGGCGCTCCCGGATGCGCCCCTCGTCGAAACCGCCGCCACGGTGGGCGAACCGCTCGTCGAAGGCGCGTTGCAGGCCGAAGATCGCCCGGAACTCCGCCTCGGTCGGTGCAAAGCCGGCGAGACGGCTGCGCAGCGCACGCGCGGCCGGTGAAGCCTGCAAGTCGAACTGCTCCAGCTCGGCCGGCGTAAGGATGGCGGCGATATCCTTGCGGCGTTCCTGCTCCAGCAAGTCCAGCGCCTCGCGCTCGGTCGGCAGCAACAGGCCGCCGGCGTTGCCGCTGATCTCGGCCGCCATCTCATCGTAGTCGGCCTGGACCGCGTCGAGCTGGTCAAGCTTGCCATCGGGCAGCACCCCGTACTGGCGGCGCTGACGTTCCCGGGCGGCCGTCTCGCCCTCGTCGTTGCCGAAGAGACCGCGCAACAGCTCCTGCTGCTCACGCGCCAAGGCGCGCAGCGAGGCCAGCTTTTCACGGCTCTCCGACGCGGCGGCCGCCAGCCCAGAAGGCGCTGGTCCACCGGCGCCAAAGAGCTCGCGTTGACGCGCAAGGTAACGCTCGCGCAGCATCCCGGAAACAAGGAGACGCACAGTCGACTCGGGGGCACCGGCACGTCGCAGGTTCGCCGCGAATCGCACCGGATCGTCGCACTGGAGCTGCGGCCAGACTTTGACGAACTCCGGAGGAGGGGGTGAGGGCGGCGGTGTCGGGGCCGGCGCAACCGGCGGAGTTGCCGCCACCGGCAAAGGCGGGGTCGGCACTTTCTCGGAACGATGAAGATACGAAGCCCACAACCCGGCATTGGCCAGCACGAGCAGCCCCAGCGCAGCAGTGGTTTTGTGTTTCATCGCAAAGCAGGGATCAGGCAATGCGTTCGGCCGGTGGCAAGGCTCGAAACACCGAGCCGTGAGCCGTCTCCACGGTGGCCGACACGGTCAGGGTGGCACTGGGCCAAATGTGCGGTAAGGGCGAACGGCCCTACCGCCCGCACAAATCCCGCCGCCCCTAGTGTAGGCCACCGCGGTGAGGTGGGCCTGCGGACCTGCGGGCGGGCCGGGGCCCCGTTGTGTGCTGGCTCATTGCAGGGCCTTGGCCGGCCCCAAAATCTCGCGCAACACGATCGCTCGGCGTAGGCCATCGCGGTCGCGCAATCCCTCCAACAACCCCAGCGCCCGCCCCGAAGAGGCCGGAACGGCAGGCTCGGCGGCGAAGGCCGAAACCGCCGCCACGTTGACCGGCGTGGGCGCGGTACGGCTCAGGCTCTCGAGTGCGCGGAGTTGCTCCGCGTAGTGGCGCTGCTGTTCCATCACCCGTTCCAATTCGGCCGCCCCGGTGCCGGCCTCGGCGATGACGACCACCGGGGCTGCGGGCGCCAGTGCCGGCGGAGCCGCGGGCATGGGCGGAGGAGTCCGCCGCACGGTCCCGGGCAGATCCGGCGGTCGCGCCGTCCCCTGCCGCTCCTCAATCTTGCGACGAATCTCCTCTTGGATGCGCCGAGTACGCTCGGCCATCTCGTCGTCGCCAGGCTCGCGAGCGAGTTCCTGCTCCATCTCCTGCTTGGTCTCCTTGAGCTTGCGCCGCTCATTCAGCCAGTAGGCGACCGCACCGGCGATGAGGAGGAGGAGCTGCGGGTTCTCGAATATCCAGCGCATAGGGAGAAGAAGTATGAAGTGCCAAGTGACAAGTACCAGGGGAACGGCCGGGAGAAGGATGAAGGTTCAAGTGACAAGTACCAAGGTGGCGGAAGAGAATCGGATCACGCCACCGAGAAGGCTGTTCACTTGATACTTGTCCCTTGGCAGAAGGCCACTTGTCACTTGGAACTTTGGTTTCTCGTTACTTTTTGAGCGCATCCGGTCCGGCGATGGAGCCGCGCATGGCGGTGTCGGCCTGGATATTTTCCATCTTGTAGTAATCCATCACGCCCAGCCGACCGGTGCGGAAAGCCTCGGCCAGGGCCAGCGGCACCTGCGCCTGCGCCTCGACCACCTTGGCCTGCATCTCCTGGGTGCGCGCGCGCATCTCCTGCTCGAGGGCGACGGCGGCCGCGCGACGGATTTCCGCCTGCGCCTGGGCCATGTTCTTATTGGCCTCGGCCTGTGCCACCTGGAGCTTGGCGCCCACGTTCTCGCCCACATCCACGTCGGCGATATCAATCGAGAGAATCTCGAACGCGGTGCCGGCGTCCAGGCCGCGGGCGAGGACCGTCTTGGAAATGCTGTCCGGGTGCTCGAGCACCACCTTGTAGCTCTCGGCCGCGCCGATGGTGGTGACGATGCCCTCGCCCACGCGCGCGATGATGGTTTCCTCTGTGGCGCCGCCGACGAAGCGGTCGAGGTTGGTGCGCACCGTCACGCGGGCCTTCACCTTGACCTGAATACCGTCCTTGGCCACGCCGTCGATGGTCGGACGGCCCTGCTCGGGATTGGGGCAGTCGATGACCTTCGGGTCGACCGAGGTGCGCACCGCCTCGATCACGCTCTTGCCGGAGCCCTTGGTGGCGAGGTCGATGGCGCAGGCGCGGTCCCAGTCGAGCTCGATGCCGGCCTTCTTGGCGGCGATGATTGCTTGAACAGTGGGGACGACGTTGCCGCCCGCCTGGTAGTGGGAGGCGATGAGATCAGCGCTCACCGGAATGCCGGCGCGTACCGCAGTGATGCGCGCATCGACGATGAGCCCGAAAGGAATACCCGCGAACTTGAGGGCGATGAGCTTGGTCATGGGCACGGCGGCGCCGTTGAAGAGCGCCTTCACCCACGCTCCGATCAAACCGCCGACAATAACCAGCAGGATGAGACCGACTACAGCTAGGCCAATGAAGAGAACAAGAGTCACGTTGGGCATGGAATGATTAGGGTTGGGTTACGATCAGTCGAAAAGTGTCGAGACCGACCACCTTCAGGGTGGCGCCGGAGGAAGCGTAGCCGCTCTGGCAGAAGGCCTCGTAGCGGCGGCCGTCCACCCGCACAAAGCCGGTCGGCGCGAGCACGGAGAGGGCGACGGCCTCGCGGCCGACCACGTCGGCCTCCAGCGCGAGCGGCGGCTGGCTGGTGCTGTCGATGGTAGTATCCATCGAGAACTGTTTGGCCATGCGCGAGTGCGGCAACCAGACCAGTTCCAGGTAGATCGTGGCGGCCAGCAAGATCAGGGCGACGAGGGTCGCGATCACGCCGCCGGTGGAGCCCAACTGCATGAAGGCCACCACCACTCCGCCGAGCATCATCAGGCCTCCGATCGTGCCAAGAATGGCGCCGGGCACCACAATCTCGAGGGCGAGCAGGATCACGCCGAAGACGAACAAAAGGATCACCAATGTCATGAGTGTTCAACCTCCACGATCAGACCGAAATCAGCCACGCGCACGACCACCACCGGGGTTCCCGGCTCCGCAGTACCCAGCTCCAGTCGGGCCTCGTAGCGCCGATCGGCGATCTCCACCTGGCCGCCGGGATACAAGCCAGTGGCGGCCACGCCGCGCGCGCCAACCATAGTGGTCGCGTGGGCCGCGTGCTCGGGCGGCATCCCGGCCACCTGCGCCGGCGCCCCCGCGCCACCCTCCACCGCAAGGCGGCTGAAAAACCAGCCCTTGGGTAGGAATCGCGCGATCAATGCGCCCAAGACGATGGCCACCGCCACCCCAAGCAGAAGATTGGTCATCGGCTTCACCAGCACCTCGCCCGAGAGCTCAATGGGTTGACTCGGCCAGTGGTCGACCATCGACCACAGCAGCGAGCCGAACATCAGCAGTACCCCCGTCAACGCCACCACAATCACGCCGGGGAAAAAGACCAACTCAACCAGCAGCAACGTCAGGCCCAGCGCGAAAAACAGCGCCGGCTCGTAGCCGGAGAGTCCGGCTACATAGTGTCCGAAGAAGACAACCATCAGGAGCGCGCCGCCGGTGATACCGAAGAAGCCAAAACCGGGCGTCTTGAACTCAATGAAAAGGAAAAGCAGCCCGAGCCCCATGATGATCGACGCGTAATTGGTGATGTACTGGGCCAGATTCTCCGACCAGGTTAGCTCCAACCGGTCGATACGATAATTGCCCACGCCGTAGCGCGCGGTGAGGAGATCCTCCAACGTCTTGTAGGTGCCCGCCGACAACAGTGGCTCCGCCGGGTCGCCGTAAGTCTTGGCGGCCTCGGTCGAGTTGACGGAAAGCAGCGAGCCCTTCGCCTTGATGATTGTATCGCCGATCTTGAACTCAAAATCCTCGTCGACCATCGCCGAAAGCACCTGCCCGCGGTAGCGGCCGCGCCCCTCAGCCCACGCTCGTACCTTGGCCAGCAGCATGCTGTTCACCTTCAGTCGCATGGTCTTTCCGATATCCGCGCCCGTGGAGGAAACCGCCGCCGCCGCCCCCATGACACCGCCTGGACGGAAATAGATCTCGTCGGTCATCGAGGCGATCAGCGCCCCGGCCGACAACGCCTCGTCGTTCACGTAAGTGACCTTGCGCCCCTTGAACATCTCCAGCGCCTCCGCGATCTCCAGGGTGGTGGCGACCGAGCCACCGGGAGTCTTCATGTCCAGGACCACCACATCCCCGTCGCAGCCGTCTTCAGACCACGGCGCAGGACAAAGAGGACCGGATCAGCGATCTGCTCGCGCACCTCGATGACCAACACGCGCACCGGAATCGCGGAGGAAGGGAGCGCAGCAACCGCAGCCTGGGACGTTGGCGCAGGCAAAGCATGATTGGGAGGCGGTGGTGTCGGGACAGTCTCCTCAGATGCCTCAGCGACGGCCGGCGCCGGCGCCTTGCGCTCGACCGCCGCCCCATCGAGATGGGCGCCAAACACCGGCAAGGCCATCAACCAGAACAAGACGGGAAGCAGACGGAGCATCGGCGCAAGGTTTTGGCGAGGACTTGGCCCTGGCGCAAGCCTGCGCCCGCATTTACCCGTTACGAAGACGAGCCGCGATTCCGCCGGCTCTCCGTATCGGAGTGAATCAACTTCGCCGCTCATCCGGTGCTAGGGCGGGCTATGCACCTGCCAGTTCGGCTCTGCCCGGTGGGGCGGGCTTCATGCCCGCCATCCGATCGGCCCCCTGCGTAGCGGGGGAAGAAAGCTCGTTCCTCCGGGCAGAGCGAGGCTAGGGCCCTCGCGGATCTGGAGACCCGTACCACGGGCGGGCGGCAATCCCGCCCCCACTCCCTCGTTCCCTCACGGCCTTCCATGAACACAGGTTTGCACTCTGCCCGGTTTTCCCCTTCACCGGAGGCTGCATGGAACGCATTCCGTATCTCGGCAAGGAGCTGCTGCGCTGGCAGGTGGGTCGTTCGACCTTCCTCGCCTTGCCCGAACTCGGCGCCCGCCTGATGAACTGGCACGTGGAGCTGGGCGACGGAACCGTGCGTGACGTGCTCTACTGGCCCGAACTGGATACCCTCGACGGCTTCACCAAGGTGCGCGGCGGCAACCCCATCCTCTTCCCGTTCTCGGGCCGCTGCTTCGAGGGCGGCGAAATGCTGTTCTGGCGCGGCCCCGACGGCGTGCGTCGCCCCATGCCCATGCACGGCCTCGCCCGCCAGGGCCAGTTCCGCCTCGCCCGCGCCAACGCCGGCGGCTTCAGCGCCCTCTTTGTCCCCGGGCCCGACGCCCGTGAATACTATCCCTACGATTACGAATTCACGGTCGACTACCGCTTCGAGGCGCTGGGCTTCTACGTCGAATTCGCCCTGCGCAACCTCGGCCGCACGCCCATGCCGTGGAGCGCCGGCCACCATTTCTATTTCACCGTGCCGTGGAGCGAGGGGCTCACCCGTGACGACTACACCGTGCGTATCCCCTCGCATCGCATCGCCAAGCAGGACCCGGCCACCGGCAAGCTCGTCGACCAGCCCCACCTCGCCGCCGAGGAGAAGCTCTCCAACGCAGCCCTGCTGGATACCGTCCACCTCGACCTCTCCGGCAATACCGCCGTGGTCACCGAACGCGGCTCCGGCACCAAGCTCACCCTGCGCATCGGGACTGCCACTGTGCCGCCAGCCGGCACCGCCGTGGTCACCTGGACCGAGAAACCCGACTCGCCCTTCTTCTGCGTGGAGCCCTGGATGGGCCCGCCCAACGCACCCGGCAACCAACTCGGCATGCACCTCATCGAGCCCGGGCAGACTCAACGTTTCGTCGTCGGAGTCTCATTGCGCTGAGCAACGCCGACGGAAAGCCTCGGGACGGGACGCCGGGCTCCAGGAGCCCGCACGACGGCCGCGGACCCAAAAAACTGCCGCCATGAAAGTTGCCGAAATTTCCGCTTGAGCCCGGGAGGTCGCACCGTAGGGTCGCCACCTCGTTCCAACGAGCACTGCCCGATGGTGTAATGGTAGCACAGCAGATTCTGAATCTGCTTGTCTAGGTTCGATCCCTAGTCGGGCAGCCAATTTCCTCCAGAGAGGGAATGGCTGGTGGAGTTGGATATCGTGATCAGCGGGCAAATTTTGGGGCCGCTGTTTCTGGCGATTGAGGATCGAACGCTGGCGCGCGTTCGCGCTCACCCCAGATTGCGGGAAGATCGCGAACGGGAGTTCGACACCTTCGCGACGGAGATTCTCTTCACGAGACCGCCCGTGAAGAGTCTCGGGAGACAGCGCGGCCAAATCGAATTCGACTTGGGCGGTTGAAATCCTTCTTTTGCGTCGGTCGGCAGCGGCGCTGTTTCCCCTGCTGGAGGCGCACGCCAGACGTGATTGTTCCCCTGCCTGCACTATCCTGTTGCCAGACCACAGGAGTGTTGATTCCCATGTGGCTAAGCCACAGGAAGTCTATGCCGAAAGAAAAACTGGATTTGCTACAGGGGACACTCGACTTGTTCGTGCTCCAGACGCTGGCGACCATGGGAGCCATGCACGGCTACGGCATCGCCCGACGGATCGAGCAGGTCGGAGCCGACGCGCTCATGCTCAATCAGGGAACGATCTACGCCGCGCTCGTGCGCCTCCAGCAGGGGAAATGGATCGACGCCGAGTGGGGCACTTCCGACAACAACCGCAAGGCCAAGTACTATGAGATCACGGCGCGCGGCCGCAAACGCCTCATCGCCGAAACGGAGAACTGGCAGCGCGTATCGGGTGTCGTCCACCGCATTCTCGGCGCACCCGCCGGCGAGTTACCGTCGTGATCGCGATCTTTCAACGGTTTGTCTGCCGCCTGCGAGCCGTCTTCAACAAGCCCGCGCTCGACGCCGACTTTAGCGAGGAACTCGCGCAGCACCTCGAAGCCGCCATCGCGGACAATATCCGAGCTGGCATGACACCTGATGAAGCCCGGCGGAAGGCTCACATCGGGCTCGGGGGCGTTGAGCAGATCCGTGAGTTGCACCGCGAAGCGCGCGGCTTGCCCTCGTTGGAGAACCTTGCGCGCGACATTCGCTTCAGCATGCGCATGCTGTGTAAGTCCCCCGGGGTCACTGTCGTCGCGGTCGCGACCCTTGCCCTGGGCATAGGCATGAACACAGCCATGTTTTCGATGCTCAACGGACTGCTGCTGCGTCCGCTTTCGTTTTCCCAAGTCGGCGAGCTTTTCCGACTCGATCGCAACACACCAGACGAGTCCCGTGGGAATCATGCGGCGGATAATTTTTTCGACATTCGCGCGGCGAGTGTCGATGTCGCGGAAATCGCGGGGCTGATGTCATGGGGCATGAGCCTCGACCCGGTTGACGGAGCGCCTGAGATCGTGCCGGTCGCGCGGGTCACAGCCAATTTCTTCGATGTGCTTCGGGTGGCGCCGCTGTATGGACGGACGTTTCGCGCCGAGGAGGAAGTGCTCAGGCAGAACGATGTGATTGCGATCAGCCATGAGTACTGGCTCAAGCGCTTCGGCGGACGGAAGGATGCGGTCGGCAGCATGGTGCGGCTGGACAAGAGGTCGGTGGAAATCGTTGCGGTCATGCCGCCGCTTGCCGACGTGAACCGCATCGCGACCGGCCAGAACTTTCCGGAGCCGTTCGCGATTTACACTCCCGTCGGATTTTTCGAGTACGAGCGCAACATGCGGGACGGGGGCAGCGTGCAGATCTTCGGCCGCCTGCTCCCGGGAGTCGGGCTCGGGCAGGCTCAAGCGCGTTTCAACACCATCGCGGCGGATCTCGCCCGGCGTTTTCCCGATGGCAACCGCGATGCGGTGGAGGCGGTGCGAACGTTGCAGTCCACCGTGCTGCGCGGTTCCGACCGCACGATCACGTTCCTGTTGATCGGACTGTCGGGCTTCGTGCTGCTCATCGCCTGCGCGAACCTGGCCAACCTGCTTCTGGCGCGATCGATGGCGCGGGCGCGTGAGTTTTCGATTTGCGCGGCGCTCGGGGCTTCGCGCGCGCAACTCATCCGGCCGATCGTGGCGGAGTGCCTGCTGCTGACGGGAACGGGGATGGCGGCGTCACTGTTCGTGGTGTTTGGAACGTCCCGGTGGCTGGCGCATCGGTTCGGCAATCCGTCTGTGGCGGTCGACTTTTCGCCCGACGCGCGCGTGCTGGCCTTCGCCTGCGCGACGGCGTTGGTCACGGCGCTGTTGTTTGCGCTCGCGCCCGCGTGGTGGGTTTCGCGGCGCTCACCCACCGACGCACTCAAGAGTGACTCGCGCAGCATGACGGGCGACCGTTCTCAGCGGGGGATCCGCGAATGGTTGATCGTGGGGCAATTTGCGCTGGCGCTGCTCCTGTTGGCCGGTGCGGGCGTGTTTATCCGTGGCATAGAACGGCTGCGGCATCACGACCTCGGCTGGCAGCCCGAGCCTCTGGTGACCGCGACGCTCAACATGCAGGACGAGCGTGTCGGCTGGGGGCCGGCGCGGGCCCAATTCCACGCCGGCTTGCGCGAGAAGCTGCTCGCGATTGCGGGGGTGGACAACGCGGCGGTGAGCAATCACTCCCCGACACTGTATTCTAACACAAAACACGAGTTTCGGTTATGGAATGGCGACCCTCGTGACACCGGTGGAGATTCCTTCATGGCGTACCAAAGCGTCGTGAGTCCGAGCTACTTCGACACCGTCGGCATACGGCTGCTCCGTGGACGCAATTTCAACGAACACGACCACACCCGCTCGCGTTGGGTGGCGCTGATCGGCGAGACAATGGCCGGGCAGATGTTTCCAGGGCAGGATCCGATCGGGCAACGGATCGGTTACTTCGCGGGCGCGGGAAACTGGGTCTGGTTGGAAATCGTCGGCCTGGTGGCGGACACGCGGCCGATCGAAGCACGGCCGAGCGACATTCGATACGAGGTGTATCAACCTTACGCGCAGCGCACCTGGGAAGTCATGACGCTTTTGGTAAGAGCGAAGACCCCGGAACTCGCCCCGGCGCTGGTCGAGCCGATCCGTCGGACCGTTACCGATTTTAATCCGAATCTTGCAATGTATCGTGTGCTGCCGATGGCGACCTTGATCGAAGAACAGACGCAGGTGTGGGAAACCATCAATCAGTTGTTGCTGCTATTCGCCGGGCTTGGCCTGTCGCTGGCCGGGCTCGGCGTCTATGCGGTGGTTGCCCGAACGATCGCGCAACGCACGGGTGAGTTCGGCATCCGCATGGCGCTGGGCGCTCAGGCTCGCGATATTCTCGGTCTCGTCTTCGGCGCGAACCTGCGCACGGCCCTCCTCGGGGCGGGGGTCGGCGTGATCGGAGCGCTCGTGCTCGCCCGTTATCTGGCGAGCGCGCTGCCGGTGTTTGCGGAGGGCAACGGGCCGGTGCTGGTCGCGGCGGTCGGAGTTCTGCTCCTCGTGGCGCTGGTCGCATGCCTGCTGCCCGCGCGGCGGGCGACGCGAATCGATCCCGTGGAGGCGCTGCGTACCGAATGACGCGCCTCGCGCTGGCGTATTTTTCAACCACGCATGTTAAGCACGAAGTTCGGAACCTTGAGACGAGGTTGGTCGCCAGTGGAAAGATTTGCCCGATAATCAGAATCCCGGAAACGCGGTTTTCATAGGGAAAACCTATGGAAACAAAATGGAAAGATTTGCAGGCTTTCCTTAGCTTAGCTCTCAGAGGAGAGCCGGTCGCAAAATGGCTGCCCGGCCTGGATTCGAACCAGGACTAGGTGAGTCAAAGTTTCAGCCTTGTGGCTTCGCTTGTTTTCGCTCTTTGTATCTAAGCACCTCACGAAACCGCTACTTACGAGAGAGAACCGAAAGATGAAAGCGAAGCCAAGCGAAGGCGAAAAGAGCGTTGAGAACGAAAAAAACCGGACACAAACCGGACACAGCCGCGCCGGGAGGGCCCCGAAGACGTCGGTGGATTTCTGGAAAACGAAGGTCCGTCCGCGTGTTATTCGGGGCGAAGAGACGGCCGAACTCTACGTGCGCTTCTTCGAAGCAGAGCGTGAAGCGTGGATCTGCCTGGACACCGCCAACCAGGTGAAGGCCGCCGCCGCCGCCCGCGATCATTGGGTACGGATGAAGGCCATCGGCCTGCCTGCGCTACTTGCCGAGCTGGCGCCCGACAAGAAGCCGACGAAGACCGCCACGGTGGGCGAGGCCATCGCGGCCGCGGAGAAGCTGGCCATCGTGCGCCCCGTCTCGTTCCTCGGCTGCGCCAAGAAGCTGCGCCAGATCGCCGGCGAGATCGCCGGAATCGAGCGCCCGAAGAAGGCGACCTCGTGGAATAGCGAAGAGGCCGCAGCGTGGCGCGCGAGGCTCGACGCCGTCCCGCTCAGTCGGTTGACCGCCGAGGCCGCCAACAAATGGAAAGCCGAGCGCATCGCCGCCCACAGTGGCGACCCGGTCAAACGCCGCTCCGCCACCGTCACCGCCGACGCTATCCTACGCATGGCGCGCGCCGTGTTCAGCGAGAAGATCCTCGCCGCCGGGCTGGGGAAGGTTGTCAACCTGCCCACCCCCCTGCCCTTCGCTGGCGTCGCCTACGGCAAGAGCACCCGCCGCTTCGTGTCTTCGGTCGACCCTGCCGGCCTGTTCGCTTCCGCCCGTGCGGACCTCGAGGCCAAACACCCCCAGCAATTCCTGGCCTTCTGCCTCTGCTTGCTCGCCGGCCTGCGCCGCTCCGAAGCGGACCGATTGACCTGGGCCCAGGTGGATCTGCCCGGCTCCGTCATCAAGATCCACGCCACCGAGTATTTCGAGCCGAAGTCGGAAGAGGCGGGGCGCGAGATCGACCTAGACGAGGCCGCCGTCGAGATCCTGCGCCGCGCCAAGTCCGACACCCCCGACCCGATCTTCGTGCTCAAGGGCTCTGCGCCAAGATCGCAGAACTCGGCCGCCCCGAGCTACCGCGCCGACGCCGCACCGCACCGGACATGGGAGCAGCTCATCGCGTGGCTGGCGACGAAGGGTATTGACGACGGGAAGCCGATCCACGTCCTGCGCAAACTCGCCGGCTCGCTCGTGTTCCAGTCGCATGGCATCGAACAGGCCCGCGGCTTCCTCGGGCATGGTGATGTTTCAACGACAAGCCGCTCCTACATCGCCAAGACGCGCAAGGTGACGATTTCGCTGGCGCCACCTGAGGACGAGGTTGCGGCCGAGCGGGCGAAAGGGGGCGCGAAATGAAAACCAAAGCACAAGGGCGTCCGGGACCGACAACGAAGCTTCGCCGGATCTGGGGAACAATCGAGGACCGGGAGATCGCGGATGAATGGATTAAGAAGGGCCGTGCCCAATGGCTGAAGAAGCTCGCAAAGGACCTTGGCGTCCCCAATTGCGAAACTACGCCGATGGGTGTCGATGAAGTCCGATGGCTGACGGGATTCACGGTGGAGCCACAGCGCCTTGGCGGTGGCGGGCGCCCAATAGTTGGGGATCCTTCATCTTGGGAGGGCGGTTACAGCGTCCCGTGCCGCCCTCTCCCCTCGGATCAAAAGATCACTAAACAGGAGTTCTTGGACTCACACTGGCCCGCGGCATCACGCGAATTGGCGTTGAAATTCACATACCTATTCGTGACGTTTCCCGATGAGGCTGCCGCGCTTTGGTCCTATGCGCGCGTCCGGTGGGTGAAGCTAGCAAACCACCCGCAAGCTCGCGCCCGCTATATGGTCCGAAGCATGCATTTCGTGGCTGGCATGATGCACGAGGCTCCACCTGAAGCCAAGGAAGTCGCGGCGGCGGTTGAGAAACGATTCGGAGTGAAATGCCCGGTTCACACTGTCGCGGACGCGATCGAGGAAAGAGCAAGTTTTCATCTCGGGAAAATGATAGGAGAATCTCCCGAGTAGGTAAATTGTGAGTATAGCGAAAGGGAGCCACGGTATGCACAGCGGAAGGCCGCTTTGCATACATGACAACCGAAGCCACCACACAAACCACCGACCGACTGATCGACTTTCGGGAGACGAATCAAATCCTCTCCCTGCGCTGCAAGACAGCGCATACAGTTCTAGGATACGCGCGCCGCGGACTGATTGAACAGGTCCGGCTCTCCTCGCGGACCTACCGCTATACGCTCTCCAGCGTGATGCGGTTGGCGAAAGGCGGTGCCGCTTGAAGCATATCCGCCTGCACCGCATGAGCGGCAGCACCCGCGCCAAGCTCGACCGTCTCACCGCCGAGCGCCACAGCGCCCACCCGCGCGCCGAGGTTGAACGCCTCCGCCTGGCAGGCGTGCGTGGCATCTGGGGTAAGTCCGCGAAAGAGCGGTCCATCGAACACCGGGCCCGAGTTTATGGGAAAGGCCGCCGTGGCTCCCGCTGAAGACGATCTGCGTGATATGCACGAGGACGTGCTGGCGGAGCCGACGCTCCCGCTCTCCGTCGCCGAGCACCTCGATGCCGC
The DNA here is from genome assembly GCA_016711225.1 of Opitutaceae bacterium. Lineage (GTDB taxonomy): Bacteria > Verrucomicrobiota > Verrucomicrobiia > Opitutales > Opitutaceae > CAJCBL01. Next base: position 65,237 of record JADJTK010000034.1, read on the forward strand.
GCGCCTGGCACGGGAGAAACGCGAGCGCGCCATGCGTGTCCTACTCGGTGACCTGGAGGTGCCGGAATGATCGCCGCCCCCATCGCCGATACGAGCGCCGAGGCCCAGGTTGCCGGCTGGTTGCTCAACTGCGACGGCAACCCGAGGACTGGCAGAAGGCCGCCGACCTCACCGCACCACTTTGCCGGCGACATGCTCTCGCGTGACGTGTTCGCGGCATCGCTCAAGCTACGACGCGAAGGGAAGCACGTCGGGATGGTGTCAGTGGGCGAAGTACTGCGCGGCCACCGCACGCCGGCCGAGATCAACAGCATTTCCGATACCGCCCCCACCTCCGCCTACTTCGCGGACTCGGTCGCGACTCTTCGCGAGATGCACCACCGGCGGCAGGTGCGCGCCTGGGGCTTGCGTCTTGTGGAGACGGCCGAGACGGGCGAGGGCATCGCCGACGTGGTTTCCGGGATCGCTGGCATGGAGGAGGGCACCGGCCCCGAGTCTTTGTCCTCCCGTATGGATGGGCGCCTGTTCTCGCGCGCCAAACGCCCACCAGAGGCCGTGCCGCGGTTCACCCTGGGCGACGTCGGTATCTGTACGCCAGGAAACATCACGGCGATTTCTGCGGCCGTGAAGTCGGGCAAGTCCTCATTCATCGGCGCCATGCTCGCGGCCGTCATGACGCCAGACCCCGAGGGCGTGGACTGCCTGGGCGTCACCGCTCGCAACCCGGACGGGTTCGCCCTCGTGCACCTGGACACAGAGCAGAGCATCGCCGACCACTGGGCGATGATCGACCGGGCCCTGCGGCGCGCCAACGTCGACCAGGAACCGGAGTGGCTCCGCTCCTACTGTGTGAGCGGATTCAGTCTCCATGACGTCCGCGGGACCATGACACGGGCCACGGAATCCGCCCGCCGTCAGTTCGAGGAGTGTTCGCCGTGATGCTCGACGGAGTCGCCGACCTCGTGGCCGACGTGAACGACCCGGAGAATGCAACGCTTCGTGGCCAGCCCGCACGGTGCCGCCATCGAATACGGTTGCCCGATCATCGGCGTGATTCACTTGAACCCCGGCGCCGACAAGACGCGCGGCCACCTCGGATCCCAGCTCGAGAGAAAGTCGGAGACCAACCTCCGCCTGGACAAGGAGGGCGACATCACCGTCGTCTGGTCGGAGAAGAACCGGAAGGGCTCCATCCTCAAGGACCATGGCCCGCGGTTCACCTGGTCGACTGAGGCCGGGATGCACGTCTCCACTGCCACGGTTGGAGCCACGAAGAAGGACCACAAACGCGCCAAACTGCGCGAGATCGCTGAGGGCATTTTACTGCCAACCGGGAAGCGTGAACTGCCATACGGCGAATTCCTCACTGCCATCGTCAAGGCCGAGAGCGTTTCGGCAGGGGCTGCGCGTCACCGTTTTGACGCCATGAAGGAGGCCGGCGCCATAGGTAAAACCGGGTTCGATTGTGGGGCTTGCGGCATGACACTGCCACACTGCCAAACTACTGCCAAACTACTGCCACCTGGCACCCTACTGCCAGTACTGCCAGCGCCTATATGTATAGGCGCAGCAGTGGCAGTGGGTGTTTCGGCACTCCTCAGACACTCCAAACCATCCCGAAACGACGTCTGCCCGGTCTGCTGGACTCGTGGCCGATTCGTTCCGCTCCAGGCCGGCCGATGCCCGACGTGCGGGTGGGGTGGAGAGTATCCTTGGCCCAACCCAGCCCGCAGGGTCCGCGCAGGCTCGGTTCGTCCCTGATCGCGAACAAAAAACCAAGAAACGCGCCAATCGGCACAATTTGCCCGCCTGAAATGACCTCCGAAACTCTCAGTTCCGCCCTGTTATGGTGCCGCGATGCCCGCACCGTGCGCACCAGCGCCAACCGGCTGGCCATCGTGACCTGGTTGCTCGGGTACGACACCGACCGCCTCCCGACACCCTCCGCGCTCGCCGATGACCTCGGATTTCCCGGCAGGCCGTAGGCGCTCAGGGGTTGACGACCTCAAGGCATGGTTACGCTCTACAGCACCGACCCCGAGGCCCGCGGAAGTTGACGCCGAGGACTACACTAGAGAGGGGCGCGACTGCCCTCGAAAACCAACTACAGAACCGTCATGGCCAATATCTACCACACCGAAGACGAGGGCTTTTCGACCGTCGCCCAGGGAAACTTGTTTCCCTCGCCGACTGCAAAATCACCACCGAACAGGTGGAGTCCGTGAAAGCCTCTTACGCCAAGTACCTCTCGCTGATCGCGAAGCAGTCGGAATACACTTTCGACCAAGCCGGCATTGACCACGCCGCGGCCGTCGCCGAGGCCAAGAAGGCACTCGACCTCGACGCTCTCGAAGAGCTCGGGGGGCAGGAGGGCAGGGACAACTTCCGCCGCAAATACCGCGCCGTGGCCGCCGCCCTCAATGAGGCCATCCACGAGGAGGGGCACCGCGGAATCCTCGAGAACCTCGACGCGATCAAGGCCGTCTCCAAGGCCGTCACCGAGGCCGCCCGCAAGATCGTCGCCGCCGAGCAACAAACCGCCATGAAGCTTGGCATTCCCTACGTCGCCAGCAGTGGCGCCGCCACCGCTCGCAAGACCGCGAAATGCTACCGGCAGGCCGTTGACGATGCCGTGCAGAACGGCGGCGGAATGCGCGAGCTCTTCGCCGGACTCATCAAGGACGTGGAGGGCTTGAGCAATGACCCCCTATCAATTCACCACCAAGCTCGCCGAGCTCGAGATCCGCTGGCGCGCTCAGGGTTACCCGCCGACGTCGAAGGTGCCGCGGGAGACGCTCGCGGACCTCCGCAAGCTCTACGCCCGCAACTCTGTCGAAGCCTGCAAGCAGCTCACCACCGCGCTCAAGGCCGGCCGCCAGCCGAGTGCCGCCGAGCTCGAGCGGGCCACGAAGGCCGCCCCGCCCACCAAGAATCCGGCACCTGGCGCGCCCGCCGTCGTGACGCTCAAGAAGAAGCCGGTGGCCGCCGCCCAGGCCACCGCCAGCAGCGAACGGCCGGGCGAGTACCGGATCCGCGGCGTGTTCTCCCGCCCGATCCTCGCGTAACCAATCTTCACTTCCGGCTGGGCAGGCGATGGCCCAGGCCGGTTTCGCAGTGCTGCCCGCCCCCTCGTTCATGGGGGGCGGGCCCAAACTTCCGGCCGAGTTGAGAGCCTCGGCCGGGTATTCATAGGGGGCCCGCCTCGTGGCGAGAAACGCGAGGCGGGCTTTTCATTTCCCGGCACCGCACTGGCGCAGCGTTGCGCACCGCGGGCCGATGCGACCCTACCGAGGGTGGATGGTGCGGAATTTCGGCTGAGGCCCGCAAACGCGATTTGGCGGGCCGGTGATGCCGGGCGGGTATCAGATGGGGGTGGTCCACACTGTGGACGCCTCATCGGCCGAGGGGGTAGATAGTACCGACACCCTGGGCTCTAGATTAGTGATCGGGCCCAGCAGTGGTGGTGGGGGTGGAGTAGTAACCCACCCCCTAGAAAGGGGTGTCTGTACTACAGACACCCTGGCGCCGGGGCGGTCCGATTTGAAACCGGACCGCCAGCAGCGGTGGACGGCACATCGGCGCAGAGGGTCTAACCGTTGGGAATACCCTCGGCAGTACTGAGGGTATTCGCTGCGCATAGACCCTTGATTCCCGGTTTGAAACCGGAGATTCAACCCCGATTTCAAATCGGAGTCGGCCGACCTAGCTACTACCGAGGGCACATCGGCCGGCGAATCCATGGGCGCGACGTTTCCCGGTTTGAAACCGGAGAACCCACTCCAGTTTGAAACCGGAGTGAGCCGCGATTCCCCTCCATTGTATGGAGGATAGCTCCAGGCGCCAAGGGTGTCCACTACTACGGGCCCCCCTTCCGTCCAATAAAAAGCCCCGGTACCGCTGACACGGCCCGGGCTCCAAGGAAGATCCAGATATGGAAACGGCTAAACCAATGACACCTCGTGAACAGCCTGGCAAGCCATCCCCGATTTGAGATCCGGCATGGCGCCGCAGGCTTGACCCTTCGCCCAGGTGCCGCCAGTGTCCGCCCCGTTGGGCTGCCGTAGAAAAGCTGCCTGGCAAACTCAGTTCGCCGAAGAAAATGGAATCCAAAGCAGATTTTGGGCTGTGCGTACGGCCGTCGAAAGACGGGGGGCATTTCCATGCCTCTTTTCTACCCGTGCGTGCAGCCCATTTCGTTTGGAGAAATAGCACCATGTCCAACATCGTCACCATCACCGCGGCTTCCCAGTCGCTCGTTACGCCCTGACCGTCACCGCCGAGCAGTTCGAAATGCTCCTCGAGACCGCCGCCGAGCACCTCCAGAGCAACCTCAACGGCGCCGCCGCCGACCTCGAGGGGGAAGACCTCCTCCGCGCCGCCGAAGAGGAATTGGGCGTTGAGGGGCTCCGCGCCACCGGCCGGGACTACCTTGCGCGCGCCGCGATGGCCGAGGCCGATGGGCATGGAGATCGCCCCCATGTAAGCGGTCTGCGGGAGACCGGGGATGACTACCTTGCCGATGCGGAGCAACTCGCCGAGTTCCACGGGGAGGCCGTCGGGCTCTACCGTGCGTTGCTCACGCAGGCTCCGCAGCTCGTTGCCTGACGTGGAAACGGTTTCCACCAGCGCCGCCCCCGGACTACCACCGGGGGCTTTTTTGTGTCATCACAAACCGGAGCGCCCGAGGGCAAAGGAGGGTTTGGGAAACCGGACAAATACCGGACACCAAACTTTTCTTCGCTCCCTCTTTCTTTCGTAACTCGTTGCTTTAGAAGTGGCTGCCCGGCCTGGATTCGAACCAGGACTAGGTGAGTCAAAGTCACCTGTGCTACCTTTACACCACCAGGCAGTGGAGCGCGCAACCTGCCGGCCCCACCGCGGCGCGTCAAGGGCGGAGGCGCAACGTTTTTACACAAGGGTTCTCTCGCCTCGTCGACTACCTCATCGACTCCCTCCGCCTCGCCCCTTCGCCGTCAGCGGGCCCCACCGCCCCGCCCCAGAATTCGTCCTGCCCAGCCCTTTGCGCCCGGCCCAGGAAAACCGTTCCCGTCCCGCCCAGACGACGCTTGCCAGCGCATCCGTGCAAAACG
>JADJTK010000035.1 GCA_016711225.1 Opitutaceae bacterium
TTCACCGGCGCGCCGCAAAATGCCGCCGCCGTGGCGAGTATCGTCAAAGTGGCCCCGCGCATGCAGCTCGGTGGCGGGATGCGCACCCGTGAAGGGGTCGCAGCTGCGTTGGCGGCCGGGGTGAGCCGAGTGGTGATCGGCACCAAGGCCTGGGAGGACGAGGCGTTCCTGCGCGACGTCGTGGCCACGCATGGCGACAAGATTGCCGTGGGCATCGATGCGCGTGATGGATTTGTGACGATCAAGGGCTGGGTCGAGAAAACCACGACCCGCGCCGTGGCGCTCGCGCAGAAGGCCGAGTCACTCGGCGTGCGCACGATCATCTACACCGACATCGCCACCGACGGCATGCTCACGGGGCCGAATTTTCCTGCGCTCACCGAGTTGCTCGGGGCTGTGCGTTGCCAGGTGATCGCCTCCGGAGGCGTGGCGAAACTCGAGGACATCACCCGCCTGGCCGCGCTGGCGAAGCACTACTCCCATCTCGACGGCGTGATCGTCGGCAAGGCGATCTACGAAGGCCATGTGAACGTCGCCGAAGCCCTTGCCGCGGTCCGGTAAGGGACGACGGGGGCGATGTCAGTCCAGGCAATTGCCGTAGCAATGGAATCGCCCGCGTTTCACGCGCGCGCTGCCGACCCACAAGCCAATCCTGTCGCAACGCATCAGCCATACCGCGGGACCGTGCGTTGCATCAACACCATCGGGAAGGTGTTGCCCGATGGATAGCGGATGGGCTTTCGGGCCAGCGCGGCGAACCCTTCCTGCTGATAGAGCGCCGGTAGGGCGCCCCGGTTGTCGACGCAGTCGAGAAATACAACGTCCGCACCCGCCGCGGACAAGCGGCGGACGGCGGCGTTGATCGCGTACCGGCCCAGTTGCCGTCCCCGAAATTGCGACGCGGTGGCGATCGTGCTCAACCACCACACTGGATTGGGGCCGGTTGTCTCGAGCCAATAGGGCGACGACTCCAAAGCCAGCGCGAGGATCACTGCAACCTCGCCGCCGACGAAGAGGCCGAAGCTCTCGCCGCGTAACACACGGGCCATGAACTTTTCCTCGGGATACCGAATGAGCCACTGGCGAATGCCTTTCGCCTCCAGCCAGGCGAATGCCTGCAGGTACACCGCATAACCGTGTGAGGCCTCGTCCGGGCGAAGGGCGCGTAACACGGGAGGGATTTCGGCCATGGCCGGAAAGGTTTGTTTCTCTACTGCCGCATCGCCTCGTCTGCTTTCACGGGTGCGCGCATTTTTCCGCCAGCTCCTCCAACGGGTAGGTGACGATCTCGGCGAGGGTGGGGTGGTACCAGTGCGCGCGGAGCAGGTCGTGCACGGTGGCGCGCATCGCCAGGGCGACGCTGAACAGATGGATGAGCTCGCCGGCGTCCTTGCCGACGATTTCGGCGCCGAGTATCCGCCCAGTGGCAGGATCGGCGACGACCTTCACGTAACCATACTTTGCCTCCATCAGGATCGACTTGCCGTGATCGTCGAACGGGTAGCTGGCGGCGACCCACGCGCTGCCGGCGGACTGCAATTCGTGCTCGGTGCGGCCGACCACCGCGACCTGCGGATCGGTAAACACGACTTGCACGAGGCCCGAATAGTCGACGGGCTTCAGCCCGGGGCGGCCGAACGCGTGGCGCGCGGCCAGTTCGCCCTGCGCCACCGCGGTGTGCACGATCTCGAACGGGCCGGTGCAATCGCCCCCGGCGTAGATGTGCGGCTGCGAAGTCTGCTGCCATTCGTTGATGCGGATGCGCCCGCCGGGGTCGGTGGCGACGCCGGCGGTGGTCAGGGCGAGGGCGGAGGTGTCGGGTTCACGCCCGAGGGCGTTGAGCAGATGGCGGGCATGCCGCTCGACCAGTTGGCCGCCGTGGTGGAAGGAGACGGTGAAGCCCGCGTCCGTCCGGCGGACACTGACGAGCTGGGTGTCGGTGAGGAGCTCGATGCCGCCGTCGGTGAAGGCGCGGGCGACGACGGCCGAGACCTCAGGTGAGAACTCTTTGAGGACGCGGAGTGAGCGCTGGATCTGGGTGACTGCCGCCCCGACACGCTGGAGAAACTGCGCGAGCTCGCAGGCGACCACACCGCCGCCGAGCACGATCACGCTCTCGGGCAGGAAATCGAGTTCGAGCACATCGTCGCTGGTCCAGGGTTTGGATTCGGCGAGGCCGGGGATGGCGGGCCAGCTCACGCGCGAGCCGGTGGCAATCAGGATGCGGTCGGCGGAATGGGTGGTGCCGTCGTCGAAGGCGACGGTGTGCGGATCGAGAAAACGGGCAGCGGCGCGATGCACGGTGTATTTGCCGGAGGTCATCGCCTGCTCGCGGTAGGAGGCGAATTCGCCGATCACCTTGAGTTTGCGGGCATGGAGGGCGGCCATGTCGGCGCGGGCGGAGTCGATGTGCAGGCCGAAGGCCGCGCCATGCTGGGCGAGGTGGAGCACCTCGGCGCTGTAGAGAAGGGTTTTGGACGGCATGCAGCCGCGCAGGATGCAGAGCCCGCCCAACTCGCGGGCGCCGTCGACGATGGCGACGTGGTCGCAGAATTCGCGGGCCACGCGGGCGGCGTTGAAGCCGGCGCTGCCGCCGCCGAGGACGAGGAAGTCGTAGTGGGCCATGAGTGATAGTGGTGTTTCCCGGTTTCTGAGCCGAAGCGCGCTCGCAGGCGACCTTTCCGCGGAGTCGGGTGCAAGTACCCTTTCGCAGGGGATTGGATCCTACCCTATGACCGCAGGTTGCGGTAGAAATCGAGCAAGCGCGCGGCGGAGCGGGTCCAGTCGAACTCGCGCAGAATGAGCGCGCGGGCGCTGCGGCCGGCGGCGGCGAGCACTTCGGCCGGGAGTTCGAGGGTGCGACGCAGGGCGGCGGGGTATTGGTCCCATTCCACGCACCAGCCTGCGTTTTCCTGGTCGAGGCGGCTCCATGGAGTGGTGTCGGTGACGAGGGCGGGCAGCCCGGAGGCCATGGCCTCGGCCACGGGGGTGGCGGAGGGTTCCTGGCGGCTTGGGCGGAGGAAGAGCTTGGCCACCGCATGGGCCGGCGGCGCATTCACCGGGGCGGTGACGAGCACTTTTCTCTCGGCCCCCAGGCGTGTGGTGAGGGCGGTGAGTGCCACGGTATCGGTAGTCTCGGGCGGGCCGACGACGAGCAACAGCCAGTCGGCGGTGAAGGTGCCGGCCCAGGCAGTGATGAGCTCGCGCGCCCGGTGCTGGCGGTCGCACGGCGCCTGGAACAGGGCGATGGGGCGCGTGGCGATTTCGGGCAGCTGCTCAAACCACCAGACGCGCGCCTCGGCGAGCTCCGAGTCGGCGCGCGGGCGGATGCCGACCGGGGCGACACAGACGGGCTGGCGGAATCCGCAGGCCCGGATGGCCTGAGCCTCCTCAGGGCTGGCGGCGTGCCAGCCGGCTGCGTGTTCAAGGGCTAGCGGATGGAGCAGCAAGCGGAGGGCGGCGCAACGCAGGCGGGCTCGCTGGGTTGATCCCAGGCCGAGCAGGCCAGTGGGGAGAGTATCAAAGGGGCTCCATGTCGAAGCGCGGCCAGCCGCGCGTAGTGCAGGCCTCGCTCGCCGAGGCAATGGGCATGAATCAACTCCAACGGGCTGCCGAGCAGGTGATGGCGCAGCGCGCGGGAACGGCCGAGTCGGGGCGGCCATTCCGCCGCCAACGCGCGAAGTTCGAGTTCACCGACACGGGAGGTGCGAGCGTCCGGGGCGGCGCCGAGTACCTTCACCCGGCCCTCGCTGGCTTGGGCCTGGGCGTGGGCCAGAGCCAGCACATCGGGCGCGAACGCTCCGGCGGCAGAGAGATGGGGGGCGAGGTGGACGATGCGCATCCTGGGGGAGGGGGGAGTCTGCACCGCTGCATCGGTGGCGCAAACGGGGGGACGATTCGGTTGGCGTGAAGTTGGGCAGAGGGCCCTGTTCGGCGCAATGCGTTTGCGGGCGCTCTTCGCCGGGCTTGCGGCTGGCGCGTCCACGGCGGCGGGCCATTTGGGGGGCCGCTTGGGGGCCGGTGGCTTGTGTCGACGCTTTTCGAAGACCGACCGGGTGTCGCGTGGTGTCGTGGGCAGGAGGAGCCGAGCCGGAATCTGCCCTCAGTCGTTGGCCAAGGCCAAGGCGAGTTCGTCGAGCAGTTGTTCTCGTACCAGTTCCCAGCAAAACGTTTCCTTGGTGGCCTTGACGGCGGCCTGCCGGGCGAGGGCGAGGTGCTCGGGGAAAGCCAGCCAGGCGTCGATGGCCTCAGCGAGGGCGACGGGGTTGTCGGGCGGCACCAGCTTCATGGCTCCCAGCGACTGTTCAGCGATTTCCTTGTGACCGGAGGTGTCGGAGGCGACGACGGCGAGGCCGGCCCACATGTAGTGGAAGGTTTTTTTCGCGATGGTGAGATCGCGACCGACGGTGGCGCCTGATTCCAGGGCCAGCCCGATGTCGTGGCTGGCGATACGGGGCAGCATTTCGCTGTTGTGCACCGTGCTGTGGATGAAGAGGCGATCACGCCACTCCGGCGGCATCAGTTGGGCGAACCATTTGCGGTCGGCGCCCTGCAATTCGCCCCGCAGGTGGATTTCCACGGGGTATTGCAGGTGGGGCAGGGCGCCGAGCAGGGCGGTGAGCCCCCGGCCCGGGCCGATACGGCTGGAAAACCAGTGCAGTGAGGGGGTGCGGCGGTGCTTACGGTCGGAGACCGGTGGGGCCGGGGCATTGAGCTCAGCCAAAGGGAACGCGTTGTAGACACAGTGCGGCGGCTCGACACCGGCCCGCTCCCCCAGCGCCCGCGCCATGGCGCGGGAGGGCGCGAGGCGGTAGCGCGCCGTATGCAGGAGTTTGTGCTCGAGAGCGCGGAGGGTTTCGACCGGCCGGCGGGCGCGTTCCTCCGGGCGGATCACCTCGGAGAACCAGTTCTCGAAATCGATGCCCACGCGCAGCCCCTTGGAGGCGAGCTGGGCGGCCACCCACATGGTGCCCTCGGAGTGGGCAATGGTGAGGTCGGCCTCGGCCGCGCGGGCGGCGCGCAGATGCTCGCGAACGCCGTAGCCGAGGCTCGAGGGGCTGAAACGCTTCAAGCGTCGCCAGGATTCTACGCCGAGGCGGCGGCGCAGTCGCGGCAGCAGGCCGCGCCGGCAGAGGTTGACCACCGGCTCGAAGTGGTAGGGCGCCTTGAGCAGCAGGCTCTCGTCGCGGGCCACCAGCGCCTTGTCGTACCAGACGCCCTGGATGGACACGTCGTGGCCCGCCTCCACGAGGGCGCGGGCCTCGCGCAGGGCGCGGGTGTTGGTGCAGAGATGGGAGCCGATCAGGATGCGGATGCGTGCCATGGCGGGTGCCGGGAAACGAGATACGCGGATTGAAGGGCCGCCGTCGACGTGGGGCGAGTCTCAATTTTGCCAAAAACGCGAGAGGGGTGGGGGCGGCGAGGATTCACGCGCCGCTTACGAACGCTCGACCGTGGGGGCGAGGTGTGGGCCGCCGATTTCGAGGCGTGGGCCAAGCAGCCGGCCGGATGAGGTGGCGGGGTAGCAGGCCCTCTAAGGCCCGGCCCACGCGGAAGTTTGTCTTCCCGGCTAGTTCGCCGTACCCCCCTTCACCTGCTCGATGGTGCAGCCCTTTCGCTTCAAGGCTTCGAGGATACCGTCCTTGCCCGCCAGATGCGCCACCCCGACGAGGATCAGCTCCTTCGGCTCGGTGGCGAGCATGGCCTCGATCTTCGGCTGCCAGGCCTGGTTGCGCCGCAGGATCAGCGCCGCGTAAACGCGGGGGAATTTTGTGCGCATCTCCTCTAGCATCAGGTGGTCGATCTTGGCGACGTCCCCGCTCCGCCAGGCGGCGAGCAGGTCGGTGAGGATCTCGGGCACCCGGGCGATGTCGCGCAGCGTGGCGATGATCAGCTCGCTTTCCTGGCCCTCGCCCAAATGGGTGACGAACGCCACCTGCTCCTCGAGGGTTTCCAGCTCGCGGATGCCCTTGGCCGCCGCGGCGGCCTTCTTCTGGTAGTGGGCATCCACGCCTTCGGGGGTGAAGCCGAGCCGCTGCACCTCCACGGTCATGATCGTCATCATGAGCATCCACGGTTTAAACGCCTGCAATTGCGCGGCGGGCAGGCCGGCCTTGGCGCACCAATCTTTGGTCGCCAGCCAGGCAGTCGGGGAGAGGGTGCTCGCCAGAGTGGAGCCGTCGGTGAAGACCGCTTGGCTCATGAGCAGCTGCTGGGCCTCGGCCGACTGGAGCTTGGCGATGTCGGTTTCGAAGCAGACCGTCTTCGCCTCGGCGAAGGCGGTGTCGAACTCCGGAGGGAGGGGCAGGTCGGAGGCGCGCAGAAAGTGGCAGGTACCGCCGAGGAAGAGGGTGCGCCCGTTGCGCGTCACCTTCCAGACCGACGATTCGGCGGTGAGGGTGGTGGTGACGACCAACGTGGCCAAGAGCAGGACGAGGATACGTTTCATGGTAAGCGCGAGGGAATCTGCGGATCGGGGCACAGGCAGCGCAGCACTACGTGGCATCGCTGGCAAGGCCCTCGCGAGTTGGGCACGGCCCGCCTCCGCGGTTACGGGCCTGCGGCGATGACTGCGATGCGCACGACGGTCTCGGCGTCGAGAGAGCCGTTGGCGGCGCGGATGGTCGCCGAACGGGCGCCGATGGCCGTGGGGGTGCCGGTGATTATGCCGGTGGTGGGATCAAGGGCGAGGCCTGCCGGGAGGGCGCCGCGGATGATCTTGTAGGTGGTAGGGTGGGTGGAGTTGGCGAAGACGAGTTGAGGCGGCAGGGGCACGAGGGCGGTGCCCACCTTGCCGAGCGGGGCCTCAGGGTAGGCGATCGCGAAGAAGGGGAACGCGGAAGAGACCACGCGCCAGAACTCGCGCGCCGTGGCGGGGGCGGCGGCGGTACGCACGATCGCGGTGAGGTCCGTGCCGGTGCCGGCGTATTCGCCATTCAATTTGGACCACGTGTGCAGATCGGTGGAGTCCTCGATGCGGTAGTGGTGGCCTCCCGCCCCGGGCCACCGCACGGCGAGGTTGCCCGCACTGTCGAGGACGGGGGCGGCGGGGGGCTGGTCCGTCGGCGGCACCATGATGCCCACGCTCGGGTTGTAGAAGGAACCGCTGCCAGTCGTCTCCAGTTTCACGGCACGAATCATGTACCAGCCGTCCTCCTTCGGGTCGGGGTCCTGGTAACGGCAATCGGCGACGACGGTGTCGGTGAGGCGCAGGTAGCGCCCGAGTTCCTCGGCGGCCCAATACACGTGATAGCCAACGATGGCGGTCTCCTCCGGCGCGGTCCAGGTGAGGCCACCTCCGGGGCTGCGGTGGACGTCGCGCGGTGGGGCGACGACGAAGAGTCGCAGGGTCGGATCGCCCATGAGCGTCAGATGCACCCGGCCGCTGTTGGCGTTGAAATTGGCGTCGGTAAACCCCAAAGTGTAGCCCTTGGCTGTCTGGTTCAGGTTCTCCTGCAGGAGGCGGGTCGGGCGCCCGATGGGGTAGCCGAGGGCGAGATCGTGGGCGAACCAGTGGCCGAAACCGACCCAGATGTTGGTGAGCCCTCCGGTCGGTGAGGCGAGGAATGCGCGCAGATAGTTGTTGGGGGTGTCCCAGTCGCCGAACCACGAGCCGAAGATGGTGAAGAACACGCATTGGGGGTCGTAGATCACGCCGTAGTCGGCGGAGGCCGCGTTGGACACGCCGCTGAAATGGCTGGTGGTGCCCACGCCGCTCGCTTGCTCCCAGCTCCCGCCGCCATCGCCATGGGCCCAAAGATACGGCTCGGTCTGCAACGTGGGCATGAACCGGTTCACCGCGAGCGTGGTGACTTTGCCCGGGCCGAAGAACCCCGAGGCTTCGCGTAGCAGGTCGGCCGAGGGGCGATAGATCCGACTGTCGAAACCCGTGCCGTGGAGCAACGCCCGGCGGAGCGGCGCGAACTCCTTGTGGCGGAACCGGTGGTTCTTGCGGATGTAGTTGCGCAATAGCTCGGTCTCCGAACCCAGCAGCGCGAGCTTGGGCAGGTTGGCGAGATCCACCCGGCCGGTCTCCAGCTCGAGCGGGCTGGGGATGTGGCTCTGGTCGTATTTGCCGTCGCCGGGGATGTTGTGGTTGCGCTCGGGCTTCTGGCCGTGGCTTGCGACGGTGCAGTTGATCGTGGTGTCGGTCCAGATGCCGTCGAGGTCGGCATAGAACACATCCGCCGGCCACGCGCCGCGGTGGTTGTTGTTGGTGCCGCCGTTGTGGCCGTCCGGCACCAACTCGCCCGAATACGGCACGGGGATATGGCCGAAAAGGTAGAGCGCGCGGGTGTGGGGCGGATCGAGATCGTAGAGCCGCTTGATCTCGGCCTTCACGTTCGGCACCGAGTCCGTGCGCGACACCGTGCCGCGCACGACTTCCCAACCGTCGGCCACGAGCAGGCGTTCCATCTCGCGCAGTTCCTCGGCGAGCGGCGCTACCATGGTGTCGTCGACGAGGAAGATGACCTTGCCCCAGTCGTCCTTGAGGGGAATGCGGATGCCGGAGCGGATGAACCCATGGGCCTGGGCGCGGAGGAGTTTGTACTCATACTCGACGCCTAGTCGCACCGTGTCGTCGGCCCAGGTGGTGGCGGTGCCGGGGAGCGTGGCGACGGCCGGACCCCACTCAGTGTTGGGGCCGGTGGTGCGGCGGTGGATCGTGTAGTTGTTTGCGGTCGAGCGCGGGGTCCACATGAGGGCGATCTGTGCCGGGGTCTCTCGGACGACGGCGGATACCTCGACGGTGTCCTCCTCCGCCGGGGTGGAGCGGGCGGCGAGGGCGGCGAAGACGAGGCCGAAAGCGAGGGCGAGGACGGTGCGGCTGCGGGGCATTACCAACGGTCGTGAAAAGCGGACGGCGGGGGAAGGCCGGAGGCTGTGAAGCGGGGGTGAATCCCGAAGGGCGCACTCCCCGACGGCCTTAGGTCCGTCCACCGTGGTGGAGACATTGGAGCCGGCGTGCCGCAGCGCCAGGGCGGCGATGCGCCGGACGGTAACGTCTTCGCCGTACAGGATACGCGCGGATTCCAGGGGCGGCGGTGCGGCCGGGGGAAAGGCAGAACCGGCCGTAACCGGTATGCACGAGTATTTCCGGCCACGCCTCAGTTCCGGATACGTCAGGAAGGGCGATCTGCAGGGCACGTCACCAGCTGCCGCTGCTGCCGCTGCCGGAGGAGGACCCTCCGCCAAAGCCGGAGGAGCTGGAGGACGAGGAGCTTTCGACGATCCGGGGCAGCACCCGCGTGCTCACCCTGGTGTCCTTGCAGAAGGCGCAGACCTCGTGGATTTCGACAAGTCCGGTGGAGCTTCGTGTGGCCGAGACTAGGGTACGCTGGGCGCTGCTGCGGTTTTGGCGCCGCAGCGGGGGCACTCCGAGTAGCGGGTGAACCAGCGACCGTGGCGGACCTTCTCGACCCCGGTGCAGGTGGGGCACAGCCACACGTCGTAGTTGACGCTACCAAGTCCCTCCTCGGCTCGTTCCCCGGGTGCGAGGTGGGCGTCGTCCTGCGACTCGTCGAGCTTGGTCATCGCGCTGTGGCATCGCGAGCAGGTGTGGGTGCCGGCGCGCCGAACGAAGAACCAGAGCAAGGCGGCGCCGCCAAGGCCGGTGCCGCAGAGTATGGCGATGATGAAGGCGGGGTTCAGAGTGGCCGGAGGGGAGGCGTTGGTGTGTGGATGCTCGACGGCGGGAGGATGGGGAGGGACTCTGCTCGGCACCTCAATCGAATCCCGGGGTGGGGCCGCCTCGACCGGCGGCGCGAGAGTGAGACCAAAGAACGAGGACGCGCAGGCTCGGGCGCCGGCCGCGACCGCGCCCGCGCTGTCGCCGGAGCGGAAGTGCGGGACGATGGTCTCCTGCATGATGCGATCGCTGCGGGAGACGTGGGCGGAGCTCGCCAGGCCACGGCCCAGGATGATCTCGGCCTTGCGGTCGCGCAGCGCCACGAAGAGCAGCAGGCCGTTGTTGCGCTCACGGTCACCGAGGCCCCAGCGGTTGAACAGGTCGGTGGCATACTGGCGCGGATTGGCACCGTTGATGGTTTCGACTGTGACGATGGCCATTTCGGCGCCTTCGTGTCGGTGGACCTCGTCGAGCAGGCGATCCAGATCGGTGACGGTGGCGGGGGCGAGAAGGTGCGCCTGGTCGACGATCCAGCCGTGCGGGCGAGGCGAGGGGATCTCGGCGGACGGGGCGACGGCCGCGAGCCGAGTGAGCCCGATGAGCACAAGGAAGAGACCCAATCCAAGGGAGCGCATGGCGGTAGTGTGGGCTTCGTGGTGACTGCGTCGAGCGCGCAGCTGTTCCACGAAATGGAACCGTTTCCACCCCGCGGGACCGCGGACCAAGGCGGCGATCGGCGCGCCCTGCGGTGGGTTCGGGGCGACTGCGGCGCCGGTTCGTCATCGTAGAACCCTGGGGACAAGCATCTCCGCAAGGGCGGCGCAAGTGCCGCATCGATGGGGTCCTGAGTGGCGCCCAGGGGCTCAGCCGGGGCGCGGGCCGAGCGCGGCGGCCACGCTCGCAAGCAACTGCTGCACCTCGTAGGGCTTGGCCAGGGAGACGTCGAAGCCGTGGGCGCGCGGGGCGGAGAAGCAGGAATGGTTGGGATTGCCGGTGGAAACGATCGCGCGCACGTCGGGATCGAACTCGCGGAGGGCGACCATGGCCTCCTGCCCGCCCATCTCGCCGGGCACGGTGAGATCGAGAATCACCAGTCGGTAGGGACGGTTGCGCCCCCGCCCCAGGGCGAACTCCTCGACGGCCTCATGCCCGTCCACCGTGGTGGTGACCTCGTAGCCGGCGTGCAGCAGCGCCAATGCGGCGATGCGCCGGATGGAGGCGTCGTCGTCCATGAGTAGGATACGCACGGATTCCGGGGCCGGCGGGGCGGCCGGGGGGGGCACGAGGCCGGGGGCGGATGCCGGGGCGGGTTGGGCGCGCTCGGCGGCGGGAAGCCAGAGGCGGAAGGTGGTGCCATGGCCCGGGGATGATTCCACTTCGATGTGACCGCCATGGCGGCGCACAATCGAGAACACCGTGGCCAGGCCGAGGCCGTTGCCGGTGCGCTTGGTGGTGAAATACGGATCGAAGATCTTGGGCAGCAGCTCGGGCGGGATGCCGGTGCCGGTGTCCGTCGTGGTGAGTCGCAGGTAGCGGCCGGCCTGCAGATCCATCTTGGCCCCGGAGGCAATCGTCTCGTTGGCCAAGGACAGGTGCACGGTGCCCCCCGCGGGCATCGCCTGCACGGCGTTGATGACGAGATTCTGGACGACCTGGGCGATCTGCACGCGATCGACGTCGGCCAGCCACAGGTGGTCGGGGAGGTCGAAGTCGCCGCGCACTTTCGAGCCGTGAAGGGCGAAGCGGGCCGACTCGCGCACCAGCTCGGGCAGGCTCACCACCGAGCGTGATGGTTCGCCGCCCTTCGTGAAGACGAGGAGACGTTGGGTGAGGTCGCGGGCGCGCAGGGTGGCCAGTTCGGCGTCGGCCAGGCTATCCCCGACAGCCGCTACCGCGCGCGGGTCGAGCCGGGCGAAGCTGATGTTGCCCAGGATGCCGGTGAGAAGGTTGTTGAAGTCGTGGGCGATGCCGCCGGCCAGCAGGGCGAGGGATTCGACCCTCTGGGCCTGCATCAGGGCGGTCTCGAGACGTTGCTGGCGCTCGAGCTGGGCCCGGATCTGGCGGGTTTGTTTGCCCACGCGGGAGCGCAGCACCGCGAGCCAGCCCAGCACGGCGGCGGTGAGCAGGAGCAGGCCGCCAGCCGCGGCGAGGGCGCGCGACAGGGTCCAGAGCGGGGGCGCCTGCAGCACGGCGATGTCATCCATCGAGCGCAGGCGTAGCGAGAAGTCGATGGGCCGGCGGTACTCGTCGTAGATGGCACGATAGACGCCGCGTAGTTGGACGACGCTGCCAAGCGGGCAGCGCGGCAAGTCGAAGCGGCGCCGGTTGATCGCCGCCGTCGAGTGCCGCTTGCCGGTCTGGATGGTGATGATCGACTCGGTCGGTAGTTCTTGGATTCCGATGACGGCGCCGGTGAGCTGGACTAGGCGCCCATCGTACGCCTCGCCCTGCGGGGCGGAGTCGGGGAGCGGGAGGGGGGCCGGTTCGGCGCCGGGGCCGGTGCGCCGGTAGGTGGCCTCGCGCAGGACCACGCGGGTGCCTTCGCGCCCGGGGAGCCCGACGGCCTCCACGCGGTCGCCAGGCGTGAGGCGGGTGGAGTCGCGGGAGAGCACCAGGAGGGCGTCGTTGCCGTCCTGCAGGCAGATGTAGCGGCCGGGTTCGTGGTGAAGCACCGTACCGAGAGTACAGACACGTTGCAGGAGGGCGTCGGCGGGTCCGAATTCCCTGAGGCTGGCGATGGGGCGGGCGGGCAGCGCGAACGGGTCCGTCGGGGCGGCTTGCTCGACGCTCACATGTGTCGGGGACGGGACCAGTAGGCGGACGCCGGTGAGCTGGCGCTGCGCATTGGCCTCGGCGTAGCACACGCCATGGATGGTGACGAGGGAGCCCGGCTGGGCGCGGGCGTCGAGCGGCTCATCGGGTGGCAGATACGCGACAAACTCTCCGGTGGCTGTGGTGAGGTCGAGCTGGATGGCGCGGCCCTCCCGGCGCACCGCGCGCAGCAGCGCCTGCACCCCGACCCAGCGGCCGTGCGCGCGGCCGGTGAGCATCTCATCAAGGGTGGCGATACGGGGGGTGGGAGAACCCAGCGGGTTGCTCCAGACCACGGAGTCGGCGGCAACCAGGGGCGCGAACGCGCCCCGGGTGGTGCGACCCTTAAGGAGGACGGCGCAGGGCAAGACCGGCGGCAGCCGGTCGAGGAGAGGGAGGCGGATCTCCACCCCGCCGGAGGTGTCCTGCACGAACATCGTCGCCCGGTCGGGATCCATCCAGGTGGCCACGCCGAGAAGCTGGACGGGGAGGCCGCGATCGGCCGCTTCGGGCTTGAGGGCGAGCACTTGGTCGGCGAGGCGCAGCGGCGAGGCAGTGGCGTCTTCCCCGGGCGGCGACGCGGGTTGGGCGCGGGCCGCCAACGGGCGCACCCGGGCGTCGCGCAGGCGCCGTTGTACTCCGGCCATCTCGGGCAGGCCCACGGCTTCCAGTTCCTGGCCAACGCGGATGTCGCGGGTTTGGGCGGTGGAGACAACGACCTGGCCGGTGGCGTCGCGCAGGGTCACGGTGGCCCCCGGGTTATCGAAGGCGTGCACGGTGCCCACGAGGTGGATCGAACCGGTGGAGGGGAGCGACCCGATCTGGTCGATGCGGACCACCGGGGCATTGAACCGGGGGTCGTCCCTCAGCGAACCGCAGACCTGGACGGCGGCGAGACTCTGTACCCAGAGGGCGATACTGGTGAGATCGCCGGCGAAGTTGCGGTGCCCTACATACACCCCGGTGGCGCGGATCACCGAGCCCTCGAAGCGGGGGCGTTCCGCTGTCGGATCGATTCGGACACGGATGACCAGGTGGAGGCCTTCGGCGCTGGCTTCCAGCAACAGGTGGGTGGCGTCGGCCTCGCTCTGGCGGTCCACCACGGCCTCGACGGTGGTGAGGTGGTCGGTGAAGCGGTTGGAATCGGCGAGCCGGCCGGCTGTGGGCAGGGGACGATTCGGTTCTCGTCGGGGAGGACGCGGATCGAGGCGGTGTAGAGGGAGACCCCGTGGCTGGGGATGAGTTCGCCCTCGGCCAAGATGTGCTGTCCGGCGACGAGCGGAGGTAGCGATTTGTCGTAGTCGAGGTAGGTGCTAAGCCCGTTGTTCTCGATCCAGAGCAGGCCCCAGTCGGGGTCGGAGTAGAGGATGTCGAGATGCCAGGAGTAGCGATGGGGGAGCGACGCCGAGGTGGTGGGCACGTCGCGGAAAGCCTGAAGGCTCTGAATGACCTTGGGCGCGGCGGGAGCGATCGGCTCGGCGGCGTGGAGGGCGCCCGCGGCGGTGCCGCACCAGGTCGCCAGTGCGAGCAGGAGGGCGGACCATGCGCCTGCGCCGGGTCGAAGGGTGGTGGTTTGCACGGTACGGAGCACTCGACGCGAGGTGGGACTCATGAGGGCCGGGCGGCGCCGGCGCCTCCGTTTCTGTCGGCTTGCGTGGGGGCTGCAACCTTACTGTTGCGGGGCGGACCGAATCCCGCCGCAAAGAGGGTCGGCGGGCAGTTGCCAAGCGGTGTAAATTTGTGGCCGGCGGTGTTTGGGAAGTCGACCGAGCGCGTTGTTGGGTCAAGGTTCGACGCGGTTCGCGACGCACTCGACATCATGAAGACCTGCCATCGTTGGTTCCTCGCACTGGGGCTTGGGCTGCTTGCCTCGCTGACGTTGCCGGCGACCGACTACCGGGTAGGGCCCGGGCAGCCCCTGGCCGAGCCGGGCTTGGTTCCCTGGGAGGCCCTCGGGCCGGGCGACACGGTATTCATCCATTGGCGCGCGACGCCGTACGCTTCGAAGTGGGTGCTTTGCCGGCAGGGTACGGCGGCCGCCCCAATCACGATTCGCGGGGTGCGCGGAGCGGGCGGTGAGCGACCGGTGATCACTGGCACGAACGCGACCACGCGCGCGGCGCTCGCCTATTGGAATGCCAATCGCGGGCTCCTCAAGATCGGCGGCGCGAGTGTACCCGAAGACACGATGCCCCAGCACCTCGTGGTCGAGGGACTCGACCTGCGGGGAGCCCGTCCGCCTTACAGCTACACCGGCGCGAATGGGGCCGGCGGGAGCTACGTGAACAACGCCGCCGCAGTCTACGTGGAGAAGGTGCGCCATCTGGTGGTGCGCGACTGTGTGCTCAGCGACTGCGGCAACGGGCTTTTCATCTCGCCCGACTCGCAGGACGTGCTCATCGAGGGCTGCTACATCTACGGCAACGGCAACGCCGCAAGCGCCTACGAGCACAACGCCTACACCGAGGCGCTCGGGATTGTGTACCAGTTCAATCATTTCGGCCCCCTGCGTGCCGGCTGCAACGGCAACAACCTCAAGGACCGATCCGCCGGCTTGGTGGTGCGCTACAACTGGATCGAGGGTGGCAATCGGCAGCTCGACCTGGTCGACGCGGAGGGCAGCGACGTGATCCGCAGCGCTGCGTCCTACCGCGAGGCTTTTGTGTACGGCAACGTCCTGATCGAACCCGAGGACGGCAATCGTCAGATCATCCACTACGGGGGCGACAGCGGGAGCGAGGAGTGGTACCGCAAGGGCACCCTGCACTTGTATCACAACACCATCGTGTCCACGCGCACCGGCCGGAACACCTTGTTGCGCCTCTCGACCGACGAGGAGACCTGCGACGCGCGCAACAACGTGGTCTTCACCACCGCCGGCTCCGGCAACCTCGAGATGATCGACGACACGGGTACGTTGCGGCTCGCGGGCAACTGGCTGCGCGCTGGTTGGGTGGCCTCCTTCAATTCCGGCCACAGCGGCACCGTCGTGGATGCCGGGAGCAATCTCACCGGTACCGAGCCCGGGTTCCTCAACCTCGCGGCGCAGGATTTCCATCTCACCGAAGCGGCACAGTGCCGCAATGCCGGCGTAGTCCTTGCCGCCGCCACCTTTCCTCCGACGCTCGAATACCTGCGCCACCAGCGGAGCTGGACTCGCTCTGCCGCCGATTCCGCTCGGGACATCGGCGCGCACGAGTTTCAGCCCTACGCCGTCTGGCGCCAGCAACGGTTCGGGGCCGGGGCGGATGCCCTTCCCGCCGCCGACCCCCTGTCGGATCCGGATAGGGATGGAGCGCTCAATCTGCAGGAGTTCGGCCACAACACCGATCCGCTCCTCGCGGGGTCAGTGGAGGCCCCCCGGCCCGCACTCTTTCTCCCAGGGGATGGCACCAGCCATACGGAGCTTGGTTTCGCGCGGCGGGCGGGGCCTCACGGGCTCGCCTATATTGTGCAGACTTCGCCGGACCTCGTCACGTGGACTGAGGGCTGGAAAGTGACCGACGCCGGGGTCGCGCCGGGCGCGGTGTTGAGCGATGCGGGCAGCGGCGAGCAGAGCCGAGTGCGGAATCCGCTGCCGTTGGTCGGACGGGAATTCTTCCGGCTGCGGCTGGAGCTGCGTTAAGCGGTCGGCGGCGGGCGTACGTGGACGGGCCTACGGAAGGGAGGAGAGGAACTCGTCCGCCGGCGCCGGGCCGAGAAGTGCACGCCAGCGTTCCTCCTCCTGGCGGAAGAGGGCGCGGTGGAGAACGGCCGCTTCGTCGCTGGGGTAGCTGCGGAAGCCGGCGAGGAAGAGGGCGATGCCGGCCAGGGTGCCTGGCGCGAGCTCACGCGGCTCGTCCCAGTGCGCCATCATGTAGGTACGGCTCCAGCACAAGCCGACGGCGCGGCGGTTGAGGCGGAGGAACTCTTCGCGCCAGCGGCGGGCGAGGAGGCGGGAGTTCTTTTCGTCGTGGAGTTTGCGGCCGGGCGAGGCGCTGACGTGGTGGCGGATCCGGCTGTGCAGGGCGAGGAGGCAGGTGGCGCCCAGGGCGCGGGCGCGGAAGCAAAGATCCACGTCCTCGCCGCCGTTGCGGAAGCCCTCGTCGAAGCCGCGCAGGCGCAGAAAAAGGGCGCGAGGGAGCAGCAGGCAGGCTGCTGTCACTGCGGGCACCTGACGCTGCCGCCACGGTGCCCGCAGCCAGAGGCGGGATTGGTCGTGGCAGGGCTTGCCGGTGAGGCCAACCCGGAAGCCGATGTGGTCGAGTGCACCGGTAGTGGCCTGGAACTGCACGTTGCCGACGATGCTGGCGGCCGAGGTGTCGCCCAGGACCGCGAGCATCGGTTCGAGCCAGCGGCGGGAGAAGAGGAGGTCGCTGTTGAGCAGGGCGAGGATGTCACCGGTGGCCGCGGCGGCGGCGCGGTTGTTGGCGCCGGCGTAGCCGAGGTTGCGTTCGTTGAGGAGAACGCGAAAGGGTGCCCCAAGGTTTTGGATCCACTCGCGGGTACCGTCGGTGCTGCCGTCGTCGACGAGGACGATCTCGTGGTCGAGTCCGGCCGGCAGGGTCGCCTGCAGCGATGCGAGACAGGGTCGCGTGAGGTCGAGCCGGTTGTAGAGCGGGATGATGAAGGAGACCTTCACGCGGGAGGGAGAGTGGTTGGAGGAAACGCACGCCGAGGCGCGAGGGCGAGCTTGGAGGTGCGCCGAACCTGAGCCGGGGAGGGGAAGGTGTCGGCCAAGCGCCAGATTCATGTCCCGATCGGGATATGAAAGTGTCTCCTGCGAGTCGGGGTTGCTCGAGGAATTGGCGAGTGGGAGGGCGGCCGGCTGCTCGAATTGGCGCACTCCCGCCGCGGGCGCGAAGGCCTGCGCCACCGCGCTCAAATCCCGTTGGCGAGGAGTTGCTTGAGGTAGGCGCCGTAGGAGGACTTGCCGAGCGCGACCACCTGGCGTTCGAGCCCGGCGCGGTCGATCCAACCCTGGCGCAAGGCGATCTCCTCCAAGCAGGCGATCTTCAACCCTTGGCGGTCCTCGATGACGCGCACGAAGTCGCCGGCGTCGAGCAGCGAGGCGTGGGTGCCGGTGTCGAGCCAGGCGGTGCCGCGGCCGAGGATCTCGACATGCAGCGTACCGGCCTCGAGGTAGAGGCGGTTGAGGTCGGTGATTTCCAGCTCGCCGCGGGCGGAGGGCCGCAGGTCGCGGGCCAGGGCGACAACGGCGCGGTCGTAGAAGTAGAGGCCGGGAACGGCGTAGTTGGACTTCGGCTGCTTCGGCTTCTCCTCCAGCGAGACGGCGTTGCCCGCGGAGTCGAACTCGACCACGCCGTAGGCCTCGGGCTCGGCGACGTGGTAGCCGAAGATCGTGGCGCCGGTGGTGCGGGCGGTGGCGGCCTGCAACGCCGAGGACAGGTCGTGGCCGTAGAAGAGGTTGTCTCCCAAGACCAGAACAGAGGGGCGGTCGCCGATGAAGTCGGCTCCGATGTGAAAGGCTTGGGCGAGGCCCTCGGGGCGGGGCTGGGCGGCGTATTCCAGATGCAGACCGAACTGGGAGCCGTCGCCGAAGAGGCGCTGGAAAAGGGGCACGTCTTGCGGGGTGGAGATGATCAGAATCTCCCGCACGCCCGCCAGCATCAGCACCGACAGCGGGTAGTAGATCATCGGCTTGTCGTAGACGGGCATGAGCTGCTTGCTCACGGCGATGGTCAGCGGGAACAGGCGCGTGCCCGAGCCTCCGGCCAGAATGATGCCACGGCGGCCGAGCGGCGCCGCGGAGGGCGAGGGCAGGGTTGGGGTTGCAGGTTGATGACTGGCGGCGGAGCTCATGTTGGTTGGAGGCTGTCGGTTAGGCCCTTGATCATGCGAGAAATCCGGCGGAGCTCGTCGCGCAGCAGCGCGCAAGCGGCCGGCGGAGTGTATCCGATACGTGCGGCAATGTGGGGACGGGATTGGGTTTCACCAGCCGATCCCTCGGCGTAACCGGGAAATCGACGAAATCCAGGCTCGGTATGGCATCCAGTATCCTCGGCGATGTTGGTCGAGAGGGAACCGACCGAATCCGCGATCTGCTGGTGAAAGCCGGAATCGCGGCAACCGCGCAAGCGGAGGTGGCGTCGCACGGCTTCCTTCCGTGACCGTCGCCACACCTTCAGCACCTCGAAGGGGTCGTTTGGCATAGGGAGCTGCTCCGCAACCGAAACCGTCAACCTAAGCCTTCTGACCGAGCCGCTCCCGCGCGTAGCGCGAAGCCGTGATGTCGTGGCACCACTGCCGGTGGGTGAGGTACCAGTCGACAGTCTTGGCGAGGCCGGTCTCGAAGGATTCGCGGGGGGCCCAGCCGAGCTCGCGCTGGAGCTTGGTACAGTCGATGGCGTAACGCCGGTCGTGTCCCGGTCGATCGGCGACATAGGCGATCTGGGTGGCGTAGCTGGCGCCGTCGGCGCGGGGCGACTTGCCGTCGAGCAGGGTGCAGATGCGGCGCACGACCTCGAGGTTGGAGCGCTCGTTGAGGCCGCCGATGTTGTAGGTCTCGCCGGTGCGGCCGCGCTGGAGCACTGTCCAAATGGCGGCGGCGTGGTCCTCGACATAGAGCCAGTCGCGGATCTGCTGCCCGTCGCCGTAGACGGGGAGCGGCTTGCCCTCGAGGGCGTTGAGGATGACCAACGGGATTAGTTTTTCCGGGAAGTGGAACGGCCCGTAGTTGTTCGAACAGTTGGTGGTGAGTGTGGGCAGGCCGAAGGTGTGCTGGTAGGCGCGCACCAGGTGGTCGCTGGCGGCTTTGGAAGCGGCGTAGGGGGAGTTCGGGGCGAAGGGGGTTGTCTCGGTGAAGGCCGGCGCGGTGGCCGCGAGCGTGCCGTAGACCTCGTCGGTGGAGACGTGCAGGAAGCGGAAGGCGCTCCTCTTTGGCTCGGGCAGCGTGGCCCAGTGCTGGCGGGCGGCGTTGAGCAGGCGCAGCGTACCCACAACGTTGGTCTGGATGAACGGCTCGGGGGAATCGATCGAGCGGTCGACGTGCGACTCGGCGGCGAAGTTGACCACGGCGTCGATCTGGTGCTCGGCGAGCAGGCGGGCGACGAGGGCGGCGTCGCCGATATCGCCCGCCGCGAACACATAGCGCGGGTCGCCGGCGAGGTCGGCGAGGTTGGCAGGATTGCCGGCGTAGGTGAGCAGGTCGAGGTTGACCAGTTTCGCGAACGAAACCGATGGAAGGGCTGGCTCCCTCAGTCTTTGCCGGATGAAATTGCTGCCGATGAAGCCGCAGCCGCCGGTGACGAGAAGGTTCACGGGGTAGTTTGAGTTGAAGTTAAAAGTTGAAGTCGTGGCGCCGCGGCAAGTCTCGCGTATTGCACATAGGGACCTGAACGCAGACCGCCGAACCCGTTACTCCTTCCGCCACGCGCGCAACGCGCGCGCGACGGCCTCGTGGACCTCGGTGAGGTGGATGCCAACGGAGGAGAGCTTGGAGGAGTCCATCACGCAGTTGGACCGCGGGGTCTTGGCGGCGGTGTGCATGAACTCGTCCTCGGAGGCGAAGTATTTGAACTGCTTGGAACAGACGCCGCTGCGGCGGATGAGTTCGACGACCTCGTGCGTGGTGACGTGTCCGGGGTTGGTCACGTTGTAGGTACCGAATGGAACGCGTTTCTCCCAGCAGGCGAAGGTGCCGGAGACGAATTCGTCGAGCTGGGAAATCGAGTTGGCGGCCTCCAGGAGCGTGTCGTAGCGCATCAGCTTGGAGAGGTAGTTGCGCGGGCTGTCGACCTCGCTGAAGGGGATGCGCAGGCGCCAGGTGTAGAGGTTGGGCGTGCCGGCGAGCACCTCTTCGCCCAGGGCCTTGGTGCCGCTGTAGAACGAGCAGTTGTTGGTGCGAAAGCTGAAGTTGGGCGGATCGATCTCGCGGAATCCGGAGCCGTCTGGCCGCGCACCGGTGTAGATGCAGCCGGAGGAGACATGGCCCCAGGGAACCCCGGCGGCGGTGCAGGCTTCGGCGATACGACCGGGGAGGACGGCGTTGCCCTCGAGACAGTCGGCGCGGTGCAACTCGCAGGCGTCGACGTTGGGCTTGCCGGTGTAGCCGGCGGCGTTGAGGAGGAACTCGGGGCGCAGCTCGCGCAGCAGGGCGAGCAGGCGGGCTGGTTGGGTGTAGTCGAGTTCGCGGCGCGCGAGAGTGCGGAAGGGGATGTTTTTGTGTGTGAGCAGGCGCTGATAGGCCTGTCCCACATAGCCGGAGCCACCGAGGAGAACGATCATGGAGGGAGGTGAAGCTAGGGGGTGGGGGCCCGCGGGGCCAAGTTGTTTCCGGGGGCGGCCGGTGGCCTAGTGTCGGCGGTAGTCGCCGCGGCTGAAGTATTTCTCGAGCCAGACGTAGGCGCAGATGAAGAAGTAGCGGCTGCCCATCTCCTTGATCTTAAGCTTGGCCACGCCGTATTTCCGGTTCTGCCACGAAATGGGGCAGACCTTGAAGGTGAAGCCGCGCACGATGGCCTTGAGCGGCAGCTCGACGGTGAGGTTGAAGTGCGGGGAGATCAGCGGCCGGCAGCCCTCGATCACCGTGCGCCGGTAGGCCTTGAAGGCGTTGGTGGTATCGTTGAGGCCGTGGCGGAACCCGAGCTTGACGCAGAAATTGGCCACGCGATTCACGAAGAGCTTGATGGGCGGGTAGTCGATGACCTTGCCGCCCTTGATGAAACGGCTCCCGAAGGCGCAGTCGTAGCCCTCGTTGAGGATCCGCCAATACGCGACCGCGTCGGCGGGCGAGTCGGAGGCGTCGGCCATCATGATCACGCAGGCGTCGCCCTGCATCTGGTCGAGGCCCCAAGTGACGGCCCGGCCGAAGCCGTGGGAGCCGGTATTCCGAGTGGGGGCGAGTGCGGGGACTTTGGTCCTGAGCTCTTGGAGCACTGTCCAAGTCTCGTCCTTGCTGCCGTCGTCCACGACGACGATTTCGTGCGGGATGTTTTCCCGGGTGAAGGTGGTGTGGATGCCGCACACCGTCTCGGGGATGGATTCCGCCTCGTCCAAGGCGGGGATGACGACGGAGAAGAGCTTGAGCGGAGCTGAGGCCATGGATCAGGAGGCGGGTTTGCGGCCCACAACAAGGAACTGGTGGCCGAAGAATCGCCATAGGAAGGGCAACGTCAGATAGAGGCGGAGCATCCAGAGGGGAGGCCTCATCTTGCCCGACATCGTGTATGGCAGGAACGCGCCGATCCGGGTGGGCACTTCGAAGCCGATCGTCTGTAGGCCTTCGGCCAGCGACAGATCGGTCAGGCAGAGATAGTGATCCCAGAAGTCCCAATACCTACCGGTGACGTGGCGGATGTTGGGGCCGAGCGCGATGAGGATTCCGCCCGGGCGCAGGCAACGATGGGCTTCGCGGAGGGTACGGGCGAGGGTGGTCTTGTCAGGAAGATGCTCGAAGAAGTTGCTGGTGAAGACGACGTCGAGCGAGTTCTCCTTCAGCGGCCAGGGCTTGGAACAGTCCTGTTCGAAGAACTCGATGCCGGCGGCGAGGTGCCGGGGCGCGGAGGGATTGAGGTCCATCGCATATTTCCGGCCGGCCTGGATGTTGTTGATGAACTCTCCGTAGCCGCAGCCCAGGTCGAGCACCGAACCGTTGGACGGAACCCAACGCTGGAAGAAGGAGCCTGTAAGCACCCGCCAGACGGCATTGCGGTAGGTGGTTAGGGCGTCGAACCGCTGTCGGTAGATGCGTTGCAGTTCGTCGGGTACTGGGTCGGAGGCGGACATGATGGGCGACAGCTAGAAAGGCGAGGAAAGGTCGAGCCAGCCGGGGTTCTGCTGGGCGTGGACAGCGATTTCCTCGAGCACGGTCAGCAGCGGGGTTTGCGGGCGCCAGTCCCAGACCGTCGCGGCCTGGGTGGCGTCGAGCACCATCCAGGGGATGTCGAAGGGGCGCGGCTGTGGTTCGGAGGCCACGGGGTGCGCACCGAAACGGCCGTCGCACCACGCGGTGAGCTGGCGCAACGAAATACTGGAGTCGGCTCCGCCGGCGACGTTGCAGATTCGCGGCGAGAGGTTCCTCACAGGGGGTACGCCTGGCGGGCCCCCTACGGAGGTCTGCTCCCCTTGCTTGCCCAGATCCGGGCGGGCGAACTGTCGCAACAACAGCGGCACGAGATCGCGCGGGTGCAGGCAGTCGCGCACCTGGTGCCCTTGGCCGTCGAAGCCGATGAACTTGAGCGGCCGGCGGCGCAGGTGGGCGTTGATCCAGTATGCGAAGATGCCCTGGTCGGGGCGGCCAAATTGGCCGGCGCCGGCGAGCACGCCGCAGCGGTTGATCCAGACGGGGAAGCCGAAGGTCTCGCCGTATTCGAGGGCAAGGGCCTCGCTGGCGAGCTTGGTGGCGCCGTAGAGCGAGACGGGGGCGGCGGTGGCGAAGCTCTCGCGCACACCGGTGGGGTCCAGGCCGGGGGGCAGCTCGGCCTCGGTATCCGGCCGGAAGGCACCGTGGTCAACTACCACCGGCAGGGCGGCGAGCGGGGCGATCGAATAGACGCGGCTGGTGCTCAGCAGGATGAACCCGGCGCGGTGGGCCTTGCAGAACTCCAGCAGGTTCACCGTCCCGAAGAGGTTGTGCTCGATGAGCTGCCGGGAGCTGCTCCTGCCGTCGATGCCGGCGAGCACGCTGGGGTTGGCGGCGGCATCGACTACCCAGTCAACGGTCGGGATGGCGTCGAGGTCGCTGGCGGCGCGGAGATCGCCGTGGAACAGTCTGACGCCCCGCGCCTTCAATGCGGCGCGGTTGGTCTCGGCCCCAGGGCGGATGAAGTTGTCGATACCGACGAGTTCGAGACCGGGCACGGCGTCCAGCAGAGCCTGCGCGAGGGTGCTCCCGACAAAGCCGCATATACCGGTGATGAGGATCTTCATGGGCGGAGCGGGATGAAGGCAGGAGGCGCGGTGCAAAGCGGCGAAGAGATGGTGACCCGGTGTTTGGGCCGAGGCTACGTGCGCTGCGGCCGGGTTGGCGGACAGAAATAGCAGGGCATTGAGGGGCGAGGGGGGCAAGTCGCCTTCCTGGGCCGGGCGAGATTGTTGCGCGAGCACGGGCGCGAGCCTCGCTGTGTCACGCGGCTGGATGAACCCCTCAAGTTGGGCCCCGGCGGGGGGCGCTCGGCTCCGGCGCCATCCACCAGCCAGGCCCGGAAGCCGAGGAACGGCTTTCGTTGTCCCGCAGAGCGATCCGGGGTTTGGCCGGCTGGCTCCTGGGGCGAGGGAGCGGGGCCGGTCGGTATGGCGACGGTGGTCGTGGTTTCGGCCGAATGCTTGCGGGATTGTCAGGGGCGGTGGGATCCGCTCTCGTTGGGTGCTGTGCCTGCCAAACCGACCATCAAACCCGCTGCTTCACGCTCCACCCCGGCCACCGTCGCGCCCGCTCCCGTCTCGGTGAACGCAACCGCCCCCGCCCCGGCCGCCGCCCATGTGATCCCGAACGTGCTTGCCGAGCGTTACGCTTCCACGGGGTTGCGCACGATTTGGTCGGGAGAGGGGCGCATCCTGTTGGAGCGCGATTTCTGGATCGCCGTGATGAAGGCGCAGCGCGACCTCGGGGTGGCGATCCCGGACGAAGCGATTCGCGACTACGAGCGGGTGAAGCACACGATCGATCTCGCCTCCATCGCCGCCCGTGAGCGGGCCACGCTCCACGACGTGAAGGCGCGCATCGAGGAATTTTCCGACCTGGCGCAGCGCCAGTTCATTCACCTTGGCCTTACCAGCCGCGATCTCACCGAAAACGTCGAGCAGTTGCAGGTACAGCGCAGCCTGCGCATCGTACGCGACAAGGTCGTGGCCGCCCTCGCCGGCCTCTCGGCCCGGGCCGAGGCGAATCGGGACGTGATGATCACCGGCCGCACGCACAACGTGCCCGCCCAGCCCACCACCCTGGGCAAACGTTTCGCCATGTTCGGCGAGGAGCTGCTCCTGGCCTTCGACCGTCTCGAGAACCTGATGGAGCGGTATCCGGTGCGCGGTCTCAAGGGCGCGGTGGGCACCCAACTCGACCAGCTCACCCTGCTCGGCGGCCGGGCCGATCGGGTGGACGAGCTCGAGGCGCGCGTCATCAAGCACCTCGGCTTCAAGGCGGCGCTGGGCGCCGTGGGCCAGGTCTATCCGCGCAGCCTCGACCACGAAGTGGTTACCGCGCTCGGGCAGATTGCCGCGGCCGCCTCAAGCTTCGCCATCACGCTGCGGCTGATGGCTGGGCAGGGCCTGCTCACCGAGGGGTTCCAGAAGGGGCAGGTGGGCTCCTCGGCGATGCCGCACAAGGTCAACGCCCGCAACTGCGAGCGCATTTGCGGCTTCCATACGATTTTGCAGGGCCTGGCGGTGATGACCGGCGGGCTCTCCGGCCATCAGTGGAACGAGGGCGATGTGTCCTGCTCGGTGGTGCGCCGGGTGGCGCTGCCCGACGCCTTCTTCGCCATCGACGGCCTGCTCGAGACCTTCCTGACCGTGCTGGCGCGGATGGACATTTTCCCCGCCGCGATCGCGGCCGAGAACGAGCGCAACCTGCCCTTCCTCGCCACGACGACTATCCTCATGGAGTCGGTGAAGGCCGGGGCTGGACGCGAGACCGCGCACGAGGCGATCAAGGAGCACGCGCTGGCCGCCGCGAAGGCCATCCGCGACGGCGGTCCGGGTAATGGCGACGGCGCGATGCTCGACCGGTTGGCCGGAGACAAGCGACTCGGCCTGTCGAAGAAGGCGCTGCGCTCGATTCTCTCGGAGAACGAACGTTTTGTCGGGGCGGCCCCGCATCAAGTCGACGCCTTCGTCGCCCAGGTGAAGCCGATTCTGCGCCGCCATCCCAAGGCTGTCGCCTACGAGCCCGCCCCGTTGCTGTGAGGAGCGGCTGGCGGCGGCGCGCGCCGAGCACGCCCGCCATCGCGCCGACCAGGTGGCGCGTCACGAAATTGTGGTGCATCCCCACCTCGATGCGTTGTTGCTCGTGGCCGAGCCGGCGTGGCGAGCCACCGTGGCGGTGGTGCGCGGTCAGGAACTGCAGAGCGTTCCCGCGCTCTTCGTGCCCCGGCCGCGCCGGTGGGCGCCGCTCGATGGAGGAGCCTAGATGTGGCCGGCGGCGGCTTCGCGGGCGAGCGCGAGGTGCAGCGGCAGGACACGCTCGCCGGTGAAGGTTTGCTCGAGGCGGCGGCGGGCGCGCTGGCCGAGTTGCGCGGCCCAGGCGGGCTGGGCGAGCACCTGCTCCATCGCCTCAGCGAGCGCCCAAGTGTCGCCGGGGGGCACCAGCAGGGCCTCCTCGTCGTGGCGCACAATCTCGGGTACGCCATGCACCGCCGAGCTCACGATCGGCAACGTGAAAGCCATCGCTTCCAGGATCACGCGGGGGAACGACTCCTCGAAGCTGGAGCAGACAAACAGATCGGCTGCGCCGTAGTACGCGGCGGTGTCCTCGGCTTCCGGTGCCACCAGGAGATTGGGGCGGCCGAGCGAGACGAGCTGGGCGGCGAGGGCGCGGTCGTATTCGGTATCGCGGCCTCCGACCATGAGAAAGCGCACCCGCCTGGCTGGCGGGTGGCGGCGGCAGAGCAGGTCCACGGCGCGGGCGAAAAGGATCTGCCCCTTGCGGGCGCAGACGGTGCCGAGGTTGATGACGAGGCGCTCCTCGGGTGCGAGCCCGAGGCGGCGGCGCAGCTCGTCGCGGCTGCGGCCGGTGCGTACCGCATCGATCGAGCGCAGGTCGATCCAGCCGGGGGTGAGGCGGTAGTTCGCGCCGTCGGAGAAGGCAGAGTAGTAGCGGCGGGTGGCGGCGGTGAGAAAGGAGACGCGGGTGGCGGCGGCCAGGGCCTGCTCGATCCCGGGCAAGGCCGCCGGACTGCGGCCGGGGAAGAATGCAGCTGGTGTGGTGCTCTCGTGGATGTAGAGGAGCGAGGGCCGGTGCGCGGCGCGGGCGGCGTGGACCGCCCAGTAGCTGGTGAGCGTATTGGCCACGACCAAGTCGCAGGTGGTGAAGTCAACCTCGCGCATCAACGCGCGCAGCGCGTGGCGCTGGGCGACGGGCGTGGCGGCACGGGCGAGCGGTGCGAGATCGACGAGGCGCACCGTCGCGGCGAGTTGTTCGTAGCGGCGGCGCAGCGGGCCGTCGTGACCGGCGATGACCGTGATTTCCGGCAGGCCGCTGCGGCGACAATGGGCGGCGAGTTCGGCGAGAAAGAGAGCTGGGCCCTCGAGGGCAAGATTGTGGCTGATCAGCAGCAACCGGCGAGGCTGGGCTTGTTCATGCACGGCGGTTGACTGGTCGCCGGAGAGCCCGCCCAGCGAGGGTCCTCGACGCGGGGCGAGCGCCTGGAAGGCGTGCCAGACTGGACGCAGCTCCGGCAACAGTGTGCGCAGTCCCTCGATCGGAATGTGGCGCCGGCGGAGCGCCGAGCGGAGCGCCAGTGCGGCGTGCAGGAACCCGGTACGGGAATAGCGGGGATAGCCACGTTTCTCGGTTTCCACGCCCCAAAGCAGGGTGTGGCGGACGTGGCAGAGGTGCCACGAGCCGTTGGTCAGCTCGGCGTAGAGTCGCAGGCAACGCGGCTGCGGAAGCTGCGCCGGTGTGTCGAGAAATCCGCTCCACCCGCTGGTATCCGCCTGGCGAAAGGCGGCCAACGGGGCGGGAATGCTGGAGGATTCGGCGGATTGCAGCTCTTGAATCGTCTGTAGGTCGAAGGTCCCAAAGACCCGGCGGATGGGCGCGGTTTCGTGGAAGAGCCAGCCGCGGAGGGCGACACGGCCGAATCGTTCCTGGGCGAGCGCGGTCGGTTCGTCGAAGTGGCTGCGGAAGGGCGCGGCGGCGCAGTGGGTGCAGACTGGATGCGGGAGGGCGGCGGCGAGTTCGGTCGCCAGAGTGGACCAGTCCGGATGGGTTTCGCCACCGGCGCGGCGGAGGAGCAGGTGGAGGGCTCGGGCGAACTCGATGGCGCGCAGCGGAGAGTGGGGTGGGTTCGCGGAAACTGCCTCCGCGGCGGAGCTGGCGACGAGCACAAGCGAGTGTACGGCCACCCACTCGCCGGCGAGGGTGCAGGCTTCGAAGGCGACCGGGTTGGGGCCCGCGACGAGCGGGAGCGCCTGCGCGAAACCGGCGAGCAGGTGTGATTCGCGGGCGTGAAATTGAGTGGCGAGATCGCGTCGGGGAAGGCCGTAGACGACGGGAACGGTGCGGCCGCCCACACGGGCGCGCAGATCGACGAAATGGTGGCCGGGTTTGGCCACGAGCCAGCCGCGGCAGGCGACGAGGCCGGCCGGCGGAGTCTCGCCCTCGGCGGGTGCATCGAGGCGGAAGAAGGCGTTGCCCGTTTCGATCATTGGGGCCAGCGGGCCGCGCCCGTGGGGGCGGGGACGGTCGCGCCCACTCGCGAGAGGTTCCGGCGACCAAGGACGCGGGTGCGGTGCGGCAGCGCGGGGGTCCCTGTGGCGCGGTTGTCCTGTGTGGGCAGCATCGCCGTGGATGAAGCGGGATTGGCGGCGCAAGGGAAGCCGGAAGCGCGAGCGGGCGCGGCTTGCTGCGGGATTTGCCGGTGCCGATTCTGTCGGGCTGGGTCGAGCGGCTAGGCGAACCGGTCGGAAGAGCCCGTTGCGGAGGGGAGGTGCAGCGCTGCGAGGCCGGGGACGAGGAGCAATCGGTCACGCGATGCGAGCGGCGACGGCGATCCCGGCGGCGAGGCAGTCGGAGAGCGAGATGCCCGTGCGGCAGTTGCCGGCCAGATACAGGCCGGCGTGGTTGCGTTCGAAGGCGTCCATCGCGGCGGCGAGCGCACCGAAGGCGACGGTGTATTTGGGGATCGCTTGGGGCCAGCGGCTGCACTGGCGGAATACCGGCTCGGCGCGCACGCCGAGCAGTTCGCGCAGTTCGGCCAGGACCACGGCGTCGAGCTCGGCGTCGGGCAGGGCGGCCATCTCGGGCTGGCGGCCACCGACAAAGACGGTGAGTAGTACGTGGCCCTCGGGGGCGCGGCCGGGGAAGAGCGTGGAGGAGAAGAGAGCGCCGAGGATGCGGCGGCCCGCCTTTGCCGGCACGAGCATGCCGAATCCGTCGAGCGGATGCGCGACGTCCTCGCGGCGGAAGCCCAGCGCGAGGCTGGCGACGGCGGAGTAGGGCAGGGTGGAGAGCGCGGCGAGCGGCTGGTGGTCGGTGACGGTGAGGCGCGCGAGCGCGGCGGAGCCGCAGGTGAAGAGGACGGAGTCGAAGTCGGCG
This sequence comes from Opitutaceae bacterium, assembly GCA_016711225.1. Classification (GTDB taxonomy): domain Bacteria; phylum Verrucomicrobiota; class Verrucomicrobiia; order Opitutales; family Opitutaceae; genus CAJCBL01. Next base: position 28,638 of record JADJTK010000035.1, read on the forward strand.
GTGGAGGCCGCGCCGTCGCGGCGCAGCGTGAGGCGCCAGCCGGAAGGGAGGCGCTGGGCGGCGGTGACCTCGGTGCGCAGTTGGAGCGCCGAGCCGAGCGAAGAGGCGAGGACGGAGGGCAGGGAGTGCAGGCCGTCGCGGAAGGAGACGAGACGGGGCTTGGTGCGCAGGCCGGCCTTCCGCTTGGCGCGCATCAGTGCGATGGTGCCGCGCACGAGCGAGCCGTGGTTTTGCTCCAGACGCCAGAGGCGCGGGAGAGCGTGGCGCACGCAAAGCTCCTCCGGAGCGCAGGCGTAGACGCCGCCGATGAACGGATTGACGGCGTAGTCGAGGAACTCCTGGCCCACGCGGCGGCGGGCAAAGGCGGCGAGGGTCTCGTCGGGGTTGTCGCGATTCTGGCGGATGAAGGGTTCGCCGAGCACGCGGAGCTTGCCGCTGAAGTTGAAGATCGGAGTCGTGATCGCCTGCCAGAGGCTCTCGGGTAGGGCGTGGGGGCGGCCGTCGCGCACGATGAAGCGGCGGGCGGCGGCGGGGTTGGCCACGAGGAGCTCGGTGCCGAGGCCGGCGCGGGCGAGCAGTGGGTCGAGCGAGGCGTCGCGCAGCAGCAGGGTGTTGGGGCCGGCCTCGACGAGCCAGCCGTCGCGGTGGATGGTGCGAATGGCGCCGCCGACGCGGTCGGACGCCTCGAATACGGTGACGGCGTGGCCGGCGGCGGCGAGTTCGCTGGCCGCAGTGAGTCCGGTGATTCCGGCGCCGACGATGGCGAGGGGTTTGGTCATGGGTCAATCGGAGGCAAGGCGTTTGCGCCACTCGCGGTCGTGTCGAGCGGCGAGGAGCACAGCGACAATGATGACGGTCGCGGAGAGCGGGAGGTACACTATCCGATACGGGAAGCGGTGCGTATAGAACCAGCGGGCTTGGCGACGACGATTGCGGATGGCGAAGCGATGTGGGTTTTCCGCGAGCGAGGCGATGGCTGCGCGGACCGCACCAACGAAGGCAGTGCCGAGTCCGCGGCGTTCGTTCTCGTACCAGTCGGCGGCGTTCGTGATGTCATCCTGCGCGGCCGGCCGGACTGCGATCTCCCAACTCATGGGCCGTAACGCCTCTTCAATTCTTCCTCAGCGATGGCCCACGGAATTGAAGTCTCTGGGTGCTTTTCGACATCGGCAATGCGCTCCTCGATGAGACGCTTCTCAGCGGTGGAAAGCTCGCCGTCGTCGAGCCAATCGTCGGGGGCGAAGCCGTCGAGCTGATCGAGCTTGGCGCGGACCTCGCGACGCTCTTCCGGGTGAAGGAGCGCGAGGGCGGCGAGAATCTCGGATTTGCTCATCGGTGCGGAAACTACCTGGTGGCTGGAGGGCAGCAAGCGCGGTGGCGGGCCCCTGAAACTCAGGACGACAGATTTTCGCCAAAGACTTCTTCGAAGGTCAGCCCGGGGTCCTCGCCCGACTTGAGCTTGGCCAATCGCGACTTCAGCTCGTTACGGATCGCGTCGGCGGTGCGGCTGTCGGTTGGCGGCGGGAGTCTCTCCCCGATTTCGATGGCGTAAAGGTGGGCCTGGAGTTGCCCTCCGGAATAGGAATTCGCGCTCGAAATGCATTCCGATCTTCTGGGCGACCCGGATTGAGGATTTGTTCTCCGGCTCGATGATGGCGACGATTCTCCGGGCGAGGGAACAGGTGAAAGCCCGATCACGGATCATGGAAGCCGCTTCTGTCCCGAAGCCCTGACCCCAATAGTCGGGGTGAAGCCGATAGGTCACCTCTAACTCCGTCTTCCCGTCGATCTCTTGGGTGGCCAACCCGCAATAGCCCATGACCAGCGCGTCCGCTCTATGAACCACCGCGAGCAGGCCGAAACCCTGCTTTTGATAGTTGGATATGGCCCGTTGCAGGAACTCCTCAGCCTCAGCTCGGGACTTCGCGCCCGAGAGGGAGAACCGCATGACCGCAGCGTTGCCCACGACCGTATGAATCGCGTTCAGGTCGGCGTCCTCAAGCGGCCTCAGCATGATGCGCGGATGATCCATTGGTGTGGGGAGCGGGGCGGTTCTAGTGCGAGGGTTGCGAGCAAGGTGAATGTTTGGTCCAGGGGACGGACTGGGGTGAGTCTCGTTGGTCCATTTCGAACGGACCATGTCGGCGCCGTGGCCTATAGATAGGAACAGCGTTACACCGTCTTCGAGTAGCGGGCGGAGTCTTTCTTGAGATAGGCGTCGAAGGGCATCGCCAGATTGCGCACGAGCAGACGGCCGGCATCGGTGACGCGGAGGCGATCGGCGCTGAGCTCAATCAGGCCGTCGGCTTGGGCCTCGGCGAGCGAGGCGAGGGCGTCGGCGAAGTAGCTCTGGAAGTCGATGGCGAAGCTCGCGGAGAGCTTGGCGTAGTCGAGCTTCAGGTCGCACATCAGGCGCATGATGACGTCGCGGCGGATGCGGTCGTCGGCGCTGAGGAAGAAGGCCTTCGTGATCGGGGCCTCGCCGCGGTCGACGGCGGCGTAGTAGTGTGGAAGCACCTTAAGGTTTTGCCGGTAGTGGGTCTCGGTCTGCGAGATGGCCGACATGCCGAAGGCGAGGATGTCGGTGCCGCCGCGGGTGCTGTAGCCTTGGAAATTGCGCTGGAGAGTGCCGGCGGCCTGGGCGACGGCGAGCTCGTCGGTGGTGCGGGCAAAGTGGTCCATGCCGATGTAGGCCCAGTCGCGCGAGGTGAGCGTCTCGACGGTGGCCTTGAGGATCTCGAGCTTGTGCTCGGGCGAGGGCAGCGCCGATTCGGGGATGACCTTCTGGCCGGGGCGCATCCACGGGACGTGCGCGTAGTTGAAGATCGCGAACCGATCGCCGCCCAGGGCGATGGCGCGCTCGAGGTGTCGGCGAAAGAGGCGGGCGTCTGGTACGGCAGGCCGTAGATGAGATCGAGGTTGAGCGATTCGAAGCCGGTCTCGCGCAGCCAGGCGATGGCCTGCCGCACAACGTCTTCGGGCTGGATGCGGTGCACGGCCTCCTGGACCTTGGGATCAAAATCCTGGATGCCGAGGGAGGCGCGGTTGCCCCCGAGCTCGCGAAAGGCGGCAACGTGGTCGCGGGTGAGCCGGCGCGGATCGAACTCGACGCCGATTTCGGCATCCGAGGCGAGGAGTGAAGCGCGAACGCAGGACGGCGCCGAGGCGGCGGATTTCGTCGGGCGAGAGGAAGTTGGGCGTGCCGCCGCCGAAGTGCAGCTGGACGACGCGCCGGGCGGGGTTGAGCGGGGCGGCGGCGAGCTCGATCTCGCGGATGAGCCGATCGAGGTAAGGCGCGGATTTGCCGTGGTCGTGGGTGGTGATCTGGGTGCAGCCGCAGAACCAGCAGAGTGTCTCGCAAAGGGATGTGGAGATAGAGCGAGAGAGGGCGGGTGGAGGCGTTGTGCTCAGCGAGCTCCCAGGTGAGGCGGTCGCGGTCGAAAGGTCTCAGTGAACTGCGGAGCAGTGGGATAGGAGGTGTACCGCGGGCCGGGTTTGGCGTACTTGCGGACGAGGTCGAGATTGACGGTGAGGGCGGGCATCGCGGTGGGACGTGGTGGTAGCGTGAGCGGCGCGGGTAGCGGGCGCGGCGGACCTTATGCGAGGAGGAGGAAAAGCGCCAAGCGGGTTTTGCGAAACGCCGACGAAGCCCGGGCGAGCTTCGCTACAAGGCGGCGGAGGCGGCGCGGGCGAATGGGCGGGAATTCTGCCTGCGCGTTGGCGCGGCACGCTTCGGCGACGGCCAACGACGTTCTTGCGAACGTCGCTACGAGGCCGGCCAGAACGCAGGCGCGAAAGCCTGTGCTACCAGACGGACGACGTTCTGGCGAACGTCGCTATGGCGTGGACAGGAACGCAGACGCGAGGCCTGCGCCACCAGAACGACGATCTTGCGAACTCCGCTACGCGGAGGAAGCGGTCCAGCCGGCCTGAAGGCACGGGCCGGGGAGTAAGGGCGCGTCCGAGCACGCTGCCTACGAGGCGGAAGCGAGCCGGGCTGAACGACTTCGTCGTCCAGCTACGCCGGACCTACGTTGCCGCTGCCACAGCTGATCCACGATGGCGATGATCTCCTCGCCATGGGGCTCGCTGAGCTGGGCGTCGGCCCCGACGGAAACGCACTTGCGCGACATCGTCGTTGATGAGGGAGGAGTAGACGACCACGGCGGGGATCTTGTCGCCACCGCCCGACTTCACGTTCTTGCAGGCGTGAGCCCATCCATCTTCGGCATCTCGATATCGGTGATGATGAGATCGACGTAGTCGCTAAGGCTCTTCTGTTCGGCCAGGGAACGCTTGCGCAGGCCGATCAGGTATTCGTTAGCCTCGAGGCCGTTCTCGAATTGGA
>JADJTK010000036.1 GCA_016711225.1 Opitutaceae bacterium
TACCTGCCGGCGGGTGCGGACTGGTACGACTTCCGGACAGGAGAGCGGTTCGCCGGTGGTCGGACTGTGACGACGCGCTGCCCGATCAACGCCTTCCCGCTCTATGTGCGTGCCGGCTCCATCGTGCCGATGGGCCCGGCCGATCTCCAGTATGCCACCGAGCGCCCCGGAGCGCCGTACGAGATTCGCATCTACCCAGGCGCGAACGCGACGTTCACGCTCTACGAGGACGACAACGAGACCTACGCCTACGAACGCGGTGAACGCGCCACCTACGATCTCACCTGGGACGACGCCGCGCAGACGCTGACCATCGGCGCCCGCCAGGGCACGTTCCCCGGCCTGGTTGCAGAACGGACCCTCTCGATCCAGTTGCTCGTACCCGGAGCCAATGCCGTCCGGGAGGTTCGCTACACCGGCCAACCGGTGGAAATGAAATTTGCCCCCTAAAATCTCCTCGCACCGCTGTTCGCCACCATCTCTCCATGACTCCTCGGTCACTGCATTCCGCCCTGCTTTCTAGCCTCTCGCTATTCGTGATGACCGTGCCGGCGGTTGGCGCCGAACCCGCCGCCGCGATCGCGCCGGCCGCGCAAGCCGCGCTCTTTCCCCTGCAATCGGTACGGCTGCTCGAGAGTGGGCCTTTTGCTCCGGCGGTGAAAGCCAACCGCGAGTATGTCTTGGCGCTCGACCCCGACCGCCTGCTCGCGCCGTTCCGCCGCGAGGCGGGACTACCGCCCAAGGCGCAGCCCTACGGCAACTGGGAGAGCAGCGGCCTCGATGGTCACACCGCTGGCCACTATCTCTCCGCGCTTGCGCATATGCTCGCCGCCGGCGAGGACACGCCGGACGGCCAGCTCCGTCAGCGCCTCAATCACATGGTCGCCGAGTTGGCGCTCTGCCAGGAGGCGTTCGGCGACGGTTACCTCGGCGGCGTACCTGGCAGCCGCGAACTCTGGCGCGCCATCGCTGGAGGCGATGTGGCCGCGATCAACAAGAAATGGGTTCCTTGGTACAACCTTCACAAAACCTTCGCCGGCCTGCGCGACGCTTATCTCGAAGCCGGAGACCCGCAGGCTCGCGCACTGCTCGTCCGTCTGGGCGACTGGTGTGTGGCGATCATCTCCGGTCTGAACGAGGAGCAGATGCAGCAGATGCTCGGCATGGAGCACGGCGGCATGAACGAATCGCTCGCCGACCTCCACGCGATCACCGGCGAGGTCAAGTACCTGGCGGCTGCGAAACGTTTTAACCACCACGCCGTGCTCGATCCGCTCATCGCGCAGCAGGACCAGCTCACCGGAAAGCACGCCAACACGCAGATTCCGAAAGTGATCGGGCTGGAGCGCATCGCCGGATTGACCGGTGACAAGGCGGCCAACTCCGGCGCGCGCTTCTTCTGGGAAACGGTCACGCGCCACCGCTCGATCGCGTTCGGCGGCAACAGCGTGTCCGAGCATTTCAACGATCCCGCCGATTTTCACGGGTTGCTCGGACACCGCGAGGGCCCCGAGACCTGCAACACCTACAACATGCTGCGCCTTACCGAGCAGCTGTTTGCCGCGGCGCCCAGCGCCGCCTACGCCGACTACTACGAGCGCGCGCTCTACAACCACCTCCTCGCCTCGATCAACCCGCAGCATCCGGGCTACGTGTATTTCACTCCCATCCGGCCCGCCCACTACCGCAACTACTCCGAGGTCGAGAACTCCTTCTGGTGCTGCGTCGGTACTGGCATGGAAAACCCGGGACGCTACGGCGAGTTCATCTACGCCCGCGCCGCGGATGGCCTCTACGTCAATCTCTTCATCCCCTCCGAGCTGACCGAGACCGCGCTCGGGCTCACCCTGCGACAGGAGACCGCCTTTCCCGACGAGGAACGCACGCGGCTCACGTTGAAACTTGCCGCACCGCGGACCTTCACGCTCCACCTGCGCCAACCGGGTTGGGTGGCGTCCGGCGCGTATGCAATCGCCGTCAATGGCACGCCGCAGGCCGCCGCGAGCGCCCCGTCCTCCTACGTCGCGCTTCGCCGCGAGTGGCGCGACGGCGACACCGTCGAGATCACCTTGCCGATGCACACCACCGTCGAGGGCCTGCCGGACGGCTCCCCGTGGTACGCGATCCTCCACGGCCCGATCGTGCTCGCCCATCCGGCCGGCACCCAGGACTTGGTCGGACTGCGCGCGGACGATTCCCGCATGGCGCACGTGGCCTCGGGACCAACCCTTCCGCTCGACCAAGTGCCCGCGTTGCTGACCACGGCCGGAGCGCTTCCCTCCAAGGTCGTGGCCGATCCAGCGGCCGGCCCCCTGCATTTCCGCCTGGTGGAGGTCGTTGAGCCTTCCGCACCCGGCGGCCTGCCGCTGATTCCGTTCTTCCGCCTGCACGACGCCCGCTACCAGATGTACTGGGAAGCCACCACCCGCGAGGCGCTCGCGGCCCGCAAGGAGCAGCTCGCCGCCGCCGAGCGCGCCCAGGCCGCCCGCGAGGCCGCCACGCTCGATCGGGTCGGGCCCGGCGAACAGCAGCCCGAGGTCGAACACGCCTACCAGGGCGAAGAGACGGAGAGCGGCCTCCACAACGGCCGCCATTGGCGCCACGGCCGCCGGATCCAGTACACCCTCAATACCCGCGGCGAAAAGAGCGTGATCCTCTCCGTCACTTATTCGGGCTCCGACTCCGGCCGGCAGTTCGACATCCTCGCCAACGGCACCGTCATCGCGACCCAGAAGCTGGTGGCCGAGAAGATCGGCGAGTTCATCGAAAAGACCTACGTAGTCCCCGCCGCCATCCTCGCCGCCGCACCCGACGGCCGCGTGACGATCGCCTTCGTCGCCGCGCAGGGCCTCGCTGGCGGCGTCTTCGATGTGCGGTTGCTGCGCACCAAGGGAGTCACAACGACCGAACCGTCTCGGGCCGGGATCGGGGCCCCCTTGGCGAAGTAGCCCGCGCTCGCCGGCCCCCTTTTCCTCTCGGCCGGCTCTCCGTCATCGCTCATTCTCTCAGAAGACAAGAAATCCCCTACACCAAGATCATGAAACGTATTCTCGCCTCCGTCCTTCTCCTTGGCGCCACCGCGGGCCTCGGCGCCGCTGCCGCCGCTCCCGCCCGCTTCGATTGGTTCGAGTACACCGGCCGCGACGATCTCTTCGCCCCGCCGGTCCCCGCGGGCCAGTACCGCAACCCGATCCTCGCCGGCTTCTATCCCGATCCGGCAATCTGCCGGGTGGGGGAGGACTATTACCTGATCAACTCCACCTTCTCGTATTTTCCCGGTATCCCGATCTTCCACAGCCGCGACTTGGTCAACTGGACGCAGATCGGCAACGTGATCGACCGGCCGTCGCAGCTCGACTTTACCGGCAAGCGCATCACCCGCAGCCTCTTCGCCCCGACGATCAAATACCACGCCGGCGTGTTCTACGTCGTCTGCACCCACGTCGACGGCGGCGGCAACTTCCTCGTCACCGCGACCAATCCCGCCGGGCCGTGGTCCGACCCGCAGTGGCTGTCCTTCGACGGCATCGATCCGTCGCTGTTCTTCGATGACGACGGCCGGGCCTGGATGGTCAACAACGGCAATCCGCCCGACAACAAGCCGCTGTACCAGGGGCACCGCGCGATCTGGCTGCAGGAATTCGACGTCGCGAAGAAGCAACTCGTCGGCCCGCGCTCGATCATCGTCAACGGCGGGGTCGACCTGAGCAAGAAGCCCGTCTGGATCGAGGGCCCGCATCTCTTCAAGAAGGACGGCTGGTATTACCTCTGTTGTGCCGAGGGCGGCACGAGCATCCAGCACTCGCAGGTCATCCTCCGGAGCAAGGCGCCCACCGGACCCTTCGTGCCGTGGGACAAGAACCCGATCCTCACCCAGCGCGACCTCGACGGCAACGCCCCGCAGGCCGTCACTGCCACCGGCCACGCCAACCTCATCGAGGGCCCCGACGGCAATTGGTGGGCGGTGTTTCTCGCCATCCGCCCTTTCCTGAATGGATACCAGGCTACCGGCCGCGAGACCTTCCTGCTGCCCATGAAGTGGACCGACGACGGCTGGCCGCTCGTGTTGCCCGCGGGTGAGCGCGTGCCGTACACCGTCGCCTCGCCGAAGGGCGCCTCGCTGCGCCCGGTTCCGCTGCCGCTCACCGGCAACTTCACCTGGCGCGATGAGTTCGACTCGGGCGCGGAACGCCTCGCCCCGCTTTGGCTGATGCTGCGTACGCCGAAGGAAACCTGGTGGAGCCTCACCGCGCCCAAGGGCGTGCTTAGCCTCACCCCCCGTGCCGATTCACTCGACGGGCTCGGCAATCCGGCCTTCTTCGGCCGCCGCGTGCAGCACTCGAAGTTCGAGGCCGCGCTCGCGCTCGCCCCGGTCTCTGAAGGCGTCTCTGCCGGTTTGGCGATCTTCCAGAGCGAGGAGCATTTCTACTATTGCGGCGTGCGCCGTAACGGAGAAGGACTCACGGTCTTTCTTGAGCTCGCCAACTCCAAGAAGCCCACGACGATCGCCCACGTGGACCTGCCCGCCGCGGCTCCGGTCGAGCTGCGCGTGGTCGCGGCCGAGCTCTCCGGTTCGTTCGAATATCGCACCTTGGGCGGTGAGTGGAAGGCGCTCGTCGCGGCGGCCGACCTGACGCCCATCACGACCAACGCTGCCGGCGGCGGTAATCATTTCACCGGTGCCGTCGTGGGGCCCTTCACTCGTCTCGAACCCTGAGCGATCGCCCCGGGGGCGTCGTATGACGCCCGTCGTATCCGATCATTCCGGGGGCGCCGCTGACGGCGCCCCCAGCGCTCGTTGTCACCGCCCCGGCCGGTTGCTTCCCGGGGCCTCATTGCCAGCTCTGCTCTTCGACTTCTCTGAAATGAATATCCCGCGCTCTCTCGCCGCCGCCTGTTTCATTGCGGCGGCGTTGCCGGCCATCGCCGGTGTGGCCGACTCCGCTTCCAACGCGAACCGCCTTTGGTACCGCAGCCCAGCCGCCCAATGGGTCGAGGCTCTGCCCGTCGGCAATGGCCGCCTCGGCGCCATGGTCTTTGGCGGCATTCATCAGGAGCGGCTTCAGCTCAACGAGGATACGCTCTGGGGCGGGGGTCCGTACGATCCGATCAACCCCGAGGCGCTCGCGGCGCTGCCGGAGGTCCGTCGGCTCATCGCTGCGGGCGACTATGCCGCGGCACAAGCGCTCACGCAGCAAAAGCTCATGGCGCGCCCCATGCGCCAGATGCCGTACCAAACCGTCGGCGATTTGATGTTAACCTTCGCGGGAGCCGATGCGGTTGTGGACTACCGCCGTGAACTGGATCTCGACACCGCGGTGGCCACGACCAGTTACACCTCGGGCACGGGGCCGTGGGCGGTGCGCCATGTGCGTGAGGTCTTCGCTAGTCCGGTGGACCAGGTGATCGTCGTGCGCGTGACCGCCGCTCAACCCGGCCGGAGGGGAGTGGGCGGGCAGGTCGGCTTCACGCTCGGTGTCCAAAGTCCGCAGGCGTCCGGCAGCCGCACCGAAGGCGACGACGTCCTCATCCTCGAGGGACGCAATGGCGGTGCCGAAGGCATCGCCGGCGCGCTGAAATTCCAGGCGCGCGTCCAGGTGTTGGCCGAAGGCGGTTCCCTGCGGGCCGATGGCCAGCAGATCCATGTCAGTGGGGCACGCTCCGCCCTCATCCTCATCGCCGCGGCAACCAGCTTTCGCCGCTACGACGACGTGAGCGGCGACCCGGCTGCGCTCAACAAAGTCACGCTCGCGGCCGCTGCCGGCAAAGCCTACGACCAGCTGCTCGCCACCCACACCGCCGAGCACCAGCGGCTGTTCCGCCGCTCTGCCCTCGACCTCGGTCATACCCCAGCTGCCGACCTGCCCACCGATGAACGCGTGCGCCGCTTCGCCGCCGGCGACGATCCCTCCCTCGCCGCCCTCTATTTCCACTACGGTCGCTACCTGCTCATCAGCAGCTCCCGCCCCGGCACCCAGCCGGCCAACCTGCAGGGCATCTGGAACGACAGCCTCACCCCGCCGTGGGAGAGCAAATACACGATCAACATCAACACCGAGATGAACTACTGGCCTGCCGAGACCACCAATCTCGCCGAATGCGCCGAACCGCTCTTCGGTTTGATCAAGGACCTGAGCGAGACCGGTGCCCGAATGGCCAAGGTCAACTACGGGGCGTCCGGCTGGGTGGCCCACCACAACACCGATCTCTGGCGCGCGACCGGTCCGATCGACGGGGCGCCCTGGGGCATGTGGCCCACGGGCGGCGCGTGGCTGTGCACGCACCTGTGGGAGCACTACCGCTTTTCGGGCGATCGTGAGTTCCTCGCCCGTGCGTATCCGTTGATGAAGGGTTCCGCGCAGTTCTTCCTCGACACGCTCGTCACCGAACCCAAGCACGGCTGGCTGGTCACCAGTCCCTCGCTTTCGCCCGAAAATCCCCACCATGGCGACACCTCAATTGTCGCCGGGCCGACGATGGACTCGCAGATTCTGCGCGAACTGTTCACCGCCTGCATAGCCTCGGCGGAGATTCTCGGCCAGGATACCGACTTGCGCGCCCGGCTCGTCGCCGCGCGTGACCGCCTTGCCCCCACTCAGATTGGCGCCCAGGGCCAAGTGCAGGAATGGCTGGAAGACTGGGACGCCACCGTCCCCGAGCCGAACCACCGACACACCTCGCATCTCTACGGGCTTTTCCCCGGCAACCAGATCGATGTCCGCACGACGCCGGCGCTCGCCGCCGCCGCCCGCCGCTCCCTTGAACTTCGCGGCGATGATGCCACAGGTTGGGCCATCGGCTGGCGACTGAACCTCTGGGCGCGGCTGCACGACGCCGAACGTGCCTACGACATTCTCAAGCTTCTCCTCCGTCCCGAGCGCACCTACCCGAATCTTTTCGACGCCCACCCGCCGTTCCAGATCGACGGCAACTTTGGCGGCACCGCCGGTATCGCCGAGATGCTGGTGCAGAGCCTTGCCGGCGAGATCGAGTTCCTTCCCGCGCTTCCGGCGGCATGGCCGACTGGCAGCGTGCGGGGGCTGCGCGCCCGAGGCGGGTGGGAGGTCGACGTCGTCTGGCGCGAAGGGAAGCTGGTCGAAGCCACGGTTCGTGCCGTCCAAGGCGGCACCGTGAGCCTGCGTTGCGGCGCGGCGACGCGCGAGGTGACGCTGGCCGCTGGCGAGGTGGCCCGCTGGGACGGGCGGTGAGAGAGGCGGGCCCGCTAGCGTGCGGGCCCTATCCTTCGGCTGGCCCAGGCATTCTTTGAAGGCAACCCGCGGCTCACTCCACCTGGTCCCGCTCCAAGGGGCATCGGGATTTGTCCCTAGACTCGGGGGATTTACCGGGCCGGGCCCGCCTCTCTGGCCCAGTGGCGGGAGGCCGGAGCTAGGGGGGACGCCCCGGATTGGTATTCATGCCTCAAGTTGCCGGGTAAGCGGCCGATCCAGCACGACCATTGATGGATCGCGCGCCCAATTCCACGGATCGGCAACCCGGTTGGCAGCATGGAGCTGCCCCCTCCGGCGCGCCCGCAGCGGGCCAGAGCTCCGGGCGTAGCAGTGCCCCCATTTTGGTGGTGGATGATTGCCGCATCAACCGGCGGGTGGCCGTTTCGATGCTGCGCCAGCTTGGGTATATGGCCGACGTGGTGGAGGGAGGGCGCGAAGCGCTCTCGGCCATCGGAGGCGGAACCTATTCTCTGGTGTTCATGGACGTGCAGATGCCGGATATGGACGGCTTGGAGGCCTCCCGACGGATCCGCCAAGCGCAGGCCGCCGGCGTTGCGGGCTTCGCTCCCGATCTGCGCATTGTTGCGTACACGACCAATGTGAGCCCCGAGCAACGAGAGGAGTGCCTGTCGGCGGGCATGGACGACCACTTGGGGAAGCCGGTATCAACCGACACGATCGCGGCGGTCCTCGAGAAGTACCTGGACCCGTCTTGCCGTTTCAATTCGTGACGCGCTGTCCTCCCGGGGGCGGCGGGTACTCGAATTGGCCTCATGATTGCCATGGGGGCTCGTAGGCTCGGCGACACGGATGTCACCGTCATCCTTCTTGATTGGGAAACGGGTATCATAGAGTCGTTGGATGGGGCGTTCGCTCTCCGGCTTTTTGAACCACAGAGATCACGGTGAGCACCGAGGCGGAGGAGGGCCCGGAGGTGAAGCCGTGTAGCTGGATGACGAAGTCATTCAGCCTGGGCGGTTTGGCCGGTATTGCGCTTTTGCCGGCGGAAGGGGCAACCGCGGTCAACGCAGAGATCGCAGCGGATCGGAAAGACCGTCACAGAGGGCATGGAGGGGGAGGCGAACACAGAGACTTCCATGGGTGGAGCAGGCGGCCCTGCCTGCGTGCTGGCCGTAGCGACGTTCGCCAGAACGTCGGGCTCCGCTCCGCCTGCGTCGTAGCTGGACGGCGCAGCCGTTCAGCCCGGTTGTAGCGACGCTCGCAAGAACGTCCTGTGCCTGGAGGCCACCGCGGTGAGGTGGCCCATCACCCACCGGCATTTTGAACCGCGGATTTCACGGATGGCGCGGATGGAGCCTCCGACTATCTGAGGTTTTGCGTGCCGGAAAACCTGGGTCGTCTCCCTGCAGGAGGCCTGGCTCGGCCATTATCCCAAAGGCGCCGCACGCGTCGATGAATGATGGAGACTGGAATCGCCCGGTACGGACCCGTACGCCGGGTGGTGTGGGGGCCGGCGGCTAACTACCGCCGGCTACCCGATTCGGCCATTTCGCTCTGGCAACTGCGGTAGTAACGATATCGACGCTCATCCGCGGAGTAATCTCGTCGCACATCAGCGCGTCCGAACCTGCCTGCAAAATAGTCGAACTCAGAGATCAGTACCTCCTCGGTGATGATGTGCTGACCGGTCATCATCATCATGTCTGCGACGATCGATACTCGGCTGTCCGGATCTAACTGAAGGGGTGCAATCATGTAAACGTACCTTCCTGCACTTGGGCCCGCGGGTTCCCGATCCCAAGGCCAACGCGCAAGCACGCATTCGCGCATGCCAACTGCCAATGATGATCGAAGAGGCTCAACCGCGACGTCCCCTTCCGGTAGAAAAGCCGGCACCTGAAACAGGAAACGACTCAACAGGATGACCTTCGCGCGTCCGGCTGGGCCGTTCCCAAATGGCGTCTGATCGAGACCAGAGAGGAACTCGACGACTCCCGATCTCACATCAGCGGTGGAGAACCGCGAAATCATCAAGAGCCGATACAGTATGTAATCTCGAGACTCCTCATCAGAAACCTCGAGCCAAGACGGCATCTGCTCCAAGGCAGACTGGACCAGTTCGGAGTCAGTGCGCTCTACACGAAAACTCGTCGCGACATCGCCAGCACCAGTCAAGGCAGGTGTGGTCGGTGGGACCATCGTACATCCGGTTGTACAAAGACCGACCAAGATCGCGAGATGCTTTGTCTTCATGCCTTGCCGAACGCTCCGGGTCAGGGACGCCGGGTCTCCGGCTCGGTCGAAGTGGACGGGGCGTTTTCCGGCGTTCCCTGTAGTCGCTGGTGTGCGCCCGACATGACCGTGAACCAAGAAGTGGAAGTCTTCGATGTGCGAATCCAAAACTAAAGCATTAGACGAAAGCAACTGCGACGCCGCGAGGCGTCGTGGAAGGAAGCTGGAGTCAAAACAGTAAGCCCACCATCAGCCGGCGGCGCCCTGCGCGCCGGCGGCTGATGGAACTGGAATCGCCCGGTACGGACCCGTACGCCGGGTGAGGTGGGGGCCGGCGGCTAACTACCGCCGGCTACCCGATTCGGCTCCGTTTTAGTATTCATCGCGCCTTGGATATTTCTTTTCAGCAACGATCATCAGACATATTCCGACAACGACCGCAACGGCAACATGAAGCCAGAACCACCACTGGCGAAGCATCGGTGGTGATGGCGAGTCGAGCCAAAGATAAACCACCATCGGAGACAGAATAACACTAACGGCTAACGTTATAAATGGCACCGCCAGAACGATGAAAAGGATCATCGCAACCAAGCTCGTATGAAATGCGTAATACTCAACTTCAAGGGCTCCGAACAACTTTGCGGCGATAAACGCAAAGAAGCTTACGATCGCGATAACGAGTGCTCGTAATGCACGCCGCAAATTGCCGGGTGGAACCTTAACTTTATGGAGCGGTAGATACATCTTTTGCCGAACGTCTCAGGTGTACCATGCCGGGCAGCTGACGGTGATTGGAAACCGAGCACTTTCCCGGCATTGGTACTGGTGGCTGGTTCGCCCTCCGTTTTTCATTCGACGAAGAGAGTGAATGTGCGATCTCGCTCTGAGGTGGACCCCGGAAGTTGGACAGCGGGGATGGTTAAGTTCAAACCATCCAAGATCCAGTCATGTCCAAGAAACGTCGTACGTTTAGTCCCGAGTTCAAAGCCCAGGTCGGGCTCGAAGCCTTGAAGGGCATCGAGCCGGTCCACGCCATCGCCGCCCGGCACAAGGTGCATCCGGTGCAGGTGAGCCAGTGGAAGAAGGAAGTCTCCGAACGCCTGCCCGAGGTGTTTGGTCAAAAGCCGGCGGTCGATCCGGCCCAGTCCATTGCCCGAGAGCGAGAGCTGTTCGAGGAAATCGGACGGCTCAAGATGGAGCTCGAATGGCTCAAAAAAGTTGGTCCACTTGGGAACTGAGGAGCGCCGCAGCACGATCGAGCCCAAACATCCCAAGTTGAGCGTGAGCCAGCAGTGCGCGCTGCTGGAATTGCCTCGCGCCAGCTACTACCGCCAACCCCAGCCGGAGAGCGACAAGAACCTGCAGCTGATGCGCCTCATCGACGAAACCTATCTGGAGTACCCGTTCTTTGGATCGCGGCAGATGCGCAACTGGCTGCGCTTGCGGGGTCACCGGGTCAACCGCAAGCGGGTGCAGCGGCTGATTGAGGTGGACCCCGGAAGTTGGACAGCGGGGATGGTTAAGTTCAAACCATCCAAGATCCAGTCATGTCCAAGAAACGTCGTACGTTTAGTCCCGAGTTCAAAGCCCAGGTCGGGCTCGAAGCCTTGAAGGGCATCGAGGCGGTCCACGCCATCGCCGCCCGGCACAAGGTGCATCCGGTGCAGGTGAGCCAGTGGAAGAAGGAAGTCTCCGAACGCCTGCCCGAGGTGTTTGGTCAAAAGCCGGCGGTCGATCCGGCCCAGTCCATTGCCCGAGAGCGAGAGCTGTTCGAGGAGATCGGACGGCTCAAGATGGAGCCTGAATGGCTCAAAAAAAAGTTGGTCCACTTGGGAACTGAGGAGCGCCGCAGCATGATCGAGCCCAAACATCCCAAGTTGAGCGTGAGCCAGCAGTGCGCGCTGCTGGGAATTGCTCGCGCCAGCTACTACCGCCAACCCCAGCCGGAGCGACAAGAACCTGCAGCTGATGCGCCTCATCGACGAACCTATCTGGCGTACCCGTTCTTCGGATCGCGGCAGATGCGCAACTGGCTGCGCCTGCAGGGCCACCGGGTCAACCGCAAGCGGGTGCAGCGGCTGATGCGCCAGCTCGGATTGGAGGCGATCTATCGCAAGCCCAACCTATCAGCGGCCAACCCGCAGCACCGGGTCTATCCGTACCTGCTGAAAGGACTGATCGTCGATCGACCCAACCAGGTCTGGGCCACCGATATCACCTACCTGCCTATCAAGGCGGCTTCGCCTATCTCTGTGCGGTCATCGACTGGCACACCCGTCGGGTACTGAGCTGGGAGCTGTCCAACACGCTCGACGACCTTCTGCGTGCGAGCCGTACAGCGGGCGATGGCGGAGTTCGGCATCCCGGAGATCTTCAATACCGATCAGGGTTGTCAGTTCACCTCGACGGAGTTCACCAAGGTGTTGCTCGACGCCAAGGTGAAGCTGTCGATGGACGGCAAGGGCCGGTGCCTGGACAACGTGTTCGTCGAACGCCTGTGGCGATCGGTGAAATACGAGGAGGTCTATCTCAAGAGCTACGGCTCGCGCATCGAGGCCCACGCCCAGCTCGCCGCCTACTTCGAGTTCTACAACGAACGCCGCCCCACAAGGTCCATGACGGAGTGCCCCTGCCCGCGTCTATCGCGCCCTCCTCAACCACCGGGCGGCCTGAACGGCGAGGCTGCTGCCTCCCGTCCACCCTCCGCTGAATCCAGAAGGCGGGGAGGAGCCAAGCCCTCCCCCGCGCCCCTCCTTGTCTTTACTTTCCTTGTTCAATCCATAACTAACCAACCCGTCCCCGCTGTCTCGTGTTCGGGGTCCACCTCAGGGTGGGGGGCGGCGCATAAAGTTGGAGGATGGTGACGGCGTGCGGGACGGCAAGAGTGGAGAGGTATGCAAAAACGAAAGAATACCTCCACCAAACGGGACCGTGTCCGCACGCCGTCCCAAGACTGCGAAACGCTGGTTCGGTTCGCCGAACTGCTCAAGCTCCGAGGGCTCGCCCAGAGCACCCAGGACGAGTACCTGCGGTTTGCCCGCAAGTTGCTCGAGCGGCTGGACTGTGATCCCACCGCTGTCACCGAGTTGCAGTTGCGCGCGCACCTGCTCCGCCTCAAAGAGGAGCATAGCTACTCGCCCAGCTCGATGCGCACGGCCGTGGCCGCGATGCGCGCGCTCTTCGGGCTGCACTTGGGCCACGACTGGAAGCTCTTCGACTTGGTGCGTGCGCCCTCGGAGCGCAAGCTGCCAACGGTGCTCACCCGCGAGGAAGTCACGCGGCTCTTCGCCGTGGTGCGCGAAGAGCGTTTCCGGGTGTTCTTCCGGTTTGTTTACGCCACCGGACTGCGGTTGTTCGAGGCCCTGCAATTGCAGGTCGAGGATCTGCGCCAAAGTGACCGGGTGCGGGTGCGCGGGGGCAAGGGCCACAAGGACCGCTACGTGCCACTGCCGGCCGCGATGCTCCACGAACTGCGCCGGTACTGGAAGACGCATCGCAATGCGCGCTGGGTCTTTCCGGCGGTGGGCCGGGGCTGGCGCGAGAAGCCGGCGTGTCGTGAGCGACTGGGCAAAATTGACGAGCCGATGGGCCAGAGCTCGGTGCAGCATTGCATGAAGATCGCCCGGGCGGCCGCGCGCCTGCCGGTGGGCACCTGCACCCACACCCTGCGCCACTCCTATGCCACGCACCTGTTGGATGCGGGGGTGAGCATCCGGCTCATCAGCGCCTATCTTGGCCACAGCTCACTGGAGACGACGATGATCTATCTGCACCTCACCGCCGTCAACGAGGCCAGCGCCCGCGCCGCCATCGACCGGTTGCTGCCCCCGGACGACCTGGAGCCGCCCGCGGCCGCGGTGGTGGTGAGGCGCTAACCACACCCCGGATCTCCGCGATGTCCGTGCTCGCCGATTGGCTGGCGCGGCAGGCCCCCGCAGCGTTGCGCCGGAGCGATCTGCTTCCGGCGCAACGCCGCGCCCTGCACGCGATCCGGCGCTGCCGCACGCCCGCCATGGGCGGGCATCGGTATCGCTGTGCCAAGTGCAGCAGCGAGCACCACGCCTTTCATAGCTGCCACCATCGCGCCTGCCCGCGTTGCGGCGGCGCCAAGACCGCCGAGTGGACGCGCAAACAGACCGCGCGCCTCCTGCCTGTGCCGTATTTCCTGGTGACGTGCACCGTGCCCGAAGCGCTGCGCCCGGCCTTCCTTGCCAGCCCCGAGCTGCTTCATGATCTGTTCTTCACCCACGCCGCGGCGGCCCTCCAAACCGTCGCCGCCCGCCCGCGCCAGCTCGCGGCCGAGTTGGGCATGCTTGGCGTGCTGCATACCAGCGGCCGCCAGCTTCAGTTTCACCCGCACTTGCACTTCATCATTCCCGGCGGAGGCCTCAGTCTGGACCGCAAGAAGTGGCGTCATTGCCGCAAATCGGATTGGTTGCTGCCGGGCGACGCCGTGATAGCCGTCTTGCGACGCGCGATGGATGGACCCTGCGCGCCGCCGCCCCCGGAGCTGCACGCCCAGATCCCCGAGTCGGCTTGGCACAAGGGCTGGTGGATCGACTTCCAGCCCGCCGGCTCCGGCGAGAACGTGGTGCGCTATCTCGCCCGTTACGTACAGCACGCCGCGATCAGCGACGAGCGCATCTTGCAGGCCGACGATCGGTCGGTGCGATTCTCGTACACCGATAGTCGCACGGGCCAACGCGGCGAGGTCACTCTTGCCGCAGGGGAGTTCATGCGCCGCTATCTCCAGCATATATTGCCGCCCGGCCAACACCGCGTGCGCTATTTTGGCTGGTTGCACCCGGCAGCTCAGCGCCGTCGCCTGCTGGTGGAGACATTGCTCAACGCTCGCATCATCGTGCGCGAGCCAGTCGAGGCTGCGCCTCCTGGCATCTGCGTTGCCCGCACTGCGAACAGTTCACCCTGGTCTGTGTGGGTTCGCTCGCCCGCGCCCCGCCCTGAAGCCGATGCAGACCGTACCGTGGAGAGTCCAGACCGCTCGTGCTCGACCGTCGCCCTACGCCACGGCTAGCGACGGCTTTGCTCGCGCGTGCCCAAAATGGTGTGGCGCCTCGATTTTGCGCTGGTTCCACGGCGTCTCGGTCAACAGACAACCGATCACGGACCACTGTTTGCCGGAGTCCCGGCCCAACCAGGTGCCATTGCGCGACCAAACCGGCCGGCCGGGCTCCTGGCCCCAATAGAGCGCCAAATACAAAGCGCATAGCGCTTGGGCCGGGTCGTCGGTCAGTCTGTCTTCGCCTTCGTCTCCGGTATTCCAGGGGCTTGTTCAACCAGAGTCGTGTGCCGGCTTCGCGTCACACAACTCTCGGAGTTGGACCACTGTTTGCCGGAGTCCCGGCCCAACCAGGTGCCATTGCGCGACCAAACCGGCCGGCCGGGGCTCCTGGCCCCAATAGAGCGCCAAATACAAAGCGCATAGCGCTTGGGCCGGGTCGTCGGTCAGTCTGTCTTCGCCTTCGTCTCCGGTATTCCAGGGGCTTGTTCAACCAGAGTCGTGTGCCGGCTTCGCGTCACACAACTCTCGGAGTTCGCCCGGCTCTTCTCGCTTCGGTACAGCATGACGGCACCGATCAACGTCAGGGCCTGTCGGATCTTCTCTTCAATAGTCGTCTTCACATAGAGCAGGCTTGGCAACGCAGCAGCCACCGCGAGGAAGAGATACCCCTTCTTTCCGGAAGCGCGGATCGTGAGCAGAAAGAGCACGGCGCTGCCGATGCTCGACACGAGCATCATGACGAGAAACCAGCGCGGCATCCACGCATAGGCCGTATCTTGGATGGTGGAGATGAATGGCATGGCGGCTCTTTGGGCGAACAGTAGGGATTCACCTCAGTTGAATGTAGTTTTTGCCGGAAGCGGTGGAGGAGAGGTTCTGACCTGCAACTCGTTGATGAAGAAAGATCGGATTGCGCGAATGTTGCTTTCGCCGGGTGGTTTTTGGGGAGCAAAAGCGACATTCGCTCTGGAGCCCATTTCGCCCACTTTTCCTGCTCGAAAAGCGACGCGCGCGTCGGAATGCAGGCGCGAGGTCGGAATTGGGAAAATCCTCAAAAGAAGGGCGGAGCGATGAATTCCAACCAAGCTGGGCAGAATCGCGATAAGTTGATTCTTTGCTTCCCGAATTGACTGCAGCGTTGGCGGCGGCGCTGGAACCCGCTCGCGAAGGAGGGTACCGGCGCGAGATCCTCGCGTTCCTGCACCACTGTAAATCCACCATGCGGGGCGAGCATCATCCTGGCCAAGGCGTATCTCACAGTCGCCGAGACACAAGGACGAAGTCTTGGCGGCAGCCTAAGGCAGAAGGCAGAACGCCGGGGAGGCGGAGCCGTGCCGGAGCGCGGCACTCCCAGGACTGAATGCCTGCGCCATCCAGCTACGACGGAGATGGTGCGGACGATTGCACCACAGAGGACACCGGAGGGCACGGAGGACGGACGCGGACGGCGAGCCTAAGGCAGAATGCAGAAGGCAGAACGCAGGCAGGGTCGCCTGCGCCACCCACGAGTCACTCTGTGGCCTCCTCACTCTCCGTGACCTCTGTGACGGTAGCCCCGATCCTGTGCGTGCTTTGCTTTCCCTGCGCCTAAATCCCTTCGGCTGAGGCGGCGCAAACACCGCCCCTACGCCGGTCAACCACGGGGAGCGCCGCTAGCCAAGCGGCGGCCCAGTGGGGGCGCTGGCTCTTTTCGGCTATTCTCGTCGGGCCAGTCCGGTTTCTTGGACCCGCCGTGATGAGAGTTTGCCTTGCGGGCGGCCGACCGGCCTTTGCTGCCCCCAACCGATGAAGATCCTCATTGTCGCAGAGAAAACCCTCGGTGGCCCCTCGATGTCGCGAAGGCCTTGCTGGGCGTCAGGAGGAGGGCGGAAGCTGTTCAAGGGACTCACGCCCAGGGCGACGAACTCACCGTAACCTGCGCGGCGGGCACTATCTCCAGTTAGCCTGACCGGAGGCCTACGATCAGGTGCACGGCAAACAGTACGGGAGAATGGCGGATCGCCGATCTGCCGATCGTGCCCGCCCGGCTGGGATTTTGAGAGTGCCGCGGCGAAGGCGGAGCGTTCCCTGGGTGCTCTGCGGCCACCTACGCGCACGAGGGTGGCGAGATCGTCAATGCCTGCGACGCCGGCCGCGAGGTGAGCTGATCTTCCGCAAGATCCTCGGCCATGCGGGCGTCAAACTGCTGAACCACACGCTCTCTCGCGTATGTGGATGCAGGAAATGACCCGGGAGGCGTTCCGCGACGCGTATCGCAACCGGCGCCCCTTGAGCGAGGCGCGACGGCCTGGCCCGGAAAGCCGGATACACGCGCGACCAGGCGGATTGGCTGGCCGGCATGAACAAAACTGTGCTGGCGACCAAGACCCTGCCTCGCGGCGAGGGCAGCTGGCGGGTGTGGAGTGTCGGGCAGGTGCGAACGCCCACGCTGGCCCTCATCTACGAACGCGATCGCGCGATCGCCTTCTTCAAGCCGCAGAACCACGAGGAGGTCTACGGCAACTTCGACGGGAGTGGTGGCCAAGGCGGACCGCCGATGCCTACGCCGCGGCAGAGAACCGGGAGAAATTGCTGGGCAGGCCCCAGATTCTCGAGGAGCAGGACCGCAAGGCGTTCTGGTCGAAGCGCTGGCGTTGAAGTTCACCGACTATATCAAGTCCCGGACACCTACTTGGTGAAGGATACTGGCTCGCAGCGTACCGAGCGCCCACCACTTTCTTCGATCTCCAGGAGGCCTCCGAGTATTTCTCCAAGAAGTTTGCTTGGACGGCCGCACGCACACCCTCGAGGTACTGCAATCCCTGTATGAAGACCTGAAGCTCATCAGCTACCCGCGAACCGACTCCCGCTATTTCCCGGACTCGGAGGAGATGCGGCAGAAGGTTTGCGACGGTGTCCGGAGTGCCCACGCCTGGATTCGCGGACCCGTACGGGCTGCATCCGTTGACGGACACCGCCGGTCTGGCGCGGGCCAATCGGGATCAGCTGCTCGCCTGGATGGCGATCACCCAGGCCTGCCTGATGGCGCTCGACGAGCCCCTGAAGGTGAAGGTCATCACTCGCCGCTGGGAGCAGAAGGGGGGCAGTGGCGACTATGCGCCCTGCCTGTTCCGGACCGCGCGGGAGAACGTGGTCACCGCGGGTTGGACTCAGCTGGAGTGAAGGACAAGGGGCGAAGGCAAAGACCAGCAAGGCATGCCCAACCTGATCAAGGAACAGGCCCTCGGCCAGACTGAGTTCAAGAGCTCGAGACCAACCCACCCAAGCCCTACGACGACGCCACGATCCTCACGGCGATGGAATACGCCGGCGCAGCCATCGACGAGAAGAGTTCGATGTCGCCCGAGCATCTTGAGGGAGTTGCGCGGGGCGATGAAGGACCGCTGGCCTGGGCACGCCGGCCACCCGCGCCTCGATCATCGAGACTCTGCTTGAGCGCGGGTTCATCAAGCGTAAGGAGCCGCTGGGTGGTCACCACGCAGAACAGCCCCGCTGATTCGTGGGCTCAAAAAATCGATCCGGTGGCGGTATCGGCAAAACA
>JADJTK010000037.1 GCA_016711225.1 Opitutaceae bacterium
AACGAAATCGCTGATCGACCCGGCAAAAAAGAGCATCACACCCATCGCCAGCACCACGGCGGTGACCATCACCCACAGCTGCTGGGCCATCCCCACCGCCGTGATCACCGAGTCGAGTGAGAAGACAATATCCAGGAGCATGATCTGGAACACCACCGCGCCAAAACGCGCCGTGCCTCCACTGGTGTGCGTCCCTTCGGGCCCCTCCAACTTCTCGTGGATTTCCATCGTGCTCTTGCCCAGCAGGAACAGACCGCCGGCCAGCAGGATGAGGTCGCGCCCGGAGACTCCATGACCAAAAACGGCGAATAGCGGATTGGTCAGCTGCGCCAGCCAGGCGATGCTGCACAACAAGGCAATGCGGGTGATCAGCGCCAGCGCCAGACCCGTCTGGCGTCCCTTGGCCTGCTGCTCCACCGGCAGCTTGCCGGCGAGAATCGAGATGAAGATCACATTGTCGATACCGAGCACGATCTCCAGGCCGGTGAGCGTGAGCAGGCTGATCCAGATCTGCGGGTCGGTGAGAAATTCCATGCCGCGCAGGAAGCCGGACCGATAGCCCACCGTCAACGTCGACTAGAGACAACGACGGAGCGGCGTTTCCACCTGCCGTCTAACCGCCAGCAACTCACTCTGACCGCCCGAGGTAGGCTCCGGGCCTCCGGCGGTGCGCAATTCGACGTGGCGCATAAACATCTCGCCCTACGCTCGCTTACGAAGGGGGCAGACGAAGTGATCCGTGCGGATACTTGCCGGAAACCTAATGGGGGCTCCGCGGTGCGAGGCTCAGCACGTCGAGGTGAACAATCGGTCATTTCGGCCGAATGGTTGAATACGACGGATTAACTTCGTGGTAGCCAGGTCCGTAATTTCGCAACTACACAGGCGGCAGGGAAACTTGGGGCTGTCATCAATGAGGGTTCCTACGCGTGCAGGACTGATCACTATTGGACTGGTGGCATTTACGGCTTTGGCGTCGATCACGGCTGTCCAGCTATGCGTAGCAGATCTTCAGTTGTTTAGGAGTATCGACATGGTCGCCCCTTGTATCAAGGGCTGTGAGCATTTCTGGAAGAGCGATATGTTCCATTGCGCAGATACTACGTTTTCATGCGGGTGACAAGAAAACACTGGCTTTATGAATGCGATACGGTCGCAAGAAATCCAGGTAGCCACGGTCTATCACGCAGTAGCTTCCAGATTGCAGTGGGAGCTCGTCCAGCGAAGCGACCTCGCGCCATTTCCCCTCGTGCAGACTGGCGAAAACGGGGATGTCTCCACGCAAATCCAGCAGCACATTGAGCTTCACGGAGGCCAAGGTTTTCTTCCAGCAAGCCCACGGAAACAAGGCCATGCCCAATTCGACCACTGTGGCATCCAAGGCAAAAAGCCTGCTTCGAGGCCGGCAACGACAATTGCATCTCCCTGCGGTAGGGAGCGCTCGTTGTCGCGGGGGGGGGCTGGTGGCGAAGAGTTTGGAAGAGGCTCCAGTGCCCCTTTTCCCAACTGCCATGCAGTAGAAAGCCGCTCCGCCTTCTCCTGGGCTCCAACCGATAAGATCAGCCCATATCCACGCTCAACTGCATGGTTACGGCACCTCGGCCCGCACCGGCCCCTCCGGCCCAGGCGAACGAGACCGGTCGCGGACCGGTCCTACCTCGGAGCGCCGGTCGACGACCGACGCTCCGCCCCTCAGGCCCCTCCTCCTGGAGGTCCACCGCTACTCACTTCACTTCGATCGCAATGCTCGCCGAGTGGCTATTGAACTCGGGGGCGTACATGCACTGGATCTCGGCGATGCCGCTCTGGTACGCGCCTTTGAGCTGCACCCGTGTCGAATATTCAAACACATAGACGCCCTTCGGCAGGTAATCGATGAAGAAGTGCGAGGCCGTGTCCCGCGTGCTCTCGTAGTACGCGAGACCGTCCTGGTACTTGTACTGGCTGATCACGTTCACCGGCTCGGTGCCGCTGCCGCGCTGGTCCTTCAGATGCACGAACTCCATGTCGCGATCCGTGCGCAGCTCCACGCGGACCACGAGTTCGTCGCCCACGGCAATCGGGCCGGTGACTGGCACGAGCTCCTGGCCCTTCTTCGTCGTCTGCTTCACCCAGAGGCTCTTCTTGAGCTTCAGCGGCGTGCCTTCGTGCGGCGTGACCTTCGCCATGTCCTCGAGATACTGCCAATGCAGGCTGCCCCAGCTCACGCCGTCGTCGACCTTCTTCACCGTCACCTGCCCCATCGCGGGTTTGATCTCCGCGGCGGCGAACTTCTGTTCGTAGAAACCGGTGCCGGCCTCGACGTGCTCGGGTTTGATCGCCGTGCCACCGAGCGAGACCTCGACCAGTGCGTCGCTGCTTAGTAGATTCGTGCCGCGCAGCAACAGGCCGTAGATCGCGTCGGCGGTGGCCTTCGTGGTCTTCCAGGCCTGGGTTTGCTTCTGCTTAGCAGCCACACCTTGCAGCCCTCGACGGCAGCCGTGTCCTGCGCCACCTCGGCGAACACCTCGATCATGAGCGCCTGCGTCTCGATCGGCGCGCGGTACCACCACCAGCTCAGCTCCAGCTCGCGCCAGAACATCCCGAGCTCCTCATTGCTCACGCTGCGCTCCTTGAGCGAGCGCGTGATCGCCAGTGGCGTCTTCTTGTCGCCAAACCGCTGCAACGCGAGGGCCAGGTGCGCCTGGCTCTGACGGCTGTCGACCTTGAGCCAGAACGTGCGCGCCTGCTGCAGGAAGAAGTCGATCGCGATCTTGTGGCCCGACGACACCGGATGGTCCTCGAGGAAGAAGCTGCGACCGTAGAGGAACAACGCATCGGTGTAGCTCGGCACGTAGAGTTCCGGATGCGACCCGCGCATGATGTCGCGATACCGCTCGTCCATCCACGCATCGAGCGATTCGATGGACTTCACCGCCGGCGCGACGTCGACTTCGACGCCGAGGTGCCGCAGCCGGCCAAAACCGGTCATGATGTAGAGGCTGATGTATTCGCTCGGCTGGCCACCCGGGAACCACGGCCAGAGGCCACCGCTGAGCTGGCGCTCGGCCAGCGTGCGTAGCGCGCGGGCCGATTCGTCATCGAGGCGGTTGGCATCGAAGAGCACGCCCACGTTGCGGCGGGCCTCGCCCTCGGCCTTCGCCTGACGCAGCCACGGCGTCTCCTCGAGCAGCACCGACTTCAGGTCCTGATTCTTGGTCAGCGGGCTGTCGAGGGCCGGCGTATTCTTCCAGAGATCGAACACGCGGCGGATCTTCGGATCGGAGTTGGCGATGTGGCGGGCGAGCGCGTTGGCATAGAGCCGATTGAACACCTGCTCGCTGCACTCGTACGGAAACTCCATCAGATAGGGCAACGCCATCACCGCGTACCACGCCGGCTGCGAAGTCATCTGCACCGTGAGCGACTGGTGGCGCAGCGTGTCGGACTTGCCGGAGTCGAGCAGCTTCTTGAAGTCGAATTGCTTCGTCGACTTCCCACGGATCGGCAGCGGCAGCGACTCGGTCACCAGAATTCGGCGGCTGAGCACGGGGAGAAAACCCTCCTCGCCGTCGCTGGCCTGCGCCGTAGCGCCCACGGCCTTGTAGGTGAGGAAACCAAGACCGTCCGGCACGGCGATGCGCCACGAGTAGCTGCGGGACTGTTTCGCGGGGACGTCGAAGGGTTGCTCTGTCGCGGTGTTGCCCAACGCGGCGTCGGCCGGCGCGAGCGTGGCGGCGTCGACGAAGGTGAGTTTCACCGTGCCTTGCTGCGGCTGGTCGGACTGGTTACTGACTTTCACGGTGAACTCGATGGCGTCGCCCTCGCGCACGAACCGCGGCGGGTTGGGCTGCACCATGAGATCCTTCGCGGTGACGACCGTGTCGATCAGGCCGCCGGCGCGCAGCTGGGCGTCGTGCGCGAAGCCCATGAACTTCCACTCGGTGAGCGCCTCCGGCATTGTGAAGGTCATCCGCACCGTACCGTCCTCGCCCGCGGTCAGGTGCGGGAAGAAGAACGCGGTTTCGTTGAGATTCTTGCGCGCGGCGACCTTCGTGAGGTCGGGATGGGAACTACCCATCTCTTCGTCTTCACCGTTTCCGAAGTTGCCCTGCATGCCCCCGACCTCGGTCCCCGTCGTGTATTGCAGAAGCGCGGCATTGTCGGTGGCTCCGACCTCCGCCAAGAACTCCTGCTATCATCTGACTGATCCAGCGATATCACCGCTGCCCCGGCGCCGACCCGACGGCATCGCCATGCTCTTCATCATCCGCCGCTCGTTCTGATACCCCCAGACATCGGACACCACTTCCGACGGGAACGAGCGGTAGCTCCACGAGGTGCTGCGGTGTTCCTGCTGCCACCAGCCGTGGATATGGCGGAAATCCTCGCGGGCATTCTGAAACTCCGAGCGGCCCATGCCGTACTCCGAGCGGAAAACAGAAAACTGGCTCGGCCAGCCATGCGGCGCGTACTGGTCAAGCGAGGCATCGTACATCGCGGCGACCATCTCGGCGCTCGCGCGCTTGGCGTCGGGCCCGGTGATCACCGCTGTCCACATCTCCTTCTGCCCGGGCAGCAGCTTCGAGCGGAACGTCTCCCACTTCACCGTGAGCTGCTTGTTCGTCCACGGCACCTGCACGATGCGCTCATTGAAGTACCCGCGGTTCTCGCGCACGAACATCGTACGCACCGTGAACCCGCCGCGCATCGCCTCGGTGGGCATCTGCGTGATCGCCTCCTGCGTGCGCTCGCCCTTCGTCCAGTAGCGCTGGAGCAACTTGCCGTTGCACTCCACCTCGACGAAGGCCCGGCCAACAGGATAACCCGTGCCCCAGTACGCGGTGAACTGCTCGCCCGGCTCCACGTACCACTGCGGCGCCGCGAAGTGCTCCGGCACCTTCACGCCGTAACGCGTCGCCATCGGATCAATCACCTCGAAGGTCTCTCGCGCTGTCACCGCCTTGCCAAAACTGTCCTTCGTCTCGACGACCACGCGGTACAGGCCGGCCTTAAGCGACACCGGAATGACCACGCGACCCTCCGCCGGCGTGGTGAAACGTTGCTCGGCCACCACGTCACCCAGCGCCCACGATTCGGGCTTGGATGCATCGGGCGCCGGCTCGCCGTCGCCGCTCCACCACCAACGGTGTTCACTCTGCAACGGCGCGCGCCCGACGGCGGCCGGCTGCTGCAACGCGTGAACTTTGAAAACGCCCTCGGCGGGCAACGGCTGGCCGTCGAGCGTGCCCGTGCCGACCGCGATCTCCACCGGCTTCTCGGTGGTGAGCCACTCCGGGATGCTGAACGTCGCCCGCAACGCCGCGTAGCCCACGCTCACGGTCGTGTCTTGCGAACGCGTTTCGCCGGTCGTGTCGGTCACATCAGCGTGGATCGAATAGGTGAACACCGGCTCGTTCTTCGCTGGCACCGAGCGATCCGGCGCGGCGGTGAACTCAACTTTGAACGTGCCGTCTTCGGCCGACACTGCGGTACCGTGCGCGATGGCCTTGCTGGCCGGCGGCTGCCACCACCAGCACCAGCGCGGCATCTGCACGCCGCGCTCCACCCGCCACGCCACCTTGGCGCCACCGATCGCGGCACCGGTGTACGCAGTGGCCTTGCCGGTCACGATCACCGGCGCCTCCAGCTTCGCGGGCTCCTTCGGCGTCTCCAGCGTCACCTGGAACTTGGGCCGCTTGTACTCCTCGACGTTGAAATGTGTGCTGCTCGGCCGACCCAGCACCTGAATCGACATCTGCCCCATCACGCGATCGCGCGGCGCGGTGAACACGCCGTCGAACGAGCCGTAGTCGTTGGTCACCTGCTCGGCGCGGGCGATCTCCTGACCGTTGGGATCGTTGAAAACAATGGTGAGCTTGAGGCCGGCGATGGCGGAATACTTGGCGGCATCTTGGTCGTAGCGGATCGAGACGCCCTTGTAGTAGACCGACTGCCCCGGCCGGTAGATCGCGCGATCGGTGAAGAAGACCGTCTGGGAGTCGGCGCGTGTGCCAATTTCTCCGGTACGAGTGGTGAACGCCCGCAGGCTCGGCACGCCGTGCCCGTCCTTCTCGGCGAGAATGATGGCGGCGCGCTCCTTGGCGGTGATCTCGAAGCGGCCGTCGGCATCGGTGGCGAGCGCGGCGGCCGGCTTGAAACGCCCCTCCCGGTCCTGCCGCCACACGCGCACGGTGGCCCCGGCGACGGGTTCGCCGCTGCTGGCGCGCAGCACGAAGCCGCTCTGCGTGTCGGTGCCATAGCGGGTGTTGAGCACCAGCGCGAGGTCGCTCACCCAGATGCTGGCCATCGCAACCTGGTTGGCCTGTTCGCCGAACCCGGGACTCGCGCTGGCAAACACGACATAGAAACCGGGCTTAAGCGTGGCCGGCGCGACGAGCTTTTCGGTGCGCTGCTTGAAGTCGGAGGTGGCCGGCAACGCGGATTCCCAGACCAACGCGGGCTTCCCGGCCAGCAGCTCGTCGATGCGCTCGCGCTCGAAGTTGCCGAAGTTCCAGCGGGCACGCTCGACATAGTCGTCGAAGTCCACCCGCACGGCGCGGAAATAGATGTGGCCGAGATTACGGTACGTCACGTCGAGCGTGGGCCATGGGGCGTTCCAGACCTGCTCGGTGGCGAGGCCGACCGACGGCGCCTCGATCTGGCGCAGGAGATTGAAACACAGGTCGCCGCCATACGTGCCCGGGAACGCCTGCAGGCCGCGCGTCGCGAGAGCATGGGCGGCGGTCGGTTCTCCGGCGGAGTGGCGACGGTTCGCCAGTTGGTAGATCGCGCGGGCGAAGATCTCGTGCTTGGCGTTGGCCTCGGCGAAACGCGAGAGCGCCGCCTCGTAGCGCTCGGCCTTCTCCTCCCCCACCGCGACATTGAAGCCGTAGTCGAGCCGCGCGAGATCGGCATCGAGGAAGGCGGAGCGGTCGGTGTCCTTGCGATGGAAACGCAGCAGCGCCTGGTGGAGTGCGATCGCCCGCAGCTTCGGCGAGGTCGTGTCGGAGGTTTCCGGCTTCCACGCGAGAAACGCCTCGGCGTCGCCGAAGATCGGACTCGCGGTGTCGACCTCGAAGGCATCCTCGGGCGACACGCGACCGAGCTCGCCGGCCTGGTAAAACGACAGCGCCTCACGGGCGAGGAAGTCGAAGAGCGTGGGCCGGTAGGTGTCGGGCACGTTGCCCTTCTCGATGAGGAAGTCCCAAGCTGCGACGGGCGTCCGCTGGAGCACGGCGGTGTCGGCGAGTGCAGCGTCGAAATGCTTGCCGATCTCGGCGAGGATGCGCGCGAGGTCCCAAGTCTGGATATCCGCGCCGGGCGCGGTGGCGGTCTGGGTGCGCTGCTGGAAACGCCAGCGGTTGTGCTGGAAGTACTGCCAGTACCAATGCGCCAGCAGCGTCTCCATCACCGGCTTCATCGCGGCCGGGGCCTTGGCGAGTTCGGACTCCAGCCGCGTGATCTTCTCCTCGGGCTTGTTGCCCTCGACCAAACCTTCGAGGGAGATCTTCCGGCCGATCGCGCGCACGGCCTCGGCGTAGGCCTTGTCGGCGAGCGCGCCCGCGATGATCGGCTCGAGCCGCTCGATGGCGGTCTTGGGCAGGCCCTCGTCGGCCGCCTCGTTGACCAGTTTCCATTGTTCGTCGCGGGATCCGGCAAAGAGAGAGGAGGACATAAAAAGGAGGGCAAGGAGGGCGAGAGCCCCGGAGAAACGGTTCTTCATGGTAGTGGCGTTTCGAAAACGAGGGAATACCGATAGCAGGGGCGTGGCGGGAAAGTGCGGGAGCGGGAGCACCATCACCCTAACCGTTCCGCGCGAGAAAGTCGTCAGGAGCCTGTATGACTGCTGTCAGGAATTTGTCATGCACGGATCCGCCTGCGGGCCGGGACCCGGCGAAACGGGCTTGATCTCGGCCGAACGGCCAGGCTGTGCACCGAAGGTAGGGACGGCTCTCCGCCGCCGTCCGCACGACGGCTCCCCCCGCGGGGCGCTGCCACTTTGCCCACCGGCGGAAATTTTTGTTGGCAAGCGCTCCGCCCGCCTGCAAACAAACGCCTCTCGTTTTTCGCCAGAGTAGCTCAGTGGTAGAGCAGGGGACTCATAAAATTCTACGCCTGTTTCTCCGGAATTTGCGCATCTTTCCTCAACTGCGCTAGTCCCAGTACTAGAGTGACTTGCACATCATATTCCTTTCTCGGGAGATTTCCCAATTTGGCCCATTTTCGGCCTGCACTGTAGAAAACCACTGTAGAAAGAAAATCCAATAAGTGGATTTGAGGCAAACCGCAGGCCGCGGACTGTCGTAGTTGGTTGCTCTGGCTTGGCACTGCGCTCCGACGACCATATCCTGAGTTTGGTTATGGCTAGAAAGTCCGCGATAGCCTCGTCAAGTGCGGTCGGCACACCGCATCGCACCCTGCGCGCCGCTTCGCCGCCCTGCACTCCGTCAACTGTTCCCCCGCCTACCCCACCCCAGTTCCCGTGGGGCGATTCCCGACGAAACGGAACAGACACGAGGTTGATGTTCGGGGAGCCCTTGCATCGGGGTTTTTCATATCACCGTGCCATCAGGTGCACATTCGGCGCCTTCACGAGTGCGAGAACCTCACTACCGGGAGTGAGTTCAAAATCCGCCGCGGCCTGCCGGGTGAGTCGCGCCACGAGAGGGAAGCCGCAGTCGAGCTCCACGCACGAGCACTCCTTCGTCAACCAGTCCTGTGACTCTGCCTGCCCAGCGGTTACGGGCGCTCGCCACCGCAGCGGACTCGGCACGCATGAGAAGGACAACCCAAACGGCGCCCGACCGCCGCCGCTCGCGCTCAGCGCCTATGACGACTCAATTACGGGACACCACACTAGAGAGTGGGTTTCTACCGCCGAAAACGGGGCCGTAGCCCCTTTGCTCAGATCAGGCCGGATTCGAGGAAGGAGTAGTCGCCTTTCCCACAGGGGGCCGCGGAGACATCCCCGAGGATGACATGGTCGATTGGCGCGATGTCCACAATGCGGGATGCTTCACGAATCTGGCGTGTGACCTGGTGATCGGCCGAACTCGGAGCCGGGTCCCCGCTCGGGTGGTTGTGCCGAAATTATGATGGCTGAGGCGCCGACGTAGCGGCGCCATGGTAGTGACGAAGAACAGCAGCCTGCCTGTTGCACGCACTTTTCGGGCACGTGCGAGCACACTGGCCGGGCGCCGGGGCGGGAGGACGAGCGGCTGCGGCTACTCCTCCACGGTCACGAGCCGGTCGATCGCGAGGTCGGTGGGGGTCGAGCGCTTGCCATCGGACCAGATGATCTCCACCGCGGCGGGCTTGGCGGCCGCGCCGAGGCCCACCGTGACCGGCAGCTCGGATTGCGACTGGTAACCGTGGGTGGGCATCACTTGACGCTCGATGACTTGGCTGCCGATGCGCACCCGTACCCACGCGCCGATGGTGTCGCGGTTGCTGGTCGTACCGACAAGCTTGAGCCGGAGGAAGTGGTGATGCAGCGCCTGGTCGTTGCGCAACAGCAGGGGCGGGCCGCCGACCTGCGTAAGCACCAGGTCGAGGTCGCCGTCGCCGTCGATGTCGGCGTAGGCGCTGCCGCGCCCGACGATGGGCGTGCCCAGGTCGGCGCCGCACTTGGCCTCGGGCACGGCGAGGAAGCACTTGCCGCCGGTGTCGCCGGCGTTCCAGAAGAGTTGCGCCGGCTGGCGGTACTGCTGGCCCTCCTGGATCTTGCCGATCTCCTGTTCGAGGTGACCGTTGGTGGTGAGAACGTCGAGACGACCGTCGAGGTCGAAGTCGAAGAAGAAGACGCCGAATTTCAGCAGGCGCCAGCCCGGCGGACCGAGACCCTCGGTGATCGTCTCGTCGGCGAAGCTGAGCGGCTTCTCCTGTGAGACGTAGAGGGCGGTGAGCTCGGTGGCGAAGTTGCCGACGATGATGCCGAGGGAGCCGTCGTTGCGGTAGCGACCGCTGTCGACGCCCATGCCGCCGCGCGCCATGCCGTAGCTGTCGAACCCGGCCCCCCGGTCACGGGATTCCTGACCTGGATACCAGCCGCGGCCGAGACGTCGCGAAAGCGTCCGCCGCCCTCGTTGTGGTAGAGGAGGCTGAAGGCGCCCTGGAAGTGCACTGGCTGCCCGTAGGCCCGGCCTACGCCCACCAGTTCGAGCCGACTTCCAGGTCGATCTCGCGGGACCAGCGCACGTAGCTGCAAACGAAGAGGTCGAGCTGGCCGTCGTTGTCGTAGTCGAGCCACGCACAACTTGTGCTCCAATCCTCGCCGGTGCCGCCCACGCCGGCCGCGGCGGTGACGTCGCGGAACTTCCCGCCGCCCTCGTTGTGGAAGAGGTGGTTGCCACCGACGCCGGACACGAAGACCGTCGGGCCGGCCGTCGTTGTCGTAGTCGCCCACGGCCACGCCCGTGCCGTAGAAGCTCACGTCCAGGCCGGAGCCGGCGGTGACGTTGGCGAAGCTGCCATGTCCGTCGTTGTGATACAGGGCCATGGTCGGGGCCGGCCGCCCGGCCGGGGCATGGCCCGGCCAGTAGGTGGAGTTGACGAACAGGAGGTCGGGCGCGCCGTCGCCGTCGAAAGTCGAGGAAGGCCACGCCGCTGCCCATGGACTCGGGCAGGAACTTGTCGCCGTAGGCGCCGTCAGTGTGCGTGAAGTCGATGCCGCTCGCCCGCGTGATGTCGGTGAAGCGGACCGACGGGATCTCGGCAGTCGCCGCGGCCTTGAGCTCGGGAGCGGCGATGGCCGAGGCCTCCTCACCGGGTTTGGCCGGCGCCGATCTCAGGGCGAAGTACGCCGCGGCGCCGCCGAGGGCGCGCCCGCGCGCCGCGGCCCGGGACCATTTGCCCGCGCGACCGATGATGGCATCGGCGGTGTGGGCGAGCTCGGCGCCTTCCTCTGGGTCAACTTCGGGCTGACTATTCATGGGACTGGCCGAGGCCGGGTGCGCCGGAACGCTGCAGGGAATAGATCACGATCGACTCGGCGGCATGGTCGGCGGCCTTGTCAGCCATCCGCGCCAGAGCGATGGCCCGATCGGCCGCGTTGTCGTCGACCCGGAAACGTTCGTGCGCCGCCCGATGTTCCGCGGCTTTCGCCGCATCGCCGAGCGCCTCGCAGATCAAGGCGAGGTTGTAGTGCGTAGTGGCGTTCTCGGAGTCGATTGCGAGGGCGCGATTGAACTGTTCGGCGGCGGCTTCGAGGAACTGCCGCCGGCGCTGCGGCGCGGCGCGCTCCTGTTTTGAGCGTTCGACGAGAGTTTGGCCGAGCTCGTTGAGCACGACATAGTCCTTGGTGAAATCGAAACCGCACCGGTCGAGCTCCGGGTAGCGGTCGTCGACGATGCTGCGGTAATTCGCGATCGCCTCGTCGAGATCGCCGGCGGGCTGTTCACCTGGCCGTTGAGCCAGGCCAGCACCCAGCGCGGCGCGGGCGGATCGAAGGCCGCCGCGCGTTGGAGGGAGGTGATCGCATCGTCGAGCCGGCCCTCTTTGTAGTAGACCCGGGCGAGGTTAAGCGGACCGTCCGGCCGGCCGAGCGCCTCGACGTGGCGGAATGCTTCCGCGGCCTGGACCAGCTCGCCTTTCGACGCTCCGGTGTCGCCTTCGAGGAGCAGGCCGATGCCGTAGTCGTTCCAGCGCTGCCAGGGCACGATCGTGGATACCGGGTTGGTCGGGGCAGGAGCCGTTCCGCCCGCGACCGCGAAGGTTAGCGAGTCCGCGGCGATGGTGACAATCGGCAGGTCGTTGGTCACCGTGAGCGGGTCGCCCGCCTTGTAGCCGGCCGCGTGGACGTAGTTCAGGTAGATCGTATCGAACTTTCGGTAACGCAGCGCCACGTCGACCTGGAGCGGGCCGCGCTGGTCGGCCGGCACGGTGAACTCGAAGTGGACGACCTGGCCGGCGCCCGGCGGAATCTGGTGGTTGTAGAGCGGTGTGAAGATGTCCTGGGCGTTGCGCCGGTCGATCCGGCGGCCGTCCTTGTCGAGCATGTAGATGTTGAGAAATGGGCCCAGGGTCGACTTCCCGGTGCGGGCCGAGGCCGCCGCTGCGCCCGATCACGGTCGCACCGCTCAAGAGCTGCGCGTCGAGCCAGAGCTCGTTGGAGTCGGCGGTGCCCTGGGTGAGGTGATGGCCGAGGGTGAGCGTGCGCACCACGACCTCGAGCAGGTAGGTGTGGCCGGGTTGGAGTGCCGGCACCTCCGGGCGCAGCGCCGCGGCCAGCGGCGAGTCGACGGTGCCGCCATCCTTGAGGCCGAAGATATCCACCCGCACAGGTGCCTTGAGGATGTCGACCGCGCCCTTGAGCATCGGCTCGTCGTGCGTAGGTGGGCGATGCCGGTGTTGCCGCCGGGGAACATGTGGTTGTGGACGGTCAGCACCGGCTTGGCGGCGGCGGGATCGTTGAACTTGGCCGCGAAATCGTCGGACGGCTGCAGCGGCATATGGCAACCGTTGCAGCTCTGCTGCGCAACCGGAGGATAGTAGAACGAGCGCGCGCTGTGGCCCGACACTCCGCTGAGCAGGTAGCTGTCGTAGTGGTTTTGTCCGCGCAGGAACTGTTTGTACTTGGTCAGCTCGGCGGGGATGCTGACCTTGTGACAGGTGGAGCAGAACTCCGCCGTCCGGTGCAGCGGCTTGAGGAAGGTCTTCTTGTGAAAGGCCGGATGGGCCTTGACCAGGGTCTTGTTGATGAACCGCAGGACGGGGTCGGTGCTGGTGGTGAACGGGTAAAGGCTCGGCTCCTCGATGGTGTAGTCGGCGTTGCCGCGGTTGCTGTTGATGTTGGTGATCGAATGGCAGGCCACGCAGGTGATGCCGGCCTGCCCGGTGGGGTCGCGGACATCGTCGAAGTTTGGATTGTCGAAGGCACCGCTGAAGAACGGCACGAGGTCGTGACACCCGGCGCACCAGCGCGCGGCGCTCACATTGCCGTCGCGTTGCAGGGAGACGCGGCGAGTCTCGCGCACGCTGGCGAGGTAGGGCGGGTTGTTGAACGAGCTGTAGTGGTGGGCGCTGTGGTACCAGCCCTCGGCGGCGTCCTTGTGGCAGTCCAGGCAATAGTCGTTCATCATCATCGTCTTTGCCGGGATGAACTTGCCGGTGGCGGTGCGGGCCAGCGACGGGAAGAAGTACTTCTCACCCTCCTTCGGCCCGGCGACGTTCCAGCGGCGCGGGTCGGCGGAATGCAGCGCCACCATCGCGCCGACGGTCACCAGCACCGCCACGCCCCAGCCCGCGCCCACGCGCCAGCGAATGCGCGGCCCGGCCAGCCGATACAGGACGTAGAGCCAGATGGCGACCAGCGGCACGAGCACGTGGGCCCAGTAGAGCGGCGAGCGCAGCCGCGGGTCCTTGATCGCGAAGAAGTCGAACCGCATCAACGCAATCCCTGAGACCAGTAGTACCAGGGAGCTCCCGAAGAGGATGTAGCCCATGCGCACCGCCCGGCGATTGGGACGGTCGTGGGCGTTCATGGCGTGGAACACCCCGAACACGACCACCGGCACCACCAGCAACAGCCCTAGGACCAGGTGGGCCAGGAACATGTATTGGTAGAAGTAGTTCTCGTAGGTCAGGCCGCGCAGGTACTCGAGGAAGGTGATGCTCGCCAGGTAGACCGAGTTCGCCCCCAAAAGGGCGAACAGCGCGAAGATCACGTACAGCAGGATCCGCAGGCGCGGGCCGATCGCGCGCAGGTATTTCTTTCTCCTGGGACTACCAGGGACGGGCTCGCTCATGTCGTGGGTCGGAAGAAGGGTTACGGGATCGAATCGGGTGAGAACCGACCTCGAGGGCACTGAAAGCGGAAGTTATAGCCATGTGAAGAAAGTTTTACAGCCCGCACGCGAAATCCTCGGGCCGCGCCGCTCGCTTTCCGCTGGGGCCGGCGACTGTGCCAAAGCGGGTGCGGCTGGCGTGTTCGCTCGCCCGGCCGCTGCGCTATTTCCTGGCGAAATGCACCGAAGGTCCCGCGCTGGTCGTTGCCGACCGGATCGATGCGATCTACCAGTTTCTCAAGAGCGAGGGGCTCCGTCGGCAGTTCCACCCGAGCTCCACGCGCACGAGCACTCCTTCGTCAACCAGAGCAGTGACTCTGCCTGCCCAGCGGTTACGGGCACTCGTCACCGCCGCGAACTCGGAGCGCACCAGCAAAACATCCTCAGCGCGGGTACCTGGGGCAGTTTCGGATGCCGCCGCGATATTGCCTCAATCAGGGCGATCTCGCGTTTCAGGTGATCGGGGTCGTACGGTGTGATGCGGTGCAATTCCGCAAGGAGCTTCGGCGTCATCCGCTCCGGTTCAGAATGCTTCATCCCATGCACCACGCGGTGCCCTACAGTATGATCGACACGAAGAACGTCTGTGTCTCCAAGCCAGTCAAAAGAAACTCCACCGCTGTACGGTGGTCGCCGATGGCAAGACGCCGGGGCGCATAAAGCTTCGCCACCGGATCCTTGACGAACCAAGTTCGTGCCTTTGAGTCCGATGCGATCGATCTTACCATCCAACCGTCGTCGCAGTGTCTCGCCGGCCTCATACACCGCGAACCGGATGCTCGATGAACCACCGTTGATCGCCAAGACACACGGTGACGCCGAATCTCCCGAGGGTCCTGATCGATTCGAAAGTCGGTGCTGCATGCTGCGAGTAGTTGTTATGCCCGCAATGAACACCGTAGCCCCGGGCATCCCGGTGTTGCCACGGATCCATTGGTTCTTTGATGAGCGGAGGTGATGATGCCGGAATTTTCGAATCACCGATACGGGGCCTAACCCGACCAAACACGCCACGCAGTCAACCTGCCAAACACCCTCGAAAGTTCAGCGCAAACGGTTGCACCCGTCGCTCTGGCACTACTGTTCTATTCTGGTGCCGTCCGGTTATTGCAGTCAGAGACGACTTGTTTCCCTCGCTCGCGGCCTCCTCAGGCGACTCGTCATTCAAGCCCGACCACTCGACAGGTCGCGCCCTCGCAGGCTCAGGATGCGACACCCGCGGCCTTGCCGCGCGTCCACCGGCGGTGACACGAGACGGCGCTCCTCCCCAATTTCCAATCCGCCAACCTCAACGAGCGCCCTGATCGCCCATCCTCGCAATGGTGGCTCCCCACCGACAACTGGGCACGTACTCACGCCTCCGACCGTCAGCCTGAAGCGAAGGCGTCGAAGACGCGTTTCAACGCCTCGGTTTGATCTCGAAACTTGGCGGCGTTGGTCTTCTTGAGACGCCGCAGATTCTGCAGCTTCCATTGGATCGCGGGGAGTTCGGCGAGATGCCGGCACCGCATCGCCTCCCAAGGAGGATCTCCGGCAACGAGACCGAGCAGGAACCGCTTGTGATCATCGGTGAGCGCAGCGGCGAGTTCGCCGCGAAGACGCAGGCGGGCGTCCTCAAGAACCCGGAGTGAAACTGG
The DNA here is from genome assembly GCA_016711225.1 of Opitutaceae bacterium. Classification (GTDB taxonomy): domain Bacteria; phylum Verrucomicrobiota; class Verrucomicrobiia; order Opitutales; family Opitutaceae; genus CAJCBL01. The sequence goes on from JADJTK010000037.1 coordinate 15,404, forward strand.
CTCGCGCTCCATGCCGGCGAACTCGTTTTCGAACGAAAGCTTCAGGTCGAAGTTCCGCGAACCGAGCACTTCATGCACCGGTCGGTTATGGCCCGCAATGTACCCAACAAAACACTCCACAAATTCGGACCGGAGGCCGAAGCGTTCGAACATACCGTGGACGTCGAACAGGTCCGGGGTGCTGGCGGTCCAATGCTGCGACGAGCTTGCTACCGTAGAGCTCAGCCACCGCGAGCGTGGGAACCGCGAGCGCCGTCGAAAGGTCGCTGGCGACCTTCGTGAGAGACCGCGTTTCGACGGGGAGCAGAGTGCCGCGAAAAACGTAGTTGATCTCAACCTTGACCTCGATCCGGTCGCGGCGTGCGAGGATCTTGGTTTCATCGCCGGTCTTGCTGCTCGCAATCTCGGCTTTGATGCCACGACTCTGGAGTCGGGCTTGGATCACCGCCAATTCCTTGGAGATCTCCGCCAGGGCGGTCTCTCTCGGCAACTGATGCGGCAAGAACACAACGTCGATATCGACGGAAAGGCGCGGCATTTCCTGGACGAAGAAGTTGAGAGCCGTGCCTCCTTTCAGCGCGAAGCGGTCGGAGGCGAACACTTCCGGAGCGACTTCGAGCATCAGGCGGACGGTATCGACGTAAAGTTTGTCCATTACGGTTTGAGGATGAGGGTGGTGCCGTCGGGCATCCGGCCGGTCCAACGACCACGGCCCCGGGGACCAATCAAGGCACGCGCCTCCGCGGCCCAGTTCAGGTTCAACTCGTCCGCGAGGTTGAGGCAGAGGCGGACGACTTTGACGCGCGGACAATTCCGGAGGAGCGCCCCGAGCACATCGAGACGTACAGAGCGGACTCCTTCGACCAAGTTGCGCGCTTCCTCAAGCCCCTGTTCGATGCCAACCTCTGCCAGCAGCTCAAGCAAGGCTCGCTCCGGAACCGAGACGGGAGGGCCATCAGGTGTCTCCGGTAGTGGCTGTAGGCCAAAATCCGGCGGTAGCGTACCCGCAAAGAGGTTGCGCGAAACGTAGCGGGCCGGGAATCGTTCGGTGAACCATGCGGGCAACTTGCCGGCCTTGCTCCCCAGAGCACCAGCCGTTCGCGCGGTCCGACGTTGTGCCGGACGCCACGCCAGGCCAGTGCGGTCTTCCCTCCGACGTGGAGGCCCGGCAATTGCTTCGCCAAGAATCGCACCGATGCGGTGGCGTCGAGTTTGTCCTCGGGGAACATGAAGACACCCCGCCCCAATCGCGCCAGCCAACTGGCGCGCACGTAGTACGTCGCCAGAGCGGACGAGACGCCCATCGCCTTGAGCGTCGCGCTCGATAGTGGCACGCCTCGCGGGAGCGCCGCGAGCGCCTTGATTGGATTTCTTGAACCAGGTGAAGCCACGTTTGAACGACCTCCGAAAAACGAAGCCAGTTGATTGGAAAAATCCGATAAACTCAAGCCTAGTTTAATCTAGTTAAGTAAAACAAAGCAGCGCGGTGATTATGAACTGTCACACCTTTCAATGAACATGCGAGATTGCCACCTCGCCCATAGGGCAAACCAATTGGTCACAAACTACTGCTCCTCAGCGTAATCTTCGCCATGGCGGGACTGAAAAACCGACGACACTTTAGCACTTTGTGAATCACCTTGGTGAGAATCTCCGCAGCACTTTGCTTCTTCAGAAACCCCACAGCACCGATCTTGGCCGCGTATTCGACATACTCGTCATCACCGTGTGCTGAAAGAATGATCACCTTCGCCTCAGGGTTGGCGGTGAGTATCTGCCGTGTCGCCTGGATTCCATTCAGCACAGGCATGGCGATATCCATTAGGACAACGTCGGGCCGAAGGTTTCGCTCCATCGCCACCGCATCCTGACCATTTTCCGCCTGCCCAACGACCCTGAAACAACGGTCTGACTGTAATACCAAGCACAGACTGCGTCGAACGGCGGCATTGTCGTCCGCCAATAGGACGGCTATTTTCCCAGTGGGCCCGCCTCTTGCACAACGCAGAGTAGACTTGGTTGCCGGTTTAGAATCTCTTGAATGGGAGGGTCTCTTCATCCGTGAATGACGGTTTGAAGCAGACTATACACATATCGTCCTCGGGGGCCGATGGGGTGAAACCCTTCAATTTGCCAACTCATCAATGATCCAACCAATAACGCCCTACGCTCCCACACCAGCTTTTTGGGTCTGAAGCGGAAGGCGACCTTGCGCCACTGCGAGCTATTGCGAGGCCGAACCCCGGCATACGGAAGCGGATCAGGGCACATGGCGACCGAGGAACCAATCACCGGTGAGCGCGAAGCTGCGCTCCACCGGATTTTCATTCCGCCGCTCTCGACGAAGGTTCTGACCGTCCCGCTCCGCACAGGGGCCATCACGGCCAGCGGTGCCAGATATGGCAGCACCTATCGTGCATCATCACGAGGCGAACGCACCACGATTCGGCTTAGCAGCACCGCCAGTCCGAAGACCACAAGCGAACCCACCACTCCGGCAATAGCTGTGGAAATTTCGGGCGCCGAGATTCCGGGAAAGGCGTAATCCGGCATTGGTGCTGCTGCCGCCGCGGCTGCACGATGCTCGAAGCCGAGCTTCGCCGCTACCGCCTCAAGCCCGTCGGGCCAGGGGCAGGCAAACGGGGCCGCAAACAACGCCACGCCGAGCGCCGCCAGAAGCCCGTACTTTACGAGTCCACGTACCCCGCCGCTTTCCACGTCAGTCGGAACGACCGCACTGCCGGCCAACTCCGGCCGAGCCCGCGCTACCGCGTAAAACACCAGCGCGCTGATCGCCCCCTCGCCGAGCCCGATGATCATGTGGATGCCGGTCATCGCCGGCAGCGCCACCGACCAGCCCACCGTGCCCGACCACGCAAGCTGCCCGGCACACGCCAGCGCCGCCGCCACCGTCGAGCACCAGCCGGCAAAGGCCATCGCCGCCACCTGCCCGCGCAGCCCGGGCAACATCCGACTCACACCACGGAACACCGCCAGCCCCACCACTGGAGCGACCACCGCCATGTTGGAACACATTCGCGCCGAGCGCCGTCACCCCGCCGTCCGCAAAAAGAAGACACTGAGCGATCAGGACCGTCGTCATCACGATCACGGCCGCCGGCAGGCCCAGCAACGCCGCCACCAACGCCGCACCGATCAGGTGGCCCGACGTACCACCCGCCACCGGAAAATTCACCATCTGCGCCGCGAACACGAACGCCGCCCCGAGCCCGAGTAGCGGCACGCGCCGCGGCGGCAGCTCTCGCTTCGCGGGACAGCGCCGCACCGAGCCCGGCTGTTGCCAGCGCGGCCGCGGTCACGGCGGTTTTCACGTCAACGAATCCGTCGGGGATATGCATGGTGTTTGGGAGTGGAATTGAGGAAACAGGCGCTTTGGCGGCCACAGCGGACCGGATCGCGCACTGGGACGGCGAATCGGAGATTCCGGCGAATGGCGGAACTCCCGCCAAGGCAGGACGAACCGCCCCCGGCCGGCCGCTGCGCAGCGGCGGCGCGGGCCAGCCGCCGAGAATCATCTCGTCGCCTCGGCAGGCTGCGGCATCCTCGCCGCCAACGCCGCCGCCCATGCCCAAGAAGCCCCGCAAAGAATTCGCCACGCGCTTCAGCGCCTCGCTCCCGCCGCAGCTCATGCGCCAGCTCGACGCCATGGTCCGCGCGAAAGGCTACGACAACCGCTCGCTGGCCATCGCCGACATGATCCGCGCCCAGCTCGTTGAGCACAGCCAGCAGCACGACGAGGCCGAGATCGCTGGCAGCATCACGCTCGTGTATGACCACCACAGCCACGGGCTCCAGCACCTGCTCAACGACGTGCAACACGACCACGGCGAGCACATCATCTCCACGCTCCACTGCCACCTCGACCATGACAACTGCCTCGAGATCATCGCCGTTCGCGGCCCGGCCGGAGTGATCCGCAAACTCGCCGACGAGCTCATCGGCGCGCGCGGTGTGAAGCACGGCAAGCTCGCCATCACGAGCACCGGCCACGACCTGCCGGCGTAAACCGGGATCGATTCGGTTGCAGGAGACGGCTTGCAGGCGATCCAATCGGCGTCGACCTCGCCGGGAACGGGCCGGGAAAGGCGATAATACTCGTCCAGATCTCGTAATAATCGCGAGACTTGCGACGCCACGGTGCCGCGCAACTCTTTCCTCGAAGGACATGGGGGAATTCCGGCGCATCAGGTATTACGTTTGTTTTTCCGTATTACTCATGTTTGAGTCGCTGCACTCCACATGAGAACGCGCCGCCTCGCCTCCCTAATCCCTCCTCCTCCCGGCCGTCGCCCTCGGGCAGTCGGCCTCCACCGGCCAGTGACTCCGCACCCGCCGCTGACGAGATCGTGAAACTCGACGCCTTCCCCGTGATCGAAAGCCCGATCGTCGCGTCGACCGGCATCGACTCCCTTGGCAGCAAGGTCACCACCATCTCCGCCGCGCAGTTCGCCTCGCTCAACGCCACCGACCTCCAGTCCGCGCTGCGCGAGACGCCCGGTGCGGATCGTCACCCACCACAACGCCGTCGGCAGCTTCGGCGGCGGCGAGGGCGGCGCGGTCTTCATCCGCGGCATGGGTACGGCGCGCCCCGGCGCCGAAATCCAGCTCTCCATCGACGGCATCCCCAGCTACAACAGCGTCTGGACACACCCGATCCTCGACATGCTCAACGTCGACCTCGCGCGCGACCTCACCGTCTACAAGGGCGCCCAGCCCGTGCTCTACGGCAACATGGCCTTCGCCGTCGTCGACCTCGCGCCGAAGTATCAGGAGCAGCCCGGCACCTCCGGCCGCCTCGCCCTCACCGCCGGCTCCTTCGGCACCTGGTCCGCCCTCGCCGAGGGCGGCACCCGCACCGAGTCCTTCGACGCCTACGCGCTCGCCAGCACCCGCGCCTCCGACGGCGACCGCCCGGATTCCGACGGCCGTCTCCGCTCCTTCTATACGCGCCTCGGCTGGGTACTTTCCCCACACTGGAACGCCCACGTCATTTACAACCGCACCGACAACTTCGCCAACGACCCCGGCCCCGATGCCGCTCTTGTCCCCGCCTCTCAGCTCTACGCCAACGGCCGTTTCGCCGACGAGAACGACCTCGCCGTCGCCACCCTCGCGCACAAGTACGGTTCGTTCGAGGGGTACGTGAAACCCTACTACTCCAGCGGCACGCTCAGCTGGACCGGCCAGTTCAACACCACCACCAAGCTCAACACCGACGACACCGTCACCGACTACATCCACTACGGCGTGAAAGCGCGCGAGACCGTCCGCCCGTGGACCGGAGCCGAACTGCTCGCTGGCCTCGACCTCGACTTCCTCACGGGCAAGTATCGCACCGTCGTCAACGGCGTCGCCTCCTCCTTCCCCCGCAAGTTCGCCCGTATCGTCCAGCCCTACGCCTCGTTCGGCCAACTCTGGGAGCTCGGTTCCGGCTGGTCCGTGAAACCCTCGGTCGGCGCACGCTATTTCGACCACAGCCTCTTCGCCGACGAGTTCGCCCCGCAGGCCGGTCTCCTCATCGCTGGCTCCGGCTTCGAGTTCCACAGCTCCGCCGCCCGCGGCGTGAACTACCCCGGCTTCTACGTCATGGCGTATCCCCCGGGCAACAACTTGCACCGCGAGCTTGAGGCCGAGAAGGTCGACCACTTCGAGGTCGGCGTGAGCCGCCGCTTCGGTTCGCTCGTCAAAGCCGAGTTCACCTATTTCCGCGACCGCGGCACCGACCGCATCATCACCTCTTTCCTCCCTACCCGCCAGTTTGGAGGAACCTCGCCCGCTACCGCACCGAGGGCGCCGAGGCCGCCGTCACCATCACTCCGACACGCGACCTTTCGCTCTTCGGCGCTGTGACGACGATGAGCACCACTCCCGACGACCTGCCCTACGCGCCCGAGTGGTCCGCCAGCGCCGGCCTCAACTGGCGTTTCGCGGAGAAGTTCCGACTCAGCGTCGACGGCCAGTACGTCGGCTCACGCTACGTCACCTCCCGCGCCCGTGCCATCAACGCCCTCAACACGGCTCGCCTCGATGCCTATGCGCTCCTCAACGCCCGCCTCGCCTACGATTTCGCCCTGCCCGAGTGGAAACTCGCCGGCGAGTGGTTCGTCGCCGGCGAGAACCTTGGCGATACCGAGTACGAGCAGAAGTACGGCTACCCGATGCCCGGCATCAACGGCACCGTCGGCGTCAGCCTGAAGTTCTAGGTCGCAAACAAGGTGGACCGTGTTGCCCTCAACGCGGTCGCCGGGCCCAAGTCGGCTTACTCCCGCTGAAATCTCCATGCGCCACTTCCTTCGCCCCACCGTCGCGCTACTGTTCGCTGCGCTCGCGCTTCTCACACACCGCGCCCACCCAGCCGAGCACGCCGTCGTCATCACCACGACATCGACACTCGGCGCCGCGGCGCAGGCGGTGGGAGGCGACAGCGTGAGCGTCGAGACAATCCTGCCGCCCGGCAGTTGCCCAGGCCACTTCGACCTCGAACCCGCCCAGGTCCGTCGCCTGCTCGCCTGCGAGCTCTTCCTGCGCCACGACTTTCAGTCGTTCCTCGACGGACGCCTGCTGGCCAACGGCGTCGCGCGCGACCGCATCGCCGCGCTACCGGCCGCCGGCGGCCTCTGTGTCCCGGATACATTCGTCGCACTCGGCCGCGCCGCCGCCGAGGCGCTTGCCGTCCGCCTGCCGGGCGAAACCGAGGCGCTTCGCACCCGCGCCGAGGCGCTCGCCCACGAGGCGCAAACCCGCGGCAACACACTCCTCGCCCGCACCGCCCGCCTGCGCGGCAAACCCGTCGCCGGCGCGCTGCACCAGGCCGCGTTCCTGCGCTGGCTCGGACTCGATGTGCGCTGCGTGCTCCCGGGCGGCGACGATCCCACGCCGGGCGCCGTCTCCCGCGCCCTGACCGAAATCCGCGCGACCGGTGCGCTCGCGATCGTCGGCAACGTCCCCAGTGGCCGAAGACTGCCCTCCACACTCGCCAGCCGCGGCCCTCCGCTCGTCATGTTCGACAACTTCCCGCCCTCCCCGCGCGCCTGCCGATTACTGGGCCATGCTCGACCACAACGTCGACCTCCTGCTCGCCGCGCTCCCCGAATAGCTCCATGTCGGACCCGGTCGTCACCCTCGCCAACGTCTCCGTCCGCCACTCCGGCCGGGCATTGCTGGACGACGTCACGCTTGCGCTCCCACGCGGCAGTTTCACCGCCGTGCTCGGCCCCAACGGCGCCGGTAAGACCACATTGTTGCGCGTGCTCGACGGCGAACTCGCACCCACCACCGGCACCCGCCGTATCCTCGGCTCCGATCCGGCCGCACTCGACTGGCGCAGCGGCGCGACGTGGCGTCGCCGAATCGGCGTGATGCCCCAACTCGCCGAACACGCTCCGCCCATCCCGCTCTCCGTGCGCGAGGTCGTCGCCATCGCCCGCGTCGCCCAGCCCGCACCGGATGATTCCGCCCGAGTCACACGCTGGATCGATCGCCTCGGCCTCGGCGCGCTCGCCGACCGACCCTTCGGTCGCCTCTCCGGCGGAGAACAACGCCGCACGCATCTTGCGCGCGTCTTCGCCCAGGAGCCCGAGCTCGTACTGCTCGACGAACCCGCCGGCCACCCTCGATTTTCCCGCGCAGGAATCACTCGTGCGCCTGCTCCACGAACTCTGGCACGAAAGCGGCACGACGATCGTGCTCGTCACCCACGACCTGCGACACCTGCCACCCGGCCCTCTCGCATGTCGTGCTCCTACGCGAGGGCCGCGTCGTCCGCCAGGGCACGCCGAGGAAACGCTCACCGCCGAGGCCCTGAGCGAAACCTTCGGCCAACCGGTCAAGGTGTATCGTCATCGCGGACGCTGGACCGCCACTGCGGAGGTGCGCGATGAATCGAGCTTGAGCTGAAGTGGTGGCTCGCCGCACTCGCCGGCGGAGTCGGCTGTGGCCTCGCGGGCTTCTTCCTGCTCGCGCTCCAAGTGCCGTTCCTTGCCGTCTGCCTCGCCCACGCCGCTCTCGCCGGCGCCGTACTCGGTCTGGCCGTCGGCTGGTCGCCGCCCGCCTGCGCCTTCGCGGGTGCGTTGCTCGCCGCCGGCTTGCTCGGGCCACTCGCCGACCGCTCGCGCCTCTCGCGCGAGGCGATGGCCGGCGTGTTGTTCTCGCTCTCGCTCGGCCTGGCGTTTCTTGGCATCGGAATCATGGCGACACACCGCGGCGAGGCGCTCGGCCTGATGTGGGGCAACCTGCTCCTCCTGCGTTGGGGCGATGTCGCCGCACTCGTCGCCGTAGCGCTCGCGGGTGGGTTGTTCGCCTGGCGCTACCTGCCGCAACTCCGCGCCGTGCTCTTCGACCGTCGCATCGCCCGCGCGAGCGGACTCCCGGCCGCGGCGTTTACCTACGCGTTGCTCGCGTGGAGCGGCCTCGCTGTCGCCGTGAACCTTGAAGCTGTCGGCGGCCTCATGCTCTACAGCCTGCTCATCAACCCCGCCGCCGCCGCACGCCAACTCAGCGAACGCTTCATGCCCGCACTGCTGCTCTCCGTCGCGCTCTCGGTCGCCAGCGCCACCGGCGGCCTCGGACTCGCCATCGTCTGCGAATGGCCCGCCGGCGCCTGCATCGTGCTCGTCTCCAGCTGTATCTTCGCCGCCGCCACCGCCATGAAACTTCGCCGCTCCGCCTTCTGAACCGACACCTATAGCAGGCTGCATGCAGACGATCACCTCTCTCGCCTATGTGTAAACAGCATAGCGCCGTTCCAGTCTCGTTGGTCTCCGGCCTCGCACCCGTCGTCCCGCGCCGGCCCACCTCGACAAGCAAGGCTCTTCGACCACATCGCGCGCGAGCACGACGGCTTCGCCTTCACACCCGAGGACGCTCCGAAACTCGCCACCCTGCGCGCCCGCCTCGGCGACCTCCGCGGGCTGCACATCGTCGAGCCCGGCTGCGGCTCCGGCCACCTCACCGCGCACCTCGCCACCTGGGTCGGCCCACATGGACAGGTGGTCGCGTTCGATCCAGCGCCGGCATGATTGGGCGCACCCGCGCCCGCACCGCCGCCCTCGCACAGGTCGCAACCCCCCAGTCGACGCTCGAAGCGCTCCCGCTGCCCGCCGCCACGTTCGACGCCGTCGTCTGTTTCCGCGTGTGGCCGCATTTCGAGGACGAGGAACGAGCGCTCGCGGTCGTCGCCCGCTGGCTCCGCCCCGACGGCCGACTGCTCATCGTGCACTGGGACGGACGCGAGAAACTCAACGCCATCCACGCCTCCCACCACGCCGTCGTGGCCGACGTCTTCCCGCCCCGCGCCCAACTCGAATCCGCCCTCGTCCGCTACGGTTTCACCGTCACGACCTGGATCGATACCTCCGCGGAGATCTTCATCGCGGCAACGCATTGAAGGGTCGTCCGTACCGCCTTCAGAGCTCACGAGAGATTGGACTGCCCGGGCTGGCAACCCCGACCTCCCGTGCGCAACTACACCGGCCGATCCTCACGACAGGCACGCCTCCAGCTCGCGCCGCAGGGAGGCCTCGTCCAACCCGCGGCCGATGAAGACCAGCTCCTGCCGGCGGTCACCATGCGGTTCCTGCCAGGTCGCACGGATCCCCGCGGGAATCTCCTCCTCCGTCAGCACGCCGCCCTCCCGCAACGCCGCTGCCCACGTGCCAACCGGCTCGCAGCGATACACGCCACCGGCCAGCGAGAGAAAGCCAATGTCGTCCGGGCGCTCGCGCGCCCAGAAAAACCCCTTCGCCCGCACGACCCCGGGCAGGCCGGCGGCGAACAGAGCGGCCAACCGCCCCGCATCGAACGGCCGGCGCTCGGAGAACAGGAAGGTGTGTAGCCCGTATTTCTCCGCCGAGGTCTCCACCGGGACCGGCGCGGGACGGCGCAGTGCGCCGAACCCGCCGCGGTGCAACCCGGGGGTGGCCTGGCCGGCCGCGCGGTTGAGCACGCGCACCCATGTAGCCGGCGCTTCGGTACGCTCGGCGTAGCGGTCCGGCCCCGGCCAAACGCCCGCCGGCAGCTCGCTCTGCACCACGCGGTGGATCTCCGCCCGCGGGTTGACCCCGGCCACCAGCGCCGCCGCCTCGTCGATCCACTCGGGAAACGCCACCAGGTCGGGTTTGTTCAGCGCCACGATGTCCGCCCCCTCGATCTGCTCGAACATCAGATCCGACAACGGCCGCGGGCGCTCGTCCTCGCGCGCGGCCCGCCGGTGGCCGGCTGCGTCGCGGCAGTGCCGCAGAAGTTCCGATACATCGACAATCGCGAGCACCGCGTGCAGTCGCGCGAAGTCGGAGAGGCCGCGCCCGAACTCGTTGCGCTCGGTGAACAGCCGCACCAGCGGCTGGGGCTCCGCCACACCGGAGCACTCGACAATGATGTGATCGTGTTCGCGGCGCGCCGCCAGCCCGGCCAGGGTCTCGGCCAGTTCGTCGCGCACGCTGCAGCAGATGCAGCCGTTGGTCAGCTCAATGGTCGTCGCCGGGCCGCCGTTGCCGCCCACCCGGCGCACCAGCGCGGCATCGATGTTGATCGCGCCCACGTCATTCACGATCACCGCGAGCTTGAGCCCGTGCGGTTCCGTGAGGGCGCGCGTGAGCCACGTGGTTTTGCCCGCGCCGAGGAAGCCGGTGACAATGGTGACCGCGGGCAACGCGGCAGGAGAACTGGCGGAACGATGCATGAAAGGGGGCTCAATGCGTGCAGCACGTGCAGGGCATGGGCGCAGGAACCAGCTCGCCGCGCACGCGCACGAAGAGCGTGTCTTTCCCACGGTGGCTCCACACGGTCGGATGCGCGGCGGTGAGCACGAAGGCCTGCCGCGCCAGTGCGCGCAGCTCGGCCACGCTCTTCAGTGCGCAGTCGCACACGTCGTACACGCCCTCGAGCTCAAGCAGCGCGATGCGGTCGTGCAACTCGCCCAGCGCGGACACGAACTCACGCCGCCATGGATGCCCGGCAAACAGCCGCGCCGCCTCCGGCGCCGGCAACTCCAGAGGCGGAACACGCGGGCCCGGCGGATGAGCGAGCGCATCGACTCGCCCAACACGGCCAGCTCCGCGTGGTCGGGCGCGCCGGGCAGCGCGAAATCCGCATAAAATCCTGTCGCCGTCTCGCCGCTGTCGCCCAGCGACACCTCCGGCCAGCGCCTCGCCCCCGCCGCGGCGAGGACGTGCGCGAGCAGGTGCTTGGCCTTGTGCTGCGCGATGAAGACGGATTCCACCCGACCACCCTAGCAAAGTCGTCAAGCCCCCCCAGCGTCGCCGCCCCTTGACGACTTTGCTAGAGTGAGGGTCCAACCCATGGAATTCCTCCCCCAATCCTCACTGTTCGAGATCGAAGAGGGCGCCAAGCTGCGCCCCAAGTTCGACGAACGCGGCATCCTCCCGTGCGTCACCCAGGACGCCATCACCGGCGAGGTGCTGATGGTCGGCTACATGAATGCCGAGGCGCTCGCCCGCACCATCGAGACCGGCCTCGCCACTACTACTCGCGATCCCGCCGCAAACTCTGGAAGAAGGGCGAGCAGTCCGGCCTCTTCCAACACGTCGAGCGCCTGCTCATCGACGACGACCAGGACTGCGTGCTGCTCAAGGTGCGCGTGGACGGCGGAGCGTCGTGCCACGTCGGTTACCGTTCATGCTTCTTCCGCGAACTCGCCGACCGCTCCCCTGCCACGGATTTCACGCTGCGCTTCCTCGAAACCGAAAAGGTCTTCGACCCGGTCAGGGCCTACGGCGCTCCCGGCTCGCCCGCTCCAGGCCGGTGACGGGCAGTCCTTCCCGCCGCTCCGCCGTCGCGCGACACCTCCGGCCAGCGCCGAGGCACGGCGTGGCGAGGACTTGCGCCAGCAGATGCCTCGCTTCGGTGTAGGCCAGGAGGGCTGTTTCGAAACGCTAACCACCGAAGAGCCTTCAAGCCCCCCTCCTGCGGCCTCCTCGGCGCCCCCTTGACGACTTCTCTAGTCTCCACGTGCACCGCACATGAACACCACCAAACACCAACCGACCCAACACCTCTCATGCACATAATGGAAGGATACCTGCCCGTCGGCCACGCGGTCGGCTGGTCCCTCGCCTCCGCGCCGTTTCTGGTGTGGGGCATCCGCAAACTCACCAAACAACTGCGCGAACAGCCCGAGTCCCGCCTCGTGCTCGGCGCCAGCGGCGGCTTCGCCTTCGCGCTCTCCGCGCTGAAGCTCCCGTCGGTCACCGGCAGTTGTTCGCACCCAACCGGCGTCGGGCTCGGCGCGATCCTCTTCGGCCCGGCGACGATGTGCGTGCTCGGTTTTGTGGTACTGTTGTTCCAGGCACTGCTGCTCGCCCATGGCGGGCTCACCACCATCGGTGCCAACACGTTCTCGATGGCGATCGTCGGCAGCTTCGTCGCCTACGGCCTCTACCGTGGCGGCGCCACGCTCCGGCTGCCGACCAACCTCTCGGTCTTCCTCGCCGCCGCTCTTGGCGACCTCGCCACCTACACGGTGACATCCTTCCAACTCGCGCTGGCGTTTCCCGACCCCGTGAACGGTTTCGCCGGCTCGGCGGTGAAATTCCTCGGCGTCTTCGCCGTCACCCAGATCCCCTTGGCGATCAGCGAGGGTCTGCTGACGGTCCTCGTGCTCAACCTGCTGCGCAGCCATGCGGGCGAACAGATCACGGCGCTCGTGCCGGCGTTGAAGGGGGTCTCCAAATGGAGTAGCACTACGTGCTGCTCCTGCTTGGCGTAGTCGTGCTCGCGCTGATCCCGCTCTTCACCGTAAAACCCGCCCACGAGGGCGAAGAGATCTTCGGCGGTGCCGACGGCCACGCCGAGAGCGCCATCACAGAAATCCGCCCCGACTACCAGCCGTGGTTCACCCCGCTCTGGGAACCGCCGAGCGGCGAGATCGAGAGCCTGCTCTTCGGCCTCCAGGCCGCGCTCGGTGCCGGCGCCATCGCCTACTGCCTCGGCTACTACCGCGGACGCCGCGGAGCCGCCAAACCCGCCGATGCTGCGCTCGGTTGACAGCTGCGCCTGCGCCAACCGCTGGCGCGCCCACAGCGAGGCCGTGGCGCTCTTCTGCTGCGGCCTCATGCTGTGCGCCCTGCTCGTGCCACCCTGGCCGGGTGCCGCGCTCGTGCTGCTCACCGCCGCACTCGCGGCGACCGCGGGCGCACAGGTGCCGGCCCGGGCCTACGGCCGCGCGCTGCTGCTGCCGCTCGGTTTTCTGGCGACAAGCGCCATCGGCCTTTGTTTCTCGCTGAACTGGACCGACGGCTGGCACTTCACCTACAGCGCCGCCGGCGCCGCCACCGCGTGGCGCGTCGCGCTGCGGGCACTGGGCGCACTCTCGGTCACGCTGCTCTTCGCCTTCACCGTGCCGCTGCCACAATGGCTCACGCTGCTGCGCCGCCTGCACACGCCGGAGGCGCTGCTCGATCTCATCCTGCTCACCTACCGCACGATCTTCCTGATCGACGACGGACTCACCGCGATCCTGCGCGCGCAGCGCAACCGTCTCGGATACGTGAATTCGCGCCGCGCCCTCCATTCCACCGGCCTCGCCGCGGGCGCGCTCTTCATCCGCTCGCTCAACCAGGCGCAGCGGCTCGAACGCGGACTGGCCGCGCGCAACTACGCCGGCCGCCTCACGGTGCTCCTGCCGCCCTCCGCCACCCGCGCGCGCCATCGCGCGCTCGCCCTCGCCGTGCCGGCCCTCGTCGCCGTGGCCTCGTTTTCTCCACTGCCATGACACCCCTGCTCGAACTGCGGCATCTCCGCTATGCGTATCCGGCCTCTGGCGCCGCCGCCCGCCCACCTGCGCTCGACGACGTCTCGCTCGCGATCCCGCCGGGCGCCCGGCTCGCCCTACTCGGCGCCAACGGCGCGGGCAAGTCCACCGTGCTCTGGCATCTCAACGGCACGCTGCATCCGACTTCAGGCGACATCCTCCTCGGCGGCAAACCCGTCCGCCACTCCCGCGCCGAACTCACCGAACTGCGCCGCCACGTGGCCCTCGTGACGCAGGAGCCCGACGACCAGCTCTTCGCCGGCACCGTTCGGCAGGATGTGTCCTTCGGTCCGCTCAACCTCGGCCTGTCCGAATTCGAGGCCGCCGAGCGCGTCGACGCGGTGCTCGCGGCGCTGGACCTCACCGCGTTCGCCGACCTGCCACCGCACCAGCTCAGCCACGGCCAGCGCAAACGCGTCGCCCTCGCCGGCGCGCTCGCGATGCGCCCCGAGCTACTCGCGCTCGACGAGCCCACCGCCGGCCTGGACCCGCGCGGCATCGAGGCGCTGCACCGCCAGCTCGATACGCTCCACGCGCAGGGCCTCGCCATCGTGCTCACCACACACGACATCGACTTCGCCCACCGCTGGGCATCCGAGGTCGTCGTGATGGACGCCGGACGCATCGCCGCCCGCGGCCCCGCCGCCGAGATCTTCGCCGAAGCGGCGTTGCTCCACCGCGCCGGCCTGCGCCAGCCCTACACGATCCACCTCCGCGACGCGGCAGTCGCCCCCCCTTGACGACTTTGCTAGTCTGATCCCGCAGCCCGGGGTCGTCGAAAGAACCAACCCGCCCAGCCCGGGGCTGCGCCCGTCTCCATCCATGCCGCTCTACACCTACCAGATCGTTACGCCCGGCGAGGACGGGCCGGTCGTCGAATTTCTCCAGCCGCTCGGCGCGCCGGCGCTGGAGCGCCATCCGGAGACCGGCGAATCGCTGCGCCGGATCATTACCGCGCCAAACCTCCCGCTGCGCCACAGCGAGGCCGCCACGCGCGACAAGCTCTCCGACGCCAACCTCGCCCGCCACGGCTTCACCAAGTACCTGCGCTCCGGACACGGCCAGTTCGAGCGCACCGTGGGCGAAGCCGGCCCCGAGCATCTCTACCCGGGCTGAGCGCCGCCCGCCCGTTTCCCTCGATCACCCCATCCCGCCCCGCCTCCGTTTCACCACACCTGCCACCATGTCCACGCCCGCCCTCATCCCCGTCACCGTGCTCACCGGCTTCCTCGGCTCCGGCAAGACCACCCTCCTCAACCGCATCCTCCACGAACGCCACGGCCGCCGGATCGCCGTCATCGAGAACGAATTCGGCGAGGTCGGCGTCGACGACCAGCTCGTCATCCGCGCGCAGGAGGAGATCTTTGAGATGAACAACGGCTGTATCTGCTGCACTGTACGCGGCGATCTCGTGCGCATCCTCGCCAAGCTCGCCGCCCGCCCCCAACCGCGCCGAGGCCGTGCTCATCGAGACCACCGGCCTCGCCGATCCCGGCCCGGTCGCGCAGACCTTCTTCACCGCGCCCGAAGTCGCCAGCCACTACTCGCTCGACGGCATCGTCACCCTCGTCGACGCGAAGCACATCGACCTGCACCTCGACGACGCCCCGAGGGCCGCCAAGCAGATCGCCTTCGCCGACCTGCTCGTGCTCAACAAGACCGACCTCGTCTCCCCGGCCGAACTCGATGCGCTTGGGGCGCGCCTGCACCGCATCAACGCCGCGGCCAAGCTCCTCCCGCGCCCGCCAGGGTGACGGTACCGATCGACCGCGTGCTCGGCCTGGGCGGCTGCAAGCTCGCCCGCGCCACCGAGCTCGACCCGCAGTTCCTCGAACCCGAGTATCCGTTCGAATGGGGCGGGGTGTACGAACTGCCCGCGGGCGACTATGTGTTCGAACTCGCCGGCGGGCCCGACCCCGAGATGGATGTCGCGATCCTCCCCGTGCGCAGCGCCGCGGAGACGGACACCCAAGGTGCCACCGAGACCGCCGCGCTGCTCTTCTCCGGCGAATTCATCCGCCTCCAGTCCGGCGATCCGCTCGTGGCCTTCGGCGACCGCCAGCGCCTCCTGCTTCCCGGCGAGCATCACCGTTTCCCGCTGCGCATCGCGCGCACCGGACATTTCGGATTCTTCACCCAGCACCATCCCGATGAGTTCACCGCCCAACTACGGCCCGATAAGTCCGCTCAGCCGCGCACCCCGGTCTGGGCAAAGGCCTTCAAACCCGACCACGAGCACGACGAAGAAGTCACGTCGGTGGGCATCGTACGCGACGGCGACCTAGATTCGGTAAAACTCGACGCATGGCTCAACCGCCTGCTCGCCGAGAAGGGCACCGACATCTTCCGTTCGAAGGGCGTGCTCGCCGTGCGCGGTTCGGCCGAGCGCATCGTCTTCCAAGGGGTGCATATGCTCTTCAACGCGGTCGCCGAGCGCCCCTGGGCCCCCGGCGAGCCACGCCGCAACACCCTCGTATTCATCGGCCGCCACCTCGACCGCGCCGAGCTCGTCGCCGATTTTGAAGCCTGTCTGGCCACCGAGACCCGATAACGGGATACCGAGGCGCCGCCGCTGAAGAGTCCGGTCCTGATCGGTACGGACCATTATGCCTCCCCCAATAGCCTGACGCTTTCCGATGGACACGCGTGGACCTCAATCGCGGCGAACCGCGTTGAGGTCCGCCCAGCCACCTCTGACAACCTATTGCGCGAGCCTCATGGGCGATGGCTGGATTTCTCCCCGCCGCCCACCGGCGGCAGCTGGATACGCGACCCTTTTGGGCCGTCACGCTCCGCCGGGCGAGTCCTTGGCTGGCGCAGCCGAGGACTCGCTTCGCATTCGCGGCACGATCAGAACGTAAACTTACCGCCGACCACGAAGGTACGGCCGATGTTCGTGCCCCAGATATGGGTGACATCGAGGCCGCCCTCGCCGTCCACCCAGAGGAAGCTGTCCTTCGTCGCCTGTTGATAGTCGAAGACGTTGTTGATGCCCGCATACGTCGAGAACGCTTTCGTCCACTGGTAAGACGCACGGAAGTCCACGACCCAGAAACTCGGGCTCCGGTCGGGCTTGGGCGTGCCGTCGAGGTTGTAGCGCGGGGAGTCGGCGTAATCGTAGAACTTCGCCAGGTTCTGCGGGCCGGTGAGCGTGGCGCGCAGGTTCACGTCCCAGCGGCCAGCATCGTGGTCCAGCGCGAACGTCGCGCGCCAGTCGGGCCGGGCGAACAGGCTACCCTGGAAATCCGCGGCGTTGAAGCGGTACCAGTAGCGCTCGAAACCCGCAGTGATGGAGTCGGCCGGCGTGGCTTTCCAGGTGCCGACCACGTCGACATTGTCGATGGTGTAGTCGCTGGGCGCGGGCAGCAGCAGGAAGTTGCCGGAGCCGGTCGTATCGTCGACAAACAACGCCAGATTCCGGGTACGCGTGCGATTGAGCGAGGCGGTGACCGCCAGCGAATCGGCCTCGTAGTTGAGGGCGTAGGAGAGGTTGTCGGACTTCTCGGCCTTGGCCTGTGTCCGATCGACGGCGGAGGCGCCGAGGATCGCATGCTCCAGTTCGAAGAACGAGGTCGGCAGCCGGAAGCCCTGCCCCGCGGCGAACCGGCTGGAAAGCCGGTCGGTGTGGTGCCAGAGCAGGTTCAACCGCGGCGTGGTGATGTCGCCATAGACGTTGTTGTGATCGTGGCGCAGGCTCGCGTTGACCTCCAGCTTGCGGGCGAACGCGGTCTGGTAGAGCTGCACGAAGAGCGCGGGAGTGCGGTAGGTGTAGCTATCGGCATCCGTACGTAAGGATACCATGGTTCGGCGACGAGGATCCTCGCTGACCGAGGTGCTGTGCAGATCCTCGAAGCGGTAGTTCGCCCGGCCGTCAGCAGCGCCGAACCGAGCGTGAACTGCGCGCTGCTTTCGAGATAGTATTGGTGCTGCTTGCCGAAGTAGTCGGCATCGCCGCCGTACCAACTGTCCTGCTTGTGCTTGGCCGCGCCCCACGCGAAGCGCAGGCGCATGTCGTCCATCTGGCGCTCCGCCGAGCCGACCAACTGGTCGCGCTTGGTGAAAATGATCTGGCCCAGCCCGAAGCGGCCATCGGC
>JADJTK010000038.1 GCA_016711225.1 Opitutaceae bacterium
ACCTCGAGGGCGCACCGCTCTTCCTGCTCGAATACGCCACCCATCTCGTGCGCGCGGCCGGCTTCTCCGTACAGGTGCTTTCCTGCGAAGACGGTCCGCTCCACCGGAACTATCGTGAGCTCGGCGCCACTGTCACCTTCGTCGACCGCCACCGCCTCTTCGCGGCCGCCTCACCGGCGGAGTTCGCCTCCCGCCTGGGCGAGGTGGCCGCCACCCTCGACTTCTCGGGCATCGACCTGGTCGTGAGCAACACCCTCGTCGGGTATTGGGGCGTCCATCTCGCCCGCCTAGCCGGCCGCCCCTCGCTGCTCTATATCCACGAGAGCACCTCCGTGTTCCGCTTCTTCGAGCATGCGCTGGCGCTGCCGATGCATCGCCTCGTCGAGGAGGCGCTCGCCACGGCCACCCGTACCGTCTTCCTCTGCGAGGCCACCCGCCGCTACTACGTCGACGTGCTCGGCGCCGCCAACGACCGCATCCTGCCCGGTTGGATCGAGGTGGAGGCCATCCGGCGCTTCCGCCGCGAGCACGACCGCGCCGCCCTGCGCCGCAAGCACGGCTTCGCCCCGGACGACGTGGTCATCGCCAACATCGGCACGGTCTGCGAACGCAAGGGCCAGCACACCTTCATCCGTGCGGTGGACACGTTCCGCCGCCTGCCCTCCGACGGCCGCCGCCACCGCTTCGTGCTAGTCGGTGGCCGGGCGGGGGTCTACCTCGACCTGCTCGTGAGCGACATCGCCCGGCTCGGCCTGGGCGACCTCATCGAGATCGTGCCGGAGACGCGCGAGGTGTACGAGTTCTTCGTGCTCGCCGATCTCTTCGTGTGCTCGAGTTTCGAGGAGTCGTTCCCCCGGGTGGTGCTCGAGGCGATGGCCTTCGGCACGCCCATCGTGAGCACCGATGTGCATGGTATTCCCGAGATGGTGAAGAACCGCGCGGAGGCCTGGCTGGTGGCCCCCGGTGATCCCACGGCGATGGCCCAAGCGATGCGCACCTGCCTCGACAAGGAGCACAGCGGCAAATCCTTCGCGCCCACCGCCCTGTCGAAGGTGGTTCGTTACTACGACGCCGGGGTATTGCTGCCGCGCCATGTGGAGCTCGCCCGCGAGGCCGTGCTGTGCGCGGAGGCCTGACCCAGCAGCGGTTGCCGCGCGCGTCGAAGAAGCGAGTTGTGGGTAGCGCAGGCGCCCCACCCGAGCGCAATTCCTTGTCGCGATCGCGACACGAATCTGCGTCTTCGCGCCCTCACGCCCGCGCCGTTTCACGAGCAAAACGCACGCCCTTGCGCCCCTCCCGAGCGCAATTCCTTGTCGCGATCGCGACACCGATCTGCGTCTTTTCGCCCTCACGCCCGGCGCCGTTTCACGAGCGAAACGCACGCCCGGGCGCCCCACCCGAGCGCAACTCCTTGTCGCGATCGCGACACCGATCTGCGTCTTCGCGCCCCCCCGCCCGCGCCGTTTCACGAGCGAAACGCAGGCCCGTGCGCCCCACCCGAGCGCAACTCCTTGTCGCGATCGCGCCACCAATCTGCGTCTTCGCGCCCCCACGCCCGCGCCGTTTCACGAGCAAAACGCACGCCCTTGCGCCCCTCCGAGCGCAACTCCTTGTCGCGATCGCGACACGAATCTGCGTCTTCGCGCCCTCACGCCCGCGCCGTTTCACGTGCGAAACGCCCGCCCGTGTGCCCCACCCGAGCGCAACTCCTTGTCGCGATCGCGACACCGATCTGCGTCTTCGCGCCCTCCCGCCCGGTGCCATTCCACGAGCGAAACGCACGCCCTTGCGCCCCACCCGAGCGCAACTTCTTGTCGCGATCGCGACACGAATCTGCGTCTTCGCGCCCCCACGCCCGGCGCCATTTCACGAGCAAAACGCACGCCCTTGCGCCCCTCCCGAGCGCAACTCCTTGTCGCGATCGCGACACGGATCTGCGCCTCTGCGCCCCTGCAGCTTGCCTACCTTTGAAGAGAACCCGGACCAGTGGCTGTAGTTAGCCACCGGCACCACACCACCCGGCGTACGGGTCCGTACCGGGCAATTCCGGTCTTCATCAGCCGTTGCTCAAATTCTGCGGCACGTAGAAGCATCCGGCCTCATGACACATTTCTGTTCGTGGGCTCGCCGTCTTGAATCCAGCTTCCTTCCTATGGCGCCTCGCGGCGTCGCCGTTGCTTTCGCCCAATGCTTTGTTGTTTTGGATTCGCCCATCGAAGGCTTTCACCTCAGTTCACTGCCATGTCGGGCGCACACAAGCCACTACCGGCAACGACGGGAACGCGCCCGTTTTCCAAGCTGAGTCCGGTGCCCTTCGCGCGATCGGTAACGTTCGCCGCAAAAGCCGCTCCCGAGCAGCTGCGATGTATACCCTGAAAGAAGGCCCCGAAAGAAACCGCAGACCACGCAAGTGCTCGCAGATAGTCGGAGGATCGATCCGCGCCATCCGTGAAAACCGCGGTTCAAAAACCCGGCCGGCGATCCAGCCCAGAAAACGCCGCGATCAATCCCTCCCCCGCCAACCGAGCCGGCGGCCCGGGGTCACTGCCCCCCGATCCTAATGCCTCACGACCATCCAGAAGATGCCGCCGGATACCTGCACGGATCCTGTTTGTGCGGAGCCGTGCAGTATGAGGTGAAGGACGAGTTTGTGTACTCACAGTATTGCCACTGTGCGGATTGTCGCCGCGCGACTGGCTCCGCCTTCAAGCCCTTCGCCGGAATCGCAATTGAGAAGGTACGGATCACCGCGGGCGCCGACCATATCTCCCGCTATGGCGGCGGCAGAGCCTACGATGTGCACTGCCGCGTATGCGGATCCCTGCTCTATTCGGTCGTCCGAGATGGCGCCTGTGCCCACGTCACCCTCGGAACACTCCAGGACCCGCCCTCGATTCGCCCCTCCGCGCACATCTTCGTCGCCGACAAGGCGCCGTGGCACGAGATTACCGACGATCTGCCGCAGTACGAAGGTCATGTCACAGGATGAATGGGAAGGACGACAACCCGAAGTAACCGAGGCGGCCAGTTGCGGGTCCTGCCGCCATGACGGAAACGAGGCGCCGCCTTCACGGTCAAGGTCGCGGGAGGACGGCGGGCCCAAACGAAGGGCCAAGTTTCAAGGGCCAATTGGCATGGGGCGGAGACGGGAACCCGCTCTCCGCGTTCCATCGCCCGCGCTGAACGGCTGCGCCGTCCAGCTACAACGCGCACGACCTTCTGGCGAGCGTCGCCACGGCCTGAACGCAGGCACGGACGCCTGCGCCACTCCAGTACCTCTGTTCTCCTCCGCCGCTGTGCCCTCCGTGGTCAGGTCGGTTCAGGATTCCGAGTTTCGGGTTTCGCGGAATCGAACCTGCCATTCTCTGCGTTCCTTGCGGTTTACCAGAAGTGGCGAGCAGGAGCAGGAGAACGACCGTGCCCTACTCCCCTCTGTTCCCGGGTCGGTTTCGGCTGGAGGATTCCACCCACAGCTGCCTCGACCACATCGCCCGGCGAGCGGACCGAATCCGGGCCCGGCCACGGGCCTGGCCCACAACCCGGGCTTGCGTCTCCTCCGGTCCAATCCCGACTATGGCAGCTACGCCGATTCCGCTCTCCGCCGCGCCACCGACCATGAACACCCCCACCGCCACCGCCGGACTCAGCCGCCTTGAAGTGCGGGCCACCCCGCGCCCATCGTTCACCGAATACCACGTCACGGCCACCATCGAGGGACCCGCTTTTGTGGGCGCCGCCGCCGCGGAACTCTTCGGCCGCGTCGCTGCCCTGCTCGCCGAGCACAAGATCCAGCCCATCCAGGAGAAGGTCTACGGCCTTACCCGCGTGCGCGACGAGGTGCTCAAGGTTCGCGACTCCGCCTACCAGCGGCACGGACTGGACCGCTCGATGCCCGTCACCTGGCTGCAAGGCACACCGCTGCAGGGGTGCGATTTCGTGGGCCTGCAGATCTGGGGCGTGGTACCGACGGACGGCGCGCCCTGCGTCGAAACCGTCACCACGCCCGGCTCCGACCGCGGCCGCCTGTGGCGCGGCCACGGTTTCCAGATGCTGCACTTGGCCGCCGTACGGGGCACCACCCCGGCCGGACCGCTGGCCGACGGCCACGTGGCCCAGGCCGAACAGATGTTCACCAACATCGGCCTCCGCTTGGCCGCACTCGGTTTCCAGTACACCCAGGTGGCCCGCACTTGGATCTACATGGCCCGCCTGCTGGAGTGGTACGACGACCTCAACCGCGTGCGCACCGCCCACTTCCGCCGCGTCGGCATCGGCGGCGAAGGCGGCGTGCCCTTCCCGGCCAGCACCGGCATCCAATGCCACTCCGACACCGAGGAGTGCGTGGTCGACGTGCTTGCGGTGGCGCCCGCCACCCCGGGCGGGCTCACCGTCGCCCCGGTGCGCTGCAGCCCGCGCCAGGACCAATCGTTCAACTACGGCTCGGCCTTCTCGCGCGGCATGATCCTCGACCTCGAGGGCAAACGCACCATCCACATCTCCGGCACGGCGAACATCAACACCGCCGGCGACAGCACCCACATCGGCGACGCCGAAAGCCAGAGCCTGGAGACGATGATGAGCATCGCCGCCATCCTCGAGCAACACGGCGGCAGCCTGCGCAGCATCACCTCGGCCACGCTGTTCTGCAAAGACCGCGCCGCCTGGGAGGCCTGGTGCCGGGTCACCCAGCTGCTCCAGATCCCGTTCTTCCCGAAGGTCGCCGTGCTGGCCGACGTCTGCCGCCACAACCTGCTCGTCGAGATGGAAGCCGTGGCCGTGATCTAGGGGCGCCGCTCACTGACTACTGGTCACTGATGAGCGGTCACCGTCCCCCGTTGCCCGCTCCTTCAGGACGGGCCGGTGACCTCGCACCTGTAGGCCAGGGCGCCGACCTGGCCGGATCCGGAACGGCCACGGCACCGCCGTGACCTTCAGCCCACTCCGAGTCTGGCATGAGCACTGCATCCCCAGGCGCGAGCTTGAAGCACCAGTCCACGTGCCCCCGTCCGACCTCCCTACTTCGCACCCCGCAATTCAAGATCCGCACCGCTCCCGGCCGCCTTCCGCCAATCGAAAATCGGCAATCCCAAGTCGAAAATCAGGTGAGAAACTCCCGCACCGCTTCCACAAACGCCGCCCGCGCCTCAATGTGTGGATTGTGGCCGCTCTCGGCCACCGTCACGATGCGCGCCTGCGGGAAACGCATCGCGATCTCCGGCCGGTCCTCCTCGCGCACATGCCGCGAGTACCCGCCGATCACGAACAACGTGGGTCCGTCGTAGCAATCGCCCGGAGCCAGCGAGGTGCGCGCGATCTCGTCGAGCTCGGCGCGCAGGGCGGCCACGTTCACCCGCCACTGGAAACGCCCGTCCGCCCCCCGCTCCAAGTTCGTGGTGAGAAACTTGATCATCGCCCAGTCCTTCACCACAGCCTCCAGCTGCGCCTCAGCCTCCGCGCGAGACGCAAGCTTCGCCGGCTCGATCGCCAACATCGCATCGAGGATACCGCGGAACTTGGAGGCGTCGTAGTCGCGCGGCGCGATGTCGACGGACACCAGTCGCTCCACCCGCTCGGGCCGATGGCAGGCCAGCGCCATCGCCAGTTTGCCGCCCATGCTATGTCCCATCAACGCCACCCGCGCCAACCCCTGCGCATCCATCCAGCGCAGCACATCGGCCTCCAGCGTGGCGAAGTCATGGTCCTCGGCGTGGGGCGACATCCCGTGGTTGCGCAGATCGAGCGCGAGCACATGGCGCTGGGTGCTCAGCTCCGCTCCCACCGTCTGCCAGTTGCGCGACGAGCCCAGCAGCCCGTGGATGATCACCAGCGGGGGTCGGCCCGCCCCGCCAAAGTCGCGATGGAAAAGTTGCAGCACCCCGCCACGAAACGGCGCCGCGCCCCGCCCGCCAAGCCCGGAGTAGGTCACTGATTTCTCCTTCCGCCTCGCGCCTTCCGCCTTCAACCTTCACACCCCAATGGCCGACGAGAAGCTCACTCCGATGTTGCAGCAGTATTTCGAGGTGAAGCGCAGCCTCGCGCCCAACATCATCCTTCTCTTCCGCCTCGGGGACTTCTACGAGATGTTCTTCGAGGACGCCGAGGTCGCCTCGAAACTCCTCGGCATCACCCTCACCGGGCGCAACGGCCACCCCATGGCCGGCATCCCCTTCCACGCCGCCGACAACTACGTGGGCAAGCTCCTGGCCGCCGGCCGCAAGGTGGCGATCTGCGACCAGACCGAGGCCGCCCAGACCGGCAAGCTGGTGCGCCGCGCCGTCACCCGTATCCTGAGCCCTGGCACCACGCTCGACGCCGCCCAGCTCGACGCCGGCCGCAACCGCTACCTCGTCGCCCTGGCGCGCGACAGCCGCGGTCTCCACGCAGCCTGGATGGACCTCTCGACCGGCGAATTCCGCCTCGCGAGCGACCCCAAGCCGGAGAACCTGCTCCCCGTCCTCCACGCCCTCGCGCCCACCGAGATCGTGCTTTCCGAGGGCGCCCTCGAGGTCTGGCGCGCCGCCCCGCACCACGAGACCGCCCTGCACGCCCTCATGCGCTTCGCCGAGGAGCGCGTTGTCTCCGAACTTCCAGGCTACCACTTCGAGACCACCGCCGGCGCCCACGCCGTGCGCACCGCCCTCGGTGTGCTCAACCTCCAGGGCTTCGGCCTCGCCGACGACCACCCCGGCCTCGGGCCGGCCGGGGCACTCGTCCACTACACCACGGAAAACCTCCGCGCCAAACCGGAGAACCTCCGCACCCTGCGCGAGTATTCCAGCCGCCGCGCGCTGCTCCTCGATCCGGCCACCCTGCGCAACCTCGAGATCTTCGCCTCCGTCTCCGGCGCCCGCGCCGGCAGCCTGCTCGCCTCCCTCGACCGCACGCACACCCCCGCCGGCTCACGCCTGCTCGAGCGTTTCCTCGCCGCGCCGCCACTCGACCTCGCCGAGATCGAGCGCCGCCAGTCCTGTGTCGCGGAACTGCTCGAACGCCCCGCGCTCCTCGCCGAACTGCGCGGCGCACTCAAGCACGTGCGCGACATCCCGCGTATCCTCGGGCGACTGCAGAACCGCCTGCGCAATCCCCGCGAGCTCGCCGCCGTGCGCGAGACCCTTGAGCAGTTGCCCGCGATCCTTGCCGGCCTCGAACAAGCTTCGGTGCCCGGCCTCGTCGCGCTGCGCGCCCGCATGTCCGACCTGCCCCCGCTGCGCGACCTGCTCCGCGCCGGCCTGCGCGACGAGTTGCCCAACGATCTGGCCGAGGGCGGCTACATCCGCCCCGGGTTCGACGCCGAGCTCGACCGTCTCCAATCCCTCACCTCCGGCAACAAGACCTGGCTGGCCGAGCTCGAGCGCGCCGAGCAGGAACGCTCCGGCATCCGCAGCCTGAAGGTGAAATTCAACAACGCCTTCGGCTACTACATCGAGGTCACCAAGGCCAACCTCGCCCTCGTCCCCGCCGACTACATCCGGCGCCAGACCACGGTGAACGGCGAACGCTTCATCACCGAGGCCCTCCGCCAGAAGGAGAAGGAGATCTTCCACGCCGAGGAGAACGCCCTCGCCCGTGAGCAATCCCTCTTCGCCGACCTCGTCGCCAAGGTCCTCGACGACGCCGTCGCCCTCCAGCAGACCGCCGACGCCCTCGCCGAGCTCGACGTCTACGCTGGCTGGTCCGTCCTGGCCCGGGAGAACGATTACACCCGCCCCGTCGTCGACGAGAGCGACGTGCTCGAGATCGACGAAGGCCGCCACCCCGTGGTCGAGCAGATGCTCCGGCACAGTCCCGGGGGCCTCGCCGGCACCCAGGCCTTTGTCCCCAACGACACCGGACTGGCCGGCAGCGACGGGCAGATCATGCTGCTCACCGGCCCGAACATGGCCGGTAAATCCACCTACATCCGCCAGGTCGCGCTCATCGTGCTGATGGCGCACATCGGCTGCTGGGTGCCGGCGAAGCGCTGCCGTCTCGGCTTCGTGGATCGCGTGTTCTCCCGCGTCGGCGCCAGCGACGACCTCGCGCGCGGCAACTCGACCTTCATGGTCGAGATGAACGAGACCGCCAACATCCTCAACAACGCCACCGACCGCAGCCTGATCATCCTCGACGAGGTCGGCCGTGGCACCTCCACCTACGACGGCCTGAGCATCGCCTGGGCGGTGGTCGAGCATCTGCACCGCGATCCCGCCGCCGGGCCGCGCACGCTTTTCGCCACGC
Organism: Opitutaceae bacterium; assembly: GCA_016711225.1. GTDB lineage: Bacteria > Verrucomicrobiota > Verrucomicrobiia > Opitutales > Opitutaceae > CAJCBL01. The sequence continues at coordinate 8,218 of JADJTK010000038.1, forward strand.
ATTACCAGGAGCTCACCCAGCTCGACAAGTTCCTGCCCCGCCTGCGCAACTTCTCCGTCGCGGTGAAGGAGTGGAACGAGGAAATCCTCTTCGTGCGCCGGGTCGTGCCCGGGGCCGCGGACCGCAGCTACGGTATCCAGGTCGCCCGCCTCGCCGGTCTGCCCCTCACGGTGATCGACCGGGCGAAGGTGATCCTCACCCAGCTCGAGTCCGACGATACGACCGTCACCCTCCCTGCGCCGCAGACGCGCCCGCGCCGCAAGCTCCACGTCGCCCCTGAAGACGACGGGCAGTTGAGCCTACTGTAGGCCAGGGCGCCGACTTGGCCGGCCCTTCGCCGACCCCAAACCGGCCACCTCAACGCGGTGGCCTACATTGGGCCCCATTCCCACGCCTGCGCTGTAGGCCAGGGCGCCGACCTGGCCCGCCCTTCGCCGCTTTTCGTCGCCCCGGGCAAAATACTTCCTAAGAACTCTCCCGCTCGCGCGTTTCCCCAGCAGAACCACCTCCCCCAACCGCAACCCGGCATGAGCCCGCCCCCCGATGACCACGACGCCTTTGTGCGCGCCACCCTGCGCGACCACGAACGCCCGTTGCTGCGCTACGCCGCCCATCTGCTCGGCGACGCCGACCGCGCCCGCGACATCGTCCAAGACACCTTCGTCAAGCTCTGCCGCCAACCCGTATCCGCCGTCGACGGCCACGCCGCCGAGTGGCTCTTCACCGTGGTGCGGCGCGCCGCCCTCGACGTGCTGCGCAAGGAGGGCCGCATGAGCCGCTTCGCCGAAGGCCAGGCCGAGCGCCTCGTCGCCGCCGAGCCCACACCGGCCGCCCAGACCGAGCACCACGAATCCTGGCGCCTGGTGCTCGCCCAACTCGACCGCCTCCCACCCAACCAGCAGGAGGTCGTCCGCCTGAAATTCCAGGAGGGGTTCAGCTACAAGGAAATCGCCGACATCACCCGCCTCTCCGTAGGCAACGTCGGCTTCCTGCTCCACACCGCCCTCGCCGCCCTGCGCCGCGAGATGACCCGGCCCAGCGCCGTCTAGCGCCGCCAACCGAGGACTTTGCCATGCCCAAGATCGACCCGAACGACGAACGGCTCACCGCCTACGCCCTGGACGAATTGTCCGGCGCCGAGCGCGCCGAGTTCGAAACCCTCCTACGCGAAGATCCCGCCGCGCGCGCCACCCTCGAGGATATCCGCCGCACCATGGCGGCCCTCGGCGAAGCGCTCGCGCACGAGCCTTTGCCCTCCCGCGGCGTCGCTCTGCCGGTGCCCCGCCCACACTGGCTGCGCCGCCTCTTCGCCGAGCAGTGGACCATCTGGGTGCCGCTGGGCGTATCCGCCTGCTTCGCGCTGTTCTTCTGGAGCGTCTACCTGCCCGCCTACAACCAAAGGCTCGATTCCGAGCACCGCAGCGCCGAGCGCGCCCGCCAGGAACGCATCGCCACCGTGACCCAGTTCCCGCTGCTTGCCGCCAACGAGCCCGCCGCCACCGCGGCCCCGGCCCCAGCCCCCGCCGCGCACCCCGCCCCGCCGGCGCCCTCCCCGGGCTTCAACGCCGGCGCACTGAATACCATCCAGCCGAACTACTTTCTCACCGCGCTGCAGAACCCGCTCTCGACCTTCGCCCTCCAGGTGGAGACGACCGCGTATACCGACGTGCGCCGTTTCCTCGAGGCGGGCGAACGTCCCCCCACCGGCCTGGTGCGCATCGAAGAATTGGTGAACGCCTTCCACTACCGCTACCCGCGGCCGGCCGGGCCCGAGCCCTTCGCCGTCTCCGCCGAGTTGCGCCCGGCGCCCTGGGCCACCGACCACAAACTGGTGCGTATCGCCCTCCAAGGCCGGGAGCCCGCTGGCGCCGCGCCGGCCACCGAAAGCCCAACCGAAGGCGTACCCGCCCCGGCCCCGGTCGCCCCCCCCGTCCGTCACCCCAACCCGGTCGCGCAGGCCGACGCCCGCCAATTCCTCGCCGACCAGGCCGGCGCCACCCTGCCGCCCATCGCCCGCGACGTGAAAGTGCAGGTCGAATTCAACCCCTCCAAGGTGCTCGCCTACCGCCTCATCGGCTACGAGAACCGGCTACTCAAGGGCGACGATTTCGAACGCCCCACCGACGGAGGCAGCATCGGTGCCGGCCACGCCGTCACCGCCCTTTACGAGATCATTCCCGCCGGGCCGAAGACGACGCTGTCCCCTGCCGACGAGCTCAAGTACCAACACCCCACCGCCACCACCGCCGCCGCCACCAACGAGTGGCTCACCGTGAAACTGCGCTACCGCACGCCGGGCGGCGACAAGGCACAGGCCGCCATCGTGCCCTTGCACGCCGGCCGTTACGACGATGTGAAGGCGGCCGACCCGGACTTCCAGTTCGCCGCCGCCGTCGCCGGTTTTGGGATGCTCCTGCAAGACAACCCCTTCAAGGGCGGCATGTCGTGGGATATGGTCGAGAAGCTCGCCGTCTCCGGCGTGGGCGCCGACGAGGACGGCTACCGCAAGGAGTTCGTGAATTTGGTGAAGAAGGCTCGCGCCCTGGAGCCGGCCGTCGTCCCCGCCCCGGCGCCCACCGCGCCGTAACGGACCCCGCGGGCAGGGCGATCGCCGCAAGGCCGGCCTGTCCTCCCGGCCCACCCTGCCAGCCCCAGCAGCTGGGGTACTACCGCAGGTCACATGAATCGGCTTCGTTCATAGGACGCCGCCCCACCTTAAGCCCGGGGTGCGCCGTCCGATAGGGCACTGGCCACCCCTGCCTCCCATTCGGGGGCCGGGTGGCGTTTCGCCTATGAACTGGACCATTCGTACCCGCCTCTACGCCGGCTGTGGCCTGCTCGTCCTCGTGGCCACCATTGCCTGCTTCATCGGCTGGCGGCAAGCCGTCCAGTCCCAGCACAATCTGGGCGCCCTAGTCGCGGTCACCGACCACAACAATACCCTGCTCGCCGCCACCCAAGGGGCCCTGCGAGAGCTGCCCGCCGCCCGTCGCGCCGAGCACGAGTTCATCTTCGAAAAGAAGGCCTCCAGCGCCGACGCAGTCGCCAGCTCGCTCAAAGAAATCCGCCGCCACCTCGACACGCTCGGCAAGGAAACCGAGATCCGGGCAATTGACGGCCCGCACACTGCCGCTGTCACAGCGGCCGAGGCGCTGCACTCGCACATTCGCCACCATCGTGGAACTGCTTAGCCGCCGCGGCCTCACTGCCGACACTGGGGTGGAAGGCGAAATGCGCCAGGCTACCCACGCCATCGAAAAGACCGTGAACGCCCGGGGCATCGCCGAGCTGCGGGTGCTGCTTTTGATGTGCCGCCGCCACGAGAAAGACTACCTGCTCCGCCGCGATCCGAAGTATCTCGAGGAAGTCGATACCCGCATCGCCGAGTTCGACCACAAAGCCAAGGAACTCGCCTTGCCCGCGGACTTCTGCGCCGACGCCCGACAAAAATGGCAGATCTACCGCGCCGCGCTGGCCGCCATCGTCGAGATCGATGCTCGCGTAGCGCAGGCCATGACCGAGGCCTCCTCCACCGCCGCCGCTTTTGACAAGTCGCTGGACACCCTGGCCAACGCCGTGGCTCGCCACAGCAGAGAGCAGCAAACCGCCACGGTGGGCTCGATGGCCGCCAGCACAACCCTGCTTCTGTGGGTGCTGGCCGGCGGCATCGGCATCGGCGCAACGGTCGCCATCCTCCTTGGACGCGCCACCACCGTCCCACTCCAGGCGGCGATGAACACCCTAAGCTCCTCGGCCGACCAGACGACCGCCGCCGCCGCCCAGGTTTCCTCCGCGAGTCAGCAGCTCGCCCATGGCGCCAGCGAACAGGCCGCCTCCCTCGAGGAAACCAGCGCCACCCTCGAGGAAATCTCCAGCATGGCCCAACACAACTCGGCCTCCGCCGTCCAGGCCAAGGATCTCGCCGACCGCACCCGCCAGGCCGCGGAACGTGGCGCCCTCGACATGAACGCAATGAAGCAGGCAATGGACGCCATCAAGGAAGCCTCGAGCAACATCGCCAAGATCGTGAAGTCGATCGACGAAATCGCCTTCCAAACAAACATTCTCGCCCTCAATGCCGCCGTCGAGGCCGCCCGCGCCGGCGAGGCTGGCGCCGGATTTGCCGTCGTGGCCGAGGAAGTCCGCAACCTTGCCCAGCGTTCCGCCCAGGCCGCCAAGGAAACCGCCGAACGCATCGAGGACTCCGTGACCAAGAGCGAGCACGGCGTAGCCATCAGCGCCAAAGTCGCCGAAGGCTTCGCTGAAATCGTCGCCAGCGCCCGCAAGGTCGACGAGCTCGTCGGGGAGATCACCAACGCCTCGCGCGAGCAGACGCAGGGCATCGGGCAGGTGAACCAGACGATTTCGCAGATGGATTCCGCCGTGCAATCCAACGCCGCCAGCGCCGAGGAATCCGCCAGCGCCGCCGAGGAACTCAACGCCCAGGCGGCATGTCTCCATGATGCAGTACGCAGCCTGCAGCAGTTCATCGGAGTCGACTCCGCCGTGGCCGACAGCGGCCGCGACGCGGCGCCGGTCGCGCCCCGGCCGGCACCGGAGGCGGCGCCCCGAGGATCGCGTGAGCCGCTCGCCCGGTCCCTCCACCGGTGACTTCCGGCACCCGGGCAACCCGCCCTGGCGGCCCAATCGCCAATCGCAACAAAGCCCGCCAGCCCCAGCCGGATACTGCCCGCGTGTCCAGGCTTGGCCTTGCGCGGTGGTGGCTCGACCGCAGCCAACGCCGACCGTCGTGCCTACGCCGCGGCGAAACAGCAGGCGCACCGCACGGCGCCGGCATCGCTGCCGGCTAAGCTCGAGGGCGCAGGCCCTGAAGGCCTGCCCCACGGCTCGAAAGTAGATTGAAAAGCGCGCCGACGACGCCAATCGTCCGGCCGCAATGTCTGCTACCAAACAGCCGGACCATTCCAGTTTCGAGGATGCCCTCACCCGCCTCGAAGCCATCGTCGACTCGATGGAGCAGGGACAAGTGCCCCTGGCCGAGCTGCTCACCCGCTACGAGGAAGGCACCAAGCTGCTCAAGGTCTGCGAGGCCCGCCTCAAGGACGCCGAGCTCAAGATCGACCAGCTCAAGAAAGTGCGCGACACCGCCGCGCTGGAGCCGTTCGCCCCCGAGCGCGCCGGCAGCTGAGCGCCCGCCCATGACTGCCGCCCCTTCGCCTGCCGGCAAACCGGCTCAGGCCGCCCCCCTTCGGCCCACCGCCCCGCTGCTCCCCGGGCTGCGCGGACCGGCCGACCTCAAGGCCCTGCCCGCCGACCAGCTCCCCTTTCTGGCCCAGGAAATCCGCGACGAACTCATCGACGTCACCGCCCGCAACGGCGGCCACCTCGGCCCCAACCTCGGCGTGGTCGAACTGAGCATCGCCCTGCACCGCGTCTTCGATACACCGCGCGACAAGTTCGTCTTCGACGTGGCCCACCAGGGCTATGTCCACAAATTGCTCACCGGCCGCGGCGGCGACGCCTTCCGACTCATCCGCAAAACCGGCGGGCTCTCGGGATTCCTCAACCGCGCCGAAAGCCCGCACGACAGCTTCGGGGCCGGCCATGCCGGCACCGCCCTCTCCGCCGCCCTCGGCCTGGCCACCGCCCGCGACCTGCGCGGCACCAGCGAGCACGTCGTCGCCCTCTGCGGCGACGCCGCCTTCACCTGCGGCATCACCATGGAGGCGCTCAACAACGTCGCCCACTCGACCAAGCGCCTGGTCGTCGTGCTCAACGACAACGAGTGGTCGATCGCCCGCAATGTCGGCGCGCTGGCCAAGTACCTCAACGAGCTCTCCACCAGCGCCACCTACAACCGCATCTACCACGACATCGAGGAGTTCTTCCGCAGCACCCCGCGCGGCGAGCGTCTCCACCAGATCTGGATGAAGTGGAAACGCGAGACCAAGGACTTCTTCGTCGAGTCTTCGCTCTTTGAGAAATACGGGCTGCGCTACCTCGGACCGATCGACGGTCACGACATTCCGCTGCTGATCAAGAACCTGGAGTTCGCCAAGCAGGCCGACTGCCCGGTCGTCGTCCATGTGCTCACCAAGAAGGGCAAGGGCTACGAGGTGGCCATCGAGCACGCCGAACGTTTCCACGGCACCAGCCCCTTCGACATCGCCACCGGTAACGGCCACTCCTCCCCGGGCGCGAAACCAGCCTACCAGGACATCTTTGGCCAGGCCCTCCTGCGCGAGGCCCGGTTGGACAACCGCATCGTCGGCATCACCGGCGCCATGCCCGCCGGCACCGGCCTCGCCGCCCTCGCCAAAGAACTGCCGCGCCAGTTCTTCGATGTCGGCATCGCCGAGGAGCACGCCGCCCTCTTCGCCGCCGGCCTGGCCGCGCAGGGGCTCAAGCCCGTTGTCGCCATCTACTCGACCTTCCTGCAGCGCGCCTACGACCAGATCGTCCACGACGTGTGCCTGCAGCAACTGCCGGTCGTCTTCTGCCTCGACCGCGCCGGTCTCTCGCCCAACGACGGGCCCACCCACCACGGCCTCTTCGACCTTTCCTACCTGCGCAACGTGCCGCACGCCGCTGTCGCGCAACCAAAGGACGAAGACGAGCTCGCCGACCTGCTGCACACCGCCCTCCAGCATCCCCTGCCCACCTTCATCCGCTACCCGCGCGGTGCCGGCCCCGGAGTCGCCCCGAAGGCCACGCCCGCCGTGCTGCCGCTCGGCAAGGCCGAGCTGCTGCGCGCAGGCGCCGACCTCGCCCTCTGGGCCCTGGGTCCTTGGGTGCAAGATGCCCTCGCCCTCGCCGACCGCCTCGAGCGCGAGCACGGCCTGCGCGCCACCGTCGTCAACGCCCGCTGGATCAAGCCCCTCGACCGCGAGCTGCTGCTCGCCCACGCCCGCGCCACCCGCCTCATCGTGACGCTGGAGGACAATGTCGTCATGGGCGGCTTCGGCAGCGCCGTGCTTGAAGCGCTCAGCGACGCCGACGTGCGCACGCCCGTCGAGCGTATCGCCTGGCCCGACGCGTTCATCGAGCATGGCAACAGTGTGGAGATTCTCCGCGCCGCCCACGGTCTCGACCCGGAGACACTCTACCAGCGCATCCTCGCCCGGCTGCCTCGCTAGGTTCCTGAGGCAGAGACGAACTCACGACGGGCAGTCGGGTGCAAGCCCTCTCCCACAGGCGAAAGGCCCTGCAGTTTGTGGGAGCGTGCGTGCACGCGATTCCCAAGCGAGACTCGCCAGTGTTTCGTGCCCGGGGACCAACCGCCGTATCGCGAAAGTCGCCCGAATTTGATTCTTAGCACCCCATCGCCCCCGCCCCGCCCCCGATTTTTCGCATCCGCCAAACCGAACAGCCCGCCTCGGGCATTGACCGGAGCTACCCTCGCCGGTTTTATTCGACTCCATGCATAATTCGCCCGCCCGCACCGGAGTGAAATACAAGCGTGTCGTCCTCAAGCTCAGCGGAGAGGTTCTCCGCGGCAAGAAGGCCGGCGGGGACCCCATCGATGCCGATACGCTCGAGCAGATCTGCCTTCAGGTGAAGGAAGTGCACGACCTCGGCGTGCAGGTGTGCGTGGTCATCGGCGGCGGCAACATCTTCCGCGGCCTGCAAGGCGAGAAGCGCGGGGTCGACCGCACCACCGGCGACTACATGGGCATGCTCGCCACCGTCATCAACGGCATGGCCATCATGGACTGCCTCGAAGGCCTCGGCGTGAAGGTCCGCGTCCAAAGTTCGATTCCGATGAACCAGGTGGCCGAACCGTTCATCCTGCGCCGCGCCACCCGCCACCTGGAGAAGGGCCGCGTGGTGGTCTTTGTCGCCGGCACCGGCAACCCCTATTTCTCCACCGACACCTGCGCGGCCCTGCGCGCCAGCGAGGTCGGGGCCGACATCCTCATGAAGGCCACCAAGGTCGATGGGATCTACGACAAGGACCCGATGAAGTTCCCCGACGCGGTGCGCTACGACGAGATCACCTACGTCGAGGCCCTGCGCCAGCGGCTCAACGTGATGGATTCCACCGCGTTCTCGCTGTGTCAGGACAACAACATTCCGATTCTCGTGTTCAACCTCAACGACCCGGGGGCGGTGCGCCGCGCGCTCGACGGCGAGAAGGTCGGCACGCTCGTGCACGCGTGATAGCAGCGAGCATCGAGTAGCGGGGAGCGAGTAGATCAGGCTGTTCCCCTCCGAATCGTTCTAGTTCCCCTGCTCCTGCTCCGCCCGATCCGTCGGACCCGGCCGATCGTCTCCGCCCGCTGATCACTGGTTACTGATAACTGATCCCCGTTCTCCGCTACTTGGCCCTTGATCCTTATTACTTGTCCCTTGGCACTTGGTACTTGGTCCTTGATACTTAGCCCAGCCGCCACTGCCTCCTTCCCTTCCACTCAAACCTCCGACCCAACACCCGTCATGGCCGACCATCCTCTCGTCAAAGACTGCGTAACGAAGATGCAGAAGAATCTGGACCACACGCTGCACGAGTTCAGCGGCATCCACACCGGCAAGGCCAGCCCCGCGCTGGTCGAGGGCATCATGGTCGATGCCTACGGTAGCGCGGTGCGCCTCAAGGAGTGCGCCGCCATCCATACCCCCGACTCCCGCATGATTGCCGTGCAGCCCTGGGACAAATCGCTGCTCAAGGCCATCGAGAAGGCCATCCAGATGGCCAATATCGGCATCAATCCGGTGATCGATGGCAGCATCGTGCGCCTGCCCTTGCCCGAGATGAGCAAGGAACGTCGCCTGGAGCTCACCAAGGTCGCCCATCGGGTGGCCGAAGAAGGCCGAGTGGCCGTGCGCAATACCCGCCGCGACGGGATCGAGGCCATCAAGAAAGGCTTCAAGGACGCCAAGATTTCCGAGGACGACAACAAGAAGCTCGAGAAGGATCTGCAGGCCCAGACCGACCGCATCATGAAAGAGATCAGCGACCACCTCGGCCACAAGGAGCAGGAACTCCTGAAGGTCTGAAGGCTGAAAGCTGAAGGGCTGAAGCCGGAGCGCGGAAACGCGGCGCTCCGAAACCCGTAGGGCCTGAGCTTGCTCCAGGCCCCTTTGCTACTGGAGCCAACAGATCAGCGCCACAATGAACGGCACAGATAGTCGGAAACGTAGGAATCTACCATGTGCCCACGCTACGAGCTCTCAAAGCGCGGCTGGAATGTCATGCCTACAGCCCGCAATGCGAAAGGTGTCGACCTCATCGCCTACAATTTTGCGGCGAGTCACAATGTTGGTGTTCAAGTGAAGGCACTCAGCAAAAAGAACCCCGTCCCATTGGGCAACACGCTGGATAAAATCGCGGGCGATTACTGGGTGATCGTCAAAACACTCGATGGAGAACCTGGTATTTACGTCATGACGCCGGAGGAAGTCCGCGTTCGAGCACACCGAGGCGAGAAAGAGGGGCGCATCTCTTATTGGCTTCAGCCCAAGAGCTACATGATCGCCGACTTCGCAAAACGCTGGGACCGGATCGGCGATCCCGGTTATGCGCAAACGCAATCATCCTTGCGACACCATCGCATAGCGCTTCGAGATTCTACCTTCTTCATTCTGCCTTCATCCTTACCGCCCGCGCCACCATGCCGTCCTTCCTCTCCCGTCCTCCGCGCCGTATCGTCGTCAAGCTCGGCACCGGTGTCATCACTTCCGGTATCGGCCAGTTGAATGAGCCCCGGCTCGCCGCCCTCGCCGCCCAAATCACCGCCCTGCGCGCCCAGGGGTCGGAAGTCATCGTCGTGAGCTCCGGGGCGGTCGGCCTCGGCATGGGCCGGCTCAAGCTCGAGCGGAAGCCCAAAATCGTCTCCAAGAAACAAGCCTGCGCCGCCGTCGGCCAGAGCCTGCTCATGCAGACGTGGCAACGCGCCTTCGATCCGCACGGCCTCACCGTCGCCCAGGTGCTGCTCACCCACGAGGACCTGCGCGTGCGCGACCGCCACCTCGGCGTGAAGGAAACCCTGCGCGAGCTCGTCGCCTACGGCACCATCCCGGTCATCAACGAGAACGACACCGTCAGCGCCGCCGAGATCAAGGTGGGCGACAACGACACGCTCTCCGCCATGGTGGCCGGCCTAGTCGAGGCCGACTACCTCGTCATCCTCTCCACCGCGCCGGGCTTGATCGACATGAAGGGCACCGGAAAGATCGTGCCCGTCGTCGAAAAGATCACACCGGCGATCGAGGCCATGGCCGGCGGCACCACCAGCGAGACCGCCACCGGCGGCATGATCACCAAGATCACCGCGGCCAAGCTCGCCACGCGCTCCGGCTGCGGCGTGTTCATCGCCAGCGGCGCCGAGCCCGACATCCTCCCCCGTCTCTTCTCCGGCCGCGGTCCCGGCACCTTCTTCGTGCCGAGCGGCTTGCCGCTCGAATCGCGCAAGCTCTGGCTGGCCTACTTCCAGCGCCCGCACGGCACGATCCACGTCAACACCTGCGCCGTCCCCGTGCTTTGCGAACAGGGTCGTAGTCTGCTCGCCGTCGGCGTCACCGGCGCCAGCGGGACCTTCGCGGCCGGCGAAGTCGTCAACATCGCCGGTCCCGACGGCAAAGTGATTGCCCGTGGCGAGTCGGCCTTCAGCAGCGAGCAGATCCCCGTGCTGGCCGGCCGCAAGAGCGACCAAGTCCGCGCCCTGCATCCCAGCCGCAAGCACCTCGAGGTCGTCCATCGCAACGATCTGGTGCTGCTCTGAGCCCACCCCTTCCGTCGTCGGCGGAATCCAGGGTCGAGCCCGAGAACAACGTCCTCCTGAAAGGCCTGAAGGACAGCCCTGCTTCCGCGCCCGCCAGCGCGGGTCTCGCGCCGCCCTGCCGCACCGACAGCCGGTTGCGGCCCATGGGGCACCGGTCCCGGATCACCGGCTACTGATTACCGACACCAGTTGCCGGTTTTCATTTCCCCGATACTCTCCACCACCCCGCGTCACCCCGGTCCGAATCGCCCATGCCCTCTGGCCAGCCCCTTCGCGATCTGCTTTTCGCCCAATCCAGCCTGCCCGCCGTCGAACTCGATGCGCGCAGCGGAGCCATCCAGCGAACCAACACCGCCTTCGTGGACCTGAGCGGCCACCCCGCGGCGGCGCTCACACACCGGACCTTTCTCGAAATGGTCCCCCTCGACGAACGGCCCGCGGTACAAGCCCACCTGCACGCCCCCTCCTCCCCGCCCCTGGCCCACCACCTCCTCGTCCGCGACGGTTCTCTGCGTGCGGTCCGCACTGGCGTGGCCCAACCCGGCCGTGCCCACCCGAAAGAGGAGGCACGGCTCCTTCTCATTGAGGCTCTGCCGCTCCAAACCCCGGCGGCTCCGGCGCCCCCCGCCGAGCCCCCGCCCCCCGAGCCGGGCAACATCTTCCGCCACATCGTGCTCAATGCCCACGAGGGCATCTGGACCGTCGACTCCCAACTGCGCACCACCTTCGTCAACCCCCGCATGTGCGAGCTGCTCGGGTACACTGCGGCCGAGCTCCACGGCCGGCCCATCCTCGAGTTCCTCTTTCCCGAGGATATCCACGCCCAGGTCGAGGAACTGGAACGCCGCCGCCACGGCCTGTCCACCCGCTACGAGCGCCGGTTCCGGCGCAAGGATGGCACCGAGCTCTGGACCCTCGTCTCCGGTACGCCGCTGCCCGGCCGCGACCGGCAGTTCGCCGGCTCGTTTGGGATGTTCACCGACATCACCGAACGCAAACGCGCCGACCACGACCTCCAACTCAGCGAGGAGCGCTACCGCAACATGCTCGCCGCCACCACCGACTATGTCTTCACCGTCCACTTCACCGACGGGCATCCCAGTTCCACCACCCACGGCCCGGGCTGCGTGAAGATCTCCGGCTACCTCGAGTACGAATATGCGGCCGACCCCTATCTCTGGTACCGCATGATCGCCCCCGAGGACCGCGCGCTGGTCGAGCGACACATCGCCCGAGCCACCGCCGGCGACCACGCCGACACCATCGAGCACCGCCTGCTGCACCGCGACGGTTCCATCCGTTGGGTACGCAACACCCTCGTTCCCCGCCGCGATCCCGCCGGCCACCTGCTTTGCTTGGACGGTCTGGTCACCGACATTACCGAACGCACCCTCGCGCTCCAACAATTGCGCGAACGCGAGACCCTCTACCGGGCCGTGATCGAGACCTCCGCCGACGGCTTCTGGATCATCGACCTCCAGGGGCGCCTCCTGGAAGTGAACGACGCCTACATCCGTCGCTCCGGCTACCGCCGCGAGGAGCTGTTGTCGCTCCACGTCGCCGACCTCGAAGCCCAGGAAGCCCCCACCGAAATCACCGCCCACCTTGCGCGCATCCAGCAAAAGGGCGGCGACCTCTTCGAAACCCGTCACCGCACCAAGGACGGCACCGTCTGGTTGGCCGAAATCAACGTCTCGCATTGGCCCATCGGTGACGGCCGCCTCTTCGTCTTCATCCGGGATATCCACCGCCGCAAGCGCTCCGAAGCGCTCCTACACACCCGGCTACATCTGGCCGAGCTCTCCGAACACGGCGCGCTCGAGCCCCTGCTCGAGGCCGCCCTCGACGCCGCCCAGTTGCACACCGGCAGCAGCATCGGCTTCTTCGATTTTGTCGATACCGACCCGGAGAATTCCCCCCTCCCAACCGCGCCCACGGCCTCCCGCTGGCACGGCCGCTCCAACAAGGACGGCGAGCACGGCTACCCTGCACCCGATGCCGATGCCCGGGCCGCTTGCCTGCGCACCCGCGCCCCGGTCATCCGCAACAGCTTGGCCGCCATCCCGGAGACCCGGGCCACCCGCTCGGGCACTCCCGCATCCCCCGCGAAATCACCGTTCCGGTACTACGGCGCGGCCGCGTCGCCGCGATCGTCGGGTTGGGCCTCAAGACCACCGATTACAGCGCCGACGATGTCGAGGCCGTGCAGGAGATCGCGTCGCTGGCGATGGATTTCGTGGAGCGCGTCCATGCCGAGCAAGCACTGCGCCACCGCGAACACCAACTGCGCCTGATCATCGACACCGTTCCGGCCCTCATCGCCCACATCGACCCCACTTACCGCTGCCGCCTCATCAACCAAACCTTCGCACTCTGGTTCGACGAGCCCCTGGCCACGATCCTGAGCCGCCTGCTGCCCGAACAAGTTGGCGCCGCCGCTTGGCAGGAGATCCAACCCTTCATCGACCGAGCACTCGCCGGAGAAGCCCTCGTGCACGAGCACGACCTGGTGCTACGCGCCGCCGGCCACCGCTGTTTGAGCATCTGCTACAGCCCCGATCGCGACGCCGCCGGCACGGTGCGGGGCATCGTGATTCTCGCCAACGACATCACCAGCCGCAAACAGCTCGAGGCCCAGCTGCTCCGCTCCCAGCGCCTGGAGGTCGTCGGCCGGCTCGCCGGCGGCGTCGCCCACGACCTCAACAACATCCTCCAACCCGTACTGATGGCCCCAGAGCTGCTCCGCCCGGCGATCCACGATGCCGAGACGCTGCAGCTGGTCGACACCATCGAAACGAGCGTGCGCCGCGGCGCCGAAATCATCAAGCAACTGTTGGCCTTTGGCCGCGGCACCGAAGCCTGCCGCGTCCCGCTCCATCTCGGCAGTGTCGTCACCGAAACCATCAGCATGCTCGGCGGCACTTTCCCCAAGGACATCGCCTTGCGCTGCGAACTGCCCGCCCAGCCCAGCACCGTCCTGGGCGACTCCACCCAACTCCACCAGGTGCTCATGAACCTCTGCGTCAACGCGCGCGACGCCATGCGCACCACCGGCGGCACCCTCACGCTGCGCGTCGAGTCCGTCCTGCTGGTCCAGCCGGTACCCGACTCCGTGCCCGAAAGCCGCCCCGGCCGCTACCAGGTGCTCACCGTGGCTGATACCGGCACCGGCATCCTCCCCGAGAATCTACCCCGCCTGTTCGACCCGTTTTTCACCACCAAGGACGTGGGCGAAGGTACCGGCCTGGGCCTGCCCACCGTGCTGGGCATCGTGCGCAGCCACGACGGCTTCCTCCACGTGGCCAGTCGCCCGGGACACGGCAGCGCGTTCCGCGTTTTCCTGCCCGAGTCCAACGAAGCGGCCGCCCCCTCCGCCCCGCCCGCCGTGCTTCCACCAAACGCGGGTGCAGGACGGCTGGTGCTGGTGGTCGACGACGAGGCGCCGGTGCGCGAACTCATCCGCCACACCCTTCTACGCCACGACTTCCAAGTGCGCGAGGCGGCCAACGGGGCCGAAGCCCTCGTGCAACTCGCCCTCGAAACCTCCGCCATCGCGATCGTGATCGTCGATCTGCTCATGCCGATACTCGACGGCACCGACTTCATACGGGAATTGCGCGCCCGCCGCCCCGGCCTGCCTCTCATCGCGATCAGCGGCCACCTTGGCCCGCAACGGCTCGCCCCCGACGTCTTTGAGGCTATCCACATCTTCCTGCCCAAGCCCTTCGATGCCGCCCAACTGCTCGCCGCGCTCGGCCGCCTGCCATCCCCTGCCCCTCCCGACAGCCCGGTTGCCGGCCCCCTCGAATGAAGAGCCGGCAGCGCAACCTTGCCTTGCGGCCCTCGGGCTAGCGTCTATCACTGAGACCCAATGAGCGGGCCCCCCTCCCGGAACTCCCCTTGCCGCCGCGACTACGAATTCTGTTGGTGGACGACCATCGGATCCTGCGCGAAGGCTTGTGCGCCCTGCTGTCGCGGGAGCCTGGCTTCGAGATCGTTGCCCAGGTGGGCGATGGCGACGGCGCCCTCAAGGCCGTGCGCCATGCGCCGCCCGACTTGGTCGTGCTGGACGTGCACCTGCCCGACATGAATGGCATCGAGGTGGCCCGCCGTATTCTCGCCGTTTTCCCCGAGGTTAAGGTGATCATGCTCTCCTCCGACCACAGCCACGGCAGCGTGCACGAAGCGTTGCTGGCCGGAGTGTCCGGCTACGTGCTCAAGGAGAACGCCACCGAGGAATTGCTACGTGCCATCCACTCTGTCGTGGGTGGGCAGCTCTATCTCTGCCCCGAGGTGAGCACCGAAATCATCGCCAGCTACCGTCGCGGCCAATTGCCCAACATCGAGCCGCCCGGGCCCAAGCTCTCCACGCGCGAGCGCGAGGTGCTCAAGCTGCTCGCCGACGGGCTACGCACCAAGGAGATCGCCGAGCGCATCGGCGTGAGTGCCAAAACGGTGGAGACCTACCGGCACCGCCTCATGGAGAAGCTCGAGCTCACCTCCGTGGCCGAACTCACCCGCTACGCCATTCGCGAGGGCATCGTCGAAGCCTGAGCGGGGCGGCTCCTCAACCGTGGCGCAGGCCTCTGTGCCTGCGGCGTCCGCCATCGCAGGCACGGCGGCCTGCGCCACACCCCGCCATCCGAGCGCCCCGTCCCGTGACCTGCTCCTTCAGGACGGGTCGGCGCGATGATAGGGGCATCGCGTAGCGGCGCGCTTTCACGCCGTCCGGAACCGGAAGCGGTTCCGCTGACGGCAACTGGGCACCGCGTAGCGGCGCGGCTTTCGCGCCGTCCGGAACCGGAAGCGGTTCCGCTACGTGACGGCACGTTGGCCTCAGAACGAGTAGCCCAGCGTGGTGGTGATACGCTGGTCGGACTTCGAACTGTCGCTCACGTAAGTATTGTCGAACTCGTATTCGTAGCGCAGCGCGAGGCTGAGCGTCTCGGTGATCTTGCCCCGCAAGAAGGAGTTGAAGGTGAGCTTGTAGTTGGTGACATCGGTATCGATGATCTGAACCGTCCCGTTGGGCAGCAGCCGGATGCCCCGGCCGCTGGGCGAATACTGGGCCTTGAGATCCTGGCCAAGGTCGAGGCGCGGGCTGAGCTTGATGGCGAAATCCTGAAAGACCTCGCCGAAGAGACTGTGGCCGGTGCCGGCGTTGTGGATCTCCCGGTATTGGCTGGTGAAACCGGCGCCAAGGGAGGCGCTGGTGCGCGCCGTCTTGATCAGGCGATAGCCCAGACCCAGGTTTTGCTCGGCGTTGTGGTCAATACCCTTGATCTTGGCGGAAAGATACGAGGTGTTGGTTTGGCCGAACCAGCGGGCGTCCAGCTCGCGGCGCCAACGAAACGCGGCCTCGGTGCGGTCGGTGGTCACCGAGCCGTCGGCCTTGGAGTAAAGGTAGCGGGCCTGGGCGCGGTAGGCGTTGCGCTTGCGCTCCAGGGCGGTCTCGACGCGCAGATTGACGTCGGCGCGGTCGCTGCGCCCCGACTGGAGTGCTAGGCCGGACTCGATCTTGGATTTCCAGCGCGGAACGTGGGAGGCGGCCGCCGGTGCCGCAGCAGGTGCGGCCGCCCCGGCCCCGCTTGGCGCCGCGGCTCCAGCCCGAGGAGGGGCAGAGTCTGCCACCACACTGGCCTGGGCCTCCCCGACGGTGATCAGACCCAGGATCGGGCTCTCCCAACGGATCGTCCCCTTCTCCTTCGCGACCAAGCGGCCCTGGAGGCGGTCGCCATTGGCCAATTGCAGGACCTCGGCTCGGGCGGAGAGCGCCGACACGGCAAGGAGCAGCGAGGCGCAGGCAAGGCGGACAAGAACGGACATGGGACGACGTTTAGGACTGGGAGGTGGATGTAAACCTTTTCGGTTCCAGAAGGAGGCAAGCCTAGGTCGCCCCGGAGACGCGCCCAAGGTGTCGCCGGTTCCCTCGCCGGGGAAAATTGTTGGCGCGCCGCCCCCCTGCCATGGCCCACTCCTTCAGGACAGGGCGGTGAGCACCCCAACCGTGGCGCAGGCCTCCGTGCCTGCGGCCCCCAACCCCGCAGGCACAGAGGCCTGCGCAACACCCGACCGCCTGCCGCTCCCCGCTCCTTGAGGAGAGGCCGGTGCGTCTCCGCTCTATCAGGACGGCGCCGTGCCGTCATCCGCCTCACCGGTGCAGGCTCTGGCTCACGGCGGCCACCCCATTGCGGGCCACCCCGACCATCCCGTGCACCTGGGCCGGATCCAGTTTGTTGGCCGCCAAAAACGGATGAGCAGCCAGCCCTTCCTCGCCCGCCGCCAGCACGGCATCAAGCTGCGCGCTCTCGCTGCCGGGCGGCAGCAGCGCGGCGGAGAAGTCCAACGCATCGGCCAGCCAATTAGGCTGCGGCGACTCGGCCGCGTGATGCTGCCATTCCACCGCCTGGACGGTGGTATCGGGAAACTGCCAATGCTTGAGCAGAATCGCCCCGGCCTGCGCCTGGGTGACACCGACATTCTCCAGCTCCCACTGCTCGACCGGCTCGGGCTCGTTCCAGAACAGTCCGCCTCCGAGGTCGTCGATGCTCTGATTGATCGCCAACCGCCCGATGTAGCGCAGCAGGCCGGCGGTGTGCGCATCGTCGGGCGAGGCCGCCTCGGTATGTTTGGCCAGCTCCTCCAGCAGCAGGCCATGGAAAAGGCTCTCGGCCCAGAAATCATCTGCAGCAATACCGTAGCTGCCCAAGTTGCGACCGGCCGCCAGGTGAGCCACCGCGTGGTTGAGCAGGCGGATGCTCTCGCGAAAACCGATCTTCTGCAGGGCGCGGTCCAGCGACGACACCCGCTCCCCCGCCCCATAAAAGGCACTGTTGGAGCCGCGGATGATGTCGGCGGTGAGCGCGGCATCGGCACGGATGAGAGCCACGATGTCGTCGAGGTCCGAATTCGGGTTGCGCAACAGCCCCATCGCCTTGCTGAGCACGCGCGGGGCCGGCGAGAAGCGCTCGATCTTGAGGATCGCCGCGAGGAACTGTTCCTTGGTCGGTTTCATGGTAAGGATCACGCCGCGGTGGTGGCCAGGAGCGCCTCGGCGCCGGAGCCCAGCCCGTTGCTGGGCGGCAGGCGGGCGGCATCGTAGGCTACCAACCCGGATACGTCGATGATCATCGCCACCTTGCCGTCGCCCAGGACCGTGGCCCCGGTGAAGATGTCCACGCGCTGGCCCAGCCAACCGAGCGATTTGAGCACGGTCTGGTGGTTGCCCAGCACCTCGTCGACGGCGATGCCGATGCGCTTGTCCTCGAGCTCGACAACGACGATGCGCTCGATCTCGGGCGGCTCCCCGGGGTAATCGAAAAGTTCACGCAGCCGCAGGTACGGCAGCAACTCCCCGCGCAGCGCCACCACATTGCGGCCGTTGGCCGGCAACCGGTTGCCCTGTTTCTGCTCGATGGTCTCCAGGGCGCAGCTCAGCGGCAGGATGTAGCGATCGTTGGCCACGCGCACCATCAGCCCTTCGATGATCGCCAGGGTCAGCGGCAGCGAAAGCCGGATCTCGGCCCCTCGGCCGGGCTGGCTGCGCAGCTCCACCGTGCCGCGCAACGCCTCGATGCTGCGTTTGACGACGTCGAGCCCCACCCCGCGGCCCGAAACTTCGGAGATTTTGTCGGCCGTAGAGAAACCCGGCAGCATGATGAACTGGTAGATCTCCTGCTCGCTGGGCGTGGCCTCGGGGGCGAGCAGCCCGCGAGCGATCGCCTTGGTACGGATACGGGCGGCATCGAGCCCGCGGCCGTCGTCGGCCACCACGATCCACACGCGGTCCCCTCGCTGTTCGGCGCGCAGGGTGAGCGTTGCCGTGCGCGGCTTGCCGGCGCGCTCGCGCTCGTCAGGCGTCTCGCAACCGTGGTCGAGGCAGTTGCGCACCAGGTGCATCAACGGATCGGTGAGCTGATCGAGCACGGTCTTGTCCATCTCCGTCTCCGCTCCTTCGATCACCAACTCGACCTCCTTGCCGAGATCGCGCGAGAGGTCGCGGGTGAGGCGGCGGAATTTGGCGAAGGTCTCCCCGATGGGCATCATGCGCACGCCCAGCACCACGTCGCGCAACTCGAAGGCGAGCCGCTGCAGCCCCTCGGCGGCGCCCTGCAAGGCGGGCGGCAGGTTCGGCACCAGCGCACAGCCCTCGCTGACCTGGGATTTGAGGATGACCAACTCGCCCACCAGATTGACCAGCCGGTCGAGTTTGTCGGCGGATACGCGCAGCATCTCGTGCTTGGCGTTGACGGCTGCGGCGGAGACGGGCTGACCACCGGCGCGGCGCGCGGCCGGGGCGGGCCGGCGCGGCGCCGTGGGCGCAACCGGTGCGGCCCCTCCTGCGACTGCTCCGGGAGCAGGAATCGCCACCACCTCCGCCGAGGCGTCGGCCGGAGTGATCACCGGGGCGGCGTCAATGGCAAAGGCAAAGGCGTCGCCGATGCGTTCGCGGCCGGCCTCGGTCTCCAGCCTCAAGCGCCAGCGGCCGGGCTGGGGCTCGTCACCCGCCGGCGGCGACTCCACGATGTGGTGCTGACCGAGCATGCTAAGCTCGAGGAAGATCGCATCGAGGGCGCCGGGGGCGCTGAGCAGCCCGGGCGTGGCCTGGAACTCCACCAGCCAGCCCCGCACAGCGGAGGCCGATGGGGCCGCGGGGTCCACCGCGGGTACCGGAGCGGTGGCGACGTCGGTGGTGATCTCCAGGTCGCAGGCATCGGCCACAAAGAGAAACACATCGCGCACGGTGCTCTCGGACTCGGTCGTCGCCAGAAGGATCTCCCAGCCGAGATAACACTGCTCGGCATCCAGCTCGGCCAGCGCCGGCAGGGCCTCGCTGAGCGCCCTCACCTCGCAGGGGCCCAGGCCGCGCAAACCATCCAAGAACATGCCGGGGTCCACGCCCTGCTGGAAGACGCCGGGATGGGGATGGAAGCGGATCGTGTAGCGATGTTCCGGTCGCGCCGGAGGAGCGACAGACACCACAGGGGCGGCGACCACGGCGACGGCCGCTCCGGCGGCGCCCTTCTTCTCCACCGCCTTGGCGGCGGGCAGGTGCCGCAACAACGCCTGCAGGTCCGCCTCGGCCGCGGTGAGGACCGCGCCGGCCTCGGCCGGGGAGGCCTCCAAGTAGCGGGCGATCACGTCGCACAGGCGCAGCGTGAGGTCGAGGATCTCGGAGTTGATCGCCAGGCGGCCCTCACGAGCGGCATTGAAGACGTCCTCCACATGATGAAGAAAACCCGACAGATCGGTGAAGCCGCTGGTGGCGCCGGAGCCCTTCAGGGTATGCATCGCCCGGAACACCCGGTCGATGGCGGCGGTATTGGCGGGATCGCGTTCGAGCTCGAGGAGGGCGGCCTCCAGCTCGGTGAGCACATCGGCGGCCTCCAGGCGGAAAATCTCCCGGCTGCGGCGTTGGATTTCGTCAAATTGCATGGCGGGGGTTCCGGTTGGGGGTTCAGACGCGCGCGACGGCGGCCTGCGGGCAGACCATCTGCGCGACGGCGATCAACCGGGCCGGATCGAAGGGTTTCACCACCCAGCCGGTGGCCCCGGCCTTCTTGCCGGCCACCTTCTTGTCGTCCTGCGACTCGGTGGTGAGCATCACGATTGGGGTGAACTTGTATTGGGGCAACGCGCGCAGGCGCGTGATCAGGGTGATGCCGTCCATGTTCGGCATGTTCAGGTCGGTGATGATGAAGTCGGCCTTGCGCTGTTCGGCCAGGCGCAGCCCGGCCACACCGTCCTCGGCCGCGTAGACCTCGTAGCCGGCGCTGCTGAGAATCATCTTCACGGTTTCGCGGATACTCATCGAGTCATCCACGGTGATCACAATCTTGCTCATGTTGGGCGGATTGGAATTTCAGTTGGCGGCGAAGGCGGCGGTGAGACCCAGGCGCTCCAGGGCTTCGCCCCAGGCCGGGGCGGCCCCGGGGGCGACCCGCCCGCGGGTGGTGCGCACGGCCGCCAGCAACACCTGCAGCGAGGCCACGTCGATGCGCACCAGGGCGGCGGCGTCGATGGTGAAGGCTCGGGGGCGCAGCAGCGCGGTGCGCAGGGCGAACTGCAGCGCGCGCGCCTCCTCCACCGTTAGCTCGCCGTCGAGCCGCACCGTTGCGGCCGTGTCGGTTGTCTCCACTAAAAATGCGCTCATGGGAATGGTGTCTCGCGGAAAGTTGTCGTGGGCGGAGCCCTCGCTCCTATCGGACCGGGGCGGCCGCAGAGGAGGATGAAGGTGCGGGCGTCTCCAATTCTTCAAGATAGCAGGCCATCTCCGCCGCCGAGAGGTCGTGCAGCCGCTGCAGATCGGGGCCAAAGGTGGCCCAGGCGTCGAACTCGCCGGCGCGGGCGCGGGTGAGCGCGCTGGCGCAGAAGGCCGCCAGCCGGGCCCAGCCCAGCATGGTGAAGCAGCCCTTGAGGCCATGGGCGGTCTCGGCGAGATGGGCCATGTTGCGGTTGGCACAGGCCTCCCCCAGCTTCGGCCAGGCGGCGGCCAGGTCCCGCGCCGAGGAGGCCTGAAGTTGCCGCAGCACTTCGGCCACCTGCGTGCCCGGCAGGCCCGGGAAGAGCGCCGCCAACTGGGTGCGATCGACCAACTCGGGCTCCGCGGTGGACGGGGCGGGCTGGGAGGGCCCTTCCCCGGTCTCTCGGCGGAACAGACGGAGGAAGCAGGTTTCGATGTGCGAGGGCAGGACCGGCTTGCTCAGGTAGTCGTCCATGCCGGCAGCGAGACATTTCTCGCGATCGCCGCTCTGGGTGTTGGCGGTGAGTGCGACCAGTTTGGGGCGCTGGGCCGGATCGGGGAGGCGGCGCACGATCTCGCGCGCCGCAGCCAGCCCGTTCATCACGGGCATCTCCACGTCGAGGACCACGAGATCGAAAGGCTGCAACTGCAGGGCCTCGACGGCCTCGGCCCCGTTGGTGACCAGGGTCGCCTTGTAACCGAGATGTTGAAACAGGCGGCGAAGCATCTCGCGGTTGGTCGGGATGTCGTCGGCCGCCAGCAGGCGCAGGGGGAGTCGCTCGCCCAATTTCAGGGCCGCGGAATCGCCCCCATCCGGCCGGGCCGGAGCGATCAGGCCGGCCACCGTGCGGGCCAGCGCGGTGAGGTCCACCGGCATCATCACACTGGCGGAGCGGGCTGCGGGCGGGGTAGGCCAGCGATGGTCCGGGCTGGCCAGCCAAACTACGGATACAACATGGCCCGGGATCCGGCTCTGCAGGTGCCGCCCCAGCATGGCCCCCAGGTTGCGCGCCAGCGCCGCCTCCACAATGGCCAGGGCGAACGGCTCGCTCTCGTCGGACACGACGAGCGGGTGCCCGGGCCCGCCCCAGACGGTGACCTGCATGCCCCAGGCGGAGAGGGTATCGGCCAACAGCCTGCGGGTGGCCGGGGCGCTGCACACGACCAGGGCCCGGCGTCCGGCCGCCGCCGCCGGGGCGACCTCGGCCAGCGCCAAGCCGCTCTCGGACTCGCCCAGCTCCACGGTGCAACGGAAGACCGTCCCCTTGCCCACCCGACTGCGCACCGCGATGTCGCCACCCATCAACAGGGCGAAGGAACGGGCGATCGATAGCCCCAGGCCGGTGCCATGATGGCTGCGGGTGGAGCCGAACTCGGCACGGGCAAACGATTGGAAAAGCCGGGGCAGGTCGGCGGCGGAGATGCCCGGGCCGGTGTCGGCCACGGTGAAGGCGAGTTGCCAGCGCCCGGCCCGGCGACGCGCCGCCACGCCCAGATGCACGACGCCGCTCTGGGTGAACGCCACCGCGTTGCCCAGCAGATTGAGCAGCACCTGCTGCAGGCGTCGCGGATCGCCAACGACATGGGCGGGCACGTCGGCGCGCACCCGGTAGGTGAGAGTCAGCGACTTGGCGCGGGCGGCGGTGCCGACGCTGCGCAGCGCCTGGGTGACCAGGCCAAGCAGGTCGAAGGGGCGCGGTTCCAGGCCCACCTTGCCGGCCTGCAATCCGGAGAAATCGAGCAGCTCCTCGATGATGCCCAGCAGGTTCTGGCCGCTGTCGAGAATGAGGGTGGCCGCGTGCACCTCGTCGGCGGCGCTGGCCTGTTCCACCAGCGTGGCGGCTAGGCCGTTGATGACGTTGAGCGGGGTACGCAGTTCGTGGCCCATGCTCGCAAGGAAGGCGCTCTTGGCCCGGTTGGCGGCCTCGGCAGCGTAGGCCAGGGCGGCGGAGTTCTGGACGGCCTGCTCCAGCTGGGCGTTGGACGCCTCCAACTCGGCCTGGGGAGGCGCTGAGGGCCGACTGCTGGCGATTGCGCTCGGTAAGGTCGTGCAGGAAGCAGAAGACCAGCGGGCTGATCGTGGCCTCGCGGCTGGCACTCACCTCGATGGCGTGCACCTTGCCGTCCTTGCTGCGCACATGGCAGAGGCACTGCGCCGCGCCGCCCGCGGCGATCTTCTCCCGCAGCCGGGCGAAGGCCACCCCCTCCCCCGGCGGGTGGAGCTGGTCGACGACCATTCCCAGAAGCTCTTCGCGGGAGTAGCCGGTGAGCCGGCAGCTGGCTTCATTGGTCTCTCGGATACAACCGTCGGTCCCGACCACCAGCAGGCCGTCGGGGGAATGGCGCAACAGCGCCACCAGCTCGCGTTCCCGATCCCCCAGGACGGACGGAGCGGCGGCGGCGGGCGGTGAATCGATACTGGGTTGAACTTGCGTATTCATGACTGCGGAGAACGCGGGGGGGCGGATTTAGAAGAGTTCGATGCCGGGCCCGAGGTCGGGCTTGGGCGGAGCGGGCGGTTCGGCCGCAGGGGCGTCGCCGGCCGCCGGGGCCGGGGTCGGTGCTGGGGCGGCGGGCTCCGCCATCGCCGCCGCGGCGGGAGCCGGCTCGGCCTCCACGGGGAAGCCGAACATATCCTCGGCGGCGGAGAGCGGAGCAGCGACCGTGGCGGCTGCACCGAGGGCGGCCGAATGGGCCCGCCGCTCCTCCTCCATCGTGTAACGCTCGCGGTGGGATGCGAGTTTTGCGGCGGCGGCCGGCTCGAGGGCCGCGGCAGCGTGCGCCGCGGTGAGCCGCTGCAGGCGTTCGCAAAGCGCCTCGGCGGGGGAGAAACACGAGTCGATAAGCTCCGGGAAACACAGCCGCTGCAGCAACGCCTTGGTTTCGCCAAAGAGCTTCGCGAAATCCCGACTGGCCTGCGCAGCATCGGCCTGCATCTGCACGCCGAGCTGATCCAACTGGGCCCCGATCTTCACCGCCCCCTTTTCAAGCGTCACCTTCTCCTGGCCGACGATCTGCAAAAACGAGCCGGCCTGTCCGGATATTCCCTGCAGCGAGTTGAGCACTTGGTCGAGCTGCCCGGAGAGTGTAGCCGTGATCTCGGCGATCTGGCCCGACACCCGGCTGCACTCCTCGGAAAGCTTGTTGAGCGCCTCGGCCGAAGTCATGCGGGCAGCGGCCACCTGGGCGTTGAGCGCCACCAGCTTCACGTCGAACTCCTGGCGGGCGATCTCGTGGGAGAACAGCTTGACCACTTCCTCGATGCGGGTGACCGAGTGCGAGACCTTCGAATTGGTAACCTGCCCCTGGTTGGCCACCGTCGCCCGTTCCGTGATCTGCTCGCGGTACAGATCGGCCAGGCGGCAGTCGCGAAAAGTGGCGGTGACGGAGGTCTCCATCGCGGTGAAGGCGGCGAGCAGGCCCTCGCCGTGCTGGAGCAGTTGCGCCATGCCGTCGGTGACCTCGCGGCCGGCCTGCTCGATCTCCGTGCGGGCCAGCCCGAGCTGGGAGCGTTGGATCTTGGCGGCCTGGTGTACGAAGGCGGCATCGGCCGGGCGGCCGGCCCCTACGCCGGCGATGTAGCCACTAATGTCGTCAAAGCCCACCGCGATATGCTCGAGCTTCTGGCGCACGATATCTTGGTGCTGCAACGCCATGATCATGCCCAGGGTGATCGGGCCGGTCTGCGCCAGCTGCTCCTCGATGCCGCGATTCTGCTCGGCGCAGGGCTCGAGGGCGATACGCACCTTCTCCAGCTCGCCGAAAATGGTATCCACGCTCTTGTGCGCCCGCTGGTGCAACGTCTCCTCCAGGTGCCGCAGTTCGCCGCGCTCAGCGCCGGCCTCCTGCACGATCGCCTCGATCCGGCCGAAGGCCGTGACCGAGCTGGCCATGATCTTCTGGGCGATCTCGGCGATGCTGGCCGCCACGTTCACAAAGACGCTCTGGTGCTCGGGCTCCAGGCGCACCGCCTCCATGCGGATGTTCAAGGTGAGGATGCGCAGCATCATGTCGCAGCGCTCAAAATGCCCCCGGGCCACACAGGCCTGGAGCAGCTCCTGTTCGACAGTCTGCATCTGCTCCTGCTCGGAGACGGAGATGCCGATGCTGGCATGCACTAGGTCCACGGAGCTCTTATAGAGGGCGTAGGCGGCCGAGAGGGCCCGCTCCTCGTCGCGGTCCTGCACCACTGCACTGAGCTGCCCGGCCTGCCGGCGCACCTCGCCCAGTTCGTTGGTGAAACGTCCCAGCTCCTGCGCGAGCTCGGTGAACTCGCGGTCGGAGTCGCCGCCAAAGCGCATCAGCTCGGAACGGCAACGCCGTAACTCGGCCTGCAGCGCGGCCGCCTCGGAGGAGGCTGAAGCCGGTTTGGCCAAACGCGTACCGGCGCGCCACTGCGCCCATCGCCGTTGCAGGGGCGCCGTCCAGCTTTCCGGTTGGTACTGGGGCAAACGCAGCATGGGAATCAGGCCGCCGCGCCGGGTACGCCCTCCGTGCCCAGCAGGGCGCGCACCTGGGCAATGAGAGTGTCGGGCATCACCGGCTTGAGCAGGAAGCGCAGGTTGCGCGCCTCACGACCGAACTGCTCCTCGGATTGTTTGGCCTCGGAGGTGATGGCTAGAATCGGCAGGGTGGAATACTCCGCCTGTGCCCTGAGGTGCCGGATGAGCTCGGCCCCGCTCATGTTGGGCATCACCATGTCGAGCAGCACCAGGTCGACCTGCTGCTGGCGAAGGGCGGCCAGCGCCTCCTTGCCGTCGCTGGCGGGCACGCAGCGATACCCCTTCTGCGAGAGAAACATCGAATGGTAGAGGCGGACGATCTCGTAGTCGTCCACGACAAGGATGGTTTTCATTTTCGTTTTCTTCTGGGAACTCCGCGCCCGACGCGCAGGACTGGCCAGCCCACGGGAGGGCCGGCCGGCTTTGGGTTGTTTGGAAAGTCGAGTACTCATCGGCCGCGAAGCAGTGCGGTTGAGATCAGTTCTAGGGAACATACCCTTACCGCCCCGCCGCGCTTGATCGCTTCCTTGGGCATGCCGAAGACCACCGAGGAGTCCTCGTCCTGCGCCACGGTAAAGGCGCCGGCATCGCGCAACTCCTTGAGGCCGAGCGCGCCGTCGTCGCCCATTCCGGTGAGGATCGCGGCCGAAGCATTGGGTCCGGCGTAGCGCGCCGCCGAGCGAAAGAGCACATCCACTGAGGGCCGATGCCGGCTTACCAACGGTCCGTCGCGCACTTCCACGGCGTAACCGGTGCCTTGTCGCTTGATCAAGGTGTGACGACCGCCCGGGGCGATGAGCACCTGGCCAGGAATCACCAGATCACCGTCGGCGGCCTCCTTCACCTTCAGCCGGCAAAAGGCGTCAAGGCTGCTCGCAAAGGAGCGGGTGAAACCCTCCGGCATGTGCTGCACCACCACGATCCCGGGACACTCCGCAGGCAACGCCTCCAGCACCAACCCCACCGCCTCGGTGCCACCGGTGGAGGCACCGATGACGATCAGCCGGTCGGTGCCCACCCGCGCGGCGGCGGACGGCCCCGCCTTGGCCAACATGGCATCGGCAGTGAGCTTGCGCTGGGCCGGGGGCCGCGGGGCCAGACGGTCGGCCCGCACCCCGGCGGCGGCCTTCACCGCATCGCAAATCATGATCTGCGATTCGGCCAGAAACGTCTCCGTCCCTAGGCGCGGCTTGGTGATGATGTCCACCGCCCCGTATTCGAACACTCGCGCAGTCACATCCGACCCCTCGGTGGTGTGGCTGGAGCACACGACCACGGGGATCGGGTGCTGGGCCATAATCTTCTTGAGGAAGGTCAGCCCGTCCATGCGCGGCATTTCGATGTCGAGCGTGATCACATCAGGGGTGGTGGTCCGCATGAGCGCGACGGCCTCGTAGGGGTCGGCCGCCGCGCCGATCACCTCGATGTCGGGATCGGCGCCGAGCACGGCGGTCATCGCCTGTCGCACGACCGGCGAGTCGTCCACCACCAGCACTTTGATTGGATTGCTCATGATAAATCGGGTTCAGCTCTTCTGGCCGTGCAGCTTCAGCCACACCGTGCCCGTCCAGCTCTCGAAAAACAGGCGCAGGCCGCCGCAGTGTTCCACCTTCTCGGCGACGATGGAGATGCGCTCCGCCGCGAGGATCTCGCGGGCGACCACGACATTGCCGCGCCCCACGGCGAACTCCTCGTTGGCCAGGCGCAGCGGGCTGCCCCCGCCAAAGATCTTGGCCTTCATCTGCCGCGGCGCACTGCCCAGCGCACACATCTGCCGGATCAGCTCCGCGGTGGCCCAGTCGCCATGGATCGCGCTCTTGCCGCCGCGGGGCACCAGATAGTGGTTCATGCCGCCAATCCCCAACGAAGCGTCGAAGAGGCATACCGACACGCACGAGCCCAACACCGTGGACATCCGAATCCGGCCCGGTTCGGCCACAATGTCACCAGCCCACAGCACGGCCTCGCCGAAGACCACATCCGCGGCCGCCGGAGGCGGAGCAACGAATTCGGTGTCACGCATCGGTGAATTCCTCCGGGTACGCCGCTGAAGTCCAAGGGAACGACAGACGGAAGGGACAATCGCCGCTGGTGGCGCCGGCCTCCGAGCCGGCGAAAACAAACCCCGCAGGCACGAAGGCCTGCGCCACGCCTTGGGGATTCGTCGCGCACTCCCGCCGTGCCCGCGCAGGAGCAACGACCGAGGTGGCGGGGGCTGACGATGGGCGGCCATTGCTCATGATGGAGGGGCCCCGGGTTCGCGCCGGTACATCGCGGGAGCCACCATGCGCAACGGCAGGGGCAGGCCCTGCAAGGTCTCGGCGTGGGCGATGAAGAGCGCCCCACCCACCCGCAGGTTGCGACACATGCGCCCGACCACCGCGTGCTGGGTGGGCCGGTCGAAGTAGATCATCACATTGCGGAAGAAGATGGCGTCGAACATCTCCCGCAGCCCGAAGTCGGCATCCAGAAAGTTGAGCTGGCCGAACTGCACGCAGGCGCGCACCTCCGGGGCGATCCGCACTTGGGGATGCTTCGGGTCGCGGCTGCGCAGGAGGTATTTCGACTTCAACGGCGCAGGGATGGGCGCCGCCTGCTCGGTCGAGTAGGTCGCCTGCCGGGCAATCCCAAGCACCCGGGTGCACACGTCGGTCGCCAGCAGGGAAAACTCGAAGGGCTGGCGGGCGCGCTGCTCCAGCAACGTCATGGCCAGCGTATAGGCCTCCTCCCCGGAGGAGCAGCCCGCGCACCAGACGCGAAACACCGGAGTGGGCGGATGCTTGCGCCACGCCGGCAGCACGTCGTCGACAAGCAGGTCAAAATGCACCGGCTCGCGGAAGAAATCGGTCTTGTTGGTGGTGGCGAGGTTGAGCAGGTGCTCGAGCTCCTCGGCCTGCATTTCCGTATCGGAGAAGAAGAGGCGGTGGTACTCGTCTACCGTCGCCAGCCCCAACTCACGCACCCGGCGGTGCAGCCGGCTTTGCAGCAGCACGCGCTTGGACTCCGGCATCTTGATCCCCAACCGGGTGGTGATCAGCGTGCTGAAATCGGCGAACTGCTCGGCGGTGAGAGTGGCGGCTTCAGAGATCATTGGGAAGCGGGCCAAATGGGCGGATTCAGTTCCGACGGTAGGGCCGGACCTTGTGTCCGTGCCGCTTCAATCCCCGGGCGATGCGTTCTTGGCCACGAAGAGGCACAGAAATCCACGAAAAAGGATCCGACTTTTCGTGACTCTTCGCGCCCTTCTTTGGCCATCTGCCACCCGATTTTCGAGTTCCCGGCATCCGGTTCTACGTTACATCCATTGCCACGGCAGCAGGCGCGGAGGCCTGCCCTACGGCGTGGCGCAGGCCTCCCCGCCTGCGAGAATATCGCGTGCCAGCACGCTCCTCCAACCGGAGAGAGATCAGGCAGCGCAGCCCGGGAGGATTGGATGACCTGTCTCATGGCGGCGGTTTAGCGGGCGAAAACGGCCAGCACGGCGATAGTGCGCGCGTTGGTCGAGGCCCCGAAATAGCTGATCGCGCCCACGATGAGGGCGATCGCCGCGATGCAGCCAAAGCCCAGCAGGAGCTTGGCGCCAAGTTTCAAGCGATTCATGACGACAACACTTTCCACCAACCGACAGGGAGGACCCGCCGCCCGCAGCTACGGGCGGCGCCAGGAAGCCGCCGGCCGCAAGGAGCGGGCGGCGGCAAACAACTCGCGGGCGCTCAGGCGACGGCGGCCACCGGCCGCCCGGCCGACTCGTTGAGCGCCACCAGATCGTCCGTGGAGAAGACGCGCTCGATATCCAAGATGATGGTGAAGCGGTCGTCACGCCGGCCCATGCCCAGGATCAGATCGGTGCGCCAACGCATGCCCAGAGTCGGCGGCTCGTTGATCTCGTGCGGCTCCAGCTCGAGCACCTCGTGCACGGCATCGGCCAGGCCGCCCACCACGACGTTCTCGCCGTCGATCAGCAGGTCCATGACGATGATACGGGTCTGGAGGGAGTCGGCGGTCTGGGGCAGGCCGAACTTGCTGCGCAGATCGACCACGGGAATGGCGTTGCCGCGCACATTGACCACGCCGCGCAGGTAACCCGGAGCGGTGGGCACACGGGTGATGTGGCTGAGATCGAGGACCTCGCGCGCCTTGAAGACGTTGATCGCAAAGAGTTCGTCGCCCAGCCGGAAGGTGAGGTACCGAGCCGTCTCGGTGATTTTGGGAGTGCTCATGGAATCTGAGAGAAGGTTGAATTCTAAATACTACAGAGTCGGAAGGTCACAGAGGGCACTGAGACGGAGGAGATCACAGAGAAGGAGAAAGGTTTGGAGACATCTCGGCGATGGGGTATGACTGGCCGCATTCGCTGTTGCTGCGGTTGGTACCGTTCATCAATTCCGACGCTCCGTGCGCTCCTTCCGGTCTCTGTGGCCTCTGTGGCGAATGTTTGGACTCAGTACCGCTCGAAGTTGTTGTCGTCGGCCGGGCCGCCACCGAGGTCGATGGAGACACCCGAGGAGGGCTTGGCGGCGGTCTTGGCCTTCGGGGCCGGACGGTTGAGGTCGGCGAGGGCGGCCTTGGCCACATGCGCCGGAGCGGGCTTGCCCACATGCACGGTGGAGTGGGCCACCTGCACGCTGGACTTGCGACGGGCGGCGGCGGCGCGGCCGTCGTCGTTGACCTTGAAGAACTCGATGGCGCTTTGGAGCTGCTCGGCCTGGCTGGCGAGCTCCTCGGAGGAGGAGGCCATCTCTTCGGAGGCGGAGGCGTTCTGCTGGATCACCTTGTCCAGTTCCTGGATCGCCTTGTTGATCTGGCCGGCACCGCTGTTCTGCTCCTCGCTGGCGGTGGTGATGTCCTTCACCAGGTCGGCGGTCTTGCGGATGTCGGGCACCAGCTTGTTGAGCATCTCCCCGGCGGCCTCGGCGATCTCCACCGAGGAGGCGGAAAGCTTGCTGATCTCGCCGGCGGCCGTGGAGCTACGCTCGGCCAGCTTGCGTACTTCGGAAGCCACCACCGCGAAGCCCTTGCCGTGTTCGCCGGCGCGCGCGGCCTCGATGGCGGCGTTGAGCGCGAGCAGGTCGGTTTGGCGGGCGATCTCCTCGATGATCGAGATCTTCTGGGCGATCTCCTTCATGGCCTTCACCGTCTGTGCCACCGACTGGCCGGCTTCAGCGGCGTCGGTCGCCGCCTTGGTCGAGATCTTCTCGGTCTGGCGGGCGTTCTCGGTGTTCTGCTGGATGGAGGCGGTGGACTCTTCCATGGAGGCGGATACCTCCTCCACGGAGGCGGCCTGTTCGGAGGAGCCGGTGGAAAGGGTCTGGGCGGTGCTGGTCATTTCCTCGCTGCCGGAGGAGACGTTCTCGGCGGCCGAACGCACGTTGGCCACCACATCGCGCAAATTCGTGACCATCTTTTGGAGGGCGAGGCCCAGCGTATCCTTGTCGGAGGCCAGCTTCACCTCGTGGCGCAGGTCGCCGTCGCCGATCTGCACGGCCAGCTTGGCCTTGCCGTCGAGCGCCTCGGCCATGCCGTTGGCGGCCACGGAGAGCGCGCCGATCTCGTCGGTGGACTCGACCACCACACGGGCGCTGAGGTCGCCGATGGCGATCTGGCCCAGGCCGGAAAACCAGCTTGGCCACCGGCCGGTGATCATGCGGATGATGATGATGCCGAGGGCGAGCGCCAGGCCCACGCAGACGATACAACCCACGATCAAAACGTTGGACGACATAGCCAGCGAGCTGGCGGCCTCCTCTGCCGACTCCGTGGTGGCCTCCATGTTAAACGC
>JADJTK010000039.1 GCA_016711225.1 Opitutaceae bacterium
CGTCGTCACCGGCCCCTGAGCCGGTGCGCGGGCTTGTTGTGGGAGGGTGCGTGCGCACGACTGCTGTTGTTCCAGTCGCGAGCAAACTCTCCCACAACCAGCCAAACCCAGGCAACTGTGGGAGGGTGCTTGCACCCGACTCTCCGCAGCGGGCGAGGCTCCATCGGAGCCGGGAACAGCCTCCGATTGGGCTCACCGGGAGGTTCGCCCTCCAACGGACGACCGGACGCTCGCCATGCCGCACAGAAGGCACTCCCCGCCCTCGCTGCCGTCGAGTGCGGTGCGCAGCGCCGCGAGCTTGGCCGTATCCTTCTTCCCCGGAGCTGACTCGACGCCACTGTTCACATCGATGCGTTGCGCCCCCGTGGCGGCCACCGCCTCGGCGACGTTCTCGGGCGTCAGCCCTCCGGCCAGCACCCAGGCGCGCTCCGTATTCTTCTCGCGGTAACGACGAAATTTGGCCCAGTCACCCGTGTGCCCCGTGCCGCCGAAGCTGTCGGACCGGTAGGTGTCGAGCAGCCAGGTGTCCGCCAGCGGCAACAGCTCAGCAGCGAGCTCCACCTCCGGCGCGAGCTTCGGGGCCAGCCAGACGCGGGCTGCCCCAAACCGGGCCGCCGCCGCCCGAGCCGACGCCGGATCGGCCGCCGGAAAATGAATCTGGAAATAGTCGAAGCCGGCCGCTTCCGCCGCCGCGAGGTCCGCCTCGCTGGGCGCCACCATCACCGCTACCTTCGGCAACGCCGGCAATTGCGCGCGCAGGGCGGCGAACGCCGCTAGCGGCAAATACCGTGGAGACTTCGGATACAGGATGAACCCGAGAAAATCCGCGCCGATGCCGGCCGCCGCCACGGCATCGGCCGCCGAGGTGAGACCGCAAACCTTGACGCGGATGCCGCCGATCATGGCCTAGAAGCGGTTGATCGAGTCAATCACGTGGTCGACCTGCGCGTCGGTGAGCTCCGGGAAGATCGGCAGGCTCACGCAGGCTGCGCAGATCCGCTCCGCCTGCGGCATCGAGCCGGGGCGGTAGCCGAGCGCGGCGTAACAAGGCTGCAGATGCAGCGGCATCGGGTAGATCAGGTCGGTGCCGATCTCGGCCTTCGTCAGGTGCTCGCGCAGCGCCTCGCGCCGGGGATGCGTGACGGTGAACTGGTGGAACACCGCCTCGCCCCACTCCGGCACCTGCGGCACCGTGAGCTCGGCCAGCTTCAGCCCGGCCCGGTAGCGAGCCGCGATCTGGCGGCGCCGTGCGGTCCAGCCGGCGAGATGGCGCAGTTTGATGCTGAGCACATCGGCCTGCAGCCCTTCCATGCGGAAGTTGCCGCCGACAAAATCGTGGTAGTAGCGCCGCTCCGACCCATGCACCCGGAGAATGCGGACGCGTTTCAACACGTCCGCATGCTTCGAGATCAATGCCCCACCCTCGCCGCAGCCGCCGAGGTTCTTGGTCGGATAAAAGCTGAAGGTGCCGGCATCGCCCAAAAGGCCCACGGGACGCCCACGGTACTGGGCGAGGTGCGCCTGCGCGCAGTCCTCGATCACCTTCAACCCATGCTCGGCCGCGAGTGCGAGAATCTCGTCCATCGGCGCCGGCTGTCCGAAGAGGTGCACGACCACGATGGCCTTGGTCTTCGGCGTGAGCACCGCGCGGATCGTCGCCGCCGTCACGCAATAGTGCGCCGGGTCGATGTCGGCAAAAACCGGACGTGCTCCGATGTAGGTCGCCGTCCAGGCGGACGCGATGAAGGTGAAGGCGGGCACCACGATGTCGTCCCCCGGCCCGAGCCCGAGCGCCTGCGCGGCGAGCTGGAGGGCGGTGGTGCCGTTGTCCAAACCGATCGAATCCGTCGCGCCGCAGGCCGCGGCGAAGGCCTTCTCAAACTCCTCCACATCGCGCCCGAGGCAGAAGCGGTTGCCATCGAGCGTGGAGGCCCAGGCGGCGAGAATCTCGGCGCGCAGGGGCTGATGCTGAAGCGTGAGGTCGAGGAACGGGACTTTCATCGGTCCACGACTAATTCAGACCGAGCCCGCCGAATCCACGCCAAAGTCTGCGGCCAGGCCTACCTGTCCGTCGCGCCGCCCGAGTGCTGCGCCGCTTCGGCCTGTCCCGGGAGCTGCGCGCGCAACTCGATCCGCGGATTGAGCAGACATACCGAGAACAACCGCGCGTCGCTCCCTGGCCCTTCCCTCACCGCGGGAGAATCCGAGCGAAAGGTCAGCGTCACCCGCCCGTCATGCACCGGCAAGGGCGGCAGGAATACCGGTGACCAACTCGGGCCCACGCGTCCGCGCCAGAGCTCACCCCCGGCCCACGAAATCACCAGTTCCCGCTCATCGAGCGCCCGCACTTTGGTGCGCAACAAAGCGTCCACCTCACGCCCGCCAGTCCAGAACTGCAGCTGCCACTCCGCCTTCGCCTCGGTCCATACCCAGTGGTCTTTGCCCAACCGCTCCGGGCCATAACATCCGGTATCCGTCCGCACTATCACTGCGGCCTGGGACGTCCGCACCGCCACCATCTCCCGCTCATCCGGAATGGGCGTCAGCCCCTGCAACCCGCCGGCCACCGAAAGATTGAGCGCCAGCAGCCACCAGGAAGAATAGCGGTTCCGCACCACCATCACATTGCAGGCGAGCAGCAACGGCAACAGCACCCGCAACGCCGCGGCCCCGATGCCTTCCCATACCGCCGGCCCCAGCACCAACATGAGCACCACATAGCCGACACCAACCCGCCACCAGCGGTCCTCGGGGCGAAAATGAACCACGATGAAGACCGCCTGCACGGTCAGCCCCACCGTCGCCAGCAATGCCGACCAAGCCAGCCAGCCATGCTCTCCCGAACACGCACGAGCCCACTCCTCACGCCATTCCCCGATCACAGCGGTCCCCGGCCAGCCAAAGGCTCCCACGCCTCCGGCCCCGGCGGGGCCTACCTGCCAGCCAACATACAACAACCAGAACGCGAGCGGTGATATTGCGACTGCCAGCATCAGCCCGGTACGCAGCAACCGTCCCGGGGCCCGCTCCCACGCCCTGGAGACCAGCCCCCAGGCCCCCACCAACATGGTCTCGCGCGCCAACAGACAGGCGCCAAACCACGCCAGGCCCGGCCGCTCCCGTCCCCGCTCCATCGCCACCATCGCCGCGACAAACAGCACCAGTCCTGGCAAATCCGTCAGCGAAAATCGGATGCTCAGCAACGTCCCGGAGGCAAACATCACCCCCGTCCACGCCGCGAGCCCTCGCCATTGATCGGCCCCCAACAACCGCCACAAGAGCACCGCCAGCCAGAACCAACACCCGATATTGATCCACGTATACGCCTGCAGCGCCGCCCCGGGCCGACCGCCGCCGAGCATCCAGGCCACCGCGGGCACCAGGATGCGCCGCGCCCGGTACGAGAGTGAGTCGATCGCAGTGCGCAGCTCCGGCGTGCGCAGCGACGGATCGCAGGCGAGTTGGGCGTAGTACTGGCCGTCGTAGCCGCCGATCGGGCTGAGCGCGATCGGCTGCCCGCGCAGCGCGGGCAGCAGCTTCGCCTCGTTGGCCGCATCCACCTGCAACAAGCCGGTGAATCGGTAGACCGGATGCCACAACGCCACCAGCGAGGCGACAAAACCCGCGACCAGGGCCAGCCCGACCAGCCGAAGCCAGTACTCGCGCCAGCCGTAGAGTCTTCAGGCCGCCATCGTCACGACCACCCCTGCGCCCCCAGGCCATGGCCAACACCCCGCCCATCAACCCCCACCCTTCCCGGGCGCGCCTTGCGCAGCCGCTCTCCGTTTGCCGTCTCGGGTGTTCATCGCGCCCACTCAGCCACGACCCGTCGCCAAATTCCAAACAAATCGACGGCCTTCAGCCACCCTCGGCGGGCATGCGGCTGCGCCCCCAGTTCCCCGCAGGCCACGGCGCCGATATGGCCCATTCCGAAACCGGCCATTGACGCTCGTGCACTCGCCCTGACGCCATTTGGTGGACGTTCTGCCGTACGGCAGAAACCTCGATCGCGTTGGACCGCGCTAAGGGCAGCACGGTCTACCTCTGTAAGTCTGTTGGGCGAGGCTCAAGTGCCTCGCGCCCACGCCCCCGCGAAAGCAAAACGCCCGTCGTTCCTCTCGGAACGGCGGGCGAGGGAAGCCTGCTCACGTCGCCGACTCTCGGCGTCGCTGCGAAGGCTCAGGCCTTCGTCACTTCGGCATAGGCCCACTCGAGCCAAGGGAAGGCCTTTTCCAGGTCACTCGTCTCGATCGTGGCGCCGCACCAGAAACGCAGTCCCGGGGGTGCATCCTTGTAGGCGCCGCAGTCGTAGGCGACCTTCTCGGACTCGAGCAGCTTGACCATCTTCTTCACCTGCTCGGGCGTGGCATCGACAGTGAAACACACCGAGGTGTTGGAGCGCTGCTCGGGCTTGGCCGCGAGGAAATGGATCCACGAATGGGTGGCGACGAAACGCTCGAACGCAGCGAGGTTGGCCTCGCTGCGCTTGATCAGCGCCGGCAGACCGCCGATCGACTTCGCCCAGGCCAGCGCGTCGAGGTAGTCCTCGTTGGCGATCATCGAGGGGGTGTTGATCGTCGAGCCGTCGAAGATCTCCTCGAGCAACTCGAGGCCCTTGGTCAGGCGGAAAATCTTCGGGATCGGCCAGGTGGGCTTATAGCTGGTGAGCCGGGCCACCGCGCGGGGCGAAAGGATGAGCATCCCGTGCGCGCCCTCGCCGCCGAGCACCTTCTGCCACGAGTAGGTCACGACATCGAGTTTGCTCCACGGCAGGTCCATCGCGAAAACGGCGCTGGTGGCGTCGCAGAAGGTGAGCCCTTGGCGGTCGGCGGGAATCCAGTCGGCGTCGGTGAGCTTCACGCCGCCGGTGGTGCCATTCCAGGTGAATACGCAGTCGCGCGCGCCGTCGTACTGCTTCATGTCCGGCAGCTGGCCGTAGGGGGCAGTGAATTCGCGCACATCGGGCAGTTTGAGCTGCTTGCGGATGTCGGTCAGCCAACCCTCGCCGAACGACTCCCAGTGGAAGACATCGACACCGCGCGCACCGAGCATGGTCCACATTGCCATCTCGAAGGCGCCGGTATCGGAAGCCGGGACGATACCCACGCGGTAGTCGGCCGGCAGACCGAGCAACGCCTTGGTGTCGACAATGGCCTTCGTGAGCCGGGACTTCCCGAGGCTGGAGCGGTGCGAGCGACCGAGGATGTCGGTCGGCAACGCGCTCAGCGCATAGCCCGGGCGTTTGCTGCACGGACCCGAGGAGAAGTTGGGATTGGCCGGTTTGACGGTTGGCTTCATGGAGTCGAGGAGGAGGAGGTTTCGAGAGAAACGGAACATCCAGTTCAGACTTCGACCCGCCCGGGTGCAATCCCGGTTTACGGTTGGTCCCGTTTCCGCCCCGTCCCGCTCCTTCATCGTTCTCGTTCTCATTCTCGTTCTCCTAATCGTTCTCGTTCTCCGGGTGGCCCTTCCCGTAGCGAAGCTCGCAAGAGCTTTGTCCGGCGTTCGGATCTCGTCGGCTGCCCCCCGATTACCCTTCTTCGGCATTTCCCTCCGCTCCGCCACCTGCCATCACCACCGCATGACCGACGCCGCCTCCTACTCCGCCCAGCTCTCCGCCTCGCTCGCCGCCCGCTCCGGGCTGCTCACCGAGCCGCACGACGGCGTCGTCCGCCTCTTCAATGGCTTCCTCGAGGGCTGCCCCACCCTCGTCGCCGAGGTCTACGCCACCACCCTCGTGCTCCTCCAACCACGCTAACCCCGCCGCCGACGGCCTCGCCGCCCTTGAGGAGGCGCAGCAGTTCTACCTCGCCCAGTTGCCCTGGTTGCAGGCGGTGTTGGTGAAATCCCGGCACGCCGCCCCCGCCGATCCGCTGTTCAGCCGCCAGGGCCGCCTGGTCCACGGCACGCCCCCGCCCGCGAGGTCCGCGAACACGGCGTGCGCTACGCCCTCGACCTCACGCTCAACCAGGACACCAGTTTCTATCCCGACACCCGAAACCTCCGGCACTGGGCGATCGACCAGCTCAAGGACCAGCGGGTCCTCAATACCTTCTCCTACACCGGTAGTCTCGGTGTGGCCGCCCTCGCCGGCGCGGCCCGCCGCGTGATCCAACTCGACCGCACCCGCTCCTTTCTCGATCTCGCCCGCGCCTCCCACGCCCTCAACGGCTTCACCACCGAGCCCGACGCGTTCTGGGGTGGCGACTTTTTCGCCGCTGTCTCCCGCCTCAAGCGCACCCACCAGCTCTTCGACTGCATCATTCTGGACCCGCCGTTCTTCTCCACCTCGGCGCAGGGCACCGTCAACCTCCTCTCCGAGAGTGCACGGCTGATCAACAAGGTCCGCCCCCTGCTCGCCGACGGCGGCCGATTGGTGGCCGTCAACAACGCCCTTTTCCTGCCCGGCGCCGACTACCTGCACACCCTCGAGGAGCTTTGCGCCGACGGCTATCTCTCCGTCGAGGAACTGTTGCCGATCCCTGACGACTGCATCGGATACCCCAGTACACGGCTGCGTCCGCTCCCAGTCGATCCGGCTCCCTTCAATCACGCCACCAAGATCGCCATCCTGCGGGTGAAGCGGAAGCCGAAGGCTGGCTAGAGAGGTCCTACACCCGAGCCGTAGGGGCGTCATACCAGTGGAAGATGGCCGCAGGTCATTGGCCGAAGCGGGGCGCCGCCGGCGTCACGTACCGCCGCCGCGCCTGTAGGCCGCCGCGCCGAGGCGGCCCGCCCGTCCTACGGTCACGCCGGAATGCCCATCCGCGGGCATCCCGGTCTACCCGAAGGGTCGGAATCACGAACTTCCCTCCCCCGCCGGCGGCAAAGAGCATGGCGGATCCGCAAATTCAGGTGCCCGGATGAGAGTCTCCGCATTCTTAAAACTTTCGGCTTTCGTTTTGGCGGAGCATTGCCCAACTTTCCGCCCTCGCACCCGGAGAGGTGGCAGAGTGGTCTATCGTACCTGACTCGAAATCAGGCGTGTCGCAAGGCACCGAGGGTTCGAATCCCTCCCTCTCCGCCACTTTCCGTTTCCAGCGCGCCATGACGCGCAGCCCGCCGGTGGATGACCTCCCTCGGTCCGGGACCCGCAGGCGCTTGAACGTCATCTGAAATCCGACTCGAATCGCGATTTCGCGTGTCGCCGCTCCCAATTCACGCGCCCTCGCGCTTCCCACGTTCTGCTTGAGCGGCAGGAATTCGTTCCTACGCTCGCGGGAACTTGAGTCAGCGACCCACAGCATGCGCGCGGGATGGATCCACAGAGTTCCGAATGTCCGGCGACGTGCCGGCCTTCCTCGCCTCTCTGAACCGGTTCCCCCGGCTCCGGCTCGGGGTGTTCCCCACCCCCGTGCGGCAACTGACCTTGGACAACGGACACCGCTTCTGGGTCAAGGACGACAGCGGCTGTTCGGGCATCTACGGGGGCAACAAGGTGCGGAAGTTGGAGTATCTGCTCGCCGGAGCGAGGCATCAGGGGAAAGAGACGCTCATCGTCCACGGCGACGTCGAATCTCACACCGTCCAGGCCTGCGGCCTCCTCGGCCGGAGAGAAGGCTTCGCCGTCCATGCGGTGGTATTCCCGTACCGCGGGCAAACCTTCGCGGTGCCCGAACTGCCGCGACTCGCCGAGGCCGGGGTACGCGTCCACCGGCGCCATTCCATGCTCTCAGCCATCCTCCACGCCCACTGGCTGGGCTGGCGCACCGGGGGTCTCGTCATCCCGCTCGGAGCATCGACTCCACTGGCGACACTGGGACATGTCCAGGCAGCGCTGGAGCTGAGGGATCAGGTGCGCGAGGGGATGCAGCCGGAGCCGCGTCGGATCTTTCTCCCGTTTGCGACGGGGCTCGGTAGCCGGCCTGCTCATCGGCCTCGCTCTGGCCGGCACGCACACCCGGATTGTCGCCGTACGCACCGTACAAGGCCTCATTGCCAGTCGCCGAAACCTGGAGCGCTTGGTGCAGCGTACCCTGACTCTGCTCGGACTCGGACACGCTGAATTCAGTCGCTGCATGCAACGGCTTGAGTTGATCGATGACAGCCACCTCGGGCACGGTTTCCGGGACATCCCCGCAGCGACGACTGCCGCGCTCGCCGTGGCGGCCGGACACGGCCTCCGCCTCGAGCCGGTATTCAGCGGAAAAGCCTTCGCCTCCCTGTTGCAGGCGCTCCCCGGAGCGGCGGACGGCGAGTTGCTGTTTTGGAACACGCACGACCACCGGCCCAATCAAACCTCCGAGGGAGCCGCGCGATGAAACTCATGGACCTCTGGCGACACGTGATCGCAGAATGGAAGATCAAAGTATTCCTCGGAGGCGCCATCACCCTGGCCTTTGGGTGGGGCTACTTCCGGCTGGCGCGATTGCCCGAAGACCTCGCGACCCAGATGCCCGAGTTGGCCATTGATCGTGCGATCCCGTTCCTGCCTGCAGCGGCCATCATCTACCTCTCCCAATTCGTCACGATGCCGGCGATCATCTGGCTGATGGGGTCTCGTCGGCAGTTGCTCGCCTGCTGCCGGGGACTGGCCCTGCTCATCGCGGTGAGTTTCATTATCTTCTATGGCTGGCCCACCGCGGTAGTGCGGCCCGAGCTGCCGACGGGGGCCCATTTCTTCTACGGCCTGATTGCAAGCACCGACCTTCCGCACAACGCCTGCCCCTCCTTGCACGCCGCCTTCGCGGTGTTCACGGCCGGCTGCGCGTGGGAAGTCTTCCGCGACTGGAAGAATGGCCACCTACTCATCGCAACGGCGTGGCTCTGGAACACGGCGATTCTCGCCTCCACCCTCCTGACCAAACAGCATGTCTTCCTGGATCTCATCGCCGGGAGCGCCTTGGGCGCAGCTGGTTGGTGGACCATGGTCGACCGCTCCGCCCGCAGTACCGAGTTCCGCTCGGCGCCGGCCGCAACCTCAGAAAAGGCAGCAGAATGAATCCGGGTCCCGGAACTGCAAAGCTGACCGGCGCGGAGGCGATCGTCGCCGTGCTGAGCCTGCTGGAGGTGAAACGAGTATTCGGGATTCCGGGAGTGCAGACGATCGAGCTCTTCGACGCCCTGGCCGACGCGCCATTCCGCACCTTCACGCCCACCAACGAGAGCGCCGCCGTCTTCATGGCCGACGCCCACGCCCGGGTGACGGGGAGAATCGGCGTCGCCGTGGTCACCGCCGGCCCTGGCCTCACCAACGCCCTCACCGGGATAGCCGAGGCATTCCTCGACTCGTCCCCTATCCTGGTCCTGGTCGGAACGAGTGATGAACGGGCCGAAAAGTCCTTCCAGCTCCACCACATCGATCAGGCCGCTGTCGTGAAACCGTTGGTGAAGGGCTTCTTCAAACCGGCCACCGTGCAGGAGACCCCCGCCTCGATCCTCCAAGCCGCGGAGTTGGCGCGCCAGGGCGAGCCGGGCCCGACCGTGGTCGAAATCTCCGCTTCACTCCTCATGGAAAGGGCGAGATTCGAGGCCCCTCCTCAGTCCAGCTCTCCATGCACACTCGACATCGAGTCCCAGCTCGATGAATCCGCCACCCTTCTACGACAAGGCACCTCCATCGGTATCTACGCCGGCGCTGGCTCCTTCGGTGCTGCAGCCGAGTTGCAGTGCCTCGCCGAGCTGCTCCAGGCCCCCGTGGCGACGACGATCTCCGGTCGCGGTATCCTCCCGGAGGATCACCCGCTCAGCGTCGGCTATGGTTTCGGGCGCTCGGGCACTGCCGTAGCCTGGCGCGAGTTCCGTCGTGTGCGCACGCTGCTGGCCGTGGGCTGCAAATACGGGGAAACCGCGACCGGCTCCTACGGCCTGAACCCGCCCGCCGAGCACATCCACATCGACATCAACGCGGCTTCGCTCGGCGCCAACTATCCAACTTCACTTGCCATCGCAGCCGACGCCAAGACCGCCCTCGGCGGACTGCTGGCGCGGCTGCAGGATCACCGCCGGCCGCCCAACGTCGCCCTCCTCGATCGCATCCGGCAATCGCGTGCTCGGACCGTGGCGACTCCACGCGCCGGAGGGGCCGACGCCCTGCATCCCGGCCGTTTCCTCCAGCTCCTCCGCCAACGACTGCGCCGCGATGCCATCCTGGTCACCGACAGTGGCGCCCACCAGTTCTGGGCACTCAGCGATTTCCCCATCTACGAACCACGGTCGTTTCTTGCCCCGGCCGACTATCAGGCGATGGGATTCTCCCTCCCGGCGGCGATCGCCGCGAAGCTGGCCTGCCCGAACCGACAAGTCGTCAGCCTCGTAGGCGACGGCGGCTTCCTCATGAGCGGCTTCGAGTCCCTCAACGCGGCGCGTTGGGGCGCCGGGATCATCACCGTGGTCTTCTGCGATGGCGCCTGGGGCCTGATCAAAGAGGCCCAGCGACGGGTCTATCGCCGCACCCCATTCACCCGGATTCCGAATCCGGACTTCCACCACTTGGCGCTCGGTCTCGGCCTCAAACACCTGCAGGTCTCCCGCGACGCCGAGATCCCCGCCGTCCTCGATGCTGCCCTGTCGGAGAACTCGCCCGTGCTAATCGAAGTCCAGGTCGACTACGCCGAGCCGCCCCCGTACATCCGCGGCGCAGGTCCGCAGATGTTTCGCAACCTGTCGCCCAAGCTCCAGGCCGGCATCGCCCTCCGTCTCGCCCGTAGATGGATCTCCCCGCCACGGCCCCCCTCAACATGAGCCGCCTCGTCATTCGCCTCTGGATCTACGCCCTGCCCCTGCCCTTGACCGTTCTGATGTACCTCCTGTGGCTGACGTGGTCCGCAGACCGTGCCTTCACGCTCTACGTGCTGCTGCTTCCGATCGCCTATGGCTACGTCGTTCCGGGCATCGCCACCAACCTGCTGCACAAATGGCGGTTCAATGGGCCATGGCTCGTCGGCCGCTACTACGCCCACCACGGTTTCCTCTACGCTGCGAACATGAGCCCGCTGCTCCTGCTCTGCTTCCTGGGGACGCCGCATACCCCGCCTTCCCCGGCCACCCTCGCGCGCATCCTCCTCTGCACCGCCACGCTTAACGCCTTTGTTTACTGGATCCACGACATCCTGCTGGTGCGCCACGGCATGGTCGAAATCGACAACCGGCCGTCGCGCGAAGGCCGCAGTCCGGAAGAGATCGTGACCCACTACGCCCCGCTCTGCTTCTTTCTCATCGGCCTGTCCTATGCGGCGGCAGCGTTGCTGGGCTTCGAGGTCTTTGTGATCCGTCACCAGACCGATGCGCCATCGATCGCATGGGTATCGCTCGTGGGGTTCGGGTTGATGTTCATCGTCCCCTCGCTGGCCTACCGTGCCTGCGAGCGGCGCTGAGCGCGATCCAGCGTACTCGTTTTCCCGCGAAACACCGGCCGCCCAGCCTCCGGGTATCCTGGAAATACCTCTCGCCTCGTCCGCAGCGTCCGGCCATCTTCGCAACAGCCGCGAAGGCGGTTTCCTCTCACCCCAACTTCGTCAGCCCGAAGCACCCCGAACGGAGCAAATACATGACAATCTCTTTCAGACGTCTGGTCCTGGTCCTCGCGCTCGGCTGCGCCAGCCTCGTCGCCTTCGCTACCGACGACCCGCGTGAGGCAGACCACGTGGCCCTGCGCGCCCTCCGCGACAAAATCACCGCCGCGATCGACAAGCAGGACCTCAAGGCACTCTCCTCCTGCTTCGCCAAGGAGTTCGCCTTCACCACCGTCACCCAGACAGTCCTCACCAACGAGGCCCAGGTGCAGGCATTCTTCGACCGCATGTTCCGCTCCGACGGTGCCCTCGTCACCGCCATGAAGACAGAACCCACCGCGGACATCCTCACTCGTTTCATCGATGCGAACACCGGTATCTGCTACGGCAGCACCAAGGACACCTACACGATGAAATCGGGCAAAACGGTCGAGATGAACCTCCGTTGGAGCGCGACCGTGGTGAAGGAGAATGGCGAATGGAAGGTGGCGCTCGCCCATGTCGGCACCGACTTCCTCAACAATCCGGTCACAGAGGGGCTCACGGCATTCACCAAGAAAGTCGGCATTGGCGCCGGCCTGGGCGGCCTGCTGCTCGGTTTCCTGCTGTGCCGCATCTTTGGCCGTCGCAAGCCGGCCGCCTGACCTAGCGGCCTGCCCGCCGTGCAACTGCCGCGACCCCCGGACGAAATCTGAGGCCCCGCAGTAAGCGGCCGCGACCATGGACCTCCCCCACCAGCCGAAAGGCCTCGGCTTCGGCCTGCGCCCGCTCCAGCGCCTGTTGATGCTCGGCCTCAATTCCGTGCCGCTGCTACACGTGGCAGCGGTCGGTGCGACGCTCGGCTTGGCGTGGGCTCCGTGGCACTGGCGACTGGCCGCCGGCACGGCCATGCTCTATCTCCTCCCCCCGCTGCTCGCCGGAGCCGTGCGTATCCCGGCGCCCGTGCCAGTAGGACGCACGCTGGTGAGCACCAACGCATTTGTCGTCTGTGGGCTCTGGCCAACCTGCAGATGCTTTCTGCCGACTCCCTTCCTCGAGGAACTGCTCCGCCTCATCCCCGGCGTCTACAGCCTCTGGTTGCGCCTCTGGGGGGCGCGCATCGGCCGACTCACCTACTGGGGCGCCGGCCTGCAAATCCTGGACCGCTCGTTTCTGAAAATCGGAGACGATGTAGTCTTCGGCGCCGCGGTCCGGCTGAATCCCCACGTCCTTCAGCGCAACGAACAGGGCGCAATGGAACTCCTGCTCGCGCCCATCGTCATCGAGGACCGCGCCATCGTGGGCGGCTACTCGCTGCTTACTGCCGGAACCGAGATCGCCGCCGGCGAATGCACCCGGGCCTTCACGATTTCCCCGCCGTTCAACCGCTGGGAGAGCGGCCAGCGCATCGCGCCGCGGGCGGCGAGCGCGCCATGATCTGGGACCTCCACGCCCATCTCGCAGGGGTCGGCACGCAAGGCTCCGGCAACCAGTTGTCGCCGCGCTTCCGACGCAGCTTCGCCTTCCGCCATTTCCTGCGGCGCCTTGGCCTGACACCACAGATCGTCGACGCGCCCGATTGCGATGCGCAGATCGCCCACTTGATCGTAGCGCAGATCAACGCCAGCAGCCTCGATCGCGTGGTCCTGCTCGCCTTCGACGCGGCCTACCACGAAGACGGGACGCGCGACGGCGACCGCACCCTGATGGTGACCGACA
This sequence comes from Opitutaceae bacterium, assembly GCA_016711225.1. Lineage (GTDB taxonomy): Bacteria > Verrucomicrobiota > Verrucomicrobiia > Opitutales > Opitutaceae > CAJCBL01. The sequence goes on from JADJTK010000039.1 coordinate 13,152, forward strand.
ACGATTTCGTCGCCGACCTCGCGGCGGCCAACTCGAAGGTGTGTTTCGGCGCCAGTATTCACCCCGCGCGCCCCGACGCACTCCCGGAACTGGAGCGATTGATCGCGAAGGGCGCTTGCCTGGTCAAGTGGTTGCCCGGCGCGCAAAACATCCAGCCCGACCACCCGCGCTGCTTCCCCTTCTACGAGATGCTGGCGAAGCATCGAGTGCCACTCCTCAGCCACACCGGCCCGGAGCACACCTTGAAGGCCTTTCCCGACTCGCTCAACGATCCCCAACGCCTGGTGCCGGCACTGGAACTCGGCGTCACCGTGATCGCCGCGCATTGCGGGGCGAACCTGTACCTGCATGAGACCTCGCATTTCGCAGCGTGGCAGCGGTTGGCCCTCCGCCACCCAAACCTCTACGGCGATCTCAGCGCTTTCGGAGTGATAACCCGGATCTGGCGCCTTCGCAGTTTGCACCAATCTCCGCAGTTGATGGCCAAATGCGTGCACGGCTCCGACTTCCCGGTGACGCCGCTGCCGCTGAGCTGCCTCGGTGCCATCGGCTTGGGCGCCGCGCTGCGGGTCCGTCGTATCGGCAATCCCTTCGACCAGTCGCTCGAACTGATGCGCAGCGCCGGACTCCCCGCTGACGCCTTCACCCGCGCTGAACAGCTGCTCCGTATTCCGGAAGGCAAGCTTCTCCCCGCGGTCGCGCCCGCCATCCTCTCGTGACACGACCGCCCCTCCAGCTTCCTTGGACTTCGGAGACAGTCCCACACGCCGTGATCGACATCCTGCGGGGCTGTAACATCCGCTGCCGCGACTGCTACAACCTCCAGCCCGACCAGATTCGGCCGCTCGCCGAAATCGAAGCGCAACTGGACACGCTGCTGCGCCTGCGCCGCCTGCAATCCGTCTCCATCGTTGGTGGCGAACCAACCCTGCATCCAGACTTGGTCGAAATCGTCCGGCGCGTGCGCCGGCGCGGCCTGTTCGTCGAGTTGTTCTCCAATGGCGTAGCCCTTACCGACGACCTACTCATCCGGCTCAAGCGGGCCGGGGCCAACGTCATCTTCCTCCACGTCGAATCTGGCCAACGCCGCCCCGACCTCCCCGCCAACGCCACAGCCGAAGACATTCGCCGCCTGCGTACGGACCTCGCGGCTCGCGTCGCGGCCCACGGGATCGAAGTCGGACTGGCGTCCACCGCGTATCCCGAAAGAATGGGCGAGGTAGAAGAGACCGTTTCCTTCACGCTCGCTACGCCCGCCGTCTCCTATCTGCTCGTGACTTGGTGGCGCGACGTCGGCCGGATGCCTGCCCTCGTCGGCGACCTCGCGCAGGGGATGACCTCGGTTTCGCTCAGCGCGACACCGGCAGGCTCCCCCCGCGAAATCCAATCAGTCGAGCTCTGCGGTTGGTTGGAGCGGCGCTTCGCGATCACTCCCTTCGCCTTTCTCGGGTCCAACTTCGATGCCTCCGCTCCGCGCTGGCTATCCTTCCTGGTAGGCACGGTGCACCGCCAAGGACGACTGATTCGCCAGCAAAGCGTCCAGCCCACGGGAGTGGAACGGACCTTCCTCAAAGTGATCCGGCGCCTCACCGGGCGGTATCCGTTCTATCAGAAGCAGCAGTCGTTACAGACCGGCCTCCATCTGCTGCTCAATGGCCTCGCCTCCGGTCCCCTCGGCCAGCGCCTCAAGTTTCTCGCTCACGCCGCCCGGCCCGGCGCACACCTGGGCGCTAAACGCCTGCTTTTCCAGTGGCCGGCCTCGATCGATGAACACGGGCGAGTGGTCCACTGCGATTGTTGCCCTGACGCCGTCCTCAAAGAGGGGAAGCTGGTTCCGCTCTGCATCTCGGATCGCGTCCATCCCGCGCCCGCCGCAGTCAATCCCCCTTGATCGCTCCGTCGCCGTTCCATTGATTCCCCCTTGCCCCATGCCGATCGCAAACCCCACCAGGCGGAGCCCCTGAGCCATGCGAATTCTCCTGATCATGCCGGACGCGCACATGCACAAGCTGTGCATCGGCTCATTCATTCGCTCCATGCGCGAGGCTCCGCTGACCCTGACCACGCTCGCTGCACTGATCCCTCCGCTGCCCGATGTGCAGGTGAAAATCGTCGACGGCAGCATCGACCCGATCCCGATGGACGAGCCGGCCGACCTCGTGGCGATCAGCGTGATCACCGGTTGCGCCCGACCGGCCTACGCGTTGGCGAAGCATTTCCGCGCGCGCGGCATCCCCGTGGTCCTCGGCGGCGTCCACGTCTCGATTCTGCCCGGCGAGGCGATCCAACACGCCGATAGCATTGTCATCGGCCGCGGCGAGCACGCGTGGCCCCAACTCATCGAGGACTTCCGCGCCGGCCGCATGAAACGGGTCTATCGCGAGCGCGACCTGCCCGACCATATCCTGACCGACGTCCCCGCTCCCCGCCGCGACCTGCAACGGACCAGCGGTTACATGCTGCCCAACACCGTCCAGGCGACCCGCGGCTGCAAGCGCATCTGCGATTTCTGCACCGTCAACGCGGTGTGGCCGCGCTACCTCAAACGCCCGATCGGCGACGTGATCCGCGACATCCGCAGCATCCCCGGGCGCCATGTCGCCTTCAACGACGTCAGCCTGATCGACGACGTCGAGTACGCGAAGGAGCTGTTCACCGCCAGGATTCCGCCTGCAAAAATGGGGCGGCCTCGTCACGGCCGACAGCCTCCAGAACACCGAACTGCTCGACCTCATGGCGCGCAGCGGCTGCGTATATCTGCTGGTCGGTTTCGAGTCGGGCAACCAGACCACGCTCCAGAGCATCCGGAAGAACTTCAACAAGACCCTCAACTACCGCGACCTGATCCGTTCGCTGCAAAAGCGCGGCATCTCGACCCAGGGCTGCTTCGTCTTCGGCTTCGACCACGACGACTCCAGCGTCTTCGAGTCCACCGTCCAGTTGGTGCAGGACCTCGGCGTCGATATCCCGCGCTACTCGCTCTACACGCCCTACCCCGGCACCCAGCTCTTCGCCCGCATGCAGGCGGAGAACCGCATTCTCAGCTACAACTGGAACGACTACGACACGATGCACGTGGTCATCAACCCGGTGCAGATGACACCCGACGAGCTATATCGGGGGTTCAAATGGGCCTACAAAGAGACGTTCCGCATGGGCCGGGTGCTCAAGCGCGTCAGCCATCCGGATATCCGTTGCGCCATCAACTTCGTCGGCAACCTGTGCTATCGGATCTTCGTGAAGCGGCTCTACTCCGATCCGATCTACGCCTCGCCCTACTCCCTCCACGACCCCGGCACCCCGCCCACCGCAAGCCACTGGATCATTCCGGAAGAGGAGGAGACCGTATGCCCCGGCTGACACTTATCTATCCCGCCATCGGCCGGAAGCCGGGCAAACCATTCGTCCGCTCCTGGCAATTGCAGCCACTGGCCATCGCCCGTCTCGCGGCGATGACACCTCCTGATTGGCAGATTCGATTCTTCGACGACCGGATGGAGTTGATCGACTACGACGCCGCCACCGATCTCGTCGCGATCTCGATCGAGACCTACTCCTCCAAGCGGGGCTACCAGATCGCCGCGCGTTTTCGTGCGCGCGGTATCCCGGTGGTGATGGGCGGATACCACGCCACGCTCTGCCCCGACGAGTGTCGGGAGCACGCCGATGCGGTGTGCGTCGGCGAGGCGGAATCCGTCTGGGCGGACATCCTTCGTGACGGCGCCCGCGGCGCGCTGCAGCCGTTCTACCAGGGCGAACGCGGACGCCCGCTGCAGGGGCTTCAGCCCGACCGCGCCATCTTCAAGGACAAGAAGTACCTGCCGGTAGCCTTGGTCGAGACGAGCCGCGGTTGCCCGTTCCAATGCAACTTCTGTTCGATCGGCGCGGCGTTTCAGGGCAGCTACCGTCGCCGTCCCGTGCAGGAGATCGTCGAGGAACTGCGGCAGGTCCACGACAAGTATGTGTTCTTCGTCGACGACAACATCGTCGGCGACCCCGCCGGCGCGCGGGAGCTCTTCGACGCGATTGCCCCGTTGGGCATCCAATGGATGAGCCAAGGCAGCCTCCACGCGCTGAAGGACGAGACGCTCCTTCGCTCGATGGCCCGGAGCGGCTGCATGGGACTGCTCGTCGGGTTTGAGTCGCTCAACGGCGCCAACCTCGCGGCCATGGGCAAACGCATCAACCACGTCGACGACTACGAGGCGGCGCTCGACCGCCTGCGGCGGGCAGGGGTCTTCGTCTACGGCACCTTTATCTTCGGATACCCGCACGACCGGCCCGAGAGTTTCGACCTCACCGTGCGCTTCGCGAAGAAGGAGCAGATATTCCTCTCGGCGTTCAACCACCTCGTTCCCTTCCCGGGCACACCGCTGTACCGCGAGCTCGAGGCCGCCGGCCAACTGCAATACCCCAAGTGGTGGCTCCACGACGACTACCGCTTCGGCCAGGTGCCGTTCCGCCCGGCCGCCATGAGTGCCGGCGCCATCGAGGAGAATTGCCAGCGCGCCCGCCGCTCCTTCTACACGTGGGGTTCGATCTTCCGCCGCAGTCTCGATTTCAAGGCAAACAGCCCTACCCCCGGCCGCGCCTGGGCTTTCTGGATGCTCAACTGGATGCTCCGGCGCGAACTCTCCCAGAAGTCGGGCATTCCGCTGGGAGGAACCGAGTGACGAACGGCGGCTCCACCTCGTCGACCCCGGCCGCGCCCACCCTTCCGGCGAATACGACTGTGGGCGCGAGCGGTTTCCGCTTCTCGCTCGCCACCGACGCGGACAACGCCGAGCTGCTGGCGTTCAGCCGCACCGCCGAGATGCCTGGAGCCCTTCGGATCGCGTTCGACCGCGGCCCCGACTACCTCGAGTCTCTCTGCGTCGAGGGCCGCCACCACGAGGTTCTGCTCTGCCGCGAGGCCGCCACGGGCGTGCTGGTCGCGACCGGGCACCGCTCGCTCAAACCGGCGTTCGTCGACGGTGCGCCCCTCTCCCTCGGCTACCTCGGCGGTCTCCACGTGGCACCGTCGGTCCGCAGTGCCCAACTACTCACCGACGGCTACGCCTCGCTGGGAGCCCTCCATGAGCTCCGCCCGGCCGCGCTCTACCTGACCACGATCATGGAGGCCAACGCGCCCGCGCAGGCGGTCCTCCGCTCGCGCCGACTCGGGCTGCCCGCCTACCACGATCTCGGCCGGTTCTGCTGCATGGCAATCGATGGGCGCAGCGGCTTCAACGCCCCCGCCACGAACGGCCTCTCCGTACGGCGAGCCACCGTCGCCGACGGGGCCGCGCTAGTCGCATTTCTTCACCGCGAAGGTCGCACCAAGCAGTTCTTCCCAGAATACAGAGTCGAGGATTTTGGCCGCCCGGACGGCTTGCTGGCCCATCTGGATTGGTCGGACGTCCTCCTCGCATTCCGGCGCGACGAAATCGTTGGCACGCTCGCCGCCTGGGATCAGCGCAAGCTCCGCCGCTGGCGCATCGCGGGCTACGTCCCATGGCTGCGCGCACTGCGCTTTCCGCTCAACCTTCTGACCCGCCTACGCGGGATGCCGTCGTTGCCGCCTCCCAACGCGCCACTTGACTATTTCATCCTCTCGCTCGTGTGCGTTCGAGACAACGACCGCACCGTCTTCCGAGTCCTGCTCGACGCAGCCGTTCGTGATCGGAGCCACCGCGTCTCGTTCTTCATCGCCGGTCTCCACGAACGTGATCCACTGCTCCCCGAACTCGCAAACCATCCCCACGTTCCGCTGTACAGCCTGCTCTACGCCGTAGCGTGGGAAGACGGAGAACGTGCCCTCAGCGCGCTGGACCGCCTCCGAATCCCTTATGTGGAAACGGGCTCACTGTGATGCACCTCCGAGCGCAGACGATCGCAGTGGGCGAGCTCACCTCGGCGCAGCGCGCGGCCATGTTCCGCTTGATGGATGCCCATTACGCTGGCGTGACGGAGCCGCAATTCCTCGCCGACCTCCAGACGAAGCAATGGGTGATTCTGTTGAGCGATGCCGAGCGACTCTGCGGCTTCTCGACCCAGGTGATGTTCGACCACCTCGCCGATGGCAGAGCCGTGAAGGTCGTGTTTTCCGGCGACACCATCATCGACAGAGCCCATTGGGGTTCGCTGGCGCTGCCGCTGGCGTGGGGCCGGCTCATGCTCTCCCTGCTGGCCGCCCACCCCGGCACCGAGGTCTATTGGCTCCTCACCAGCAAAGGCTACAAGACCTACCGATTCCTCCCCGTGTTCTTCCACGAGTTCACCCCGTGCCACACCCACGAGGCGTCGCCCCTTGAGCGCAACCTGCTGAACAGTGCAGCCACCGCCCGGTTCGGTGCTCGCTTCGACCCGGCCACTGGCATCCTGCGCGCCCAGCCGGGAGCCCAGCGTTTGCGGGAAGGCATCGCCGAACTCGACACCCAGCGACTCGCCGACCCGCACATCGCGCACTTCCAGAAACTGAATCCCGGCCATCGGCAAGGAGATGAACTCGTCTGTCTGGCCCGCTTCCACCCCGACAACGTGACCGAGTTCATTCGTCGCCGTTTCTAAGATGCTCCTGCCGGAACTCACTCGGCGCCTCGTCAACGGCGCCTGGATCGCCAACTGTTCCCGGGCCCACCGCCGGTTCACCACCGCCCTCGGCCTTATCAAAAAGACGCAGCACCACCGCCTCCTCGCTCTGCTACGGCGTAACGCCCACACCCGGTTCGGCGAGGCCCACGGATTCGCGGGGATCCGCTCGATCGCCGAATTCCAGCAACGAGTTCCGATCACGCCGTACGCTGCGCTGGCACCGCACATCGAAGCCATCGCCAACGGCGAGACCGGCGTCCTCACCGCCGAGCCTGTCCGCCTCTTTCAGCCCACCAGCGGCTCGACGTCCGGCACCAAGCTCATCCCCTGGACGGCGGGCGTCGCTCAGGAGTTCCGCTGCGGCATCGATCCTTGGTTACACACGCTTTACCGCCGCCGCCCCGAGCTCCTCCGTGGCACCGCCTACTGGTCAATTTCCCCACCGTCCACCGCACCACGAACCCACGGCCACCTACGCGTGGGCTTCGATCACGATTCCAGCTATCTCGGCTTTCTCGGCCAAAAGCTCTTCTCGCTCGTCAGCGCAGCGCCGGCGCAGGTTGCACAAACCCGCGACATCACCGAATTCAGAACCCGCACCTTGCTGGCGCTTCTGGCGGATGAAAGCCTCAGCCTGATCTCGGTCTGGAGTCCGACCTTCCTCACCACACTGCTCGACGAGTTTCTCGCGCGCCAAGACGAGATCCTCGCCCTACTGGTCGCAAACCGCCGCTCCGGCTCCCGGAAGCGAGCCGAGTACCTCCAGTCCCTTCTTCGCACTGGCCACACTCCCGGCCTGTTCGAGCAGGTGTGGCCCAAGCTCGCCCACCTCAGTTGCTGGACTCACGGCCCAAGCGATACCTACGCCACGAATCTGCGCCGGCACTTCCCCTCCGTGGAGATTCAAGGCAAAGGCCTGGTTGCCACCGAGGCGTTTGTGTCTCTCCCGCTCCTTGCGAATGCCGATCCCGTATTGGCCGTGACCTCCCACTTCTTCGAGTTCCAATCCCCGGAGACCGGACAGCTTTCGTTGGCCCATGAACTCGTTGCCGGGGGCGAATACGACGTAATCGTCACCACTGGCGGTGGCCTCTACCGCTATCCGCTGGGCGACCGCGTCCGCGTCACTGGCTTCGTCCAAGACGCTCCCTGTCTACGCTTCGTCGGTCGGGGCAACCTCGTCTCAGACCTCTTCGGCGAGAAACTTCATGGAGCCTTCGTGCAGCAAGTCATTAACCGCGCCCTCGCGGAGCAGCATATCCAAGCCCGTTTTGCCCTGCTGGCACCAGTGCCCGCCGCCGCCAGCACCGCCTACACCCTCTTCCTCGCAGCAGACACGATTCCGTCCCCCGAAACACTGCGCCAGAGTCTGGAACTTGGCTTGACCGAGAACTTCCATTACGCCCACTGCCGTCACCTCGGCCAGCTTGCCCACTCCCGGCTCTTCCGCATTCAAGAGGATCCGCATTCCGCCGAGACCGTCTTCCAGCAAGAAATGGTATCTCGGGGGGCCGGCTGGGGGCGGGGGGGGCGGGGCGCCGTGGCCTAGCCCAACCACGCTCAACACGCGAAGGCCCATCAATGGTTCACGCTTCGACCGGGGATGGGGCCCCGCGGCGGGGCCCCCGGGGGGGGTCGGGCCGGCCCGGCCCCGGCGGGGGGGGCACACGTTTCGACCCAGGAGGCATTGGGCAACTCGACCGCCATCCCGGCTGGGAACGGCGCGGTTCTGGCGCGAAACTTCGAGGAAAACTGGCACCCCTTTGACCAACAGGTCAGCCGTAGCTTCCCCGCCACAGTACTCATCTGAGCTGCCACGGAACGAACCGGTCGTGCCCACTCGTGCCTAACGCCCAAAGACCGTTGCCGGTGCGGCCTCTGCCCGCGCCCACCGCTCATTCCGCTACCGATTGCTCCGCCCGCCCTGCCAACGAGGCTTCCGGCTCGGCTGTGCCTGGGCGCGCGCCGCTGCGCCGTCCTGAGATCCTCGCCCCCGCCGGCGACTGGGACTGCGTGCGCGCCGCCGTCGAGAACGGGGCCGATGCCGTCTACTTCGGCCTCGACCGTTTCAACGCCCGGATGCGCGCGCACAATTTCACCGCCGCCGACCTGCCGGAGCTCATGCGCTTCCTCCACCGGCGCGGCGTGCGCGGCTACGTCACCTTCAACACCCTCGTCTTCGCCAACGAGCTCGCCGACGCCGCCGACTATATCCGCACCCTGGTCACCGCCGGAGTCGACGCTGCGATCGTGCAGGACGTCGGCATCTGCCGGATGATCCGCGCCCTGTCGCCGGATTTCCCCATTCACATCTCCACCCAGATGACGGTCACCAGCTCCGCCGGGGTGCAATTCGCCCACGAGCTCGGTGCGCAACTCGTCGTGCTCGCCCGCGAGAACTCCATCAAGGAGATCACAAAGATCCGGGAAACGCTCGGCGACTCCCCCGCGCAGCTGCCCCTCGAAGTGTTCGTCCACGGCGCCCTCTGCGTCGCCTACTCCGGCCAATGCCTCACCAGCGAGTCGCTCGGCGGCCGCTCCGCCAATCGCGGCGAATGCGCCCAGGCCTGCCGCATGCCGTATGATCTCGTCGCCGACGGCCAGCCCGTCGACCTCGGCGGCCGGCGCTATCTGCTCAGTCCCCAGGACTTGTCCGGCATGGACGTGCTCCCTGATCTCGCCCGCCTCGGCATCGCCTCGCTCAAGATCGAAGGCCGCCTCAAGAGCGCCGAGTACGTGGCCAATCTCACCCGCGTCTACCGCCAGGCCCTCGACCGCGTGATGGCCGAGCTCGGACATAGCGACGTCTTTGCCACTGTAGGGGCGTCGCTTGCGCCGCATCCCTCCGATGTAGGGGCGTCGCTTGCGACGCCTTTAGGCACCGATTCCCCCCGCGATGAGCCTATGGCAAGGGCGCCGCAAGCGGCGCCCCTACGCCCTGGTCACGAACCACATAATCACAATTCCGGCGAACGCGCGGTCGTCGCCGAGCTCTGGCATGCGCACCGCTATTCGCTCGAGATGGCGTTCTCCCGTGGGCTCTACCCGGGCTGGTTCCGCGGCCTCAACAACCAGGAGCTCGTCCACGCCCGTTACGGCACCAAACGAGGCATGCCCCTCGGCACAGTCGTCCGCATCGAACGCGACGGCATCGTCGTCCAACTCGTCGACTTCACCAGACCGACCTCCGCAGGTGGACCGGGTTGTCCCCAACCCGGTCAGACCGCATTGAAGTCAACGCGGCCCGCCGGTCGTCCGCAAAGCCCGACCCTCCCGACGATTCCGCCAGTGAAACCGGGTGACGGTCTCGTCTTCGATTTCGGCGCGCCCGAGGACGGCGAAGAGGGCGGACGCGTCTACACGGTAGCCACCCGTGGCGCCGATGTTCTTCTGACCTTTGGTCACGGCGACTTGAACTTCTCCCGCATCCACGTGGGCGATCGCGTCTGGAAAACCAACGACCCCGCGCTCGACCGCACGCTGCGCGCCAGCTTCGCCGGCGACAAACCGCGCGTGCTGCGCCCGATCACCGCCGAGGTCCACGGCCAGCCCGGCACCCCGCTCACCCTCCTGCTGCGCGACGAGCTCGGGCACGTCGCCCGCGCCGAGTCCTCCATCCCGCTCACGTCGGCGGAGAACCAACCACTCACGCCCGAGCGCCTGCAGGAACAATTCGGCCGGCTCGGCGGCACGCCCTTCCAGCTCGAGAAACTGGACTCCCAGCTCGCTCCCGGCCTCATCCTGCCGCTGAGCGAGCTCAACCGCATCCGCCGCGATGCCGTCGCCCAGCTCGATGAACTCCGCGCCGCCCCACTGCGTTGGCAACTGGTGCCCGACGGCGCCCGTACCGCCTGGCCGCAACGCGACGAAGCCGCCATCGCGGCAGCCGCGACGGCCGCGCCCCAGCTCATCGCCGTCATCCGGCATCTCCGCCAGCTCGACGCCGTTCTTCCGCTCGCCGACATCCGCACGGTCTACTGCGAATTCGAAAACCCGAAACACTACCGCGAGGCCGTCGCCCGTTTCCACGCCGACCGCACCGCTCGCGGCGAGGCGGGCACCGACCGCACGATCTGGGTCGCCCCGCCGCGCATCTTCAAGCCGGGCGACGAGTGGATCCTCAAGCAGGTGCGCTCGTGCGAAGCCGACGGTTACCTCGTCCGCAACTTCGACCACCTCCGCTTCTTCGCCGACTGCCCCCGCCGCGGCGACTTCTCGCTCAATGTCGCCAACGAGTGGAGCGCTGACTATTTCCGCCGCCAGTTCGGGCTGGAGCGCGTCACCGCCTCCTACGACCTCAACATCCAGCAACTGGAGGCGCTGCTCACCGCCGACGATCCGACCGCCCTGGAGATCACCATCCACCAGCACATGCCCATGTTTCACATGGAGCACTGCGTGTTCTGCGCCTTCCTGACGAAGGGTACCGACTACACCAACTGCGGCCGCCCCTGCGACAGTGTGAACCTGCGCCTGCGCGACCACATCGGCGCCGAACATCCGGTGAAGGCCGACGCCGGTTGCCGCAACACCGTCTTCAATTCCCGCGCCCAAACCGGCGCGGAATTCGTGGGCCGGATGATCGAGCTGGGCGCGCGACACTTCCGCGTGGAGTTTCTCGACGAGGAGTCGGACGAGATCACACGCGTGCTCGGCCGCTACCGCCAGCTCATCACCGGCGCCATCTCCGGCGCCGAGCTCTGGCGCGAATTCAAGCTGATCAACCAGCTCGGCGTCACCCGCGGCCAGATGGATTCTCCGGTACGCAAGCTCACGCCGAAACGCTAAGTCGCCACCTGTCGGGTTCACGCGTGCGCGGCCCATCGACGCGGCCGCCACGGAAATCGCAAACTGGGGGTAAAAGCGCCACGGACCGGCTCGTGGAGCCGTTTTCCCGTAGCCCGGCTTCAGACACCACGGTCATGGTTTGACCGCGCTACAACCGCGCGCGACGCCCCCGCCATGAAACCCTTCTCCACTCTCATCCGCCTCGTCTGGCTGCTGGCGCTGCCGTTTTCCGCCCCCGCGCAGACCGCGTTCAACGCCTCGCTCCAGACCACCGCCAACGGCGACCTCGTGCTCCACTGGCCGGGCACGGACAACAAGCTCTATCAAATCGAGTCTTCGCCGGACCTGAGTACCTGGACCGCCCGCCCCGGGGTGATCACCGGGACCGACGGCGAATTCAGCACAGTCGTGCGCACCGCCGGCACCACCGATCCGGCGCGCCAGTTCTGGCGCGTGACCGCAGCCGATGCCGCCGCGGTCGTGGCGATTGGCGGCGACCGCCAAGTGTCGCTCACCTGGAAGATTATCCCCGGCACCTCCTTCTACCGGGTCAAGCGCGGCCCGCACGGCGGCCCCTACGCCCTCATCGGCACGAATACCCACCCATACTTCAACGACACGGGACTGACCAACGGCACGCCCTACTCCTACGTCGTCTCCGCCGTCGCCGGCGCAACCGAGGGCGCCGACTCCGCCGAAGTTTCTGCCACGCCCACCGCCCTCGGCACCGAACTCTGCCTGGTCGCCAGCCGCACCACCGGCGTCGCCCCGCTCTCGGTCTTCTTCGACGTGACTCCGTCGCCACAGTTTGCCGACGGCTCCTACATCGACGCCACCTGCCTGTGGAATTTCGACGCCGACAACCTCGACCCCGCCGCGCCCTACCGTACCGGGAACGGCTTCGTCGCCGCCCACGTCTTCGACCAGCCCGGCACCTACCGCATCACGGTGAATGCCTACGACCGCAACGGCGCCCGCTCCGCTCTGGAGACGACGGTCACCGTACTGCCGTTCACCGGCACGACCTACTACGTCGCAGCCAACGGCCTCGACTCCAACCCCGGCACGATCGACGCGCCGTGGCAGCATTTCAGTTACGCAGTCGGGCGGATTAAGACTCCGAACACCCGCGTGCTCTTCCGCAACGGCGACACCTTCCACACCACCTTCGTGCTGAACACGGCGAAAGGCCCGATCATCCTCGGCGGCTACAGCGCGCCGGCGGCACCCTCCTCCGCCAAACCCGTGATCTACTCCGACGCAGTCGACACCGATTGGTGGACCCTGGTGGTCGGGAGCGATTGGCGCGTGATGGATCTGGCCTTCACTTCGGGCGGCGCTACCTCCGGGCGCAGCGGCACGCCGCGTTACCCCGGCGCCCTCTTCATCAATACCAACGACCGGCACAGCCTCCTCTACCGCCTCACCGAGTACAACGTCAGCAACTGCGGCATGAACGTAGGCGGCCGTTACAACACCGAGGCCCTCAACGAGTACCGCGACTGTGGCGCCTCCGGCTTCTGCGCCGGCGGTAACGGCGTCGCCGTCATCGGAAACTGGACCCACGACAGCAACAACAACAAGCCCGAGCACGGGCTGCGCATCCAGGGCGGCACCCGTCACTATGTCGCCCACAACATCTTCGACGACCGCTACGCCAACTTCGACGAGGTCACCATCCGCGGCGACACCGACAAGATCGTCCTCTACCGCAACACCATCTCCGGCCTGCTCGGCATCTGGCCGCAGAACCGCAACTCCGCCAACGAGCACGCGCATCACATCACCGCCGACTCGAACCTGTTTCTCGGGAAATCAGGCTACAGCTACAACCGCATGTCCGCCATCAGCCTCCACGCCCGCGAGATCACGATCCGCAACAATCTCTTCTCCGACTACTCCTACCAGATCACAGTCGAGGACGACACCGTCATCGGCCCCTCCAGCGACATCCGCATCTACAACAATACCGCCGTCGGCGTGTCCCACGACAGCGACTTCCGCTTCGTGCTCGCCAACTCCGTCTGCGCACGCCTCGACATCCGCAACAACCTCCTGCGCGACACCACCGGCCTCAACGCCGGGCACTTCTTTCTCTCGACCTACGGCGGAACCGGCGCGCTTGATGGGTTCTCCGACTACAACCGATTCTTCAGCCCCGGCTGGACCGAGGCCCAGAAGCCACTCTTCCCCCTCGGCACCCTCCCGGTCTGGCGCGCGGCCACCGGCATGGATCTCCACAGCGCCATCATCGATCCGCTGCTCCTCAGCCTCGACGCCGCCAGCGCCGACTTCGGCAAGCTCAGTCCGTCCAGCCCGCTCAAGGACGCCGGCACCCGCACGCCGGTCGCTGTCGACCATTTCGGCAACCTCCGCGACGCCGCCCCGGACATCGGAGCCTTCGAGATCGCACCATAGGACTATTCCGGCAGGGACTCCGCCTCGTATTCTTCGCGGCGAAGCACACTGGGGCGGCGTCCGCGTCGGCACAGAAACGCGGCACGCGTTGGCTTGGGGTCTCCCGCGCAGCCGAGGCCTTTCAACTGCGGCCCGCGTTCGCCAACAGAGGGTAAAAGCGCTCCCCCAAAGGCAGCAAAAGCGCTTTCCCGTCGCCCACCCACTGCGCTCCGGATCTCGTCTTCGCGTCTCTCGGCCCCCACCGACGGATTCACGCCTGCGAACCCACACTCGCCATGAATATTCCGTTCCGCTCCGCCCTCATCGCCAGCCTCCTCGCGCTGTCCAGTATTTGCGCGTCGGCCCAGACCGCCACGCCCTTCGCGGCCACGCTCCAGACCGCCGCCAACGGCGACCTCGTGCTCCACTGGCCGGGCGAGACCGATCAGCACTACCGCGTCGAGGCGTCGGCTGACCTGCAAAACTGGACCGCGCTGCCGACGGTATACACGGGTGGCGGAAGTGAGATGGAGACCATCGTCCGCGCCGCCGGCACGAGCGACCCAGCACGCCAGTTCTGGCGCGTCGTCACGATCGATCCCAGTGCGCTCATCGCCACCGGCGCCGACGGCAAGGTCTCGTTGACTTGGGGCGCGGTCGCCGGCGCCACAACCTACAACATCAAACGCGGCCCGCACGGCGGCCCCTACCGTGGATCGGCACTTCGATGGTACCGCATTTCGACGACACCGCTCTCACCAACGGCACGACATACTACTACGTCGTCTCCGCCGTGACCGGCGCCGGCGAAGGCGCCGATCTCGCCGAAACCGCAGTCCAGCCGGTCGCCACGCCGACGATCAGCGCGGTGTCGCTCACCACCACCGGTGCGTTGCACGTCACCTGGGCCCCTTGCGCCGGTGCCACCTCCTTCGCGGTGAAGTTCTCGCCCATCGCCGGCAACGCCGCGGCGGGAACCACCGGCGGCGCCGTCGCTGCTCCCGCGCTCGCCAGCGACGTCGCCGGACCGATCGCCGGCACACGCGCGTCTATCTGAGCGTCGTCGCCACGAACTCGGTCGGCGGTGGCGCGAGCGCGAGTTCACCGGAAAAGCACGGCACGCCGCTCGCGCCGTTTGCGATCGCCACGCTCGCCTCGGGTCATGCCGACAGCATAGCGATCACGTGGTCCGCCGCTGGCGCGACAAGTTACGATCTGCTCTACGGTCCCACCGGCGGCACAGCGACCACCACGCTCACGAACGCCATCAGCGACGTCACCGTCTCCGGGCTCAAGTCCGCGACCAGCTACGATTTCCAGGTGCGCGCCACCAGCGAGACGGGCTCGATCACCAGCGAGCTGCGTGCCGGCCTCACCCGCGCCAACGTCGGCATCGGCCTCCCCGGGCCCACCTACTGGGACAACCTCCACTGGATGGTCGACCTCGTCGCTTGCTCGGATTTCCGCAAGGCCACCGCATGGAGCGGCGCCTCGCTCGACTCCGAGGGTTGGCCGACCGAGGATTTCCGCATCATCATCGCCGGGCAGAACGAACCCGCGGGCGACTACGCCATCCGCTTCATCGGCAGCGCGGCCAACTTCCGCGTGGACTCCGGCGGCACCGGCGCCGTCACGGGCGTCCAGTACGATGCCGCCACCAACACCACCTCGGCGATTCTCCGCATGACCTCGCCGATGACGGGCCTGACCTCGATCGTCGTCACCGGCACCAAGCGAACCGCGGCGGCCGCCGCCGGCACTGGCATCACCAAACTCCAGATCTACCGCCCGGGCTACCCGACCGACGGCTCGGTGCTCTTCACCACCGAGTTTCTCGCCGCCGTCCGGAAGTTCCAGGCGGTTCGCTCGATGGACTATCTCGCCACGAATCAGAATCCCACCCGCGAGTGGTCCGAGCGTTCCCTGGTGGCGTGGGGCGGCTTCGGTGGCGCCTCGGGCACCTACACCGACAACCCGCACTACCTCCAGTTCGAGGGCTCGTGGTACCCGCGCGGCGCGTCGTGGGAGCGCCTCATCCAGCTGGCCAACACCGCCGGCGTCGATCTCTGGATCAATGTCCCCTGCCGCGCCTCCGACAACTACATCACCAACCTCGCCAACCTCCTGCGCTACGGCTCCGACGGCGTCACCCCCTACACCGCCCCCACCGCCAACCCCGTGTATCCGCCGCTCAATCCCGAGCTCCGCCTCTACCTCGAGTACGGCAACGAGGTCTGGAACTTCGCCGGCGGCTTCATGAACTACCGTTGGGTGCAGGCGCTGGCCAAGGACATCCACGACAACGTCCCCGGCCACCCGATCAACTTTGACGGCCAGCTCGCCACCGACAACCAGTGGTACACGCTCTCGATGGAGCGCTACACCGCCTACCGGTCCTCGGTCATCAGCCAGAAGTTCCGCGAGGTCTTCGGCGATGCCGCGATGATCACCCGCATCCGTCCGGTGAATACCTACCAAGCCGGCGGCGGCATCGCCTCCGGGCTCCGCTGGGCCGCCGCCTACTTCCAGACCACCCAACCGGCGCGGGCCGTGAACGAGATCTGGTACGGCGCCGGCGGGGCGGCCTACTACGACTCCAACGTCAACCCGGGCAGCACCGAACCGTCGGTGATGGCCGGCTACTTCGCCACTCTGCCCAACGACCAATTCGCCCGCCAGACCGCGGGCGACGCCACCTGGGCCAAGACCTACAGCCTCAAGCTCGTCGCCTACGAGGCGGCCCGGGCCGGGCGGCACCGCCACCGGCGGCACCTCCGGCAGCGAGCGCGTGACCGCCGCCTACAACGCCGACCCGCGCATGAAGGACGCGATGCTCCGCGCCCATCGCATCTGGGATTCGTACGACGGCGACCTGTTGGTCTACTACACCCTCCCGGGCAGCGGGCCCTGGGGATTCGGCGACACCACCTCCACCGTCTCGCCCACCGCCACCGTCAAACTGCAGGCGATCGACGCCATCAACTCGGCGGCCCGCGCGCCCATCACCGCCGCCGCGGCCCTGGTGCCCGGCCTGGTCCTCATGGGCCCGGAGAATCCGGCAGTCTCCGTGACCAACGGTTGGTCCGGTTCCGGGGTCTACGCGATCAAACCGCCCTCCCAAGGCGGCGGCAGCGTTATCTTTCCGATACGCGCCACCATCGCCGGCAACTACAGCTTCGCCGTCCGCGGCGCGGGCAACACTGCGTTGGCCAAGGTGGAGCTATGGGTGAACGGCCAGTGCCTCAGCACCGCCATCCGCCTACCCTCCGGGCCCCACGTGCTCTCGGTCCCGGCCATCCCCGCCTATCTCCCCGAAGGTCTGAGCTACGTACGGATCGTCAGCGCCGCCGACTCCACGGTCGCCGCCGCCATCGCCGGTCTCCTCGTGCTCCCGCTCGACGCCGCGATTCCCACACCGACGCTCCCGCCGGCCCCGACCGGCCTCGTCGCGACCTCCACCGGCGCCACCACCGCTAACCTCTCGTGGACCGCCGGCGGCGACAGCGTCAGCTACTACAACATTCTGCGCGGCACCAGCACAGCGGTCACGCAGTACGGCGTGAGCCTCGCCAGCACGTTCACCGACAAGAACGTCACTGCCGGCACCCGCTACTACTATGCCGTGCAAGCAGTGAACGCCTCCGGCACCAGCGCCAACTCCACGCTCGCCCAAGTGCAACCGCTGCCGGTCCCGGGCGGCATCACACTCTCTCCGAGCGGTGCCGACTCGCTCGTTGTCAGCTGGCCGGCCGTACCCAGCGCCACCGGCTATGCGGTGACCTACTCCACCGAGAAGGGCAACTCCAGTCACGGAACAACGGTGACGGTTCCGGCTGGCGCGCTCACCGCCACGATCGGCGGCTTGATCACGGGCGAGCGCTACTACGTGACCGTCGTCGCGCGCAATACGGTCGGCGGTGGCGCCGCGACCGGTTCGGCCGAGGCCTCCGCCATCGTCGGCGCAGTCCCGATCCCGCCGACACCCCCGATTCCCGCGCCGACCGGCGTGGCCTCCGTCGGTATCAACATCCCGAATCCAACCTACTGGGACGGGTTGCACTGGTTGGTCGACCTCGTGCGCAACGGCGGCGACTTTCGCCGTCGCGACTGGACCAACGCCCAGATGGACCCGACCGACGGCTGGCCCGTGGAGGACTTCATCCTGATCCTCAGCGGCTCGCCGGAAGCGACCGGCACCTGCAAAGGTCCGGTTCAAGGGGCCGCGCCACGATCATCCCGGCTCCCATCAGGGCGCGTTCGCCATCGCCAACGCCGCCTACGACGCCGCCACGAACACCTCCACCGCCGACCTCGTTGTCACCCAGCAACTCGGCGGCCTCTCGTGGCTGACGTTCGACCAGACCCGACGCACCGCCGCCGCGGCAACCGGCACCGGCATCACCGACCTCCAGGTCATCCGCCCCAGCTACCCGACGGACGGCTCCGTCGTCTTCACCAACGAGTTCCTCACCACCGCGCGCAAGTTCTCCGTCCTGCGCACGATGGATTTCGGCAACACCAACAACAACCCCGTCCGCGACTGGTCCGAGCGCGATCTGATCCGCTGGCCCGGCTTCGTCGGCGCGGGCGGACGCCCCGAGCGCTCGCCGCACTCGGTCGCCTACAACGGCTCCTATTACCCCCGCGGCGGCCCGTGGGAGTTGCTGGTCCTGCTCGCCAACTCCGCGGGCGTGGACCTGTGGCTCACCGTCCCCTGCCGCGCCTCCGACGACTACCTGCTCAAGCTCGCGCAGTTGTTGAAATACGGTTCCGACGGCGTCGAGCCCTACACCTCCGTGCAGGCGCACCCGGTGTATCCGCCGCTCAATCCCGACCGGAAGATCTACCTCGAGTTCGGCAACGAGATCTGGAACACCGCGGGCGCCTTCATGAACCACGAGTGGGTTTCGGAGTTCAGCGAGGCCGCGCGCCTCACCCGCTACCACCCGATCAACTACGACGGCATGGCGACCGCCGACTCCGGCCTCGCGCTGGTGCGCTACACCGCCTACCGCTCGGCGGCGCTGAGCTTCGCGTTCCGCGAGGTCTTCGGCGACGACGCGATGATGACCCGCGTGCGGCCCATCCTGGCCTCCTGGGCCAGCGACGGCGGCGGCACGCTCTCCGGCGCCCTGCGCTGGGCCGACGGCTATTTCGCGCCCGACTACGTCCCGCACGAGATTTGGTACGGCGCCGGCGGCGCGGCGTACTACGACTCCGCCTCCGATCCGAGCTCCGCCGACGCCGCCGTCGTCTCCGCCTACTTCGCCGGCTTGCCCAATTCCTCCTTCGCCCGGCAGACCGCCGCCGACTCGCAGTGGACCCGGCTTTACGGCCTCAAGCTGATCTCGTACGAGGGCGGGCCGTCCATCGGTGGCACCGCGACCGGTGGCATCGGCGCCAACGCGTCGCTCGCCGAGTTCTACGGCGCCGACCCGCGCATGAAGGATCGCATGATTGCCGCCCACCAGATCTGGGACTCCTACGGTGGCGACACCCTCGTGTACTACACTCTTGGAGGCACCGGCCCCTGGGGCTTCGGCAGCAGCACGGCCACTGCCTCGCCGACCGACACGATGAAGCTGCAGGCCATCGACGCGATCCGCGGGATGCCCGTCACATCCGTGGCCGACGCCGGCACCACGCTCGCTGCCACCGGCACCACGAGCATCCCGACGGTGACGAGCAATGCCGCCGTCTCCGCCGCCGGCGCGTATTGGACCGGTACCGGCGGATTTTACTCGCTCCGGTACGCCGCCGCCATCGGCAACGCCTACAACACCGGCAGTCTGCTCTTCACCGTGAAGACCGCCGTCGCGGGCGACTACGACATCACCCTCACCGCCGAGGCGCCCGCCGCCACGCTCAGCCTGCGGGTCAACGATCGCACGACGACCACCGCCGGCGCGCCCGCCGTCTTCACTCTGGCCACCCCCGCCAACACCCAGACGGTGTCCGCCCCGCTGCGCATGGCGCTGCCCGCCGGCTTGAGCAGTATCCGCCTGCAGGTGATCGAGCCCAGCGCCCAGAACGCCAACCTCCACAGTGTGAACCTCACCCCGGTCGCGCCTTGACGATCCTTGCCCAATTGACTGACAAAGGTGGACCGCGTTGACCTCAACGCGGTCAGCCGCGATTGAGGTCAATCGCGTCCACCCCCAAGCGTCAGGCGATTGCGCGAGGTTCAATAACGTCACGAAGACCGCCGTGGTAGCCTAGCGCCCCACCTTCCCGTAGCGAAGGTCGCCAAGACCTTCGTCCGGCGTCGTCATCTCTCGGCAACCTCGGAGGCGTCGCTCCCCTACGGCAACGGCACAATCCCGTGGCGGATCGCACAGATCGCCGCCGCCGTCCGGTCCTGCACGCCGAGCTTGGTAAACAAAGTCTTGAGATGACTCTTCACCGTGTCCTCCGCGATCGAAAGACCGGAAGCGATCTCCTTGTTGCTACGTCCCTTGGCCACGAGCTGCAGCACTTCCACCTCGCGCAACGTCAGCTCGGGGCGCCGTCGCCGCTCCGCCAGCCGGTCGGCAATGGCGGGCGGCAGCCGCTCCTGTCCCGCATGCACCGCGCGGATTGTGCCCACGATCTCGCCCTTGGACATGTCCTTCATCAGATAGGACTTCGCCCCCGACTGGATCGCCCGGTAGATGTCCTCGTCCGCGTCATAGGTTGTCACCACGATCACGCGGGCGTCCGGATGCTCCTGGCGGATCGCCAGAATCGCCTCCACGCCGCTGAGTCCCGGCAGTCGCAAATCCATCAGCACAACATCCGGCCGCTCCCGGCGATAGAGCTCGACCGCCTCTCGCCCGTCGCCACATTCGGCGACCACCCGCAGTTCCGGTTGGTCGGCCAGCAGCGCCACAAGTCCGGCGCGAAACGCCGGATGGTCGTCGACGATCAGCAGCCGGATGGCCTTGGAAGACAGGGAGGGCACAGGCGGAGAAACTGAGGGTGCAGACGGTAAAGGTGCAATCGCGCCGTGCTCCGGCCGTCAATCCGGCGTGCGCGCACACAGGGCGACGCGGGTTCCGCGACCCGGTGCACTCGTGATCTCCAACAACGCCCCGAGTTGCCCGGCCCGTTCGCGCATCCCCACCAGGCCGAACCGACCCGCACCGCCCGGGGCCTGCTCGGGGTCGAAGCCGCTCCCGTCGTCGGTCACGACGAGTTCAACTTGGCCTTCCCCAAAGACCAGCGACATCGCCAAGTTCTGCGGCGCCCCATGTCGCAAGGCGTTGGTGATGGCTTCCTGC
This sequence comes from Opitutaceae bacterium, assembly GCA_016711225.1. GTDB lineage: Bacteria > Verrucomicrobiota > Verrucomicrobiia > Opitutales > Opitutaceae > CAJCBL01. The sequence continues at coordinate 34,169 of JADJTK010000039.1, forward strand.
CCGATGCGGAGCAGTTCGTTCTCGGCCTGCGGCGCCAGCCGGCGGCTCGTCCCGCTCACCTTGAACTCGGCCGCGACGGCACGCCCAGCCGACAACTGGCGCAGGATGCCCTCCAGCGCGCCGGGCAAGTCGTGGGACTCAAGCGCCTGCGAGCGCATGTTCCAGATCGAGGCACGGGCATCAGCCAAATTCTCGCGCACGAGGCGATGGGCCGCTTCCAGATGGCGCTCGGTGGCGCCCCGGTCGGCCGCCGGCGCGTTCTTCGCGAGTTCGAGCTGCATGGAGATCGCCCCCAATCCCTGGGCCAGGGTGTCATGAATCTCCCGTGCCACCCGGTTGCGCTCGGCAAGGATGGCGGCGAACTCCGCTTCGGCCTTGCCGCGCCGGATCGCCTGCTCCTGCAATCGGCGCCGCGCCGTCAACCACACTGCGGCGGCGGCCAGAATCGAAACCCCGGTGGCGATGCCCAGCGCCCAAAGAATCCGCTCCCGGCCCCACCAGGGCGGCGGCTGCAGCACCGCCAGGTCGGCGACCGTACGCAACCGCAACTCGAAGGCGTCGGGCTCCAGCAGCCCTCCTGCCGGCGCCGGATCGTCCAGCGGCACCGTGCACAGGCCCGTCACCCGCACTGTGCTGCCCGGGCTCCAGGCCGCGGGTACGCCGTGGGCCTCCGGCAGCGCCAGCGTCGCCGGCACGAGCAGGCCCTGCCAGTCGAGCACCAGCGCGATGCCCTCGGCTGTTCGCCGCGCCTCGACTAGGCGGGCCTCGAGCGCGAGCAGGTCCGAATCATGGGCGACGGCGCCGCGGACATCCGCCGGCTCCACCGCCGGCGGCGCAGCGCCCGCGTCGCTGAATCGAAATACGGCATCCTCCAGGCGCGGGGTGTAGCCGCCCTGCGTCGGAAAACCCAAGACATCGACCCGATCCCCCGGGGCGAGCCGCTCGGCCTGCCGCGAAGCCACGCGCAATCCGTGGTCACCGTCGCGAATCCAAAACCAACCGCCAGGCTCCTGGTGCAGCACTGTCCCCTGGACATGGAGGCGGTGCCCATAGCGTTCGTGGCGCTCAAACTGCAGCAGGCTGCGCACGGGCCGCACCGGCGCGGCGAACGCATCCTCCGGGGCACCGACCAGCGTGGTGACCGGCACGTCACTCGGCACGAAGAGCTGCGCCCGCACAAACTGCCGGCTCACGTTGTGTTGATTGAAATAGAGCCCGTCCACCGCCACCTCGGCGTCGATCAGCCCCGCCGGGGATTGCTCGCTGTCGACATGGACCGCCACCAACTGGCCACCGAGCGCGAGCGTCAGGCGCCAGCGCCCGGCCCAAGTCTCCGAGGGTTCGCATTGGCGGACAATGCCGCGGACGCGTACCCATTGGGCGTCGAACTGCCCCGCAAGAAGCTGTTCAGCCGTCAACTCCCGCGCGGCGGGCAGCGTCCCCGTGCCGAGCTTCCGTCCGGAGCGCAGGTACAACAAGGGCGCAAACCCGCCCGCACCGCTGATCCCCTCGACCTCGACCAGATCGCCCCGCCGGAACGATACGCCCTCCGGACCGTCTACCTGCACATAGATGTACTCGCTTGTATCCCACAGGACCATCGCCCTCCCGACCGGCGGCGCATCGCCCACCACCACGCCGCGCAGCCGCACTGGCAACCCACGCGCCGCCTGCTCCTCGCTCAGGCCCAGCACCTGTGAGGCACAGGTGAGCACGGCTGGGGCTCCGGGCGTAGCCGCCTCGGAGGCCTCGGCCCAGGCGCGGATGGCCAGCGCCCCAGCAAGGCCGATGGACACCAACGGCCTCACGGGAGCGCTTCCTCGGCGGGCACAGCGAAGCGCGGGGCGAGCCCCTCTTGCGTCGGGAGATACACCCTCTGGAAGGCGCGGTCTCGGGTAACGGCCATGCTCATCGATTCACCCGGTTGGGTGATCGACGATGGGTGCGGCAAAATGATAATGTAAAGGCCGCAGTTGAGAGGAGCACGCCACCGTCCCGGTGGCTATCGCCCCTCGCGTTCTTTGCCGAGGAGTCGGCTGCCTTCAGCTTTCGTCTCCCCCTCACTTCCCCTATGCGAGTTCCTACCGTTTGAGACCTCGCTGTTTCACCCTCAGCGCCGGTTCGCCCGGCGCTGAGGTTTTTTTTGCCCGCCCCCTCCGCTTCGAGACACGGGGGAAACACTCCGCAGAGGAGACTGCACCCAGGTCGCCCGCCCCCCCGCCGCAGATGACCACAACAGGCGCGCGGCCACGCCGCGCCTTTACCATTTTTCGCCGGCTCGCCCCTTGCCTGGGCCCGCGTGCCAGTTCCGTCTAGACATGGCCCGGCCCGTGTCGGGCCCCTCGCCCAGCGCATCCTCCTCAATGATCATCACCCGCCTCGCCTTACGCCTCTGTGTGCTTGCCTGCCTGCTCGCCTTGCCGGCGTCGGCCACGCTCGACCGCAACGCTGACGGCATCTCCGACGTCTGGGCCGGTCTCCATCCCACCGCCGGGGCGCCCGAGGCTGATCCCGATGGCGACGGCGCTTCGAACCGTGCCGAAGCGCAGGCCGGCACCGATCCCAGCTCCGCCAGCAGCCATCTCGCCGCCACAACCGAGCGCGATCCCTCCGGCAATCTCGTGCTCGGTTGGCCAAGCGTCGCCGGCAAACACTACCAGATCGAGTCCTCCGCTGATCTCACCACCTGGGCACCGTTCTCCACCCAGCGCCCCGGCAACGGCAGCGACTTCAGCGAGATCGTGAGCCCCGCCGGAGCCCCCGCCCCGGGCCGCCAGTTCTGGCGCGTTTCCGTCGCCGATACTGACACCGACTCCGACGGCCTCACCGACTGGGAAGAAGCGCTCTACGGCACCTCCCCCACGGAGTCCGACACCGACCATGACGGCGAGACCGACGGCCGGGAAGTGACCGGCGGCACCGCCCCCACCGTCGCCAACTTCACCGAAACCGCTCCCGACACTACCTTCCAACTCACGACTGCCACGGTCGACGTCGGCGGAATCAACGCGACGCACTACTACCACTTCAAAGCCCCGGCCGGCTACAACGCCGACAAGACCGTGGCCTATCCCTTGGTCGTGTATCTGCATGCTTACGGTCACCCCAACCTCCCCGCGGATCTCCACGACGGTTCGCCCTACGCCCCCGGCGAGATCCAGGCCCTCACCCAAAACACCCAATACCCAGCCTTTGTCTACGTCCCGGTTTGCCCGCCTCCCTATCCTGACTCCGGCCAGTGGAACACCGCCGAGGCGGCGGCCATGGTCGTAACGACCATTCGCGACCTCTGCACGCGCTTCCACATCGATCCCCGCCGCATCTACCTCGCCGGTTTCTCGATGGGCGGTTCGGGTTCCTACTACATCGGGCATGCGTATCATCAGGCCACCGGTTCGCGTTTCGCCGCGGTGAGCCGCAGTGCGGGCATGTCCCCCTCCGTCGCCCAATTCCCGGCGATCCACGCCTCGTTGGCCTTGAGTCCGGTGTGGGTCCATGTCGGCGAAGACGACGGAGACATCACTACCCTCGCGATCGAAGCCTACGACTACCTCAAAGCCGTCCGGCTCGCCCAGGGCGGCACCGAATCGACCGAGGTGCGCAGTGCCGGAGTCGGATTCGTGGCCACTCCCGATCCCGCCAATCTGGTCGCCGATCACTCGGCAATCACCCTTGCCGGCAATCGCGTCGCCCTTCTCTCGTTCTATCGCGAACGCGGGCACGAAGGTGGCCTGATGTTTCAGAACGCCGATCTCTTCCCGTGGCTCTTCGCCCAGTCGCTGCCCGACACCGCGCTGCCCCTCCTTCCCCCCTCGATCACGAGCCAACCCGCCAGTGTCGCCGTGCCCGAGGGGCAGACCGCCACTTTCCGCGCCACCGTCACCGGCACGCCCACGCCGGTCTATCAGTGGTTCAAGGACGGCATCGCCGTCGATGGAGCGATCTCCAGCAGCTACACCACTCCCGCCATCACCGCTGCGGACGACGGCGCCACCTTCAGCGTCGTCGTCACCAACCCCGCTGGCTCGGTGCTCTCCACTGCCGCCGTGCTCACTGTGAATCCTTCAGGCGCCTACTCCTTCCCTGCCCCGTTGGCGAAACTCACTACGCGGGCCGACGTGCTCGCCCTCGTCACCGGCTCCACCTACTGGCTCGATGCGACCAACGGCAGCGACACGACAGGCACCGGCACCGCGGCCCAGCCGTGGCGCACTCTAGCCAAGGTCCACGCAGTCCTCCAAAGTGGCGATTGTGTGATCCTGCGCTCCGGCAACTACGGCACGTTCTCCCTGAAGACGGTCCGCTCCGTGCCCACGGTCTACGCCGCCGATCTCGGGCACATTCCCGTGCTCACCAACATCCGGCTACGCGACAACGACGCCCCCAACCACACCGTGGGCGATCCAGAGACCGCCTACCGGACCAATCTCGTCTTTCATGGCATCGCCATTGTGCCCGCCTACGTCGACCCCGGCCCCACCGACCCCATGGCCCCCGACGCCACGGCGAGCACCTACGCCAAGTGCACTTACGCCATCGACCTGAAATGGTTCGGCGGCATCACCTTCCTCGGCTGCCGGATGTCGCCATCGGATAGTTACGGCGCGAACAAGAAGTTCCTCTCCGTGGCCGCAGTGAGCCTCGTCAACGCCCCCGACGTCTGGATCGAGGGCAACGACCTCGCCTCCTTCAACTCCGGCATCGACTTCACCGGCGCTCCCCGGTTGCGGATCTACCACAACCAGATCCACGGCATCGCTGCAGGCATGGTTTCCGGCAAGGACGCCCTCTCCCTCGATGCGGTGATCGAAGGCAATCATCTCCACGGTTCGAGTTGGGCCGTCACCGATCCCTACTGCCCGCGCCGCTCCGTGGCCGACCACTACCACGGCAGTTTCATGTCCGTGCGCGGCAGCAACACCGTCGTGCGCAACAACATCATGCACAACGGCTGCAACTCCTCCGGCATGATGCTCTACGACGATGCCCACCTGCCCTTCGACAACGTGCTCATCGAGGGCAACCAGATCTACGATTCGAACAACGCCTACGCCCTGCGACTCTACAACGTGAACCGCAACGTCGTGGTGCGGAACAACACCCTCATCAGCAAGGGCCGCTACGGCACCACTGGAGAGTTCAAGTACAACACCGCTCTCGCGGTGCACTCCTTTCTCGGCGCGGCGACCGGGAAGCGCCTGCTCATCCACAACAATGTGATCGTCGGTCGCATCGCCCTACCGCCCACCCTCGACGAGGTCGATCTCGCCGGGAACATCGTCTACTCCAGCTCCGCGCCACTGCCCGCCGGCAACACCGTCGCCTACCCCGATTCGGCCTACTTCGAGGCGGGCTTCTTCGCGGGCGAATTGGATGTCTCCTGGCAAAACTGGGAGAACGACGGGGCCGGCTTCGCGAATCCGCAGGGTCACGGCAAGCTCCTCGACCTCCGCCTTGCCGCCGGGTCGCCCGCCCTCGGCCATGGTCTAGCCTCCCTGCAATCCCCCTCCCGCATCGGCGGTCTCACCGCCAACGGTTTCCTGATGCTTTCACTCACCCCGCAGCGTCACCGCCCACAGCGCCGGCGCGATGGAGTAACTGCAGGAACACGTCCGCCCACTCCCGCCCTCCGCCGCCCAGCCCTCCCTTCGCCATGTACCTCTCCCCTCTTGTCCTGCGGCTCGCGCTGCTCGGAACCCTGCTCGCCCTGCCGGCATCCGCCACCATCGACCGCAATGGCGACGGCGTCTCCGACATCTGGGCCGGTCTCCATCCCACCGCTGGTGCGCCGGAGGCTGATCCCGACGGCGACGGCGCTTCGAACCGTGCCGAAGCGCAGGCCGGCACCGATCCCAGCTCCGCCAGCAGCCATCTCGCCGCCACAACCGAGCGCGATCCCTCCGGCAATCTCGTGCTCGGTTGGCCAGGCGTCGCCGGGAAACAGTACCAGATCGAGTCCTCCGCCGACCTCGGCTCCTGGCTCCCGTTCGCCACCCCACGCCCCGGCAACGGCGCCGACCTCAGCGAGATCGTCAGCCCCACCGGCGCCGCCGCCCCTCGCCAGTTCTGGCGCGTAGCCGTCTCCGACGCCGACACCGACTCCGACGATCTCAACGACTGGGAGGAAGCCCAACTCGGTACCTCGCCGATCTCTCCCGACACCGATTCCGACCGAATGACCGACGGCTGGGAGGTCGCCCACGGCACCGACCCCAAAGTCGCCACGGTCGCGCCCGTGCTCTCGGCCCAGCCTCAAGCCACCTCCGTACTCGTCGGACAAACCGCCACCTTCACCGTGACGGCCACCAGCGATGGCCCGCTCAGCTACCAATGGCTACGGAACGGTTTCCTCATCACCGGCGCCCGGTTCACCAACTACACCACACCCATCGCCACCCTCGCCGACGACAATGCCGCCTTCAGCGTCGTCGTCACCGATGCTTCCGGTGTCAGCATCCCCAGCACATCTGCGCGGTTGACCGTCACCACCGGCGCCCGTCGCACCCAACACTACGTCGATCCGGTGGCCGGCACCGCCGCCGGCGACGGCAGCGCGGCCAATCCCTGGCTCTCACTCCAGGACGTGATCGACCATCAAGTCGAAACGCGAACCTGGGAAGCGCCCCTGCCCTACGCCGAAGGCAAGAACTTGGTCCCGGTGAACCCCGGCGCCCCAGTGCGCGCCGGCGACACGATCTGGCTGCGGCCGGGCGACTACGGAGCGCTCGTCATTCGCAGCGCCTACAACACCGCGCCCATCACCATCGCGGCCGAAACCGGCAGCACGCCGCGCTTCACCAACGTCCAAGTGCAGTCCTCCCAGCACTGGATCCTGCGCGGCTTCTCCGTGAGCCCCTCCTTCGCCACTACCTATAGTCGGAGCACGATCGTGACCGTCGAAAACCACAACTGGCGGGGCCCGGCCTCCGACATCGAGATCGATGGCTTCGAGGTCTTCTCCGTGCCCAATGAAGCCGTCTGGCCGCTGGCTTCGGATTGGGACACCAAGGCCGCCAACGGACTCTCCGCCTCCGCCGCCCGCACCCGGGTGCGCCACTGCCTCATCCGCCACACCAACTTCGCCCTCGGCATGGACGGCCGCGGTTCCCAGGTCGAATACAACACGATCGACGGCTTCTCCGGCGACGGCCTGCGCGGCCTCGGCGACGACGAATCCTTCGAATACAACCTCGTCAAGAACCGGCGCAACGTGAACACCAACCACCCCGACGGCTTCCAATCCTGGTCGTCCGGCCCGGGCGGCGTCGGCACCGGCGTGGTGCGGAGGATCGTCCTGCGCGGCAACATCTTCATCGCCCTATGAATCGCCCGCCGTCCCGTTTGCCGGCTCGATCCAGGGCATCGGCTGCTTCGACGGCACCTACGAAGGCTGGATCGTGGAGAACAACCTCGTCGTCACGAACCACTGGCACGGCATCTCCCTCTACGGCGCCCGCCATTCCCGCATCGTGAACAACACGGTGGTCGACCTCGATCCGACCGACGCGCAAACCCCGTGGATCCTGGTGACCGCCCACAAGAACGGTACCGCAAGCACCGATTGTGTGGTGCGCAACAACCTCACCACGCGCCTCAATACCACGGCCAGCACCGCCGACCGCATCGTGGTCGACTCCAATCTCGTGCTTCCGAAGCCACCCACAGGATACTTCGTCGCCCCGGCCGCCTTCGACTATCGCCGCGCCCCCGGTTCCCCCGCCATCGACCAGGGCAGCTCCGCCATCGCCCCTGCCCTCGACGCCGACGAGGCCCCCCGGCCCACCGGCGCGGCGGTCGACGTCGGCGCCTACGAGTACGCACCCTAACCCCGCCTCCGAGTAGCGGCGCGGCTTCCGCGCCGTCCGGAACCGCAAGCGGTTCCGCTACGTGAAGGAAGAAGCAGAAGCGAAGGCACCTTTACCGCTTATCGCCGGCCCGCGCTTGCCGGCCGCCGTGCAAAGCCGCCCTCAGTACGGAGACCATTTCCTCGTCGCCGGTCCCACGCATCGCGCCCCCACCACGCCCTGATCCCCCGGTCCGATCCGAGAATGAACCCAGACCGGAACCCATGCCTGTTTCGTCATGATCTACCCTTGCGGGCCACCACGCTTCGGCTAGTACCAGAGTCGCCACCACAAACTCCGTACCCGCCCCTGTGATCCCGTCCGCCCCCTTTGATCAAACCCAACCCGCCACGGCCTACTCCGATGCCGGGGAAGGTGACCGTGTCGCGGATCATGCGTCGACCTACGCCTATGATACGAACGGACACTTTTCGGTGATCCTCCCCGCTGACCGCGCTCCGCTGCGATTCAACTATGGCCGCCCCACTCCCCCCACGAGTACGATTCCGCACGGCCACCGCCGCCTCAGCGCAGACCCCGGTACAAGCGACGACGACCATAGCGCCACGAGCATCCCTGAGACCGCGAGGCCGGGAATCTGCACCTACGACACCTCCCCCCGGACATGCGCCCCGCCGCGTTGCGCTGCGACCGATCCCCTTCCCTTCACGGCCCGAAACGCCAGAGCGCTCGCCCCAAGGCATGACTATGGCGCCACGACCATAAGCCTTTGGCTATCCAGAGATCCGATTGGGGAAAGAGGTGGAGTGAACCTGTATGGAATGGTCGGAAATGATCCGATTTCATATTTCGATTCGATTGGTCTTTACCCCGGTGTTGAAGGACACGGAATACCAATCGACCCGAAGGACTCGGTGGAAATGATTCGGGATCTACAAAGGCAAGCCGATCAATCGCTGGCTGACGGCGAAGGGGACGAAAGCGATCCTAACGGAATGAGGTTCGACAAGATCATGCAGCTGTTTACTAACCCTAAGGGTTTTAACACGAATTCGGGCAATCGGTTCGTGTTCACGTGTAAATACGGATGGGTTGATATGGGACACTTCTTCCGTAACGCGCATGGTGCGTATATTGCCCCCCGCTCCATGATAGCGGCTGGATCCGGCTTAGTTGAGTTCACACAATTCTATTACGGGAGAAAGTATTGGACCTGGGGACTGGGTCGCTGGACCGAAAAGTTTACCTCGAAGAGTGGTTTTGCGGTCGAGGACCTTGTTTCGAATGCCGTGGGGCGGGAATTTGGAAGCCAAATTAAGTATTCAAGCCGGAGTGGGCCATCAGATATCGCGGGCCAATGGCATAGGTTTCTTGTAGACGCAGGCGCTGTAAATCATAACGCGGAAACGAACGCCTTGATCGATGCAGACATGGTGAACTACCGCTCGCAGACGAAGATGCCGTTAGCTTTTACAGCCCAGCAAGGGCTAGAATGGCAGCAGTCGCAGAATTTGTGGAAATGTCTCTGCGATGGGGTAAAACCTAGGAAATCGGAGAATCAGTATAAGTAGGAGGAGTATACTCGATGATGATCGGAATCAGACTCCTGTTCGTGATGGCAACAATTGTTTCCGCATTGGCAGTAAGCGGCTGTTTGTATCCTGGACAACGGGATATCGATGGAAACCGGCCTCGAGACATTGTGAAAGCGTTTGTGGAGGCAGCGCGCGATAAAAAATTTGAAAAAGCGTCACAGTATTGGGCGAGCGGAAATGTGGCTAATGTTGAAAACCTTTATCATTTAACATTCGCGGAGTTTTGCCGCTCCAAAGTTGATTTCGATACCTACGAAGTTAGGGCGGATGGTGGAGATCATGGTTTCCATCACGTGGTGGTTGACGGGGACAAGAATGGGGAAGCTAGGTTCTTTCGGTTCTATTTGAGCATCGTTGAGGGCGATGAGGTGTGCCAAGATGCCGTGGCAGTTGGAACATGGCGCGATATTAAGACGATGGAGCAGCCTCGTCCCGAGCCAGCGGCACATGTCGCGCCAGTCGCCCCAAGCCGCGACTGAGCACGCCGTCTGAACGGCCTGAAGGGGACAGGTCGCGACTCTTGACTGCGTAACCACGGACCGGAGCCAGGCTGCACGCCTCGCGCCAGCGCTGCGCCGCCTCCATCTCTCCCGCTTGGTCAGAACGGGTTCACCAGCAAGCCGGGCTGAAGGGGACAGGTCGCGACTCTTGACAGAGTAACCACGGATCGAGCTCAAGCGGCACGGCTCGCGCCAGCGCCGCGCAGCCTCTTTACTCCCGCTTGATCAGAACGGGTTCACCAGAAGGTCGGGCCCCTCGCCGGTCACATCGGCCCACCATTGCCGGAAGCTCCCGATATTAGCCTGACAAACAGCCGTCCAGTGGTTGGCGCCCTGCGGTCCTGGCTGCGTCGCCTTTACGGATTTTCGCCGCCGCGCGCCTTGCCAATGGCGGCTCGAAGCCTCCCCCTAAACTCAGCTCCGCCGCGCGAGTCTCCTGGACGCCGAGCCCCCCCAATCGCCATGCCTTTCACGAGCATCACCCTCCGCACCTACCTCCGCGCCGGCCTCTTTGTCCTCTTTGCCGGCCCTGCCCCCGCCCAGACGCCTCCGCTCTTCAGCGCCTCGCTCCAGCGTGAAGGCGACGGCGCTCTCTCGCTGCACTGGCCCAGCCAGACCGGGCAGAGCTATCACATCGAGTCTTCGCCGGACTTGGTCGCTTGGACCGCCGATCCCGGTCACTTCGCTGGCTATGGTGGCGAGTTGGCTTCCATCGTACGCCCCGCTGGCATCGCCGAACCAACCCGCCAGTTCTGGCGCGTGGTCGGCGGCGCTTCCGCCAGCGCACTGACTCCGATCGCTCGCTGGGACGTCGTCCCGAATCAGCGGATAGCCCAAGGCCAGGTCCTCAATATCGGCGTCGTCGCCTTCTCGAAGGCTGGCATCGATCGCGTCGTCTTCACTGTTTCTGGTCAGGGATACGCCGGCACAACCCCACCCTCAGCCTCGTCGATGACCCACAACGAGCAAACCAACGTGTATGAGTACTGGGTCCCTTTGCGCGCGAACGATTTCTCCTCGAGCGGAGGTTTCACCATTACCGCCACCGTCCACGGCAAGGATGGCGGCACCAAAGCCCTGGAGCCCCTCTCGTTCGTCGTGGATGCGACCGGGGAGCTGCCGGCGCCGGCGGCGTGGGTGAGCACCACCGGCAGCGACACCACGGGGCGAGCCAACAACCGATCATTGCCGTTTTTGACGCCCGGGGCCGCGGTCGGCGCGATTCAAGCCCTCAACGGCGGCTCCGCAGACGGTGCGACGCTCTATTTCTACGAGGGAAGCTACGCCTGAAGAACGGAACGGTTTCCACGACCCAGGAGTGGATCACCCTCACCCGAGACCCGGAGGCCCGCAGAGAATACACCGCCATCACCGGCTCCTGGGCATTTACCACAACAAACTACATGCGCTTCAAGGGGCTGACGCTGCCGTCGACCGGGGCCTCGAATTGGCTGGCCGGACACCCGGCCATATTGTGGATCGACGACTGCATCATTCAAGGTCCCGGCCGCTGGGTGGCGAATTCCAACCCCACCGTCCGGAGTGGCAATGACGAAACCGCCTACCCTCCTATTTCACCGACTCACAGATCTACGATGTCGATTACGGCGTCACGCGCGCAAAGCTGGCCCGCAATATAACGATCCGACGGACTGGCAACGATCCGTTCGTGAACACCATGTGCATCATCAACGCCGTGGTCGAAGACGTGGACCCCGGCACCACCTACTGGCACGCGGACGGGTACCAGTCCTGGGGCCGGGCCCTCAGAACCGGATCATCTACGGCTATTATGGAACCAACCTGCACTACCAGGGCCTGTTCATGCGCGAGGAGATCAATTCCACGGCCGACAACAATGCGTTCATCAACCTGTTCCTCGAGATGCGCGCCGGGACGCCCGGGATACGCCGGCGGTCCGCCTGTCCTCAACGCCGGCACGTTGAACGGCACCTGGAATCATCTGCTCATCTGGAACTGCTCTTTCTTGGTTCCAATTTCACCGTCTACGATGATCCCACCGGTACGCCGCTGTCGTTCGCGAACGCCTCCTTCATCGGGAACGTATTCTACCAGTACATCGATTATGAAGGGACGATCGGAGCGAACCCGGTCTACTCGCTGCCGGGAAATCCGGGGAAGAACGAGTTCCTGAACAATCACTTTGTCCGCAGCGCGGTCGATGAAGGTGGTGGCAACGCCGGACTTCCGTTCTGGTATTCTATGTCGCCTGACAGCGGGCTCACGGCCACCCATTCCTTCGGCGACCCGCTCATCGACCTGTCCCTGAGCTCCCCGGTCGGGCTCTTCGGGGTCCCCGCCCCCAATTCGCCGCTCCTAAACAGGATCATCGGCGCAACTACTCCTGTCGATGCGCTGGGCCGCCCCAGGGGCCAATCCTCCGATATCGGCGCGCTCGAACGTTAGGGAGGCGCCCTGGGCGCCATGCTGCCACACGGACCACGAACAGGGCCACCCGGCGGAAAACGGCAAACGAGCAGTCTCCGCCGCCCCGTCGGCGAACCTTTACCGTTTTTCGGCGAGCACCGCCTTGCCCAAAAAGTGAGCCTGGGCCGAACTCGGAGTGCGCGAGCCAAATACGGTTCTCGTGCCCCAATGACTCTCCCACGCTTCACCATCCGCGCCGCACTTACGGTCGGGCTCTCGCGCTCTCCGCGGCCATCGCTCCCGCGCAGACCCCCGCGCCCTTCTCGTCCACACTCGCGCCCGACTCCGGCCGGCAATCTTCTGCTCCACTGGCCGGGCTCGGACAACAAGCTCTACCAGATCGAGTCGTCGCCGGACCTGCGCACGTGGACCACCCGCCCGGCGTGATCGCCGGTACGGACGGTGAGTTCAGCACACTCGCACGCGCCGCCGGCACCCTCGACCCGACCCGCCAGTTCTGGCGAGTAAGCGCCGTCGACGCGGCCGCGGTCGTTGCGATTGGCGGCGACCGCAAGGTCGCACTCACCTGGAAGATCGTCCCGGGACTTCTACCGGATCAAGCGCGGCCTGCCCGGCGGCCCCTACGCCCTCGCCGGCACGAACACTCACCCGTACTTCAACGACACCGGACTGGCCAACGGCACGCCCTACGCCTACGTCGTCTCCACCGTCGCCGGTACGACCGAGGGCACCGACTCCGCCGAAGCCATCGCCACGCCCGCCGCCCTCGGCACCGATCTCTGCCTGGTCGCGAGCCGCACCACTGGCGTCGCGCCGCTCTCGGTCTTCTTTGACGTCACTCCGTCGCCGCAGTTCGCCGACGGCTCCTACATCGACGCCACCTGCCTGTGGAATTTCGACGTCGGCAACCTTGACCCCGCGACGCCCTACCGTGCCCGGCAACGGCTTCGTCGCCGCCCATGTCTACGACCAGCCCGGCACCTACCGGGTCAGCGTCGACGTCTACGACCGCAACGGCGTCCACTCCGCGCAGGAGACGACGGTCACCGTGCTGCCGTTCACCGGCACCACCTACTACGTGGCAGCCAACGGCCTCGACTCGAACCCCGGCACAATCGACGCGCCGTGGCAGACCTTCCGTTACGCCCTGGGGCGGATCACCGGCCCCAACACCCGGGTGCTCTTCCGCAACGGCGATATCTTCCACACCACCTTCCGTGAACTATACGGCGAAAGGCCCGATCATCCTCGGCGGCTAGAGCGCGCCGGCGGCACCTCTCGGCCAAACCGGTGATTTACTCCGACGCCGTCGACACCGATTGGTGGACCCTGGTGGTCGGCAGTGACTGGCGCGTGATGGACCTGGCCTTCACCTCGGGCGGCGCCACCTCCGGGCGTAGCGGCACGCCGCGTTACCCCGGCGCCCTCTTCATCAATACCAACGACCGGCACAGCCTCCTCTACCGCCTCACCGAGTACAACGTCAGCAGTTGCGGCGCGTCCGCAGCCGGCCGTTACAACACCGAGGCGCTGATCGAGTACCGCGACTGCGGCCCTCCGGTTTCTGCGCTGGCGGCAACGGTTGCGCCCTCATCGGCAATTGGACCCACGACGGCAACAGCAACAAACCCGAGCACGGCCTGCGTATCCAAGGCGGAACCCGCTATTACGTCGCCCACAACATCTTCGCCGACGACCGCTACGCCAACTTCGACGAGGTCACCATCCGCGGCGACACCGACAAGATCGTCCTCTACCGCAACACCATCTCCGGCCTGCTCGGCATCTGGCCGCAGAACCGCACTCCGCCAACGAGCACGCGCATCACATCACCGCTGACTCGAACCTGTTTCTCGGGAAATCAGGCTACAGCTACAACCGCATGTCCGCCATCAGCCCTCACGCCCGCGAGATCACGATCCGCAACAATCTCTTCTCCGACTACTCCTACCAGATCACCGTCGAGGACGACACCGTCATCGGCCCCCTCCAGCGACATCCGCATCTACAACAATACCGCCGTCGGCGTCTCCCACGACAGCGACTTCCGCTTCGTGCTCGCCAACCCGTCTGCACACGCCTCGACATCCGCAACAACCTCCTGTGCGACACCACCGGCCTCAACGCCGGGCACTTCTTTCTCTCGACCTACGGCGGAACCGGCGCGTTTGACGGGATTTCCGACTACAACCGATTCTTCAGCCCCGGCTGGACCGAGGCCCAGAAACCACTCTTCCCCCTCGGCACCCTCCCGGTCTGGCGCGAGGCCACCGGCATGGATCCCCACAGCGCGATCGCCGCCCCGCTGCTCCTCAGCCTCGATCCCGCCAGCGCCGATTTCGGCAAGCTCAGCCCGACCAGCCCGCTCCAGGACGCTGGCACCCGCACGCCGGTCGCCGTGGACTATTTCGGCAACCTTCGCGACGCCGCCCCGACATCGG
>JADJTK010000040.1 GCA_016711225.1 Opitutaceae bacterium
GAGCCGGCCGTCGAGTAACGAACCACCCACGATGCCACGGCCAAAATAGAACTCCCACACGCCGAACAGCGGCACCGGGCAGACCGCCCGCGCCGTCGTCACTGCCTCGTCGTACGTCCGGGTGGCCCCGGCCGCATCGAGGTTCCACGAGAGTAGCAACACCACATCACGACGCGGATCGAGGCCGGCCAGCGCCGCGTCGGTCTCGGCAAACGTGCTCGAGCCGAGGCGCAGCGTCTTCCAGGGCGTCGGCTGCGCCGCCAGCACCTGCCGCAGCGCGGCGTCGTTGGCCCGCCCCGTCTCGGTGGGGTCGTTCACGATCACCAGCCGGCGCTCACCCGGAAAGAGCGCGCGCGCCAGCGCGAGCGTCCCCTCCAAGTCGATCGCCTCGACGACTCCGCCCGTCCGCGGCGGCGGCTCCGTCGCCAGGAAATTGACACCGCCAAACACCACCGGCGTACCGGCCGGCAACAACGCCCGCCGCTTCAGGACGAAATCATAGGCGAAGTCGTCGATGGTGATCACCACCGCCGGCCGGCTCATCGCGGCCTTGCTGGCGAAATTCGCCTCCATCGCAGACTCACGTCCCGGTGCGGGAAACCGTTTCACATCGAGCTGCAACAGAACCAGCTCCGCCCGGTCGCCCACACTCGCTGCCAGCCCCTCGCACACGTCGTCCTCCCACTCCATGCCCACATGGTAGGAGAGCACCACCAAGATGGCCGGCTTCTCCGGCCGGTCGGCCACCGCGCCGAACACGCCCGCACCCACGAGGCCGCACACCAGCGCAACTAGCATCCGGCTACACTTCCAGCCACCGGCTCCCCTGGGAGCGGCAGCGTAGCCAGAAAGGGTGCTGTCGGTGAAGCTCATCGCCCCATGGCTCGACCAGCGCGGGGTGTACGGGCGAAACCACGCGCCGGCGGTAGGCCAGCCAACATCGGACCGGTCCCTGTGAACTTAAGTCGGCCGGCGCCCGATCATTCCCGCCGGAGTTTTACGTGCCGGGTCGGTCGCGAAGCCCGGTTCGGCGTTGGGTATTCTCTACTCTGCCCTCTTTTATCCCTCAACCTTCCCTCTGCCTGATCCGATAAACCCGTCGCTCCCGCCGGCCCAACGCCCTCTACTGGAATCGACGGGGAGATTCGGAGCCATGCCATCCCCAGCACCCCCAGCCCAGCCCAAAGTCTCCCCTGCCCTCCCCGGGCTTGACGCCATCGCCTGGGCAGCCGCCCTCGGCTGGACGGCCCTGGTCGGGGCCTCGCTCTGGACCGGGCTCGCACGGGAGCACGGCGAGGCCATCGGCTACGCCCGTATCCAGGCCACCGCCAGCTACGACAAGGACCTCGTCTACCGCCGCTGGGTCTCGTTGCAGGGAGGCGTCTACGTACCGGCCTCCCAGTACACCCCGCCCAACCCCTATCTCGCCCACCTGCCCGAGCGCGACATCGTCACCTCCACTGGCAAGGCCCTCACTCTCGTCAACCCGGCCTATATGACGCGCCAGGTGCATGAGCTCGGCGTCGACCAGTACGGCGTGCGCGGCCACATCACCAGCCTCAACCCCCTGCGCCCCGAGAACACCGCCGACGAGTGGGAAAGCCGCGCCCTGCGCGCCTTCGAGACTGGTATCACCGAAGTCGCCGAGGCCGTCACCGCCACCGACGGCACGCCGGCCTATCGGTACATGCGCCCCTTTGTCACCGAGGCCTCCTGCCTGAAATGCCACGCGGCCCAGGGCTACAAGGTGGGCGATATTCGTGGGGGCATCTCCACCACCGTACCGCTCGCACCAATCCTGGCCGCCAGCCGCCACGACGACGCCCGCCAATACGCCACCCACGGCCTCTTCCTGCTGCTGGGGCTGGCCGGCATCGGATTCGCCCGCCGCCACCTCGCCCGCAGCGCCGCCCAGCGCCAGGCCGCCTACTCCGCCCTCAGTGCGAGCGAACACCGCACCCGCCAACTCTTCGAGAAACTCCCCCTCTTCGCGGCCACCTGCAATACCGAGGGCACCATCGCCTACTGCAACCCCGCCCTGCTCGCCGTCTGTGGGCGCCAACCCGCCACCACGATCGGCCAGGACTGGTTCGAGATCTTCATCCCCCGCGAGCAACGCGCCGAGGCGGAAGCGGCCTTCAAGCTCGCCCTGCAGTCGCGCACCGCGCCCACGCACACCGTCACCGACGTCCTCACCCGCGACGGCGGCCGCCGTACCGTGGCCTGGATCGCCACCCTCATCACCGACGAGCGCGGCGAGCCCGCCGGCATCACCAGCCTGGGCGAGGACATCACCGAACGCCGCGCCGAGGATTTGCGCCTGCGCCTGCTGTCACGAGCCGTCGAGCACAGCCCGGTGTCGATCGTCATCACCGATATCGAGGGCCGCATCGAGTACGTGAACGACAAGTTCACTCAGCTCACCGGCTACACCCGCGCGGAGGCGCTCGGCCAGAACCCACGCGTGCTCAACGCCGGCCGCCTGCCATCCGAATTCTACCGCGAACTCTGGACCACCATCCTCGCCGGCCACGAATGGCACGGCGAGTTCCTCAACCGCAAACGCAACGGCGCCCTCTTCTGGGAGAACGCCCGGATCAGCCCCGTCAAGGACGAGACCGGCGCCATCGTGCGCTTCATCGCCATCAAGGAGGACATCACCGAACTCAAACGCAGCGCCCAGGCCGCCGCCGAGAGCGAGCAACGGTTCCGCGCCCTGGTCGAGAACGCCCCCGCCGCCGTCATCGTGCATCGCGCCCACCGCTGCCTCTACGCCAACCTCGCCGCCCTGCGCATCTTCGGCTACGACGAACAGTCCACCACCGCGGGACTCGATATCTGGCTCCACCTCCAACCCGAATCGCTGCCTGTGGTCATCGAGCGGGAACGCCGCCTGCTCGCCGGCGAACGCGGTATCCCAGCCGTCGAGCTGCATCTGCGCCAGCGCGACGGCACGCCCATCATCTGCGAATCCACGGTCACCGCCATTGCCTACGACGGCCAGCCGGCCGCCCTGGCCATCCTCACCGATATCACCGAACGCCGCCAAATGGTGGCCGCCTTGGAGGAGAGCGAGGCGCGTTTCCGCAGCTTCGTGGAGGCGGCCCCTCTGGCCATCTTCACCTTGGTCAACGGCCGCTTCGCCTACGCCAATCCCGCCACCGCCCGCCTCTTCGGCTTCACCGAACCCGCGCTGCTGGTCGGCCAAAGCCTTTGGAGCCGCGTGCACGCCGACTCCCTCAGCCCCGTCACCACGTTGGTCACCGCGGCCGAGGCCGGCCGCCTGGGCGAGCCCTCCGAGCTGAAGTTGCTGCGTCGCGACGGCGCCCCCGTGCTGGGCGAAACCGTCGCCGTGCCCGTCGTGCTCGGTAGCCAACCCGCCGTGATGGCCATCGTCGCCGACGTCACCGCCCGCAAGCAGCTCGAACGCGCCCTGCGCGAGAACGAAGCCCGCATGCAGGAGACCCTGGAGAGTACCAGCGCGGGCTACTTCCGCCTCGATTCCCACGATCGTCTACGCCACGCCAACAGCGCCTGGCTGCAGCTCTTCGACCAACCCTCCCTGGCCGCCGCCATCGACCGGGCCTTGCCCGACCTACTGCCCGCGGCCGAGCGCGACTACACTCGCGACATCCTCCGCCGCCTGGCCTGCGGCGAGGAGTACGTGGCGGGGGAATTCCACCACACCCGCGCCGATGGTACGCAGGGCTTCTACAGTTTCACCGCCCACCTTGTGCGCGAGGGCGACCAGTTGGCCGGCTGCGAAGGGTTCTGCCTGGATACCACCGCCATCCGCACCAGCCAGGAACGCTACCAGATGCTCTTCGAACAGATGCTCGACGGTTTCGCCCTGCACGAGATCGTCTGCGATCCGTCCGGGCACCCGGTCGACTACCGCTACCTGGCGGTCAACCCGGCCTTCGAGCGTATCCTGGGCCGCCCCGCCTCCGCCATCATCGGCCGGCGGGTGCGCGAGCTCTTCCCGGCCATCGATGACAAATGGATTCTCCGCTACGGCCAGCTCGCCCTCGGAGGCGAGCCCCTGCGCCTCGAGGACTACTCACGTGAACTCGACCGCCATTTTGAGATTCTGGCCTTCCGCCCCAGCCCGGGCCGCTTCGCCACCCTGGTGCGCGACATCACCGAGCGCCACCAACTTGAAGGTCAGCTCCAGCAGGCCCAGAAAATGGAGGCCGTAGGCCAGCTCGCCGGCGGGGTGGCCCACGACTACAACAACATCCTCGTGGCCATCCTGATGAATCTCTCGCTGCTGCGCACCGAGGCCAACCTCAGCCCGGAGGCCGCCCAATCGCTGCAGGAGCTCGAGCGCGAGGCCAAACGCGCCGCCTCCCTCACCCGCCAGCTCCTGGTGTTCAGCCGCCGCGAGTCCGTGCAGGCCCGCCCCGTCGACCTCAAGGAACTGCTGGAAGCTATGATCAAAATGCTCCGCCGCCTGCTGGGCGAACACATCACCATCGGCACCGCCTTCGCCCCCGACCTGCCCTGCATCCAAGCCGATCCCGGCATGATCGACCAGGTCGTGATGAACCTCTGCGTCAACGCCCGCGACGCCATGCCCGACGGCGGCCATCTCCACCTCGTCACCACGCGGGAAGTATTCACCGAGGCCGACCGGGCCGCCCGCCCCGAGCGGCGCCCCGGCGCCTACCTGCGCCTGAGCGTGAGCGACACCGGGTGCGGCATGGATACCGCCACCCGCCAACGCATCTTCGAGCCCTTCTTCACCACCAAGGAGGCCGGCAAGGGCACCGGGCTCGGCCTGGCCACCGTCTTTGGCATCGTCAAACAGCACAACGGCTGGATCGAGGTGGAGAGCTCTCCCGGCCGGGGCAGTACCTTCCATCTCCACTTGCCCTTCGCCCCGGACGACGCGCTGGAGGAACCATCCCCCCTTCCGGCCCCAGCCGCCACCGGGGGCAGCGAAACCATCCTGCTGGTCGAGGACGATGCCGTCTCCCGCCAAACCGTCGGGCTGGCCCTGCGCCGCGACGGCTACCAAGTGATCGAGGCCGCCGGTGTCGAAGCGGCCCGGACGGCGTGGGCGCAGCATCGTGACCGCATCGCCGCCTTGATCACTGATGTGGTGATGCCTGGAGGCATCAACGGTTTCGAACTCGCCCGTGCCCTTCGGGCGGAGCGCCCGGAGCTATGCATCGTGATCATCTCCGGTTACAGCAGCGACGCGGCGCGCAAACAGCCTGCCATTGAAGGGGCCACCTATCTGGCGAAGCCCTTCGACTACGCCACGCTCACGTGCGCGATGCGCACCAGTCTGGCCCGACGGGCGAGCCCGTAGGGGAATTTCAGCCCCTCGTGGGGCGCTCCTTTAGGACGGGTCGGCCGCCGGCGTTGAGCCCAAACAGGCGTCGCAAGCGACGCCTTCCGGCAGCGCCCGCCCGACACGATCCAGAGCCACGTGGTCAAGCCACTACCGAGTGATGTCTGGTCACTGATCACTGATCACTGATACCAATGGCCCTTCGTTTCCGGACTTTGCGTAGCGGCGCGGCTTCCGCGCCGTCCGGAACCGGAAGCGGTTCCGCTACCTGATGGCAGAATCTAGAATCGAAGGATCGTTGGTATGATCACTGATCACTGATGCCCGCTCACCGCTCCGCGAAATAGTCTCTGACAAATGCCCACAGCTGCGCATCGTACCGCCACCCCCGCACCCGACCGTCCTGCCCCTGTCTCTTGTTACTTGTCACTTGTCCCGCCCCCTCCATCCCTTGCGACTAGTCCCCGTTCACTGATCACTGGTCACTGATCACTTCCTCCTCCCGTGCCCCGGCTCCTCCACGCCCCCGCCTTCCCCGACGCCCCCCGCACCCTGCTCGCCCGCCAGGTGTGGTTCCTGGTCAAGGGCACGGTGGGTGTTGTCGGCCTATTGATGGTGATACAGTTCATCGTTTTGCCCGCCGGCTGGCTGCGCTGGACCCTCACCTTCGCCTGCACCAGCACCATCGGAGCGCTGAGCCTGTGGCTGACCTACCGAGGAAGACCCGGCACCGCCGCGCATGCTGGTGGGCGGGCTCTTGCTCACCGCCTGCATCTTCGCCTGGAGCGCCGGCGGCATCCGAGCTCCCGCTACACTGACCTTCATTCCGCTGGTCTTTCTCGCCGGCTTGCTGCTGGGCTTCCGCACCGGCCTGCTCGCCGGCCTGTTGGCTGGTGGCTGGGCGCTGGCGATGGCCGTGGCCGAAATTGCCGGGCACCTGCCCCCGCCCACAGTGCAGCACACCCCGCTATCCATCGCCATCACCCTGCTGCTGGGCCTGGGGATCGTCACCCTCGCCCAACACCTCACCGCCGAGGAGGTCGCGCGTGCCCGGGCCGAAGCCGAGAGCGCCAGCGCCGCACGGCGCCGCACCGAGGACGCTCTGAGCGAGAGTGAACAGCGCCTCGCCCTCGCCCTCGACGCGGCCACCGACGGTATCTTCGATGTGGATCTCACGACCGGCGAGGCCTACTGCAGCCCGCGCTACTTCACGATGCTCGGCTACGCCCCCGACGAATTCGCCCCCACCCTCACCGCCTGGGAGGCGATGCTTCACCCCGAGGATCTGGCCACCGCCGCCAACGCCATGGGCCGCTACCGCGACGGCCACACCGATTCCCACCACATCGAAACCCGCATGCGCACCAAGGACGGCGCATGGCGCTGGATCCTTAGCCGCGGGCGAGTCGCCGCCCGTGATACCTCCGGGGCTCCGCTGCGCCTGATCGGCACCCATGTCGACATCCACGAGCGCAAGCAGGCCGAGCTCGCCCTGCATCGCGCCAAAGACTTTGCCGAGAGCCTCATCGCCAACGCCAACGCGCTCATCATCGGCCTCGACCCGGCCGGCCGCGTCATTCTTTTCAACACCACCGCCGAAACAGTCAGCGGCTACACCCGCGCCGAGCTCGTCGGCCGCAGTTGGTTCGAGACCCTCGTGCCCCGCGCCCAGTATCCGCTGGTTTGGGCCGAATTCGGGCGCCTGCAGAGCAACAGTCTCTCCGAGCACTTCGAGAATCCCATCCGCACCAAGACCGGCGAGGAGCGCCACATCGTCTGGCGCAACAATGTGCTCCGCGAGGCAGGCCGCATCACCGGCACCATCTCCTTCGGCATCGACGTCACCGACCAACGTCACGCCGAGCAGGCCTTGGCCAAAGAACGCGATCTCGTTTCCCGCCTGGTCGAGACCAGCCCTTCCGGCATCCTCTTCATCGACGCCGCCGGCCAGATCATCTTCGCCAATACCGAGGCAGACCGTCTCCTCGCGCTGCGCCGCGATACCGCCACCCCGGCCAGCTTCGCGCAGCCCGAGTGGCGCACGTCCACCCTCGACGGCCACCCCGTCCCCGAAAACGAACGCCCCTTCCGCCGCGTGCTGGCTACCGGCCGCCCGCTTCACGGCGTCCGCTATGCCCTCGACTGGCCCGACGGCCGGCACGTCATCGTCTCCATCAGCACCGCCCCCCTCTTCGACCATGCCGGAAAGCTGGAAGGCGTGGTGACCACCATCGCCGACATCACCGAGCGCCAGCGCGCCGACGACGCCCTGCGCGAGAACGAGGAACGGCTGCGCAGCATCGTCGACCACGCCCCCTTCGGCGCCCACCTCTACCAACTCCGGCCCGACAACCGCCTGATCCTCCAGGCCGCCAACCAGTCCGCCGACACCATTCTCCACATCGAACACCGCGCCCTCTTCGGCCGCGAAATCCTCGAGGCCTTCCCCGGCCTGAGTGGGAGCGACATTCCCGAGACCTACCGCCAAGTCGTCCTCACCGGCCAACCCCACCACCGCGCCCAGGTCCTCTACGACGAAGGCACCATCAGCGGCGCCTTCGATGTCCATGCCTTGCCCATCGGCTTGCAGCGCGTGGTGGTCTTCTTCGCCGACATCACCGAACGCCAGCGCGCCGAAGCCGCCCTGCGCCGCAGCGAGGAGCGCTTCCGCCAGCTCTTCAACTCCGGCAACGACGCGGTCTTCGTCCACGCGCTCCGCCCCGACGGCGTGCCCGACTCTTTCAGCCAGGTCAACGACATCGCCTGCCAACTCCTTGGTTACTCCCGCGAGGAGTTGCTCACCCGCTGCCCCCACGACATCAACGCGCCCACCCTCGCCGACCGCGCCGGTGAGGTCGTCGCCCGCCTGCAACGCGACCACCACGCCCTCTTCGAAATGGAGTTGCTCACCCGCGACGGTCGCCTGGTGCCCGCGGAGATCAACGCCCGCGTCTTCGAACTCGACGGACAGCCCACGGTGCTCTCCGTCGTGCGCGACTGCTCTGAACGTAAACGCCTGGAGGAGCAGCTCCGCCAGGCCCAGAAGATGGAGGTCTTCGGCCAGCTGGCCGGCGGAGTAGCCCACGACTTCAACAACCTGCTCGTGGCGATCATCGGCAACGCCGAATTGCTGCTCGACGGCTCCCTGCTCTCCGGCCATCCCCGCGATCAGGTCGAGCAGATCCACAGCGCCGGCCGCCGGGCGGCGGCGCTCACCCACCAACTCCTGCTCTTCTCCCGCAAGCAGCAGCCCCAGCGCGTGCCCGCCGACTTGAGCGCCATCGTGACCAACCACGTGAAGCTGCTGCGCCGTATCATCGGAGAGGACATCAACCTCACCGTCGAACTCGCCCCCGGCCCGCTGCCCGTGCTCGCCGATGGGAACATGATCGAGCAGGTGGCGATGAATCTGGTGGTCAACGCCCGCGATGCCATGCCCCGTGGGGGCAGCCTCACCCTGACCACCCGGCGCACCACCCTCGACGCCGTCGCGGCGGCCCGCGCGGCTTGCTCGCCGGGCGAATACGTCAGCCTGGTGGTGCGCGACACCGGCGCGGGCATCCCCCCGGAGATCCGGTCGCGCATCTTCGAGCCGTTCTTCACCACCAAGCCCGCCGGCAAGGGGACCGGGTTGGGCCTGGCCACCGTTTTAGGCATCGTCCAGCAGCACCAGGGCGGAATCACCCTCGCGAGCGAAGCCGGCCGGGGCACCGAATTCACCATTCATCTACCGCTCGCCAGTGGCGCCGCCGCAGCCCCTGTCGCCGTCGGGCCGACGGCGAGCACCGCCGCCGCCCCGGCCACCGTGCTGGTAGTCGAGGACGACGACGCGGTGCGCGCCATCGTGGAGCACACCCTGCGCCGGCGCCATTACCGGGTGCATACCGCCAGCTCGGTAGCCGAGGGTCTGGTGCACCTCGAGCGCGCCGAACCGCGCATCGACCTGGTGCTGAGCGATGTGGTGATGCCAGGTGGAATCGGGGGGCCGCAACTGGCCGAGCAGGTGGCGATACGGTGGCCGAGCGTGCCGGTGCTCCTGATGAGCGGATACGCCCGGGAGTTGGAGGACACCGGCACCCCCATTCTGCAGAAGCCCTTCAGCACGACCCAGCTGCTGGCCTTCGTGCAGGAAGGGCTGGCGCGGCGGCCGAACATCCCCCCTCCAAGGGGCGAGTAGCGCGCATCCGCCTTGTTCTCCTGCTCCTGCTCTTTCTGCACTCTCAGCGCCCGTCCTCGCCCGCTCGCGCCCCGTCCATTCAAGGCGGAACTTTCAATTGGCGAAGTTGGCCCAGGGATTGGTCGCAGTAATCTCGCCGCTGGGTAGCGCCGTGGTCACAATAGGGCCGAAGCGGTTGGCGCTCGCGATCGAGAAGGCGGCCGTGTTGTAGGGTCCGGTCGCCCGATTACCCACGACCAAGCTGCTCCCTCCCTGAATCCAATACCCGTAAGCGGCGATGGTCGTCGTCGACGCCACCAGGTTGTTCTCGATCCGAGCCTGATCGTTGTAGCTCCAGATCCCGGCCGCGTTGCAATTGTAGATCGAGTTGCCCGCGACCATGCAGCCGGCGTTGGTCAACCGGATGCCGTAGCTGCGCACCGCGCTGATCGAATTGCCCGCAGCCACGCCGCCCGCCCGCAACCCGATGCCGCTCACCGAGCCGCTGCTGGCGGTGATGCCCACCGTATCCACCCGGCACCCGCTCACTTGGCTCGCCCAGATGCCCCAAGTCTCGGAGGCGTTGGACCGGACCTCCAGCACCTGCGAATCGGTCACGGTTCCGCCGATGATGCCGTAGCATTGGAAGCCCTCGGCCGAACCGGTCAGCCCCTGCACCGAACAGCCGCGGACGACCTCCGTGGAGCTGATGCCGACCAGGTCCCTCGTGCCTTTGAGCGTGGCCACCCGGCAGTCGTAGGCATTCTTGGCCGTGATGCCGGTGATGATGATCGCCGTATCGTCCCCAATCCCGGTCACGGTGCAATCGCGCACCGTGGAGGCCTCGATCCCGGTCGCGGAGGAGGCCCCAGCCCCGGGGACGATCGAGTTCACCGCGCACGATTGCGCAATGCCGGCACGGATGCCGATCATGCCAGATTCGACACCGACATCCGCAACCACGCAATGGCGGACCAGGCCCGCCCGGATACCAAAATAGTTGGCTCCGTTGGCACTCGCCCCGCCGAGCGATTGCACAAGGCAGTCGGCTGCCGTGCTGCTGGTCTCCGCCAGGCAGAGGCCCGGGGCATTCGACTTCCGCACCTGCACCCGCTGGGCAACATGATCGGAGCCCGCCGCGAGAACAATGCCCTGACTCACGTTGACGATCTGTAGATCCGCGAACAACGCGCAGTTCACCCCGGTGGCCGCCTCGATGCCGCTGCCACCCATGTTGCGAATCATGCCATTGCGAATCGTGATCCGTTCCCGCGGCGACAATCCGGTGGCATTGATGAAGATCCCCATGAAGGAGCCGGCCCCGCCCTCGATGCTGTAACCGTTGAGATCGAGCGTCACATCGGAGGAGGCGATCACGATGCCGTTGCGTTCGCTGCGCACCAAAACACTGTCTCCAAGGAGATAGGATCCGGGGCGGGTGATCAGGTAGGTGCACGAGTCATCGCCGGGCGTAGTGTCGGTGCTGAGCACGATGCGCGTCTCGGCGCGGCGCTGCACGTCGTCGAGCTGAGTGCCGAGCTGGTCGAGCGTGCGCATGGTCGGAGCGGGCACGGTCGTTGGCGCGAGCGAGCCTTGGGCCAGACCGAGGAGAGGCAGCGCCAGCAGCGCCACGGCGCCGCGGGAGAGAAGCGGGAGCAGGTTCATTGGGTTGGGGTTGCGGCCTGCGTGGTGCCACAATGGAGGTGCGGCGGCAACTCCGTACCGGCCGTCTGTCACTACGAAGGGCTCTTCGCGTCCGAGCCGACGCGCCCCGAGCGGCCCCGCGTCCCTTGTCAGGAGAGTCCCCGGCCACCGCGCGCACACGCTGCCCTCCGGGCACAAATGGATGTCGCGGCCGCGGCACGAAACTGAGCACTCGCGCACTCCCGAGCTCAAATCGCTGTCGCGGCCACGATAGGAACTTGAGCACCCGCCAAGTCGCCGCAGCCAAAACGACACTCGAAGCAGCGAAATGCAGCCGCAGTTGGCACCAAGGCCGTTTCGCATATGTCACAGCGCGCATGCCTCCCTCCCACCCGTTCCCGCTGTACACGATCGCGGCCGTGTTACTGTCTGCGGCCGCTCTCACCGGCGCCTCCCCCGAACCCACCATGAAATCCACCCAGCCCGCTCCCACGTCCGCTCCCGCCTGCGCCCCAGACGACGCCAAGTCCGCCTGCGGCCTGCCTTCCCGCGTGGTCATCGACATGGGCAAGGTGCGCCTCCAACGCACCGACGCCGAGTGGCGCGCCCGCCTCACCCGCGACCAGTACCGCGTGGCGCGCCAGCAGGGCACCGAGCCCCCGTTCAAGAACCAGTACTGGGATTTTCACGGCGACGGCGTCTTCTTCTGCGTGGGCTGCGACACCCCGCTCTTCGATTCGAAACACAAGTTCAACTCCGGCACCGGCTGGCCAAGCTATTGGCAGCCCGTCGAACCGGCCTTCATGGCCGAAACCACCGACTCCAGCCACGGCATGGTGCGCACCGAGGTCCACTGCGCCGTCTGCGGCTCGCACCTGGGCCACCTCTTCAACGACGGCCCGCAGCCGACGGGGCAGCGCTACTGCATCAACTCCGCCTCGCTGAAGTACATGCCCCGCTCCGAATACGACGCCTGGGTGGTCAAGACCGGGGCGCCTGCCCCCGTCGCTCCGCCGGCGCCGTAGCCCGCCTGCGCGTGGCACGTCCCTTCAGAGCGTGTCCGGACTTTGCCTGCCCCCCGATCTCGCGGACTGAAGTCGCGAGCCCTCGTCGCTACTCGACGCCCTCCCGACTTCGCTGTGCGCGACCGCTAGCAAGCCAGCGACACCTTGAGCTGGCGCAGCGCCTCGTCGTGCATCACGCGCACCCGGGCCTCGTCAACCCCGAGCGAGCGGCCTGTCTCGCGCATGGTCATTCCTTCGCAATAGGTGAACAGCAGCACCAACCGCGGCAGGTGCGGCAGGCTGTTGATAATGTCGATCGCGTGGTCGGTGGCCGCAGTACGCTGGGTGACGGCGTGAGGGGAAAGGACTTCGGTCGAGGCCATGGTAGCCCGCCTATCGCAACGCGCGTGCCAGCTCCGGACCATGTCATGTAAATCCTTATCCTTCAATAGGAAGCCGGTTGCGCGGCCGAGCCTGCGCGATGGGCCCTGCCGCCCCCTGCAGTTCTTGCCGCCCACTCCGGGCAGCGATTTCCGCGAGGGCCCCACCGGGGCAAAACCAGAGGTTCACCCCAGCCGGTACGCGGGGGTGAGGCCGAAGGAAAGGATCTCCCATGGTGCCGCGGACGCAGGCCGCGCCCTATCGAGGGCGTTCCATGGGGCCTTTGGGACCTATTCGCCCCATGCGCCGCTCCGCCAGCTCCCCGACGAGGGGCCCGCCCCGGCAACGCGGGCCCACGCGGGCCGCTGCCCTCACAGGGTGCAGGCCCACCGGCAAAGGCGAGCGTGGCACCGTGGCTACTCGCTCCCGGCAGAACAATCCACGGGGCGCTCGAATCCGGACCGCAGGCACGGAGGCCCGCGCCACGGCTCGCGCACAAGACCGCGTTGCGGTCTCCGGCCCATACAGGCGCCCCTCGGACACGCCAGCTCAGGCAAAAGACCGGTCGGTGGACCCGGTTGACCTCAACCGGGTCGCTCGGCCCCGCCCGCGGCGGAGTCGCGGCGGAGCCATACCACCATCAAGCTGAACTCATCTCAGCCTTCCGCGCGGGTGGCGGCGTCGGCCTCGATCTGTTGGCGGAGCTCCTCCAACGCGGCCTTGGTCGCCGCCTTCACCTCGGGCAACGCCTTCGCGTTCTTCACCGTCGCCTGGCCGAAGAGGTAGAATTTGATCTTCGGCTCGGTGCCGGAGCCGCGCACCGCGTAGTTGTACCCGTTGGCCAACGTCACGATGTAGAGGTCCTGCGCGGGAATCAGCGCGCCGTCGGCGTCCTTGATCTTCTCGCGGCCGAAGTCGCGGAACTTCGTCACCTTCACCTTGCCGAAGGCCTTCGGCGGCGACTTGCGGTAGGTGGCCAGGATCTTGGCGATCTTCGCCGCCCCGGCCGCGCCCTCGTAGTAGATGTTGCCGATCGCCTCGGTGTAGTACCCGTACTTGAGGTACAGGCCGTCGAGCTGCTCGGTGACGCTCTTGCCGGCCTTCTTGGCGGAGGCGGCGAGTTCGCAGAAGATCAGGCAGGCGGCGTTGCCGTCCTTGTCGCGCACGGTGTCGGTGGGCAGGTAGCCGTAGCTCTCCTCGCCGCCGAAGACGTAAAGCGTGCTGTAGTCGAGCAGCAGTTCCGCCCGGATCTCCGGGGAGGTGGCGTCGTAGTCGAGCGCCACGCCCTCCGCCTCGAAGAGCTTCTCCTTCATCTCAGCCTCGTAGGCGGCGATCTTGGCGCCGATCCACTTGAAGCCGGTGAGGGTATTGATGACCTTCAGACCATGCGCATGGCCGATGGCGTCCTGCAGCTGCGAGGTCACAAAGGTCTTGATGAGGGCGGCGCGCTTGGTGCCCTTCTTCGGCAGCACGCCCTGCTTTTTCATTGCAGAAATCCGGTACTCCGCCAGCAGCGCGCCGATCTGGTTGCCGGTGAGCAGCACCATCTCGCCCTGCGCATCGCGCACGGCCACGCCCATGCGGTCGCAGTCCGGGTCGGTCGCCAGAACGAGGTCGGCCTTGGTCTTCTGGGCGAGCTCGACGGCCATCGCCAGCGTGGGCGCGTTCTCGGGATTGGGCGACTTCACGGTCGGGAAGCGCGGATCGAAGGCGAGCTGCTCGGGCACCGCGGTGACCTTCACTCCGAAGCGCTCGAGCAACGGCAGCGTAGCCACCGCTCCGGTACCATGCACATTCGTGAAGACGACCTTGAGCTTGGAGCCCTTGAACACGTCCGGATCGATCACCGCGGCGGCGGCCGCCTCGAGATAGGCCTGCTCGACCGCGACCCCGAGGGTGACCACGGCATCCAGTTTCTTGACGAAAAACTTCGCCACCTCGTCCCAAGCGACTTGGTCGACCTGGTCGATGATGCCCTTGTCATGCGGGGGTACGACCTGCCCGCCGTCGCCGAAATAGACCTTGTAACCGTTGTCGTGAGGCGGGTTGTGGCTGGCGGTGATGACGATGCCCGCCGAGGCCTTGAGGTGGCGCACCGAGAAGCTCAGCTGCGGCGTGGAGCGCGGGCCGTCGAAGATGAACGCCTGGCCGCCGAGCTGGCTCCAGGTCGAGGCGGCGAGCTCGCAGAAGTGGCGCGAGAAATGGCGCACATCGTGGGCAATCACCAGGCGCGGCAGGTCGAAGCTGCCGACACCGCACAGGTAGCTCTTGGTGTAGCGGAAGAGCCCCACGGTGGCGCGCACGATGGTGAAGTCGTTGAGCACGTTGCATCCTACGGCCGGATGCGCCGGCGACCCCTGCGCGCTGAGCACGCCGATCTCGGCCGCTGCGGTGACCTTGCCGATGGTGCGGCCGCGCATGCCGCCGGTGCCGAACTCGAGCGTGCGGTAGAAACGGTCGTTGAGCTCGGGCCACTGTTCCTTGGCCACGAGTTCCTCAAGGCTGGCGCGGGCCCAGTCGGGCAGGAAAGTGCCGGCCAGCCACGCGCGCAGATTCAGCGCCGTGCTTGCGAGAAGTTTCCCGGCCTGCGTGGCCGCGGCGATTTGGTCGATCGTGCTCATGATGGTGTGCGTTGGTGAAGGATGGGGGGCGTGGAAAGTGGCGGAGGGAGCTGCGGCAGGAACGGTAGCGTGGCGACGCTGTTATTCGAGCACCAGGCCGGGGACCACGGCGGGCGCGGGCGCGAGGCGGCGCCAGGCGGCGAGGAAGCTCGGTTCGTCGTCGCCGAAGATCGGCGACACTTCGACGGCGAAGGGCGGCAGCCCGGTGGCGTCGGCGGGCACGGTGGCGCCGGCGGCGCGCAGCCAGCGCACGAACTGCCGCAGCTGGTCGTCGCGGCAGGTCTTGGGCGAATCGACGCCCTCGGCGTTTTTAACCGGGCTGAAGTCGTCGGCGCGTGGCGCCTCGATGGTGACGGCGTTGCGGGCGAACGGGAGTGCGTCGAAGACGAACATCTCGAACTTCACGCCGTTGGCCTTCTCGGGTTTCACGGGCGTGCCGTCGGCGGCCAGGCAGGGGATCTTCTTATCCGCGCGATGGAACGGCAGCGCGTCGGCGCCGTTGGCCATGCGCTCGATGAAGCCGCGGCTGAAGACATGGATCGCCACGCTACCGGCGATGAACCGCAGCCGGCCGGTGGCCGCATCGACCTCACGTTGGCGCTCCATCGGCAGGTCGGAGTACTCAACGACGAGCAGCTTCTCGCGCTGGCGGCAGAAGTGCCCGACTTTCTCCTCGGGATACGCCTTCGGGATCATCTTGCTCGACATCTCGGCGCCGGCGCGGAGATGGAAGCCGATGAACGTCGGGTCGACACAGCGCACCAGCGGATTGTCGACCTGGAAGTAGCTGAGCGCGTCGATGCCCTCACGGCGCATGATCGCCAGCGCGCCGCTGCGGTCGAGCGCCCGCAGCGAGCCGCCATGACCGTCGGGACTGAGCGCGATGGACGACTTCGTTTCGAGGAGAATCTTGCCGTCGAAACCGACCGCCGGCATCCGGCCCTGGCGAAAGAAATGCACGCGCTCGGCGCCGAGACCGAAGTAGCCGTTCTCGACGAAGAACGCCTCGGTGGCCGCGTGGTTCGCGTGGCTGGTCATGATGAACCAGTGCAGTGGTTTCCCGTAGCGCCGGCCGGCGGCGAGAATCTTCTCGGCGAATACCTGGAAGAGCGACTTTTGGCGCACCGGGGTTACTTTGAAGGTACCCTTGGGGCCGTCGTAGCCGAGGCGAGTCCCCTGCCCGCCCGCGACCACGAAAGCCGCCACGCGACCGGCGCGCAGCGCTTCTTCTCCGAGTTGACGAGCCGAGGCCCAGGCGACGGCGTCGCCACCGTTTTGGGGCAGCGAAACGTACGGCGCCGGCTCCAGGTCGGCCAAGTCGACCGCGGCGCCCGTGGAGCTTCGCACCAGGGTGTCGTTGAGACGGGCGACCTCGGCGAGGTCGATCTCGCGCGCCTGCTCGGCGAGCTGGGCCTGGTCGGCGGGCGACAGTTCGTTCCAGAAACGGAAGACGTGGCCCTGGCCGGCGTTGGTGAAGGACTCGATCAACTGGGTCGTTTCCATGCGAGGCGCCCAGAGTCGACGACCGCCCCGCCCGCGCAACGGCAAAGTGGCCCCAACAAAGGGGTCTCGCCTGTGTGGGATTGCTCCTCGTGCACCCGCTTGCGACCGGAATTCGCAGTTGCTCAGCCGCTCCGGGGCGCGAAGCCCATGATTCCACGAATGAAATCGGCACGTGTCCTGTCGGTGAGCCCTTCCAGCAGACGGAAGGAGACCTCCATGCCGGCGGCCGGCCCCCAGCAGGTGATGATGTTCCCGTCCTCGACAATCGGCTCGTTAACGACGTTGGCGCCAAATCCAGCCAGCGTTTTCTGGCGGATACGATCCTTCTGGTTGTAGGTCGTGCAAAGCCGGCCCCGCAACGCTCCGCTCTTGCCGATCAACAAGGCCCCCACGCAAATCGCGGCGATAAGTTTTCCCGCGCGGTCGAACTCGCGAATCAACCCCAGCAGGCGCTCGTCGTAGGCCTCGCGGTAGAAATCGAATTCGATGAAGCCACCGGGCAGCGCCAAGGCATCGAAGTCGGCCGCACGAATCTCCTCCCACAGCAAGTCGACCACCATCCGTTGGTCAAAGGAGCTGGCGACCTCGCGGGTGAATCCCGCCGTGAACAGCTTCGTCGAACCGTCGCCGTCGACCAGATTCCAGCCGATGACATCAATGAAAGCACTGGCCTCGTAGGTCTCGAAGCCATGGGGCAGAAAGAGCAGGACCTTTTTCACAAACGATAACAACGGGACAACACCGCCTGACTGCAAGAGACCAGTATGATCTACAGCCCGAGCGCTTTCACTGCGTCAAGCCGTTGCCCCACCTTCGTCGGCAAATCGCGCACGAGGCGATCGCCCAGACGCACGGAGATCGAATGGCCGAGCAATGAAACAATCTCGCAACGCTCGATCGTGCCGCTTCTCCACTCCATCGACACTTCGAAACCGCCGCGGGCGCGTAGCCCGTTGACTTGGCCGTTCTTCCATTGCGACGGCAACGCAGGCAGCAGCTCGACGATACCGTTGTCGTGGCTCTGCAGGAGCATCTCGGCGATGCCGGCAGTAGCCCCGAAGTTGCCATCGATCTGAAACGGCGGATGCGAGTCGAGGAGGTTCGGCTGTGTCGATTTGGCCAACAACGCCTGCAGGTCGGCGCGGGCCTTCTCCGCGTCGCCAAGTCGCGCCCACATGCTCACGATCCACGCGCGGCTCCAGCCTGTGTGGCCGCCGCCATGCGCAAGCCGGAATTCGAGGGTGCGGCGCGCGGCGGCGAAGAAATCGCTGCCGTTCGCCGCGGCATTGGAGCGCGTGAAGTGCGCCCCGGGATGCAGCCCGTACAAGTGCGAGACGTGGCGGTGGCCGGGCTCGACCTCGGGACGTTCCTGGGCCCACTCCATCACGCGACCGTCGGCGCCGATCTGGGGCAGGGCGAGGACCGCACGCGCGGCCTCGACGGCCGCCACCGTCTCGTCGGCGATGCCGAGGGCGCGGGTGGCAGCGAGGAAGTGGGTAAACGTCTCCCAGATGATCTGCTGGTCCATCGAGTTGCCCATCGAGACGCTATGCTTCGCGCCGTCGGGCCCGAAGAATTCGTTCTCCGGCGACGCGCTCGGCCCGGAGACGAGCCGGCCGGTGTGCGGCTCAGGGACCAGCCAGTCGAGAAAGAACAGCGAGGCGTCGCGCAACACCGGGTACGCCCGGCGCGCCAGAAAGTCGCGGTCGCCGGTGTAGAGGTAATGCTCCCAAAAATGCCGGGTGCTCCACGCAAAACCCATCGGCCACATCGCCCAAAGCGGGCGACCGTCGGTGGAGGCGCCGAGCCAAGCGTCGGTCGTGTAGTGGGCCACGGCCCCGCGCGCGCCATAGATTTCACGGGCGGCGAGACGCCCTCCGTTGGCAGCCAGGTTTTCGATCAGGGAGAAGAACGGCTCGTGGCACTCGGCGAGGTTGGTGACCTCCGCCGGCCAGTAGTTCATCTGGATATTGATGTTGATGTGGTAGTCGGCGCTCCACGGCGCGTACATCAGGTTGTTCCAGATACCCTGGAGGTTCGCCGCCAGATCACCAGGCCGCGAGGAACTGATCAGGAGATAGCGCCCGTACTGGAAATGCAACGCGAGCAGCCCGAGGTCCTCGGCCCCCGCCTGCACGCAGCGCAGGCGCTCGTCGGTGGGCAGGGCGGCGTTCAGATCGTCGCCGAAGGAGAGCGACGCGCGACGGAAGAGCCGGTGATGCTCGGCCTGCGCCCGCGCGGCGATGGCCGCAAACGGCTGCCCCGCCACCGCGGCGAGATCGGTTTGGGCCGCCACCACATTGCTCCGCGCAAGCGGGACGGCGGGCATGGTGGCGTTGTAGTCGCTGCGCACGGCAAAGAACAGCGTGGCCGAGTCGGCCCCGCGCACAGCCAGCGTGTTCCCTGCGGTCGTGAGCGTGCCGCCTTCAGGCTGCACCCGCAGGACGCCGGCGAACTTCACCCCATCGCCGCGATGATCGGCCAATGCCTGGCCGGTCATGCCCAGCGTGCCGTCGGGCAACACCTCCACGGTGACATCGTCCCGCTCGAGCGCGGCCACAAACGAGATCTGCCCCGGCTGGCTGGCGGCCAGGTGCACGACGAGCAACTGATCGGCTGCGCTGGCGAAAACCTCGCGGCGAAACGTCACAGTCCCCACGCTGAACTCGGTCGCGGCCACCGCGGAGTCGAGATCGAGCTCACGGCGGTAGGCGGTGGGCGCGCCGGCCGGGAGGGTGAAGGCGAGCTTGAGCTCTCCCAAAGTTTGGTGACTGCGGCCGACCTGCGGTTGCGGGCCAATCACCTCGTTCTGCACGAGCGTCTCGGCCTCGGCGAATTTCTCGGCAAAGAGCAGCTCGCGGATTTTTGGAAGCTGGCGCCCCGCGGCGGTGCGGTTGAGCGCCTCGGGCCGGCCGCACCAGATGGTTTCCTCGTTGAGCTGCAGCGTCTCCTCGGCGACCCCGCCGAAGACCATCGCGCCAAGCCGGCCATTGCCGACGGGCAACGCCTCCGTCCATTCGGCGGCCGGCTGCCGGTACCACAATTGCAGCGCACCGAAACGCTCGACCGGAGCCACTACGGCAGCGCCAGCCGCCGGTTCACCGGCCGCACCGCTCGGCACAGCCAACGCCACCACGGACAGCCACAACGCAGCGAAGGACAACGAGAGCAGAGGGGCGCGCATCGGCCGGTGATTTAGCGCTGCACCCATTCCGCATCCAGCCCAATCGCACCCCGCCGCGGGATCCGCTAGTCTCCTACGCCTGCCCTGGTCGCTTGCCCCCGCATTGGTTGCTGCTCTTCTATAGCGCCGCCCGGCTCACTTCCGCCCGCCAACCCTCCCTCCGATGAATCAGGACCAGGAACACCTTCGGTTGCTCACGACCTTCCACTACGTCGTCGCCGGACTGGCGGCGCTGTTCTCGATGATTCCACTCCTCCATCTCGCAATCGGCCTGGCCTTCGTCTTCGCCCCGGAAGCGATGACCGGCCACGGCCAGCAGCAGCCCCCGGCCTTTCTCGGCTGGATCTTCATCGTCTTCGCCTCCGTGTTTATCTTGTGCGGACTGAGCGTGGCGACCTGCATTCTGGTCGCCGGCCGTTCGCTGGCGAAACGCCGGCGCTACACCGTCTGTCTGGTTGTAGCCGGGCTGGAATGCCTGTTCATGCCGTTCGGCACCGTGTTGGGCATCTTCACCATTCTCGTCCTGCAGCGGGAGTCGGTGAAGCAACTCTTCGCGCCGGCCTCGGCCGGCCCGGTGCCGCCACCCGCCCTGTAGCGCCTCGCTCCTGCAACGGTACGACGAAGTCAGTCCCTGCGCCCGCGGCGAGCCTTCTGGCGGTGGGGAGGGATTTGCCCGCGCCAGTTCGAGGATTGGCCGGATGATTAGTGCAACGCCGCCCCTCCATCCGGGGCATTCTGCCGCATAACGCCCCGCCCCACCCTCGCCTTTTGCCTTTGCCCCGGGCCGGTGCAGGCGTCGTATTCCGACGCTGATGCCGCTGCTCGAAGTAACCGATCTCCGCACCCACTTTCACACGCGCAACGGCGTGGTGCGGGCGGTCGACGGCATCGACTTCCCCCTCGAGCCGGGCGAGACGCTCGGGATCGTGGGCGAATCCGGCTCGGGCAAATCGGTCACGTGCCAATCGCTCATGGGCCTGCTGCCGCAGCCGCCGGCGCGCATCACTGGCCAAGCGCTCTTCGCGGGCACCGACCTGCTCAGTTGCCGCCCGCGCGAGCTGCGCGCCATCCGCGGCCGCCGCGTCGCGATGATCTTCCAGGATCCGATGACGTCGCTGAACCCGTACCTGCGGATCTCCGACCAACTCATCGAGCCGTTGCTCATCCACGAGAAACTCGGTCGCAAGGCCGCGCTCGCCCGCGGGCTGGAGATGCTGGAGGCCGTGGGCATCAACGACGCGGCCACCCGCCTCCACCATTACCCGCACGAGTTCTCCGGCGGCATGCGCCAACGCGTGATGATCGCGATGGCGCTCATCGCCCGCCCCGAGCTGCTCATCGCCGACGAGCCCACCACCGCCCTCGACGTCACCGTGCAGGCGCAGATCCTCGATCTCCTCCGCCGTCTCCAGCGCGAGCTCGGCATGGCCGTAATCTTCATCACCCACGATCTCGGTGTCGTCGCCGGACTCTGCGACCGCGTGCAGGTGATGTACGCCGGCCGCATCGTCGAGAGCGCCACGACCACGGAGCTCTTCGCGCGTCCGCAACATCCCTACACTCGCGCGCTCCAACGCTCGATCCCCGCGCTCCAGCCCAAGGGTTCCGAGCTCTTCACGATCCCGGGGCTGCCGCCCGATCTGAGCCGCTTGCCCCCCGGCTGCGCGTTCGCGCCGCGCTGCGAGTTCGCCGTAGAAAAGTGCCGAACCAGCGACGCCCCACCGCTCGTGGAAACCAAACCCGCCCACCGCTCCGCCTGCCTCCGCGTGCAGAGCGGTGAACTCTGAGCAGCCTCACGCCATCCGATGAAACACCTCTCGTTGCTCCTCGCGCTCGCCCCGCTCCTCGCCCTCGCCGCCGATCCAGTTCGTGAGCCGGTTGAAACCATCGAACAGGCGCGCGAAGCTGCGAAGCTCGTGACTGTTGCTGAGGAGAAAATCGAAATGCCTCAACTTGGTTCGAGTAACACGGCACTCGCCCGGGCCTGCTGGGACATTGAAAGGCCATCACACAACGAGATCACCGCAACGGATTGGCGGGCGAAATGGGACCTCTTTGCCAAAGGACTGGCCCAGCGTGCAGATGAGCAGCACCTCGATAGCGCAGGGCTGGTGCGGTGTCTCGAAGCGTTAAAACAAGGTTCATTGATCAGCACTCGCCCAACTCGAATCGAAAGCCCGATCACAGAGGAGCAGTTCCTCTCGATGAGCAAGTCCACCGACCAAGAAGGCGTCCATACCATTGAGGTTGGAGGCTATCCCCCCAACCACCTGACACATCTACCAACTTCTGTACCAACCGCAGCATTCTTGATCCAAACGTCGAGCGGCCCTTGCTGGGTAATCTTCGCATGTTGGGAGTACGAAGAAATGGACGGCTCGTTTTCTCCTCCGAGAAAGCACTCTGCATCACAGCTTGCTTTCGGTATGAGCCTCACGCACGACCGATTCTGGGTCATGGACTCGGCGACCTGCGATGTCATGCTCTACTGTAGCTGCGAGTGAGACCTCCGTTTTCTGACTCCTCGCGCCTGCCGCCCATGCCTGCCACCCCCGACACCCTCCTCTCGCTGCGCGACGTGAAGACCCATTTCCCGGTGACGCGCGGCTTCGTCTTCCGGCGACAGGTGGGCACAGTCAAGGCGGTCGACGGCATCAACCTTGAGCTGCACCGCGGGGAGGTACTTGGGCTCGTCGGCGAGTCGGGCTGCGGCAAGTCCACCCTCGCTCGCACCATCCTCCAGCTTGTGCCACCCACAGACGGCACGGTCGTCTTCGAGGGGGAAAACCTCGCCGGGCTCGACGCCGCGGAGCTGCGCCGTGCGCGCCTCGGCCTGCAGATGATCTTCCAGGACCCCTACGCCTCGCTCAACCCCCGCATGAGCGTGTTCGATACCCTCGCCGAGCCGTTGATCGTCCACCGGATCGTGCCCCGGGCCGAAGTGCCGGCACGGGTGGCCGAGCTGATGGAGCGCGTGGGTCTGGCGCCGCGCTTCATGCGGAAGTACCCGCACGAGTTTTCCGGCGGCCAGCGCCAGCGCATCGCCATCGCCCGCGCCCTCGCGCCCAACCCGCGCGTGATCGTAGCCGACGAGCCGGTCTCCGCCCTCGATGTCTCGATCCAGGCGCAGATCCTGAATCTGCTCGCGCAACTCGTCCGGGAGCTCGGGCTGAGCCTGGTCTTCATCGCGCACGATCTCTCGGTGGTGCGCCACCTCTCCGACCGAGTGGCGGTGATGTACCTGGGCCGCATCGTCGAGCACGGCCCGGCCGCCGCGGTGATCGACCATCCGGCGCACCCCTACACGCGAGCGCTCGTCAGCGCGATTCCCGTCCCCGATCCGGTGCGCGAACACGCCCGGCCCCGCCTGGTGCTCGCCGGCGACCCACCCTCGCCGCTGAATCCGCCCGCCGGATGTGCCTTCCACCCGCGCTGCCCCTTTGCCACCGCGGTTTGTAGTACGGCGGTGCCGCCGCTGGCGGCGCAGCCCGACGGCCGCGAGGTCGCCTGCGTGCGGCTGGCAGAAATCGGCGGCGTGTAGGTCCAGTCTGCGACTGGACCGTGGCCGGTCGCAGGCCGGTCCTACTTCGGTCCGCCGGCTGTCCCTGGATACCCGGTCTGCCGCAACGCCTCAAAGCAGGCGATACCGGCGGCCGTGGAGAGGTTAAGCGAGCGCAACTCAAGGTTGGCGTGCGGGATGGTGACGCGCTGCGCCTCGCCGATCGCTTCGTGCAGCCAGTCCGGTGCCCCCGAGCCCTCGTTGCCAAACACCAGCCCGTCGCCATCGGCAAACTGCGCCTGCCAGAACGAGCGCTGGGTCGTTGTAGTCAGCAGCCAGAGCCGCTGTGGCCGCGCCGGACTCGCGCAAAACGCCGCCCAATCGAGATGATGATGCACATCGAGTGAATACCAGTAATCCATGCCCGCCCGCCGCAGATGCTTGTCGGTAATCGTGAAGCCCAAGGGATGAATCAGGTGCAGACGACTGCGCGTGAGCGCGCACATCCGGCCGATGTTGCCGGTGTTCTGGGGGATTTCGGGCTGGAAAAGGACGATGTGAATCATGTGTCAAAAACCCGAGCGCTCCTCTGGGCCTCCGGGGAATTGGATTGTAAGCCCAGGGGGCTCCAAGTACCAAAGGCCTACCCGCTCCCCCCTCCGTGTCCACGACTGAAAATCCAATTCGCCCGAAGAAGGTCATTATCGTCGATGACGAGAAGTCGTTCACGGAACTGCTCGCCCAGATCCTCAACGACAACCTGACCTGCCCGGTAGAATCCTACAACCGCCCGGTGGATGCGCTGAAAGCGATCCAGTCTGGCGAGGTCGCGGTGTTGGTGACCGATTACTACATGCCGGTGATGAACGGCATCGAGCTGATCCGCAATTTGCAGCAGGCCCAACCCGAGGTTCCAGCCATCCTGATCACCGGGCACAGCCTCAAATTCGGCGAAGAGGAGATGCGCCGGCTGCCGGCGTTAAAGACCGTGCTCAACAAGCCGTTCGGATGGCGCCGGCTCGCGGATCTGCTCATCCAGTACTGGCCGGACAACAACCCGCCCAAGATCAAAGAGCCGAGCTGAGCCGCTCGGAGGGGTGGGCCAGCGCTTGAGTGCCGCAGGCGGCGAACCCGCGCGGCGACTTGTCCGTTGTCTCTTGGGCCGACCCACCGTAACGGCCCAGAACCCTGCCGGCCCGCGCCAAGCAACGCCCTGGCGCAGCCCGTTGCCCAAGCAGCGTTCAATCGTGAAGCTGCGATTTGTCGGTCGCGGCAGCCGCAGGGTCCTCGATTGCAGCCCGCAGCCGGAATCCCATGCTCTGCCTCACGATGCCGCTACGTCGCCGCTCCTTGCTGACCGCCACCCTGTGTGCTGCGCTCCTGCTCCTGCCACTCGGCTGCGCCAAGCGTGAGTCCCGCGTCGAGGCCGGCAACCGCACCGGCACCCTTCATCTGGCCATCAGCGCCGAACCGCGCGAGCTCGACCCGCAGCTGCAGGGAACCTTCGACGAGATGTGTGTCTCTCTCGCACTCTTCGAAGGGCTCACCGCCATCGACGAGCGCAGCTCCTTGCCGGTGCCCGCCGCCGCCGAGCGCTGGGAAACCTCCGCCGACGGCCTGCGCTGGTCCTTCCACCTGCGCCCCGGCCTGCGCTGGTCGGACGGCGCGCCACTCACTGCCGCCGACTTCGCCTGGTCGCTGCAACGCGCCCTCACCCCGGCCCTAGCCTCCGAATACGCCTACGTGCTCTACCCCATCCGCGGCGCGCAGGCCTTCAATGCCGGCAAGCTTCCCGCCGACACCGCCCTCGGAGTGCGCGTCCTCGACCCGCTCACGCTCGAACTGGCCCTCGAACGCCCCACCCCGCACTTGGCCGCCATCCTCGCGCTGCCCGTGGCCTTCCCGATCCCTCGGACACTGCTGGAGAAACTCGAGCCCACCGGCGAGGCCCGCCGTTGGAGTCGCCCAGAACACTTCGTGGGCAACGGTCCCTTCGTCCTCACCGAGTGGTCACCGAACCGCCAGATCGTCGCTCGCCGCAACCCGTATTTCCACGAGCCGGCAGCGCTCACCGCGATCGTCTTCCACCCCTTCGAACAGGCCACCGCCCAGGAGGCCGCCTTCCGCACCGGCCAACTCCACCTCACCAGCGATCTGCCGGCCGTACGCATCGCCGACTACCGCGCCAACCGCCCCGAGGCGCTGCGCCTTGATCCGTTTCTGGAAACCAACTTTCTCCGCTTCAACACCACCCGACCGCCGCTCGACGATCCCCGTGTCCGCCGCTCCCTCACCTTGGCGCTCGATCGCCGCGCCCTCGTCGAGCAGGTGGCCCTCGCCGGTCAGCAGCCCGCCACCGGCCTGCTCTCACCCCAGTTGCCCGGCTATACACCGCCCGCCGGCGTCTCCTTCGAACCCGAAACCGCCCGGCGCCTGCTCGCCGAGGCGGGCTACCCGGACGGCCACGGCTTCCCGGAACTGGAGGCCATGTACTTCTCCTCCGAG
Source organism: Opitutaceae bacterium (assembly GCA_016711225.1). Lineage (GTDB taxonomy): Bacteria > Verrucomicrobiota > Verrucomicrobiia > Opitutales > Opitutaceae > CAJCBL01. Next base: position 25,797 of record JADJTK010000040.1, read on the forward strand.
CTCAACCAGAAGCTGCTCGAGGCGATGCAGCAGATGTGGCAACGCGAGCTCGGGATCACCGTGACGCTCGCCGCCAAGGAGAAGCAGGTCTGGTTCACCGAGGAGCGCCGGCTCGCCTACCAGCTTTCGCTGGCGCGCTGGATCGGCGACTACGTCGAGCCGAGCACCTTCCTGGAGCTTTTCATCGCCGGCGGGGGCAACAACGCCACCGGCTGGGCCCGGCCCGAATACGACCACCTCGTGCGCACCGGGGCCAGCGAGGCCGATTCGGCCGCCCGCAACACCCACTACCGCCAGGCCGAGGAACTCCTCCTGCAGGACCTCCCCATCGCCCCCCTCTTCCACGGCACCCGGCCCTATCTGATCCAACCTTCCGTGCAGGGCTGGGAGCCGGCACTGCTCGGTTTCCATCGCTACCAACACGTCCGGCTCGGCAGCCCAGCCGCCGCCCGGCCACCGGCCGGATAGTCGGCGGCCCGGGAGCCCGGCGACCCAGAGTTGTATCCGCGCTCGCGCCGCGGCGGTTGCTGCATACCGTGCCGCCCGTTTACCCCGAGCCGTGAATACCAACACCGCACCTCTGTGCCTGTTCGCGCTGCTGCCCGCCGCGCTCCTCGCCGATCCCTCCTCTCTTCGCCCCAGCCCGGCACAGCCCCCTCCGCCGCCACCGGTCTTGCGCGCTCCGGCATCACCGCCCAGCGCCGCGGCGGCCCCCAGCCCGCAGGCGGCCGCCGGGGTGCTGTATTCGATCGGTTCCCCCACCGACGACGAACAGTATTGCCTGGAGCTGATCAACCGGGCCCGCGCCCATCCGGCCGTCGAGGGGGGGATTCTCGCCTCCACCTCCGATCCGGATGTGCTCTTCTCCTACGACTACTTTGATGTCGATCTGACGATGCTGCAGAACGAGTTCGCCGCACTGCCGGCCCGTCCCCCGCTGGCCCCCAACGCCCTGCTCGCCCAGGCCGCTCGCGTCCACAACTCCGACATGTACGTCAAGGCGTTCCAAAGCCATACCGGCTCCGACGGCCGAACGATGGCCCAACGCGTCGACGCCACCGGCTATGTCTACTCCATGCTCGGGGAGAACATCTTCAGCTACGCCAAATCGCTCTGGGCCGGCCATGCCGGCTTCGAAGTCGACTGGGGTAACGGGGGCACCGGCGGCATGCAGGTCGGCCGCGGTCACCGGGCCAACATCCACGGCGCCTTCAACGAGGTGGGCCTCGCCGTGATCAAGGGTTCCAGGACGGTGGGCACCAACACCGTGGGCCCGCACCTGCTCACCCAGGATTTCGGAACCTCCGCCCTGACCTTTGTCACCGGCGTGGCATTCTTCGATCTCGACGGCGACCAGACCTATGATGCAGGCGAAGGCGTGGGAGGCATCACCGTCGAGGTGGAGGGGTCGGGCAGTTACGCCGTCACCACCTCCTCCGGCGGTTACGCCGTGCCGGTGCCGGCGGCCACGGCCACCCCCAGCGTCTCGTTCACCGCAGCCGATCTCAGCCAAACCGGCCTGGCGAACCTAGCCGCCGGCCAGAACGCGAAGGTCGATTTCAGCGCGCCCTACCTACCCCCCACGGTCACCGCCGAAGGCAACGCCTACGTCGGCCACGGCCTGCCCTGCAGCTTCACCGCGGTCGGGGCCGCCGCTTCCTACGACTGGGTACGGGCGCGCAAGGTCGACGCGCCCACCGACCCTGCCGAGACGCTCGTGGGCATCACCGTGGCCATCACCGGCACCTATTCGGCGCTGGCCACCAACATGAAATATGCCGGGGAGGCCGCCTACCATCTCGCCCACCCAACCCCCGATCTCCAAACCCTCACCTATCCCGGGCTGTTCCACGTCGGACCGGCAGGGTCGCTCCGCTTCTACAGCCGCCTGGGCTGGGCCACCTCCACGCAACTGGCCCAGGTCGAGGTCTCCACAACCTACGGCAACTCCTGGCAGGTGGTCGACTCACAGGCCGGCACCGGCGGGGCAGGCCAACTGGTCTTCGGCCTGCGCACGGTCTCCCTCTCCGCCTACGCCAACCAGGCTGTCTTGATACGCTTCGCGTACCGATCCAGTGGAGATATCTTTTCCTCCACCGGGCTCGGTGTGGGCTGGTACCTCGACGAGATCGCCTTCACCGACCTCCATTCGCTCCTGGCCTCCACCACGACGCCCATCCCCACCGGGCGCAGCTTCACCTTCACCCCGACGGCCACCGGCCCCTATCTGCTCGCGGCCCGCCCGCGCACCCTGGGCCGCACCTGGCCCTACGGCCCGTTCCTGGAGGTCACCGCGGTGACCGAGCCGCCCTTCAGTACCTGGGCCGGGCAGCAAGAGACCGCGGCCGGGCTGCCCGCCGGCACGATCGAACTGCACCCCGAGGGCGACATCAACGGCGACGGCGTGTCCAACCTCGTCGCCTACGCGCTCGGGTTGAGCGCCACCAGCCCGGCAAGCCCGCCCGCCGCCGGCGTATCGGAAGGGCGCCTGCGCCTGGGCTACGCCCGCGACACCGCGAAGAACGACCTCACCGTCGCTGCGCAGCTCTCCACCGATCTGCTCACCTGGTACGAGGTCGGCGGGGCGGGCGCTCCGGCGGATTTCACCGATAACCTGCTGGCCAGTGTCGGCACACAGCAGACACGCGAGGCCTCAGTGTCGTCGACCTCGGGCAACCGGCTCTTCCTGCGCCTGCGCGTCGTCCGGCCATAAGCGGTCAGGGCAATCATTGGCGCCAAACAAAACTGGAACGCGGCGGGTGCCGGCCGGGCGGCCCCCGCCCAAGCAGTAGCCATGCACTCCGGCAGTCGGGGTGGTCCGCGTATCCGTGCCGGCCCGAGCGCAGCCGGCACGTTGTGCCCTCCTCAATCGCCGCGAAGCAGGCGATGCGACGCCCCCACCACCTTCGGTCGAGAGATCAAACCAGGCCGTTTCGCTCGCCCTAGCGCATGCACACGGCGAAGAGATGCCCACCGGAGGCAGTCATTCGCGGTTCCTGACTCGAAGCCTCGCGCTCCACGCGCAACCGGCGAACCTCCCGGCGAGCCGAAACGATAGAGGAGGTGCTGAGAGTCTGCAGCCACGACGGAGAGACAAAATCTCCCATACGCCGCTCCCACAACTTGATGAGGAGGGGCAGCGCCGGTCCCCCGCGACGGCCGCGTTGGCCGCCTCAGTGCCGGTTGCGCATCGTGCGCGCGAGGTCGCGATTGCTCTCGCGCTCCTTCACGTCGTCGCGCTTGTCGAACTGCTTCTTGCCGACGCCCAGGCCGACTTCGACCTTCACCAGAGCGCCTTTGAAATACATGCGAAGCCCGATCAACGAGCGGCCCGCCGCCTCGAGGGCCTGTTGGATCTTGCGCAGCTCGTTGCGATGCAGGAGCAGTTTGCGCATCCGCCGGGGATCGCTTTTGGCGTAGGTGCTGAAGGCATACTCCTCGATGTGGAGATTGTAGAGCCAGAGCTCCCCCTTCTGGATCCGGCCGAAACAATCGGCCATCTGCGCGCGGCCGGCCCGGATGGATTTCACCTCCGAGCCGCGCAAAGCGATGCCAGCCTCGAAACGTTCCTCGATGGAGTAGTCGCGCAACGCCTTCGAGTTGCGGACTTCGGTGTAGCGCTGCTCTTTCTTTTTTGCAGCCATAACGGTCGGTCGCCCGCGGGACGCGATCCGGGCGGAGGGAATCCCCGCCAACGGCCGTGCCGACCGCCGGGGCGCTTACTCGGCGAACTCGTAGTGGATCTTACCTTCGATGATCTCGCGCAGGGCGATATCCTCGAGGTTGAGCTTCTCCAGAGACTCGACAAGCGGACGGCTGCCGCGCCTGAGCTGTTTAACGCGGCGTGAAACCACGTTGATCAGCAAATTCGCGTCAATAATGACCTTCTGCGCTTCTTTTAGATAATCGTCTCTCACAGAGTTCCTCCTTGGAAAGGTGAACCGCGGACAAGACGCCCCACGCCCTCCCCGGTCAAGAGTGAACTTCGGGAGACTTCAACTGGTCGCCTGTTGGAGGGGAAGGCCGAAGCGATTTGGCCCAACTCGGCGTCCCGCTGCGCACCCCAAAACGGCGCCGCCTGCTACGACCGCTTATGTGGACGGCCGTCCACTTAAGCGGTCAGCACCCCAAGCCACCGCTGCGCGCCCACCGCGGGTAGGGCTTGGCAGAACGGGGACCGAGCAAATCTCGCCGCCGGCTTGCCGCTGGGCCGACATCCCACACCATGGCCGCCATGTGGATCGCATGGACTACGGTACGCTCCCGCTCCGACGCCGAACAGCTCGCCCGCCTCGCCCTCGAACACCGCTTGGCCGCCTGCGCCCAGGTCGACGGGCCGGTCACTTCCTTCTACTGGTGGCAGGGCAAACTCGAACGGAGCGAGGAATGGCGGATCATGTTCAAGGCTGTCCCCGACCAATTGAGCCTGCTGGAATCACGGATTTTGGCCTCCCATCCCTACGAAACTCCCGAGTGGATTGCCGTGCGCGCCGAACATGTCGGGGAAAAATACTTGAACTGGGCATTCGAAAGCTCTTCTCTCGACCTCTTTTCCAACGACACCAACGCCTAAACGCCCGTACGGACATGTCCCAGCACAACAGCTTCAAATCCACCGCCTCCACCGGCGCCAAACGTAATGTCCTCAAGCGCTTCGAGCGCGTTGAGATCCTCAAGAAGCGCGGCCAGTGGAAAGACGGCGAGCGCGTGATGGGTCTGCGCAAGACCAAGCCCGACGTCTGAGCCGTCGAGCGAACAATCATTTCCACCAAGGGCAGCGCCACTACAGAGGCCTGCCCTTTTCTTGTGCCCGATGAGTACCTCCGCGCCCGACGCCGCACCGGCCCAACGTCCCAACCCGCTCAAGCGCCTCTACCAATGGGTGCTGCATTGGGCGGATACGCCCTACGGTCTGCCGGCCTTGTTCACCCTGTCGTTCGTGGAGTCGTCGTTCTTCCCGATCCCGCCCGACGTGCTGCTGATCGCGCTGTGCATGGGCGCGCCAAAGAAGTCGTTCAAGTTCGCCGGCTGGTGCGCCCTGGCCTCCGTGCTCGGCGGCATCGGAGGCTACTACATCGGCTACCTCGCCGAGCCGCTCGGCCGCTGGATCATCTTCGACCTGCTCCACTACGGGGCCGCTTGGGACAAGGTAGCAGAACTCTACGGACACAACGCCTTCCTCGCGATCCTCGCGGCCGCCTTCACTCCAATCCCGTACAAGGTATTCACCATCGCCGCCGGGGTCTTCCACGAACAGGTGCCGCTGCTCACCCTCATCGGGGCCTCGGCGCTCGGCCGCACCGGCCGGTTCATGCTGGTGGCCGGGACGTTTTTCTTCTTCGGCCCCCCGGTGAAGCGCCTGCTCGACAAGTACCTCGAGTGGGCCGCCCTGGGCCTCTTCGGCCTGGGCGTCGCCGGGTTCCTGGCGATCAAGTATCTGTTCTGAGCGTACCCATTCGCTCGAGCCCCACGCCGCGCTCGCGCGTGCGACCAACGGCCATCCGAATCTAGGCGTTGCGTAGCGGCGCGGCTTGCGCTGTCCGGGACCAGAAGCGGTTCCGCTACGTGACGACAGATTCTGGAAACGAAGGCACGTTGGTAGGAGTCCTCATGGGGGCGAAGGCCCCCAGCCAGCCGAGCGCGATCGGAGCTTGGAAGGAGTGACAGAAAGATTGATGGAGGTCAGCGCGCTCGCACGCGCTCGGAGAAACTCCCGCCGTGAGGCCCAGGCCAATCCTAGCAGGCGCGTGCGACCACGCATCTACGACAAGGCAGCCGCTCGCCCCCCTACTCCGCCAGACGCCAGTCCAGCAGTTCGAGTTGGAGCAGCTTGCGGCCGTTGAAATGATTCCAGACCAACTCGAAGGCCAGATCCACCCGCTTTCCCGTGGGCGGCAACCGGTCAGCCATCTTCCAGGCCACGCCGAAGAGGCGGCGGCCCTGGGCGTCGTCGAGCTGGAAACGGAAATGCTGTTCCTTGAAGATCTCCGGACGCTTGCCCAGCACCGCGCCGGCCACTCCGAACACCGGCTTCGGGTTGCCCTGGCCAAATGGATGCAGCAGCTCCAGCTCGCCCATCAGATGCTCGTCGAGCGTCTCGAGCTCCACCCACGCGGCGATCTCCACGGTGTGGTCGAGCGTGCGCCCAACTAGCCGGGAGGCCACGGCCGCGTTGAACAAGGGCCGAAACTCTGCCACGCGCTCGCGCGCCAGCGACACGCCCACGGCCATCGGATGACCGCCCCAGCTGCCCAACAGCGCGTTGCACTCCCCCAGTGCCTCCACCAAATTGATGCCGAAGACACTGCGTCCGGAGCCCTTGGCCGTCTCGCCCTCGCGGCCGAGCACGATGCAGGGGCGGTGAAATTTTCGCGACACCCGGCTGGCCACGATACCGACCACGCCGGGGTGCCAGCTATCGTCGTAGAGCACGATGGCGGTGTCGCCGGCATAGAGCTGCTCGACCTGCCGCTCGGCGTCCTCAGTGATGCGACGCTCGATCTCCTGGCGCTCTCGGTTGAAGCCGTCGAGCTGGCGGGCCGCCTCGAGGCAAAACGTACGATCCTGGCTGAGGATCAGCTCGACGGAGACGGCCGCATCAGCGAGCCGGCCGCTGGCGTTGATGCGCGGGCCGAGGCGAAACGAGATGTCCACCGGGTGGATGCCGTTCATGCGGTCAATGCCGCTCACGTCCATCAGGGCGACCAGGCCCGGGCGGGTGGTCTGCTCGAGTATGGAGAGACCATGTTTGGCCAGGATCCGATTCTCCCCGAGCAGCGGCACCAGGTCGGCCACGGTACCCATCGCCACCAAGTCGAGGTAGTCGCGCAGCTTGATCGCCTGCGCCACAGGATGGCCAACTTCGCGTTGGGCCTTGAGCAGCGCGTGCACCAGCTTGAACACCAGCCCCACCGTGCAGAGGTTCTGCCAGGCGGGAGCGGCGGTCTCGGGGTGGACGTGCGGATTGATCAGGATCGCCTCGGCCGGAACGGCCTCTTTGGAGCGATGGTGATCGACAATGATCACATCGGCGCCTCGGGAGCGTAGATACGCCACCTCGGCACAGGAGTTGGTGCCGCAATCCAGCGCGATGAAAAGGTCGGGGGGGCCCTGCTCGAGCGCGCGGTCGATGGCGTTGCGGCTCAAGCCGTAGCCCTCCTCCAGGCGCAGCGGCACGATGAAGCGCGGCGCGAGCCCGAACTGCCGCAGAATGCTCACGAGCAACGCGGTGCTGCTCACGCCGTCGACATCGTAGTCGCCCAGGATCACCAACGAATGGTGACCAAGAATGGCCGCCTGCAGGCGGGCGACGGCGCGGTCGATATTGGCGATACGAAACGGATCCTCCAGCTCCGCCAGGCGCGGTTGCAGGAAGCGCTTAGCCTCGGCCAAGTCGGACCAGCCGGCGCGCACGAGGATCTCCGCAAGCACCGGGCTGGTCTGCAGGGCGGCCACCAGCCGCGCAACCGCTTCCGCGGGCACGGGTTGATGGTTCCAGCGGTGGCTTACCGTGGCGGACATGGCGGGCGGAAGCCGCCCCGGGGAGGGGCGGCGCGCAGAATTAACGGGAGGCCTTGCTGGCGCCTTCCCACTCGTAGGTGGGCGCGATGTCCTTGTGGTCGGTCACATGCTTGCGGTCGCCGCGGTGCCACCAGAAGAACACGGGGCAGGCGATGAACAGCGAGGAGAAGGTGCCGGTGATGACGCCGATCAGAAGGGTGAAGGCGATGTCGTTCACATCCCCAGTGGTCACCACCATGAGGGTGATGGCGGTGAGCAGCGTGGTGCCGCCGGTGATGATCGTGCGCGAGAGGGTCAGGTTGAGCGCACGATTGAGCACGGTGAGCAACGCGCCTTCCGGATCCTTGGCCAGCTCCTCACGGATACGATCGAAGACGACGATGGTGTCGTTGATCGAGTAGCCGGCGACGAGCAGGATGGCGGCGACCATGGAGGCGTTGAACTGGCGGCCGAAGAGCACGAAGATTCCAATCGTCATGAGCAGATCGTGCACGGTGGCGATGACCGCGCCCACGCTGTAGCCCATCTCGAAACGGAAAGCCACATAGAGCAGGATACCAAGCAGGGCCAGACCCATGGAAAGAGCGGCGCTCCATTGGATCTCCTTACCAACCGAGGGACCGATACGCGTCTCGCCCGCGCTCTTGAAACCCGCCTCGGGGAAGCGCTTCTGGATCGTCTCGATTACGACCGCGCCCTTGTCGAACTCGGTGGTGCACTTGAGCACCTGCACCCCGGTCCCGAGCTGAGTCTGGTAGGCGAAGGTGGCCTCGCGCACGCTCGTCTTGACGGACTCGCGGAGTTGGCCGACATCGACCTTCTGGGTGTAGGCGATGGTGAGCTGATCACCACCGACGAAGTCCACGCCGTAGATCTCCTTGCCCTTGATGGCCACAACCGTCGCCCCCAAGGCCACGATCGCCCAGGAGACGATGAAGGCCGGACGGCCGAGTTTCATGAAATCGAACTTGGTGGCCTGCAGCACCGAGAACATCGGCATGCGCTTCATCACGCCGGGAAGGATTAGCACTTGGAGGAACACCTTGCTCACGATCATCGCGGCAAACATCGTGGTGAAGATACCGATGGTGAGCGTGATACCGAAGCCGCGCACCGGACCGGTACCGAGCCAAGCCATGATGGCGGCGGTGATCAAAGTGGTGACATTGGAGTCGAGAATGGCCGACCAGGCCTTCTCGTAGCCCGCCTCCAGCGCGGCCGGCAGGCTCTTGCCCAAGCTCAGCTCCTCGCGCATGCGCTCGAAGATGAGGATGTTCGCGTCCACCGACATGGCCAAGGTCAGCACGATGCCGGCGATACCGGGCATGGTGAGAGTGGCCTCGATACCGGGCATCGCCATGACGGCGAGAATGACAAAGACGTTGGCGCCCATGCCGAGGGCCGCGATCAGACCGCCGTACGTATAGAAAAAGAGGATGAAGCCGATGGTCAGCGCCGTGCTGATCAAGAAGGCGGTCCTGCCGCTGGCGATAGCATCGTCGGCCAAGGTGGGCCCCACTTCGTATTGCTCGACGACCTTGAGGTCGACGTCGAGCGGGTTGTTGAGCACGTTGGCCAGCTCAACCGCCTCGCGCTGGGAGAACTGACCGGTGATCTGGGCCGAGCCGCCGCCGATGCGGTCGTTGATCCGGGGGGCGGAGTAGAGTTTGCCGTCGAGCACGATGCCGAGCAGGCGGCCCACATTGGCCCCGGTGACATCAGCGAAACGCTTGGCGCCGGCGTCGTTGAACTGCAGGCGGATCTCGTAGCGGCTGAACATGTCCACCGCGGGATACGCATCCTGCACGCCTTCGCCGGTCATCTCGGGAATACGTTTCACCGCGTAATAGCGGGTGATCGGACGGCCGTTCTCATCGTCGTCGTCGGTGGTCATGACGACGTAGCCCGGGGGGATGGCGCTCTGCGGCGGCATGTCCGGCAAACCGGCGAGTTGCGGATGCACGATGCGGAAATCGAGGCGGGCGGGCTTCTTGAGCGCGCCGATGATCTCGGGGTTCTCCTTGGTGGAAACGCTGGGCAGCTGCACTTCGATCCGGTTCGCTCCGACCGGGCGCACGATCGGCTCGGAGACGCCCAGTCCGTTGATACGGGTGCCGATGATGTCCACAGCCTTCTCGAGCTGCACCTGCCGCATGCTTTCGTGCTGGGCGGGATCGTCGAGGGTGGGCGCTTCGAGGGTGAAGGCCACACCGCCGCGCAAGTCGAGGCCGAGGGCGAGGCGCCCCTTGGACTGCTTGAGGAGATAATTCAGGAGGATTTCGTTGCGCTTCTCGGTATTGCGCAGGGAGTCCTCAAGGCGCACGCCAGGGAAGAACTGGGACAGGTCGAGACGCTCGTCGCGGCCGATGTTCTTGAGGGCGACATAGAGCGACGGGGCGGCCTTGGTTTCCACCTTTTGGCTCGCACGCTCTAGCAACTGGAGGAACTGCGCCCGCTTGTCCGCGGTAGTGGTCGCCTCGCTCTTGAGGTATTGGTCGAACGGGCGGTCGCTAAAGGGGTACAGGCTGAAGGTCGCCATGAGCAGAATGGCGCCCACCAGGGCTAGTTTCCAGAAGATGCGTTGAGACATGTTGGTTCTGTGTTAAAGGGCTGCACCGCGCCGAGACGGCCGCGAGGGGTTGTGCTGGGAAAGCGGGGCCAGTTCAGGACGACTTGCTGTCGCTGTCGCTCTTTTTCTCGACGCCCGTCACGAAGCTCTTGGCGATCTCCACCTTGGTGCTGTCGCCGATGCGCACCACATAGCGGTCGTCGCGCACCGTGATCACCGTGCCATAGATACCGCCGGCGGTGAGAATCTCGTCGCCGCTCTTGATCGAGGCGAGCATCTTGGCATGCTCCTTCTGCTTCTTGCGCTGCGGGGCGATCATCAAAAACCACATCGCCGCGATGAACAGACCGTAGACGATCAGCATGCCCGTACCACCGCTGAACAGCCCCTTCGGGGCGCCTTCCGGCGCTGCGGCTTGGGCGAGGAACGGGAGGAGAGCGTGGGAAAGGTGCATTTTGTGGATTGCGAAAGGGTGGAGTTCTCGGGAATGAAGTGGCGATTCATCCCGGGCCCCTCTGCAAATGCAAGCCCAGAGCTTGACGCCGGCCCCACCCCGGCCACCCCTCCCCCCATCGCCACTCACCGCTCAAACCACCGCGCACCCCTTCCGTTGAAAACCAAGCCTGCCTCCGCCGCCTGGACGGTTGAAAAATCCGAAGAGCTCTACGGCTTCAAGCGCTGGGGCGCCGGCCACTACCAGGTCGAGCCCGACGGCCAAGTCTCCGTCCAGCCCTTGCGCGACGGCCGCGCGGTCCGGGTGATGGATGTGGTGAAGGAGGCCTTGGATATGGGTCTGAAGGCGCCGATGGTCGTGCGCTTCCAGGATCTGCTGCGCCACCGCGTAATCGCGCTCAACGAAGCGTTCCGCAAAGCCATCGCCGAGGAAGGCTACAAGGGCGACTATCGCGGGGTCTTCCCCATCAAGGTCAACCAGTTGCGCGAGGTCGTCGAAGAGATCCTCGACGCGGGCAAGGACTACCACTTCGGCCTCGAAGCCGGATCCAAGCCCGAGCTGATGATCGCCCTGGCCATGCACGAGAATGCCAAGGCGCTCATCGTCTGCAACGGCTACAAGGACCATGACTACATCCGCCTAGCCCTGCTCGGCCGCAAGCTGGGCAAGAAGGTCATCCTCGTGGTCGAGCAACTCTCCGAAATCGACGACATCATCGCCCTTTCCGCAGAAATGGGCGTGAAGCCGATGCTGGGCTTCCGCCTCAAGCTGATCACCCGTGGCGAGGGCAAGTGGGCCATGTCCACCGGCGACAACGCCAAGTTCGGCCTTACCACCTCTGAGCTGCTGGTGGGCGCGGCCAAGCTGCGTGCGGCCAAGCTCGGCCAGTGCCTGCGCCTGGTGCATTTCCACATCGGCTCACAGGTGCCCAACATCATCACCATCAAGAACGCCGTCATCGAGGCCGCCCGCTTCTACTGCCAGCTGGCCAAGATGGGCTTCCCCATGGGCTACCTCGACGTCGGCGGCGGCCTGGGCATCGACTACGACGGCAGCCGCACCAACTTCGACTCGTCGATGAATTACTCGATGGGCGAATACGCCCGCGATGTCGTCTTCAACATCCGCGAGATCTGCACCTCCGCCGGGGTGGCCCTGCCCGACATCGTCTCCGAGAGCGGCCGCGCCCTCACCGCCCCGCACTCGATGCTCGTCATCGAGGTCTTCGACGCCATCTCCAAGCGCGAGTCCATCGAGGCCACCGCCATGCCCACGCAGAAGCACAAGGTCGTCAGCGACCTCGAGGTGCTGCTCAAGAACAAGCCTCCCCTGGGCCGCCTCGAACGTTTCCACGACGCGGTGCAGAAGAAGGAGGAGGCCTACTCGCTCTTCAAGCTCGGCTACCTCGACCTCGAAAACCGTGCCGCCTCCGAGAGCCTCTTCTGGCAGATCTGCGAGAAAATCGACCAGGAAGGCCCGGAAACCGGTTACCAGCCCGAGGAGCTGCGCGAGCTCAAAAAGCTCCTAGCCGACCAGTACATCTGCAACTTCTCGGTCTTCCAGTCGCTGCTCGACCACTGGGCCCTCAAGCAGCTCTTCCCCATCACCCCGCTGCACCGCCTCAAGGAACGCCCGACGGTGAATGCCATCCTCGTCGACATCACCTGCGACTCCGACGGCAAGATCTCCAGCTTTATCGATCTCCAGGATGTGAAGGATTACGTGACGCTGCACCCCCTCAACAAGCAGCCGTACTACCTTGGGGTCTTCCTCACCGGGGCGTATCAGGACATCATGGGGGATCTGCACAATCTCTTCGGCCGGGTCGACGAGGTGCACGTTTTCCTCGAGAACGACGAGCCCAACGGCTTCTACATTGAGGAGTCGATCAGCGGCCACCGCATCGGCAGTGTGTTGGAGGGCGTGCAATACGACGAGGAGCTGCTCTGCCGGCAGATGAAGCGCCAGATCGACCACGCCACCAAGCGCGACCTGGTGAAGCCCCGCGAAGGTGTGCGCCTGCTGGAGAGCTTCGAGGCGTTGATGCGCAACCGCACCTATCTGGCAATCCAGCCCGCCAAGCGCAAACCCGCCGCGCGCAAACCGGCCCCTGTCGCCAAGGCTGCTGCCCCCGCCAAGTCGACCGTCGCCAAGTCCGTGAAAGCCAAGCCCGCCACCGGCAAGTAAGGCCGAGGGGCCGAATGCGGATTGCGGAATTCGGATTGCGAAATGCCCAACACGAACGCGCCGCGGTTCGAGGTAGCGGAGTTCGCAAGAACTTCGGCTGCCCGCCGCGCAGCCCAGTTGAGTTCAATCGGCCAACCAGTACCAGAACGTCGGATACCTATGCAAGCCTCCCCGCCTGCGGGTGGACCGCGTTGCCCTCAACACGGTCGCCGACGCGAGCTGGCGCAGAACGCACCACCGCAACCCAAAACACGATTCTCCCGCCTGCGGCCGGGATCGAAGTTCCGCCTTCAGCCCGAAGCAGTCCGCAATCCGAAATCCGCAATTACCAAGCCGCGCCGCGGCCTCAGTCCCCCATGCACGTCGCCACCCGCCGCGCGGCCTCGACCCACCAGTGGTTCGCCGGCACCACCTTGATGGACTTCGCCACCTTCGCGATCGGCACCGCCACCAGATTGTCCCCACGAGAGGCCACCATTTGCCCGAACTTGCCCTCGCGGATGAATTCCACCGCTGCCGTGCCCAGGCGGGTTGCCAGCAACCGGTCGTGACAGGAAGGCGTGCCACCGCGCTGAACATAGCCGAGAATCGTCACCCGCGCCTCGAGATGGGTGAGCTCCTCCAGCTGCTTGGCCAGTCGCATGGTGTGACCGGCGCGGGCCTTGTCCCAGGCGGAGAGCGCCTGCTTGGCCGCCTTGCGCGCCACGTCGGTACTCGCCTTGTCGCGCCGGGCCAACAACTGGGTGAGTTCGGTCGCATCCGCCTTGGGCAAGGCGCCCTCGGCCACGGCCACAATGCTGAAATTCGACCCATGCTCGGAGCGCAGCCGGATCGCCGCAGCCACCTTCTCGACGTCGTACGGGATCTCGGGGATGAGGATCACATCGGCCCCACCGGCGATGCCGGCTCCCAGCGCCAGCCAACCGGCGCGGTGTCCCATGATTTCGGCGATGATGATGCGATGGTGACTGTGCGCCGTGCTGTGCAACCGGTCGAGCACCTCGGTCGCAATGCCCAACGCGGTGTCGAAGCCAATGGTGTCGTCGGTGAGCGCCACGTCGTTGTCGATGGTCTTGGGCAACGAGACGATATTGAGCCCCTGCGCGATCAGGCGCGCAGCGTTCTTATGCGTGCCGCCGCCGCCAATGCAGACCAGCGCGTCGAGCTTATGACGACGATAGGTCTTCACGATCGCCGCGGTCATATCGCGCGTGCCGCCGCCCGCCACGGGCATGCGGTGCGGCTTGTCCCGCGAGGTGCCCAGCACCGTGCCGCCCAGCGTCAGCATCCCGACCAAGCCGCGCTTGTCGAGGTTCACCCAGCGGTCCTCGATCATACCAAGGAAGCCGTCACGGAACCCGATCAGCTCCCACCCGTACTGCCCCACCGCGGTCTTGCCGACGGCGCGAATCGCGGCGTTGAGCCCCGGGCTGTCGCCTCCCGCCGTGAGAATACCGATGCGCTTGATGGGTTTGGTGGATTTGATGGGTTTGATGGTCGCCATAGGGAAGCACGCGGAGGATGGGGCGTGGTCGAGGCGACCGCAAACCCGCGGTTGTGAAATTTTGCCGACGGCTCCGGCCCGATTGCCGCGACCGGCGCCCTGTCTGCGCATCCCCAATCACTGAAAGCCGTCCCCCGCCCCCGCGATTCATTGGTAAGGCATCGCACCGCAGACCAATTCCTCCTGCCGCTTGCCGAGACCCGCAGCCATGCCAACACTCTCCCCCATGCCCCCCCGCCCGCTCCTGCCCCTCCTCGTCGCCCTCGCTGCCGCCCTGCCCGTCGCCCGTGCCGCCGAGCCGCCGATGGCCGACCTCATCCGCGACAACTTCACCTATGCCGGCGCCCAATACTCGACCATGCTCACGAGGCTCCAGGGCGACCCGCTGCTGCCCCGCACCGCTGCCGCGGGCAAGACGGTGACCGTCGAGCCAGAGGACTGGACCAGCGGTTTTTTCCCGGGCGCCCTCTGGCTCATTCACGAATACACCGGCGAGGCGAAGTGGAAGACCGCCGCCGAAGACTACACCGGCCGCCTCGAGCGGATTCGCCACTACACCGGCAACCACGACATCGGCTTCATGCTTGGCTGCAGCTACGGGCAGGGACTGCGCCTCACCGGCCGGGCCGACTACCGCGCCGTGCTGCTCGACGGCGCCCAGGCGCTCGCCACCCGCTACCGCCCCGAGGTCGGCCTGATCCGCTCCTGGGACTTCGGCCCCTGGCAGTATCCCGTCATCATCGACAACATGATGAACCTTGAGCTGCTCACCTGGGCCGCCCGCGAAGGCGGCGACGCCCGCCTGCGCGCCATCGCCATCAGCCATGCCGACCAAACCCTCGCCAACCACTTCCGCCCCGACGCCAGCTGCGGCCACCTGGTCGACTACGACCCCGCCACCGGCGCAGTCCTCAAAAAACAGACGTGGCAGGGCATTGCCGACGACTCCGCCTGGGCCCGCGGCCAGGCCTGGGCGATCTACGGCTACACCGTGATGTACCGCGAGACCCGCCAACCCGACTACCTCGCCCACGCCCAGCGCATCGCCCGATTCATCCTCGACCACCCGCGCCTGCCGGCCGACAAGATCCCGTACTGGGACTTCGATGCTCGCGACATCCCCGCAGCCCCGCGCGACACCTCGGCGGCCGCGCTGATCTGCTCCGCGCTGATCGAGCTCAGCAGCTTCGTCGAGCCCGCCCCCGCTCGCGAGTACCTCGCCGTTGCCGAGACCCAACTCCGCTCGCTCTCCTCTCCCGCCTACCGCGCGCCGGTCGGCGAGAACGGCGGATTCCTGCTTCTGCACGCCGTCGGCCAGTATCCCCAGGGCAAGGAGATCGACGCTCCGCTCGCCTACGGCGACTACTACTTCCTCGAGGCGCTCCAGCGCTACCGGGCGAAGCTGGCGGCGGCGAAGTAGGGATCGGCCGCAGGCTGCGATTCAAAGCTCCTGCGGCGGTTTGGGCAGAGGCAGCGATCGAAGCCGGCGCGGGCGCAGGAATTGGAGGGGCGGTGCTTGCGCCGCCCTTTGTGCCCGACCCCGTCCGTCCCGGCGGTTCGCCCCTGGTCCCTCGGCCGAACCGCTCGCCGCGAAAGATTTCGCGCCCGCTCCACTTTGTGCTTTCCTGTGCCCACGGAACCAATCCCCGCCGCGCCGGCCACCACCGGCCCCCCCGTGCAAACCCGTACGCATTCCAACATGAAACCGCTGCTTCGTTCCCTGGCGTTCCTCCCCCTCGCATTCCTGCCGCTGGCGGCCAGCGCCGGCACCGAGACCCAACCGCCGCTCATCCCGATGCGGGATTTCTTCCGCAACCCCGAGAAAGCCGGCTTCGCGCTCTCGCCCGACGGCACCCACCTCGCCTGGCTTCAGCCGTGGGAGAGCCGCATGAACATCCACGTGCAGAAGATTGGCTCGCCGGAGGTGGTGCGCGTCACCGCCGCCAAGGAGCGCGACATCCGCCAGTTCTTCTGGAAGGGCAGCAACCACCTCGCCTACCTCCTGGACAAGGGCGGCGACGAGAACTTCCACCTCTACTCCGTCGCCGTCGACGGCACCGGCTTCAAGGAGCTCACCCCCTTCGACAAGGTCCGTACCCAGATCGTCGACGACCTGGAGGACAACGACACCGACGCCATCATCGCGCTCAACAAGCGCACGGCCGAGGTCTTCGACGCCTACCGCGTCAACGTCGCCACCGGCGAGCTCACCCTCGTCGCCGAGAACCCCGGCAACATCACCAGCTGGGTCACCGACTGGGACGGCCGCATCCGCGTCGCCTCCACCAGTGACGGTGTGAACACCAGCTTCCTCTACCGCCCAAGCGAGAAGGACCCGTTCCAGACCATCCTCACCACCACCTTCCGCGACGCGCTCCAGCCCCTCTTCTTCACCTTCGACAACCAGGCCCTCTACGCCGCATCCAACCTCGGGCGCGACAAGCAGGCCATCGTCCGCATCGATCCTGCCACCACCAAGGAGCTGGAGGTGATCTTCGAGCATCCTGACGTCGACGTCACCAGGCTGCTCGTCTCCAGAAGCACAAGGTGATCACCGGCACCGCCTTCACCACCGCCCGCCGCAGCTACAAGTTCTTCGACGACGAGCGCGCGAAGCTCCAGGCCGACATCGAGAAGCGCCTCCCCGGTTACGAGGTCAACATCGTCAGTCGCAGCCGCGACGAGTCGAAGTGCCTCGTGCGCACCTCCGGCGACAAATCCCGCGGCGCCTACTATTTCTACGACCTCACCGACGGCCGCTTCCTCAAGCTCGTGGACATCAGCCCCTGGCTCAACGAGGCCCATATGGCCGACATGCAGCCGATCGCCTTCCACGCACGCGACGGCCTTTCACTCACCGGCTACCTCACCCTGCCCAAGGGCGCGCCGGCAAAAAAGCTGCCACTGGTGATCAACCCCCACGGCGGCCCCTGGGCGCGCGACGACTGGGGCTTCGACCCTGAGGTGCAGTTCCTCGCCAACCGCGGCTATGCCGTCCTGCAGCTCAATTTCCGCAGCTCCACCGGTTTCGGCCGCAAGTTCTGGGAAGCAGGCTTCAAGCAATGGGGACGCGGCACCATGCAACACGACCTCAGCGACGCAGTGAAGTGGGCCATCGAGCAGGGCATCGCCGATCCCAAGCGCGTCGGAATCTACGGCGGCAGCTACGGCGGCTACGCCACGCTCGCCGGACTCGCCTTCACCCCGGAGCTCTACGCCGCTGGCGTGGACTACGTCGGCCCCTCCAATCTCTTCACCCTGCTCGGCAGCCTCCCGGCCTACTGGGAGCCGTTCCGCCAGCAGATGTATGCGATGGTCGGCGACCCGGAGAAGGACAAGGACCTGCTCACCGCCGCCTCGCCCTTGTTCAGCGCCGACCAGATCCGCGCCCCCTTGCTCGTCCTCCAAGGAGCCAATGATCCCCGAGTAAAGAAGGCCGAGGCCGACCAGATCGTCGAGGCGCTGAAGAAGCGCGGCATCGACGTGCCCTACATTGTCAAAGACAACGAGGGGCACGGTTTCCACAACGAGGAGAACCGATTCGAAGCCTACGGGGCGATGGAGCAGTTCTTCGCCAAGCACCTCGGCGGCCGAGCCGAGAAGCCGAAGGCTCCCTAAGCTCGGGGCCGCACGCTCCGCGCCCGGGCGCCTGGGCGCGGGCGGCGCGGCAGGCTCGGTCCTTCGCCCAGGCTGCACATTTGAGTGATCCGGCCGCACCACGCAAATGTGCAGGCCGATCCCGCAGCCGTGATCACACGATCGAGTCGCAGGGCGGCGCGGGCCGACGCTCGTGTTTCCGTCGTTTCCAAATCGGCGCCGGCATGAAACAAAGTCCGCCACATGCCGGAACCTCTTCAGATCGCCATCGTCGGCGGCGGCGCCGCTGGCTTCTTCGCCGCGATCGCGTGCGCCGAGTCGCTCGGCCCGCGCGGGCGAGTGACAATCTTCGAGGCCACCGCCAAGCCCCTCGCCAAGGTCCGCATTTCCGGCGGCGGGCGCTGCAACGTCACCAACGCGCTCACCGATCCTCGGGAGCTCATCGCCCACTACCCGCGCGGCGGCCGTGAACTGCTCGGTCCCTTCCACCGCTTCGGCCCGCGCGAAACCAAAGCCTGGTACGAGGCGCGTGGCGTGCCTCTAGTCACCCAGCCCGATCTCTGCCTCTTCCCGGCGAGCGACGACTCCGCCACGGTGATCGACTGCCTGCTCGGCGCCGCACGCGCCGCCGGCGTGGAATTGCGGACACACTGCGCCGTGAAACAGGTCGTGCACGACGGCACCCGCCTCACACTCACGCTCGGCTCCGGCGGGGTGTTTGTCGCTGATCGGGTGCTGCTCGCCACCGGCGGCGCCAAGGGCCTCGATCTCGCCACGGCACTCGGCCACCGTATCGAGTCGCCGGTGCCATCGCTTTTCACCTTCCGCATCGCCGATCCGCGCTGCGCCCAACTGGCCGGCATCGTGATCGAGGAGGCCATCGCCACCGTGCCCGGGACTCGGCTACAGGGCGCCGGCCCGCTGCTCTTCACCCACGAGGGCCTCAGCGGCCCGGCCATCCTGCGCCTCTCCGCCTGGGGCGCACGCGAGCTCGCCACCCGCGGCTACACGTTCACCGTCGCGCTCAACCTCGTACCGCCGCTCACCACTGCCGCGGTGGTGGAGAAGCTCACGGCGCTGCGCACCACCCACGGTCGCAAGCAGCTCCACACCTGGAGCCCGCTTGCGCTCCCGCAGCGCCTCTGGGAACAGCTCGTCACCGCCTCGGGTGCACGCGCCGGGGTCACCTGGGCCGAAGCGCCGGCGGCGGTGGTTCACACGCTGGCGCGGCTGGCCACCGCCATCGAGTTCCCGGTCTCGGGCAAGAGCACCAACCGCGAGGAATTCGTCACCTGCGGCGGAGTGAGCCTGCGCGAGATCGATTTCCGCACGATGCAGAGTCGCGTCTGCCCCGGCCTCTTCTTCGCCGGAGAAGTGCTCGATATCGACGGACTTACCGGGGGCTTCAATTTCCAGGCGGCATGGACCACCGGTTGGCACGCAGGCCAGGCGATGGCGGGCGCGGTAGCGGGCCGGCGCCGCGCCTCCCTCCTTCTCGTACTCCGGCCCGCACGGACGCCGGCGGAGCAGCGTTTCGGCGCTCGCCGCCTTGACGCATCGCCCCCAGTCCGCGCTCGCCCCGCTCTTCGCATGGCGCCAATTTTCCACCACCCCTCCCCATGTCGTCCTTCTTTCCCACGCTCGGCATCCAGCTCTACTCCTACGGCACGAAGTTCTCCTTCACCGCCCCGACCGCCGAACTTCTCGATACAGTCGTCGCCGCCGGCTACGATGCCGTCGAGGGCCAGAACGACGCCGATCCCGCCGGCTTCGCCGCCCTCCTCGCCGACCGCCGGCTCACGCACGCCGGTATCCACGTCACGCCCATCCGCTTGCACGACGTCGACGCCCTGCTCGCCCAGCTCGCCTCCACCGGTGCCCGCGACGTCTGCAACTCCGGCCTGCTCGACTGGAACCGGCGTTCGCCCGCCGACTACGCCGAGGCCATCGAGCGCTTCAACACCACCGGCCGCCAACTCCGCGCCGCCGGCGTGCATCTGCACTACCACAACCACGAGTGGGAATTCGACCGGGTCGATGGCGGGCGCACCGGGATGGACCTGCTCCTGGCCGGGCTCGATCCGGCCGCCGTCGACCTCGGACTCGACCTCGGCTGGGTGCTGCGCGCCGGCCACGACCCCGTCTCCTTTCTGCGCACCCACGGCCACCGC
>JADJTK010000041.1 GCA_016711225.1 Opitutaceae bacterium
CGAACGCCGAAAGCTGCGAGGGCTCCGTCCAAACCGGCGCCGGTACCGGTCTGCGAACACTGGATTCAGCGGCGAACTGCGTCGGCGCATCTGAAACGGGCATCGGGCTCAAAGCCGATGGCAACGCCACCGGCTCCTCCGGCACGACGATATCGGGCTCATTTGGTGCCCAGATCGCTGGCGCTGCCGACAACTGCCGAGGCGTCGTCCGCTCGGGCGGCGGCACCGCCCTCCAAGCCGCCACCGCCGCCAACTGCCACGGGAAAACCGATGGCACCGGCAGGGGCCTGCAGGCCGCTACCGCGCTGAACTGCTCCGCCGAGAGCACCAGCAACACCGCCCTACAGGTCACCATCAACGCCGAGAATTGCCGCGGCGAAGCCTCCGATTCCGGCTACGGTCTGTATTGCGCGGGCAACGCGCTCAACTGCTACGGCTCCACCGCCGCCGGCGCCTATGGCATCTACGTCTTGGGTACCGCCAACACCTGCCGGGGGAAGAACGATGGGGCCGGCCCCGTCGAATTTTCTCTCCATGCCGCCATCGCGATTGGCTGCACCTCCGAGAAAGGCGCGATCGAAGCCGCCAACCGCTACCTCATGCCCGCCAGCCCCTGAGCCCATTTCCGATTGGTGATTACCGATTCCCGATTCCACGCCCCCCTGCCTTCCTGCCCTTCGTTCCCTTTTGTCGCTCTCTCAGAATCCGCCGTCCGATTTCGGCCTTCCGCCTGCAGTCTTCAGTTCTCAGGCGACGTCCGCCCCACAGCAGATCTTCCGACCCACTGTGTAATCCCGCGCCCTGATTCCCCCAAACAAGGGTTGTGCAACCCTCGCTTCCGCTCCTCTGCTTCCTCCTCGCGCTCCCCGCGCTCGCCCTCGCCCAAGGTTCGCTCACCCCGCCCGGCGCTCCCGCGCCGACGATGAAGACCCTCGACCAGGTCGAAGCCCGCATCCCGCTGCCAGCCGGTGCGCGTACCACCCCGATCATGATCGCCGGTCCCGGCTCGTACTACCTCACCGGCGACATCATGGTCGATCACGACGCCGCGATCATGATCGTCGGCAGGAACGTCACCCTCGACCTCAACGGCTACACCATCTCGACCACCTGCACCGACGACCCCAAACGCGGCTTCGGTATCGTCGTCGTCTCCGGATCGGTCGACGTCACCATCCGCAACGGCCGGATCCGCGGCGAAATCACCCGCCAGCCCGACGCCACCTACACCGGCGCCGGCTTCCAGTTCGGCATCTATGCCGGCTGGGAGACCGGAAAGGAGTCCAACCCCGTCGGGGTGACCGTCGAGGATGTCGCCGTCGATGGCGCTCGCTACTTTGGCATCATGATCAACGGCGCCGATGGCCGGATCCGCCACTGCTCCGTGTCGCACTGCGGTTTTGAAGGCCTCCGCGCCACCAGCGTATCCGACTCGGTCGCCACCGATTGCGGCACCGCCGGAATCATCGCCCAGGAGGTCACTCGCTCTCGCGGCACCGGTATCACCTACCAGGGGATTCGCGCCCAGACCGTCGTCGACAGTTACGGCCAAAGCACCTCGGCCCACGGCATTGAGGCGGAAGTGGTGATCGGTTCCCAAGGCGAATCCGTCTCCGGCTGCGGCATCCGCAGCACCATCGCCACCTCGTGCCACGGCAGCAGCACCGACTCCAACGGGATCCAGGCCTTCTCCGTGGCACACTGCTACGGTTACAGCATGAATGGTTACGGCCTTTACGCCTCCGCGGCGAGCAACTCCGGCGGCGCCACCGGCACCGGCCCCTACGGACTCATCGCCGTCTACAACGCCGAGAACTGCACCGGCTACAGCAATTCTGGTGGCGGCCTCTACGCCGAGAACGCCACCAACTGCGCGGGCACCTCGCTCAACGGCACCCGCGGCCTCAGCGCCAGCCAGACCGCCACCGGCTGCTCCGGCCGGATCTATCGCGTCGCCGGCGCCGACGCCAACCGGCTCGATCCCGCCCAGCCGCGCGCGCTCTCCGCCGGCATCGCTACCAACTGTATCGGAACCGTCGACTCATCTTCCGGCACGAGCTTCGGGCTCTTTGCCGGCTCCGCCACCAACTGCCGCGGCCTCGTCACCACCAACCAAGATTCGAACCCCGACCGCCCCGCGTGCGGCCTCCACGCGGAACAGAGCGCCTCCGATTCCTACGGCAACTGCCCGACCGGTTACGGCCTCGAGGCCGGCAACGCCGCCAATTGCACCGGCGAAAGCCAATCCGGCACCGGCCTCTCCGCTGGCAATGCTTCCAACTGCACCGGGCAGACCAACTCCGGCAGCTACGGCCTCAACGCCAGCGGCAACGCCACCAACTGCACCGGCTTCAACACCACTGGCGCCTACGGCCTGAATGCCGGCGGCACCGCCAGCTTCTGCAGCGGCGGCCGTCCCAGCGGCACCGCCCTCCAGGCCTCCATCGCCGTCGCCTGCACCGCAATCTCCGGCTCCATCACCTCCCCCAGCAAGCAGCTCGGCACGCCCTGACGACATCGTGGATCGTTGCGTTTGAATTTCGGATTCAAACGCACGGCGCGCCCCAGTTCCGCCGCCGGCAGCACTTCAACGTAAACTTCCAACTTCAACTCTCCCTGCCACCGCCCCTCACCCGCTTGTCACTTGGGCACCTGCCACTTGCCACTTCCTCCGATGAAACTTCTCGCCACGCTTCTCGCCCTGCCGGCCTTCGCCCTCGCCCAAGGCTCGCTCGCACCCGCCGACGTCCCCACGCCGACGATGAAGAGCCTCCAGGAAATCTGGGACCGCATCGGGACGGTCGAAACCCAGAACCAGACTTTGCAGTCCCTAGTCGCCAACCAGCAGCAGCAACTCGCCGCACTGCAGGTGCAGAACACGATCCTCTTGGAAACCACCGGCGTGGTCTGGACCTGGCAACTCTCCACCATTGATAGCACCGGTGATGTCGGCCCATACGCGTCCCTCGCCTTCTCGCCCGCCGGTCTGCCCTCCATCGCGTACTACGATGCCACCAATGCGAACCTCAAGCTCGCCCGCTTCGATGGGACCGCTTGGCAGCTCTCGACCATCGATTCCGGCGGCAATGTCGGCGCCTACGCTTCGCTCGCGTTCTCGCCTTCCGGCCAGCCGGCCATCGCCTATCACGATGGCGCCCACGGCGACCTTAAGTTCTTTCGGTCCGGTGATCGGTTCGCGCAAATCTCCGTCGTCGATTCCGTCGGGACAGTCGGACAGTACGCCTCGCTGAAATTTGGGCCGGACGGCCAGCCGGCCATCGCCTACTACGACAGCACCAACGGCGATCTGAAATTCGCCACCCTCGGCCCGTCCGGTTGGCAGGTGTCCGTCGTCGATTCGACCGGCGATGTCGGCCAGTACGCCTCGCTTGCCTTTTCGCCCGCCGGCCAGCCCGCCATTGCCTATTACGACAACACCAACTCAGGGCTGAAATACGCTGAGCGCAACGGATAGACCTGGAGCCGCACCACTCTCGACGTCACCGGAATTATTGGCCAATTCTCTTCGCTCACGTTCGCTCCCTCCGGCGTGGCCGCCATCGCCTATTACGACGACACCAACAGTATCCTGAAGTTCTCCCGCTTCGGCAATTTCTCGCTCCGGACCGATGACGTCGCCACCGATGGCGCGGGTTTGTACGCTTCCTTGGCCTACTCCAGGACGGGCCTGCCCACGATCGCCTACTTGGCCACCACCAACCGCTGTCTGGAAGTTGCGAGTTTCAACGGCACCGCTTGGCAGACCACCATTATCGATATCTCCCAATCGGCCGGCTGGTATGCTTCGCTCGCGTTCTCACCCTCCGGCCAGCCGGCCATCGCCTACTACGACGGGTTCAACCGCGATCTGAAATTCGCGCAGCGCGCGCTTTTCACCGGCAAGTAAGAGCCCTCGGACTTGCCTCCGCCCACGCGCGCTCATCCTTCCTCGCCCGAACTCCTCCGCCATGCAACGCCTCCTAGCCGCCTCGCTCCTCCTGTGCGCCACCTCCGCCCTCGCCGCCGCGCCGCAGGCCCTCGTACTCGAGGCCTCTTGGGACCGCTTCAGTCAACACACCGACCTGCGCTACACCCACCTCGGTACGCAGACGCGAATCGAGTCCACCGCGACCGACAAACCCGACCCATATCTCCTCGTCGACACCGCGCAGGACCAGCGCATCACCGTCTACCGCCACAACAGCTCCTGGCGCTGCGACCCGCTCGAGCCCAAGCCCCGCAACGACTCGCCCGCCGGCGCCCCCGGCATGCCCGCGATGCCGCAGCCCCCGCCCGGCATCGGTCCGCAGGGGCAGATCGGTCCCCGCACCGGTCCCACCGCCAACACCGCCGCTTTGCCACCAACGCCCGGTTACGGCGCCCCCGCCGGCTATAGCCCCTCAATTCCACAATCGGCCATCCGCGATCCGCAATCGCCCGCGCCAGGCGCGCCCGCCGGCATCGGCCCGCGGGGTCCCCTCGGCCCCCGCACGGGCGCGGCAAGGCCCGCCATCCCCCAGCTTCCTCCCGATTTCGGCCCGCAAGGCGGTGTCGGCGCCAGTGCCCTGCCGGCGGGGCCCGCTACCGGCGGCGCCATGGGGGCCGGTCTCGGCGGCATGCCCATGCCACCACGCTCGGCTATGCAGGGTCGCGAGGCTCTTCTCTCTCTCACGAAAACCGAAGAGACCCAAACCCTCCTCGGCCGTACCACCGTGAAGTACACCGTAGCCAGTCGCATGATGGAAACGCTCGAAGTCTGGGCCGTGCCCGACACCGACTTCGGCGCCTTCTTCGCCTACCGCCCGCAGCCGCCGCACCGCTTCGGCCCGGTCGACCTCCAAGACCACTGGGATTCGCTTCTGCGCCGCGAGCATCTGTTCCCGCTGCTGGCCATCTTCAAACAGGGCGACCGCGAGATCGCGCGCTTCACCGTCACGAAGATCGATCACTCGGAGATCGCCGACATCGCCGCCTTCTTTTCGCCTCCACTCGCGTACTACAAGAGCCCGCCCGATACGTTCTGAGACGAGGACTTATTTCAGGGGCGCGGCTTGCGCTTGCGGGATCGATCCCGATCAGGTCAACCCGACGCCGAAGACTTCTTCCCAGCCCCTCTCACTCTCCACCCCTTCTAATTGCCGGCACCGTCACCTTCACGGTGAGGGATTGCGCCGGCGGGGCCGCCTGATCCCAGGGCTGACGATACACCAACTGCAACACGCCGGACCCGACCTCCTTCGCCGAGAAGACCCACTCGGACCAACCGCCCACCCCTTCGGCACCGTGGGCCTCATCTTGGATGTAGGTGGGATCACCCACCGCGACGATACAGCGCGGGACCTCGTCGGTGATCGCCCACGAGTACCCCGTGGTCACATTGGCCCGCAACCGCAGCTTGAGCCGCTGCCCGGCCACCAAGGTGACTTCCACCTCCGACCGGTTACCGGCTTTGGTCTTCTCCTTGCCCTGCTGGACGACGACCTCGCCGTCCTTGAGTTCCACCACCACTACCCCCGGCTTGGAGGCCATGGCGGAGAGCGTCGCGGGCGCAGCCGCCAAGCCGGCGAAAAGCGCGAATAGACAAAGGGCGCGAGAAATCCGCGCAATCGGTGAACGAGTTTTCATCGGGAAGTGGTGACGCAGAGGTTGCCACTCCGCGCGCCTGTTGCCAGCCCGGAACGAGTCAGTACGACGGGATAACCACGCCACTTGGTCGCGGCACCCCCAAAAACGCCTGCCATCCCCGAAGGCCCGGAGCCACCGCTCGCCTCGCGCCAGCGCCGGTGCGACCGCCCTTGCCCCCAGGGCCCCCAGGCAACGCCGCCCCCGCCCTTTTGCCCGTCATCCCGACCGGACACCGTCCGTCCCAATAGGCTCGCCCTCGCCCCGAGCCTTCCGTCTCGTCCACCGGCCCGCCCATGATGAAAGCAATTGTTCAACACCGCTACGGCACGGCGGACGACCTTGAGCTTCGGGAGATCCAAGTGCCCACACCGGCAGCGCACGAGGTGCTCGTGCGCGTGCGCGCGGCGTCCATGCACGCCGACGTTTGGCACGTCGTGACTGGGCAGCCCTACGTCCTGCGGCTCATGGGCGCCGGACTGCGCAAACCGAAGAACCCCGTGCCCGGAACCGATGTCGCCGGAGTCGTCGAGTCCGTCGGCAAGGCCGTCACCCGCTTCCGCCCCGGCGACGACGTATTTGGCGAGACCATCCGGGGGATGCAGTGGATCCATGGCGGCGCCTTCGCCGAGTTCGTCACCGCGCCCGAAGACGGCTTGGTGCTCAAACCCGCCGCCGTCACCTTCGAGCAAGCCGCTGCGGTGCCCACCTCGGCACTGATCGCGCTCATGAACCTGCGCGACTTCGGCCGGATCCGGGCCGGCCAGAGGGTCCTCATCAACGGGGCGGGCGGCGCCGTGGGTTCAATGGCGGTGCAATTGGCCAAGGCCTTCGGCGCCGAAGTGGCGGCCGTCGACTGCACGGAGAAACTGGAGCTGCTCCACGCGCTCGGTGCAGATCATGTCATCGACTACACGACGACCGACTTCACGAAAGGCGCCGGCCGCTACAACCTGATCCTCGACATCCCCGGCAACCATTCCTTCACGCAGTGCCAGCGCGTGCTGACGCCCGAAGGGATCTGGGTGCTCGTCGCGCACGACAACTACGGCAAGGGCAGGCACCGCTGCCTGGGCGCCATTCCGCGGATGCTGGCACTGATGGTCCGGGCCCTATTCACGCGCCAACTGCCGCGCGCCACCTTCAAGTTGCCCGATCGGCAGAAGGCGCTAGCCCTGCTCACGCAGCTCCTCGAAACCGGCCAGCTCACCCCACACATCGACCGGACCTTTCCCCTCGCCGAAGTCCCCGCGGCGCTCCGCCACCTACAGACCGGCCGCGCGAGAGGGAAGATCGTGATCACGATGGACTGAATTCCCGGAACGCCGAGGCCAGACCGTCTCCGTCCACCGGCCAGAGCTGCGGCGCCGCCGGGCAAAGCGCCTGCCCGGGGCACAGTCAACTGGCGGAGTATCCCGCGGCAGCGCGGCGCGGTCCAGCGGAAGTCCCTGAAGGAGCAGACACGGCCGCCGATCACAGGCCGGTGCCAGCCAGCGCCGCTCGGGACTCACGCCCCGCGGAGGGATCCAAAACCTCGCCGACCGCCCAACCGCCTTCGGAGAAGAGAAGGGGCCCTTGAAACAGGTCAGGAGCCAACTGCGCGCAGGAATACACGCCGACGCCACCGCCCACCCACACCGGACCGCCCCCGCAAAAACCGCGCGCACAGCACACCCCGCCGCCCACCCCGGACCCCCCGGCTGGGGGGGGACGAGGACCACGCCCGCAAGCGCGGCTGGGGGGGGGGGGGGGGGGGGGGGCCGCCAGGCCGACCACCGCTTCACGGGCGGACGAGCCCCCGCCACGCAGGCCGGCCGACAACGAGCACGCGACGCAGCCCCCCGCCCCCCACGCCCCCCCCCGCCGCCCCCCCAACGCCGCCGCGGCCTCGCGCCGGGCACCCCCAGCCCCCCGCGCCCGGGAGCACGCCGCCATGATCAAAGCCATCGAGCTCGTGCAGGATGACGCGCGGGTGGCCGTTGAGCTTGAGCAGGCGCCAGAGCAGCGCGTTCTCCTCGTAGCGCCCGTTCAGCTCGAGTTCCCGGTCGCCGGTCACCAGCAGGATCGCTGGCAGATCGCCGCGCACATGAAACAGCGGCGCGAGCTCGTCGACCACCGGCTGCTTCGCCCCGATCCCGCGGGCGCGGCGCGCCGCCATGTGCGTGAGGGTCTGGCCGCTGAGCGCAAATACACCGGCGAGGTCCGAGCCAGAGCGGTGGTAGGGTGCGAGCCAGCGGGAATCCATCGCCACCATGAGCGCGAGGTAGGCGCCCGCCGAATGCCCGGAGAGGAAGACGCGCCGTGGGTCGCCGCCGTACTGTTCGATGTGCTCCAGCGTCCAGGCGATCGCCGCGGCGGCGTCGGCCAGGCAGTCGTTGGTCGCGGCGCGGGGCGTGAGTCGGTAGTTCACCGCGACGACGGCGATGCCGGCGTTGCGCAGATGCTCCGGGATCTCCTTCGCCCCGTCCGTGAGTCCGCCGCCATGGAACCACACGACCGTGGAAAAGCCGGACACGCCTACCGGGTGATACACGTCGAGCCGGCAACGCTCCGCCGCATAACCGTCGGGCGGCTGGGTGTGGTAGGCGAGGTCGCTCGCGATGGCGTAGGTGGGCGCGGGCGCAGGCAGCGAAGCCGGCTCAGCCCTCGCGGAGGCGACGAAGGTCGGCGCCAGCAGCGCGCCTGCGGAAAGGGCCAACCAGGGCAGGGTAAATGCGAGGGGAAAACGCATTCCCGAGGTTGGCGACGCCCTCGGGCCTTGGCGATGCCGCAATGCCGGTTCTCGCGGACCGGCCGTCGCTCCAGCCGCCCTTGGCCGCTCCGATCCGCCCGGCCCGGGTGCGCGAAAGCCAGCAGGGAACGACGATCGGTTGGCACCTCCTAGGAATATCTCCCCGGCGTCGATTCGTCCTTGGGCCTTCGGGATTTCTGCGCCTTCCTTCTCCCCGATTCCGCGTCCTCGTCTCTCGATTCAACCTCTTCCCATGTCCTCCCCCGCTTCCTCCTTTGACCTCATCGGCGTCGGTTCGCCGATCATGGATCTGCTCGCCCCCGTGCCGGAGTCCTTCCTCGCGACCGTGCGCGGCGACAAGGGCGGCATGGTCCTCGTCGACAACGACGAGATGCAGGACATCGTCTCCCGCCTGCCCGCCCCTCCGGCCTCGGCCACCGGCGGCTCCGCGGCCAACGCGGTCTTCAATGCCACGCGTCTGGGCCTGCGCTCCACCTTTCTGGGCAAACTCGGCCACGACGATTTCGCCCGCGCCTACCGCGAGCGCTTCGCGGCAGCCAGCGTCGACGGCTCACGCTTCAAACAGGCAGAGCTGGCCAACGGCCGCTGCCTGGCCCTCGTCACCCCCGACGCCCAGCGCACCCTGCGCACCTGCCTGGGCGCAGCCATGACACTCTCCCCGGCCGAGATCTCCGTGGACGACTTCCGTGGCTGCCGCCACGCCCACATCGAAGGCTACCTCGTATTCAACCGCGCCCTCGCCGAGGCGGTGCTCACCGCCGCCCGTGCCGCCGGTTGCACCCTCAGCCTCGACCTCTCATCCTTCGAGGTGGTCGCCTGCGCCCGCGAGTGGCTGCTCGAGCAGTTCCGGCTCGGCCTCGACATCGTCTTCGGCAACGAGGACGAGATCCGCGCCCTTTTCCAGACCGAGTCCACCGACTACGCCGCCCATGCCCGCGCCCTCGCCGCGCACGGAACCCTCGCGGTGGTGAAGCTGGGCAAAGACGGCGCCTGGCTCGCCCGCGGGACCGAGCTGCACCGCATCGAACCCCTCCGCGTGCCCGAAGTGGTAGATACCAACGGCGCCGGCGACGCCTTCGCCGCGGGGTTCCTCTACGGTCACCTCCGCGGCCTGCCGCTGCCGGCCTGCGGCCGGCTCGCCTCGCTGCTGGGCGCCGAGACGGTGCGCCACCTCGGCCCGCTCATCCCTGCGGCCGCCTGGGCCGCCGTGCAGCAGCGCGCGCAGCAGCTCGCCTAAGCAAAGCCCACCGCCTGCGACGCCATAGGAGCGGAGCTTACGCCGCCCCAGCAATGCCGGCCCTGGCGACGGGCAGGGCCGAGGGCGTCATGATCGAAGTCCCTGCGGCCACCGCGGGCCCATTGCCCCAAGCCGGAAAGGCATCGCGTCTCGTCCCTCGCAACGAAGCAGGCTGGCACGGCGCCCCTACGGTCGAGGCATCGCGCTCCCGCAACGGCAGCGCACCTACAGCCCCCTCCGCCCCCTCACCGGTACGCCAGCGCGCGCGCCAGCTCGGCGGCGAAAAACGGCCCGCGGTAGATCCAGCCGGAATACACCTGCACCAGCGTCGCCCCGGCATCGAGCTTCTCGCCAGCAGAGGCCTCGTCGTGGATGCCGCCCACGCCGATGATCGGCAGGCGCCCGGAGGTGGCCCGGGCAATGTAATTGATGATCTCGGTCGAGCGCCGGCACAGCGGCTTGCCACTCAGGCCACCGGCCTCGGTGACCTGCGCAAACGGGCCCGGGCGCGCCAGCGTCGTGTTGGTGGCGATGATGCCGTCGAGGTGCAGATCGTGCAGGATCTGCAGGATGTCGTCGATCTGCGGCCAGGTGAGGTCGGGGGCGATCTTGAGGAAGATGGGACGGCGCCCGCCGATGGCGCGGGCCTCGCGCTCGGCGTTGGCCTGCTGCAGGGCACCCAGCAGCTCGACCAGGCGGTCGTGCTCCTGGAGCTTGCGCAGGTCCGGCGTATTCGGGCTGCTGACGTTGATCGCGATGTAATCGGCGTGGTCGGCCAGCAGGGCGAAGCTGCCGAGGTAATCCTCCACCGCCTGGTCGAGGGGGGCGATCTTGGACTTGCCCAGGTTAATGCCCAGCGGGATACGGCGGCGGCCGCGGGCGGGCTGGCCGGCGAGGCGGCGGGCCACGGCCTCGGCCCCCTCGTTGTTGAAGCCCATCCGATTGAGCACGGCCTCTTCGGCGGGAAAGCGGAACAGGCGCGGCTTGGAATTGCCGGGCTGGGCGTGGCGGGTGACCGTGCCGATCTCCACGTGGCCGAAGCCAAGGGCCGCACCCGCCGTCCAGCAGTGGGCGTTCTTGTCGAAGCCGGCGGCCAGGCCCACGCGATTGGGGAACTCCAGTCCGGCGCAGCGCACCGGCCGGCGGGCACTGGCCGGCAGGGCGTTCCACCACTCCAGCAACCGGCACGCCGGGGGCAGCCGCCCCAGCAACGAGAGCGCGGCGACGACGTTCTCGTGCACCGTTTCGGGGTCGCGTCGAAACGCGAGCGGACGAATCACTTGTTGGTAAATCAGGCCCATGGATGGCCGCCAGACTGGGGCGCGGGCCCCGCCAATTCAAGCCCCCCGCCACACAACTTTGCCGCCCCTGCCGCCATTGGGCGCCCGCACCAAAATGCCCCGGAAACAAAACCCGCGTTAAAGGTGTTGACGACCCGCCCGATTTTGGCGGTCACCTATCCCGGCAATTTTACATTGCCCGCAATTTCCTCCGGCAACCGACACATCTACAACATGGCGAAATCAACCCCAACACTGGACTGGGCGAACATCCGTCTCGGCGACGACCACAACTGGTGGGTCGAAGAGCTGAGCGACACCGTCCACTGGGACGTCGATGGCCTCAGCATCATCGATCCCCGCCAGATCGACCACATCGTCGAGCTCTGCGAGCCGCTGCGCGAATACGGTCTGGATCTGGACAACATCGACACCGCGTTCATCCCCTTCCGCATCGACAAGGATCTGGGCAACGGCCGGGTGCGCCTGGCCCGGGTACGCGATTCGTTCCTCGAGTCCGAGGAGAAGCTCTTCGCCCTGCCCGATGTCGTCGACGAGGAGAACGGGCCCTATGCCGACTTCCTCGACCAGATCACCCGCGCCCGCGTGAAGATGCTCAACGATCTTTTCGACTTCGAGCAGAAGCTCACCGTCGACGAGGTCGAGGACCAGCTCCGCGAGGAGCAGAGCAACCGTTTCATGGAGGGCAAAGCCGTCCATCTCTTCGAGGAGGTCATCGCCATCCTCGACTACGTGCCCGAAGGCTGGGAAGCCGACGACGACGCCCCGGTGAAGGCGGCCGCCGAGGAGGAGGACGAGTTCCCCGATATCGCCGACGACGAGGATGAGGAGAAGCTCAAGGGCGATGCGTCCCTGCGTTGGGACGACGACGAGGAGAAGAAGGACGGC
This sequence comes from Opitutaceae bacterium, assembly GCA_016711225.1. GTDB lineage: Bacteria > Verrucomicrobiota > Verrucomicrobiia > Opitutales > Opitutaceae > CAJCBL01. Next base: position 11,801 of record JADJTK010000041.1, read on the forward strand.
GAAGAGAAGAAACTCGACGACGACGAGGATGCCAAGGCCGCGAAGGGCGACGACGACGACGAGGAGGACGAAGACGACGAGGACGACGAAGACGACGACGAGGACGAAGAGGACGACGACGGGGAGAAGAAACCTGCCCCGAAGGCCCGTCGCAGTCGCGGCTAAGCGTCATCACCGCAGTTTACCCAACGCCCGCCGGCCCCGTGCCGGTGGGCGTTTTTGTTTTTCCTGCCCGCTGTGGCGAAGCTCGCCAGAGCTTCGTGCTCGACCCTTTCCGAAATCCGCCAAGGGGGAGCGCCCGACCTGGCGCCTCACAGGAGCACACCCGACGAGCCTCTGCCTTCCACTCCGTGCCCTCCGTGGCCTCTGTGGTTCAAATCGGCCGTGGCAAGATTACGGAAGCGCGTGCGAGCACACTGCCAACGCCCGGAAAACGCCTCCTTTTCAGCCCGCCAGATCCTGCGCGACGGACCTCGCGAAGTACGTCAGGATCATGTCGGCCCCGGCGCGCTTGATCGCCAGCAACGACTCGTCGCGGGTGCGCCGCAGGTCGAGCCAGCCCAACCGCGCCGCCGCCTGGATCTGCGAATACTCGCCGGACACCTGGTACGCCGCCACCGGCAGATCGGTGGCCTCGCGCAGCTCCCGAATGATGTCCAGATACGCCCCGGCCGGCTTCACCATGAGAATGTCGGCGCCCTCGGCCTCGTCGAGCAGCGCATCCTTGAGCGCCTCGCGGCGGTTGGCGGGATCGAGCTGGTAGGTGTGTTTGCCGAGCAAAGTCGTGCCCGCGGCCTGCGCGCTGCCCACCGCCTCGCGGAACGGCCCGTAGTAGGCCGAGTTGAATTTGGCGGCGTAGGAGAGAATCGCAGTCCCGGTGTGGCCGGCCTTGTCGAGCGCCCGCCGGATCTCGCCCACCCGGCCGTCCATCATGTCGGACGGGGCCACCAGATCGACGCCCGCTTCGGCGTGCAACACGGCCATCTCGGCCAGCGCGGCCACAGTCGTGTCGTTGTCCACATCGTCGCCGGCAGCGGTGAGCACCCCGTCGTGCCCATGCGTGGTATACGGGTCGAGGGCGATGTCGGCCACGACCAGCAGCTCGGGCACGGCCTTCTTCACCGCACGGATGGCGCGCAGGATGAGCGTGTCGGGATTGAGCGCCTCGGCGCCGCGCGGCGTCTTCAGATTCTTGTCGAGTTTGGGGAACAGCGCCACGGCACGCACCCCGAGTTTGTGCAGCGCGCGGCACTCCTTCACCAGATCGGCCACACTCAGGCGGTAGACGCCCGGCATCGACCCGATCTCCTCCGGCACGCCCTTGCCCTCGACGACGAAGAGCGGGGCGATGAGGTCGTCGGCGGTCACCCGCGTCTCAGAGACGAGGGCACGCAGGCCGGCGGTGCGGCGCAGGCGACGGGGACGCTGGACAAGGTCGAGCTTGATGGGTTCGGGCATGGTTCCGCGGGGTTGGGAGCTGGATGCTGTTTCGCAGGTGGGCGCTTGGCAAATCCTTCGCCGCACTCAGGTGGTGCCGCCAACCGAGGGGGGGCCTTTGCGTTGCGCCGCCTCGGCCAGCACCCGCTGGACCGCGGCAAACTCGATCGGTTTGGCGATGTATTCGTCCATTCCCGCTGCCAGGCACTGCTCGCGGTCGCCGTCGAGCACGTGGGCGGTCATGGCCACCAGCAGCGGGCGCCGTTCACGCGGCCACCGGGCCACGATCTCCCGCGCGGCGGCCAGCCCGTCCAACCGGGGCATCTGCACATCGAGAAAGACGATGTCGTATTGCCTCCCGGCGAGGGCCTCGAGGGCCTCCTGCCCGTTCAACGCGGTATCGGCCGCGTAGCCCAGCCGTCGTAACATCAGTTGCACCACCCGCTGATTGGTCGGGATGTCGTCGGCCAATAGGATGGCCAGCGGATGCAGGTCCGCCATTCGCAGGGGCGCGGGCCCCGGCGCAGTCGCCTCCGGAGGGGGCAGGCTCGCGGGCTTGGTCAACGCCGCCCCGAGCGCGGCGTGCAATGCGGCGGTTTTGACGGGCTTGGTCAACTGCCCCGCGAAACGCACCGCGCCGGCCGGCACCTCGGGCGCACCGATCGGACTGAGCAGCACCAGCGCGACGTCGCGCCCCGCTGGATGCGCCAGGATCACCCCGGCCAGCGTCACGCCATCGGTGCCGGTCAACGTGCGCTCGATCAGCGCAAGATCGAAACGTTCGCCCCGCTCCAGGCTCGCCAGCGCCGCCGCAGCATCCGCCACCGGCACGGGCACCGCCCCCCGTCGCGCCATCTGGGCCGCGAGCAGGCGGCGCTGGGTGGCATTGTCGTCCACGATCAAAATACGCCGGCCGGCGAGCTCGTCGGGACCGCAGGCCGCATCCTCCGCGGAGGCCGCGTCCTCCACCCCGACGTCGATCTCGAAGTGAAACAGACTCCCACGCCCCTCCTCGCTCTCGACCCAGATCCGCCCCCCCATCAACGCCACCAGCCGCTGCGAAATCGCCAGCCCCAGCCCTGACCCACCGAAGCGGCGGGTCATCGAGGCATCGACCTGACTAAAGCTCTTGAAGAGCCGGTCCATGCGATCGGGCGCGATCCCGATGCCGGTGTCGCGCACGGTGAAGCGCAACCGCACCCGCTCGGCAGCCGCCCCGGCCACCATGATCACCGAGACCAGCACTTCGCCGCGCTCGGTGAACTTGACGGCGTTGGCGACGAGATTGACCAGCACCTGCCGCAACCGCGTCGAGTCGCCCACGATCAGCGCGGGCACGGCGGCATCAACCTCCCCCATCAGCTCCAACTCCTTGAGCGCGGCGCGCGGGCCGAGGACGTCGAGCACATCCTCCAGGCAATCCTGCAGGATCAACGGCTCGTGCTCGAGCTCAAGCCGGCCGGCCTCAATCTTCGAAAAATCCAGGATGTCGTTGATGATCGCCATCAGCGAGTCGCCGGCAGTGCCGATCGTCTCGGCAAACTCTTGCTGCTCACGATTGAGCGGCGTCCCGCGCAGCAGGCCGCTCATACCAATCACGGCGTTGAGCGGCGTGCGAATCTCGTGGCTCATGTTGGCGAGGAATTCCGATTTGGCGGTAGTGGCGGCCTCCGCCTGCTCGCGCGCGATCACCAACTCGCGGGTACGCTCGGCCACCAGATGCTCCAGGCGGCGGTGTTCCCTTCGCTGGCGCAACACCGATACCCGCAACGCCGTGAGACCCGCGCCGACCGCACCGAGCACATACGCCGCATAGGCCCACAGGGTACGGAACCACGGTGGCCGCACCACGAAGGCCAGCGCCGCCTCGGGGCCCCGGGCCTCGCCGGCCACGGCGCGCACTTTCAGGTTGTAGCTACCCTCCTTGAGGCGGTTGAGAACCGCATGGCCGCTCGTCCCGAGCGCCGCCCAACCGTCGCCCGAGCCCTCCAGCATCATTTCGAACGATACCGGGGGCCCAAAAGGGCTCGCCGGCGCAGCGAAATGCACCACCAGCGAGTTGTCTCCATAGTCCAATGGGACCAACGCGAGGTCCGGAGCGAAGAAATAGCGGCTGCTGTTGGCTAGCTGCACCGAGGTGATCACCGCGGCGGGCGGCGTGAGCGGCGGAGCGGGCAGGCGGGGATCATAACGCACCAGCCGGCGGCGCGCCCACATCCAGACCACGCCGTCCGCCTCCATCGTGAACTCCGAGCAGGCAAAGCCCACCGGCAGGGTCTCCTCGGCTAGTCGCCCCCCCTCCGGTCGCTCCGCGATGATACGCACCAGATCGGACTCCGAATGCCAGAGGCGGCCGTTCGCATCGCGCGCCGGCCGGCCAATGCCGTTGCCCAGCTCCGGATAACGTTGCAGCAGGACGGTGTCCTCGACGAAGGCCCCCCGCGGCGGGTCGAAGCGCAGCTGCTGGCGGCTGGGCAGGGCAAACCGCACAACACCGTCGATCAGATACAGCTGCACCCAGCCGTCGCCCAGGCCGGCTTCGCGGCCGAAAACACTCAGTACGGGCTGCCCGTTGCGCACCTCCACCCGCCCCACCCGACCGGCGCCCAGCTCAAGCCAGACCGTGCCGGCAGCATCCTCGATCGCCCCGTAGACCTCGCCCAGCCCGGGCTGGGGATAGCGCTGGACCGCGACCCCGTCGGCGGTCTCGCGCAGCCAGCCCAGTTCGTCGCGGGCGACGTAGAGCAGCCCCTCCGGCCGCCCGGTGCCGGGGCTGATCCGGGCGTTGGCGATGCCGGCCGCCACCAGCTTCCAGCCGGTGCTTTCGCGCCGGAAAATCCCGCCCTCGGTGGCCGCCCACAGATCGGGACCGACGGCTCCGAGGGTGAAGAGAAAACGCCCCGCTGGCATATCCTCCTCAAACCGTTGCAAGTGTCCGCCAGCGTCGTACACCCCGCGCAGGGCCCGCCCGTCCACCACCACCCACAGCCGCCCCTGATGGCGCACCGGTTTGGCGTAGGTAAGGCCGCTGGCCAAGCTCGGGGCGAAATGCGTCACCCGCGCCGGGAATTCCACCTGCGCCACACCGTCGCCCAGCAACACCCACAGCACCCCGTTGGGCGCATAGATCAGGCGCTGCACTTGGGCGAAGCGAGGGTCGAGGCTGCGGTCGATCATCTGCAACACCCGCCCTCCGCGGTCGAAGAACAGCAGCCCGGTCGCGTCGACCGCGGCGACGAACGCGTCGGCCCCGGCCGTGCACAGATCGTTGATGCGACGACTGGTGTGCAGCAGGCCTTCCGCCTGGAGCGGGGCAAAGGTGGTGCCATCGAACACCTTGAGGCCCGCGCCGAAGGTTCCCACCAGTAGGCGGCCGGGTGCGAGCGGCACCCCGCACGTCACCAGATCGGTAATCTCCATGGCGCCGGTCACCGGCAGCACGGAATCCTCCCCAGCCTGCAACCGGTAGAGGCGCCCGGCGGCCTGGGCGGTCACAAACACCTGGTCGCCCAGAGTGAAGATGCGCTCGTTGGAAACGAGGCGGGCCACGATGCGCGCCTCCTGCCCAGGCCTCCACGAGACAATCGAGCCCTCGTTGCCGTACCAGAACCAGTCCTGGGGCAGCGGCGACACAAACGTGAGCACCGCGTTCTTGAGGCTCGGGTCGTCGGGCATGGGCGCCACCGGCCTAAGCCCCCAGCGCCCATCCTGCCCAAGCTCGACCTGCACGAAGGCCCCTTCGGCCACCGTATAGATGCGGCCATCATGGTCGACCGCCACCCGCTGCAGGGAGCGCCCGCTGGCCGATGGGCCGCCGCGGAAAGTCTCCCAGCGCACCCCGTCACCGATGGCGATCTCCTGCGCCGCCACCACCAACATCCGGCCGTCGGGCAGCAAATGCAGATCGGTGGGCGACGAGGTCAGCCCCATGACTTCCGGCCCCTGAACGATGAAGGAAGGAGCGCCCGCCTCGACCAGCCCGGGAGGCGCAGCGGCCATCATCTCGGCGCGCATAGGCGCCGCCGCCCACGCCAGCAGGCCCAGGCCCCCCAGCAGGACACGCCAACGCGCCGCGCGAGCGACGCCGACACGGTGGCGATGCAATGGCAGGAAAAGGCCGAACATGGGGGAGCGTCTGTTCATCGGCCCGGATCACGGGGGGTTGAGCCACAACAACCGAATCGCCCCCACTGGTAAAACCTGAAAAGCGAGAGGCTCACGCCGGCCCGCTTAAGCCGGGGCTGGTTTTTTCCCGGCAAACCCGTAGCCTCTGCGACCCTTGCCATGCCCGTCACGCTCCACGACTCCCTGACCCGCAGCCCACGCGAACTCCACCCGTCGCAGCCCGACGGGGTCTATCGCTTCTACAACTGCGGACCGACCGTCTACGCCCCGGCGCATATCGGCAACTTCCGCACCTTCGTGGTCAACGACCTCATCCGCCGCGTGCTCGAGCTCGAATTCGGCCCGGACAAGGTGAAGCACGTGCGCAACATCACCGACGTCGACGACAAAACCATCCGCCGCTCCCGCGAGGAGGGCCGGCCCCTGGCCGCCGTCACCAAGGAGTGGACCGACAAGTTCCACGCCGACTGCGACGCCCTCAACTGCCTGCGCCCGCACGTCGAGCCCACCGCCACCGGCCACATCCCCGAGCAGGTGGGCATGATCGCCGAGCTCATGCAGAAGGGCCACGCCTACGCCAGCGCCGACGGCTCCGTGTATTTTAAGGTCGGTTCCTTCCCCGGCTACGGCGCGCTCTCGCGCGTGAAGGAGCGCGAGCTCCAGGTCGGCTCCACCCTCTCGCACAAACCCCAGAGCACCGACGCCGACGAAAAGGAGGACGGCTCGGACTTCGCCCTCTGGAAATCGTGGAAACCAGAGGATGGCGACGTGAAGTGGCCCGGCCCCTCCGGCGCCGCCGCCGGGCGCCCGGGCTGGCACATCGAGTGCAGCGCGATGAGTCGCAAGCACCTCGGCGAGACCATCGACCTGCACACCGGCGGGGTGGACCTGCTCTTTCCCCATCACGAAAACGAGATCGCCCAAAGCGAGTGCTGCACAGGCCACCAGTTCGCCAAGCACTGGTACCACAGCGAGCACCTGTTGGTGGACGGCAAGAAGATGAGCAAGAGCCTGGGCAACATGTACACGCTGGCCGACCTGCAGGCGAAGGGGTTCAGCCCGATGGCACTGCGCTACGCCCTGCTCACCGGCCACCCACGCAAGCAGCTCAACTTCACCCTGGATTCGCTGCACGGGGCGGAGAAGGCCCTCACCACGCTGCGCCACTTCCGCGCCACCCTCTCCCCTAAAGGCGGCGACGCTGCCCCTTTCGAGCCGATCTTTGCCGCGCTGCGCGACGATCTTAATACTCCCGCCGCACTCGGCGCGCTGTTCACCATCGTCAACCGGGGCCCGTCCGGCATTGAGGCCGCGGCCTTCGAGCGCGTCCTCTTCGCCCTCGGCCTGGACCTCACGGCGAAGCCGCTACAGATTTCGGCTCCAGCCGAAATCTGCGCGCTCGCCGAGCAGCGCTGGGCCGCCAAACAGGCGAAGAACTGGGCGGAGGCCGATCGTCTCCGCGGCGCGATCACCGCGCTGGGCTGGTCGATGCTCGACAGCAAGACCGAGTACAAGCTGGAGAAGAAGTAGGTCCGGAACCATCCCGTGGCGCAGGCGTCCCTGCCTGCGGTTCATCGCTGCGGCGGCACACCGGACCGCCGGCGCGGGGCTGGCGCCACCGCCGCCATCTCCGTCCCACGCCGCTGCACCAAACCGCCGTCGCAGCTCACGCCCCGGCGCCGGGCCGCCGGTTCGCAGTTGAAGGTACAGCGTTCGCGATTCGAGATACCGTCCCTCCTCCCCATGCGCCTCCCTCCGCCCCTCCCTCGCCTCGTCCTGCCCGCCCTACTCCTTGCCTTCGCGGCCGGCCCGCTTTGCGCCGCCGAACCGGCCGCGAGACCGCCCACCACTCCATCCGCGCCAGCGGAATGGAAGGTCGACTACTCGCGCTGGGCCGACGGCCAATCCTACGCCACCGCCGAAGCGACCACCGACTGGCCCACTCTCGTCTGGTACGAGGAGCCTGGCGACGCCTTCATCCGCGAGTTCCCCGCCGGCTCCGGGAGAAAATGGCTCGAGCCACGTTTCAAGGCCGGCACTCACACCAAAGGGGCCCATGGCTGCAAGTTCGCCGCCGCGCTCGCGCCCAGCGACAGTTACACCGTCGAATACGCCATCCACTTCCCCTCCGACTGGGAGTTCAGCCAGAACAACACCCACCCCTACGGCGGCGGCAAGCTCCCCGGCCTCAGCGGCGGCTCGCATCCGTCCGGCGGACTCGGCAAACCCGACGGCATGAGCGCCCGCCCGATGTGGCGCCGCGACAACCGTTTCTCCCCGGAGATCCAGAACTACCTCGAACTCTACCTCTACTGGCCCACCCAGACCGAGAAGTACGGCGACCGCTTTTTCGTGCAGGGCGTGGAGGCCGGCAAGAGCTACACCATGAAGCTGCAGGTGGTGCTCGGCACCCCGGACACCGACGGCACCGTGCGTATGTGGGTCGATGGTGCGCTCCGGCTCGAGAAGCACTTCCGCTTTCTCCAACCCGGGCAGGACTGGAAGCTCTCCCAGTACATGCACAACGTCTTCTACGGCGGCAACGACCCCACTTGGGCCCCCGCCCGTGACCAGCACCTCCTGCTCGGTCCGGTGCACGTGAGCGCGCAGCCGTTCTGAGGCTCGGCATACCGGCTGGGGCCTCCACGCCCCGGGCCGCAGGCGCAACGCTCCTCAATAGGTCCGATCGGTCCCCTGCGACCCATCGGACCTATTCTCTTTCCGCCCGTCCACCCGCGCATTTTCCCCTTCCGCCTTCGGCTTTCAGCCTTCAGCCTGCCCCTTTCCGGCGCTGCAATCGTACGCAGGGCCACAACCAATACCTACTATGTCCATGACTCCGCTCGAAGAAATCCGGCACTCGTGCTCGCACGTGCTGGCCACCGCACTGCTCCGCATCTACCCTGATGTGAAGCTCGATATCGGCCCGCCCACGGAAACGGGTTTCTACTACGACATGGATCTCGACAAGAAGCTCACCACCGAGGACCTCACCGCCCTCGAGGCGAAGATGAAGGAAGTCATCGACGAGAACCAGTCCTTCCGCCGCAAGGAAGTCAGCCGCGAGGAGGCCGTCGAGATCATCACCCGCATCGGCCAGGAGCGCTACAAGCTCGGCCGCCTCGCCGACATTCCCGCCGACGAGAAAATCTCGTTCTACGAGAACGGCGAGTTCATCGACCTCTGCGCCGGTACCCACGTTCGCTACACCAAGCAGATCAAGGCCTTCAAGCTCCTCAGCATCGCCGGCTCCTACCATCGCGGCGACGAGAAGAACAAGCAGCTCCAGCGTATCTACGGCACCGCCTTCGCCTCGAAGGACGAGCTCGCCGCCTACCTCACGCAGATGGAGCAGGCCAAGGCCCGCGACCACCGCAAACTCGGCAAGGAACTCAAGCTCTTCCACATCGACGAGGACGTCGGCCAGGGTCTCATCCTCTGGACGCCCAACGGCTCCATCATCCGCCAGGAGCTGCAGAACTTCATCCTCGATGAGCTCCAGAAGCAGGGGTACTCGCAGGTCTTCACCCCCCACATCGGCAAGCTCTCACTCTACAAGACGTCGGGGCACTTCCCCTACTACAAGGACTCGCAGTTCCCGCCCATCGCCGACCGCGTCGCCCTCGACGACGCCCTCGCCTGCGGTTGCTCCTGCGCCGAGCTGATGAACCGCCTCGAAGGCGTGCCCGCCGCCCTCGCCGCGCAGGTCAACGAACGCACCGGCAAGGAGACCATCGCCGCCGACCGCGTGATGGCCGACGACAAGATCCTCGACGGCTTCATGCTGCGGCCGATGAACTGCCCGCACCATATCAAGATCTTCGCCTCGCAGCCGCACAGCTACCGCGACCTCCCCGTGCGGCTGGCCGAGTTCGGCACCGTCTACCGCTGGGAACAGTCCGGCGAGCTCAACGGCATGACGCGCGTGCGTGGCTTCACCCAGGACGACGCCCACCTTTTCTGCACCGAGGAGCAGGTCGCCGCCGAGATCGTCGGCTGCCTCTCGCTGGTGAAGATCGTGCTCTCCACCCTCGGCATGAAGGACTACCGCGTGCGCGTTGGTCTCCGCGATCCGGATTCCGCCAAGTACACCGGCGACGCCGAGAACTGGAACAAGGCCGAGGAGGCCTGCCGCCAGGCCGCCCGCACCCTCGAGGTCCCCTTCACCGAGGAGCCCGGCGAGGCCGCCTTCTACGGCCCGAAGATCGACTTCGTCATCAAGGACGTGATCGGGCGCGAGTGGCAACTGGGCACCGTGCAGGTCGACTACAACCTGCCCATCCGCTTCGACCTCTCGTATGTGGGCGCCGACAACAAGCCGCATCGCCCGGTGATGATCCACCGCGCGCCCTTCGGCTCGATGGAGCGTTTCTGCGGCGTGCTCATCGAGCACTTCGCCGGCGACTTCCCCGTCTGGCTCGCGCCCGAGCAGGTCCGCATCCTGCCCATCTCCGAAAAAGTGGCCGAAGCCTGCGACGTCCTCTATCGGAAGTTCAAGGACGCCAAGGTCCGCGTCTCACTCGACACCTCCAACGACAAGCTCGGCGCGAAGATCCGCCGTGCCGAGATGGAGAAGGTGCCGTACGCCCTGGTGATCGGCCAGAAGGAGGCCGAGGCGCTCAGCGTCTCCGTGCGCAGCCGAGCCAAAGGCGACGAAGGCCTGCTCAAGCAGGACGACTTCCTTGCCCGGGTGCTCCAGGAGATCGCGACCAAAGCCCTCCCCGAGAAGCGCCCGGCCGCCCCGGACGCTCCCGCCGGCAAACCCGCCGGCGCTCCGGCCGCCCCGGCCCAAAACGGCTGAGCCTCGGTTCGGATGGCCGGACCTAGCGTCCGTGCCGGTTCAGCGTTTATCGCAAAGGCGCCGCGCTTCACTGCACGGCGCCTTTTGTTTGGCCGGCTTCACTGCCCCGTCTGTCCGATCGGAGGCGAGAGCCTGCGCCTGTCCCCGGCACGATGCATAATCCCTCCGACGATCCACGCATTCCCTCCTCACGCCGCTCGCCAGGGTTCAAGAACCCCCAAGAAATACCGATGCTTGGCCGCCCGGGCTCCGCCCACCGCTCCGCCCTCGCGCCAACGCCACCACCACCGCACCTGCCGCCTTCCTTTCGCTCCGTTCCAATGCGTGTTTCCGCTCTCCGCCGCCAGGGATCCGCCCTGCTCTTCCTCTGGGCCAGCCTAGCTGCCCTCGCAGCGCCCGCTCCCGAGAAACGCGCCTACACCACCCATCGCCTCACCGGCCCTGCCCCCGCCATCGACGGCCGCCTCGACGACCCCTGCTGGCAGGCCGGCGAATGGGCCTCCGATTTCCGCCAACGCGAACCCCAGGAGGGCGCCGCCGCCTCCCTGCCCACGGAGCTGAAAATCCGCTACGACGACCGCAACCTCTACGTCGCCATCCGCGCCCACGACCCCGAGATCGCCGCCCTCGCCCCGCTGCGCGCCGCCCGCGACGAGTTCGCCGGCGACGCCGTCGGACTGGCCTTCGACAGCTACGCCGACCGCCGCACCGCCTTCGAGTTCGCCGTCACAGCCGGCGGCAACCAAATCGACTCGCAACTGCGCAACCAGGGCTCCGATCGTAGTTGGAACGCGGTGTGGGAGTCCGCTGTCGGCTCCGAGCCGGCCGCCTGGACCGCCGAGTTCCGCATCCCCTTCAGCCAGCTTCGCCACAACGGCCGCCCCGACCAGACGTGGGGCCTGCACGTCTGGCGCTGGATCAATCGCCGGCAGGAGCAGACCAACTGGCAGCTCATCCCTCTCGACCACTCCGGCTTCGTGTACTCCTTCGGAGATCTGCGCGGGTTGCGCGACCTCCGGCCGTCGCGCCGTTTCGAGGCTGTCCCGTATTCCATCCTCAAGTTCACCAGCGTGCCTCGCGCCGTCGGCAACCCGCTGCTGGCCGGCAATTCCGTGGCGCTCGAAACCGGGGTGGACCTCAAGGTCGGCCTCGGTGGCGCCTTCACCCTCACCGCCTCGGTCAACCCCGACTTCAGCCAGCTCGAAGGCGACCCCTCCGAGCTCAACCTCTCCGCCGTCGAGACCTTCTTTCCCGAGCGCCGCCCCTTCTTCCTGGAGGGCCGCAACCTGCTCGACTTCGGCCTGGACAACGACCTGTTCTTCTACGCCCGCCGCCTAGGCCGGCGCCCCTCCCTCGATCCGGGCACCTCCGGCCATAAGGTGGTGCCGGTCACCACCCGCATCCTCTCGGCCACCAAGCTCACCGGGCGCAGCGAAGGCGGGCTCTCCATCGGCCTGCTGCACGGGTTCACCGCCCGCGAAACCGCCCTCCTTGCCGAAGGCGACCGCAGCTTCCGCACTGCCGTCGAACCGCAGACCAACTACTTTGTCGGGCGCGTTCAGCAGGAGTTCGGCGAGGGGCGCACCCTGGTGGGGGCGAGCGCCGCCTTGGCTGTGCGCCGGCTCGATGCCCCCGAACTGCGCGACCAACTCGCCGATACCTCCGCGAGCGCCGGCCTCGACCTCTACCACACCTGGGGCGACCGCGCCTACTTCCTCGACTCCCGGTTCATCGCCAGCCGCATCGAAGGCGCCGCGGCCGGTATCCGCACGATCGCCCACAACCCCGTCCACTACTTCCAACGCCCCGACGCCGAGCACCTGCCCGACGACCCCGAGGCCACCGCCCTCACCGGCACGGGCGGGCGCATTGCCCTGGGCCGCAGCAACCGCGGCCGCTGGCGCTACTCCGGCACCTTCGACTGGCGCACCCCGGGCTTGGAGCTCAACGACGTGGGGTATCTCCAGAGTGCCGATTTCCTGCGCCAGAGCGCCAACCTCGAGTACGTCGTCACCACCCCTGGCGCCCATCTGCGCCGCTACAATTTCCTGTTGGGGGGCAACAACCGGCAGGACTTTGGCGGCACCGACCTGGGCCGCTACGTGCGCACCCAGGGCGGCTTCACCTTCAACAACAACTGGACGCTCTGGACTCACGCCGGTCTGGCCACCGCCGGACTCGACCCGCGCCTGCTGCGCGGCGGCCCGGCCCTGCGCCGGCCGGCGCGCTACGACACCTTCGTGCACCTCGGCAGCGACGGTTCCCGCCCCTGGCGCTACTGGGTCGGCGCCGGGCAGAGCGCCGCCGTCGACGGCACCGGTGAATCCTACTCGGTGGGTCCGGGCACGGCCGCGCGCCTGGGCCGCCGCTTCAACTTCGAAGTGCGCCTCAATTACGCGGCCAACCGCCAGGATTTCCAGTACGCCGGCGCCGCCGCCCCGCACTACGTCGTGGGTCGCATGCATCAGGAGACGCTCGGGGCCACGCTGCGGCTGGAGGCCAACCTCACCCCCAACCTCACCCTCTCCTACTACGGCAATCCCTACGTGACCACCGGCCGCTTCGCCACCTTCCGCGAAGTTGTCTCCGCCCGCGCCGGCGATCCGGCCGAGCGTTTCCAGCTCATCGCCCCAACGCTGGACCCCGTCGCCGACCGCTACACGACCCCGTCCGGCAGCTACGGCTTCGACAATCCCGATTTTAACTGGAGCGAGCTCAAGTCGAACCTCGTGCTGCGGTGGGAATACCGGCCCGGCTCCACCCTGCATCTAGTCTGGTCCTACAATGGCCTCTCGTCGGATGTCACCGACCGGCCTATTCTCGACGAGCAGCGCAGCCTGTTCCGCGTGCCCGCCACGAACACCATTCTGATCAAGCTCAGCTACTGGTTTTCGAGCTGAGCGACCGCGGCACGCGGCGTCAGCCCGTGCCGGCAGGCTTGGTACAACGACAGTCGCCGTCACTTCGGCACGGCGCTCCGCGTGGCAGGTGACTTGGCCTGGGCCCCTGAACCCGGCGCAAGAGGAACCGCTGCCAGGTCAGCGTAAGCGACAAGGAGATGCAACGACGAGCAACGGCCCGGTGGGCGACAGCGACGGCCTGCGGGCTGGGGTCCGCCTACTTGGGCGTACCCAACTCCCGCAACCGGCAGGGAGCGGAGGATCCCGCCCGTCTCATGGCCCTGAATAGCCGCAAGGGGCTTTCGGCACGGCATCGATGTTCCCTCGGGCCGCGGGCCCCCGCCGATCCACCACGCGGTTGTGCCGAAGGGCCGGTGACGACGGTGGTTGCCACGTCGGCGGCGGCGAATAGGCGAGCATGGATTGTCCGGGCAGGGGCGAGGCGGCCGCAGAAATCCTGGCCGGCACCGCTCTTCTACACAAAGACACGGCCGGCGGTCGTGCCGTTCAGCCCCCCCCGACGCCCGAAGAATGGATACGGGGTCGCAGCGGCGCTGGCCGCGATCCCGTGGACCACGGCGAACCCGCCCACTGAGGGCACCAGTCGGGGCCCAGAGGCCGCTGAAGCCGGTCGCCGGGAGGCGGGGGCAGCACTACTACCCCATCCGCCGATTACGCCCGCGCCGCGTGGTCGACCGTCACCCGCGAGGTCACGCACGAGACCGTCGCCCAGACCATAAATCCAGCCGTGCACGGCCAGCGGCTGGCCGCGGCTCCAGGCGTCGCGGGCGACCGTGGTCTGCGCGACGTTGGCCACCTGCGCGACCACATTGCACTCGCAGAGCCGGTCGGTCTTCGCCTCGGGCGAGGTCGCCGCGGCGATCGCGGCCGCGTTCTGCTCCCACACGTCCTCCACGTGGCGCAGCCAATTGTCGGCCAGGCCCGCGCAGGCGCTGCACCACCGCGCGCACTCCGCTGCATCCATAGTGTCCGCAAACAATTACGTGGCGCACCTGCAGCACGTCGATCGCGTACTGGAGGACCGAGAGGCAGTTGAGGTCGGAGTGGGCGACCACGTTGGCGATGTTGCGGTGCACGAACATCTCGCCGGGCAACAGCCCCACGATCTCGTTGGCCGGCACGCGACTGTCGGCACAGCCGATCCAGAGGAACGACGGCTTCTGTTGGCGGGCCAGCTTCGGGAAAAATTCCGGATCGCGCCGGCGGATGTCGGCGGACCAGGCACGGTTGTTGTCGAGCAGGCGGTCGATGTCGGCCATGGCGGGGGCAAGAGGGAGGAGGTAGGCGGGACCGGCGCGGGTGCGTTCGCGCCGGCCCCGGTGGAAACACAGGGAGCCCTCAGGCCAGGGTGGCTTCGGGCACCTTCCTGGTCTGCGCGGCGCCGCAGTCGTCGAGGGCCCGGCCAGTGGCGGTGGCAGTGAAGGAGGCGGAGGTTTTTTTGTTCATACGAGAAGGCTGGCGGCTCAGTCCTCGGCGGCGAAGGTCTCGTGGTCGATGAGGCGCGCGTAGTCCTCAAGTGCGCCGCCATCCAGGCAACACTCGATGATCTCGCGGCCGAGGCCGAGAAGTTCCGGCTTGAGATACTGCCGCAACTCCCGGGCGAAGAACTCGGCGAGGATCTCGGCGCCGCGGTCGTAGGCGACCTCACCCACCTCAGGCTGGCGCTCGACCTCGAAGAAAAACGGCGGGAGGTACCGGCCTTCGACAATGACTTGGGTCGGAGCGCAGCCCAGTAGCGGGCAACGGGAGGCGCGCACCTGCTTCTTGGTAAAGCGGGCGCCACCGCGGCGGGCAAGGTATTCGCGGGCGATCCATTGCGGCATGAAGCCGGTCTCCCACGCGCCCACGTGCTGGTTGGGCAGGAGGACGTAGCGCACCCCGGGCGTCGCCACGATTTGATTAAGCAGGAGGTTCGCGTGGTCGACCATGCGGCCGGTGGCGAAGGGCCAGTACGAGCCCACGCCCTCCGAGGACATGCCCTCGGTCTGCACGATGCTCGGGTTGGCGTGGCCGCGCGGGGCGACCAGCCGCCACAGCCAGGCCAACGCGGGCGGGAGCAGGTGGAAGAGGCCGATGATGCCGTAGGTCGGATTTTCGATGGTGTTCGGTGGGCAACGCACGCCGAAGCTGCGGATATCGACATCGACCGCGCCCGTAACGATGCCGGGCACGATCTTTCGCGGGATGATCACGCGCGGGTTCGGGCAGGGTTTGCCGGGCGCGTCCATCGTGTGCTCCCAGATCAGAGCGGTGGCGTCGGGCTTGGCCTCGATGTTGAGGAAGAGCAGCGGCGCGGGCGGATGGATGGTGAGGCGCTCGAGGTGCGGGTCGACGCCGTAGCGGCCGATGTGATTCACGCGCACGAACCACGCGTCCTCGGCGTCCATGAGCGAGAGCTTGCCGCGGCCCTTGTCGAGCGAGGGGTGGCAGAGCGCCATGTCGTCGGTCACCGGGCGGAGCTCGCAGGCGCGCGGGAGGGTGAGGAGGCGCTCCTCGCCGTTGACGACGTTGCGGCCGAGCAGGAGGCTGCCGTCGCTCTCGCGGTGGGCGTGCTCGAGCATCTCGCTCTTGCCACCGCCGCTGGCGCCCTCGTGGGAGATGACAAGGCGGTTGTCGTACGGGGTGACCACCTGCACGGTCGAGCAGTGCATGGTGACCCAGCGCTCGGCCTCGCCGAGACTGAGCAGCACGCCGTAAATGCCCTTCTTCGCGCTCGGTCCGGGGTAGAGGTTGTAGCTAAAAAGCTCATGCAGGCCTTCGCGGCGGTTGTGCACGACGATCTGCTTGCCGGCGAAGTGCGTGTGCCGGAACGGCGGTGCCACGTAGATCACCGCCTTCGGCGCGAAGCCAGCGGGAACCTCCTTGAGCGCGAGCATGCCTTGGAGCAGTGCGAGGCCGAGGGCGAAGAAGCCAGCGTTGTCGGGCGCGATGACGAGCGCGTCAGTGCCCTTGCCGGCCACGCCGGCGACAAACGGGAACACCGCCAGCCGCTGCGTGCGCAACCACGCGAAGGTGGCCACGCGCACCTCGGCGAAGTCGCCGCCAAAGCGCTCGCGGTAGGTGGGCTTGTCGGTGGGCAGCGCATCGCCGATTACCATACAGTCGGGGTCGCGGCGGCGCATGTACGGTTCGAGGTAGTTGGCGGCGATGCCATTGCGGGTGCAGCACACGAGCGCCTCGACCACGCGGCCCTTGCCAGGGGTGTCGTAGGCGACCTCGTGCCAGCCCTCGCGGGCATCACGCACGGCGAGAGCCACAAGGTCATCGAGGGAGTTGGGGACGATGAAGCCCGGGCAGGCGCGCAGGAGCTCGGCGGCTTCGGCGGGCAGGGCGAACGGCAGCGGGCCGGCGACGGACACGGCGGAGGGGGCAGGAACGACGGCAGTTTTCATGGGTAGATGAAGCGGGTCGAAGTTGCGAATGCAGTTGAGGAGCAGAGACAGGCGGTCAGCGCCGCGGACGACTGGCGAAGTGGCGAACGCGCCCCTCCAGGCCCCACCAGTTGACCTCGGTCGTCGGAGCGAGCTCGACGTGGCGGATGGCGAACGGCTCTCGCACCACCGCGGCGACCGCGGCGACGATGACCGTCCACGGGATAGCCTCGTCGGATTCGGCCGGCTCGACCCCGACGTGGCGTTCGAGGGCGGCGAGCCGAGCCTCCAAGCTAGCGATACGATCGAGCAGCCGGGCTGTTTCCAGGGTGGCGGGCATGTCAGTCGACCTCCTCGACGATGGCGTCGCGCCGGTGGGAGCCGAGCGTGATGCGGAAGCGTTTGGCGGGGGTGGAGGGCTTGGGCGCAGCCGCCGGCGCGGCGGGCGTGGGCGAGGCCGGCTTGC
>JADJTK010000042.1 GCA_016711225.1 Opitutaceae bacterium
CGCCGCCGAGGGCTCCGCGCAATTTCGCCTCTTCAAAGTCAGGGACCTGGAGGGCTCCCCGGCCTCGGTCTTTTTCGCCGCTCCACCTTTTCATTCCCCCCGCCAACTGAAGGCGCGGCGCGCCGCCCCGCCACCGTGCGGCGGCTGAGCCGGTCGGCATGATTGAGTTGCGGCTCTGAGACTGGGTCGGGGCCGGTGGGTGGAGTCATCCACCTCTTGCTCTGCAGACGACACCGCACGGGGCCCGGTCCCCGTGCTCGTTCTCGAATACGCCTCCGCCATGCGGCGGAGCGACCCTTGCCGGCAACCACGCCATAGAACCGCAGCGACAGGCCCTTTGCCTTCCTGCCAGCGACCACACCGTCAGATGCAATCCCTCCTTTCCCTCTTCTCGAACTTCTCACGCCAGCGTATCCTCAACCGGTACAAGGCGCTGCTTCCCGCCATCCGGCGCCGCCAGGAGGCGCTCAGGGACTCCGATACGGCGGCCCTCACCGCCGCCCTCCTCCAGGCGCCCGAGTTGAACACGGTCGACGCCTGTGCCAACGTCCTCGTCGCTTGCGACCAACTCAAGGGCCGGAGCTTCGAGGTTATGGAGGAGAACCTCACCTGGAGCATCCTCCCCTACGATTCACAGATTCTGGGCGGGCTCGTCCTCTTCCACAATCAGGTTGCCGAGATGGCCACCGGCGAGGGCAAGACCCTCTCGGCCGTCTTCGCCGCCTACCTCAGCTTTCTCTGCCGGCGGAAGGTTCACGTCATCACGGCCAACGAGTATCTGGCCCAACGCGACTCGATCTGGATGAAGCCGGTCTTCGACCAGCTCGGCTGCACCGTGGGCCTGCTTGCGCCCAAGCAGGCCTTGGCGGAGCGCCAGGCGGCCTATCGATGCGATGTGGTCTATGCCACCTCCTCGGCCCTTATCTTTGATTACCTCGGGGACAACGGAGTGATCACCTCCGCCGAGGAGCGCCTCCAGCAGGGGCGTGATTTCGCCATCGTGGACGAGGCCGACTCCGTGCTCATCGACGAGGCGCGTACGCCGCTGGTGATCTCCGGCAGGAAGGAATCCGACCTTTCGCTCTACACCACGCTGCACAAGCCCGTACGTGAGGTGCACAAACTCCAGGCGAAGTATGTGGCGGAGCTTGAGAAGTCGGTCGAGGCGATCATCGGATCGGGCAATCTCGAGCACCCGGAGCTCGGCCGTGATTGTTATCTGATCCAGCAGGCCGATCCCAACAACCCGCGCCTGCAGGAGTGGCTACAGGTCTCGTCGATTCGCCGCCAGATGGAGAAGACCGAGCTGAAAGCGGAATCCAGTTCCCTGGAGGCGGCGAGGCTCCACAACCACGGCTATTATTCGATCAGCCAGAAAGACCAATCGGTTCACCTCTCCGATTCCTGTCAGGAGCAGTTTTCCAAACTGCTCGGCCGGTCCCTGGTCATCCCCGACCTGTCAGAACAGATTAACCGTCTGGAACGCACCGAGCTCTCCACCGAGGAAAAGGATCGGCAGCGCGAGGCCCTTTCGCTGGAGGTGGACTCCATCGCGGCGCAGCTCAACGCCATCCAGCAACTCATCAAGGCCTACGCTTTGTTTCGCCGGGACGTCGAATACATCGTGCGCGATTCCGCGATCGTTCTGGTCGACACCAACACGGGGCGACTCATGCCCGACCGGATGCTCAACGACGGCCTGCACCAGGCCATCGAGTTGAAGGAGCGCCTGCGCATGTCGCCCGAATCCCAAGTCCTCGCCGAGACCTCCATTCAAAACTACATCCGGCAATACAAGTACCTGGGGGGCATGACCGGAACGGCGCGCATCGATGCGGACGAGTTTCTCGCCACCTACAAGCTCGACGTGATCCCGATTGCGCCGCACCGAAAATGCATCCGCATCCATCACCCGGATCTGCAGTTTATGAGCCAGGCCGCGAAGGTGAAGAAGATCGTGGCCGACATCCAGCAGGTGCATGCGCAGGGGCGGCCCATCCTGCTAGGGACCTCTTCCGTGCAGGAGTCCGAGCTCATGAGTTCACGGCTCAGGGCGGTGGGGCTGGCGCACACCGTGCTCAACGCCAAGAACCATGCGAAGGAGGCCTCCATCATCGCGCAGGCGGGTCAGCAGGGGGCGATCACCATCGCCACCTCGATGGCCGGCCGCGGCACCGACATCAAGTTGTCGAAGGAGAGTGTGGCGCTCGGCGGTCTTCATATCATTGGCACGACGCGTCATTACCTGCGCCGGCTCGACGAGCAGTTGCTCGGGCGCAGCGCGCGCCAGGGCGATCCCGGCTCCATCCAGTTCTACATCTCCTTGGAGGACGATCTGCTCAAGGAGGGCCAGGTCCCGGTGGCCCGCTACATGCGGTTCTTCCCGGCGGACGACACCGGCATCCATCATCTCTTCGTCAACAAGATCATTGAGGATACGCAGGCGAAGTTCTCGGGGAACTATCACGCGTCGCGTAAGCAACTGGTGGCCTTCGACAACATCGTCGCCACGCAGCGCCTGCAAATCTTCGCCATGCGCAACGACATCATCGACGGTGTGCTGTCGATCGAGCACGCCCTCCTGGAGCACCTCACCGAACTGAAGGCGGAGGGCCGCTCCGGCCTCGACTGGTTCAAGCACACCTTTCCCATCGGGTTCAAAGAGGAGCCGGCCGACACGCCCGAGGCATTGGTGGAGGTGTACCGGACAACCATCGAGCAATGCGCCGCCCAGCTTGGCTTCGACAAGAAGCGCTTCGATCAGACGGTGCTGCTGGGCAATCTGGATGAGTCCTGGCGCGATTACATCACCGCACTGAGCTCGCTCAAGGAAGGCTCCCAGCTGCAGAGCTACGCGCAGACCGACCCCGTCACCGACTTTGGGAACAAGTCGGCCAAGATGTTTATCGAGTTTCTGGAGCGCTACCGCAGCTCGGTGTTCAAGCGGGTCTTCCCGACGGTGGCCCAATTGCGGGCCGGGAAGAAGCGTCGCTGAGGCCCGGTCAGCCATTCAACGGTGGAGCGCCGCGGCAATTGCCGCGACCCCGGGGGGTCGGCTTCGTCAGTCCTGCCAGTTCTCGACCTTGAGTCCGGGGACGCGCTCGAAGATCACGGGGCGCGCGGAAGATCGGGTGTGGTGTGCGGCGCCACGTCGGCCAAGTCCGGGCAGGAGCCTGCCAGGGCGATGAACCGGCGACGCCTTTGTTCGAAGTCGGCATTAAGCGGCTCGAGTAGAATTCCCCCCGAAGGCGTCTCGCGCAGACTCAGGTGAATTCGAGAGGAGAAATGCCGATAGAGAGTCAGCACTTCCTTCCCAGTGCTTTGCGAGCAACTCATCCCCTAATTCGCCCATGACCGAAATCGAGATTACCGAGATTCCGCCCCTCAGCCCGGGCGAGCAGTCGCTGCTGGATTTCCACAGCGTGGTGAACGTGATCAATGTGCTGCACATGGAGCTGGTGATGCTCGGCCTCAATGTGGCCGACGACGAGCGCCTGCTCGGCCGCAGTGTAGATGCGTGCCTGGGGGTGGTGGATGCGTTGCGCGACCGCGAGAAGGCCCTGGCCCAGGCGGCGCGGGTGGAGGAGTTGGAGCGGCTGGTGGAGGAGGAGGTGGCCGGATTGCCGGGATGGCCCGCCACGCCCGGCACCGATGCCGCCGCGACGGTGGCCAACATGCGTTCCGTCTTTGCCATTCTGAAAGTGCGCGCGCGGGAGTTGCTGGCGCGGGCGGCCACGCCGGAGCGCTGGGAGGAGTTCGACGTCGAGCAACTGCGCGCCAACTTCGTGGCGGTCTTTGCGGCGATCGAGCAGAACAGTAAGGGCCGGTATCGTATCCTCTACAACGCAGCCCAGCAGGGTGTCTCGGACTACTATGTGGATTTCAAGATCGAGGTTCCCAACGGCCGGAGCCTTTTCATGCCTCCGGTGTTGCAGGACGTGATGCGTGATCTCATCGCCAACGCCCGCAAGTACACCGTGCCCGGCGGGCACATCACCGCCGCCTTCTACGAGGATGCCGATGCGATCCGTTTTGTGGTGCGTGACACCGGCCGCGGCATCCCGCCGGAGGAGATCACCAAGGTGGTGGGCTTTGGGATGCGAGCGAGCAACGTCGGCGAGGTGCGCACGCTCGGCGGCGGGTTCGGGCTGACCAAGGCGTTTCTGGTCACCAAGCAGTTTGGCGGTCGTTTTTGGATCGCCTCCGCCCCCGGCCAGGGCACGCAGGTGCGGCTGTGGATCCCGCGCCCGGGTGCCGCGGCGGCGGCTAAGAGTTAACCACTGATGCACACTAATGGGCACTAGTGGTTCGGGCCTGTCGCTCCTGCTCCTGCTCTTGCTCCTATTCCCGATTGTCCGGGACAGGAACCTCGTTCCTTCGTGGCGGCATTTCCGCCCCGCCGCCGGCTGACGTTCTGGATCTGAATTTCTTTCACCCAAAGAAATCCCATGCTAACCTGGGAATCTGAATTCGAAACCGGCGCCGCAGAGGGCGACCACGACCACAAGGCGAAGCTGGAGAAGCCCGGCGCGAGCGCCTTGGTCGCTACTCGCGTGCATGGCGAACCCGTGGAGTGGATCAAGAACCACACCATGAAGATCGACATGGGCCTGCGCCGTTGTCCCAAGAAGTGAGGCGGGGCTGCCAATTGCGGAGTGTCGGACTGCGGATTGCGGAGTGTTGGCCTGTTGGCCGAAGGGTAGGGACTTCGGTCCGGGCACCGCTGGCAGGGACGCCTGCGCCACGCCGAAGGGCAGGCGTCCCTACCTGCCCGAGCGACGGCGGCTGAAGGGCTTTGCCCTCCGGCTCCGGCTCGGAGGCTCGCCCTCCACGCTGCGCTACTTCTCGTCGAGGCGGCGGCGGACGGCCTCCAGCAGCGCGCACACCGCGAAGGGTTTGCGCAGGAAAGTTGCCGGTCGTGAGCTTGAGGTGGTGGCTCACGATGTCGGCGGGGTAGCCGCTGACGAAGATTGGTCGGATGTCTGGATACTGAGACTGAACCCGCTCGGAGAGTTCGCGCCCGTTGACGCCGCCCGGCATGATCAGATCGGTGACGAGCAATTGCACCGAGCCTTGATGTGTGGCTGAGGCGGCGAGAGCCTCTGCACCGCTGCAGGCGGCGATTACTTGGTAGCCTTGGCGTTCGAGGGCGACCTGCGGTCGTCGGCCTCCGGTCTTGGTGGCCATGGCGGCGTTGACGCGAATGAAGCGGCTCTCCCGGTCTTTGAAATAGATCGAGTCGGGCAGGTACTCCATCAACGCCTGCAGCAGGATGGGCTCCAGTGCGGGGGGGGCGGGTGGGCTGGGGGCCGGGTCGGATACGGAGGGGGTGGGCGGCGCGACACTGTCAGGGGAAGAGGGGTGGGCCGTCATGTTGGCGGGGAGGGAGGTGTTCTTCTATCGGTCGAAATGGGGGAAGCTGAATGGGCGCTGCTGGCCTGCCAGGGGGTGGACTTGACCGCTGCCCTCGCGATCCGCCACCGTGCCGGCGATGACCGCGTCGAACAAAGGGATCTGGCTGCTGGTGTTGGCGGTGGTGCTGGTGCCGATCCTGCCGTGGATCGTGCTGGGCCCGTGGCTGGAACTGTGGGCCGCGGGATTGGTCACCGGTGAGGGCGCGGCCGGGACGTCGCGCGGATGGCTCGCCACCCTGGGCGTGGCGGTGCTGGCCGGTGACAGCTTTCTGCCGATCCCCTCGACGCTGGTCATGAGCGGGCTGGGACTGGCGCTGGGCGTGGTACTCGGGGGCGCGGCGGCGGCACTGGGCGTGTTTCTTTCGGGAGCAATCGCGTATCTGGTCTGCCGACGCTGGGGGGCGGGCATGGCGCGGCGTATCGCCGGCGAGAAAGGTCTGGCCCGGGTGGAGGGGGCGCTGAGTCGCCACGGGCCCCTGCTGATTGCGGCGACGCGCTCGGTGCCGGTGGTACAGGAGGCGACGGCCTGCCTGGCCGGGGTGGCGCGCATGCCGGCGACGCGCTATTTCAGTGCGCTGGCGTTGGGATGCCTGCCCACCGGTTTCGCGTATGCTGCGATTGGGGCCAGCGCCCTGCAAGACCGCTCCTTGGCGGTGGGGTTGAGCGTGGCCTTACCACTGCTGACCTGGCCCGTTGTCGCCTTGGCGTTGCGGGTCGCGCAGGCATGGCGCGCCGAGAAGCGGTGAGCGGAGTGTGCCCGACCGGTGGGCGGGCCTGTTGTCATTCTCTGGAGCCGGCAGTCGGATTCGAACCGACGACCTACAGTTTACAAAACTGTTGCACTACCACTGTGCTATGCCGGCCTAGAGGGCCGTCGGGCGAACGGGGAAGACCCAGCCTCGGCGGGTCCGCGTTCAGCCTGACGCTCAAAAAACATCTCACGTACCGGCCCACGTCTACCCGCAGAATCGCGCCGCACAAGGAAAAGCTTCGATTCAGATGGATCTGGGCGCCGCGGTGCAGGTTCGGAGCGGCGATAGGCAGGCCTCCGGGGTCTCGGGATGCGGTTGCGCTGCGCAGCGCGGCTTGTGGAGTCTGGTTCCCGCCCGTGCGGGGTGGCGGAGGCGGGCAGGGCCAGCCTGCGGTATCCGCCTGTCTAAAGTAGCAGGCCACGTTTGGGTGGCCACGGCGATCGTAAGCGTGGGACGTTCGCTCGGTCGGGTCCGCCTGACTCCTTTCTGCCTCGTACACTCTTGCGCAGCTCTCTTCCGGCTTCCGCGCCTTCGCGCTTCCCTCCCGCCGGCCATCGGTCCTACAAACGGCTTGATGAACCGGACCGACCGACTCGTGGCGATGGTGCTCTATCTTCAAGGCCGCCGCGTGGTTCGCGCCGAGGACATCTCCGCCCATTTCGAGGTGAGCCTCCGCACCGTCTATCGCGATGTCGCCGCACTGGGTGAAGCGGGCGTGCCGATTTCCGGGAAGCCGGCGTGGGCTACTCCCTCGTCAAAGGCTATCATCTGCCTCCCATGCTTTTCACCGCCGAGGAAGCCGCGGCGCTCTTTGTCGGGGGCGAAATGGTGAAACGCTTTGCCGACACCTCACTGCAACCCGCCGCGGATTCCGCACTGCTCAAAATCCGCTCCGTCCTGCCCGCCGAACGCCAGGAAGAACTGCAACGACTCGAACGCGCCACCGTCATCGGCAGCATGATCCGCCCCGACGCGGGGTTGCGCCGTGAGGTGCTACGCCCGATACAACGAGCACTCGTCGCGCGGCGTGTGGTCGCGATCACCTACCACGGGCGGGCGCGTTCGGAAGACACGACCCGGGAAGTAGAGCCGATGGGAGTGTTCTTCGCCGGCGGTGTTTGGTACCTCGTTGCGTGGTGCCGATTGCGCGACGAGGTCCGGCATTTCCGCCTCGACCGAATCCTGAGCCTCGAGCTCAGGACGGAGCAGTTCTCCCCGCGCGAAACCGAGTTTTCGCTCCGCCGCCATCTGGACGAAATCGAGGCGAGTTCGCTCAAAATCGAGGTCCGACTCCGCGCCGCGGCGAGCGTGCTTGAGCGCATCCGAGCTGAATGCCACGGAGGCGTGATCTCCGTAGCCCCGAGCGCCAACAACTTCGACATCCTCCTTCACACCTATTCGCTCGAGTGGTGTGCCCGCTGGGTGCTCTCCTTCGGAGGCGAAGTCGAAGCCCTCGCTCCCGTCGAATTGCGCGCGCACGTGAGCCCTCTCGCCCAACGCTCCCTCACGAAACACGCCTAGCATGGGCAGGCCCTGACCAAGGGCGGTGCCCGTGGCGCGCACCGGGGAGTCGCGCCGCACCGGATTTGTTTCACCCCTCCTGCCATAACGCTGTCAGCAGTCGCGTGTAGAGTGGGCTTTCCTGCCTTTTCCAACACTCAACCGGAGATCTGCCACACCATGATTCAAGTCACCGAAATCGCCTTCATCGGCTACCCCGTCACCGATATGTCCCGTGCCCGCGCCTTCTACGAGGGCGTGCTAGGGCTCAAAACTGCAGCCACCTTCGACCACGAAGGGAAACAGTGGATCGAATACGACATCGCCGGAGCCACCCTCGCCATCACCAACATGAGCCCCGATTGGAAACCCTCGACGTCCGGCCCTGGCGTGGCGCTCGAAGTCGCCGACTTCGCCGCCGCGATGGCCGATCTGCGCGCCGCGGGCGCGAAGTTTATCATCGAACCGATGGACAGCCCGGTCTGCCACATGGCGGTTGTCACCGACCCCGACAGCAACAGCGTGTGCCTCCACCGCCGCCATGCAGCCCAAGTTTGAACCGTTTGGCCTAAGCTGACGTCGTGGGATCTGGGGATGGTCTACCACGCGGTCGTTCGAGAAGGTGGCCGCGAACAGCCTACGACTTCGCCAAGGCTGCGACGCACCCAGTGTGCTTTTCTGCGCGCTGCGATCACCGCGGCTGCGGGCGAAAGGGGGGCTGTCCAAGAACCCGTCGGCAAGCTCCGGGCACGTGGGCTGGCGTGCCCGGGGCGGAGGCCGAATCATGCGGGACGGTCTCGGTGCGGCCGCGAATTTCCCCCGAAAATCCGGACAAAACCTGGGTTTCCGACGATCTGGTGTTGAATCCGGCCGTCTTCAACGCATCGGTTGCGTCCTGACTTGCGCCCCGTTCCTCCTCCCGCTCGCCCCCCAGTCATGACCCCGTCCGTAGGAAATGGTACCCCCGGATCGCTTTTCGCTGCACGGCCGATGGGCCATCAGAGTCGCGCGGAGATGTGCGAGGCCTTCGATCGCGCCATCCGGTTGGCCGAACGTGACCGGTTGCGCCTGCGCGTGCCGCATGAGGTGAAGCCGACACAACGGCTCAAGAGCATGCACTACCACTACCGGCCGGAGGTCTTTCTCCAGCTGCAGGGGACAACCGATTTCCAGTTTCCCCGCGAGAGTTTTGAGCTCGGTCCCGATGAGGTGTGCGTGATTCCGGCGGGGGTGCCCCACGGCGAGAAGGTGCATGCCGAGGCGAACCGGCCGTTTCGCAATCTGGTGGCCGGGTTCTACAACAACTCGATCAGCCTGCATTTCGCCTTCGAGGCCAGTCCGCAGCGGCCGGATATCGCGGAGATCGAGTTCTTCGATGCTCCCAATCTCGACGTTTTCCTGACACTCACCAACAGCATCGCCCACACCCATGCGATGCAGAGTCCGGCCCGCGATGCGGTGCTGAAAGGGTTGCTGATCGCGCTCTTCGGGTTGTTCCGCAACATCATCGAGACCGGCGGCGGCCAGCTCAACGGTGACGTCGGCAAGGTCTTCCAGGCGAAGTGCCTGGTGCGTGAGCAATTCTCCAATCCGGAGCTCGGCGTGCAGCAGATCGCCACCGCGCTGGGCTGTTCGCGCGACTATCTCTCGCATCTCTTCCACGTCGAGACGAAGGAGCGGCTCACCCACTACATCCAGCGCATCCGCATCGACGGGGCGATCCTCGCGCTGGAGACGACGGCGCTGAATGTGTCCGAGATCGCCTATGCCAGCGGTTTCGCCGACCCCGCGTATTTCGGGCGCGTGTTCAAACAGCACAAGGGCGTGACGCCGCAGGAATTTCGCGTTCAGCTCGATGCCCACCGCAACCAGCCCGAGCTGGGGCCCAAGACGGTGTACGCGGATCGGGTCGATTTCTCGCCGGGGGCGCCGACGGCGCGAAAGCCCGAGGCGCTGGTCGTGGCGGGCCGGTGAGGAGGCGGCTTGAAACTGCTTGGCTGCCGGCAGAGGCTGGTGGCCTCATTCTTGCGCACATTTTGTGGGGGGATGACAGGTGACCTGGCAGCTGTTCGCGACGAGGCGGTCGCGCCAGAATTACCGCAGAACAACCCCTCCTTCGGTGACGAGGCGGCATCTGGGCAAGTGCGGTGTCGGGAGGTGCGCGGCTCGCGTTCCTCTAGTGCCCCCCCGGCGGGAGGCCGTGGCCGTCAGGGTCGGCCCGGCCATTTCGCCCCGTCGAAGGTACCCCGAAAAGGATTGCGGACGCGTTTGGGTACTCGACACTCGAAGACAAATACTGCGGTTGGCTGCACAGTGCTTGAGGGCGGGGGAGTACCGCGCCGTTGGGCTGCTGACGTAGACAGCCCCCTTCTCTCCATGCTCTCCGTTTCCCGCTTGGTCATTTCGGCATCATCGCCTGCCTTCCTAGCGTTGGTGGTGGTGCTTCATGCCACCCCGTCCATCACGCAACAGCCGCATGCGGTTGTCGCGGTGTCCGGCGATGCTGTCTTCTTCAACGTAGCGGCCACCGGGACTGGACAGGTCGGATACCAATGGCGAAAGTTTGGTTTCCCGCTGCAGGGTGAAACCGGATCCACGCTGAATTTGCCCTCTGCGAAACAAACCGACACCGGATTCTACGATGTGGTGGTGACCGATGCGGAGTCGGCGGTCGTCTCGGTTCCGGCTCAATTGACAGTCCAGGCCTTGGTGACGGATACCTACCGTTTGGACCCATCATTCATGCCGCTCTTCGAGGCGGACGGGGCTACGGTGAGTTCAGTTGGGGTTGCGGAAGGCGGCATCGTGTACGTGGGAGGGACGTTTTCAACGATCGCTGGCCAACGGCGGCAGGGTCTCGCCCGGTTTAAACCCGCGCTCACACTTGACCCGGGGTTCACCCCGATACTGGACGGCGGCGTTCGCGCATTGGTGGTCCAGCCGGACGGCAAGGTCGTGATTGGGGGCGATTTCGCGAGGGTCAACGGAATGAAGCAGGGCGGTATCTCGCGGCTGAACCCCGATGGGTCGATCGATGAGTCGTTTGCGTCGGGCAGCGGGTTCTCCGACATCGTGGAGCGGCTCCTCCTTCTTAATAATGGAAACGTTGTGGTGGCAGGGGGAGGTGGATATTACGATGGGCAGTTATGCGGTGGGAGCTCGATCCTCAGCCCCGATGGTCGACTGGTGGGATCATTCGGGGCCGGGGACGTGTTTGCGATGGCGTGCCAAGCGGACGGCAAGATCTTGGTGGCGGGCCGGTATTATCTGCGGCGGTTCGCGGCCGACGGTACTCCCGATCCGACGTTCACCGTCCCTGATATTTCCGGTCTTGTGCGAGCCGTGGCCGTGCAATCCGACGGGAAGATTATTGTGGGTGGATCGTTCAGTGCTTACGGCTCGGTTCCGGCCAAACGCATTGTTCGTCTTCTCGCGGACGGCTCGGTGGACAGTTCGTTCGTGGTCGGTAGTGGTTTTGACGATGAAGTCACTTCACTTCGAATATTCGCCGATGGGCGCATTATTGCTGGTGGATCCTTTCGGTCATTTGCCGGAGTTGAGTGTGCCGGTGTTGCTATGCTCTCCTCGACCGGATCGTGGGAACACGGTTTTGTTAGGGCAGGCAGTCTTCCGTTTTCGGTGGCTGAGCTGACGACGACACCTGCGAACCAGATTGTGGTCGCAGGTAAAGGTTGGAGCCCGAACAAGAGTGTGGCTGTGTTGGATGAGCGAGGGACGGTGCAGGCGGTGGCTGCTTCCGGCCTCCGGTCTTGGCTGTATGTGGTACGCTTGGGGAAGGCGATGGCGGTCTCCGGTGGAAAATGGCTCATCAGTGGCGAGTTCACCCATGTCGACGGGGCAGAACGTCGGAGCCTGGTAAGGCTGAACGCCGACGGCACGGTCGATCTCTCGTTCGATTCCGGGGACGAATTGGACATACCGGCAACTGCACTTCTCGAACAACCCGACGGGAAAGTGTTGTTGGGTCTTGATCGCGGCGTCGGCAAAACGCTCATCCGGCTCAATGTCGACGGGACCCGTGATACGGGCTTCGCTGTTGGCGCCGACTTCGCAACGGTGCCCCAAGCCCTCAGCCTCCTCCCCGATGGTCGGATCGCAGTGGCAGGGGCCGTTCGCACGTGGTTTGGCGGTCCCACGAGCGTCGCCTTGGCGGTCCTGTTGCCGGAGGGAGCCGCCGACCTCACTTATCGGCCCTCCAAGGGAGCTGCAATAGGCAGTGTGTCCGCTTTGGCCGTGCGTGGGGACGGAGGTCTCTGGGTAGGTGGGCGCTTCTATTGGGAGCAGGAGGGCGCCTATAAGCATCTTGCGCTTCTCGGCGCACACGGCGAACTTCAAGGAGAATTCGGCTTGGATGGCAGCGCATACGATTCTGGCGTGCGCGCGATCGTAGATCAGGAAGACGGTCGTGTTCTTATTGGGGGTGAATTCAGCGGTGCTCCGGGCGGTCTGTATCGTCAGAATCTCTGCCGCTTGAATCCGGACCTGAGCCTGGATGCTGGTTATGATCCTGGGCCGGTGGGAGGGGGGCCTTGGTGCCTTGTTCCCTTGGGCGGCGGCGGAGTCTTGACCAACATGCCTTCGCAGGATCCCAGCGACGTATCCTTGCGCTATATTTCCCGCCTCACTTCCCAGGGAACCCGGGATCGGGGTTTTGCCGCTTTCGATTTGTGGGACAAGCCGGCGACAGGAGTTCTCGTCGGCGATGATCGGCGGATTCTGGTCATTGGCCCCAATGGGAAGCGCAACGGGACGAAGTTGCCTTCGTACACTATGCTTAAGCCGGATGCCTCGCCAATGCCGGTCATCGAGGCTCTCACCGGGGATCAGACTCTAACGGTTGGGGATACTGCGTCTTTCGCGGTTTTGGCTAGTGGCGAAGGGCCGCTCACCTATCGATGGAGCCGGGAGGACTCACTCTCTTGGATTCCCGATGCCACGGCTTCCTCGTTGCAGTTGACTTCGTTGGGGCTGTTCCAGGACGGAGGGTATACGGTGGTCGTTGGCAACGATTTCGGTTTGGCCCGGGCGACGACGCATCTCACCGTCGTCGACCGATTCGAGATCACCCGCCAGCCACCGGCGGAGGTGTATGGGGGCGGAAGGCCTGGCTCGAAATGGCGGCCACCGGCAGCGGGGTGTTGCAGTACCAATGGTATCGGGGTGATACGGGCGATACGTCGAGGCCGTTTCCAGAAGGAACGACTGCTGTCGTTACGCTGACCGGCTTCTCCACCTGGGATCGGTGTTGGGTGCGGGTTACGCAGGGTTCCAGCCACCTGGATAGTCGTACGGTTTTGGTCAAGGCAATCGGCGCCCCGGTGACTCTCGCCAACTGGGCCATGCAGCAGGGCACGCCGGCTGATCAACGGGGACCGCTTGACGCTCCGGCCGGTGACGGCGTCTGTAATCTGCTGAAGTTCGCCTACGGGGTGGCTCCGATGACGAAGTGGCCCTCATCGGGGCGGACCATGGGTGAGATCGCGCAAGGTACCGGCGATAACCGCCATTTAGCGCTGAGTTTTATTCGGAATAGCGCAGCGCAGGGGATCGTTCTTGAATTGGAGGTTTCGACCGACCTGCAGACTTGGGTCGTCGTACCTTCGACTCTTGCGGTGGTTTTTCCGAACGGTCCGGGGTCGGATATTGTCCGGCTGCGCGAGACTGCACCGCTCGGCTCTGCTTCGCGACGTTTCGCGCGGTTGGCCGTGCGCCTCGTGCCGTAGTGCGAGCAAAAACCGTGTGAACCTCGGGGCGAGTTCGTTGAGTGACTGCGGTTGGCTGCGGCGGGGTACTGCTGCCTGTTTAGATTGGTTATACGACCGGGAGGACTAACTTCCCCGTGAACCGCCTGCCGGCTCGGATCGGGTGCAGTTACGCCAAGGAAAAGGGGGCTGCTCACGCGCGACTGTCAGCGCGGCCCGGGTTCTTCGGGGTACCAGCGGCTTTCGCGACCGGTGGCATCCACGGCAGTAACCAGATAGGCGTCGCCATCGCGACCGCCGGGGTCGGCGTAGTCGGTGGTTGGCACGAGCGCCCCGGCCGGTTCGGTGTAGGGCGAGTTGAGCCACGACCAGGGGCCTCCCATTCTGGCGGCCCGGTAGATCCGATAACCGGCGACGCCGGGCACCGCTGCCCAGCGCAGGCGATTGACGCCCTGTTCACGCCGGACGGCCAAAGCCTGCGGCAGCGCCGGGACGGGCGGCGGCGGGACGAAACCGGCGAGCGAGGTCTCCAGCAGGAGGTCGGCGTGCGCAAACCACAGCAGCTCGGACCACTGTTGGCTGCGACGGCTTTGCTCGTGGAGCCAGTAGGCCGCCTCGGTGCTGCCGAATTCGCCGCGGTCGGCGGCGCGGGCGAAAATGCCGACGAAGGGCGCGCAGGACCAGGCTTCCCAGCGGTGGTCGTGGGCCTGTCCGCGAAAGAAGTTGGCGCGGGGCCAACTCTTGGCGCTGCCTCCGGGGCGGGGCCGGTGCTGGAGGTCGGCGGTCACATCCACGCAGTCGAAATAGCGGCCGAAGACGGCGGGGTGCAGCCAGAGGTCCTCTCCGGTGGCGAGCTCGAGCGAGCGCAGGTGGAAGTCGCAGATCGACTCGTAGAGGAAATCCGAGGTCTCGGGGCGCCCAATTTCGCCGGGGTACGGTCGCTGGGCGTGGCCGTAGATTCCGGTCACGCCGGGGGCGTGGAGGGCGTCGAGCGCCCAGGAGGCGAGGGCGGGGTCGCCGGTGCGGCGGCCGCCGAAGAGGGCGAGGCCGAGCGGGCCGATCTGCATGTTGAAGGCGGAGACAAAACAGTCGACACGCGGAAAGCCTGCGGGGTTCACCTTGCCGAAGGCCTGCCGCGAGGCCTGGCCGATCGCGCGGCCGACGGCGGGCAGCGGTGGCCCGGCACTAGCTTGGCGTAGAGGGGGAGCGTGCTGGCACCGTAGGAGATATGGTAGGGATTGATACGCCCCTGGTCCTTCGGGTTGCGCGGGCCGGGGGGCTCGGTGCGCGCCCAAGCGGGAAGATGGAAAGCCGGGTCGGCCTCCGCGGGGGCGGGTCTGCGGGCGAGCAGCGCGTCGAACTTCGGGCGATCGCGCTGCAGCCAGAGCAGGGCGGCGTCCTGCGCCCAGCCGCGCCCCCAGTTTTTGATTTCATAGAAGCGGAGGCGATCGCCGGCATCGCGGCGCGGCAGGCGGCCGGACCAAGCGTGGGCTCGTCGACGATGGCCACCAGCGGCTGGAGGTTCCTCCGGGCCTCATGCCAGAGCGCTTCCTCGTCTACCGCCGGAGTGAAGACGAAACGTACTTCGCCCCAGAAGGCGCGCAGGGTGGAGCTGTTGGCGGCGGCGGTACGCTGGAAGGTGCCGGGGCCGCCGATGGCGAGGGCGCCGCCCCGGCCCAGCGTGAGCGGTCCGGAACCGGTCTGCACGTAGGGCACGGGGAGCAGGCTGAGCCCGGCGTCGCGGTTGACCAGGGCCTCGAGAAAGTGCCCGTTGGTGGTGCGGGTGAGTCGCCGCAGACCGGCAGGCACGCGGATCACCTGCATCGACGCGGCGGAGTCGCCAAGCACGAGCCGACCCGCGAGCAGACGATGCTCGGCGGCGCCGACGACTTCGGGGGTCGGGTCGCCCTCGGGGGCGAGGCGCTCGGTCTGCACCAGCACGGTGCCGTGGCGGGGAACTCGGTAGGTGAATTCGGCGGCGTCGGGTAGGCCGGGCGGGCCCAAGCGCACCACGAATTTGGAGAACAATGGGCCAGCGCCCCAGCGCAGGTCGCGCATTTCCAACTCCTCCGGCCGGTCGTAGGAGAGGGCGGTGCGGCGCAGGGTCGCGCAGTCGCCATCCTGCCGCACGAGCGCGAGGGCGGGCGCGATCCAACCGTCGGGCAACGCGACGCGGCCTGCGTCGGTGGTGATGGCGGCGATGGCGCCGGTACGCGGGCCGGAGGCGAAAAAGGTGACGGAGAGATCGTCGCCGGAGAGGGTGACACGATCTCCCTGCACGGTGGCGACAGTGGGCGGGAGCGGCGGTGGGGCAATGGCGGTGCGGACGAGCACGAAGTTCCGGCGCTCCCAGGCCGCAAGCGAGAGCGGGAAATAGAGGTGGAAGCGGGTGAGCCGGCCGGATTCATCCCGGCGAAGATCGTCGGCTTGGTGGGCGATGGGGTGGTGCCGGGCGACGTCGTCGGTGGCGTAGAGGGTCCAGTCGGCGGGCGCGCCCGGTTCGTCTTCGTGGAGAAAGACGGGGACGCGGACCAGTTCGTCCGTGCGCGGTTCCCCGACACGCTCTTCGACCGTGAGGCGGCGCAGCACGTCGCCGGGCTCGGTGGCCGGGCGCAGTCGGTCGATGAAGGGGGCGGGCCAGGAGGGCGAGGCCTCGAAGACGTCGGCGGTGGTGGTGGCGGCGAGGTCGGCCCGGGGGAGCAGCGCGAGCGCCGAGGCGAGGAGGAGGGATGGACGATGGGTCGCGGTGGAGGGACCGAATACGAAGGCTCGCAGGAACAAGGCGGCGCGGAGCATGGTGCGGGAGGATAGCGCTGGCGGTGCGATTTGACCATCGTGGTTGTCCTGATTCGCGCCACTGCGAAACGAGGGCGCGCGTGCTAGCCCCCTTCCACAACGGAGGCCGCGTCACCGAGGTCGTGCGCGGAAAGCGCATTTGTCGAGTGCGCGCGTACTCTGTCAACGGAGGCGACTCCATTGAGACCCTGCCCCGATCAAGGGAGCTCCCGGCTCAGCTTTCCCAGTCCAAGATCATCTTGCCGGGCTCGCCGGCTGCGGTGCGCTCGAAGGCCTCGCGGAATTCCCCGACGGGCAGGCAGTGGGTGATGATGGGGGTGACATCCAACCCGCTATGGAGGGCGAGGGTGAGGCGCTCCCAGTCGATGAGATTGTCGCGGCCGTTGATGCCGTGCACCGTGAGCTGCTTGGAGATGATCGGGCCCCAGTTCGGGAGGGCCTCCTCGCCGGGCAGTCCGAGCAGGGCGAGTTGGGCGCCCAAGTGCAGATGAGCGAGCACGTCGCCAAGGGCCGGAGCGCAACCGCTGGTCTCGATGCCGAGATCGAAGCCGTCGAGGATGCCAAGTTCGCGCTGGACGCTGTCGAGTGTGGCCTCGCGGGTATCGACGACGCGGGTGGCCCCGAGTGTCTTAGCCATTTCGAGACGCGCCGACTGGTTGTCGACCACGACCACGCTGCGGGCACCGGCGTGGCGGGCGATGGCGGTGGCCATGCAGCCGAGGGCGCCGGCGCCGGCGATGAGCACGTGAGCCCCGAGCAGGTCGAAGCGGCGGGCGATGCGCACCACTTGTCCCAACGGGGCGAAGCAGGCGAGTAGATCGGTGGGCAGGCGCGGGTCGGCATGCCAGGCGGCGCCCTGGGGCAAACAGACATAGTCGGCGAAGGCCCCGTCGCGATCCTGGCCGAGATTGTGGGCGTCGGGGCAGAGGTGGCGGTGGCCGCCCAGGCAATGGCGGCAATGGCCGCAGGCTACGCACGGCTCGCCGACGACAAGTTCACCTGGATGGAGATCTGTGACGCCAGGGCCGATACTGGCCACGAGCCCGACAAATTCGTGGCCGATGATCACCGGGGGGCGGATGTTGCGCTGGGCCCACGTATCCCAGCGGTCGGTGTGCAGGGCGGCGGCGCTCAGCGCGGTCTTTTTGACGCGGATGAGCACCTCGCCCGGGCCGGGGGTGGGCACGAGGGCTTCGATGAGTTTCACGCCGGGGCCGGGATCGACCTTGGCGAGGGCCCGCATGGTCTTGGGCACGGTATTGCGGTGGACGTAGATGTGGGGCATGGGGCTGCACCCGACAATCGGTCTGGCCGGCAACGGGTTAACCGATTTGCCGAAAAAGTTCGTGCGTCGCTCAAGCGGAGGCAGGCGGGACGTTTGCGGCGCCCGCAGGGACTACTGACTTTCGACGATGGCTTCAGGCGGTCTACGGGACCTCGAATCGGTACCCGATGTCGCGAATCGTGTGAATGAAACGCGGCGAGCGGGAGTCGGCCTCGATTTTCGCGCGCAGCGTCGCTACACAGCGGTCGACGCTGCGGTCGGTCACGAAGACGTCGCCGCCCCAGACTCCATCGAGGATGTTGTTGCGCGTGAGGGCGCGTCCGGCGCGGGCGAGGCAGAATTCGAGCAGCTTGAATTCTTTGCCGGTGAGCGGGATCTCCTCGTCGGCGCGGAAGAGTTTGTGCGCAGCCGGGTCGAGGCGGAAGTCGCCGAAGGTGAGGGCTGCGGACGCGGTGGTGTTGTTGCGTCGCAGAAAGGCTTTCACCCGGGCGAGTAGCTCGCGGATGCCGAAGGGCTTCGTCACGTAGTCGTCGGCCCCGAGTTCGAGGCCGCGCACGATGTCCTCCTCCTGGCCCTTGGCGGTGAGCATGACGATCGGCATCGTGAGCCCTCGGGCGCGGGCGGTTTGGCAGATGTCGTAGCCGCTGACCTTCGGTAGCATCAGGTCGAGCACGAGCAGGTCGGGCGGCTGGGCGAGCAGGGTGTCGAGGCCGCGTTGCCCGTCCTCGGCGGTGCGCACGGCGAAGCCGGCCAGGGCGAAATTGTCCTTCAATCCGCGCAGCAGGGCGGGGTCGTCTTCAATGATGAGGATTTCGGCGGGCATCGGGGAAGTTGGAGACGGCGATGGATGAGGGCGGTGGTCCCGGGTGTGCGGTCGGAGATCGGACCTACTGGGTTCGCTTGCTGATCGGTTGGGCCTTCATTCCGTGGCCGGCAGTTCGATAGTGAAGGTCGATCCACGGCCGGGCTCGCTGTCGACGCCGACGGTGCCGCGGTGCGCGGCGATGATCGACTGCACAATGCTCAGGCCGAGGCCGCAGCCGCCCAAATTTGAGGACTGGCTACGGACCTGCTCGAAGCGGTGGAAAACCCGCCTCGCCTCGCGCAGCGTCAGCCCGACGCCGTTGTCAGTCACTGAAAACGCCACGTTCCGTTTGCGGCGTTCGACGGCAAAGGCGATCCGGCGCTCGGGGCCGGAGTACTTCCAGGCGTTGTCGAGCAGGTTGACCAATGCCGTGACCAAGGCATCGCTGTCGGCGTCGATTCTCGGGAGGTTGGCTTCGAGAGTGACGGTGAAGGTGCAACCGGGCTGCTGAAACCGCTCGCGCACGACGGTGGCGGCGGCCTCGGCGATGGATGCGGCGGGCGTGGCCGTGAAGACGTACACGTAACGGTTTCGCTCGATCCGTGAGTAGGTGAGGAAGTTGTCGATGAGGCGGCTGAGCCGGAGGTTTTCTTTGGCGATGAGCTCGAGGTACTCGCGTCCAGTTTCTGGCGGCACGTCGGGGTTGTTGAGCAGGGTGTCGACGAAGAGCCTCATTGAGGCCAGCGGTGTCTTCAGTTCGTGGGTGACGTTGGCGACCAGGTCGTTGCGCAGGCGGGTGAGCGCGAGCTGGCGGCGCAGCAGCTCCCAGGCGAGGGAGGCGAGCAGGAGGCCGAGCAGCACGGCGACTCCCGCGATCCAGAGGTAGGTGCCGGCGGGGGATTTTCCGGTCGGCACCTCGGTGGTGGAGATCAGTGCGATCTGCCAGCCGGGCATTGCTGCCCCTGCGAGCTGAACGGCCAACGCCGGAGGCGGGCGTTGGCCCGGCGCAATGAAGGCGAGCTGGAGAGCGGCGGTCGCCTCGGGGCGCGAAACGACCTCGGTGAGTCGATGCCGCAACGACTCCGTGCGGAACAGGAGTACTTCGCGTCGATCGGCGGAGGGCAGCTGCCAGAGGTCGGCGATTTCCGAGGCGAGGAGCGTGGGCTCGCCCGACGGCAATTGCGTTGACTGCGGCCAGGATGCCGCGAGGTCCTCCGCGGCAAGCCAGCGGGCGACGTTTCCATCCGGGGCGAGGCGTTGGAGCTCCCGGAGGACGAAGCGACGTTGTGGCGACGTGAACACGCTGTTGTCGTAGGCGAGCGCCGTGTTGCGCAATCGTGTGACCAGCGGTGCGAAGCAGGGGCTTCCGCGGTCGAGTAGTTCGAGCGCGAGCAACCCGGCATTGGGCCCGATCAGGCGGCCGCGGTTGTCTGTGGCGGAGCCGTACGAATCGTCGGTGGCGAGGCGTTCGAGAAGGGCGAGCGCTTCGGTCTTGCGGTCGGAGCGCAACAGGCAACGCGCGTGGGCCTGGAGGGCGAGTGCGGTGTCGTCGACGGAGGTTGCCCGTGCGGCGATCTCCGCGTAGCGCTCGGCGGCCGCTGCGGGATCGAGGCGCTCGAGCGCCTCGATCCCCGTCCACTCGGCGCGATTCCCGGGATGCGCAAGTGCTGGCGCGGCCGGATCGGGATAGAGCACTGTGCCGGCTTCTCCGAGACACACTACCGAATCGGCCAGGTTCCTGTCGACCACCCGCGCGAAGTGCTGGGCGGGGGTGGTCGCATCGGCGTCGGTGCGGTTACGGTGGGCGAGCTCCGACCAGAACGCCTGCAGTCGCTCCTGCGCGAGTACGAGGTTGAGGCGATAGGACTCCTGCAACTTTTGCAGCACCGCCAGTTGTTCGTTTTCGGCCGCACGGTTCGAGAACCAGACCAGGCAGACTGACGGCACCATCACGACGAAGAGCAACAGCAACGAAAGTCCCACGTAGGTGGGACGCTCGTTGCCGTTGGAGGTGGAACGACGCAGATGCACGGGGCGGGAACCGTCAGTTCGCAGTTTTCATGGCGCTTGGTCGCGGAAGTGGGGAAGCGCCCGACGCTGGGTCGGGCGCTGGGTCGGAGGGGTCAGTTGTTGCGATAACCGGCGACGATCGCCTCGTGCTTGGCGTGATAGCCTTCCGCGCCTTCCACCGGCACGCTGGAGCAGATGTCGACAGTGTTGTCGCCGACGAAGGCTTCAGTGACGTGGGCGATCATCTTGATCTCTCCCGTCATGTGATCGGCGACAAACGACAGCGCGGGTTGGCCGTCGATGGTGGTCTCCTTCCACGAGTCTTCGTGTACTTGGAAGGTCGGGTTGGCTTTCTTGGCTGCGGCGATCTGGTGGGCGGCGAAGGCGCGAAGCGAGGCGAGAGCGTCGGCGCTGAAGTCCTTCTTGAGTTGGACCTGCACGAACGTCGCCCCAGTGCCTTCGTCATCGATAGCGATGAGGGCCGCCTTCTGGGCGGCAGCGGGGCGCTGGTCGGGTCGGGTTATCCATCCTGCGGGAGTAGTCACCGAGTAACCGAGCTTGCGCTCGGTCGTTGTGATCGGGGTATCGTCGGGGATGTTGGCGATACTGGTAGCCACGGCGGAAACGCCGCCGCCCTCGAATTTGACCAAGGCGCGGCGTCGGTCGGTGGCAAACCAGAAGGTCTGCACTCCGTTGATGAGCTTGAGCTGGGTCTTGTAGCAGTCGAACGAGCCGGCCGGCACTTCGATCTTTTCGATGCCGACGACTTTGATTTCGACTGAAGTGGTCATGGCGGCCATCCCGAGAAAGACCGCGAGATTCTTCTTGTATCCGACTGCCAGCGGGAGGCGGCGGATCAACTGTATCGCCTCTTCGTTGTCGTAGACGACCCCGCTTAGTTCCACGGATTTCTCACCGACCTTTGGGATTTTGATGTCCGCCTTGCCGCTGGCGTAGGTCGTCTCAGCTGTACCCAGTTGCAGGCTCTTCCAGACCGAGTGGATGGGTTTCATCGAACCGGCCTCGACTTCGAGCTGACTCAGAAGTCTTGCACCCACGAGTTGTAGGCTTTCCAGCTTCCAGGTGGGGCGGCCATCGATCGATCCACGGCGAATTGTGTAGCGCGCGAACCCCGCCTTCATTCCGGTGGGCAGCATGATGTCCAACTCGGTTCGCTCGTAGTCGCCCCAAGGGGCTGGCAGGAGCGCGGCGCCGTCGGTGAGGTACTCGCTCGCGGCGGCGACGAGGTCCTTCTCCCCCGGGTAGTCCTTGATGAGTTTCTCGCAGGCGACGGTGGCGACGGCGAGGTCGCCTTCTTGCCGTGGCAGAGCGCGAGTCGGGAAGAGCGCCCGGGCGGCGAGACCGGTTTGCCTGCGCGCTGTCGAGGATGCGTTGGTAGACTTGCATCGCGGCGTCGAGATCGCCCTTCGTTTCCTCGGAGTAGATACCGAGTTCCATCAGTTCGGCGATCGAACCGGTGGGGGCGGGCTGTTGAGCGCGCGACTGACCGGCGAAACCGGCGAGGCAGAGGGCGAGGGCGACGCGGCGGGCGGTGCCCGGAATGAGGAAGAGCGGAGAGAGCGTGTTCATCGGCGCCGACTGTAGCGGAGGTTTGTTACCGGCTGATTACCGTTGTCCGTTTTGTGTCCAATTCTCGACCGGATGGTGGGTGGAACCATGCGCCGTTGTGGCAGCATCGCCTGCTGGGCCGCTGTTGGGAGCGGGCGTGAAGTCGATTGGTCGTCTCAGCGGAAGCGAGCTATGCCGACGGCAGCTCGACTTCGTGGACGCGCCAGAGGTACCACGCTGCCACGGAGCGGTAGGGGCTCCAGCGCTTGGCGTGGCGTTCCAGCTCGAAGGGAGTGGGTTGGCGGCGCTTGTGGTGGAGCTTCTGGAAACCAGTGCGGACCGCGTAGTCGCCGGTCGGCAACACGTCAGGGCGTCCCAGATCGAAGATGAGGAACATGTGCACCGTCCAGGGTCCGATGCCCCGCACGGTGGTGAGGCGGGCGACGAGCTCGGCGTCGGTTAGCTTTCGCGCGGCGGTGGGGGTGGGCACGGTGCCGTCGAGGCTCTTGGCGGCGAGGTCGCGGATTGAGGCGAGCTTGTTGCGGGAAAGACCGGCGGCGCGCAGCGGCTCGTCGGCAAGGTCGAGCAACGCCTGCGGGGAGGGGCGGTGTTTTGGGAAAAGCGCCTCGACGCGGCCGAGGATGGTGGAGGCGGCCTTGCCATTGAGTTGTTGGTACACGATGGCGCGCAGCAGCACCTCGAAGAGGTTGCCGAGCCGGCGCGGGGCGAGGTCGCAGGGATGGGCGCGGTCGATCACCCCTGCGAGCCGCGGGTCGGCGGCGCGCAGGTGGGCGAGTGCGGCGGCGAGGTCGAAGAGGGGTTTCATGGCGACGGCAGCTCGACCCCTTCGAGGGCGAGGAGGTGGGCTTTGGTCTTCAACCCGCCGGGAGCGGAGTAGCCGGTGAGCGCACCGCCGGCCCCAAGAATGCGGTGACAGGGCACCAGCAGCGGCCAGGGATTGGCCCCGACGGCTCCGCCGGTGGCACGGCTGGTGCCGGGTTTCGCACCGATGGCTGCGGTGATTTCGCCGTAGGTGGCGGTGCGCCCGGGGGCGATGGCAAGCACGGCGCGCAGAACCCGTTGGCGGAAGGGCGTGACGGTTTCCCAAGCGTAGTCGAGGTCGCAAAAATCCTGGAGGTCGCCGCGGAGGTGGCGGCGCACGCGGTCGATGAGAGTGATGATATCCTTGGGCGTGCCGGCGGGGAGCGGAGCAGGAGCAAGAGCAGGAGAAGGGGCAGGAGGAGCGAGGGAGAGGGTTGGCGTGGCGGGCAATGAAAAGCCGGTGACGCCGACGTCGGACCAGGAGATCGCACAGTCGCCGAGGGTAGTGGAGAAGCGGACGGTGGCGTTCATGCGGAGAGGCTGAGGGGTAAAGGCTGAAGGCGGAAGACGGAAACGGAGGACGGCGCAGAGCCCGGGGGCTTGAGCTGCAGGTCCGCTTCGCTGGGACCGCTGCCGGGCTCGGTCGTGACGAGATCGCGGGCGGCGAGGCCGGACGTCTCGCCGGTAGACTAGCCACCGATGCCGTCCCCTCCGATTGGCGAGGTTCCCCCCGAGCCGGGCTCCCGCCCGGGTAGACGTCAACGCGGTCCACCGCTGGCGGCGAGGCGAGCAGCCGTTCAGTCCTTCCCCGGGGCGGTCCCCGGCAGCTTCGGATGATCGTCGAGCACTTGGCGCACCTTCTGGGCGATGGCCTGAAGGGTGTAGGGCTTGGCGATGAAGTGCAGGCTCTCGCTCAGCACGCCGTGGTGCACAATGGTGTCCTCGGTATAGCCGGAGGCGAAGAGCACGGCCAGGCCAGGGCGGATACGGAGGAGCCGCTCGGAGAGTTCGCGGCCGTTCATGCCGGGCATCACCACGTCCGTGAGCAACAGATGGATGGGTTCGGCGCGCCGCTCGGCCAGTAGCAGGGCTTCGCCACCGTTGGCCGCGGCCAGCACCTTGTAGCCTTGGCGTTTGAGGATCGAGGCGGCGAGCTCGCGTACGCTCTGGTCGTCCTCGACGAGCAGGATCGCCTCGTGGCCGCGCGGCAGGTCGGCCGAGGCGTTGGCGCGGGCCAGTTTCTCCGCGGGTTCGCCGA
The DNA here is from genome assembly GCA_016711225.1 of Opitutaceae bacterium. Lineage (GTDB taxonomy): Bacteria > Verrucomicrobiota > Verrucomicrobiia > Opitutales > Opitutaceae > CAJCBL01. The sequence continues at coordinate 23,935 of JADJTK010000042.1, forward strand.
GGCGGGGCAGGTGGATCTTGAAGGTGGTGCCGCGACCGGGTGCCGAGTCGACCTCGATGGTGCCGCCGGCCTGTTTGACGACGCCAAAGATCACCGCCAGGCCAAGGCCGGTGCCGCGGCCCTTGGGCTTGGTGGTGAAGAACGGCTCGAAGAGGCGGCGCTGCACCTCTGGGGGCATGCCGTGGCCGGTGTCGCTCACGGAGAGCAGCACGTAGCTGCCGGGCTTCACGTCGGGGTGGCGCTGGCAGTAGGCTTCGTTGAGTTCGATGTTGGCGGTGGTGATGGTGAGGCGGCCGCCGTCGGGCATGGCGTCGCGGGCGTTGACCGCGAGGTTGACGACAACCTGATCGAACTGGCCGGGGTCGGCTTTGACAGAGCCGAGGTCGGCGGCGAGAGCGGTGCGCAGTTCGATGTCCTCGCCGATGAGGCGGTGGAGCATCTTGCGTAGGTTTTCGACGAGTTCGCTCAGGCTGAGGATTTTGGGCTCGATGAGGGC
>JADJTK010000043.1 GCA_016711225.1 Opitutaceae bacterium
AACTCTTGGCTGTGTTCACCCCACATCTTCGGGTCGTTGTAGGAGTTCTCGGTCACCACGCCGGTTGCCTCCGCCGGCATCAGGGTAAACATCGAGGTCCCTCCCGAGCCCGAACGAGGAGCGAGCGGCTTATCGACCAGATTCATCGGGCCGGCCCTCAAGCTGGACACCACCACCACGGCACAGACACCGACTGCACCTGTCAGCTGCCGGCAGTTACGGAGGGAGAAACAGGAGAACATGTGGAGAATTGAGAGTTCGCTGACCCAGCAAAAAGCTCGAGTGTTGAAGCGGAGGTATCGAGGTGTGCTCGGGCTGGGCCTCCCGGGCGTCGGGACGCTGCAAAGCGCCCACTCCACAGGCAAGGCAGAAGCGGGTTGCGCCCCACGCGCCGTTCGCCCTCGGCGCCCCGCCAATTCCGCTTGCCTCCAAATTCCCTCACACGGCCTACTGCTGGGCCATGGCGCACGATTTGGCATCTCGGCTCACGAACGGTCCGGACACAAGGTCCGACCCTACCCGCGGGCGACCTGCATTCGGATTGGTGCCCATTGGCATGCATCAGTGGTTCAAGCCGCTTTCCGCTTTCCGCTCTCCGGTTTCCGGTCATCGCCCATGATCGGACTGCACGAGAACCACGGTGGCCCGCCCGCCCGCCCCACCGAGTGGCTGGACCTGGTTGCCAAGACCTTCGCCGAAGGCGGCTGGCTGCAGGACGCCCTCGATCTCGAGCACCGGCCCCAGCAGGAGCGCATGGCCCGCGAGGTCGCGCGTTCGTTCTCCGATGACAGCGTCCTGCTCGCCGAGGCCGGCACCGGCGTAGGCAAGAGTCTCGCGTATCTCGTGCCCGGGCTCATCCACGCCCAGACGGCCCGCCGGCCGATGCTCGTCTCCACCCACACGATCTCGCTGCAGGAGCAGATCCATCAAAAGGATCTCGTGCTGGTGCGCCGCCTCTTCTCCGCCGTGCCGGAGCTGGAGAAATTCGCCGCCTTCCGCTCCCGCGATCCTGGTGGGCAAGGGCAACTACCTCTGCTCCACCCGCCTCGCGCAGGCCCTCGCCGCCAAGACCGAGCTCTTCCCCTCCCACGAGCAACAGGAACTCCAACGCATCGCCGCCTGGGCCGCCGAGTCCAAGGACGGTCTGCGCCAGGAGCTCAACCCCTCACCCGACCCCGACGTCTGGGAATGGGTCCACGCCGACTCCTCCGTCTGCAGCCGCAAGCACTGCGACCCCGAGCACTGCCCCTACCAGCGCGCCCGTGCCCGTATCCGCCAAGCGCACCTGATCATCGTCAACCACAGTCTGCTCTTCTCGCACATCCAGGCTGGCCTCGCCGGCGAGCGCGGCGCCAAGCGCGGCATCCTCTATCCCGACGACTTCCTCGTGCTCGACGAGGCGCACACCGTGCCCGAGGTGGCAACCGAACACTTCGGCCTGCGCGTCACCTCCTACGGCGTCGACCGTTTCCTCAAGTCGCTCTACCACCCGCAGCGCAAACGCGGCCTGCTCCAGAAACTCGGCAGCGCCCGCGAGCGCCAGCTGGTCGAAGACTGCCTCGACGCTTCGTCGCTGTTCTTCGGGCACATCCGCGACCGCGTGCTCACCAAGCAGCCGATCGTGCGCATCCAAAACGAGGAGCTCTGCGAGCCGCTCCCGCCCGAGCCGTTCAAGATCCTCGGCCAGCTCCTCAACGACCTCGGCAACCGCCTCGAGGACGGCCCCGCCCGCGACGAGATCACCGAGCAACGCGGCAAGCTCGGCACCTACTTCACCAACATCCGCCAGTTCCTGAAGCTCGCCGACGAGGAGCACGTCCACTGGGTCGAACGCTCGGGCAAAGCCGGCCAGATCATCGCCCTGCGCAGCGCCCCCATCGACGTGGCCCCGCACATCCGCGAGGCGCTCTTCCAGAAAGAGACCTCTGTCGTTCTCACCAGCGCCACCCTCGCGATGGGCGGCCAGATCGAGCCCTTCCAGCAGCGCATCGGCGCCGAGAACGAGCGCGTGTCGATCGAGGATTCGCCCTTCGACTACGAACGGCACGTACGCGTCTACGTCGCCGCCGACATTCCCCAGCCCACCGCCGAGAATCCACGCCTCGCTCTAGAGGAGCTCGTCGACTACCTGCGCTGGTGCACCCTGCGCGTGACCGGAGGCAGCCTGGTGCTCTTCACCAGCTACACCGACCTCAATCGCTGTGCGGAAATGCTGGAACCCGACCTGCTCGCCGCCGGCCGCCCGCTCTTTGTGCAGGGCAAGCTCCTCTCTCGCACCGAGCTCACCAAACGTTTCAAGCACGCCAAGAACGCCGTACTCTTCGGTACCGACAGCTTCTGGACCGGCGTCGACGTCCCCGGCACCGCGCTCTCCCAGGTGATCATCACCCGCCTGCCCTTCGACGTCCCCTCGCACCCCATCGCCGAGGCCCGCGCCGAATGGGTACGCGAGCGCGGCGGCAATCCCTTCGTCGAGCTCACCCTGCCCGATGCGCTCGTGAAGTTCCGCCAGGGCGCCGGCCGGCTCATCCGCACCAAGACCGACCGCGGCCTGATCACAATTCTCGACGCCCGCGTCCTCACCAAGACTTACGGCCGGCTCTTCATCGACTGCCTGCCCAAGCGCGACTTCGAGCGCCTCACCAAGGATACCCGCGAGCAGGTCTTCCGACCGTTCATCGACAAGTAGGTCCGGGCTCCGACCGGACAAATCCGCGCTCCGCACTCGCCCCCGAGCGGGCTAGTCCAAGACTGGCCCTACTCGCGCCCCGTCTTGCTCTCCTTGCGACGTCCCCTCATTGCTTAGGCTCGCGCCCCGCATGCCTCCCCTTCTCGCCCGCCTTCGTCCCGTCCTCGCCAGCACCCTGGCGCTGCTCCTGATCGCGCCCACCGCCCACGCCGCCGACTCGCTCGACACCGCCCTGAATAACGCCGCCCCCGGCGACGTGATCCTCGTCTCCGGAATCCACACCGGCCGGTTCAAGACCTGGGTCGCCGGCACCCAATCGGCCCCGATCACCGTACGCGGCGACGGCACCGCCGTTCTTCAGGGCGACACCACCGGCTACGGCGTCACCGTGCGCCACGACTACTACCGCTTCGAGAACCTCACGCTACGCGACTACAAGAAGGGCTTCATGGTGGCCGGCGCCAGCCACGGCATCGCGCGGCGCATCCATGTCGACGGCACCCAGGAGGAGGCCTTCAAGATCCACCACCCCACCTCCGACACCGTCTCCAATACTCCCAGCCAGTACTGGCTCTTCATCGACTGCTCGGCCCGCAACACCGGCCAGGGCGCCAAAGGTCCGGGAACCGCCTACGGCGAGGGTTTCTATACTGGCGACGCCGACAACAACTGGTACCAAAAACAGCCCGACACCTCCGGCTACGTCACCTTCTACAACTGCTACGTCACCAACACCCGCAACGACGGCTGGGACGCCAAGGAGGGCTCCCACCACATCAAGGTGGTCAACTGCACCCAGGACTACTCCGGCCCGATCGAACCCGCGGCCAACGACGCGCTCGGCTTCTCCGGCTGCTACTGCCGCGGCGACCACGTGCAGTTCGCCAACGTCCGTTGCTTGGCCCTCGGCAACGACGGGCCCGCCTTCAAGCTCTACCAGCAGACCGCCAGCGATGGCGTCACCTACGGACATGACATGGCGCTCAAGAATGTCGCCGCCGAGGACCTCACTGGCGCGCTCGTCCATATTCAGAGAAGCGCAATCGGCGTCACGCTCTACGACGACTATGCCATCTCGCCTGCCGGCGCCGCACTCTACACGACCAACGTCCACGCCACGACCGCCGCCGCGGCGACCTTCTCCGAAATGACCTGGACCGGCGAAGGCGGCGGACGCTACGCCGACCTCACTCCAACCCGCGGCGCCTTCGGCCCCGGCTCCAACGGCGACCCTCTCGCCCTGCTGCCGCCCTCCGTCGCCGCACCAACCTTCAGCCTCGCCCCCGGCGCCCACTTCGGCGCGCAGGCACTCGCGCTCAGCGCCACCACCGCCGGCGCCGTCATCCGCTTCACCACCGATGGCTCCGCTCCCTCGCCCAACCACGGCGCGATCTATTCCGCTCCGATCCGCGTGGAGGCCGCCGCGACGATCCAGGCCGTCGCCTGCTTCACCGAGCCGCTGCCCGACGACACCACGGTCGTGCGCGCGCCCTACGTCAGCCCGATCGCCACCCTCAAGCTCAGCATCGTTCCGCCCACCTACGCCGGTTGGTGCTCGACCCGTTTCACCCCGGATGAACTCGCCACCGGCATTCTCGCCGCGCCCACCGCCGATCCCGATGCCGACGGCCTAACCAATGTCCTCGAATACGCCTTCGGCCGCGAGCCCCGCCAGGCCGATGCCGACGGCCTGCCCATCGTGACCGCGATCGCCAACGACGGTGCGAACGTCCTCAGCGTCACGTCCACTCAGCGACAACCTGTCGGCGATCTGGCCTACGAGGTGCAGACCTCAACCGATCTCGTCCACTGGGCCACTACTGCCGCGGAGGGAACCTTCCGCATCGACCACGGCGCGACGGCCACCGTCACCGTCCGCGTCTCTGCGCCCCCAGGGCCCCGGTGTTTCCTGCGCATCGCCGTCAGCCTTCCCGGTAGCGGCTAGCAGGAAAGGTGAAGGGCGCATCCGTTCCCTATCGACACGTTGGCGCACAAGATCTCGCACCACCCGCCGGCCCCGGGAATCGGGCGGGCTGGGTGAGCCACTGCCCTTCCGTAACCGATCGCGCATGCCCGCTAGACCATGACCGGAGCATCCAAGTGCGCCAGCATGAGCGCGGGCCAAGCCGTCTCGCCCAACGGCGCCCGCCCCCAGTGCTGGGCCAAGTTGCCATTCCAGACGGCATTGGCCTCGAGGATGAAGACTCCCCGGTCGGTCGCGATCAGATCCCAACCGACCGTCGTCAGCGAAGGAAGATGGCCATGCGCCGCAATCGCACGGGCCCTCATTTCGGGCCACTGCGCGATGGCCCGACCCTCAATTGTCGCCCCGGATACGGGATGCCGCTCCCGGGCGCCGAGCACCAACTCGGCGCTCTCGGCGCAGCCGAGTCGGCCGGTCTCCGTATCCACCGGCACGCAGAGGGTGCTACCCACCACATCGGAGGTGGGCTGGTCTCCCGGCGGCAGTCGCAATGCGGCCATCAGCACCGAAATCGTCCCATCGGGCATGCGCAGCGTCACAATCCGGAAGTTGATCAAGGCCCGGCTCGTCAGGTCGGCCAAGTCGGGGGCGTTGCGCAGACGCTCCTGCACCACGAGGGCACCCGTACGCGAGTGGGCGCGCAGAAACTCCACCAGACCATCACGGGAGACAAAGGCCGTGATGGCTCCATGGGCCTGCCAACCTGCGCGCACCGCCTGCCACTCCAGCATAATTCCGCCCCGACCGGAGTAATCGCGGTCGGGTTTGACGAAATAGTCCGCGCCGGCCGGCAAGCCGTCCGACTCGATCATGGTCACCGTGCCATCGATCGCCCGCGCACACAGCGGTGGCGTATCAATGCCATACGCCGCACAAAACGCGGCCCAGCCCGACTTGCTCCAGAGATCAAGATGCATGGTGGCACGCTCGAATTGGCCGAGGACAAAGGTCGTCTCCTCGTGGCTGAAGATCGCGTTCCATCGTTCTCGCGCCAAGCGGAACAGGCAGGAGCGGTAATAGACCTTGGGCGGGATGTTGTAGCGAAACAGTGCGATGAATAGCTGCGCCAACTGCCTCGTTCGCGGCACCCCATAGCCCTGCGTCGCCGCGCCTCCAAGCCGGCGCCAGGTCCGCACCACTTCTCGACTACCACGGGCCATGAACAGGCCGGCGGCGAGCACCGTGCGCGCGGCGCCCACTGCAGCGCCGGGGCCGACCGGATCGAGCGCGAGAATGCGCCGGTGCAGAAGCGAAGCCGCATCCCGGCGACGAGCCCAGACGAACCACGGCAGCGACACCCGGCAGTGGTCGTAGGCGCAGAGGCGTTCAAGGGCGGGATGCATTCAGGGTATACGCGGGACCGCCGCGTCGGGTGTCAACCAACCAGCAAAGGACCGTCAAGAAGCAGAGCCTGTGCCCGCTCAGAAGCGGTCACTTCCGCCGTGAAATCGCTGAAACTGTTCCACTTCGCGCAGCACCGATGCGGCATCGGCTCCATCGGACTCACCACCTCGTGGGCAAGCCTCGGATGGAGGACCTAAGCCGGATGCCTTCCCCCCGAGAAGTCTCCGTTCCAAACGGCGACGCCTCACGGCAGGCTCACCCGCAGGCGCAGGAAACGACGAGTGTCTCCAGGGTCCACCGCCAGCGAGGCGCGCACCAGCGCCGTCCGACCGTCGCCGTCGACATCCGGATTCTCCACCACCCGTGTGACCACCACCTCGCTCCAATTGACCAGATCCGCCGAGGTCTCGTAGGCGACAACCACCGCGGCCCCGAGACGGTTCCGATGGACCAACGTTAGTACAACCGCCCCCGCCTCGCCCGCTTCCAGCGCCCCCAGCGGCGCCGCACCGGACTGAGCCTGCGACGGTGAAGTCCCGAAGGCGTACTCGAGGAGATTGGGGAGACCATCGACATCGGGATCGGCCAGCGGGCCGGAGACCGCCTCGTCGGTCTGGTCGGCACCGGTGAACTCGGTCAGGCGCCAGCCCGCGAAGCCGCCGAACTGCGCATGAACCAGCAGGGTGGTGGTCGCGGTGATGCTGCTCGAGTCGCGCACCGTCACCGTGAGCAGGTTGTCGCCGGGTTGCAGATCGACATCGACGATGCTCCACGCCGTGGTCCCGACGCCGAAGCCTTCACCGCCCCGGTCGTTCCGCCAGGAGATCGCTTTCACCGCCTTGCCTCCGGTGGCCCCCGCCGTTCCCGCCATGGTCAGGAGGGACGACGTCGTTTCCAGAACTCCGGTACCAACGGGCGCCGTGATCGCGACGCTGGGCGCGGAAAGGTCGGCGCCGGTGGGCACATTCCAGAAGAAGTCGTTGAGCGTGGTGACTCCGCCACCTGTGTTGCCACCCGTGCCGGTGGCCCAACTCGGACCGGTCGCAATCGCGAGAAACAATGTGGAATTCCCGGCCACCGGGGCGTCCGTCACCGTCCAGCTGTCAGTGCCGGTGGCCAGGGCATAGGTGCTGGTGTCGACACCCGCTCCGCCCACCCACGGGGTGAAGGTCCAGTTGACCTGCGTGACTCCGCCGGGAATGAACGCGGTCCCGTTGACGCTGCGGGCCGGCACGATCGGCGGCGGTATGATCGGCGGAAGAGGCGACGCGATTGAGACGATCGGGGCGCCGGCCATCGGCTGGTTGCGACGCTGGGCCAGCAGCCAGGGGCGGAGATAGGGGTTGGAGTAGGCCGTCGGCCAGATGAAATGGCCACCGGTCGCATAGCGCGTGTAGATCGCACGCCCGCCGGCCTGCCGCAGGGCACTGATCGCGTTGTCACTGCCGGCGACTCCGACCGAGCCGTCGTCGACCGCATGGAAACTCCAGACAGGGACACCCACGATCTTCGCGTAGGAGCCGGCGCCCCATCCGTTCATCGGCACGGCCGCCGCAAAGAGAAACGGATACCGGGTGAGGATCTCCCACGTGCCGGCGCCGCCCATCGAGAGGCCGGTGACGTAGACCCGGTTGGGATCAATCGAATAGTCCGCCTCCATGCGGGTGATGGCGCGAACGACCTGGTTGAGCGTGTTGGCGTTCCAGCCCTCGACCACGCTGGCCTGCGGCGCGAGCATGAAGCACGGGATGATCGCTTGGTTCGCGGTTGAGACGAGCTGCAACGCCCCATTGGCGTTGTTGTTGAGCTGGGCGGTGTTGTTGCTTCCCCGTTCCCCGGAGCCGTGTAGAAACACAATCAGTGGATAGTGCTGCGCCGCGTCGTAGCCGGCCGGCACCAGATAGCGGTACGGCAGATCATTCGGTTCCGCGCCGGTCTTGGGGAGCGTGGCATACAGAAAATCAGTCGCGGTGGCCGCGCGCAACAAGGGGGCCGCGCCGACCAGCGCGACGGCGAAAACCGCCACCACAACAGACCAAGACAAGGAATAAGGGGCTCGGGGAGACATCGTGGGTTTGGCCACGTCCGTGGCGAAAGACCACGCGTGGCACCTGCTACCTTTGCCCGTTTTGCGGCGACGCAACTCTCATCAGCGCGGACGGTGACAATTGATAGGCTCGTTACCGAGCTCGACCGAGCACTCCGAGCTCGGGAGCGTGGCAGACCCTGTTCCGGCCCCGGCCCCTTGCCCGAGAGAAGCCAACCCGTGGACGTTCTGCCGTGCGGCAAGAAGCCTACTGGCGTCGAAGTCAACGCGGAGCACCTCTGGCGACCGATCGCGCGAACCTCGATAGACTCCAGGATCGGCCTCGGCGTCATCGTTCGACATTTCATCACCGGTGTAGTAACCCTGCGGCGATGGCTCTGCGCTCCACTTTCGCAGGATGTTCCGACATCGGGCACCACCGCCGCAGCAACCAGGACCGATGGTACGTGCACTCGGACCTCGGCCTCGCCGCCGTGGCCGACGGCATGGGCGGCCTGCCCCATGGCGACGAAGCCGCGCAAACCGCCATCACGGCTCTCGCCGCTCGACTGCTCGATGGCGTGCCGGCCACGCCCACAGGGTGGCGGGCACTGCTCGACACGATCAACCTTGAGGTGCTGGGCCTGGGCCGCCTGCTAAGCCCCAAATCCGGCATCGGCTCCACCCTCACCATCGCCCGGGTGCACGACCACCGGCTGCAATTCGCCCACGTGGGCGACTCGGCTCTGTTCCGTCTGCGCGCCGGTCGGTTGGAGCAACTCACCTGCGAGCACACGGTCGCCAGCGAGATTCTCGCCCGACGCGCCACCGGTCTTTGGGAACCGATGCCGCCCGACGCCGCCCATGTGCTCACCTCCTGTATCGGGCTGCCGAATCTGCCCTTGGCCGATGTCGGGGAGACCGATCTGCAAGCCGGTGACTGCCTGTTGCTGTGCACCGATGGGCTCACCAAACCGGTGCAGGCGCGCGCCATCCGCGAGATCTTGGCGCTCGCCGACTCCCCGGACGCCGCCGCGCAATCCTTGGTGGATCTGGCCAACGCCGAGGGCGGCCCGGACAACATCACCGCAGTGGTGGCCTTCGTGGCGGAAAGTGGGGCGGAGGTTTTGGCGTCGAGCGTTTCGTGAGTCCCTCAGTAGGTTCGGGGGCGATGCGAAGAAGGCGGAGGAAAGCACAGGGGATCGGAAACGCCGTCGCAGAGAACACGGAAGGGGAGTAGAACACAGAGAGAGCCGTGAGTGGCGCAGGCGGCCCTGCCTGCGTTCCGGCCGTAGCGACGTTCGCTGGTACGTCGGCCGTGTAGGCCACCGCGGTGAGGTGGCCCATTCCGCTACCCCGTAGCGAAGCCCGTAAGAACTTCGTCCGCCCTCCTCCTCCGTCGTAGCTGGACGCCGAAGACGTACAGCATCCGCTCCGTTCATGTCACGTTGTCACTTGCCACTTGGACCTTCGCCCATTGTCACGGATCTTCGTCCGCCCACCGTGTCCTCTGTGGTGAAACCCGCCTTCGCTGCGGATTGGCTTCAATCCTACCGGCACGCCGGCCCGTTCTTTGACAGCGCCATAACTGCGCGTCCGCTGCCGCAATGATCGCAGCGCACACAAAAGCTACGATGATAGCGGCAACCTTTTCGGACGACAGCGTGGACGGAGCGCGAATGCGCGGAGATGGCGTAGCCCCCGAAGGGGGTGAGCCGATCCGGGTACCCTCCAGGGTGGATTGGCGAACAAAACAGCCCGAAAAACCTACGACGTCAGATCGGCCAAAACGCCGACGTCAATTGGGCCCGGCACAGCTTGGCTCCGATCCCTGGCTACTTTGTCAAGAGTCGCGACCTGTCCCCTTCTTCTGAAACGAAAAACCTACGACGTCAAATCGGCCAAAACGCCGACGTCAATTATTGAGCCTCGCCTAATAGACTGACAGATGATCTAGTGTGGCATGAGCGAAGGACGAGATCATGCCATGATGGAACAACGCCGGTTGAAGGCGGCGGAACTTTTTGCGCAGGGCAAAGGGCCTAGCGAGGTGGCTCGCCGCTTGGGGGTGAGTCGGCAGTCGGCGCACACTTGGCAGCAGCGCTGGAGCAAAGGCGGCCCCGAGTCCTTACGTAGCGCCGGAGCGGCTGGGCCCAAGCACAAGCTCAGTGAGGCCCAGCGCGAGGAACTTGCCGCCGCCCTGATCGAAGGGCCCGTGGCCCAGGGCTATATCACCGCGGTGTGGACTCTGCCTCGCGTTGCCAAACTGATTCGTCAGCGCACTGGTCTGCGCTACCATCCCGGCCACGTCTCGAAGGTGCTCCGCTCCCTTGGATTTAGTTGTCAGCGGCCCAGCCGTCGGGCGATCGAGCGCGACGAGGAGAACATCGCCCGCTGGAAGCGCGTAGAGTGGCCGAACATCAAAAAAAAGCCCGCCGGGAAGCTCGCACCATCGTCTTCATCGACGAAAGCGGGCTGAGTACCCGGCCGCATCGGGTGCGCACCTGGGCTCCCCGCGGCCAGACCCCGGTGCTGCACGAATCCTTCAGTTGGGACAAGTTGTCGGTCATCGCTGGGCTGACCCTGTGGAACTTCTACTTTCGCATCCATGAGGGCAGTATCCGCGGTCCTCAGGCAGCCGAGTTCCTCGAAACGCTGCTGCGCCACATCCCCGGCAAACTGCTGGTCATTTGGGATGGCGCCGCCATCCACCGCAGCCAGCCAGTGAAGGCAGTGCTGGCCGCCAGCAATGGGCGCCTGTGGCTGGAGCGCTTGCCCGCCTACGCTCCAGAACTCAATCCAGTCGAGTATCTCTGGGCTCACCTCAAGGAACACCAGATCGCAAACTTGCTCGTCGAGCACGGCTGGGAGCTGAGCCTACACGCCACCGCCGCACTGCGCCGCATGCGCCGCCGACCTCGCATCATCCGCGCCTGCTGGAAACAGGCCGAACTCGGCTTCTAGTGTCAGTCTATTAGGCGAGGATCAATAGGCCCGGCACAGGCAGCGGCTGGAGGGAGGAAGCAGGGCTCGTGACAGATCGAGGGCTGCGGAGATCTCGACGAGACGTGCCGCTTGGTTCCGTTCTTCCGATACCGTGTCAAGATTCAAGACCTGTCCCGAATGGCGCTAAGTTAAGGCCATTCTTCGTTGAAGGATAACGAGATAGGCGATGAGCTGGCATAGTATCGGCTGCTTGGGCACGCATGAGCAATCCGACGCCTTACCTGCCTGGTTTCTCCCATCGCTTATGTGGTCGCCGCGCCACCAGCGAGGCCACACGGCTGAGCACCCAAGCCAAGACCCTTGACGGCCTGGCGGCCTTGGTGGCGCGATTCATTCCGGCCGAGGTGTTCGCTCCCACAGGCGATCAGCGCGAACGGATCTTTCCGCCGTGGGTGACCTTCATCGCCTTCCTCGGGCAGGTGCTCACCCGCGGCAGCGTCTGTCGCGAAGCGGTGCGGAGGGTGCAGTCGTGGTGCATCGCCAACCGGCAGTCTCCACCTGATGAGAACAGCAGCGGGTACTGCCAGGCTCGCAAACGCCTGACGCTGGACAGCCTGCGCGCCGCCCATGAGCAGATCAGCGGCTGGATCCAACGCCATACCGGCGAAGCCCAATGCTGGTGCGGTCGTGCGGTGAAGGTCCTGGACGGTTGCGGCGTGTAGATGCCGGATACACCGCACAACCACGCCCGCTGGCCGTATGCGGGTGGACAACAGCCCGGTTGCGGATTCCCCACCGCGCAACTGGTCGGCCTGTTCTGCTTGGCCACCGGGCGGCTGGTGCGCTTCGCGGTCGACTCCTGGAAGGCCCACGAGATCCCGCTGGCCCGCTTGCTGGTGATCTGGATGGAGCCCGGCGAGATCGTCTTGGCCGACCGCGGCTTCTGCGGCTGGGGACTGCTGGCGCTGCTGCAACGCAAAGGCGTCGATGTCGTGATGCGCGCCCATCAGGCCCGCAAGCTCAAGGGCGAGCGGATGATCTGGGCCAAACCCCAGCGCCGTACCCAGACTTGGGACAAGGCGCTCTGGGCCGAGCTGCCCGAGCAACTGGCGGTGCGCATCGTGCGCTACCGGGTGTAGTGCCATTCAGACCTGTCCCCTTTTGCTGGCCCCCGCGTCATGCTCGCGGTTTGTCCCCCGCTTCCCAAACAACGTCGCCTTGCGTATTGATGTAAAACTCCGGCCCGATGCGCTTGCTAGTCCGCACCTTGGCAAAGCCACCAACAAAGCTCTCCACATGCCCATATTTGGGAGGAATAACGATCTTTCCGTTTCTATTCACGAAGCCCCAAAGACGAGCTCGTGCATCCATAACAGCGGCGAGTCCATCGGCGAACGGTTCGGCGAGCGCCCACTCGCATGGGATGACCTCTTCGCCTGCACGATTTATATAACCAGCAACGATATCCTTTCTCTTCTTGTCCACGCGGTAAACGCAGGCCAACCCTTCGGAAAAGCCTCTTTCACACGATCTGTAGTGCGTAGATTCAATCACCAGTTGCCCCGCCGCGTCGATAAAGTGAAGAACCTCTTTACCAGGCGTTCCTGTGAGCACAGCCGCTAAGCCTTCGGCAAAGTCTTTAACCCCAACAAACTGGGCTTTGATTTTCCAGGCCCCATCCATGCTACGAAAACCAAACAACTTTGATTCTGGAACATAGGCCTTGGCGAGTCCCTCCTTCAGTGAGCTTCCGCCGAGGAGAGCTTATCAATAAGCAATTCACCTTGTTTGCCGATAAGGTGCCACAGACTTGAGCTGGGCTCGCGCTGAACATAAGCCGCTCCGGCAGAAAACGAATAGGCGCCTATCAAAGTGGGCATTACCGCCCATTCGCCGGCTTCGTTCAGAAAGCCAAACTTGAAGCTCAATGTTGGGTTGTGCTCATCTGATGCCACCGCTCGCTCCTCGGAAAATGGTTTGAAGGAGGTGAATCGGGGAGGGGTGATGGCATGCCCACGGCTGTCCATAACGCCCCAAAGCAAGAGGCCATTCTCCCACCTAGAACCATCGGCGAAAAATGCGCGCTCGTTGTTCAAAACGGACACTCTCATATGCGGGAAGTCCGCGACCAATTTTCCTGCTGAATTCATGTAGCCCGAGCACTCAGCACCAGCAGACGTTTTCCAGTAAACGGGAAAGTAATGGCTCATTTTTAAGGGGCGATAAGTCTCGTTAACGGATCGTTCGCGTTGCACAGACGTCCGGCAACTTTGAGTAGCGCGTTTTGAAGTGCTTCCTGAAGGACCTCCCGCGCCGCTTCGGCAGCCAATCCCTCTACACTTACGGAGCTTAATCCATCGGTGAGCATTTTCAGGATTTCATCGTGACAGGCTTCCGGATGAGGTCCCTTGTGTCCGGGAACACCGAGCCTATTTGCCCAGTGATTCAGATTGATGCCTGCCTCCTCGAAGAGATCGGAAAACTTCTTACTGAACTGCTTACCTGCTTTGAAGTTCTTGTTAGTGGCTATGTGGTGAATCGGTCCTTCGCGGATTACGCCCTGCGCCGTGATACAAACCAACTTCTTAACAACCTTTTGGCCTATAACGCGGACATTCGGGATCGCCATTTGATTCAATCGCGATTGAACATTCTGAACCATACTTAGCTCACCCAGAGAGAAGTATCCGCTCGGATCGATAAAGCTCAGCGGGCTGGAGTTTGCATAGAGGTACTTGTGCAGGCTGGTGGGATCGGACGGGGCGCCTTCGTAGGTGTCCATCGACCAGAACCGTCCGGAATTGGGATTCAGGTAACGGGCGCGATTGAAGTAGAGGCTGAGGTCGAAGTCCCACTGCTCGCCGCAGTAGCGGTAAGGGTTGAGGTCTTGGGTTGAGGTTGAGGTGGTACCAGGGAGCACCCCGAAGGCGTCGTAGGTGTAGGTGGCGGTAATCGCGCCGGCTTCATCGGTCAGCTCGCGCACGCTGCCATGGCCGTCGTACAGATAGTAGCGAGTAGCGGGTAGCGAGGGTGGTAGTGGCGGAAATCAGATCCGAGCCGTAGGTGTAGGTCTGGACGGTCGTGGCCGCGGGCATAGCGCCATAGGCGGTCGCGCGCTCTTCGAGGACCTGCGAATACCCCGTCAGGTTGTTGGTATCGACGAGGTAGTAGGTCGCGGAGACCAACTGCGCAGCCCCATCCAGAATCGTTTTCTGGACGCGATTGCCGTCTGCATCGTAGCTCACGTTGACCTGCGTGCCGTCGGACTTGCGCCGGAGGATGCTGGATACTCCAGCGGGCTTGTCCACAGCCGCAGCCTGCGCCGGCGCGCCCAAGCCGCCGGCGACGAGCAACAAGAGAATCAGGCGTGGGAGCACAGCCAACACCCCGCCAGCGTGCTAACAACGCCACGCCAACACCAGCCGAATACCCCATCGGGCCTGGCCCCTGTTCTGGAGAGTTCCCCCGATGCAGGCGGCGGTGTTGCCGACTGCCCGGGTCGCGTCAGCAATGCGGGCGAAGATCTTGTCGGCGCCATCCTTGGCGAAGGGCTCGCCGACTCTAGGGAGAAGGCCAATCCATCGAAGGTCGGATAGAACCCCAAGGGCCACGCCCCCAAGTTGGCCCCTCCCCCCGTCGCCAAACGGCGGTTGAGGATTCGCTTGTCTTCGGTTTCTCGCCACGACAGGGTTGCCCCATGCTCTTGGATGCCCTGAACCTCCGGAGCCGGGTGGCTGGTATGGTTGTCGCCTTGGCTCTCTGTCTTTTCGTGCCGGCTCTTCGCGCCCAGACCGCGACGGAGAACCTCTGGATCGCGACAGTGCCCGGACAATGGGACGTCGCCGCGAACTGGTCACTCGGCCACGTGCCCTACTCCGTCGAAACCGCCCGCATCAACGGTGGGACAGTATCAGCAAACACCGTCGGCTGTGCCGAAATCCTGCTCGATGCCGGCACCCTCACATTGAACCGAGGCCTGAACGCGCCCACGACCACCGTCGCCTTCGGTGCGACACTAGCCATCGCAGGCGAGGCAAGTCATGCGTTCACCGGCACGCTCACCAACCACGGCGTCGTCCTTTGGCAGGGTGGTTCGATCACCAACGAATCAGACACGCTCACCGGCTACATCCTCAACGCCCCGGACGGCGTCTTCGACATCCAGTGCGACAGCACCCTTGGTTCCTATCTCAATTTCGACAATCGGGGCTCACTCTACAAGAGTTTCGGCGCCGCCGACAACTTCACCTTCCTCGGTTCCGCTTTCGTCTCCACCGGCTCCATCTCAGTCCATTCCGGCCGGCTCAATATCGACCAACCCGTTTTCCTGAGCGGCAATGCCCACGCCGCTGCTGGATCCAGGCTCCTCTTTCAATCTCCGGGGCCCGCCACCATCGACCTCAACGTTCAGGGCGACGGCGATACCCTCTTCTCAGGCAACTTCAACGGTACCCTCTCCGGCCGAGCCCGCCTACTCTCCGATCTCCTGGGCGACCTCACCATCGCTCCTGGCAGCACCGTCTCCCTTGGTGATCCCAACGGCGGCTCACTCCGCCTCACCGGTACCCTCACCAACCACGGGACTCTGCTTTGGCAGTACGGCTCCATCGACGGCTTCTCCGATTTTGGCTCAGTCAGTCCCATTATCGGCCATATCCTCAACGCCCCGGACGGCATGTTCGATATCCAGTGCGACAGTTTCGCCGGTTTCAATCTCACCTTCGACAATCGGGGCTCACTCTACAAGAGTTTCGGCGCCGCCGACAACTTCACCTTCCTCGGTTCCTCTTTCGTCTCCACCGGCTCCATCTCAGTCCATACCGGCCGGCTCAATATCGACCAACCCGTTTTCCTGAGCGGCAATGCCTACGCCGCCGCTGGATCCAGGCTCCTCTTTCAATCTCCGGGGCCCGCCACCATCGACCTCAACGCTCAGGGCGACGGCGATACCCTCTTCTCAGGCAACTTCAACGGTACCCTCTCCGGCCGAGCCCGCCTACTCTCCGATCTCCTGGGCGACCTCACCATCGCTCCTGGCAGCACCGTCTCCCTTGGTGATCCCAACGGCGGCTCACTCCGCCTCACCGGTACCCTCACCAACCACGGGACTCTGCTTTGGCGTACGGCTCCATCGACGGCTTCTCCGATTTTGGCTCAGTCGGTCCCATTATCGGCCATATCCTCAACGCCCCGGACGGCATGTTCGATATCCAGTGCGACAGTTTCGCCGGTTTTCAATCTCACCTTCGACAATCGGGGCTCACTCTACAAGGTTTCGGCGCCGCCGACAACTTCACCTTCCTCGGTTCCGCTTTCGTCTCCACCGGCTCCATCTCAGTCCATTCCGGCCGGCTCAATATCGACCAACCCGTTTTCCTGAGCGGCAATGCCTACGCCGCTGCTGGATCCAGGCTCCTCTTTCAATCTCCGGGGCCCGCCAGCATCGACCTCAACGTTCAGGGCGACGGCGATACCCTCTTCTCAGGCAACTTCAACGGTACCCTCTCCGGCCGAGCCCGCCTACTCTCCGATCTCCTGGGCGACCTCACCATCGCTCCTGGCAGCACCGTCTCCCTTGGTGATCCCAACGGCGGCTCACTCCGCCTCACCGGTACCCTCACCAACCACGGGACTCTGCTTTGGCAGTACGGCTCCATCGACGGCTTCTCCGATTTTGGCTCAGTCGGTCCCATTATCGGCCATATCCTCAACGCCCCGGACGGCATGTTCGATATCCAGTGCGACAGTTTCGCCGGTTTCAATCTCACCTTCGACAATCGGGGCTCACTCTACAAGAGTTTCGGCGCCGCCGACAACTTCACTTTCCTCGGTTCCTCTTTCGTCTCCACCGGCTCCATCTCAGTCCATTCCGGCCGACTCAATATCGACCAACCCGTTTTCCTGAGCGGCAATGCCTACGCCGCTGCGGGATCCAGGCTCCTCTTTCAGTCTCCGGGGCCCGCCACCATCGACCTCAACACTCAGGGCGACGGCGACACCCTCTTCTCGGGCAACTTCAACGGTACCCTCTCCGGCCGAGCCCGCCTACTCTTCAATCTCCTGGGCGACCTCACCATCGCTCCTGGCAGCACCGTCTCCCTCGGTGATCCCACCGGCGGCTCACTCCGCCTCACCGGTACCCTCACCAACCACGGGACTCTCATCTGGCAAAGTGGCGACATCGATGGCGATTCCTTCGCCTCCACCACCGGCCACCTCGTCAACGAAAACGACGGCATCGTCGACCTCTGGTGCGACAAGGCTCTCGGCTCCTACCTCACCTTCGACAACAAGGGATCCATCTACAAGAACCAAGACACTTCGACATCCATCAGGTTGTACACTTACGAATTCCGGCCGGATCGAGCTGCGCTCAGGCACCCTCAATTTCTCCCAGAACTTCGAGCAGACGGCCGGAACGACCAAGCTGGCCGGTGGCAACATCAGCATCACGGCTCCCACCGGGCTACGCATTGTCGGAGGCGAACTGACCGGCGCCGGCGCCATCATCGGCCACGTCACCCTTACCGGGGGAAACATCATTCCCGGCGACACCTTGGGATCCCCATTAAGCATCGACGGAAACCTCGAACTCGCCGGAACCGCTATACTAGCCAGCACCGCCCAGGGCACCGCCCCATCCGACTTCGGCCGCATCGTCGTCTCCGGCAACACCGTCCTCACCGGCAATCTCGCCTTCGCCCTCGGCAACGGCTTCGTCCCCAGCCTCGGCAATCGATTCCAAGTGCTCAGGAGCGCCTCGATCAGTGGTTCGTTTGCCCAGTCCGTATTCCCAGCGCAACCCACCGCCACCGAGTACTTCGTGCGCTATGGCAACGGAGTCGCTGAGATCGTCGTGGGTGTCACCTCGCTGGCGGACTGGAAGGCGCTGCACTTCGGCGTCGAGACCGATCCGGCCCTCATCGGCGACAGCGCCGATCCTGATGGTGATGGCATCGCCAACTTACTCGAATACGCCTTCGGTCTCGAGCCCCTCAGCCCCTCGCGTACCGGCCTGCCGAGCATGACCGTGCAACCCGTGGTGCAGATGAAGCCGTAATCGAAAAAGCGATACGCGTGAGGGCCTAGTCTCCGCGTGGCAGGAGTCTCCAGACTCATGGGTTTCGCGTGGCAGGAGTCGCCTGACCCATGGGTTCGACTCCGCCGGCGCCCAGGTCCTCATCCAGCCCAAGGCCACGGGGCGGGAGACCCGTGCCGCTCAGCCACACGGCTCCGGAAACCCCTGCCACTTCGCCTCACTCGAAGCGTAACGCCTCGATGGGGTCAAGCCGGGCGGCTTTGCGGGCCGGATAATAACCGAAGACGATCCCGATGCCCGCGCAAAACACCAGGCCGATGACGATCCACAACAGGGGAATCGTCGCCTCTCCCGTCATGAACATGCCGAGCAAATTGCCTGCACCAACGCCGAGGATGATCCCAGCCACCCCGCCGAGCAGGGAGATGACGATCGCCTCGATCAAAAACTGCCGCAGGATTGCCCGACGCCGCGCACCGAGCGACTTGCGCACCCCGATCTCCTTCGTGCGCTCGGTCACGCTCACCAGCATGATGTTCATGATACCGACCCCAGCCGCCAACAGTGCGAACAGACTGATCACGAACGCCCCCTGTTTGATCTTGTCGGTGGCGCTGTTGAACATCTCGATGAGCGAGTCGTTCGAGACGATGTCGAAATCGTTCGGATCCTCGGGGTCGAGCCCGCGTGCAAGCCTCATGGCGCCGATGGCGTGATTGAAGGTAGTGTCGAGGTCCGCCTGGCTGCGCGCCTGCACGCTGATCCCGATCGAGCGACCGGCCCGGCCGTAGACCGCCAGAAACCGCGTGATCGGCAGGACCACCAGATTGTCCTGGCTCTGGCCGAACATCGAGCCCTTCGCAGCGAACGTGCCAACCACAAGATACGTCTGCCCATCCATGCGGATACGCTTGAGCAGCGGATCCTCGCCCGGGAAGAGGCGCGCCACAAGATCGGCACCCAGGACACAGACGGAACGCCCGTAGGTGGTATCCTCGCGGGTCAGGTTGCGCCCGCGATCGATCTGGAAATCCCGCACTGAGGTGAAGTGTTCATCGGTGCCGATGAGCGTGTTGTTCGGATTGGTCTTGCGATCAAGGTAGACGGCCTGCCGCCCCCCGCGGCGGATCATTAGACCGACAACCGCCTTGGTCTCCTCCATCAACTCCCGGAAACGCTCCGCCTGCTCTAGGCTCACATCGCGCCGGTTCGTGAAGCGGTTGTGCGGGCCGCCACCCATGACAGCCGGGTATTTTGAAATCACGAAGCTGTTGGCGCCGAGCACATTCAGGTTCGACTCGATGCTCTTCTGGATCGTGGCGATCACGGTCATCACCCCGATCACGGAAAAGACGCCGATCGCGATGCCCGACATCGTCAGGAACGAGCGCAGCTTGTGGGCGCCGACAGCCGTCAGCGCCATGCGCACGATCTCGCTCAGGGGCATGCCGCCGGACTTATTCATAACGCAGTGCCTCCACAGGATCGAGACGGCTCGCCGACCACGCCGGGGCGAAGCCGGAGAGCACCCCCACCACCACCGCAGTGCCCATCGCAAACAGCATTAGCAACGGGGAGAAGGTCACCGGCAGCGTCGGGGCGCCGATTTTCACCAGACCGGTGAGCAGCAGTGTAAACGCCAGCCCTACCCCCCCTCCCGCCAACGAAATCGAGGCCGCCTCAACGAGGAACTGCAGCAGGATCGTGCGTCGCCGGGCGCCGAGGGCCTTGCGCGTGCCGATCTCGCGGGTGCGCTCCTTCACGCTCACGTAGGTGATGTTCATGATGCCGATCGCGCCGACAAAGAGTGCCAGCCCGGTGATCCCGAGCCCGGCGATCGCGAGGCCGTTGCGGATCGGGTCGAGCTGCTTCTTAATGCTGTCCTGGGTGTTGACCTCGAAATCCTCGGGGCGCTCGGGCGGCACCTGCCGGATCCGCCGCATCAACCCGACCAGCTCCCAACGCGCGTCCTCCGCGCGGGTCAGGTCGATCTGCACACGGATCTCGGCGCCCTCGGTATGGCGGGTGAAGAGCCGGCGCATTGCCGGCAAGGGGATCGAAACGTTGGCATCCCAGCTCCACATACCGAGGAACGACCCCTGCCGCTCCATCACGCCGACCACGGCGAAATTCTGCCCCTGGATGCGCACCTCCTGTCCCAGCGGGGATTGGTTGGGAAACAGCGCCGTGGCGACGTCGAAACCCAGCACAACCACATTCCGACCGGCCCGCGACTCCGCCTCGTTGAAAAAGCGGCCGTCCTTCACCCCCGCCTTCGATATGCGGGGCAGATCAGAGGTCGTGCCGAGCGTGTAGATGCCGTTCAACGAGTAGTCGCCGCGATAGATCTTGGTGAAGACCGAGTCGGCCGGCACGGCCAGCTTCAGCGCCGTGCCCGGCGTGCGCGCGATGTACTCGTTGACTTGGTCGGCGTATTCGGTGCGGATCTTTTGCCGGTTGCGGAAGTTCCACCAGTCCTCGACATCGCGCCACGGCCATTTGGTGACATAGAGAATGTCGTCGCCGATAATGGCCAGGCTGTTGTTGACGCCCTTGTCGATGCCGCCGATGGCGGTGCCCATGAGGGTGACGGCGACAATGCCGATGATCACCCCCAGCGCGGTGAGGAAGGAGCGCGTGCGGTTGGCCCGGATCTGCTGGGCAGCGATCCGGATGGACTCGACCAATTCAAAGACCAGGCGCTTCACGACGATTGCAGATTACGGATTTCGGATTGCGGATTAGCAGAGGGGAATCGGGAGGTAGGGACGTTTCTCCGAAACGTCCGTCCTGTGCTCAGATCAACGGCGGACCGGTGTCGCGGCGGTTTCGGAGAAACCGCCCTACCCTCGACCTCAAACTCGCCAACGATCCGGCGCCGAGTGATGGGGCGGGCTTTACGCCCGCCATCGTGGCTCGTGTCGAACTGGCGGGCGTAAAGCCCGCCCCACCCAAAGGAACAAACCTTCACGCTTCCATGGTTCCGGCTGCGCTCAATCTCCGTCGCCCGAGCCGGCCCAAGCACCCGTCGAATCGGCAACGCGAACACCTCGGTCCCGTCGTTGAATTCGGTCTCGTTCATGGTGGCTAGTCCAATCGAAAATCGGCAATCCAAAATCGAAAATCACGCGCCCGCGGCGCGATCGCTTTCCACCACGCCGTCGCGCAAGCGCACGATTCGGCGTGCGTGACGGGCGATGTCCTCCTCGTGGGTGACGAGGATGATCGTATTGCCACGTTCGTAGAGGACCTCAAGCAAGGCCATGATCTCGTCGCCGGTTTTTGAGTCCAGATTTCCTGTCGGCTCGTCGGCGAGAATGATCGAGGGATTGTTCACCAGCGCGCGGGCGATGGCCACGCGCTGACGCTGGCCGCCGGAGAGCTCGTTGGGCTTGTGGTGCATGCGGTCGCCCAGACCAACCGCACGCAGCGAATTCTCCGCGCGCTCGCGGCGTAACGAGGTCGGCACTCCGGCGTAGATCAACGGAAGCTCAACGTTGCGCAGCGCATCGCTGCGCGGGAGCAGGTTGAAGGTCTGGAAGACGAAGCCGATCTCGCGGTTGCGGATGTCGGCCAGTTCGTCGTCCACCATTTGAGCGACGTTGCCACCGTTGAAGAAGTAGTCGCCGGCGGTCGGCGTATCCAGGCAGCCAACCATGTTCATCATTGTCGACTTGCCACTGCCGGAAGGCCCCATGATCGCGAGGTATTCGTTGCGATGGATCTTGAGGTCCACCCCGCGCAGCGCGTGGATGACCTGGTCTCCCATCTTGTAGATCTTGGTGATGCCGCGGATGTCGATAACCAGCGGACCGGGAGGCCGGAGCGGGCGGGCTGCCGCCACAGGTTGAGGAACGATAGAACTCATGCTCGGGCCGGGCTCAGGGCTTCTTCATCTCGGTCTTGGACTCCGGCTTGGCGGCCCCGGTCTTCACCTCGGACGGCTTCGCCTCCGGCTTCTTCTCGTCGGCCTTCGCCTCCGTTTTCTTCGCGTCGGCTTTGCCGTCCTTCTTCGCAGGCTGAATTGTGATTTTGGTGGCGTCCTTCAACTCCTGGGTGACGGCGCGATACGGACCAGTGACGACCTCCTCGCCTTCCTTGAGCCCGGAAACGATCTCGGTATGGGTGTTGTCCATCAAACCGGTGGTGACCTTGCGCATCTCGGCCTTGCCGGCGACGCGCACAAACACGATGCGCTGCAGATTCTCCCGGTCGAGGCGCTCCTGCTCGCGGCGCTGGGCGTCGTTGACGGCGGTGGCCGCGCCGCCGCTCTGCTTCTGAGCGGCCTCGGCGGTCCGCTGGGTCCGCACCTCCTCGGTCGTCTTGTTGTCGTCCTTGGTCCGGACAGCCACACACTGGCTGGGCACCGCCACGACATCGGTGACGACCTGGGTCTCAATATCGGCGGTAGCGCTCATGCCGGGACGCAGGCGCACGCCCGGCTCGTTCACACTGATGCGCACCTCGAAGTTGGTAACCTCGTCGGCGGAGCCCTGTCCAGCGGTGCGGGCGGTGTTGGCGATCTCACGGACGCTGCCGCGGAACTCGCGTCCCTGAAAGGCGTCGATGCGCACCCGGGCGGTATCAGCGATCTTCACGTTGATGACGTCGTTCTCGTTCACGTTGACCCGCACCTCCATCTTCTCGAGATCGGCCACGCGCATGATCTCGGTGCCGGAGAACTGGCCGGTGGCCACGACCCGCTCGCCGAGTTTGCTGTTGAGGATACTGATCGTGCCGTCGCGCGGGGCGAGAATGGTGGTCTTGGAAAGCTGGTCCTCCGCCTGCCGCAAGGCGCTCTCGGAGCGCAGGAGGTTGGCATGGGAACTCGCGAGATTGGCCCGGGCGACGCGAACCGCCGAACGCGCGGAATTGAAGTCGGTCTCGGAAACCAGGCCGCGGAGCCGCAAGGTATCGACCTGGTTAAAGTCGAGCTCGGCCTTCTCGGCTTGTGCCTCGCTCTGGAGGACGGTGGCTTTCGCCGAAGCCACCAGCGCTTGTTGCTGCTCGACTTGAGCCTGGTAGTAGTCGGGTTTGATCCGGGCAAGCAGGTCGCCCTGCTTGACCATCTGCCCTTCGACCACGGGCAGCTCGATGATCTCGCCGGCCACTTCGCCCGAGATCTTCACCTCCACTTCGGGCTGGATGCGCCCGGTGGCAGAGACCAACTGCGTGATCGTCTTGATGACAGCCTTCTCGGTGGTGACGCTGATCGCGCGATCGCCGCGGCTTTTCATGGCGGCGCCGACGCAGAGAGCGACAAAGAGGAGGCTGCCTCCAAGGATCCAATAGAGCTTCTTGCGGCTCTTCTTCGGTTTCGCCGTGGGTGGACGGAGCGGAGAATCGGGTTGGGCCATGGTGGTACGTTTTGTTGATCAATGCCGGCGACCGCGGGCGGTGTCAAAGGCGCTGGCGCTCGACGGTTGCGGGCCGTGACAACCGGTGCTCGGCAGGGACGAGCGGCTGACCGGAGGCGGTGCAACAAAAAGCCGGGCACTCGAACAAGTGCCCGGCTGGGAAAACGCGATTGCTCTGGCGATGGTGGCGCGGCCGTCGCACGCGCCATTCGACCTCTTGTTATGATGGCGACAAACCCGCCACCACCGTGAAAAAACCTCGTTGCTGCGGCCAGCCGCTCAGTGCTTGCCGCCACAACCACAGCCACCTTGGCCGTGCTCGTGACCACCGCCGCAGCAGCCTTCACCCTCAGCCTTGTGGTCATGGCCGTGCTCGTGACCACCGCCGCAGCAGCCTTCACCCTCAGCCTTGTGCCCGTGGTCATGCCCGCCACCGCAGCAGCCTTCACCGTCGTGCTTATGACCGTGCTCGTGACCGTGATGGTGCCCGTGGCCCTCGTGATGATGATGCTCGCCGTGGGCGTGCACATGACCGTGACCAATCTCGTCCTCGCGAGCAGCGCGAATGTTGAGGACCTCGACGTCGAAAATCAGATCCTGGTCGGCGAGCGGATGATTGCCGTCGAGCAACACCTCGTCGCCCTCGATGGCGGCGACGGTGACGATCGAGGAGTGGCGGTCGCCATCGGTCTGGAACATGTCGCCGATGTTGATCTTCTCGACCGGCAGCTTGCTGCGCGCCACGCGGCGCACGAGCTCAGGGTCGCGTTTGCCGTAGGCCTTCTCGGCGGCGACCATGATCACGCGCTTGGTGCCCACCGGCAGGCCGGTGAGCGCCTCCTCGAGGCCGTCGATGATCTGCCCCACTCCCTCAAGATACTGGATCGGCTCGCCGCCGATGGAGGAATCGAGGAGCTCTCCCTGGTGGTTGCGCAGCGTGTAATGGAACGAAACGACGGAGCGGGACATGGTGATGGCCGGGGCGCCCCGCGGAGCCGAGCGACATGCCCGGGTTTCTGGAGGCCGCACCTGCGGAGGGGCCGAAAGTCAGCGCCCCCGCGCGGCGGGCGCAAGCCCGATGTCGGCCGCAAAGAACGCAATCAGCGGAATGCGCAGCGCGCCGCCCCAGCAGAGCCACGGCTACTTCGCCGCAATCTCCCCGCTCACAGCGCCGCTTCGAGCGCGCTGGTAAGTTCGGCGACGGTGAGCGGCAGCGGGTTGCCCTTCATGCTGCTCGCCGCCGCGGCCTTCTCGACGATCAACGCCACATCGGCCGCCCTCACCCCCCAGGCTCCAAGCGGAGGGATCGCCAGGCTGCGGCAAAGCGCGGCACAGCACACGGCCGCCTCATCGGCGCCCGCCGCCGGATCGCCGGTGAGCCAGCGCGCCACCTCGGCCATCCGCCCAAGCGCCGGATGTTGCGGCGCCCGCGCTCGCAACGCCGCCAGATTCGCCCGCAACACCGGAGCCAACAGCGCCGCGCAAACCGCGCCGTGCGGCGCGGGATACAGTCCACCGATCGGCGCCGCAAACCCATGCACCGCGCCCAGGCCGGCGTTCGCCAAGGCCATGCCGCTGTACAGCGCGCCCAGCGCCAGGTCGCTGCGCGCCGCCAAATCGCCGGGCTCGCGCACCGCCCGCGGCAACGCCCGCGCCACCCTCCGGATCCCGTCGCGGCAAAGCGCGTCCGTCACCGGATTAGCGCGACACGAAAGGTACGGCTCGATCAACTGCGTGAGCGCATCCAGGCCGGTGGCCGCCGTCTCCGCCGCCGGCAGGCCCAACGCAAGCTCCGGGTCTACCAGCGCGAGCCGCGGCAGCATCGCCGCGCTGCGCAGGCTCACTTTCACCCGCGAGGCAGGCACGGAGAGCACCGCATTGCGCGTCACTTCGGCCCCGGTACCGGCCGTCGTGGGCACCGCGACAAAGGGCAGCGGATCCGTGGACAACGCCCTCCCTCGCCCAACGACCTCGAGATAATCGAGCGCCTCGCCCGGGTTGGTCGCGAGCGCGGCAATAGCCTTGGCGGCATCGATCGCGCTCCCGCCGCCCACCGCGACAACCACCGTGCTGCCGGCGGCGCGCGCCTGTCGGACCCCGGCCTCGACCAGGGCCACCGTGGGCTCGCCAGTTACGCCAAACACTTCAACCGCCTCGACTACGCTCTCCAGTGCCGTCAGCACTTCGGCCTGGCGCCGCGGATTCGACCCACCCACAAAAAACACCCGCCGGCCCAGTGCCGCGACCAACGCCGGCAGGTCGGCCCGGGTACCGGCGCCAAAAAGGATGCGCTGAGCCGTGGCAAATTCGAAACGGGCGGACAACACAGGGGTGCGGATCCGTTCCGGAAGGCTTCCGCCCGGTGGGGCGGGCTTTACGCCCGACATCGTGTCACCTCCCAAACTGGCGGGCATAAAGCCCGCCCCACCACTAAGCAGACAACCCGCAGAGCCGTCCACTCCAGCATCCCGAGCCGGAAACGCATCCGCCCCGGGCAACGCGCCGTTCCCCTGCGCCATGGACTCACCAGCCGGCATCGTCGGGAAACACATTGCCCAATTTCACACTGGTACGGGGCGCAGCCATCATCGGGGCGACCGCATCGCGCCAGGTGGCATAGTGCGTCGTCTCCTTGTGCTGCGCCGGCGCAGCGGCGTTGCGATAGACCTCGACCAGGATGAAGCGCGCCGGATCGTCGGCCTGCTGGCATACGTCGAACCGGGCAATGCCAGGCTCCTGCACACTGGCGCTGGCATTGGCGAGCGAGGCGGTGCGAAAGGCGTCGATGAAATCGGGCTTCACCTGCACGTGGACATGGACGATGAGCATGGCGGTTTGGGACGGTGGGAACTCACGCAGCGGCCCAACCCTTGATGGTGGTCGCGATTAAGCTCAGTCGCGTCTGCCCAAGTAGCGGGCGACGCGGACCACCTTGCTCAGCCTGTTGCGCAAAGTTCAACAGGGACGACGTTGACGCCCCTCTCGGCCGGGCGGCAAGGCGCTTTCCCGCTCGCCGAAGCCACAAGCGAGGAAAAACACCCGGATTTGGGCCATCCGGTACGGATTCCCCCTTGAGGAAACGCCCTTTGTGCCGAGTAAAACGTGTCGTCCGTCCTCTCATGTCCGGTACCATCTTGCAGCACGCCCCTCTCCTCCTCGCCTCCGCCGAGCCCGCCGCCCGAAGCCTGTCGCCGCTGGCCGGATTCATCGGCTGGCTCGTCGCCCTCGTCGCCGGTCTCGCCCTGGGCTGGATCTGGCACCGCGCCCACCATCGCGGCCACGCCTCCGCGGCACAGTCTCCCTCCGCGAGCAAGGACAAGGCCGACTCGGTCACCCTCGAACGCCTGCCCATGCCCGCCTTGGCCTACGACAACAACGGCCAGTGGCATGCGGCCAACGCCGCATCCAACCAGTTCTTCACCGACCGCCAAGTTACTCCCACCCAAGCCGTTCCCCCGGGCCTGGCCGCCCGCATCAGCGAATGCGCCCAGGCCAAACGCCACACCTTGGTTGAGCACAAGTGCGGCATCGTCTGGATCGGCTGGCAACTCTGCCCGCTCGACGAAAACTACGTGCTGGCGCTGCTCACTGATATCACCGCGCAGAAGACGCGGGAGACCGCCCTCATCGCCGAGCGCGATTCCGCCGCCCAAGCCGCGCGTATGACCTCGGATTTCATCGCCATGCTCAGCCATGATATCCGGGTGCCGATGAATGGCGTGCTCGGTATGGCCAACCTGCTCCTTGAGGCCGGACTGAACCAACAACAGCAGGAACTGGCTCGCTCGGTCGTCGATAGCGCCGAAAGCGTGATTACCCTCACCGACGAACTCCTCGATCTCGCCAAAATCGAAGCCGGTAAGCTGGAGATCAACCCCCAGCCGGTGGAAATCAGTTCGCTGCTCAGCGAGTTGCTCCGTGGGCAAGCCGCCCGCGCAGAAAAGCGCGATCGCATCTTCCAAGCCTACAGCCAAGGCGACTCCTCAACCGCCAGCCTCTATGGCGGCACCGGCTTGGGCCTAGCCACCAGTCGCCGGCTAGCCGAGCTCATGGACGGGCGCCTCTGGTTCGAAAGCGAAGCGGGCAACGGCAGCACCTTCCTGCTCGCGCTTCCCTACCATCCAGTCGAGTCCCCGGTCCCTCCCGCCTGGACCCAGCGCCAGGTGTTGGTCGACGGCCGCGACATCCTCATTGTTGAGGACAACCCGCGACTGGGAGAACTCATGCGCGGCTGGGTGGCCGGTTGGGGCGGGCGCCCCAAGTTGACCGCCAGTGCGGCGGAAGTCCTCGCCTGGGCCGAAACCGGCGGACGCTGCGCCGTCGCGGTGGTCGACTTCGATCTGCCCCACTCCCAAGGCCTCGCCATCTTGCGCTCACTGGGCCAACAGCACCCCACCCCGCGCCTGATCGTATTCACCGCCCGGCCGCCGGAAGCCAAGTCCGGGATTGAGCAATACGACATCCTGCTCAAGCCCCTTGCCCCCGAAACGCTGCTCGAATGCCTCAGCCGCCCCCCGCGTCCGCCCGTGGGCAAACCGGCCGGCCCCGCAGCCCCCTCCAGCGCCCCGTCCGGCGCGGCGGCCAGCGCGGCGGCCGGTGCCCCCGCTTCCGCCCACCCGGCGCCGGCGCCTGCCACCCCCGCCAAACCGGCCGCCCCGCCTCGCGCCCGCGTGGTCGTGGCCGACGACGATATGGTCAACCAGAAGGTCATGCGCACCTACCTCGAGCGCCTCGGCTGCGAGGTCCGCCTCGCCTCCCACGGGGTGGAGGCCCTCGCACTCATTGCCTCCGGCCCCTGCGACGTGCTCTTCCTCGACATCATGATGCCCCGAATGGACGGCCTCCAGGCCGTGCGGGAAATCCGTCGCGTGGAAAACGAACGCCAGGCCGCCGGTCAGACCGTGCGCCGCCTGCCCGTGGTGGCCATCACCGCCAAGGTCATGCCCGGCGACCGCGAAAACGGGCTGGCCGCCGGCTTCGACGACTACGCCACCAAACCGGTCAACGACGCCCGGTTGCGCGAATCCCTGCAGAAGTTCATCCCCAGTTTCCAACCGCCCGGGCCCTGGCCTCCGGCGCCCCGATGCTCGCCACCCAGCAGGCAGTGCTCCTCGATCGGAGCCGCTTGGACGAACTCAGCTCCGGCGACCCCGACACCATGCGCGAGATCATCCTGCTTTTCTTCGAGCGCATGTCCGAACTCTTCCCCGATATCGAGCGCACCCTCGCCGCCGGCGACATGGTCGAGGCCCGCCGCCACGCCCATACCGGCGCCGGCTCCTGCGCCACCTGCGGCATGATGCAGGCGCAAAACGTCATGCGGCGCATGGAGCGCTCCATCGAAGCAGGACAGTCAGACCACACCCGCGAGCTCATCCACGAAGCGCGCCGCGTGCTCGCCGCCACCCGCGCCGCCGCCGCCGAACTGGTACCGGGATTGAAGTAGCCCGCGTGTATCCGGCCCTTCGCTCACCCGTTGCCACCGCCCCGGCTTCAGTCCCAGTGATTTGTGGCGAAAGGACTACGTTGCCCCAGCCGCACTCCCGCCGCCCCGCCTCTCCGCCATGAAAAAGATCCTGATTATCGACGACGACCAATTCATCCTGAAGGTCTACCAGAAGAAGTTCGAAACCGAGGGCCTCGTGGTGGAAACAGCCGCCGACGGTCCCGCCGCCCTCGCCGCGCTGCGGGCGTCGCCCCCCGCCCTGGCCCTGCTCGACCTGATGCTGCCCGGCATGAACGGAGTCGAACTGCTCGGCCACATGCGCACCCTGCCCGGCTGCGCCGACTTTCCCGTCATCGTCTTCTCGCACAGCTTCGACGAAAAGCTGCTCGAATCCGCCCGGGCCGCTGGCGCCATCCAGTGCCTGAACAAGAACAGCGTCAGCCCCAACCGATTGCTGGAGATCGTGCGCGCCGCCCTCGGGGGCACCGGCCCGGCCACCCCAGCAGCCGCCGCGCCCGCCGCACGACCGGCCACCGCCGGGCCCTCCGGCAATCGTGAAGACCTGCGGGCCATGCTCGCCCGCGACGCCTCCGCCACCGAAACGCGAATCAACAGCCAGCTGCAGGCTTTCGCCGCCTCCTCGGTCGGCGCCGACCGCCTCGCCACCATCGATCCATTACGCGCCAGCTTCGAGCGCCTGCGGCTCTCCTCCGACTACGCCGCCCTGCCGCGCCTGTCGATGTTGAGCCGCGCCGTCACCTTCATGCTGGAGGATCTGCGCGAGCACCCCGACGAGATCACTGCCAGCACCTTCCGCACTCTCGCCCGGGCCGTCGAAGTGATCCCGCCCCTCTTCCTCCCTCGCGTCACCCAGGAGTTCGAGCCCCCCTGCCTCGCCCTGGTGGTCCATAACCAGCGGGGGTCGCTCCGTTGCTCGCCGAGGCGCTACGCACTGCCGGACAGCCGGCCGTGGCCTTCCGCGACACCGCCTCCGCACTCACTTTCATCGAGGACAATCCGGTAGAAATCCTCGTGGCCGGTCTCGATCTCGCCCAGCCCGCGGGCGGCGATTTTGTGCGCCGCACCCATGCCATCCCCGGTCGCTCGCACCTGCCTGCCGTGCTGCTGAGCAACCAGTCCGCCGCCTCCACGATCGTGCCCAATTACCTACTCGCCCACCAAGTGCTCAGCTTCCCGTTCACGGCCGACGAGGTGGTCGTCAGCGCCATCGTGCGCCTGGTCAAACGTTCCTGAGAGGGCCGTCCCCCGAGAGGCCAGACACCGAGCCCACGCTACGGCCGGTCTGGCTCCAACTCAGCTAGGCTCGGAGGCTTACCCGCCAGCACGGATTCGAGACTCCCGTTGGAAGGCAGTTCTATGCCCGGGCCGGTTTGCCCGGGCCGAGCCCGGCTTGCGCGAGGGTCCCGTAACCGCCATCCCGACACTTCTCGGTTTGCCCCTGCGCGCCTCCAGTGTTCTGATTCAGGGCCGGATCGTCGGATGAATGCCCGCCTCCAGCCTCATTTCACCCTCGCCCGAGCCGGCCCGGCCAACCCGGCCGCCATCGCCCAATGGCCGCATCAGCACCACGGATTCGCGGCTCCGCCCTTCCGGGTCGAACGATTTGCTCTCTACGCCAGCGAGCTTCGGCCCACCGGCGCGGTTCATCGGCTGCTCGAGGATTTCCCATTGATTGGGGCGTAGCGCGCCCGCGGGGCTTCGCCGGACCGGCAAAGGCGCAGCCCTGCCCTTCTCCTGCTCCTTCGTTCTCATCGCCCCTATCGGTAGTTGCCTGCTCCGGGTTCCCCGCAAAAAGCCCGGCCTCCGAAAAGGCCGGGCGGGGGGGAGCGATCGGGGCGGGGCCTGATGGCCCGAAAAGATCAACCGGCCGGAGCGGCCTCGGGCGCGGCCTTGAAGCTGGCTTTGGCCTGCTCGAGCGAGTCGAAGAAGGTCCAGTTCTTGGTATCCTCGAATCCTTTGCACTCCTTGGCCACGATGGCGTTGCCCACCAGGATGTATTGGATCGAGACCTCGGAACAGGACTGCATGAACTGGAAGAGCAGCTTGATCACCGGCATGTCGAGGGCCTTGAGCTTGCTGATGTCGATGATCGCCCGGGCCACGCCGGTATCGACCGCGGTGGAGACCTTCACCTTCATGTAGCCGGTCACCTCGTTGATGGTCACCGGGGTGGTGTTTTCCGGCAGTCGCAGAATCAGCGTGCCCTCCTCCAAGCCGTAGTAGCGCAGCGAAGTGTCGAGATTCATCGCCTTGGCCATCCGGCTCTCCAGCTCGGAAAACTCGATGGGCTTGGTGATGATCGCCGAGAATCCCACCTGCAGGGCCTGCTGCTGGGAGGCCGTCTCGGTCTTCACCACCAGGGCGAAGACGGGGGTGAACTTGGTCTTGATGTTGGTGCGCAACATCC
>JADJTK010000044.1:0-22500 GCA_016711225.1 Opitutaceae bacterium
TGCACATACGTCGCCTGGCGGACCGCTGGCAGCCCCAACTGCCCGAGCCCTGCCACCCCACGGCATAGTCCGTGCCGGCTGCTTGCGCGCTGTGTTTGCGTGCGTCAGAACAGCCGCCATCGCAGGCCGCGACGGTCCAGCCACGCATCGCCGCGCGCCGGGACCTCCCGGGCCCACCAAAAATGTTAGCAGATTCGGCCTAACGGCCGCGGGGGTGTGAGGTTCCTGCCCGTGGGGCGAGGGAGTGGTGGGGTCCCATGATACCGTGCGCTTGTTGTGTTGGTGGGCACAAGACCCATAGCGAACTAGGAAAAATACCGGAATGGCGGGCCCCCTACTTCCTTTCGATTGGCGGGCGCCCACCGCGGCGCGCCGCGGGGGCGCTCCGCCGTGGCCGGCACTCGCCGCCCGGGATAGCTGGCCCAGGCCCAGCGACTCGAGCAGGCCGGTCTGTGACGGGGCTCCGCGCGGCAAACAAGACGCCGGTGGCCCGATCGGCACGCTTCGCACCGACCGCCGATTCGTGCACCGGTCACAGGCCGAAGACCCACAAAGCGTTACGCTTGAGCACAATCGCCAAATCACCCGATTACCTTCGCCCAGATGACTCGCTCGGGATCCGCCAAGGCTCCACACTCTTTCGCTTTAAGTGGCCACCCGTCGCCGCGCCATCGCCGGATCTTCCCTACCGCCCGCTCTCCCATGAAATTCGACCTTTCGTTCACCGAGGCCCCGTTTACTGCGTTTTGCGACTGGTGCCGCTCACCCAGTTGCAGCGCTCCCACACCAGCTCGACCACGACGGCGGGATAAGCGTGCAGATGAAAATTACACTGTCCACCAAGGGGGCCAATACCGCCCGCCTCCAGACTGCCCTGCGCGAGGCCCTCGACCGCTTCGAGGAGCGCCATGTGCTCCTGCCGGAGGAGCTGCCGTTCATCCGCGACGTGCGCTACATGAAGCCAGTCTTCATCGACAACCTCCGCGACATGCGCCTGCACCCCAAGGACTATGTGCGGATCACGGAGCACAACGGCGAGCTGCAGATCGTCATCGAGGGCGGTATCCAGGCCATCCTCTTCGAGCAGCTGGTCCTCACTTCATCATCTCGGAATTGTGGGCCAGCTCACCTTTCCGGAACACGGCGAGCGCCTAGCCGCCAGCCGGCACGCTTCATCGCCTGCTCGACCTCGAGCTGAACAAGATCCGCCAGGCGGCCACGGCCAACCCCGAAAAGAAATCCGCCTGACCGAGGCCGGCACCCACGCCGCCGCTTCACCCTCGCCCACCAACGCGAGGTACTGCTGCGGATGAAGGACACCGTCCCCTCGCAGCTTTTCGGCACCAGCAACGTGCGGTTCGCCAAGGACATGGACCTCCGCCTCGTCGGCACCCAGGCCCATCTCTTTGGCATGTTCTACCAGCAGCACGGCGGCACGCTAGCCACGCTTCCGCAGCGCTATCGTGCGGGCCTGGGTGAATGAATACCGTGGCAACCTCGGCTATGCTCCCGGATGTGCTCACCGGGGAGTAAACTCCAAGCACGTGGACCTCTACTTCGCCAAGCTCTTCGACGGCTTCCATACGGCTCAAGGGCGACCCCGCGAAGTGGACCCAGTTGATCATCATTTTTCCCACACCAGCCTCGGTGTCGACCCGGCCTCGAAGTTCGCCGTGTACTCAGAGACACCCTGACGATCAAGATAATGCTCGCCCTGTGGGCACCTTTACGAGGTTAACCCGTGGAAGACCAGCTACCTCATCGGCACCTTCCTGACCAACAACGTCCCCGGGCACAAGGCCCTCAGCCAGGTCATCAAGCTCTCGGCGGTGAACGGCCAGCCCGTCGCCAAGATTTCGGACGAACCCGAGAAGGCCACCTGCGACAATCCCGAATACGCAGCCAGCGCTGAAGGGAACCTTCGGCATCGCCTGACGCCGCCCCAGTCCCCATGAAGATCAAAGTCGCCGCCGCCGCCCTCAACACGACCCCCATCGGCTGGGAGTGGAATTTCGCCTCCATCACCGCCGCGATCGCCGAGGCCCGCGCCGAGGGCGTGCAGCTCCTCTGCCTGCCCGAGCTCTGCCTCACCGGCTACGGTTGCGAAGACCTCTTCTTCCGTCCCCACGTCCGCGCGCAGGCGCTCGCGCTGGCCGAGCAACTGGCCCGCAGCAGTGCGGGCACCGATCTGGTCTTCACCCTTGGTCTGCCGCTTGAGTACCACGGGGCTATTTTCAATACCGTCGCCGTCGTCACCAACGGATCCGCGGCTTCTACGCCAAGCAGAACCTCGCCGGCAACGGCGTCCACTATGAACCGCGCTGGTTCAAGCCCTGGGCGCAGGGCTCCGTGGTCGACTATCCGCTACCCGGCGGCGGCAGCGCGCCGTTGGGCGACACCACCTTCGAGCTCACGCTCGGCGAGGAGAAAGCCACCTTCGGCTTCGAGGTCTGCGGGGACGCCTGGGTGGCGGAGCGCCCTGGCATCCGGGTGTGGCCAAGGCGGCCGTCGACATCATCCTCAACCCCTCCGCCTCCCACTTCGCCTTCAGGCAAGACGCACACCCGCGAGCGCTGCGTGACCGACGGCAGCCGCTTGCCTCAGTTGCGCGTACGTCCCCGCCAATCTGCTGTGAGCAACGAAGGCGGGCGCACTTTACGACTGACGATATCATCGCCCTCGGCGGCGACTCATCACC
Source organism: Opitutaceae bacterium (assembly GCA_016711225.1). GTDB lineage: Bacteria > Verrucomicrobiota > Verrucomicrobiia > Opitutales > Opitutaceae > CAJCBL01. Next base: position 2,699 of record JADJTK010000044.1, read on the forward strand.
AAGGGGCGTCAGTTCGGCTACGGCCGGTGGCGAATCCGCAAAGCCGTGGTGGATCTCTCGATCAACCGCTTCCAACCGCCTCCAGGCGCCAGTTTTCGCAGCGAGCCCCGCCCACCTTCCCCACCGGACAGATGGCCGCCACCGGCGAACCGGTGTCAAGAAATTCGACCACGCTTCCAGATCACTCCGTGGACCGCCAAGCGGTTTCCCCGAGGGCCACGCCTTAGCGGGAAAAGCTATTCAAAGCTGATGGCCGCAGAAACGCTCGAGCTCTTCGACTTCATCCGCAAAACGGGGACAAGCGGGTACGTCATTTCGCTCTCCGGCGGAGCGGACTCGACCTTCTGCGCGATTCTCGTCCACGAGATGGCTCGCGTCGGCTGCCTGGGCACCGAAGACGACCAAGCCCGCTTCAAGGAAGCCTTCCTGGTTCGAAGGCTGGCCCGACGGCAACGCGCAGCGCGGTCAGGCCACCGGCATATCCTCACCTGTATCTATCAGAACGGTAAACAGCTCCGAACAGGGCCCTCCGCGCGGCGGGCACGGCGCGAGCTTGGCGCGCGTTTCGAAAACGTCGGCGTACAAGCGACAGTCGATTTCGCCAGCTTCCTTGCCCGCTACCTCGACCGCCCGCTCGACTGGCAGCGCGACGACGTCACGCGCCAGAACATCGAGCCCGCGCCCGGAGCGCCTGCCCTGATTATCGCCAACGCGGAGAACAAGCTCAACATCACGACCAGCAACCGCTCGGAGTCGGCCGTGGGCTATTGCACCATGGACGGTGACACGGCCGGATCGCTCGGGCCGCTCGGCGGTCTCGACAAGGCCTCGATCCTCGAAGCCCTGGATCTGCTGCTCCCAACCGCTACGGCTGGCTGGCTGAGGTCGGCAGCGTCCGCCCACGGCCGAGCTCAAACCCGCCGAGGCCAACCAGACGGACGAGAAGGACCTGATGCCCTATCCGGTCCTCGATGCCATCGAGCGCGCGTCGATTCTCACGGCAAATCACCGGAGGAGATCGTGCAAGACGGCATCGCGACCCTGGCCCAGGTGCGGAAGTTCTTCACCTTGTTCCCGCGCAACCAGTGGAAGCGCGGGGCGCTACGCCCGAGTCTGCACTTGGATGCGGGAGAACCTCGATCCCAGCCCTTCACCCGCTTTCCGATCTTCAGCGGCGGCTTCGGCGAGGAGCTCAAGCGGCTCCCTGGTGATCCACTACAAACAGCGCCGCCCCTCCGCCACGAAACCACCGCTCATTCTCTCGACGCCCTCCTCCGCCGAGCTCGCCGAGGACATCCGGCGGCTACTCGCCGGATACCGAGAGGCCGGCCGCCGATCCGGGCCTGCCCCGCGCGCTCCACCGCGAATGTTTCCCGACGGGGAGACCTACCTTCGTATCGAACAGCCGGTGCAGCACGAGCACGTGGTCATGTCGGCAGCACCCGCACCGCGGAGGAACTGGAGATCGTCTCGCTCTCCTGGCAGGTCGTGCGCGATGGCGCTGAGCGGTTGTCCATCGTCATCCCTACTTCGGCTACTCGACTATGGAGCGGGCGGTGCGCTCCGGGAGGTCGTGCGGGCGAAGGTCAACGCCACCATCCTCTCGTCGATCCCCACTCCCCGGGTGGCAAGGTCATCTTCCTGGTCGATCTCCACGCTGAGGATACAGCACTATTTCGAGGGCAATGCCAGCGTCGTGCACCTCTTACGCCAGGGGCGCGCCATCCTGGCGAAGGTGAAAGAGCTCCTCCGCGGCGGGACACGGTCGCTGGTGGTCGGCTCTGCGGATACCGGGCGGGCCAAGTGGGTGGAGAGCTACGCCAATGAACTCGGGGCGGAGATCGCCATCATCACCAAGCGGCGCCTCGACGGCTCCACCACGGAGATCCTCAACGTCGGCGGCGCCGACGTGCAGGCAAGACCGTGCTGCTCTACGACGATATGATCCGCAGCGGCGGCTCGATCACCAAGGCGGCCCAGACGTACCGGAAATCCGGTGCCGCCAAAATCATCATGGCCTGCACCCACCTGATCCTGACCGTGGACGGCGAAGCGCAGACGCTGCAGAAGGTGCTCAGCCAAGCCGACGCCCTCATCACCACCGACAGCATCCGCTCAGCGGACTCGCTCACCAACGCTCCGGAATTCGCCGGGAAGCTCCACTTCGTCTCCATCGCCAGCCTGCTGGCCGCGGCGGTGATGGCCGGCGGCCGAGTGGACGAGCCCCTGCCAGACCTGCCCCCTTCCGCCCCATGAAACCTCCCTCCATCCGGCTCGCCTTCGACTGCGTCATTCTCAGCGTCATGGAGCGCAAACTCCATGTGGCCCTCGGCCGCCGCGCCGCCCTCAACGAGGTAGGCGAAACCGATCCCTTCCCCAACGCCTACAGCCTGCCCGGTGGCTACGTGCGCGACCACGAAGCGGTCGCCGACACGATCCGCCGCCGCCTTTGGGCCCGAGATCGGGCCTCGACCTCGATCCCGTGCCCCTCGGCGTGTTCGACGACCCCAAGCGCGACCCGCGGCACCGGGTGGTCTCCATCGCGTTGCTACGCGCTCATCCCCACCGAACAGGCCGAACACCTGCAGTGGGGACCCGCGTACAAGTCGGGCGGCTGGTATCCGATCGATGAACTGCCGGCCAGGGGCTGGGCCTTCGACCACCGGCAGATCGTGCAGCGTGCCCTCTCGGAATTGCGTTACCACGCCCTGCGCGAACCGACCGGCTTCGCGCTCCTCCCGAAGAACTTCGCCCTGCGCGAACTGCACGCGCTGCAGGAGCAGCTACGACAGGAGGCCGTCGACCTGCGCAACTTCCGCAAATACATCGTGCGCACCGGCCTCGTCGAGGAGGTGGGCAGCACCTGGGACGGCACGGTTATCCAACCGCGCTCTACGAGGTGTGGGCCAGCGTCCTCCGGGAGCTCAAGGAGAAGGCTACGCCGCCAAGGCGTGAGCAACGGTCGCCTTGACAATAAGCGTCCGAACGACACCTATAACTGACGCCAAAGCGTCGTTCGTACACCTAACACCAGAACCCTCCCGCTACCGCCCTCATCGTCGTCGACGTCCAACGTGATTTCATGACTGGCGGCGCCTCGCCGTGCCGCTGCCCGGCCAGGACCTGCCCGCCGCGAGACCATCCTGCCTCCGATCAACGAGCTGATGGCCCACGGCCACTAGCCTGCGCGTTGTCCTCACCCAGGACTTCCACCCCGACGAGCACTGTTCGTTCGCCGCCACGCTGGACGTGCCCGTGTTCGCCTTGGCCAAGACCAGGCCGGGCGCGCTGCGGGTTTGGCGGAGTCCATTGTGTCGAGGGCACCCCCGGGGCGGAGTTCCACCCCGGCCTCTACACCCGCTTCGCCGATCTGATCATCCGCAAGGGCGTCCACCCTGAATACGACAGCTATTCGGGCTTCGCCGATGACGGCGGCGGCCTGACCGGACTCGCCGGATACCTTAAGGCCAACGGCATCGAGGCGGTCGACGTCGTGGGCATCGCCACCGACTACTGCGTGAAGGCCACGGCCATCGACGCGGTGAAGGCGGGTTTCCGCACCCGGGTTCTGGCCCACGCCTGCGCCGGCGTCGCCAAAGCCACCATCACCGCGGCCCTCGCGGAAATGGCCGCAGCCGGTGTGACCATCGTGTGAGCCGTAGCCATTCATCTGTGCAAGCGTACTTGCACGCGATTCAGAGCCGTCCGATCCCCCGCTAGCGCCCGCCCGTCGCTCCCTTCTCCCATGAGCATTACCAAACTGCTGCACGCCACCCGCTGGATCAATCTGCTCGAACGCGACGGCTGGGTATTTGCCAGTCGTCGACGTCCGGAGGAGCCCAATCGCATCGACGCGGTGACCATCGTCGCCCTGCACCACGCCGAACCCGCCGAGGTGCTCCACCGCCTGGTGGTGATCGAGGAGTTCCGCGTTCCGCTCCAGCAATGGGAATACAGTCTCCCGGCCGGCCTTCTCGACCCCGGCGAGTCGATCACCGATTGCGGCACCCGCGAGCTTCAAGGAGGAGACCGGCCTCGTGAGCACAAGAATCCATCACAGTTCCGGCCAGACGTTCTCGTCCGCGGGCTTGTCGGATGAAAGCCAAGCCTTCGTCGCTCTCGAATGCCAGGGCAGTCCGGCTCTGAAGCCGGGCATCGACGGCGAGCGCATCCAAGTTCACCTGTTCACGCAGCAGGATTGCCTGGACCTGCTCGACAGGAACCGTCGGGGAGAGGCCGCACTATCCGCGCGCCTCTGGCCCGTGCTCATGAGCGTGGCCCATGGCGGCAGCTTCGCGGGCCTGCGCGTCGCCCCGTGAGACCGCCCCTCCGCGGCGCATGCGGCCCGGTCTCCGCCAGTCTTTTGCTCGAGAACCAGCTTCCACCCCACCCATGCCCCTTTTCAAAACCGACCGGATCCGCGGCGGCATCTACGGTGCCCTTGTCGGCGACGCTCTCGGCGTTCCGGTGGAGTTCGCCGCACGCGAGCAGCGCGACATCGATCCAGTAGGCTCCATGCGAGGATTCGGAACCTGGGAACAACCACCCGGCACCTGGTCGGACGACGGTTCACTCCTGCTCTGCTCCGCCGAAGCGCTACTGGACGGCTATTCGCCGGCGCGAATGGCGGACGGCTTTGTGCGCTGGATGACCCAGGGCCACTGGGGGCGCACGGGAGATCTTCGACATCGGCAACGCCACCCGCACGGCGATCCGCCGACTCGCCAACGGCACAGCGCCAGAGCAGGCAGGAGGAGCCGAGGAGAGCGACAACGGGAATGGCTCTCTCATGCGCATCCTGCCCGTGGCGTTACGCTTCGCCGGCCAGTCCGCCGCGACGATCGCCGAGGTGGCGGCACGCGCCTCCCGCCTCACCCACGCCCACCCGCGATCCAGTCTCGCGTGTGCGATCTACTGCATCGTCGCCACTCGCCTCCTTGACGGAGCCCAACCCAAAGACGCTATCCGCCAAACAGCCACGTTCATCCGGAACTGGAGCGGCGCGCCTGCGTCCGAACTCTCCCACTTCGACCGCGCACTAAATCCGGATCTGGGTTCAGTCTCCCGCCGGGAGATTGCCAGCGGTGGCTATGTCGTCGAAACCCTCGAAGCCGCCTTCTGGTGCCTCCTTACCCATACCTGTACTACGAGGAGACGGTACTCGCCGCCGTCAACCTCGGTTCTGACACCGACACCACCGGCTGCGTGACCGGCGGCCTCGCCGGCATCCTCTATGGCGAGCAGGCGATTCCCATCGAGTGGCGTAGCCAACTGCCCCGGCAAGATGAACTGGATCAGCTCATCACCCGCTTCGTCGGGAAGTCCACGCAGGGAGCCCCTCCATCATGAACGCGAAACTCACACTCTCCCGGCAGGACATCACAACCCTCGCGGTCGACGCCATCGTGAACGCTGCTAACCCTTCGCTGCTGGGTGGAGGCGGGGTGGATGGCGCGATCCATCGCGCCGCAGGGCCAGAGTTGCTAGCCGAGTGCCGCCGTATCGGAGGATGTCCCACCGGAGAAGCCCGGATAACCCGTGCCTATCGGCCTCCGGCGAAATGGATTATCCACGCCGTTGGCCCCCGCTGGCGCGATGGCACCCGTGGCGAACCGGCCCTACTCGAGTCCTGCTACCGCAACAGCCTGAGCCTTTCGGTGGCCAACCAGGCCCGAACTATCGCATTTCCCGCCATCAGCTGCGGGGTGTACGGTTACCCCATCCAAGCCGCCGCCAAAGTCGCCACGGATACGACTCACGAGTTCCTCGCCAACGACACCACCATCGACGAAGTCACACTCTGCTGCTTCACCGACGAAGTCTGGCAAGCGTACCTAGCCATCCTTTGATCTTTCTGAATGTCCAAAGACCACACACGCACCAGCAAGTTTCTCAGCCTGGTACTACGACATGAGCCCGCCAAGGCCGGCCTCACTCTCGCCTCCGCCGGTTGGGTCGGAGTCGCCGAACTGCTCGCTGGCTGCGCCGCTGCCGGAGTCGCCATCACTCGCGATGAACTCGCGACCATCGTCGCCCAAAACGACAAGAAGCGCTTCGCGTTCAGCGACGACGGCCTGTGCATTCGCGCCAATCAAGGCCACTTCGTCGAGATCCATCTCAACCTCGCTCCGTTCACGCCGCCTGAACACCTCTTCCATGGGACCGCAGATCGGTTCCTCGAACCGATCCGCCAGAACGGGCTCTCCAAACAACAGCGGCACCACGTCCACCTTTCGGCTGCCCGTGAAACTGCGGTTGAAGTCGACAAGCGACACGGTCGCCCAGTTGTCCTGCGAGTCGCCGCCGGCGAAATGGCGAGACTGTGACACACGTTCTACTGCTCCGCCAATGGAGTCTAGCTGACCGATTCCGTACCACCGCAGTTCCTCAGCGAAACGTGACACCATTCCAGCGTTTCCAATGAGCAGCATCCTCTTCTACCGCGTCAATGAGCCCTACGGCGAGTTCTCCAACTTCGCCCCATTTCCAATCATCTTGAAGGGAAAGACGTGGCCAACCTCTGAGCACTACTTCCAAGCTCAGAAATTCCCCGACACAGCCAACGAAGAGGAAATCCGGAACGAGCCGTCTCCCATGGTGGCCGCCCGCATGGGCTGTTCCCGAAGTCGGCCCCTGCGCCGGGACTGGGAGATCGTGAAGGACTCCATCATGTACGAAGCGGTGATGGCAAAGGTCACCCAGCATGCCTCGGTTCGTGACCTCCTACTCAATACCGGCGAGGCCGCACTGATCGAGCATACCGACAACGACCGCTATTGGGCGGACGGAGTAGACGGCACCGGGCGCAACCGCTTGGGGGAGATTCTCTGCGAGATTCGCGCGGTGCTGCGCGAATCCAACCGTTCTCCGCACTGAATACCCCGCCCCCGTGACGCCCCACCCCATCACAGGCTGCCTGCTCGGCACCGCCGTTGGCGACGCCATCGGGCTCCCATACGAAGGCATTTCCCGCCAGCGGGCCCCCCGCCTGTTCGGACCTCCCGACCGGCATCGCTTCTTCTTTCGGCGCGGCATGGTGTCCGACGACACCGAACAGTGCTGCATGGTCGCCCAGGCGTTGATCGCTTCCGGCGGCGACCTCAAACGCTTCAAGCGCTCGCTCGCGTGGCGCTTCCGCTTCTGGCTGCTCGGCCTACCGGCCGGCGTCGGCCTGGCCACCGCACGGTCCATCATCCGACTCTGGCTCGGTTTTGGCGCGGAGCGCAGCGGCGTGTTTTCCGCTGGTAATGGTCCGGCCATGCGGGCGGCTCTCTTCGGTGCCGCCATCGACGATCTCACCACCCTGCGCTCGCTGGTACGCGCCTCGACCCGCCTGACACACCGACCCCAAAGCGGAGTACGGCGCCTATGCGGTCACACTGGCCGGCAGGGGATGGCCGGCCACGATTCCGCCGTCTCCGGCGCGGCTTACCTCGAAGCCCTTCGCACCGCGCTCGGTAGCGATGGGGCCGAACTGATCACTCTCGTCTCGCGCGCCGTGAACTCCGCCGCGAGCGGGCACTCGACGGAGGCTTTCGCCGAGTCCCTCGGCCTGAAGAAGGGGAGTGTCCGGCTACGTCTATCACACGGTGCCCGTCGCCCTCCATGCTTGGCTCGCCAATCCGCGGGATTACCGGGCCGCAGTCTCGGCAGTGGTGCGTTGCGGGGGCGATACAGATACCACCGCCGCAATTGTCGGCGGCATCCTGGGCTCCGCCCTCGGCAAGGAGGGCATCCCGGCCGATTGGCTCGCGGGTCTGATGGAGTGGCCGCGCTCCGCCTCCTGGATGGAGCGCCTGGGCACCCAACTTGAGCAAAGCATCGCCACGCCAACCCCCACCCGTCCGCTCGGCCTGCCCGTCTTGGCCGTGCTGCTGCGGAATCTCCTCTTTCTGCTAATCGTCCTGTCCCACGGCTTCCGCCGCCTGCTGCCGCCGTTCTGAAACCGACCCTGATGGGATCTTGTCAGCCGAGGACAAAGCCCTGAACATTCGCATACCCCGATGGCACAAAATCCGGACACCCCGAACGAGAATGACCGCACGGATGGCGTTGACGCGCAAAGGCCAAACCGAGGAAGAGGCGTTGCCGCAGCGTTCAAGCGGCACCCGCTCATCGGTACTCTGATCGCCTGCTCCGTGCTGGTCGCAGTTGCAGGAGCCGCTTGGATACACTTCTGGAATTCCGGCCTCCCCAGCACGAAGCATGAAGCAGTGATGGGCATCGTGGCGAAGCTGTCTGCGGCGGATCGTCGCCTGCTGGCTCAGACTCGCCGCGACAACCTTGGGATGTTCCACATGGGTTGGGGCATGGGCATCCGCAATGGACTCGGCTTGTGGGGAAAGAACAAACGTCTGATGAGAGACATCAGCGGCGGCGAACCCATGCATACGGACAACATGTCAGGAATCATTATGGTGGCGGTGTGGGATGAGCTGCACAAAGGGGAACAGATTCCGAATTTCGACGTTTCCGATCCCTCGAAGTTCTTCCGGCAGATCGACACATTCCTTCGCGGCGCCAAGGCGAAGAACGAAACCGCCCTTTTGGTCCACACCCCCGTCTGGGTGCTCAAAGATCGGTCCCCTTACATGGTCGACGAATTGACTCACTCGATGCCGCGGATCGTCGACGAGGCCAAGCGGATCATTGCCCACAAGGAGCCACTCACCTACCTCGCACTCCAGTATCTCACAGAAGTCGAACGTACCGGATCGATCTTCCAAGAAATCGAGCCGCTCCTCGACGACATGACGGTCGTGCCGTTACCACAGCGCGTGCGTTCACAGGCAGAGAATGAAGTTGCGGCGCCGACTTACTCTTGGGGCCCACGACCGTCTCGCAGATCGCCGCCATCGCGCTGGGGGACCTGTACCACATACCCGTTGACTCTGCAGAGTCATACCGGTCATGGAGAGCCGCGGTAGACGCCGACTCGGTGCTGCGGTGGAAGTATCGGCCAGTGATCAGTGACGACGATCTGACTGGTTTGCTGGCTGATCGAATCACATTTGCCCGTGTCCTGTGCATGTCTCGCCGCTGGATCGACTTCGTGGGAGGCGGTCACTTCGAGATCGGAATAACCAAGGATGGGTTCGACTTACTTGCTCGCCTCACGGGGACGAAAGTCGACTTCGCGAATGAGCAGCGCGAAGCGATGGCCCATCAGCTTCTTCAGGTCGTTCTGGCCGGCATTCCGATGGACCAACTTGTCGCGGCGATGAGAATCGATCCGTCAATCCCGCCACCCAAATGGATCGAGGACCGCGAGAAGTACACCCAAGACTACTTTGGCGCGGCTGTGATTCAAGCAAAGCGGGACGCCCTCGTCGGACACTCGAACAAAGCGGCTGTCTGGGATCTCTTGGAACAGCATAGGCGTGAAGCCAAGGTTTGCTGGCCATACAAAGAATACCTTTGCCGTCTCATGTTCGCGGTCGATTTCGAACGCACCGACAAGCTGGCCAAAGAACTCCTGCTTTCGGTTACGGTGCCCAAAGACGAGCACGACCTATTCGAGCGCGAGGAGATGCTCACCGCGATCTTGAAGGACCAATTCCCTACCTACCGGCAGATGATCAAGGACCTGTACTTTGTGACGTGGCCTCAGAAGCTGAATGGGGCGTCGGACCTCACCGGAACCATCAACCGCTACATCATTCGTGAGGGTGAGGAGAAACAGCGGCTCTGGGAGGAAATCCAAAGGGATCCGCGGTATGCGAGTGTCGCCTCTCGGCGATGAATGAACTTCCCGAATCAGAAGTCCGCGATGTCCTGGCTAAAACAGAACCTGGCGATCTTGGGAAACCTTCGCGGCCCGACGAACCAAGACCAATGCTTCGTCGCCTGAGAGTCCTTTTCGTATGCGCGATGAATCGGCAGCGCAGCGTCACCGCCGAGCGGGTATACCGCAATGACGCCCGGCTCGAGGTACGCTCGGCCGGGGTCCGCTCGGAAGCCGAGCGCCGGGTGAGCGAGGCGGACCTAAAATGGGCAGACGTCGTTTTTGTGATGGAGCGCGAGCACAAGCAATGGATCACGATGCGGTTCGAGGAACTGGACATGCCCCGCATCGACGTTCTCGACATTCCCGACGATTTCGAAGTGATGGACCCGGAACTAGTGGACCTACTGCGAGCGACTCTCGATCCGGAAATCAACCACATTTTGGCCGGATCGCCCCTCTTTGGCCAATAGCCCCGCTGTCACAGAAAACCGACCGCCACGCCCAATCGGGGAAGAGGGATTCGACCTGCTGCAGTGCATCGGTCAACCGGGCTTTGAGCGATCCACGCAAGAGCATCCGGGGGACCGTCCGGGCAGCCATCACAAAGCCGTCGCTGAGGGAGAGTCGAAGCACTGCGAAGGCATCAGGATCCGAGCCGGATGTTGGGGCTTCATTTCCAGGCCTGCACCTTCAGGCCTTTGACCCGCTTGAATTCCCCCGCGTTGGCGGTGACGATCGTTGCCCCGAGGCTACGGGCTTGGGCGGCGATCAGGAGATCGAGCGGACCAATCGGCGTACCCGCCGACTCCAAAGCGGCCCGGATCTCGGCGTAATGGAGCGCGGCGGAGAGATCGAATTCAACGAGTTGGAAGAGACTCAGAAACGCCTCCAGTCGCGCGGCCTGTTGCGGATGGGTCTGCAGATTCTTCTTCACCCCGGTCCAGAGCTCGGCCGCAACAATAACCGGGATACCAGTGAGCGCCGGGTCGGGCAATTTTCCAAGGCCGGCCTGATTGCGCAGCACGGGAATGCACGTGCTGGTATCGAGGAGAAACGAAAGTTTCACGGAGGCGCCGGGTCAAAATTCGGCAATAGCCCGCTCGTGCTTCGCCGGCCGGGGCGGCGGGGAACTCTCCAGCCTCTGGGAATTTCTCCGCGAGGTGGCGGGCGATCTCGGCGAATGTCCGAAATCTGGCCGCCGGCAGCGGTGTGAGCACCACATCGTCGCCGCGCTTTTCGATCTGCACTTCCGAGCTGTCGAAGCGGAAGGCCTTGGGCAGGCGGACCGCCTGGCTGCCTCCGTGGCGGAATATCTTGGCGGTGATCATAGCTACGGACAGTAGCTACAACGGCCGGAGGTCAAGCCGCGAGCCCATTGTTCAGCTCCTCAAACGGGGCAGCCAGCTTCTCGAGAGCTGATGGGCTTTGCCAAAGTCGCCACGCTGGAAGAACGGCGCGTAGTCGAGATCGTCGTCCAAACCCGCCTTCAACCGCCGAGGTACGACGCTCGACCAGGGGTACCGATCTGCAGAGGAATTTGCGTGAACTCCGGCCCCCCTCCCGTGCCCCTTGTGACCGGTTTGAACTGCGGTTTCGAGGATCAGAGTGCCGGCTTCATCAAAGGGACTCCCTCGGATCAGGTCCCGGGTTGCCACACCGAGCCAGCGAAGAGCGCGTCGACCCGCTGCAGCGCCTCGGCCAGTCGGGCTTCGGGCGATCCCCGCAAGAGCTTCCAGGGGACCGTCTGTGCGGTCAGCGCTTCCTCAAACCAGCCGTGCATCTCGTGGCGGATGTGCTCCCCGTCGCGCAAGCCGTCTTGGACAAATGGAATTTCGTCTCCGGTCAGCAGATAGAGGTCACAGCGCCCCTGCGCAGCGATGGTTTCCACCTCCGGGCTGTCGGTCCCCACATAGCGCCGGTGCCAAAGCGTCGTGGCGAAGGCGTTCGTGTCGCAGACCAATAGCCGGTTGGCCTGCCGCGCGGCGGCGTTCTCCCGCCTCAGCTGCTCCGTCGCGATGTGGACAAACTCGGGCGTCGTCCAGACGTCGTCCTTCGCCGCCATCTTCGGAACCGAGTACTCGCGCCCATACTCCTCCACCAACGGGGTACGAAGCCGTTCGGCCATTGCCTGGGCGAGAGTGGTGGTCCCCGTCGATTCAGCGCCCAACACGCAAACCCGCTTGGCGAACCAGCCGCGCACCGGCGGCTCGATGAATTCCCAGTTGACGTAGGGGTCCCGCCTTACCGCCGTTCCCGAAACTGGCACACGCAGGCGCGGCTGATCCACCGACACATGCTGGGATCCCATGAGCTGGGCGTAAGGCTCGCCGTAGGCTTCGGAAGTGAACACAGCATCCGGCGCACGCCCCAGCCACCGGATCGTATTCTCCGCCCAGATTCGGGAGTCGTTCTCATCGTAGCGGTCGTCGACCACCATCACCCGGACACCGGGATGAATCTCGCGCAGCCACTGGCCTCGGATTTCCCCGTTCACAAAATCGGAGGGCTTCGCGCAGAGGATGACCACCGTCTGGTCCGAACGCGCCACCGCGGTCTCGATCAACAGCTTGTGCCCCCGGTGCGGCGGCAGGAATTTGCCGATCACCAACCCGAGCCCGTAGCTCATGCCTCCCTCCCCGCGGCCGACCAACTCCGCCACCACTCCCGCAGACCGATTAGGCACATGACCAAAAAGACCGCGTAAAGCGCGGCGGTGAGCGGCAGTCCGCGAGCCAGATACAGCGGCACATAAATGAGATCGGCGACGATCCAGACGGCCCAGTTCTCCAGGCGTTTGCGGCAAAGCAGGTATTGAGCGGCCAAGCTCAATACCGTGGTTAGCGAGTCCCAGAAGGGCGCGGCGCCATTCACTGCCAGCAGCAGCTCTCTCAGCCCGTAGGTGCAGGCGGGAATCGCCACCAACAGGGCCAGCCATTCGGCCCGGGTGGTCCGGCTGATGGTGAGCCGCTCCCGGTTCGCTCCCCCGTGTAGCCAATTCAGCCAGCCGTAGGCGCCCAGGGCGAAATAGACGACCTGAAGTCCAGTATCCGCGTAGAGCCGGCCCTGGAAGAAGAGCACGAAGAAGACGACGTTGTTCGCCAGCCCGATCGGCCAATTCCACAGGTGCTCGCGCACGACCAGCCAGACACACACGCCTCCCGTCGCAAAGCCCCAGGCTTCGGTCACCGAAATCGTCCACCAGTTCAGGTAAGAGGCGGCCAGCACGAGCAGCGAAGCCGCCGTCATGAGACCTATTTCAGCCATGCTCAATCCGCGCGGTGGGGCGGAGGGCGCAGGCACCTTTAGCTCGGAAGCGGTTACGGTTTGGGTCGGTTCCAACCCGCCCACCAAACGATGGATTCGCGGTGCTGCCAAGCCCGCGTGCGCGGGCACTCCGGATGCCCTGCAAGGCGCTGTCGGAACCGACAGAAGCCAACGAAACGAACGTAGTATGAACAGGATGGATTACCGAAACCGAGGCCACGATCGTCGCCTGCCAATTGGACGAGAATTCCCGGGGCCGTGGTTGCTGACTCCCCGCCGCCGGGGTGCCCATGTCCCCTTCGTTACCTTCTGTCATCAGCGGAATTCGGGACTGAGTAGGCCCGCTGGTGCGCAACCGACGCCAAGCCACGGCCGCCCAATCACCGGCCCTCCGCCATTCTCCCCGCAGCTCAATCGGAGTCGCCGATGCGGGTAAACTTCTGTAACCCGAGGTCCGCAATGGAGAGGATCAACGAAGTGCGCGTGACCTCCGCCACGTCGGCGAGTTTCGCGCGCTTTCCCTCCTCGATAATCCAGATCGACCGATCCTTCATTTCCCACCGAACGGCCGCAGCCGCAGCCTCGGCTTTCCCCTGCCCGGTCACGTCGAAACGAAAGCCGCCCGCCCGGCCCAGGATGATCGTCGGCCGCATATCTAAAGTATCCGCATCCACAGTCTGCCAAATCCCGGCCACGGACGGCTCGCGGCCAGCGCTCCAGACAGCGAGCGCGACTCCGCAGGCGACGATAATGGCCAGTTGTCGTATGGTGGACCGGTGATTCATAGGAGAAGGGCGAGGCGGAGTTGATGCGGGCCCGCCGAAGGGACGGGCTGGTGGCGCCAACTTCCCTTCGGTGCGGGTGGGGTGAACTTGAAACAGATCGCACTCCCACTTCGCAAAAGCGCCCCGTCACGCCACGCCGAGGCGATCGCAGTCGGCAACCGCCTGCGCGCCGGCCCCTACCGCGGCCCTTCGGCGACCGGTCGCCAAGGCCGCCGACACGCAGCGAAATCCTCCGGAGAAGGGACTGTACGGCGTCACCGCGGCATTCGTCATTGGGTGCGGAAGGTCCAGCGTGGCGTGCCGCGGCACCGGCGGATCCGCAGGCGTCCGCAACCGTGTCGGGCCTGAAGCAGGAAGCATGGCCGCCAAGCAGATTCGCTCACTCGGCCAAATGCACGCGGACCTGGTCGTGGGCGCGCGCGCCGGTGACCTGGCACCCGCGCTGAGGAGGCCTCCCCTCACGCCCTCGATGGCCTCCCAGAGCTCGTTACGATGTCGCGGCCGGGACAGAGATTTGAACACTCGCCACCCTCGCCCCCCGTGGCCCATTCGCTCAGGGCGTGTCGGCACGGTTAGCCCGGCCGACAGCCGCGGCAGCCGGGCGCAACCAAGGGACGGCTCCAGAGGATGTCGCCCGGCTCGAAATCCTCCTACTTGCGAATCGCGTAGGCGGCGTTTTTGGCGAGCTCGTCCTGGGTCTTCTGAAACGCAACGTTCACCTCGTCGTCGGTGAGCGTGCGATCCTCGGCCCGATACACGAGGGAGAACGCGAAGCTCTTCTTCCCCTCCGGCAGTCCCGTGCCGCGGTAGACGTCGAAGAGGCGCACATTTTCCAGGACAAACTTGCCGGCGACCACTGCTGCGCGGGCGGCCTTGGCGACATCGCGGCGCACCGTTTCGGCAGCCGCCGCCTCGTCGACTACGAGCGCGACATCGCGCAGCGCGGGCGGGAAGAGACTGAAGGCTTTGAACTTCGCGCGCGGCCGGGCCACGGCGGCCTTCTCCGGCAAGAGATGCAGGATGCCAGCCACCACTCCGCCGGTGAGGCCGAGTTTGCGCAGCATTTCCAGATTGAGGAGACCGCAGCGGGCCTCACAACCGTCGGTGAGGCGGCCAAAGGTGGCGGAATGGCCAGGCTGCCAACCGGCGTTGGCGGCGGCCACGGGCTCGACGCGCAGATTCTCGAGCGCCACGCCCGCATTGGCGGCAACCACGGTGAGATGACGCTTCGCCGTGTAGAAATCGGCCGCTGCTCGGGGCAACCACTGCGTTTCATCGGCAGTCGTGCAGATGAGGAAACCGACGGAGAGGCACTCGTAGATCTTGCCGTCCTGCTCGCGGAAGGTGCGACCAACCTCGAAGAGCTTGGTGGCACCGGTGCGGCGGTCCTGATTGAGGCGCAGGTTGTCGAGCAGGCCATTGATCAGCGAGGCGCGAAGATGCGAATACTCCTCGGTGAACGGATTGGCGAGGGCGAGGGCCTGCGCAGCGGCCTCGGAAACCCACGCGGCGGTCTCAGGACCGGAGCGCTGCGAGTAGTTGATGCACTCGAAGAAATGCTGGCCCACCAAGTACGCGGTGGCAGCGCGGTTGAACTCCGAAATCGGGTCATCGGCCTCGGGCAACGCGACTGCGACCACCGGGGCCGGCGGGATCTTGTCGCAGCCGTACAAGCGCACAACTTCCTCGACCAGATCGACAGGGCGGTCGAGATCGCCGCGCCAGCTGGGCACCTTCACCGTCCAGACAAACCCCGGGGCTTCGAGAGCCAGGCGCTGCTCGACCTCGAGTTCGATCGACTCGAGAATGCCGCGCATCGCGGTGTCGGGGATGTCGTACCCGGCGCGGCGGCGGATGAACTCAGGGGTCACCTCGATGGCGGTCTCCGTGGCGGGCTCACCACCGACCTTGAAGAGCGGGCCGACCACGTGACCACCGGCGGTCTCGAGGATGAGATCGAGCGCGCGGCGGGCGGCATCGAGCACGCCACAGGGATCAATGCCGCGTTCGAACCGGTAGGCACTGTCCGAGGACAGGCCAAGCTTCTTCGAGGTCCAGCGGATGCCGGTGGGCTTGAAGTAGGCCGACTCAAGCACGAGATCGGTGGTGGTGGGGTCGACCTCGGCGCTGGCGCCACCCATAATGCCGGCCACAACGAGCGGCTTTTCGGCGTCGGCGATGACGAGCATGCGGCCGTTGAGGGTGCGCTCCTTGTTGTCGAGGGTGACGAGCTTCTCGCCGTCGCCCGCGCGGCGGATCACCAGGCGGTGGCCGGCGATCTTTTTCGCATCGAAGGCATGGAGCGGCTGGCCAGTCTCGAGCAGGACAAAATTGGTGACATCGACGACGTTGTTGATCGGGCGCAGGCCGACGGCCTGGAGCGCCTCCTGCAGCCACGCCGGGCTAGGACCGATCTTCACGCCGGCGACGACATGCGCGGTGTAGTGCGGACAATCCTCCTCCGCGGTCACGGCGACCGACTCGAGCAGGTGCGACGCGGCGACCCCGTGGGTGGCGGGCGACTTGACGCGAATCTCCGGATACTGGAGGGGCAGGCGGAACCAGGCGGCGAGTTCGCGGGCCAGCCCGAGATGCGAGAGGCAATCGGGACGGTTGGGCGTGATCTCGAGATCGAAGACGACATCGCCGGCGCCGAGCGCCTCATGGATGGGAGTGCCGAGCGCGATCGAGCCGGGAAGCACAAGCAGCCCGCCGGCGTCCTCGCCCAAGCCGAGCTCGCGGGCCGAGCACATCATGCCGTTGGACTCCACTCCGCGGATCTTCGAGACCTTGATCTTGAAGTCGCCCGGCATCACCGCGCCAGGCAGGGCGACGGGCACGCGGTGGCCGGCATCGCAATTGGGGGCGCCGCAGACGATCTGCGTCGGGGCACCCTCGGGGGCGATACGCACGGTGCAGACGGAGAGTTTGTCGGCACCAGGATGCTTGTCGCGGGTCAGGATCTCACCGACGACGACATTGGCCATCGGAGCGAGCCCGGTGCGCACGATACCCTCGACCTCGAACCCGATCATCGTGAGGGCATTGGAGATCTCCTCGACCGGACGATCGAGGGCGACATAGCGGCGGAGCCAATTCAGGGACAATTTCACGGGAATAGAATTAGTTGTTCTCGTTTGTCGGTGACTTACGCGAACTGCCGCAGGAAGCGCGCGTCGTTCTGGTAGAAGTAGCGGATGTCATCCACGCCGTAGAGCATCATGGCGATGCGCTCGATGCCCAGGCCGAAGGCGTAGCCGGTCCACTCGCTGGAGTCGTAGCCAACCGTCTCGAACACGGCCGGGTCAACCATGCCGCAGCCCATGATCTCGATCCACTCTTTGCCGACCTTGCCCAGATGCTTGGCGGAGAGGTCGACCTCGAAGCTCGGCTCGGTATAGCCGAAGTAATGCGGGCGGAAACGGGTCTTCACGTCCTTGCCGAGCAGCGATTGAAAGAGGTAGTCGAGCATCGCCTTCAGGTCCTTCACGGTGACGTTGCGGTCGACGTAGAGCCCCTCGAGCTGGTGGAAGTTGGCGCTGTGCGTGGCGTCGATGGTATCGCGGCGGAAGACGCGGCCGGGCGAGATGATGCGCACCGGCGGCTTCTGCTTGAGCATCGTGCGGATCTGCACCGAGGAGGTATGCGTACGCAAGAGGTAGCGCTCCTTCGTGCGTTGGGACACGTTGGCGACCAGGGCGCTCTCCGGAAGATAGAACGTATCCTGAAGATCACGCGCGGGGTGGTCGGGCGGGGTATTGAGCGCGTCGAAGCAGAACCATTCGGTCTCAACCTCGGGGCCCTCGACGACGGCGAAGCCGGCCTTGCGGAAGATGCGGCAGAGCTCCTCGCGCACGAGGGTGAGCGGATGCGTGGCGCCGGGGCCGAAGTCGGGCGAAGGCAGCGTGGGGTCGACGGCGGGCCCGAGCTGGGCGGCGATCTCGGCCTGTTCGATGCGCGCCAGGGCGGCGTCGAGCAGCGGCTGGAGCTGGCCCTTGGCCTCGTTGATGAGCTTGCCGAGGATCGGCTTCTGCTCCTTCGGCGCAGCGCCGAGCTGCTTCATGAGCGCGGTGAGTTCGCCGTTGGGGCCGACATAGCGGGCCTTGGCGGCCTCGAATTCGGGACGGGCGCGAAGGGCGGCCAGTTCACCACGGGCTTTCTCGACGAGGGCTAGGAGGGCGGCTTGCATGATGAGGAAGGACTGGAGTGGAGCAGATCTCCGGACGGGAAACGAAGGAAATGTTACATGAAACAAGGAGCCAGCGTCAGGGAAAGCCGGCAGGCAGGCCCCCAACCGGGACCTTCCGAGGGACAAGGTCCTTCGGGAGGGCAACCGCAGCGCTGAAGCCCGGGGAGCCGGACGCAGGGTATGCCCCCGGTCGAGGACCGACGACCTCGAATGCCACGCCGCGGCAGTGCAGGCCACCGCGAACGCCAACAGCGCGAGGTGCGGCGGTCACTGCCCGCCGCACCACGAGATCCGTTACTTGCGGCCGAGCGACCGCGCCGCACCGGTACAGAATTTGGAGAGCCGAAGAACGTATGACGCGGTCCCAACCTCGATCAGAACACGTTGCCGACGTAGCTCTGGAGCGAACGAACCCCGACACGCTTCTGTTTCATCGCCTTGATGCCACGCAACGCGGCGCAGGCGCCGGCCATCGTGGTCATAATGGAGATGTTGTTCATCACGGCGGCGGTGCGGATCTTGTTCTCGTCCTGCCGCGGCATCATGCCCGAGGGAGTGTTGATGATCATCTGCATGCGGCCGTTTTTGATCATGTCCACAACGTTGGGACGCCCTTCCTCCAGTCGCGGGATGCGGGTGACGGGCACGCCATTCTCCACAAGAACCTTGGCGGTGCCGGAGGTCGAGAAGAGCACGAAGCCGAGGGCGACCAACTGGCGGCCGAGGTCGACGGCAGCGGCCTTGTCGGCGTCTTTCACCGACAAGAAGACATTGCCCTGGGTCGGAAGCGCGGGCTTAGCGGCCATCTGCGTCTTCGCGAAGGCGATGCCGAGATCGTCGTCGAGGCCCATGACCTCGCCGGTGGAGCGCATCTCGGGCCCGAGATTGATGGTGGCTCCGGGGAAACGGGCGAAGGGGAATACAGCCTCCTTTACGCACCAGTGGCGCGGGGTGAGCTCGCGGGTGAAACCGATCTCACCGAGCTTCTTGCCGGCCATGACCTTGGCGGCGAGCTTGGCGAGAGGCTGGCCGATGGCCTTGGAGACGAAGGGGACGGTGCGCGAGGCGCGCGGGTTGACCTCGAGGACGTAGAGATCGGTGTCCTTGATCGCGAACTGGATGTTCATGAGGCCCACGACATTGAGGGCCTTGGCCAGCGCGATGGTGGCGGTACGCACCTGCTCCAGCATCGCCTTCGAAAGGGTGTGCGGGGGCATGACCATCGCAGCATCACCGGAATGGACACCAGCGAACTCGATGTGCTCAAGCATGCCGCCGATGATGGCGGTCTCGCCGTCGGAGATGCAGTCGACATCGAGCTCGATGGCGTCCTCGAGGAACTTGTCGATGAGCACGGGCTTATCGGGCATGACCTCGAAGACTTGGCGGATGACCGCGCGCATCTCCTCGAGGCTGTAGAGGATGAACATGCCGCGCCCGCCGAGCACGAAGCTGGGGCGCAGGAGCACGGGGAACCCGAGGGCGGTGGCATGCTTGAGGGCATCCTCCTCGGTGAGGGCGGTGCGGTTCTCGGGCTGCTTGAGATTGAGCTTGTTGAGGATGCCGGCGAAGAGCTTGCGGTCTTCGGCCATTTCGATCGATTCGGGCGAGGTGCCGATGACGTTCACGCCGTTGGCCTTGAGGGCGGTGGCGAGGTTGAGCGGGGTCTGGCCGCCGAACTGCACGATCACGCCCTGGCACTGCTCCTGTTCGTAGATTTCGAGGACGTCCTCAAGGGTGAGCGGCTCGAAGTAGAGGCGGTCGGAGGTGTCGTAGTCGGTCGAGACGGTCTCGGGGTTCGAGTTGACCATGACGGTCTCGTAGCCGAGCTCGCGCA
>JADJTK010000045.1 GCA_016711225.1 Opitutaceae bacterium
TCTTCGGCTGCATCACCTGGAACGAGAAGCCGTCGTCGCCGCGCACGAAACCGCCGAGCTGCCCGGTATCCTGTTCAGGCAAGAAGCCCTTGGGGATGTTGATATAGAGCGAGACGTTTAGGGCGATCGCCCCCACGAAGGTCAGCAGCAGCAGCGTGGGGTGCCGCAGCACCCACTCCAGCGTGCGGGCATAGAAGCCTCGCACCGCCGCAAACGCCCGCTCGCTCACCCGGAGCAGCCCGCGGGGCGCCACCACCGTATGCGGCTTGAGCCAACGCGAGCACAGGCTCGGGGTCAGCGTGAGCGATACTGCCAACGAGATCAGCATCGCCGCCGCCAGCGTGATCGAGAACTCGCGAAACAGCCGCTCGACCAGCCCGCCCATGAACAGGATGGAGATGAACACCGTCACCAGCGACAGGTTCATGGCCAGCAACGTGAACCCGACCTCGCCCGAGCCGCGCAGCGCGGCGCGCATCGGCGAGAGCCCGCGCTCGATGTGTCGCGAGATGTTTTCCAGGACCACGATGGCGTCGTCCACCACCAGCCCGGCCGCGACGATCAACGCCATCAGCGAGAGGTTGTTCAGCGAGAAACCGTACAGATACATGACGGCGAAGGCGCCGATCAGCGACACCGGTATCGCCAGGCTGGGGATCAACGCCGCCCGTGCGTTCCCCAAAAACAGCAGTACTACCAGCATCACCAGCCCGGCCGCGACCAGCAGCGTGAAGCGCGCCTCGCGCAAGGTCGCGCGGATGCCGGGCGAGCGGTCCATCACCAGCGCCAGATCGGCATCGGCCGGCACCAGCGCGCGCAGCCCCGGCAGCTGGGCGTTGATCGCGTCGATGGTGGCGATGATGTTGGCGCCGGGCTGGCGCCGGATCATCAGCAGCACCGCCGGGCGTTTGTTGTGGAAGCCGCTGCTGTAGCGGTTCTCCACCGAGTCGGTCACGGTGGCCACATCGCCCAACCGCACCGGCGCCCCGTCGCGGTAACGGATGATGAGCGGCAGGTATTGCTCGGCCCGGCGCAGCTGGTCGCTCGTCTGCACCTGCCAGTGACGGTCGTCGAATTCGATCATCCCGCGCGGGCGCACCGAGTTGGTCTCGGAAATCGCCCGCCGCACCTCGTCGAGCGAAAGCCCGTAGTGGGCAAGCGCGTTCGGGTTGAGCTGCACGCGCACCGCCGGCAGCGAACTGCCGCCCACCGACACTTCGCCCACGCCGCTCACCTGCGCAAGCTTCTGGGCGAGCACCGTGGCGGCGAGGTCGTAGAGCTCGCCCGGGGCGAGGTTGGGCGAACTCAGGGCGAGCGCCATGATCGGCGCCTGCGAGGGGTTGACCTTCACATACCGCGGATTGCCCGGCATGCCCGCCGGCAACTGCCCGCGCGCCGCATTGATCGCCGCCTGCACATCGCGCGCGGCGGCGTTGATGTCGCGGTCGAAATCGAACTCCAGCGTGATGCCGGTCGATCCCTGGCCGCTGCCCGACCGGATCGCTGTTACCCCGGCGATGCTGCCCAGCGCGCGTTCCAACGGAGTGGCGACGCTGGCCGCCATCGTCTCCGGGCTCGCCCCGGGCAGGGAGGCGTACACCTGGATCGTGGGGAAATCCACCTGCGGCAGCGGCGCCACCGGCAGCAGGCCGTAGGAGAGCAGCCCCACCAGCACCACGGCCACCGCGATCAACACGCTGGCCACTGGGCGGCGGATGAACGGTCGCGATAGATTCATTGCGTCCGGGTCTTTCCCACAACCGCCG
This sequence comes from Opitutaceae bacterium, assembly GCA_016711225.1. Lineage (GTDB taxonomy): Bacteria > Verrucomicrobiota > Verrucomicrobiia > Opitutales > Opitutaceae > CAJCBL01. The sequence goes on from JADJTK010000045.1 coordinate 1,767, forward strand.
CGATCGCCGGCGCTTCGCTCCGCGGGGCTTTGGCACGGTGGGCCAGGCGGTCGAAGAAGAGATACACGACCGGCGTCGTGAACAACGTGAGCACTTGGCTCACCAGCAGCCCGCCGACCATCACCAAGCCCAGCGGTTGCCGCAGCTCCGCGCCCGAGCCGCGCGACAGCATCAGCGGCAGCGCGCCGAAGAGCGCCGCCAGCGTCGTCATCAGGATCGGACGGAAGCGCAGCAACGCCGCCTGCCGGATCGCGGCCAGCGGCGTCATCCCCTGCCGCCGCTCGGCCTCCAGCGCGAAATCGATCATCATGATGCCGTTCTTCTTCACCAGACCGATGAGCAGGATGATGCCGATGACCGCGATCATGTCCAAGGGCCGGCCCGTGAGCCAGAGCGCCAGCAGCGCCCCGACCGCGGCCGACGGCAGCGTCGACAGAATCGTGATCGGGTGGATGCTGCTCTCGTAGAGCACGCCGAGTACGATGTACATGGTGACAACGGCCGCGAGGATGAGCAGCAACGTGCCCCCGAGGGAGGAGCGGAACGCGTGCGCCGCTCCCTGGAAACGCAGGTCGATCGCCGCCGGCAGCGCGAGCTCCTGCGCCGCCCGTTCGATCGCCGCCACCGCCTCGCCGAGCGAAGCCTTCTTCCCCAGATTGAAGGAGATCGTCGCCGCCGGAAACTGGCCGACGTGGTTGATGAGCAAGGGCGTCCGGCGTTCGGTGACGCTGCCCAGGCTCGCCAGCGCCACCGGCGTGCCACTCGCCGCCTTGACGAAGACCGTCTCCAGGGCCGCGGGCCCGCTGACGCCGCGCGGATCCACCTCGAGAATCACCCGGTATTGGCTCGCCTGGGTGAAGAGCGTGGAGATCTGCCGCTGCCCGAACGCGCTGTAGAGCGCATCGTCGATATCGGCCATGCTGATGCCAAGCCGGCTCGCGCTGTCGCGGTTGACCTCGAAATACGCCTGCAGCCCCTGATTTTGGAGATCGGCGACGACGTCGCTCAAGGCCGGCGCGCCGCGCAGATGCTCCACCAACCGAGGCACCCACTCGTCCAGCAGCGCCTCGTCCGGGCTGGAGAGCATGAACTGGAACTGGGTGCGGCTCACCCGATCCTCAATGGTAAGCTCCTGCACCGGTTGCAGGTAGAGCTGGATCCCCGGCACCGCCTGCGCGGCGGCCTGCAGGCGCGCGATGATCGCCTGGGCGGAGTCGCGCCGCTGCCCGGGCGGCTTGAGGTTGATCAACATGCGCCCGCTGTTGAGCGTGGCGTTGGAACCATCGATACCGATGAACGACGACAGGCTCGTCACCGCGGGGTCCTCGAGAATCTTCAGCCCAAGCGCCTGTTGGCGCTCCGCCATCGCGGCGAACGAGATCGATTGCGGCGCCTCGGTGATCGCCTGGATGGCGCCGTTGTCCTGCACCGGGAAGAACCCCTTCGGCACCACGAGGTAAAACAGCGCGGTCAGCACGAGCGTGCCCAGCGTCACCGCCAGGGTCGCACGCTGGTGCCCGAGCACCCAGTCGAGCGCCACCCCGTAGCGGGCGATCACGCGGTCGAGGAAACCGTGCGCTTCCGCGCCGGTGTGCGGCTGGGGCGCCGACAGCATGCGCGCGCACATCATCGTGGTGAGCGTCAACGACACTACCAGCGAGATCAGGATCGAGACGGCCAGGGTGATGGCGAACTCGCGAAACAGCCGCCCCACGACGTCGCCCATGAACAGCAGCGGGATCAACACCGCGATCAGCGAGAGCGTGAGCGACACGAGCGTGAACCCGATCTGCGAGGCCCCCTTCAGCGCGGCCTCCATCGGCGAGGCGCCCTGCTCGCGGTAGCGGGCGATGTTTTCCAGCATCACGATGGCGTCGTCGACGACGAAGCCGGTCGCGATCGTGAGCGCCATCAGCGTGAGGATGTTGAGCGAGAAACCGGCCAGATGCATCACCCCGAAGGTGCCGATCAACGACAGCGGCACCGCGATGCTGGGGATGATCGTCGCCGCGACGTTGCGCAGGAAGAGGAAGGTCACCAGCACGACCAGACCCACGGCGAAGATCAGCTCGTGCTGCACGGAGCGCACCGAGGCGCGGATACTCTGGGTGCGGTCGGTCAGCACCGCCAGTTGCACCGATGCCGGGAGACTGGCCGAGAGCTGGGGCAGCATCGCTTGCACACGATCCACCACGTCGATGACGTTCGCCCCGGGCTGGCGCTGCACGTTGATGAGCACGGCCGGCAACCGATCCGCCCACGCGGCCAAGCGGCGATCCTCGGCGGCGTTCTCGATGCGGGCCACCTCGCCCAGGCGCAGCGGCGCGCCGGCGCGCCAGGCGATGATCAGGTCGCGATACTCCGCGGGCGAGCGGAGCTGGTCGTTGGCATCCATCAGCACGCTACGAATGGGCCCGTCGAAGCTGCCCTTGGGCTGGTTGACGCTGGCGGCGGCGATGGCGCTGCGCACGTTGGCCAGTGTCAGGCCGCGGGCGGCGAGCTCGCCGGGATTGATCTGGACGCGCACCGCGGGGCGCTGGCCGCCGGCGAGGCTGACCATGCCCACCCCGGGAATCTGCGCCAGCTTCTGCGCGATCCGGGTATCCACCAGATCGTGGACCCGGGGCAACGGCATGGTGGCGGAGGTCACCGCGAGGGCGAGGATGGGCGTATCGGCCGGGTTGACCTTGCGGTAGACCGGCGGGGTCGGGAGATCGTTGGGCAGAAGGTTGCTGGCGGCGTTGATGGCGGCCTGCACGTCCTGCTCGGCCACGCCCATCGCGATTTCGAGGGAGAACTGTAGCGTGATCACCGACGCACCGCCCGAGCTGGAGGACGACATCTGGCTCAGCCCGGGGATCTGGCCGAAGCGGCGCTCCAGCGGCGCGGTGATCGCATTGGCCGTCACCGACGGGCTCGCCCCCGGATAAAAGGTGAATACCTGGATTGTCGGGAAATCCACCTGCGGCAGCGCCGAGACCGGCAGCAGCCGATAGGCCATGAGGCCCGACAGCAGCAACGCCACCATCAGCAGCGTGGTGGCCACCGGGCGCTCAATGAACGGGCGGGACAGACTCATGGCTTGGCCACGGGGGCGGAGGCCGCAACGGGAGCGGCGGCAGCGGATACCGAAGCGGGAGCCGGAGCGGAGTCATCCACCAACACCACGCCGCTGCCCTCGCGCAGGCGATCAAGGCCCTCCAGGACCACGAGGTCGCCCGGTTGCAGGCCTTTGGTTACAGCCTGCAACACACCGTCAGTGGGCCCGAGCACGACGTCGCGGATCGCTGCCTTCTTTTTCGCATCGATCGCATAAACGTAGGTTCCCCGGGAGCCGAACTGGACGGCGACCGACGGGATCACGACCACCTTCGCCAGCGTGCGCACTCGCAACCGGACGTTCACAAACTGGTTGGGGAAGAGCCGCTCGTCGTCGTTGGCGAACTCGGCCTTGAGCCGAAGGGTACCCGTGGCGACGTCGATCTGGTTGTCCAGGGTCTTGAGTACGCCGGTGGCAAGAACGGTCTTGTCGGTGCGGTCCCAGGCTTCGACAACCAGCCCCTCGCCGGCGCGGAAGGGGTCGAGCACCCGCGGCAGATCGACCTCGGGAATGGTGAACTGTACGGCAATCGGCCGCGTCTGGGTGATGACCACGAGCCCGCCGGCGTCGCTCTGGCGCACAAGGTTGCCGGCGTCGATGCGGCGAAGCCCGGCCCGACCCGCAATCGGCGCCTCGATGCGGGTGTAGGCGAGCTGCAAGCGCGCGTTGTCCACCCGCGCCTGATCGACCGCGAGGGCGCCCTCCCGCTCGGCCACAAGGGCCTGCTGGGCCTCCAATTCCTGGTCGGTGACGAGGGTCTTCGCATGCAGGTCCCGGATGCGCACCAGGTCGCTGCGCGCGCTCTGGGCGCGGGCAGCGGTCTGCTGCAACTGGCCCTCCCCTTGCGCCAAGCTGATCTGGTACGGCACCGGATCGATCTCCGCGAGCACCTGCCCACGCTCGACGCGCCCGCCCTCCTCAAAGCCCACGCGCGCCAACTGACCGTCGACCCGGCTTTTGACCGTGACGGTGTTAAGCGGGACGACCGTGCCGATCGCCTTGAGATGCACGGGCAGATCCTGCACCTGGGCCACCACCGTGCGCACCGGCACCAACTGAGGCCATTCCGAACCGGCCCACGCGGGCTGAAGCGGGCGCTTCTTGGCGGGCTTGGTGCCGAAGCCAAAATACCAGACGGCCGCGGCGAGCCCGAACGCCACCGCTCCATAGAGATACCAACGTTTGCGCGAACGAGAAGGTGGGGAGGCAGGCATGGGCTAGGATTAGAACTGAACTACAAGGCTGGGTCGACTGAGGATGGAGGCGGTACCGGACGCGCTCTGGAGCGAAACTCCAGAGAATCCACGCGGACGGATCTGGAGGCCGCGCGGGTCCGGCCCGAGACGCATCACCGGAAGCACGGTTACGACTACCTCCAGAATGGCGCGCCAACGGGCCTCTTTTAATGCAATCCGGTCCGCCCACCGGTCCCGCAGCCGACCCTAGCCCCAGGACTTGCGCACTTCGAGCAAGCGTTTCCCGCCGTCCAATGAGGACACGGCCACCTCCAGCCATCCGCGCGCTACGACCAAAGTGGTAGCCGGGCCCGCCGGAACGGCCTTTACCGTGCCGTGGGCGAACCCCACCCTCGCCCGCGTCAGATGCACGAATTCGACGGCCCACCGGCGCCAGTATTCAATCCACACCGCTGCGGCGGGCGGTCCCTCCGCCGGCCGGTGGCCCGGCGCGCCCCTTGGTGGCGCTGGCGGATGCTCCTCTGGCTCGGGGCCCTCGCCTTCCCCCTCGCGCAGGCCGCCATCGAGGGGCTCCCGCTCATCCGCTTCTATCCGTTCGAGGAGATCGGCAGCGTGTCGCGCGGCGCGCGCCTCAGCTTCGATGCGTTTGGGCGCATCGCCGTGGCCCAAAACGGCGAATACCTCGTGCTCAACGACGGCCTGTGGCTGCAGCAGGCGAACGGACCGGCGAGCGCCACGGGGCTCCAGGAGGTGAAGGTCGCGACCGACGGGACGGCGTTCTACGGCGCCCTGGGATCGTGGGGCCGCCTGCAGCCGACCCCGGCAGGCACCCTCCGGCCGGAGTCGCTCGTTCCAGTGGACTGCCCCAAGTGGGTTCCGACCACCGGCTTCACCCAGATTCTCTGTACGGAGGGCGGCGTCTACTTCGCCGGATGGAACGGGGCGGTATTCTGGGAGCGGACCACCGGCGCCCATCGCTTTTTCGAAACCCGCGGCCTGTCGCGCCTGTTCGCGTTCAAGGACAAGGTCTTCGTTTCGACGCACAACAACGGCGTGATCGAGCTCGACCCCGCCCGGGGACCAGTCACCACCGCGGACTCCTCCAGTTTCGGCGGCTCGGTGGTGCGCGAGTTCGCCGCCGGGAGCGACTATGCCCTCTTTGCCTCCACGGCACGGAGACTCTATATCCTGCGCGACGGCCGTCTCAGCCGACTGCCGGGCCCCTTGGGCGCGGACCTGCCCGGCAGCGTGTCCGCCCTGCAGCGATTGCCGGACGGCAACTTCGCACTCGCGATCACCAATCGGGGGGTCTTTCTCATCACCCCGGAGGGGCCATCAACACCGCCCTGACCAGTCCCGAGTACCGCGGGATCACCGCCCTCGCCTGCCACGAGCCCGGAGTCCTCTGGGCCGCCGGCGAGGCGGGGATAAGCAAGATTCTCTACGGGCAGCCCTTCACCACTTTCGGAAGGGCCCTTGGGCTGCCCACCCAATGGCCGCAGGTGGTCGCCTGGAACGGGCACCCGGTGGTCGCGTCGGATGGACAGCCCTACGAATCGATCGCGTCCACCGAGCCGGGCCCCACTCAGTTCCGCCTGATGACGGGCGCCCCGCGCGCCGGCACTTGGGGCCTCGCCACGGTCGGCCCCGCGCTCCTCGCCGCGAACGGCGAGGGCGTGTTCGTTCGCGATCCGGAGGGCCGTTTCACCCCAGTGCTGGCCGGCCTGCATGCCGCCCGCTTGGTCGCCCTCGACGCGACCACCTGCCTGGCGATCGGCGAAGAGGAGATCGCCGCCTTGCGGCTAGAGAACGGGATCTGGTCGGAGTGCACCCCCCGCATCCCAGGCGCCGGCTATCCCAGCATCGTCCACGCGGGCAACCGCTCCGCGTGGGTGGAATACGGGGTGAATCACGCCGCCCGTTTGACGATCGAGGGCGACCGCCTGGTCCGGCGATCATTCGAGCAGTTCCCGTGGTCGCAGCCACAATGGGTTCACGTCAGCGTGATCGGCACGACGGTGGCGATCATCGGAGCCGGCAACGATGCGCTCTTCTTTGACGAATCATCTGAGACCATGGTGGAAGCGCGCGACCTCCGGGAGTTGCTTGCTGCCGCGCCGTACCCGATCCAGCGCCTCTGCCGGGATGGAAGCGGCACCTACTGGGCTTCCCACGAACATGGGCTGGTGGAGATCACCACCAGCAACGGCCTCCGCCAGGTCGACGCGACAAGCTTTGCCAACCTGAATGAACGCACGCCGCTCGTGCGCGCCCTGCCCGGGGGCGAAATCTGGATTTGTACCGGCCACTCTCTCTACGTGCTCGACTCGGCCCGGCGGGCGCTGCCCCCGCCCCAGGTCCAGCCAGTCCTCGTCTCGCTGCTGGACAGCCGCACCCGCGCTGTCATCGACCGCCCCGCGGGCGCCCGAGGCGAACTGGGCGTGCTCCCGTATCGACAAAATGCGCTGACCCTGGGTTTCTTCGCCGGCAGCTATGCGTCGATGCGGCCGCTGGGCTATGACTACCGCCTCAACCAGGGCACGTGGACCCCGGCGACCACCGGCTCATCGATCAGTTTGTCCGACCTCCCCGAGGGCGACTACCACCTGGCGGTTCGCGCCCGGGACAACCGCGGCCCGGTCGCTTCCCCGGCCGAATTCCGGTTCGCCGTGGCCCCGCCCTGGTACCGGCGCTGGTATGCCTACGCCAGTTACCCCTTGCTGGCGGCGGTCGTGCTCGCCGGGCTGTTCCGGCTGCTGGTGCGCCGGGCCGAGGCCCGCAACGCCGCCCTCGAGCGGCTGGTGGCCCAACGCACTGGCGAACTACAGGCGACGATGCTCAAACTGCAGCAGGAGACGCGCACCAGCGCCACCCTCGCCGAACGCAACCGCCTGGCCGGAGAAATCCATGACAGCCTCGAGCAGTGTTTCACCGGGCTCAGCCTGCAGCTGGAAACCACCGCCAACTTCGCCAGTTGTCCTCCAGAAGTGGGGGCGGGCCTCGCCGTCGCGTTGAATATGGTCGGATACGGCCGCAACGAGGTACGCCAT
>JADJTK010000046.1 GCA_016711225.1 Opitutaceae bacterium
GAGTGGATTGAATGCAAGGAAGGTTAATCCACTCGCTCACGCTCGTAGCTACAGGAGCCTTTCATAAGCAGGACGTGATTCCGATCCCCGCCTCGAACGTCTCTACTGATCGAAGGCGGGGTTCGGCAACCCAGCCCTACACCCTCACCCGCGTACTTCGCGCAGCCAGGCAATCAGCTCCGCCAGCGCCGCCTCGGCCACGATCGCCTGCGTCTCCACGCGTTTTGACCCGATGCATTCGATGCAGCCATGCCGCAGCCGGGGCGGCCCCTTCTTTTGCCGCCAGGCCAGCGCCCACCACGCAAAGGGAGCTTCCACTCCGTCCTTGGGCGACGGCTCCGCATAACCCGTGGTCGCCACGGCGAGATCGCTGCCAAAAAGCTTGAGCGCGCCGCGCGCCATCTGTTCCGCCACCGGTGCCGAGACGCAGTTCACCGCCCTGGCCTCGGCCCGGTTCACGCCGAGGTGCTTTACCTTCTGCTCCAAGCTGTAGGCGGTGAGTCCGCCGAGAAAAAATTCCGATGCGCCGGAAACCGCCGCGATCCGCGACTGCAGGTGACCCGCGGTCAGGCTTTCGGCCGCGGCCAGGGTAAGCCGCGGCTTCTGCAGCATGAGTTCCTTCAGTTCCTTCGCCGCGGTCTTCATTTCAGTTCCACGCCCACGGGGCAGTGGTCGCTACCCATGACCGACGGCTCGATCCACGCGCGCTTCAGCTGCGGTTGCAGCGCCGCCGACGCCATCACGTAGTCGATCCGCCACCCGATGTTGCGCTGCCGCGCGCCCGCCCGGTAGGTCCACCAGCTGTAGTGGCCCGGGCCCTTTTCAAAATGGCGGAACGTGTCCACGAATCCGGCCTTGAGATAGTCGCGGAAACCCGCGCGCTCCTCGTCGGAGAACCCGGGATTGCCCACGTTCTCCTTCGGCCGGGCGAGATCGATCTCCTCATGCGCCACATTTAGGTCGCCACAGAAAAGCACCGGCTTCTTCTTCTCCAATTTGCGGGCATACGTGAGCAAGGCGCGGTCCCACTCCTGCCGGAAACCGAGTCGGGCCAGCTCGGGTTGCGCATTGGGCACATACACGCCGATGACATAGCAATGGTCGAACTCCGCCGTGATCGCGCGGCCTTCCGCATCGTGCGCCGCCGAGCCAAGGCCCGTGGCGACCGCCAGCGGCTTGCGCCGCGTGAACAGCGCCGTGCCGCTGTAACCCTTTTTTTCGGCCGCGTTCCAAACCATCTCGTATCCCTTCGGCCAGACCACGTGCTGGACGTCTCCCAGGGTGGCCTTGACCTCCTGCAGACAGATGACGTCGGCCTGCGAAGCCTGCATCCAGTCCAGCAGACCCTTGCCCAGGGCGGCGCGCACCCCGTTGACGTTCCAGGAAACGAGTTTCATGCCCCGCCAGTCTCAATGCCACCCGCGCCGGGCGCCACATTTTTCAACCGGCTGCAGTTTGTTGTGGGGCGGGCCACCACCGAACCCCGCCTTCGACCATTCCCGCTAGATTCCCATCTTTCTCGTTCTCGTTCTCTTTCTCCCGACTGTCCGGATGCCGGACAATTCCCGAGAACGAGAAAGATTACGAGAAAGAGAAAGATTGGATTTCAGCGGTGGATGGAAAAGGACGGCAGGTTTCGGACCTGTCCTCCGCCCCGCATCATCTCCTTCACTTCCAAACGCCGCGCGGGGCGCCAGGCCCTATGACAGCTTCGCCCCGAGCTTCAGGTTGCCTCCCCGCCGGGGTTCATTGAGGCTGCCCAATCTCCTTCATGTCAGCTTTTGCCCACCTCCCCCTTGGCCGGCCCATTCCCGATACCCCGCATGCGGTGTCCTGCAGCCTGCCGACCATGCGGGCCGTTCACGGCTACGAGCGCAAGGATCCGGCGATCATCCAGCAACTCGCCACCGGTTACCCGCGCTTCGTGGTGCATCCCTTTGCCCAGCGGCTGACCCAGCATTTCAAGCAGGCCCCCGAACTCTCCGGGCGGACCCTGTGGCTCACCTCCTCGTCCCGCATGGCCAGCGCCCTCGTCACGCACCTGGCGCGCGCCACGTCTGCGCCGGGTCTCACCGCCCAGCCCAGCCTGTTTCACTCCGCGGGCATCCATGGCGTCTCCCACCCCAACTCCCCGGAGCTTGCCGCCCTCGCCAAGGGTTTCCTCCAGAACCTGGGCGGGTTCCTTTCCGCCCGCGAAGCGGAGGACCGGCTCCTGAAACTCGACCTCATCACCGCGCCCTGGCCGGAGGAGAGTTTTCCCGGTGACGCCGCCGCCGAAGTACGCCGGCACCTGCGCCGCGTTCTTCCCACCGCCGGCGACGACGACCTGATCCTCGCCAGCTGCGGCATGAATGCCATCTGGAGCGCGTTCCACGCCGTCGCGGAATTGCAGGCCGCCCGCGGCCGGACCGTCTGGCTCCAACTCGGCTGGCTCTATCTCGACACCATCGCGATCCTCAAAAAATACACCGCAACCTCGTCCGACTACGTCTACATCCGGGACGTCTTCGACCTCGATGCCCTCCACCGTATCTTTGCCGCCCACGGTGCGCGTATCGCGGGCGTCATCACCGAGGTACCGACCAATCCCCTCATCCAGACGCCCGACCTGCCGGCCCTCGCGGACCTTTGCCGGCGCCACGGCGCGCGACTGCTCGTGGATCCTTCCATCGCCTCGGTCTACAATGTCGACGTGCTGCCGTACGCCGACGTCGTCGTGACGAGTCTCACCAAATACACGGCCAGCGAGGGCGATCTCGTCGCCGGCCTGTGCGCGGTCAACCCCGCCGGTCCCGACGCCGCGACCCTGCGCACCCGCATCGCGGCCACCGTCGAACCGCTCTATGCCCGCGACCTCGCCCGCCTCGCCGCCCAGATTGGCCGGACCGAATCCGTGCTGGCCCAAATCCACACCGGCACCGCCCAGGTCGCCCAGTTCCTCTCGTCCCATCCCGCCGTGAAGGAGGTGTTCTGGGCCCTGCACCCGGCGGCCGCCGCCAATTATCGCCGGCTCGCCCGCGGTCCCGGCACCACCGGCGGCATGATCACCTTCACCCTGCGCAAGATCGGCAGCCTGGAGACCTTTTACGACCGCCTGCGCCTCCCGAAGGGACCGAGCTTCGGCATGAAGTCCACGCTCATCTGCCCGTTCATGTATCTGGCGCATTACGATCTGGTGACCAATCCCGCCGGTCTTGCCGAACTCGCCGCCAGCAGGCTCGATCCCGACCTGCTCCGCCTCTGCGTCGGCACCGAGCCACCGGAGGAAATCATCGCCGCGCTCGCCGAGGCGCTGGGGTGAGTGGAACGCTTCCATGTCCAACCGTCCTGTCATCCAGGTAGCGCCCGGCCTCCGGTCGGGCGGTTGGTCTCACGCCTGCGGACATCGCTCCGCCCGTCCGGAGGCCGGGCGCTACCCGTGTCCATGACCGCGCCGCACTGCATCCTGGAGGTCAAGGTCTCGCCCAATGCCCCGCGCAGCGAGATCATCGGCTGGCTCGGTGAAGCCCTGAAGGTCAGGATCAAGGCCCCGCCCGTCGAGGGCCGCGCCAACGCCGCCCTGTGCGAGTTGCTCGCCCAAAAACTCGCCCTGCCCAGGCGCGCTGTCACCGTCATCACCGGTGAAACCGCCTCCCGCAAGCGCGTGCGCATCGAGGGCCTCGACCTCGCCACGGTCCGCCAGCGCTGCAACGGAGGCGGACCGACGCTCAACGCTTAACATTCAACATTTAACGCTCAATGAATGCTGCAGTAGCTACGAGCGTGAGCGAGTGGGGGTTGCACGATTTCCCATCTCCGATCTGCAATCTACGAAATCTTCCACTCGCTCACGCTCGTAGCCACAGATCGAAATCCAACTTCAGCGTTGAGCGTTAAACGTTCAGCGTTGAGCGTTACTCCACTATGTCCTCCATCCCGACACAATTTGCCGGCGTGACCGCCGTGACCAAGGCCAACATCTATTTCGACGGCAAGGTGGTCAGCCATACCATCCTGATGCCCGACGGGGCAAAGAAGACCCTGGGGATCATCTACCCTGGCAGCTACCACTTCGGCACCGCGGCCCCCGAGCGCATGGAAATCGTGGCCGGCACCTGCCAGGTGACCCTGGACGGCGCGACCGCGGAGAAGGAATACCACGCCGGCACCGCCTTCGAGGTGCCCGGCAAGAGCGGCTTCACCATCGCGGTCTCGTCGGGCATCTGCGAATACATCTGCTCGTTTCTTTGAGGCATAGCCTCCGGCGCGAAATATGATCGCAGGTAGGGCGAGGCGTCCCCGCCGAGCCGGTTGACCATCCGCCAGCGGCGGCTCACCGAGGACGGTTCGCCCTACCCCTCAGCCTTAACCCACTCAGTGACGCCTTTGCCATTGGCAATTTCCCTCCGGCCTGCTTACTCAGCGGCCTTGCCGTGAACGACTCCGCCGCCACACCCATCACCAACGTCCTCGCCGAGCGCTACGCCTCGGCCGCCATCAAGTCCATCTGGTCCCAGCACGGCCGCGTCGCCCTGGAACGCGACTTCTGGATCGCCGTCATGAAGGCGCAGCGCGACCTCGGCGTCCCGATCCCCGCCGAGGCGATCAAGGATTACGAGAAGGTGAAGGACCAGATCGACCTCGCTGCCATCGACAAGCGCGAACGCATCACCCTCCACGACGTCAAGGCCCGCATCGAGGAGTTTTCCGATCTGGCCAAGCGCCAGTTCATCCACCTCGGCCTCACCAGCCGCGACCTCACCGAGAACGTCGAACAGCTGCAGGTCTACCGCTCCCTCAAGGTCGTCCAGTTCAAGACCGCCGCCGCCCTCCTCGCCCTTTCCCGTCAGGCCGAGGCGCACCGCGACCTGATGATCACGGGCCGCACGCACAACGTCCCGGCCCAGCCCACCACGCTGGGCAAGCGCATCGCCATGTTCGGTGAGGAACTGCAGGCCGCCTTCGAGCGGCTCGGCGAACTCATCGAGCGCTACCCGGTGCGCGGACTGAAGGGCGCCGTCGGCACCCAGCTCGACCAGCTCACCCTGCTGGGCGGCGACACCAACAAGGTGGACCAGCTGGAGAACCGCATCATCAAGCACCTCGGCTTCCACGCCTCCTTCGGCGCCGTCGGCCAGGTCTACCCGCGGAGCCTCGACTACGAGGTCGTCACCGCGCTGCACCAGGTCGCCGCCGCCGCCGCGAGCTTTGCGACCACGCTGCGCCTCATGGCCGGCTACGGCCTGCTGACCGAGGGATTCCAGGAGGGCCAGGTCGGCTCCTCCGCCATGCCGCACAAGGTCAACGCCCGCAACTGCGAGCGCATCTGCGGCTTCACCACCATCCTGGGCGGCTACGTCACCATGACCGGCGGGCTCGCCGGCCACCAATGGAACGAGGGCGACGTCTCCTGCTCGGTCGTCCGCCGCGTCGCCCTGCCCGACTCCTTCTACGCCATCGACGGACTCCTCGAGACCTTCCTCACCGTCCTGCGCCAGATGGAGGTGTTTCCCGCCGCCATCTCGGCCGAGAACGAGCGCAACCTCCCCTTCCTCGCCACCACCACGATCCTCATGGAGGCGGTCAAGCGCGGGGCCGGCCGCGAAACCGCGCACGAGGCCATCAAGGAACACGCCCTCGCCGCCGCAAAGGCCCTCCGCACCGGCGGTGACGCCGACCT
>JADJTK010000047.1 GCA_016711225.1 Opitutaceae bacterium
TTGACCGCTTCGCCCGGCTGCTTGTGCAGCGCCACGATCCGGGCCGATCGGATGCCCTCACCCATGATCGGCACCTTGACCTCGATATCGCTGGTTCCGGGAACGATCGCATTGGCCGGAGTGTGGGCGTCCTTGGCCACCACCGGCACCGTCTTCGGCTCCACCGGCGGGGCATAATCCGCGGTTGGTGCGATCTCATTGCGATCACGACTCGTGGCCATCGCCCGACGCACGGCCGCGATGAGCCGGGGCGTATCGGGCAACGCGGCGTATTCATAAATCGGGTTGTATCCGATCATGACGTTGCCCTTTGAAACCAGGATCGGCGCGCACACCATCCGGCTCCACACGTCCGGCCGCCCGGCAAGGTGCGAGATCACCATCTGGCCCACGGAACAATTCTCGGTGTCCTCCTGCACCACCACGAGCCGCCCGGTCTTGCGCACGGATTCTTCGACCGTCTCGTGGTCCCACGGCACGATCGTGCGGAGGTCAATCAGCTCCACGCTCACCTCGTCGCCGAGAGCGCCACAGCCTCCAGCGCCTTTTCCGTGAGGTTGCCCCAGGCCACCACCGTGACATCAACCCTCCGGTACGGCGGCGAGCCTGGCCGATGGGAACCGAAAGCACCGGCGCCTCCACCTCCCGCTCGGCCCAGAGCAGATGCTTCGGCACCAGAAAAATGACCGGATCCGCCGCGTGCATTGCGGTCCACAGGAGCCCGGCGGCGTCTTCCGGTGTGCTGGGCACCACCACCGCCAAGCCGGGATAGTGCGCGATGGCCGATTCGTTGGCCTGCGAATGCCAGAGCGAGCCGCCGGGCAGATAGGCCCCGTAGGGCGCGTAGATTACCGTCGGGCAGGTCCACTTGCCATACGTACGCCAGCGCAGGGTGGCGAGATTCGTCACCAGCTGGTTCCAGCCCGGATAGATGAAATCGATGAACTGCAGTTCGAACACCGGCCGTTTGCCATAACTGGCAAGTCCGCACGCCACGCCAAGGATGGTGGACTCCGCCAAGGGCGAGTTGAAGACCTGCCGCGGAAAATCAGTGGAGAGTTTTTGCGTCAGCCGGAACACCCCGCCCTTGGGGTCCTCCACGTCCTCGCCGAAGATCAGCCGGTCGTGATTCGCCTCGAGCCCGGAGCGGAGGGTGCCGTTGATCACGTCGCCCATGCGGTGCCTGCCGGGTTGAAGCACGACCTCGTCGAGCGCCGCCGGCGGGGAGGAGACGTTCACTTCCAATTCGTTCGCCGCCGGATTCTCCGCGCGCTCAGCCTCGGCGTAATCGCGGCGCACGCGTTCCTTCACCTCGCGGTCCAGCTTGGCGAACTCCGCTTCGGTCAGCTGTCCTGCGGCGATCATCTGCTGCTTCAGCGTCAGCAGCGGGTCATGCTCCGCCAGCTTCGCCAGGTCCTCCTTGCGGCGGTAGATGGCCCGGTCATCGGTGCTCGTGTGGCTCGAAAGCCGCTCGAGCTTCACCCACAGTAGCCGTGGGCCTCGGCCGGCGCGGATGTCCGCGATGGCAGCTTCGCCGGCGGCGTGGACCTGCTCGACGTCCCACCCTTCGACCACCTGCCACTGGTCGTCGTTCAGCACCTGCAACGCCCGGGGCGTCATCCGTGCCGTTGGCGTGCTGATGCCAAAACCGTTGTCCTCCACCACCAGCAGCACCGGGAGGCTGCGCTCCTGCGCAAAGCAGATCGCCTCGTAGAAATCTCCCTGGCGGGTGGCCGCGTCACCCACGGTCGTCACCACCAGGGTCCGCTTGCCGTCGAACTGCATGCCCCAGGCCATGCCGCAGGCCGGCAGGAGCTGCGCCGCGGTGGGGGTGGGTACGCTCCAGATGTTGAGTTCGCGGTAACTGTAGTGCGACGGCATCTGGCGGCCGTGCGACGAGGAATCGCGCTTGGCCATGTAGTCGAGGGCAAGCTGCCTGGTGGTCACGCCGCGGCCGAGCACCAGACCGCGGTCGCGGTAGTAGGGGGCGAGGTAGTCGCCGGGCAGGAGCTGACGCGACAGCGCGGCGAGCGCCTCATGTCCGCGGCCCGAGACATGGAAATGGCCCTTGCCCTGGCGGTTGAGGTTTTCCTCGCGCAGGTCGCCGTGACGGCTCTCGAGGATCGTCAGCAGCAGTTCGCGCTTCTGTTGAGGAGAAAGGAGGACGGGATCAGATAATGCAGGCATGGTTCGCTCCTGGGGATGGGAGTGAAAACGGGTGTGGGGTTGCCGAGTCACAAAGTCCGGCCGCGGGAGTGGCGCAACGCGTTTGTGGACTTAGGACTGTCAGGAGGGGGTAATTGCGCCAAAAGGCGTATGACAATGAGCGCGAAGGCGCGAAGGATTTGTTGTAGGGCGGGGTCTCCGAACCCCGCCTCGAAACCAGCGACGTTCGCTTGGCGGGGTTCGGAGACCCCGCCCAACAACAGGCAAGGTGCTACGCCGCGAAGTCAGGCCAGGTGAAACCGCGGAACACCTGGCGCGGCAGAACCACAACCAAAGGAAACGAAATGCCTCTAACCCCTCCGGTTCGCGTATTTCATCAAGCCGCCGCGGAAGGCAGGGAAGCCGGCACCGCTCAGCAGGGCGAAATCCACATCATCGGGGGACTTGATCACGCCTTCCTCAAGGCAGCGCCGCGCCTCGGCGATCATGACGCCCATGAGCCGGTCAACAATGGTCGCGGGCCCTATCTCGCCGCTACGAGCGTGAGCGAGTGGAACCAGCGCAACGACCGCGGGATTCAGCGTCTCCTGACGACCATCGTACATAGAAACCTGAGCTGGCACCGTTCTTGCGGCCCTTCAATCCCGCAGCCAGAAGGCGGGCGCAATGGACGTGCGGCTGACGCGCCCGGGGAAGATGTGCGCCATCTCGCCGAAGATGAAATCGGTCACATCCACCCCGACCTCGTCGATCAGGCGCATGGGACCCATCGGCCAGCCCCAATCGTGCAGGGCGGCATCAATGGCATCGGTCGGGACGCCCTCCTCCCAGAGGCGACAGGCCTCGTTGAGGTAGAAGAAGAGCACGCGGGTGACGAGAAAGCCGGGCGAGGAGCGGCAGACGACCGGTGACTTGCCCAGGATCCTCGTGAAGGCGAGGGCCGCCTCCGCGGCGGGTGCGGAGGTGTGCCGGCCGACGATGAGCTCGACGAGGGCCATGCGGCTGACGGGGTTGAAGAAATGGAGACCGAGGGTGCGGCCGGGGTTGGGCACATGGCCGGCGAGTTCCTCGATGGGCAGCGCGGAGGTGTTGGAGGCGAGGAGCGCATCGGGGCGGACGACCGCGGCGAGCTCGGTGAAGAGCTGCTGCTTGGCCGCGACGTTTTCGACGATGGCCTCGATGACGAGGTCGCAGTCGGCAAATCCCTCCCAGCCGGTGGTGGTGCCGACCCGCGAGAGGCCGGCGGCGGCATCGGCGGCCGAACACAGGCGGCGCTTGACGGCTTCATCGAACAGGCCGCGAATCACACCGAGGCCGCGCTCGACGGCGGCGGGCTGGACGTCGCGCATGACGACCTGCAATCCGCGCGCGGCGCACCACTGGGCGATGCCGGAACCCATCACGCCCGCGCCGACGACACCGACTTTGCCGACCGGGCGGGAGTTCGCCGCGGCGGCCGGGGCAAACCAGCCGTTAAGCGTGCGCTTCTTCGCCGAGTCGCGCAGGAAAAAGGCATGGATCATGTTGCGGCAAACCTCGCCGGTCATGACGTCGCCGAAAATGTCCGCCTCGATCGCCAGCGCCTCGTTCAGCGACCGCCCGGTCCCGCGCTCCACCACCTCGATGATCCGCAGCATCGCCGGCACCTGTCCGCGCGTTTTGGCCGCGGTGGCGCGACGGAGTTCGGCGAACCAGGCGGCGTCGGGTTGCGCCGGCGCAGGCCGCACGGGCAGGCCCGAGGCCGCCAGTTGCAGGGCCACGGCCCTGGCCCGGGTCTTCAGTTCCGTCGCCGGCACGACCTCGTCCACGAAACCGGCGGCCTTGGCCTCGGCCGCGGAAAGGAGTCGCGCCTTCAAAACGTGTTCCAAGGCCGCCGCCGCGCCGACCAGCCGGGGCAGCCTCACGCCCCCGCCCCAACCGGGAATGGCCCCCACCGCCGTCTCGGGCAGGCCGATCCGGGTCGCCGGGGCATCGCTCGCGATGCGCCAGTGACAGGCGAGCGCGAGTTCAA
>JADJTK010000048.1 GCA_016711225.1 Opitutaceae bacterium
CGTCAGCGCCAACGGCGCGCCGCCATAACAGCCTGGGGCAACGCCCCAGGAATGGTGCACCCCAGATGGACGAGGGCTGATAGCCCGATCCATGGTCCGGGCCTTCAGCCCCTCGATATTCCATGAGAATATGGCGAAACCTGGGGCGTTGTCCCAGCCTGTTATGGGGTGGATCGTTGGTCCGAGACCTGACACCGAACAATTCCGACCGGTATCTCTTTCGATCCACCCGCTCACGCTCGTGGCTGCCCGGCAAATGATGACCCTGAAATCTGACGGTCCATTATTGCCATAAGAGGCTAATCATTAATGAATAACGGACAACCTGCCGCGCCGATGCTTGACGGTCGGGCCGGGATTCGCAGGTTTCCGGGTCCGCGTTCTTTAGCAGTTCATGGTCGGCCTGGAGGATTCCGCGAACCGCGCGAGTCTTCCTTCTGACCATGAACAAAAAATCCAAGATCATGTTTGTCGTGCAACCAGGATGCTTCGGCTCCGGCGCGATCCTTTTCTCTACGTACGAGTTCGATGAAAACTCCCGGCTTGAGGAGGATCTCCCGCCAGCGGCTTAAATCCAGCCCGCGGTTGTACAGCAGACTCAAGAAAATCGCAGTTGGACCCAGTCGGTCGTGCGCCTCCCCGAGGTGTTCCGCCGCACGGTCTGGCAGCCGCTGTCGCGCCGGGTGCTAAACCTCGGCAACGCAGCATAAAATAGAAAAACCCACCGGGGCGGAGGAGAAATCCTTCGCCCCGGTTTTTTTGTGCCGGTTTGATGTAGGGCGGGGTCTCCGAACCCCGCCTGGGAGCGCGATCGCCCTCGGTCGCAATCAACCGCAGACTTCAGGGCAGGAGAAAGAGAAAGATAAAGAGAACGAGAAAGATTGACTCTATCCGGGGAAATGGCGGGGCTGAGACCCCGCCCTACATCTGATCGCTCAATCTTTCAACGCGCGGCCCGGGAAGGTCGCGAGGTATTTCTCGATGTTGGCCTGTTCCCTGGCCTTGAGGCGCTGGCGGGTGTGCATGCGGTCGGCGGCCTTGGCGATGGTGACTTCCGCGAATTCGGTCCGGCGTTCCGGGGCGAGCAGGAAGTCGCGCACCCGGTTGAAGCGCTTTTCATCCGAGGTGCCGGCGACGGAGATGAGGCCCGCGAGGTATTCGGCCGGGGCCTTGGCGGCGATGGCGTCGTAGTGGGACATCATCCAATTGACGGCCAGATCGCGCAGATCCTCGCTGGCCGCCGACACCGCTGCGGCTGCGCGTGCCGAGCAGGACGCGGAGGAACTCGGTGGAGTTGAGCGCCGGGGTCAGGGAATAGTCCAGGGCGCGCTGCAACAGCGCGGGATCCCTGAAGCCGTTGAGCGCCCGGATATAGGCGGAACGGCCGGATGGCGACCGGGCCGGCTCCAGGGCGGCCGTGAAGGAGGCGAAGAGCGCGGCGTCACCATGATAGGCGGCGACCGAAAGCGCGACGCCCGCCAGACTGGGATCCACCGCCCGCGGGTTTTCGAGGTAGAGGGCGGTCAGCTGGCGGCATTCGGCGACAACCGCGGGGTCGGCGGCTTCGGTGCCCAGCGCGCCATACAGGGTGGCGCGCAGGGGATTGACGTAATCGGGTTCGTCCTTGGCGGGCTGGAGGCCGATGCGATCGAGCACGGGACGCAGGATGGCCTGGCGATAGGCGTCGTAGGCCGGCTCCGCCGCCGGGCTGACAAAGGTCTCGCGCAGGCCGCCGATTCCGCCGGCGACGCTCTCGGTCACGTCCGGATCCTCATCCCGGGCGCTGGCCGTGAGGTAGGCGAGGTAATCGCCGCCGTCCATTTGCCCCGCGGAAAAGAGCGCGGAGATGTTGTCGAGCAGACCGACCCGCTCGAGCGGGCTGAGGGCGGCGGCCTGGCGGGCGAGCCGTGCGTTGAGTTCGGGCGGGAGGCTCCAGCGGTAATAACCGGCTTCACCGGCGTTCGGGTAGATCCAGTCGGCCCCGGCCAGGCCCGGCACGGCGAACACCTGGGTTGGCTCGGTGAGCAGCAGGCGCTCGCGGTGCAGCTGGCCGTCCTTGCTCCAGGCCAGCACGACCGGCACCTGCCACTGCCCTGGCAATGGCTGGTCGCCCAGGTTGGTGAAGCGCCGCTGGCTCAGGCGCAGGCGGCCGTCGGATTCAAAGGCAAAGGTCACCAGCGGCACGCCGGGTTTTTCGATGTAGGCCGCGAGCATTTGCGAGATGTTGTCGCCGGAGATGGTGCTGAAGGCCCCCCACAGGTCGTCGGCCGTGGTGCTGCCCCAGCGGTGACGTTGGAAATAGACCTGCATGGCGGCGCGGAACTTGTCGGGTCCGATCCAGTTCTCGACCATCGTGAGGATGCCCTTGCCCTTGTTGTAGGTGAGTTCGTCGGCGAGTTGGGCGAGATCGGTCTCGGACGTGACCTTGCGGCGGACGGCGGTGATGGAGGGCAGGGTGTCCGAGCGCATGGCGCCCTTGATGGCGCGGCTCTCCTGGATCCCGAAACGGAACCCGGGATATTGCCGGTCCACGATCTTGGCGCAGATCCAGTCGGCAAAGGCTTCGTTGAGCCAGAGGTCGTCCCACCATTCCATGGTGACCAGATTGCCGAACCACATGTGCGCCAGCTCGTGGGCCATGATGTTGGCGAGGCTGCGCCGGGCGCTGAACGAGGGGCGCCCGGGGTCCATCAGGAGATAGCGGTCGGTGTAGGTGATGAGACCGACATTCTCCATCGCGCCGTAAACGTATTCCGGGACGGCGAGCTGATCGAGTTTGGCGTAGGGATAGGGAATGCCGAAATACTCCTCGAGGCGGGCGAGGATGGGCGGAGCCATGCTGACGGCTTCGGCGGTGAGGCCCGACTGGCCGCGCGGGGTGATGATGTGGCCCGGCACGGACTGGCCGGGGACCGGGACGAATTCCAGCGGGCCCACGGCCAGGGCCACGAGATAGGACGGCATCGGCGGCGTGCGGCCGAAGTGGAGGGTCTTGGTGTCGGCGGTGCGGGTCTCGCGGGCCACGGGGGCGTTGGCCACCGCCTCGAGGCTGATGGGCACGGTCAGCGAGAGCTGCCAGTTGATTTTGAAGGCGGGCTCATCCCAGCAGGGGAAGGCCTTGCGGGCATGCTTGTCCTCGAACTGGGTGAACAGGTAGGCGTCGCCCCGGCTCACGGTCTTGTAGAGACCGAGGCCGTCGCGCTGATATTTGGCGGTGAATTCCATCGTCAGCCGGTAGTTGCCGGCGGGCAGCGCCGACGGAGCGGAGAGCGTGACCAGGCCGAGATCGGCGCGGGTGCTCGCGGCGGTCAGAGTGGTGGACCGGCCGGCGGGATCGGTGAGCGTGGCCGACGTGATGACCGGTCCCTCGGCGTTCAGCCGGAATGATTGGAAGCTGTTGGCCGCGACCACGTCGATGAGGACGCGGCCGGTGTAGTCATCCCCGGCCGGATCGAGCGTGAGCTCGACGGACTGGGCCAGGGGCATGACTTCGCGGGTCAGGCGCCAGGGATCGGCGGGTTCGGCGGCGTTGCCGGCAGGGACCGGCACCGCACAAGCCAGCAACGCGGCAAGCAGGCGGGGGTGAGGCATGGGGGGAGAGGTTGGAACAAAGCCCCCGGGCCGGCCTTGGCAAGCAACGAGGGGTTGCGTCCGCAGGGCAGGGCAGCGGACGATGAACAAAAAGCTCCCGTCGGCGAGCCGACGGGAGCAGGTTTACGAGCGGGGATTACCCCTGTATATTGCGGATAAGAACCAGCAGGCCGGCGGAAAAGCAGGGCTACTTTAATATTCGCCGGAAGTTCGAATCCCCGAAGAATGTGACGTCTTGGGTAGGAGCCTGCTCGCAGGCGATGGTTAGGCTTTTGACCTGTAGGGCTGTACCTTGGTGCAGCCTGATCACGCTACGAAGCTCGAACGACATTCGCGGCTGGACCAAGGTCCAGCCCTGCATCGAACCATCGCCTGCAAGCAGGCTCCTACTTCAAGGGCCCCGGAATTTGTTGCGGGTCGGCTATTTGACGGCTTCCGCGACTGCTCGGGATATGCGTCGAGAAAGTTGACGTCGTAGCCGCGGACCAGGGTGTTCATGATGTTGTTCGCCATGCCCGTGGTGGTGGAGAGGCCGACCTTGTAGGAACCGGCCATGTCGGTCTTGCGCTGGGCCAGCTCCTCGGCGGTGATGCCGGACTCGTGCCACTTGGTGATCTGGCGCCTGGTGGACGCGATGCCCTTCTCCAGCAGTTCCGGGGAAAAGTTCGCCCAGATGCGCCAGTCGCCGTCGCTGATGTTGTCGTTGGATACGAAGGAATAGATGCCGTAGGTCAGGCCTTCCTCATTGCGCACGGTATTCATCAGGCGCATGGCAAAGCCGCCGCCCAGGGCATTGGTGGCGACACGCAGGGCGAGGGCTTCGGGATCGCGGTAACGCAGGCCGGTGGCCATGCCCCAGACGACACTGACGTTGGTCTTGTCGGCCATGAACACGGTCTGGTCGCGGGGAGCGTCCAGGTCGCCACCGACGGCGCCCGGCCGGGCCGCTTCCTTGCCGCCGGTCCAGCCCGCGAAGGCCTGGCCGACCTCGGCCTGCACCGTGGTGGCCTCGACGTCGCCGACGAGGATGAGCCGGAGGTGGGCCGGGCCGTAGTATTCGGCGTGGAAGGCCTTCACCGCGTCGAGCGTGGTGCCCTTGATGGCAGCAATGAGCTCCTCGGTCGGCGGCTGGCGGTTGGGGTGGCCCAGCGGGTAGACGGCACGGGTAAAGGCGTCGGAGGCACGCGTGTCGGTGTCGTCGAGCGAGCGCTGGAGGGCGCCGACGTACCGCTTCTGCACCTTGGCGAACTCCTCCGGGGAGAAGGCGGGGCGGCGTAGCTGCTCGGCGATCAGGCTGATGACCAGCGGCACGTCCTTCTTCAGACACTTGCCGGAGATCGTGAGCAGTTCGTTGCCGACGGAAAAGCTGAGGCTGGCGCCCACGCTCTCGAGTTGCGACGCGATGGCGAACTTGTCCTTGGTCACCGTGCCTTTGTCGAGCATGCTGCCCGTGAGACGAGCGAGCGCGGGATTGCTTTCCGGGGCGGCGACGTTGCCGACCGGCAGCGTGCCGCGCAGGGTGACCACGTCCTTGACGCCGGTGGTCAGGGTCAGGACGTCGATGGTGCCGACCTGGGTGCGCTGGATGTTGTCGGCAATCTTGGCGGAGACGGTCAGGGCGGAGGCCAGGAGCCCGGCAGCCGCGAGGAGAAAAAGGTGACGTTTCATGGTGGAATGAGGGGGCGGGGTTACTGGGCGGCGGGGGCGGCGGCGGTGAGCGGGATGAACCAGCCGTTGGTGCTCTGGTCCTCGAGGAGGTATTGGTTGGCTACGCGCTTCACGTCGGCGGGGGTGACCTTCCGGTAGGTCTCCTCAAGGGTGTAGAACAGGGTCCAGTCCCCGGCGGCGATGCATTCGTTGATACTGCCGGCAATCGCGCCGGAACCGTCGCGCGCGTAGGCGATCTTGGCGAGTTGCTGGTTGACCGCCGCCGAGACCTCGGCCGCGGTCACGCCCTCGGTCTTCAGCCGCTCGACCTCGGCGATGATGATCTTCTCGACCTGCTCATGCGTGGCGCCCGGCGCGAGGTCGGCGTAGATGTTCAGGAGCGTGGGATCGTGGAAGAATCCGACGCCGGCGGAGACGCCGGTGGTCAGGGTCTTGTCGGTGAGGGCGCGGTAGAAGCGGCTGCCCTTCCCGGTGGCGAGGATGGAGGCCAGGACGTTGAGCGCCGCGGTGTCGGGGTGCGTGGCGGCGGGCGTCTTGAAGGCGACGCCGACGACGCCGAGCTGGGCGGTGCGCTTGATGGTGACGCGGCGCGGGCCGGACTGCGCGGGTTCCTCGGTGTAGACCTGCGGGATGGGTTTCGGGGCGCGGGGATAGACGCCGTAGTATTTCCTCACGAGCCCCAGCGTGGCCACG
This sequence comes from Opitutaceae bacterium, assembly GCA_016711225.1. Taxonomy (GTDB): domain Bacteria; phylum Verrucomicrobiota; class Verrucomicrobiia; order Opitutales; family Opitutaceae; genus CAJCBL01. Next base: position 5,953 of record JADJTK010000048.1, read on the forward strand.
GGATCGAAGTCGCCGATGACCGTGACGGTGGAATTGTCGGGCCAGTAGAAGGTGTCGTAGAACTCGCGGAGCTTCTCGATCGAGACCTTCTCGATGTCGGAGCGCCAGCCGATGGTGCTGTGGTGGTACGGGTGGGCCATGTAGGCCGCGGCGCCGATTTCCTTGTCGAGGGCCTCGGTGGGATTGTTCTCGCCGATCTCGAATTCGTTGCGCACGACGGTCATCTCGGGCTGCCGGTCCGAATCGCGCAGCCAGAGGTTGCGCATGCGGTCGGCCTCGATGGCCATGTAGCCCTCGAGGTGCTCGCTGCCGATCTCGGCATAGTAGTTGGTGCGGTCCAGCCAGGTGGTGGCGTTGTAGTCGGCACCGACGGTCTCGAGGAATTTCTTCACGCTGTTGCCCTTGGCATCGTTGTAGTTCACGGAGCCCTTGAACATCAGGTGCTCGAGCAGGTGGGTGGCGCCGGTGGTGCCGGTGACCTCGTTGC
>JADJTK010000049.1 GCA_016711225.1 Opitutaceae bacterium
CTTCGGTTTCGAACTCTACCTGTTCCTGAAGAACCCCGCGCACGTGGCGCCGTTCCGGGAAAAGCTCGATGCGCGCAACGTCAACTGCGGCGCCCGCACCGGCACCTATCCGCAATACAACCGCGACTACGTGAAGACCGGCCTCGCGCATCATCCGGCGCTGTCGCCGTTCCGCGACATCAAGCCCTGGCCCGCGCCGGGTTACCGGGCCGAGGATTTTCCGCGCACCGAGGATCTGACCAGCCGATTCCTCGCGCTGCCCATCGGGGCGCTCTACACCACGGAGGATGCCGACTACATGGCCGACTGCATCGTCGCGGTGCACGGCGAGGTCTGCGGGTAGTAGTGCCGGTCTTCAGCCGGCACTGGTTCGGAAAGTCAAAATACGGTGTAGCGGGCTGAGCGCGGGCTGAAGCCCCGCGCTACGAAATCAACGGCGCGGCAGTACCATGCGCCAGACGAGACCGTCGTCGGGATCAAGGGCCTCGCCTTCGCGGATGAAGCCGCACTTGGCCAGCACGCGCTGCGAGGCGAGGTTGTCGGGGCGGACGGTAGCGAACACGTGCGGCGTGGCGGACAACGTGAAGGCCTCTGCCACCATCAGGCGCAAGCCCGTCGTGGCGTAACCTTGCCGCTGGTGCCGGGCGGCGATGCCGTAGCCGATCTCAACGCCGAGAATGTCATCCATCGCATTCTTGAATCCACCCGAACCGACGATGGCGCCGGCCGCTTCCACCCAGAAGAGCCGCGGAGCGAACCATGACGCGGTGGCCGGATGGGCCAGCATGAAGTCGACCGACCGCTGCATCACCGGCACGGGCGGCAAGGCGTCGTCATCGCAATCCCGGCCGGGACTGCGCCACACAGCCGCCCCGTTCGTGATGCTGGCGCGGAGTTCCGCGAGGGTTGGAACGATCAGTTGCATGGGCCTCAACCGTAAGCCCCGATGCCGTGAAAACCGAGCAGGCGTTTGCGGCGCGGTGTGGCACGGGCGATGACTTCCTCGGGCATGCGGTAGTTGACGAACGGCCAGAAGCGCTGGGCGACCCACCGGCGGGCGAAAGGCGTCTGGATGACCCAGCGGATGCGGCCGTCGGATACATTCGGTCCGCCCCGGTGCCAGGTCTGGTCGTTCCACAACACGAGGGTGCCGGCGGGTCCGCAGGAATTCACGAGGGTGCGGCCTTCATAGGTGGGATTGCCGTGGGCGTCGTTGTCCGACTCGCGCGGGGAGCGGCCGGCCCGGTGGCTGCCGGGGATGAACTGCGTCGGCCCGAGCGCCTCGTCCACGTCGCAGAGATAGTAATTCATGTTGATCGTGTACACCGGCATCGGGATGCGCGGATCGAGTGTCACGCCTTCCGGGATGGGAAAGCGGCAGGCGTCGTCGAGATGCCAGAAGGTGATCGTCTTGCCCGGCGAGGTGCGCAGGCCGGTGTGGGCGATGAGGTGGCAATCCTCGCCCAGGACCGCGTCAATGAATTCGGCGATGCCGGGATGATCGATGAGGCTGTCGAATTCCGGGCCATGCTCGAAGAGCTTGGGCCGCCAGATTTCCTGCATGTGATAAATGTCGGCCTCCGGACTGTGCCGGGAGAAGACGCGTTCCAGCGCGGTGCGGCAGGTGGTGACCTCGTCGGGTGAAAGCAGGCCGGGGAGGACAAGAAATCCGTCGCGGTGAAACTGGGCGAGGATTTCGGGCGTGGGTTTGATGATGCGGCTCATGGTGGGGAGGGGCGGGGGCTGAAGATGCCGGCGCGCGGAGCGCTGGCAAGCCGCGGGCGGGAGGGGGCAGATGTAGGGCGGGGATTCCGATCCCCGCCTTCATAGCCTTGGCGAAGGAGGATCCCCACCTTCGACCCCACGCTGAATTCCAATCTTTCTCTTTCCTCTTTCTCTTTATCTTTCTCCGGTTTGGGCCTTTCCAAGGCAGGAGAAAGAGAACGATAAAGAGAAAGAGTAAGATGGGATTCGGGAGCGAAATGAAAAAGGCGGGGATCGGAATCCCCGCCCTACATTAATCAGCGAAGCTGCGCCCTACTTCGCCAGGCGCTCGGCGACCGTGCGGATGGCGCGGCCGACCTTCTCGATGTAGCGGTCGCTCATCGCCTGGTTGAGCGGCATGGTGATGCCGTCCTCCAGGATCGCCGCGGCGACGGGGCAGCTGACCTGGCGGTAATCCATGGTGGTGAGGCCGCAATCGCGGACCGGCCACGCGCCGCCGAAGAAATTGTGATTTTGGAATACCTTGTAGCGATAGACCGGCATCGGGATGTAGCCGGCGTTGGCCGCCACGCCCTGGGCCCGGAGCTCGGCCACGAACTCGGCGCGGGTGCATTTCAGCACGGCCGGGTCGATGCGCATGAAGTAGAACCAGTAACTGTGATAGTTGCCCTCGCGCGTGACAGGCGGGAGCACCCCGGGGAGGTTCTGCAGGAGAGAGGTGAGCAGCGAACCCGCGCGATTGCGGCGGGTGACGATGTCGTCGAGCTTGCCGAGCTGCGCGACGCACACGGCGGACTGCGGCTCGCTCATGCGGTAGTTGGGCGCGAGTTCCTCGGGGTCGCGCGTGCCGCCGGCGCGGTCGTAGCACTTGTCGCCCCACTTGGAGAGGCTGGCGCCATAACGCCCGGAGTTCGTGCCCACGATGCCGCCGTCGCCGCAGGCGATGTGCTTGAAGTCGTTGAACGAATAGCAGCCAAAGTCACCCATCAGGCCGACCGGCGTGCCCTGGTGGCGGGAGCCCCAGGACTGCGCGCAGTCCTCGATCACCGCGAGGTTGTGCTCCTTCGCGATGGCGAGGATCGCGGTCATGTCGCAGGGATTGCCCGCGAGATGGATGGCCATGATGGCCCGGGTCTTCGGGGTGATGACGCGGCGGATCGAGCCCGGGTCCATGTTGTAGGTGCGCGGATCGAGGTCGGCGAAGACGGGCACGCCCTGCTGGTAGAGGACGCCGATGACCGAGCCCATGTCGGTGATGGGCGAGACGATGACCTCATCGCCCGGGCGGAGCCGGAGGGCGGCGACGGCGATGTGCAGGGAGGCGGTGCCGGAGGAGCAGGGGAACAGGTTCTTGAGCGGGTAATGCTTCCGGAAGTCCGTCATCAGCGCGTTGGTCTGGGGCCCGTTGTAGTAGAACAACGACGGCTGCTTCACCATGGCGGCAAGGCGCTCGAGTTCCGCGTCGCCCCAGCGCACGGGCTGCGGCACGGGTTCGTCAACGATCGGGGGAGAGGACGGGCGGGGAGTGGACGTGGTGCTCATGGTGGTACGGGGATCAGAGTTTGAAGAAACGCCGGGCATGGTCCGCGCCGATCAGCGCCTTGGCTCCAGCGGGGATGTGGCGGCAGCGCAGCTTGTCGACATTGCCGCGGGTCGAGAGCAGCGGGGGGGGTGCAGGTCCCCAGCATGAGCCGGCGGGCGGGGAAGGTCCGCAGCATGACCTCGAGGACGTTGGTGATCTCGCAGAAGGCGATCTCGGCCGAGAAGTTTTTTGTACTTGGGCGCGAGTTTATCGATCTCGCCCTTGTGAGATGCCTGAGAACAGGACGTGGTGCTTCGGATTGCGCGCGAGGAAGGCGTCCATCTGCTTCACCGGCACGCCCTTGATGCGCAGGGCGAAGTATTTGTGGCGCTCGTCCTCGAGGCGGACGTTGACGATCAGGCGCAGCCCGGCGTCGTCGATGGCGGCCATGAACGCATCGAGCTTCCGCGCGCCGAGGGAATAGTTGTGGTAGTTCGGGAAGATCTTCACCGCGCGGATTGGGCCGGCGGCCAGGCACTCCGCGAGCTGCTCGCGCCAGTTGGCGAGCGCGGGATTGATGACTGGCACCGGGAGCAGGCCGGCTGTCTTTTTCACGGCGGCGAAGAGCTTCCGGTTGGTGACCATCGGTTCCGGCTGGAAGACGGCGCCCAGGTGCGAGACGAGGGCGCGCCGGACGCCGCTGGCGGCGAGGTGCGCGGCGAGCTCGGGACCGGTGCGGTCCGGGACAGGGGTGAACGGCCACGGGCCGAGGTTGACGTTGGTATCGATGAGTTGCACGGCGGTAAAGTGGAGGGACTTTTGGTTTATTCTGTCATTCTGAGCGGAGCGAAGAATCCAGGGCGATGTCCGCGGGCGGGGCGGAACTGGTTTCTTCGCTTTGCTCAGAATGACAAAGTGGGGACTCAGTTGAGGTTGAGATTGAGCAGGCGGGCGGTGTTGCCGAAGAGCATCTTCTGCTTGTCGGCGGCGGAGAGCTTCGTGTCGAGGATGCGGCCGATCGTGCAGCTGTTCTCGCGAATGGGCAGGTCGGAGCCGTAGAGGACGTGGTCGGCGCCGATGTGCTCCGCGGCGAACTCGATCAGGTACTCCTCGGGGAAGCCGCCGGACGTGTCGATGTAGAGGTTGGGCAGGCCCTTGGCCTCCAGCACGCCGCGGAAGCCGATGCCGGTGAGGTGGGCCATGATGACCTTCACGTCGGGGTTGCGCCGGGCAAAGAGCGCCGTGTCGGCCGGGTCGCTCTGGTGCTGGCGGTCCTTGATGTTCGTCGTGCTCCAGCTGTGCTGCAGCACGGGCAGGTTGAAGGTGCGGGCGACCTTGGCCACGTGGCGCATGGCGGGGTGGGCGGAGTTGTTCGCGATCTCCAGCTTGATGCCGCGGAAGCCCGGGACGGCCAGGCAGCGCTCGGCCTCGGCCATGTTGGCACGCTCGCCCAGCAGCGGGTTCAGGTAGATGAAGCCCGTGAAGTAGTCGGGCCGCGCCTTCACCACCCTGATGGTGTCGTTGTTGATCTTGCGCAGCTGCTCCGCGTTCGGCGTGGCGCCGTAGAGCAGGACGTCGCCGAGCACGATCATGTGCACGATGTTGTGGCGGCGGCCGTGGGCGATGACGCGGTTGAGGCTGGTGGGTTTGCCGAACAGGCTGAGCCCGCGGAAAACCGGATGGGTATGGACGTCGATGACACGCATGATGGAGGAGGGGAGTTAAAGGCTAGCGTTGGGAGAACATAGTGACAAGCGCCGGGAATCCGCCTAGCGAGGAGGGGCGATGCCCAAAGCCCCCGCCAAGCCTTCCCGGAAAATCCTGCCGGCCCGCGACCGGCTGCTGCGCGCGGCGATGACCTGCTTTGCGCGCGCCGGCTATTACGGCACGACGGTGGACGAGATCGTGACGGCGGCGGCGGTGAACAAGCGGATGGTCTACCACTACTTCGGCGACAAGGAGCGGCTCTACCACGCCGTGCTGGCGGAGGCCTACCGCTCCCTGGAACTGGTGGAAATCGACACGCTCTCGCACCGCACGGACTTTGACGCGCTGACCGCGGAGATCGTGCGCACGTACTTCAACTTCCTGCGCGACCATCCGGATTTCGTGCGCCTCCTGCTCTGGGAAAACCTCAACGACGGCGCGGGGCTGGCAAAGGCGGACTTCCGGCTCAGCAAGGACCCGATGCTCACCGCCCTCAGCCGGCTGCTGCGCGACGGCATCGCCGCGGGCCGCATCCGCGCCGACATGGATGCGCGCTACCTGCTGATCAGCCTCATCGGCCTCTGCCTCATCTACAGCTCGAACCGCTACACCCTGTCGCAGTCCCTGCGGCTGGACCTCGGCTCGGAGGCCGTGCGCGAGGCGGGCATCCGGCATGTCACGCGGCTGCTGCTCGACGGCATCAAGGCCCGGGACTGACGGCCGGTCCGCCGGGTGACCGGATCGATGGGGGAGGGGTGCCGTGCAAGCCGCCATTGCACCCGTAACGTGGAGCCCGTCCGGAGGCGAAGCGAGCGTAAAGTAACCAAAAGGTTACTTGAGGTTTGACCTGTCCCTTTCGCGCTGTTGGATACCGCCACCCCCGGCCTTGTACGGCGGGTCACGTCCGTCCATCGTCCCTTTCCCATGGCCAAAACTCCACTCACCGATCACGAGATTGAAACCCTGCTTTCCGAGCCGACGCCCGGCGCCATCGAGGCGGTGCGGGCGCTGGACGGCGACTTCATGGTGCTGGGCGTGGGCGGCAAGATGGGCACCTCGCTGGCCGTGATGCTGCGCCGGGCGCTCGATGCCGC